>CP003940.1:1200000-2400000 GCA_000317655.1 Cyanobacterium stanieri PCC 7202
ATTTAATTCCGCCTCTCCCTTTTCACATCGTTCTTTTACCTGTAAATATTGAGGAGAATTAGCATTCTTTAAAAACTCCATATTTTCTTGCTCAATTATCATCTGTGCTTCAACAATTTCTTGGGCTTTTACCTCCGTCAATTTTGCCTGATTATTAAATAACTCTACTCCGATGCCCGATGCGACAGATTGAATGACATTTAAAATAACTAACCCAGAAAATAACCCCGCTTTTTTGACTAAATGATAATTTTTGTTACTTCTATTAATATTAGTTGATAAATCATTACTAAATTTAAGAATAATAATATTCATAACAATAGTAATAAAAAACGCAGGGGCATTGCCAAGAGATTTGAAAGCGAAAAACCACAATGGACTATTGCCAAAAAAATCAATTAAATTACTAACATTAATCAGACGAGAAACCACCACCGCATCATCTCTTACCTTATCAGTGACATAGGATTTGCCATAATATTCCGTGGGGATGCTTAATAAATGATTTTTGATTATTTTGACGAATAAATTATTTTTTATTTTTTCGATGAATAGATTATCAGGTTGACTTGGTTTTACTTCTCCTTCTCCATCAACCTTCGCCACCAAGTGGGCATAACGGGGATTAGTTTCAATCCATTTAATTAAGGCTATATAATCAGGTACTTCTTTGATATTTTCCTCTGTTTCTTCTTGTTCAATTACTTCTAAAGCCTCAATTTCGGGAGTTTGTTTTTCTTGGCTAGATGATTGGACTACCTCTATTTCATGTAAATCGGATGACTCAATAGTAATCATTTCTTTATTTATTTCGTTATTTTCTGCCAAAAACTCTTGGTTATCCATCAACTTCCTTCCCTTTTATCTCTCAACAATTACTAAGTTACCCCATAGTTTTGATATATATTATTTTTTCAAGCGAATAAGAATATATTTAGTTTTGCAAAGAAAAACAAAGGAATATAAAGAAAATTCACATTCGCTTAAAGTGGGAGACTTTTCCTAAAAATTGTTTTATATTGAAAAGTATCAAATTAATAAAAATTGAAATGGTAGTTTATACAGCAATTACCTTTTCTCCAGTGCAGGGATTTATTGAAAAATCCCGAAAACTGAGGGATTTGTATGGTGCATCTTTGATTTTGTCTTATCTAAGCAAAAAAATCGTTGATGGTGCAAAGGATAATCAGTGTGAGGTTATTTCCCCTGGGTTACCAAAGTTGGCAAAAGGAATGCCTAATCGCATTTTAATCAAAGGGGATTTTCCGCAGGAGTTGGTAAAAGAAACCTTGTTTAACTCTTGGAAAAAAGTCCTCTGGGAGTGCAAAGCATGGATTGAAAGCCATGTGTCTGATGTGGTTTACACTTGGGATAGAGACTGGGAAATGTGGGCTACCCACACCTGGGAATTTTTTTGGGGGCAGGGGGATTCTATCACTTCCGCCATCGAAGACTTGGAAAGTAACAAGTTATCTCGAGATTGGGTTGGTATTAATTGGATTGGTGAAAGTTCTAGTTTAACAGGTACAGATGCGATCGCATTTAACCGTTTAGGTAGTGGACATCGTAACCCAAAAACGTTAAATAAAGCTCAAGATAAACAACGGATTGATGATTTTTATAAAAAATTATCCGCAGTTTTAGAAAACAGCACGGAAGAAGCCACCGAAGGCAAAGTTTTAGACTTAAACGAACGATTAAGCATACCTGAATTAGTCAAAAGATTAATCACTTTACCTAATACTGGGATTCCGCAAAAATTTCCTAAAGAGGATCTTCCCTTTCCCGAGAAATTTAGCGAATTAAGCCGAAAACCAGATCCCCAAAATAACATTACTGGGCAATGGACAGGATGGTTTATGGGGGATGGTGACAAAGTCGGTGATCATCTTCAAGAATTACTTGCCAAACCTGATGGAGAAAAAGAAATTGAAAAATTTAGTCATGCTATGCGTAAATGGGGGGATAATTTAAGTAATAATTTTCCCCGTGATTTAGGTCGTATTATTTATGCAGGGGGAGATGACTTTTTAGGAGTTATTTATAGTAAGAAAAAAAATGTAGATGATTCCCAAGAATTGAAAAAGAAAGCATTGCAATGGCTATCAAATCTTAAGGAAGAATGGCAAAAACACGATCAAGATATTACCCTAAGTGTGGGCTTTGTGTGGGTAGCTGGAAGTGTACCCCAACGGGATGTTTTACAACATTGTCGAGAGGCGGAAAAAGTCTCGAAAAACAAAGGCAGAAATCGAGTCACTCTGCGTATTGTCTTCAATAGTGGTCAATACGTGGAATGGACTGTGCCATGGGATGATCTAGGTTTGTTGTCGGCATATGAAGATAGAGACAAACAAGAAAATTGGGCGCATATTTACAATGATTTAGCTCAATTAAAAGCTCGTCATGGTATTAGTTTTAATCCTTCTTTAAAATCTGAAAAAGATGTAAGTTTAAGTAAGGCTTTACTAGATATTTATTTTCAGAATAAGGGTGATTATCTTTTTACCAAACGTGAAAAAATAGTAGGAGATAAAGATCTAAATAATTTTAATATTTGGGTTAATAATTTAATTGAAGTAGGATGGCAGTTGTGCGGTTAAAGGTTAGTAGTAAACTCTTTAGAGTTTAAAAAATAAAGACTAAATTCTTCACTACAAACTTTTTTTAAAGGGTAATAATAATTTGATTTCAATTTAAAAAAAGACTAAAGTCTTCACTACAAACAATTTTTTAAAAGGGCAATAATTATGTTCAAATATTTAATAACCATTAAGCCGTTAGGGTATCTCTACGGTAGTGCAGGAGGCTTTTTATCTCCTGAAAATCTTGTGGGGCGATCGCGCTCTAAATTTCCCCCAGATCCTGCCACTTTATCAGGATTATTCTTCAATGCAAATAAAAATTTAGCCATAGAAAGTCAACAAAATTTAGTAGATAAACTGCACATAGCAGGACCATTTTGGGCAAAAGAAGATAATATTCAAGACTTTTATATTCCTATCCCGTGGACAAAAATTATCGATGAAAAAGAAAGCGATGAATGGGAAATAAAACAAGGAAAATGGCAACGACAAAACAGAGAATTAACCCCAGCTTATAAATGGCAAAAAATAAGTGAGTGGAATAAATCTGCCCAAGCAATAAAAGCTAGTCAAGCCGTCGAAACAAGTCCATGGCAATTTGTACCCATGTTACATCCAAAAATGAGACTGGATGAAAGACATACCGAAGAAGGGGGATTATTTCTCGAAAACGCCGTGCAGATGGATGATGATACCTCTCTTGTGTATCTTTCTACCTATTCATTACCCGACGGCTGGTATCGTTTCGGGGGTGAAAATCACCTCGTAGAAATCAACAGCATCCCCCTTGATACCCACACTCAACAACTATTCCAACAACCCATTACCAAAGCCTTTGCGCTTATTTCCTCCGCTGTTTGGGGTTCAAATCGTCTTTCCCGTCGCTATCCCGAAGCGGAGTCATTTCCCAAAATTGACAAAATCCTCACCGATAGGGCTATACCCTACCGCTATCGTGCAGGGGGAAGAATGGGCAGGGGGCGTTATGCCGTCAGTGCAGGAAGCGTTTATGTGTTGTCAGAATCCCTCAATAAATCATGGTGGGATTGGGATGAGGATTGGTTTCCCAAAGAAGGCTACTCCCTCAAAAGGGTAGGTAGTGGTTTGTGTTTACCTTTAGAAATTAATGGAGTTAACTAAAAATGTATAATAAGGCTTACGGTATCATCGAAACTTTAGCACCTGTTCATGTAGGCGCCACCGCAGGGGAAGAAAGTGGCAATTTAAACCTCATTTTCCGAGATCAATTCACCCTCACAGGGGTTATCCCCGGTAGTTCCATTCGGGGTCGTTTTCGCTCAGAAATGTTGTTAAATAAAGGTAAAGATAACAGCAATCAATGGTATGGTCATGATGCGGATGCGGGAGTTACCGACAGCACCACGGAATCGCTGGTTAAGTTTGAATATGCCTCTGTTATTTGGCTTCCCGTATTTTGCCCTGGGCAACCCGTTGTGTGGGTAAGTTGTCCTAAATTATTAAAACGTTACAAACGTATTACGGGTATTGATGATGCTGTTCCCCAAGTTTACAGTGGTTCATCTGTATTAAAACCTCTCACTGTTGATGGTCAACCTACCCTATTTTTTAACTTTGGTTTTCTCACCATTGATCATCCCAGACAGGATTTAAAGCCATGGTTTCCTTTTGGGGAGGAGTTACCTGCGGTAGTAGTTGCGGATGATGAAATTGCCATGATTCACGATATGGCGTTGTATCGTCAGAGCAGGGTGCGCCTAGATGAAAATGAGAAAATAGCGGTAAAAGGTGCTTTCTTCAACACTGAGGCTTTGCCAGAAGGTACACAGATGATTTTTCCTGTGGCTATCAAGAAAAATCAGGGGGAATGGCAACCTTTTGAGGATGATTCCACTAAGGGGGAGATTTATCTGGGGGGTTTGGAGTCCATTGGTTTTGGACATTGTGCGGTGGAGTTGATAGGGATTTAGATTCACTCCCCTCTCCTGTGGGTGAGGGAAATTTGATCCCTTCTTTGCATTCTCTTTGAAATGAAGGTAAAGGAAAATTTGATCCCCCCCTAACCCCCCCTTAATAAGGGGGGAGATAAAAGTCAATAATTTATTATTTTGGAGCAAAAAAATGGCTTGGAATTCATATAATTTAGATCAGGCGGCGCATGATTTAGTATTGAAATATAAGGGTAGTGATGCGCTTAATCAGGGTTATAAAATGCGCATGACGGTTTCTTATGGTTTGGAACGTTTTTGGGGTGAGCAATTTCGCTTACAAAATAGCGATCAAACGAAGGCGAAATATTGGCGTGATACTTGGCAAGAGTTAGTAAAAATTATGGCAACCGCAGGGGTTAATTTACCTAACGATAATGTTAGTGCTAATAATACTCAACAAATTAAAGCCATGGCGGATAAGTTATGGAATTTTGATCAGGAACAGCGCAAAGTTGCGATCGCAGTTTTGACCCAATTAACAGAATCCATGGTGTGGTGGACACAACGTTATAAATAGAAGTAAGGCGGGGTATCACCTCGCCATCAAACAAATAAATGGAAGATTATTATTATGACTCATCAGTTACTACTAAATGTCCCTGAAAATATTTATCAAAAACTTATTAAAAAAGCTAAAAAACAGGGAGAAACTTTGGAAAATATTGTTCTTAATTACCTAGATCAAGTTAATCTTGAAGCAGAAGAAGATCCTCTCGAGCAATTTATCGGAGCATTTGATAGTAAAAATAGTGACTGGTTGGAAAATCATGATTACTATTTAGGACATTCTCATGTGGAGTCTATTGATTAATGCAATGCAAATATCTAACATTTTTGTAGATACTTCAGGATGGGGTAATTTACTAGATTCCTCCCAAAATTACCATCAGGATGCTGTCAAAATTTATAGACAAATAATTCAGAATAAAAAGAAATTAATTACCACTAATTATATTATTTCAGAATTAAGCGTTCTCCTCTCAAGTCCTCTTCATATTCCAAGAGTAAAAATTATTGAGTTTATTAATAGTTTAAAAATATCTAACCATGTGAACATAATTCACGTGGATGAATATATAGATAGTTTAGCTTGGGATTTTTTCAAAAATCGTCCTGATAAAAATTGGAGTTTGGTTTATTGTTCTAGTTTTATTTTAATGAGAGAAAAAAGACTAACTCAAGCATTAACAAATGATCGTCATTTTGAACAAGCTGGACTTATTCGATTACTAAAAAAATAACCATTATTTAAAGGAAAAAAAATGCCTAATTATAACAATGTACCCCTCATGTTTAGAAGCCAGTTACCAGGGCGCTGTCAAATTCAAAGATTAGTACCAAGGGCAAATGTACAGGATGCAGAAAGCTGGGCAGATGAATGGGTAGATAAATTAGAGGAAGAAGATTACCAATTTCATGACAAGGTAAAAACAAGGGAATATCAATTTACATGGCGCTTTATTACCAACAGTGGGCAAGATGAGGGGGTAATTCGCCCTGTTATCGGTGCGAAGGGATTTCCTTATTTTCCCGGTTCGAGTATGAAGGGCGCTTTTTGGCGTAGTTGTCCCAAGGATAAACGCGCTTTATATTGTGGTTATGAACAGGATGGAGAAAGTCACCCCGGTATTTTACGTTTTCACGGGGGTTATCCTGACAAGGAATGGATGTTTGAGGAATTGGTGGATGTGGTGCATCCCCAAGAGGATTGGCAGGTAAAAAATGGTGGTAACCATTCAGCTTTTATTCAAATTTCCCTATACAAGCCTAAATTTACTTTTGGTATTACTTCCAAAAAGCCCCTAAGTGATGGAGAATGGAACGAAATTTGGCAAATATGGGAAGGTGCGATCGCACAGGGACTCGGTACAAGGGTAAGTGCTGGATATGGTCAAGTAAAATTAACAAATCGTCACGAATTAAACTCTCTCCTTACCGTCAACCTCAAAGGTGAAGGATTAGCCTCCCAATTGATTAATAAAAACGGTGAATTTCGAGCCAATATGTTTAAAGCCGCCTTACGGGGGCATACCCTCAGACTCCTTGGCGGTGTCACCGATGCCAACACTGCCGAAGCCATCACCAAACAACTTTGGGGAGGATTTGCTGGGAAAAACGGGGCAATAGTGGGAGAATTAGGCATCGTTTTTGATGCCATTGATTTAGATGTTTATGATTGCACATATAGACCAAACCATCATAGCACCGTTAAAATGCCTTTTTATGAACTCAATAAAGGACAACTAAATATTATTCGCATGAAAAATATTAGTCAAAAAAGAAGTGAAAAACTAACAAATTTCTTAACTGACTTAATTAAATTTAGTTTGTTATTAGGGGGCTTTGGTAAATCATGGCGCAGGGCTGAACATTATCTATTTTTTTATGACTATATAAATAGTGGCAGAAAACCCATGATTGGTTGTCATTGGCAAATATTAGAAGAATCAGAAAATTTACGAGTTTCTATAAATAATCTCGATGACGTTAGAACATTCCTTAATAGTATTCACGAGAATATGAAAAATTGGGTTACGGATCATCAAAAACGCTTAAATCCCCAAGGTGCAAATTGGCGAGAGAGCTTTAAAAAAGGTAATGTACAAGTATGGGGAAGAATTGCTGAGCATGAAGATGATAGTCGAGCAATTCATTTTTTCCATGGCAATTATCAAGGTAATAAAACTATCAAACGCTCCATCCTAACAGGAAGAATGGGACATATAGGTAGAATCTGGCATAGAATGTACCCCCACCAAGGTGAGCAGTATGTAGAGTTGTTAACCATTTTCCCTGATAATAGCCGAGAAACTCGGGAATTTATCCAATATTTACGCTCTAATGTAAGCGAATTTAAACAACTTTGGTAATTATAAAAAGCCCCTCTAATTACATAATTTAGGGGTCAATATTTTCAAATTAATTAACACAAAAATATGGCAATAATATTACTATCTTTTGTGGGGAAACAAGATCCTTTTCCACAAAAAAACCAAGAAGAAGGATCAATTGTTACTCTCATCAAAGAATTATCGCAACAAAATCAAACCATCAAAAATGCCATTTTATTACATACCCAAGGCACATCCACAGAAGCAGAATTAACCAGAGAGTGGATACGAGAAAACTACTCTTGTGATGCTATACAACTAATTCCCGTTAGGAATGAATTATCAGATGATCCCGTTAATTTAACCTTAGCCATACAAGAAGCAAAAAAAGCTCTGAATATAGCTCACAAATTACAACAAAAAGGAGATACATTAGCATTTAATGCCTCTTCTGGTACCCCTGTAATGAAATCCACTTGGGCTATCTTGCAAAGTGCAGGTTATGCACCCCATAGCAATGTATGGCAAGTTAGAAATCCCTATCAATTAAAATCCAATCAAGAGCGAGTTTTTCCTACTAATTTAAATAGTCTTAAAAAGGAATTTGATTTACAAATTATTTCCAAGCAAATTAAAAATTATAATTACAGTTCTGCTTTATTAACTATTAAAAATAGTAGCTTATATCATCCTAAAATTGAGGATGCCATTAATTATGGAAAGTTGAGACTATCTTTTAATTTTGATGACGCTTATAGCCTTGTTAATAAACATGATGATAAGGTTATGAAAAATTTAGCTAATGAACTTGGGGAATTAAGAAAAAAAACTTACTTGCCTTGATTAAAGAAGTTTATTTTAAAGCTAGTGTTAAATTAAAACAAAAAGAATATGCCGATTTTTTGGTCTGGTTAGTGGCTTTTCATGAGAATTTATTAAAATATTTACTAATTAAACAATTTGGGGATGAGTCTCAATGGGCAAGTAAAAGATGGTCAGATATTCAAAAGGATATTATTAATAAGATAAAAAATTTTGATAATGGAAGATTACAATCAATACTTGAAAAAGAATACCCAAATCTAAAATTTTTAAATATTCCCCTAATGATGAGGGTTTTACAATATGGTGATTATCATAAACCAGAATTAATAAAAAGAGTAAATTTATTGGATGGATATGTGAAAGACCGAAATTTGTTTATCCATGAAATGACTGGTATTAGAAATATTGAAAAACCAGAACATTTAGATAGAGCAATGTTTAAAATTTTACAACAATTAACTAAAATGCCTGATAATAATCCTTTTGATGATTTAAATAAAATTATTCTACATAATCTTAAAATCTTTGCTAATAAATATTAATTGCATATGTTATGTCACTTTTTAATCGGTGTACCAGCTTCGGGAAAATCGACTTTTGCTAAATTATTAAGCCAATATTCTCTGGGTCAAATTATTTCCACTGACACCATTCGAGAGGAACTTTATGGAGATGAAATAATACAGGGAAATTGGCAGGAAATAGAGCAAAAAGTTATTGAGCAAATTAAACAAGCCTATGACAAAAATTTGCCAATAATTTATGATGCGACTAATACAAAAAGACCATGGAGAGTTGATTTTTTAAATAAAGTACGAGAAAGGGTTGGTAAAATTGATTGGGTGGCATGGTATCTCAATCCTGATGTGGATATTTGTAAAAGGCGTAATAGAGAAAGGGATAGACAAGTGCCAGAATATGTTATCGATGACATGGCAGAGTCTTTGAGGAGGTTTCCTCCTCATGTGGCAGAGGGTTTTATTCATATATACGAAGTTAAAGCCGATACTCCATACAAGTTATCTTTTATTACCAAGAAATTAGACTCGTTAAATCGTCGGATTATCAATAGGCATAATCGCACTAATGTAGATAATATTACCCTCCATCGTTATTCTCGGTTAATGGATTTCGATCGCCTCTTACACCTTATTTCTCTCCTCGCTTCTTATCCTGAGTTGGGAAATTTACAATATGCCTACCCTCAAATCATCGAAGATATTTTCGGGGAATTACTTTCTTTTGAGGATTCTATCAGTGAAATAACAGCTATCATGGCAAAATTAAAAGCTCATATTTATGCTGATAAATTAGCCATTGCTGAGGATTTAAAATTTCTGCAAAATTATGGTTTAGTCAATGGTGGAGAAAAAGATAATAAATACGAGGAAACTATCATCATTGATCAAGATATGGTAACCCATTATGCTTCTGATAAATATACTTTTGAGAGAATTTTAAATACTATTAAAACAATTCTCCATCATCCTTTTTTACCTACAGTAGAAGCAGAGTATTTGAATCGATATTTTCCTCAATCTCAATATAAAGATGATCCCACAAAATCTAGTTTATCAGGACATTTGACTAATTTAACAGTGCATTTAATGGCACAGGAAAAATGTCATATCAAACATCTTAAAGCAAGACGAGATTTACTGCGTAAAGATATTGAATACATCCTTAAACCCTATCAAATTTTACCTAATACTATGCGTAATGGTTACTTTCTTGGCACAGGTATTCTTTCTCCACAGGAGTTAATTGATACTTTTCGTCTATTACAAACCCAAGCCAAAAATATTGATGATCCTCTTGCTCTTAATTTATATCATGAGTTTGAGCGTAAGATGAGATTAGCCCATTTTGATGATAATTATATTTATCCCGTAAGGGCGATCGCCAATAGGTCTATGATAGATACTGACAGCTTAGACTCAAAAACCCTGAGTAATCAAACCGAAAGGTTACAAAATTTAATTGAACAAAGAAAATTGGTCAGACTGAATAAATTTGCCAATCGTGCTAAATATGAAGGAGAGACAAACGGAGGTTTTGACGCTTGGTTATTACAGATAGTGTTTTATAACTTTGCATGGTATCTCGGTTTTCAACACCAAGGAGGAGAAAAAGACAAATTATTGCGTTTTGAGCGTTTAGATAGGCTTTATATCGAAAAAGAAATGTCAGAAACTCAAACCACCACTCAACAAACAAAAGCCTTAAATCGCTTAAATAAACTATTATCAGCCAGTTATGGTATCTATCTTGGAGATGATAGTCATCAACAAAAACTCTTTTTAAGTAAGCAGAAAAAAAATGCACAAGTAAAAATAGAATTATGGTTTAGTGAGGATATTTTTAAATTTATTGCTGAAGGTACAAAAAGATTTTCCCCTACACAAATGAAAATGACTAAACCTTCTTTTGGTGGTTATAATTCCTCTGTATTTAGTTTAGATAAAAGCCCTGATAATAACAAGCCTTATCGTTTTCAAGTGACATTACCTACATGGTCATTAAATGATTTTGATTTCATTCGTTGGATATTAGGTTTTGGTGGTCAGGTAAAAGTGCATCAACCAGAGATATTAAGGTCAAAAATTATTGAACTTTCAAGAAGTACCATTGATGTTTATCTGTACTAAAATTATAGACAAATTTTCTTTGATCAAAAATTTTATTTATCAAATATAATATTTATTACTATGAAATCGTGCAATGTTTATTAACTTTTTTTGATAATATTTTTATACTCTTTCATACCATAAAAAATTAGATCAGAATCAAAGATAATTTGCTCTGCTAAAAGAGGATAAATTTTTTGGAAATATTGTTTTAATAAAAATGTATCCCCTCCCGTCAAAATGATGGATGAGGAAGGATATTTATCTAACCAATCATCGATAAATCCCTTGATACCTCCAAGGATGGTATAAATTACACCACTTTGGATAGCATTGGGGGTGTCTTTTGCCCAACGGGGGACAAATTTTTCCAATACTTCTACTTCGGGTAGGGCGGCGGTGTTAAAAAAAAGGGTTTCCATTTGTAATTTTACTCCTGGTAAAATGGCACCTCCTACTAATTCCCTATTTTCATTGGCTCCTGTAAAGGTTAATGCCGTGCCACTATCAATGACGAGACAGGGAAATTTGTACCTACAACCCCCTCCCCAAAGGGCTAAAGTGCGATCGCACCCCATGGTTTTATAGATACCTTGGAGGGGAATGGCTTGAACATCAATAATAGTAGTTTGGGGTAATTGCAGATACAAACGAGTGGCAGAAGGCACCACTGAAGCCACATAAAGGGGGATTTCTGGAGTTAAATAATTTTTGATGTCTGGGGGAATAATATCCTCTAATTCTCTTAAAGAATCACCTTTGAGGGTATTCCAAGTTTTTTGTAATTGATTATCGGCAAAATATGCCCAGTGTAAACGGGAATTACCAATCATCAAACCCAACCAATTTTCTTGACTCAATGCTTTTTTATCCCTAACGAATGCCTACAAAAATACCCAACAATAAAATAAAACCAATGGTTACATTTTGCCCAAAAATACCACCATAATTAATAGAATCAGCATTGGGTTTTCTTAACTCAATATACTGCCCTACCCAGAGAATAACGGCGATCGCCCATGCCACCCCAAAAAGAAAGGAAAAACCATTTATAGTACCAAGATAAGCAAATAAACCAGCAGTCAGAGCGAAAAATAACCCCACTGCATCTGCCACAAAATCCCCAAAAAAGATCGCACTAGAATTGATACCCACCTTCAAATCATCCTCTTTATCGGACATAGCATAAACCGTATCGAATCCCAAAGTCCATAATACCGTTGCCGCCCACAAAATCCAAGCATTAGCGCTCAAACCTCCCGTTACCGCACTCCAGCTAATTAGTACCGCAAAACCCCAAGCAATGGACAAAACCAATTGAGGAACAGGGAAAACCCTTTTAGCAAGGGGATAACAAACAATCACGGGTACAGAAGCGACACACAACCAAAAACTAAGAGAATTGAGAAAAAAAGCCAATCCTGCCGCACAACCGAGGGAAACAATAAAAACCACAATACCCACCCTCACCGACAAAGCCCGAGAAGCTAGGGGACGTTTTTTGGTTCTTTCTACCTTATTATCAATGTTACGATCCCATAAATCATTAATAACACACCCTGCGGCGCTGGTGGCAAGGCTTCCCAAGATGACGATGAATACTAAACTAAAAGGCGGTTTTCCTTCCCCTGCCAAAAATACCGCCCAGAGGGCAGGAATCATTAAAATTAGTCGTCCTGCTGGTTTATCCCAACGTAATAATTTAATAACACTTTCCAAGGTGCTGGGGTTATTAACTTCGGATGTGGAAGTCATGATAATTTACTTCGATTATTGCTTTTAGGTTATTTTATCGGAATTTTTTACCCCTTTGCTAGGGAAGTATCAGAAAACAATTCAAGATCGAATTTTGGCAAACCAAATAAAATCTGATTTTTCCCTGCCATTAAAGACAAAATTTTAGTATGATGGTAGGTTTGTCAGGGTAATTGTAAAACAAGAGTTTAGAGATTATTGTCTATTTAATGCAAAAAATATTTTCTGCTCTTAAAAATTTATTATTTTAACCTTAGTTACGATATTGACATTTATATAAAAAAATTATGAGAACTAATTATTGTGGCGAAGTACGCCGAGAACATATTGATAAAGCTATCACTGTTTGCGGTTGGGTTGATCGTCGTCGGGATCATGGTGGCGTAATCTTTATTGACCTGCGCGATCGCACTGGGGTTGTGCAAATAGTCAGTGATCCCCAACGTACCCCTCAATCATACCAAAATGCAGATACTTTGCGTAACGAATATGTAGTTAGAATCACTGGCACCGTCAGCCAACGTCCTCCCGAATCCCTTAACCCCAAATTACCCACGGGGGAAATCGAAATCTATGCCACCGAAATTGAGATTTTAAACGCCGTTGGTAAACAACTACCCTTCCAAGTATCCACCGAAGAAGAAAATCTTAGGGAAGATTTAAGACTTAAATATCGTTACTTGGATTTGAGAAGACACCGCATGACCAACAACTTAACCCTGCGTCATCAGGTAGTAAAAGCCATGCGCCGATTCCTCGAAGATCAAGAAAACTTTATGGAAATCGAAACCCCCGTGCTAACTAAATCCACCCCCGAAGGGGCGAGGGATTATCTAGTACCTTCTCGGGTAAACGAAGGACAATGGTATGCCCTACCCCAGTCTCCCCAATTGTTTAAACAGTTGTTGATGGTGTCGGGATTTGACCGTTATTATCAAATTGCCCGTTGTTTCCGTGATGAGGATTTGAGAGCCGATAGACAGCCCGAATTTACTCAGCTTGATATGGAGATGAGTTTTATGAGCGAAGATGAGATAATTGAGCTTAACGAGGCTTTAATCTGTCATATCTTTAAAACTGTCAAAAATATTGATTTACCCCGCCCCTTCCCCCGTCTAACCTACGCAGAATCGATGGATAAGTATGGGTGCGATCGCCCTGATACCCGTTTTGGGTTAGAATTGGTAGATGTTTCTGACATCATGGAAAATTCAGGATTCAAAGTATTTTCTGGGGCAATTAAAAACGGCGGTATCGTCAAAGTATTACCCATCCCCGAAGGCAACGACAAAATTTCCAACGTCAGAATTAAGCCGGGAGGAGACTTATTCACCGAAGCCACCATCGCAGGGGCAAAAGGTATCGCCTACATTCGAGTGAGAGACAACGGCGAAATTGATACCATCGGCGCCATCAAAGATAACCTCAGTGAAGAGCAAAAACAAGAATTACTCACCCGCACAGGGGCAAAACCAGGGCATCTTCTCCTCTTTGGGGCAGGGGATACTCCCACGGTCAATAAATCCCTAGATCGTTTACGCTTAGTAATAGGGGAACAATTGGGCTTAATTGATGAGGATAAAATTAATCTCGTTTGGATTACCGAGTTTCCTATGGTGGAATGGAATGCTGATGAAAACCGTTACGAAGCCTTACACCATCCCTTTACCGCCCCCAATCCCGAAGATTTGGACGACTTAGCCACTGCTAGGGCTTTGGCTTATGACTTAGTTTTAAACGGCATTGAAATCGGCGGGGGTAGTCTGAGGATTTACCAAAGGGAAGTACAGGAGAAAGTATTTAAAACCATTGGTTTATCCATGGAAGAAGCCCAAGAAAAATTCGGTTTTCTCCTCGAAGCCTTTGAATATGGTACTCCTCCCCATGGTGGTATTGCCTACGGTTTAGATCGTCTGGTAATGTTATTGGCAAAAGAGGATTCTATTCGGGATGTTATCGCTTTCCCCAAAACTCAACAGGCTAGTTGTTTGTTAACGGAAGCACCTTCGATGGTGGACAATAAGCAACTTAAAGAGTTACACGTTGCTTCTACTTTTAAGCCTAAATCTTAAGAAAGGCAATGGGGAATAGGGAATAGGCAATGGTGATTATATCGATTTATGATTTTTTGTCTAATTTTTTTTCTCCCAACTTTATCTCTGTCATAAAAATTAATTTTCCCTCACTCCAACCCCTCTCCCAAAAGGCGAGGGGCTAATTTTTTACCGTAACCTCAATTCGGGATAATAATTATGAGTATCATCTAGTGTCAGGTTTGATGGTGAAAAGTTTACGGCGGTTTTCAAATTGCTAAATAACACCCAGAAATGGTGAAAAATATTCACCTCACTATTGCCCATTGCCCATTCCCTATTGCCTACCTTAACTAGAAAATGTTATCCCGAACTCAGGTTACCCTAAATCGTTAATTTTCATGTAATTTAATAACCAATTTGCCATGGTGGCGCGACGGGTTTCGAGGGGGCTAAATTCGCCGATTTTGTAACCTTGAAATCCTAAGTCTTCTTTGAGGAGTTGCTTATTTTCTTTAGGAATTGAGCGAGTTAATTTTACATTGGGGGGGCGATTGGCGATAAAATCAGGGGGTTGAGGGTATTCTGTGCGCCACGATTCTTCTACTTCTGAGTTATCCCATGTGTCGGTTTCTGCATTATATCTATAACCTAGATAATGCCATATTAATTCGTTGCAGGTGCGATCGTCTATTTTTTTGTTTAAAATGTCCCAGATGGTTTCTTTTGTTAATGGTGGTAACATATACAGTGACTTTTTTCTTTTTTGCTGATTTTCTCAGTAACTCAATTATTCTATTATACGAGTAAGGGCGATCGCCCCTAGGAATTTTAAATAACTCGAAACCTGATCAAATCAAGCCATTACTCCCTACCTTCCAACCAATCCAGAAATTGCTTTCAGTGATTATTAAAACTACGAAAATACATTTTCATCACCTTCAACAAAACAAGACATAACAACAATATAGTTATCGCCAAACGCCATAAACCCACCGCACAAGCCAAACCAACCCCCGCCGAAATCCATATCTCCGCAGCGCCTGTCAATCCCTTCGCATTATTACCCGCCTTCAAAATTAAACCACCACCAATAAAACCTACCCCCTGAATAATCCCCGTAATCACCCTTGCGGTTTCCGAAGGATCAACTTGTTCTACAATTAAAACAAAAGCACAGGAAGCCAAAGAAACCAAACCATTGGTTTTCACCCCCCCAGGTTTTTGGCGTAACTCCCTTTCTAAACCCAAAATTGACCCCAAAACCATGGCAGTAACTAATTTTAGTAACATTAAGTTATCCATGATTATCCTTCTCCGCTTTTTTTCTGGGAAAATTAAACAGGGCAAAAACACTTAAAAACCCTAAACCCATCAATCCAGCAATAGGATTTTGATCAATGCCTGTAATCCATTGGGGTACAACATCAGTATAGGTCAACATTTCCCCCACATTCAGCACATAATAACCCCACACAAAACCCCCGTGATAACCAATACAAATACCCAACATATTTTTATGATTACGCTTTGCCCATACCAAGGAGACACCTAATACTACCAAGGCAGGAAAAGTAACAATGGTGCGGATAATTTCTTCTAGGGGTTTAATAAAATGTAAAACAGCAAAAACCAATCCATTAATTCCTGTACAAGTGGATGGGGAAAAATCTCTTTCTAATTCCGTTAATAACCATCCCCGAAAAAATAATTCTTCGGCAAAACTGATAAGAATGGCACTAATAAAACCCTCTATCAGCAAAGACACAATATTAATACTCGGTGCCTGAAAAGTTACCCAGCCAAATAATGCCTCCACCCCAAACAACAACCAAGTTATACCAAAACTAATTAATAAACCACGGATTAGATACAAAAAATTTCTGGGGGTGTTAACTAAACCATAGGTGCGGAAAATGTGATTATTACCGTAAATATATTTCCCCCAAAATTTAACCAATACTAAAAAGGCAATAAATAACATTGCCATGGTGATAATAGTGGTTAGGTTAGGATCTTGATTTTGTAAAGTAAGATATACAGGGGCGGCAAAGGGCAACCAAACAAATAACAAGGTGAGGATAAAAATCCCCAGCCTTGCCAAAATAGGGTAAGTATGAATTTTCTTTAATAACAAGTCAAAAATAGTTATAATTCTGCAGTAATCTTTAAATTAGATTAAATTATATCGCAGTTTATTTATTTTGTTGGTGAGTAAAAAAGGTTTTCCTTAAATAACTTTGTTAAACATCCATCTGATGAGGTTATTTTTTTTGAGGGAATGTCAATTAAAATTAATTATTTAACACTTAAAATTGATTTTAAGTGATTTTTCTATAAAACTCTATTCTGCTGGTTCGATAGTGCTAGTCAAACCACGACTTTTAAGGCTTTCACAATAAAACTCAGCATGTTCTAGGGCGCAAGTTGTGACTAAACCAATACCGTTTTGATGGGTTTCCATCATCACACTAACAGCTTGGGGTTCACTCAAGGAAACTGTTTCCATTAATACTTGAACGACATATTCCATGGTGTTATAGTTGTCGTTGTGAAGTAGAACTCTATACCCTGGATCGTGTCTGCGTTTGGTATCAGATTTCGTATCTGGTTTATTGATAACCTGAGTGGACATTTAAAAAACCTCCTGATTTTTAATCTATATAATTTATTTCATTGGGCGGTGGTCTTTCATAGCACGGTTAGCCCCAATATATAAGTTATATTGTAATATCCAGTTTGGGTTATGGCAATCTTGGCAATGATTTCTGAGGATTGTTTTTGCCGAAAGTTTTTTGGTTTTTGGGGAAAAAGTCTCTTTTTTACAGGTTAAAAAGTTATCTTTTTTTAAAAGGGATTATTTTTTTGTTTTAAAGAGACTTGATTTTTTATATTTTAGATTAAGTATTTTTGATTTTTGATAAACTAAATTAAGCATTATTAATTAATAAAAAAAAATCAAATTAAATTAAGTCAGCTTGATGACAAATAACTGCACATACCGCAGAAAAAATAGTAATAGCGGTGGCAATCAACGGATTTTGTCCTTGGCTGACAGCGTATGATGTAATAATTCCTGCTCCAATTGCGGCGGTTAATCCTGCACTTAATAAGTCTTTTTCTTGAGGTCTATTCATGGTTATAAAATTGCTTTTTCTTATTAAGTATCTAAGATAACATTGTATTTTAATGATCATATTTTTTTGTCAAGAAGATTAATATTTTGCTATATTTCTTTACAATTGACAATTAACAAATAATTGTTAACAATTATTAATATTTAATCTAAGTAATTTTTTATATGTTATTGCCTCCTCCTTTACAAGTTAATGATCGATTAATGGCGATCGCCCCTTGTGGTACATTAAGAGAAAAAGAAAAAGAGAAATTCTGGGCAGGACTAAAAATTTGGGAAAACCAAGGCTATCACATAGACATAGAAGAAAATTATCAAGGCCAAGATGGCTACCTAGCAGGAAACGATGAGACAAGGAGAAAAGCCCTACACAAAGCATGGACAGAGCCAGAATATAAAGCCATAATTTGTGTAAGAGGCGGTTATGGCGGCGCCAGACTATTAGAAAAATGGCAATGGCAACCTCAACTAACCCCCAAATGGCTCATTGGCTTTTCCGATATAACCACCCTGCTATGGAGTCTTTACCAAGAAAATATCACAGCACTTCATGGCCCCGTATTGACCACCATAGCACAAGAACCTTCATGGTCACTACAAAGAATATTTAACTACCTACAAGGAAAAAAACTCCCTCCCCTCCAAGGTAAAGGATGGGGCGGTGGCAAACAAACAGGCAGGTTATTAGTCGGCAACTTAACCGTCGCCACCAACATCCTCGCTACGCCCCTATGTCCTGATTTTGATGGAGTTATTTTAGCCCTTGAAGACGTAGGAGAAGCCCCCTATCGCATCGATAGAATGTTAACCCAATGGCGACTCATGGGAGTTTTAAACCAGATAAAAGGCATTGCCCTAGGACGTTTTAGCGGTGCAGAAGTGCCAGATAATATTCCTAGTTGGACAGTGGAGGAAGTTTTACAAGACAGACTGGGGGATTTAAACATTCCCATCGTAAGCGATTTACCCTTTGGTCACGATGGGGTAAATGCTTGTTTACCCCTCGGGCAAATGGTCGAAATTGACGGTAATCAAGGACTTTTAACTGTTTTAGGCTCATAAAATAACACCTCAAAAACGACCCCACTATGATTATGACGACAGTAACCAATATTATTGATTGATTTTTAGATAAAATTAAATGTTAATTTTGATGATCAACCTTATATCTAATTAACTATTGTTTGAAAACAGATGCTCGAAAACTTGTTCATATTTTTAACAGTAACCTCTCCCAAAATTAAAAGAAAATTATGGCGGTTATGGTATGACTTTTTAGCCAAATCCTATCAAAAAAAAGATTGGGAATTTATGAATTATGGCTTTGCTGATATTAACAATCAGTTAAAACCTCTCAACTTATCTGCAGAAGAAAGTCAAAACAAATATTTCATCCAACTGTATCAAAAAGTATCTAGTATTACTGACCTAAAAAATAAAAAAGTATTGGAAATTGGTTCAGGAAGAGGTGGTGGTAGTTTTTTTATTGCCAAATATTTATCTCCACAGGAAATTATCGGCATTGATATTTCTCAAGAAAATATTGCTTTATCAAAACAACTATACCAGTTACCAAATTTATCCTATCAAACGGGGGATAGCGAAAACCTGCCTTTTGCTGACAATTTTTTTGATATTATTTTGAATGTAGAATCTTCCCATTGTTATGGTTCAATGGATAAATTTTTAGCAGAAGTTCATCGGGTGTTAAAACCTAATGGTCTTTTCTCATGGGCTGATTTACGTCCCATAAATGACTTAAAAAAATTAGAAGCAAGTTTGAGTAAATCTGATTTAATTTTATTAAAAAAAGAGAACATTACGACCAATGTTATTAAGGCTTTAGAATTAATTGATGAACTCAAAAGGGATAAAATAAATAAAAATGTACCTACAATTTTACGTCACACTTTTTCTGAATTTGCAGGAGTAAAAAATAGTAAAATTTATAATGGTTTTGCGGAGGGAAATCTCGTTTATTTAACCGCTATTTTACAAAAAAAAGATAGTTGATATTGTCAACATATCTTTTACGATAAAATCTAATTATTTCCGCAACAAGTGTCTATGCCTAAACTTTTGAGAATTAAATCACTCACCGCATTGGCGATCGCAAATTCACTGTAAAAACTTTTCTGAAAATCAAAAGACTGCATCTCAGTAACAATGGCAATGACTAAAGAGCCTAAATCGTTTTCTCCCTCAAGACGATGGCGGATAAAAATTTGGGAGGCACGATAGGCAATGGTTTCATTAATCGCCTCGGGCAAAAATTCCTCATTTAACCACTGATGAAGATTTTGCCGTAGCCAATTGGCTTCGACTTCAACGTTTTCAAGGGGAGGTAAAACTATGGGAGGAATGGGTTGAGACATGATTAAATATTACTATAGATAAGTTGTCTTAATAATGATTATATAAAGATTTCCCATCCTTATGATAGATATTGCCTCCATTATTCAAGGCTATGCCCACGGTAATTTTTTGATGGCTGATGATTACGATAACTTGGGGTGGTATTCGAGCAACGAGCGCACCCTAATCCCCCTAGACGAGCGTTTTCGCCATCCAAAATCCTTAAAACGAGTTTTGAACCAAAATAAGTTTTCCGTAGCCATTAATAAAGATTTTTTGGGGGTGTGCCTAGGATGTGCCAATCGAGAAACCACTTGGATTTCTCATGATCTAATTGAAATATATCTTAAACTTAATCATGCAGGATGGGCTTACAGTTTCGAAACTTGGCAGGGAGATAAACTAGCCGGGGGAATTTTGGGCATTGTCATCAAAGGTGCTTTTATTGGTGAGTCAATGTTTTATAATATTCCAGATGGCTCTAAGGTAGCGATGGTTAAATTAGTAGAACATTTACGCTCTCGCCATTTTTTATTATTTGATGCTCAAATGCAAAATCCCCATCTAGCCCGATTTGGTTCTTATATTATCGAAAATTATGAATATATTAGATTACTAAATCAGGCCTTGGATCGTCCTTGTAAATTTGATTAAAATTAGGTATTTGGTGCTTTGTTTTGCTGAAAAAACAGCAACGAGATTAATGGCTATTAACTTCAATTACTCTCATCCAAATCTGATAATAACTCTCCAATAATTCCTTGTAATTCTGGTTTTTCAGGATTAAATAAACTTATTTTTCCAGAGGAATTTTGCTCCCCAATAAAAAGAATAGGAGCAAGGGGAGTACAAATATCATATCTTTGCTCTAAACTATAAAAACTTGCTAAAAACTGTAATTCTTCTACCTCTAACCCATCATCATCATCATCTAATTCTAAACGAATGATATTCTCATCATCCTCTGGGGGTAAATCCCCACCAGCGGTAAGGGTAATGCCTGTGCGCTTTAATGATAAATTGAGTTCACCCAAAACAGCCTTAGCATCATCAAAAATAGCATCGATTTCGTCATCATCTTCCACAATGACAGTTTCGCTATAATCAGAATCATCCTCGTCAACCATATCATCGGTCAAAATGACGATGGTATTATCAACGGGCGTTAAGAGAAGGTATTTATTACCTTGGTAGTTAATTTCGTTTTCAACATAACATTCCAGAAACTGTCCTTGATCATCATGAATGATTACAATTTCTTTATCGTCATATTGCCCACTTTCAGAAGAAAATTGGGAAGGAGACATAATTAGTTTTGCTAATATTTATATTGATATTTATTTGTACCATAAAGGATACCACGATTTGATCACTTTATTCTCATTTAGAATCACCCATGTAAAACTAGAAGCAGATATTTTTATTTTTAAATTTGTTTTTCTTCTTTATAGTTTATTCTTTTCTTGTGGAGAAATTATCTTTGACAAGAGGTAATAATTATTGCGGTCTAAAATTATTAAATTTATCGATAATATTTTATTTTATTACTCCATAGTATTGTTTCTATTTTCAAGATCACTTAACGGGATTTATCTCTATGTCAATCAAAATATTATTAGTCGAAGACGAGATACAATTAGCCGATAGTCTTGCCCATGTCTTGCATAAGGAAGGTTATCAGGTAGAGGTTGCCTATGACGGTAATCAAGGATGGAATTTGACAATGAATCATGGTTTTGATCTTTTAATTCTTGATTGGATGTTACCTCACAAAACAGGGTTGAGTATCTGTCAATCTTTGCGTCGTTTTAAAAACATATCTGCCACTGATGATATGCCCAAAACTTTGGCAGATACCCCTGTATTATTTTTAACAGCAAAAGATACTTTGGATGACCGAGTTTTGGGGTTGGATGCAGGGGCCGATGATTATCTGATAAAACCGTTTGAGTTGCGCGAGTTGTTGGCTAGGGTAAGGGCTTTATTAAGAAGAAGTCAAAAAATCGAGCCTCCCGAGGAAGAGACTAGCAAAAAAATATTGGTTATGGATGATTTAGAATTGGATTTAGAAAGTAAGTTGGCATATCGTCATGGTAGGTTGCTTAAACTTTCAGAAAAAGAACTCAAGTTATTAGAGTTTTTTTTGTTACATTCCAATCAGTTAGTTACCCAAGAACAAATATACCAATATCTATGGTCAGAAGATCAAGCACCTAGCAGTAATGTTGTCGCTGCGGTGATTAGGTTATTGAGGAGGAAGATTGAAACCAAGGGAGAAAAGGCCCTTATTCACACTATTTATGGAAAAGGATATTGGTTTGGAGTTCAAGAAAATCTTAAACGGGTGTAAAATATAATAATGCTTATAAATATCTAGGAGAAAATAAAATGCTAACTTTAAAAATTGTTGTAAATATAGTTGTGGCTTCCTTCATTTTACTATTTATCTTTGGTTTTCTTTCTGGAGATCCTGCCCGTAATCCCGGACGTAAGGATGCGGAATAATATTACTAAGATACTACTTTTTTTATAAAAAACCTAGTTTTCCCGTTATCATCTTCTGTATGTAACGGGCTTTTTTATATCTAGGGGATGGTGAGCTTTACCAAAAGTTGATAGAATTGTTACTGCTGCGTTTTTTTCAGAAAACTATAAAAACAAAGAATGTTAAAAAATAATTTTGACTCAGGACAGATTATGTTTCGTAGTGACGAGTTAATGGAGGCGGCTTCTAATCGTTACAAAATTACTGTACAAGTGGCAAAAAGGGCGAAACAAAGACGTTTTGAAGATTTTGAGAATGTGGAAGAAATTATGAAGCCTGTTTTAAGGGCTATCATTGAAATGTCTGACGAACTTACTCAACCTGAAATTATTAGTGATGACTAGGTTATTCAAAAAATTCTTTGATGTTTTTAGCTCGTACCGTCTAAAAATTGATTTGGATGGTACTTTGATTAGGTTTTTATTTAAAAATTGGGGTTATGTGGCGATCGCACTTATAACCTTCTCTTGGGTTTACTTTTCCCACGCAGAAATAGTCATAGGACAAAAAACCATTAACATATCATGGGAAGCACCAGCCTACGCCCAAAGACGAACCCCAGAAACCATCGCTCAAGAAATATATGAGCAAATGCCTGACATACCAAAAAATAATCAATATATTTCTAGCAATACTGGAGAGATAGCATCCCACCATACCCTCATAAGCCGTTTAATTCGGTACCATGAATTTGTCAAATCTCGACCCACTATTTTTCGCCTAGACTGGAAACTTACCCTTGCGGACTATCTAGGTTATAACGAAATGATCAGAGAAGGAAGTTATCCCGGTTTTAATACCCTAACTCAAAATCCTTTTAATGAAGATCGAGAATTGATAAAAAGCCTAAGTAGAGAACAAAGAAATCAATTAGTAGATACCTTAGTAAGTATTTATCAACCTCCTTCCTCCCAATCCGAAGAAGTGATAAACCCATCAGAAAACGAAAATCTTACCGATAATACCAATACCCCATCTATATTTTTACCCAGCAGGGGTGGTGCAGATTTATTAATGCCCTAAAGTAAACAAAAAAATGGATACCAGTAAATTAGATGCCCTATTAGGAATTGTAGCGTTGTTAATCGTTGTAGGGGGATTGATAATGCTTTTTAGTGGGGTAAACAAAATGAACGATTAAATTGTTGCATGTTGAGTAATGGTTGAATATAAATAATTTGTTTCCCCAATACTAAAAATTAGTAGTTGTAAGGTGAATAAATGTAAAAACGTCTTAATTATTATTTTCTCTGGATAGTACAATTGACGGCTATATTGATTTAATAAATGGATCAATGTACGGAAATTTTAGCAATCCCGACAAAGTTTAAATAACTTTTACGGTTGCCTCTATTCTTGTGGGTCGTTCTTCGGGTAAACTATTGGTAATTTTAGGAGAGTTTGCTTCGATATTTGGGGTCGCACATCCGATGGAAAAAGATTTTTCTAAGAAAGCGATTTCGGGTACAGTTTCCCAAGAATCACCAAAGGCAGGAACCGCAAGACTACAGGATTTCCATGTACCTTGAACGGAAACGTTTAATTGTTCACACATTCCCCCTCTTCTTCCTTCAGGATGATAAAAGCGGCAGTATCGACAAGCTGAAGCACATTTATTATTGGGTATCATCTTCTTCGCTATACTTTTTTATTAAAACCTTCTTGTTTTATTATTAACTATCTGGGATCAAGGCTTTTTCACTTATAAGCTAGATATACGTAGGAGATAACCTTTATTTTGAAACATTTGTTTTTTATATTGTCTTAACTATTGCTTAATAGAAAGACACATTTACAAAATGAATGAAAAATTGTATATTAAAAAACATTTGTTTTTTGAGATGCTTAAGAGAAAAACAAGGGGGATCAAGCGAAAAATGTACATTTTTGAGCGAAATTTATATTATTTTATGGTTATGTGATTAAGTAAGGCTTCTGTTGTAAGAGTTTTGTTTTTTATAAAAAATTTTGATATGAGGGTTTGAGAATAGTTTTCTGAGAAAAAGTTACTTTTTGAGGTACAATCTCTCATTTTTCTTTCAGGGGTATTTTTAGGGTTCCGAGAGGGGGAAAAATCAAGGTAAAATAAAGAAGAAAGAGTATGCTACAAGATTGTTTTTTAAAAAGGCTTTAATTATGCTTAATGTTTTGCGTCCTGCTTATCCTCTGTTTTTTGCTTCTTTGAAGGGAAATCCAGAAAAAGCTCACCTACAAAGTTTGGATATTTTGGCAAAAGTTGACCATAATCGGCATAAATCTTGGGGTAGATGGACAATTCAAGAGCTAGAAAGGTCTTTTTGTGTGGATGTACCCCACCTTAAACAATCGTTGTGGGGTATGAATTTTGCTCACCCCATGGGTTTAGCTCCCGGTTTTGACAAAAATGGGGTGGGGGCAGGAATTTGGTCTAGTTTTGGCTTTAGTTTTGCGGAATTGGGGGCAGTAACTCTTCATCCACAAGGGGGTAATCCTTTACCGAGAATGTTCCGCATTGAGCAGGATAAGGCAATTTTGAATCGTATGGGTGCCAATAATGAGGGGGCAGAGGCGATCGCCCTTAGACTAAAAGAAACATGGCAAAGAAGCCCGAGAACCATTCCTGTGGGCATTAATTTGTGTAAATCGAAGATAACCCCCCTAGAAGAAGCCCATCAAGATTATTTAGGCAGTTTTGAAGCATTACGTCCCTATGCCGACTATTTCGTCATTAATGTTAGCTCTCCTAATACCCCCGGGCTGCGATCGCTTCAGGGAGGAGAGCAACTAGAACCCATTTTAAGAACCCTACAAGAAGCAAATCAAGGGGAGAAACCCATTTTGATCAAAATCGCCCCCGACCTGAGTTGGGACGATATAAAAGGCATTTTAGACCTATCTAGGAACTATGACTTATCGGGTATTGTTGCCACCAATACCACCATCAAAAAAGAGCAACTAGAAACCAAAATCCTCAAAGAAACAGGCAATTTATTGGTAGATGAAGCAGGAGGTATCAGTGGTTTACCCCTCAAACAACGCTCCACCGAGGTGATTCGTTTTATTTATCAACAAACCAAAGGAGAGTTACCCATTATTGGCGTGGGCGGAATTTTCAACGCCCAAGATGCTTGGGAAAAAATCACCGCAGGCGCAACTCTTTTACAATTTTATAGCGGTTGGGTATATGAAGGCCCTTGGGCAGTGAGGGATATTTTGACAGGGTTACAAACAAGACTACAACAAAAAGGATTGAGTAATATTAGTGAGGCGATTGGCGTGGATAATTGATAGTGGATAATTGATAATGGATAATGTCAATATAAAACTAATTGAGTAGCTGATAAAATCATATTTAGAAATACTCAAGGTATGATTACTATTGCCCGTTGCCCATTCCCTATTCCCTCCTACAATGAAAATTGAGACTTTGAAACAGAGACTTAAAAAAGATCGCCCCATGGAAAGTGTTACTCTTCATATCCCCGAAGATGTGGTAGAAGAATTAAAAACCATCGCTCCTTTATTAGGATTTTCAGGGTATCAGCCTTTAATTAAAGCCTATATAGGGCAAGGATTACGTCAAGATTTAGAAAAACTAGAACAAAGTAATCTATTGAACTTGATTGATAGCTTAAAACGTCAAGGAGTCGAAGAAAAGGTTATTAATGAGGCATTAGCAGAAATTCGCAATTGATGGTTAATTGAAACACAGTGAACAATTCTGGATATTCTTAACTCTTGCTTATTGCCCATTGCCTATTCTAATTATTCTTCCCTTGTCCAAAGTAAGGTAAAATGTAACAGTCGTATTTGCAAAGAAACATAGAATTGCAGTGATTGAACGCTATACATTGCCCGAAATGGGCGAAATTTGGACTGATAACTATCGACTAAAAACATGGTTGCAGGTGGAAATTGCCGTATGTGAAGCTCAAGCGGAGTTAGGTAATATTCCCAAAGAAGCCGTGGAAGAAATCAAGGCAAAAGCAGCTTTTGACGTTAACAGGGTTTTGGAAATTGAAGCGGAAGTGCGCCACGATGTGATCGCTTTTTTGACCAATGTTAACGAATATGTGGGCGATGTAGGGCGTTATATCCATTTGGGCATGACTAGCTCTGATATGCTAGATACTGCTTTAGCTTTGCAGATGGTTGCAAGTCTAGATCTCATTTTAGAGGCAGTGGAGGAAACAATCCAAGCAATTCGTTATCAGGCACAAAAACACCGTTATACCGTCATGGTAGGACGTTCCCATGGTATCCATGCTGAACCCATTACCTTTGGTTTTAAGTTGGCGGGATGGTTAGCAGAAATGCGCCGTAATCGTGATCGTCTTGTAAAACTGCGTCAAGATGTGGCAGTGGGTCAAATTTCTGGGGCTGTGGGTACCTATGCAAACATTGAACCACGGGTAGAGGCGATCGCCTGTAACCTTTTAGGACTACAACCTGACACCGCATCAACTCAGGTAATATCAAGAGATAGACATGCCGAATTTGTCCAACAGATTGCCCTTGTAGGTGCTTCCTTAGAAAGATTTTCTGTAGAAATTCGTAACCTGCAACGCACCGACGTTTTAGAAGTAGAAGAATATTTCTCCAAAGGACAAAAAGGCTCATCCGCCATGCCCCATAAACGTAACCCCATCCGTAGTGAACGTATTACAGGGATGGCGAGAATTATTCGTGGTCATGCAGTAGCCGCCCTCGAAAACGTTGCCCTCTGGCACGAGAGAGATATTTCCCATAGTTCTGTGGAAAGGGTCATCTTACCTGATACTTGCATTTTGATCCACTTCATGCTCAAGGAAACTACTAATTTGGTACAAAACTTGTTAGTTTATCCCGAGAATATGCTTCGTAATATGAATGTATATGGTGGGGTAATTTTCAGCCAAAAAGTTTTACTGGCATTGGTGGAAAAAGGTATGAGTAGAGAAGATGCTTATCGTGTGGTGCAAGGGTGCGCTCACCAGGCATGGAATACCCAAGATGGCAATTTCCGCCAGTTAATCGAAGCTAGTCCTGATATTAAAAAGCATTTATCAGCAGATGAGTTAAAGACTTGTTTTGATCCTAATCAGCACCTCAAAAACCTTGATCAGGTGTATGAAAGACTGGGTATTTAAGATCCCCCCTAGCCCCCCTTAATAAGGGGGGAAGAAATAGGTTTTTAATGTAGTTCTTTCGTAGTTCGGGCTTCTAGCCCGATTTCTCAACAAATCTCAGTTCGGGATAACAGTTGTCAGTATGGTTTGGTTGCAGGTTACAGGTTTAAAATACGACCAGCCTTTGTTAGTTCCTTGATGGAACTAAGTATCAGAAAATTAATTAACATTACAGTTTTTGTAAATTTCTTAACCTGATACCTGACACCCGATACCTGGCACCTTTACAAGACTATAAATTTTATCCCGAACTCAGATTAATTAATTTTATTAGTTGACTCTGGTGAGCGGATTTATTATGAAATATTCTGAAAGAAAAAACCATTTTTCTCTAAAACCATGAAAATTGCTGTAATTGACTATGATATGGGTAACTTGCACTCAGTATGCAAGGGTTTGGAAAAAGCGGGGGCAATTCCCGAAATTACTGATTCAGCAGAAGTAATCGCCCAAGCCAAGGCGATTGTATTACCGGGGGTGGGGGCTTTTGATCCTGCCATGGAACATTTAAAGGAACGTAATTTAATTGAACCTCTCAAGGGTGCGATCGCCTCTGGAACCCCCTTTTTAGGCATTTGTTTAGGGTTACAAATCCTTTTTGAATCTTCAGAAGAAGGTAAGGAGAAAGGTTTAGGGGTAGTAAGGGGTAAAGTGCGCCGTTTTCAGTCTGAGCCAAATTTAACTATACCTCACATGGGATGGAATACCATGACAAAAACTCAACCAGAGCATCCTCTGTGGGCTGGATTGCCCCCTGAAACCTATCTTTACTTTGTTCATTCATTTTATGTCGATCCTACCGATAAGAAGGTCATTGCGGGGGAAGTCACCCATGGTAGTCAAAAAGTTACAAGTGCGATCGCCCATAAAAATCTCATGGCAGTGCAATTCCACCCCGAAAAGTCCTCCGATTACGGCTTAAAAATCCTCTCCAACTTCGTTAAATTAATTGAGAATAAAAAAAATTAATTTTCAATGGTCAATGATTTCCCCTATTCCCTGTTCCCCATTCCCTGTTCCCTAACTTTTAAATAACAAAAGGTAACAAACTGTTACAGTTCATAACAGACATAGTAAATAGGGGTTAAGTCAGTGATAGCATTGCCTAGATAGTAAATCTGATTTCTATAAAAGCAATATCTCTATGAGCGAAACAATCCAATTAACGGGTCAAATGCCTAAGTTTGGCGGAAGCACTGGCGGTTTACTCTCTGCTGCCGACAGAGAAGAAAAATACGCTATTACTTGGACTAGCAGTAAAGAGCAAGTATTTGAAATGCCCACTGGTGGCGCTGCCATTATGAATGAAGGTGAAAACCTCTACTACTTTGCCCGTAAAGAGCAATGTTTGGCTTTAGGTACTCAATTACGTACCAAATTTAAGCCTAAAATGGAAGATTATAAAATCTACCGTGTTTATCCCAATGGTGAGGTGCAGTATCTTCATCCTGCGGATGGTGTATTCCCTGAAAAAGTTAATGAAGGGCGTGAATTCCATGGTAAAAAGGATAGAAATATCGGCAGAAATCCTGAGCCTGTCACCCTCAAGTTTTCTGGTAAAAACCCCTATGATGTTTAATTCATAGGATTATAAAAAAACCATAACAATATTCCCCTCTCTAGGTTTGGAGTAGGGGATTTTTAGTATATTTTCCTTCCCACGTATCTACAAAGGCTTTACTAATTTGCTCAATATTTCTGTCTTTGACAAGGGGTATTAATTGAAGGTATTTTCTCCAAGATAAAGGAAGGGAATGGTATCCATTATTTAAACCTAGTAAACACCCTGTCAAGATTGCGGTAGACTGTTTGTGATGCTCAAAATGGGTACTTCTGAGTAATGATAGTTCTACATAATCAGGTAAGGAAATAAAATTATAAATGGCTTGATAAATAGCTATTTCTCCAGAACCATAGCAGTTGTTTATTTGTTGTTGTACATCTTCAATGCTCAGCTTTTCTTGGTAGATGTAAAATATTTTTTTTAATTTATCGCTGTCACTAAATAATAGTTTATTAGATGTAAATTTACTTTGTTTTTCCAGAATTATTTGAAATATTAATCTCAGATCAAAGATACTTTGATTATTAAAATCATTCATTTTTAACTCTGTGGCTATTTGTTGTAAATATTTTTCTAATTTATGGGGATTTTCATAGCAGTATAAAATTAGTGGTATAAGGGCGATCGCCCTTTGTTCTTGAGTTAAAATATTAAAAGAATAATGATTATTATCCCAATCTAATAACAAATCTTTGATATTAATAGCTTGATTTTTAACAATATTTTGTATGGCAACAAAAGCTAATTCTAAACTAGGAGCAAAAGAATTTAAATCGTGATTTAAAAATAAACAATCATGGGAATTTTGAGAAAAATAATCCCCCGACACTGCACCCCACAAAGCACCCTTAAAACTTGATTGATGAAAATATGGCACGATATTTAAATGATTGACGATATAACCTAATTATTAATAATTTCCAAGACTTTTTTAGTCGAAACCACATGATTATTAAGCCCTAACTTCTTGGGGGGAATACCCAAAGCCAAGCCAATTAACTGAGGTAGATGTAATACAGGAATATTTAACCTTTGCCCCACCACCTTAGCCACTTCAGGCTGACGAGAATCAAGGTTTAAATGACAAAGAGGGCAAGGGGTAACAATACAATCAGCGCCCTTATCCATGGCATCGAGTAAGTTATTTCCTGCCATCATAAAAGATTTTTCCGTGGCATAACTAGAAAGAGGCCAACCACAACATTTTATCCTACCATCATAATAAACAGGAGTTGCCCCCAAAGCACTGAAAACATTTTCCATAGATTGGGGGTTAAAAGGATTATCAAAGGGGAGATTTTTTTGCACCCTCAAAAGATAACAACCATAAAAAGCAGCGCACCTTAAACCTTTCAAAGAGTTAGTTACTTTTTGTTGTAATGCGTCTAAACCATAATCACTAATTAAAGCCCAAAGAATATGTTTTACTTCCGTAGTACCTTGATAGGGTGAACAATTTTCCTTGGCTAAAAAACCATTTACTTCTTGAAAATAATCGGGGTTGTTTTCCTTGGCATCCTTTAACCTTTCGTCCACATGACCAATAACCCCCTGACAAGTGCTACAGTGGGTAAGCAGGGGCAAATTAAGGGATTCTGCTAGGGCAATATTACGCGCGTTAACGGTATCTTCTAACAGTTGAGAGTCTTCTTTAAATGTACCAGAACCACAACAGGAAGCCTTTTTTAATTCTATTAATTCGATGCCCAAAACCTCACTAATAGCTTTGGTGGAGGTGTCTAATTCTCGACAAGCACCCTGGGCAACACAACCTGGAAAATAAGCATAGCGAAGCATGATGGCAAATATGATAATGGTGAATTGTTCTTGACTCCATTATCACCATTTATTTTCGGTTGTTAAACCCACTCCGCAATATTTCTTAATTTTGGGCAATGGGCAACAGGCAATGGGCAACAGGCAATGGGCTTAAGCCCATTGTTACTAAGTAGCTATAAATTGAAATTATTATCAATTCTCAATTATCAATTCTCAATTATTTAAGGTGCCAAACGCTCAATAATCCACTGGTTATCTTTTAGAGTATAGCAGAGGCGATCGTGCAAACGATTTGCCCTACCCTGCCAAAATTCGATTTTGTGAGGAATTACTCGAAATCCTCCCCAATGGTGGGGGCGTGGCACAGTTTTTCCTTGGTATTCTTCCTCGAGATTTTTTAGATTATTATCTAATACATCACGATTGGGGATTACCTGACTTTGGGGAGATGCCCATGCCCCTAGTTTTGAGCCTTGGGGGCGCACGTTAAAGTATTCGTCAGATTCTGTAGGGGTAATTTTTTCTACTTCTCCTTCTATCCTCACTTGTCTTTCCAATTCTCCCCACCAAAAAACAAGGGAGGCGTAGGGATTAGCTGTTAAATCTTGCCCTTTTTGGCTGTCATAGTTGGTGAAAAAGACAAAACCACGCTCATCAAGATTTTTGAGTAAAACTATTCTGGCGCTGGGTTTACCATCTTTGTTGATGGTAGCGATAGTCATGGCGTTTGGCTCTTTTTGTTGGGCGTTGATAGTTTCTTCTAGCCAGAGGTGAAATTGTGCAAAGGGATTAGGGAGGATGTCTTTTTCCAGTAATCCTCCTTTAAGGTAGTTTTCCCGTAGGGATGGTAGATAGTCGATACCCATGGTTTTTTATTTGGTAAACAGTTTGAAGTAAATACTTTGGAAAAATTCTTTGAGGGGGAAGAAAATATAGGTGATGGGGTTAATGGTAACGATGATGTTACGGAAGTCTCTTTGGGCAAGGTTAACGATTTGTTTGGCAACCCAAGACGCCGACATCACACCAACGGGGTTAAGGTTGCTTTTAAAAGGCCCTAAAATTAGTTTTCTGATGACGCAGGGGGCGTTGGTGCGTCTTAGGGTGACGATGTCGCCCATGGTGCGTTTACTCAACTCATAGAGGGGGCTAAAGGCTGGGCTTACTTCGGCTTCAGAGGTGTTTACCCAAATTTCTTTGGTGGCTTTTTGGCGATTGGTTTTGACGGTATCGAGGAATAGTTCCATCATTCTGATACCTGAGAAGGCATTAACTTGGTAGGAAGTTGCGATCGCCTCTGGACTTTTATCACCATAAACATTGATACCATGATTGATAATGAGTATATCAATTTTCTCGAAAAGTTCTCTTAATTCTTCTTCTTTGCCCACCGCCCAAGTAACGGTATTAACGGGAGTAGCCTGATTATTTACCGTGATAGATAATTCTTGCTCTTTGGAGGTAAGGGCAGTTACCTTTGCTCCTTTTTGGTGTAACTGAGTCATCAAAGCCTCTCCTAACGTGCCACTAGCCCCCGTGACGGCAATTTTTTTCCCTTTTAGTGAAAGTGCAGTGCCCATAATTCTATCTACTAAAGTGAGTGTGCCACAAAAATAAGCGTCTTGATCATCGAAATGATGGCGCCAATGGTAGGTGCGATTGACGAATAAGTTACCGGGTAAACTTTGAAATTCCCCCTGACGGTGGGTAACATCGGTAATGGCATCGGCGTAAGGTATTCCCAAACCCCGTGCGATCGCCCCTAAACTATATGTTATCGTATAAAAACAACCAGTCCATACCAACCACTGATAATTTTGTGCAACCAACCCATTGGTGATAACTACTTGAGCAAAAATAACCCCAAATAGAAGAATGACAAGGGATTCAGGTAAATCATTATACCAGTTGGCTTGACGATAAATTTCCTCACTTTTTACTGACAAATCAGGTTTGAAAATGCGATGGTGCCAACCATGGAGACGGTATAACGGTTGCCATACATGAGCCAGAAAATGATACAAATCCCTTACCACCTCTACCACTAAAATAGAAACAAGCGCGATCACTAAGTGGCGCGCAAGCGCGATCGCACCTGCTATCATCAAAGAACTATTGAACATTTAAATTGGACAAATTGTTTATAATTTCAAGCATATATTCTATTATATTTTACCAAAAAGTCGGCGTAAAGCCCCTGTCTTTAGACATGGGGATATAAGCCGAGCGACAGACCAACGGGAAGAAGCAAATCAAACCTTTTGTTGATCTTTCATGTACTGCTTTATCACGGCAAGGGGTGCGCCACCAACCGTAGAGACAAAATAAGAATTTGTCCAAAGACTAGGTAGGCGAGTTCTGAGGATTTTAAATTCCGCACGCAACAACCTAGAACTACGCCCCTTCATCCGTTTCACTATTTTGTGAATGCCAAACTGAGGGTCACATTTAATCAAAAGGTGGATATGGTCTTGATCAGTTTCCATTTCGACAATTTCTACCTGAAGTTCCTCGGCTACCTCTAGGACAATTTGCTTCAAGCGAGTTTCTATCTCTCCCTCCAGTAATTTTTTGCGATATTTCACGCACCAAACCACGTGATACTGGCAGTTGTAGGTTATATTCCGATGGGATTGAAATTTCATTCGTCATTATAAGGGTGTGGGGTATATAATACTATAAAGAGGAAACTAAGATGTATGGATGTCAGCAGAATCGGATAAACCCAGACCCTGAACTCAAGGCAGTGCTAGAGTTTGTGTGTGGAGAGTCAAATAAATTGCATAATTGCGGTACGTATTTAGCTCGACAAATGTATTTCAAGACGGGTCATGCACCCTCAAAATTTGAGCTACACCGTAAGATGAGTTCCAATCGTCATTATCAGGCGATGTATTCCCAAGTCGCTCAACAATGCCTAACCACTGTGGCGGAGTCTTTTAAGTCTTTCTTCGGCTTGTTGAAAGGCATAAAAAAAGGTACGGTTACTCAAAGACCAAGATTGCCAAACTACAGGAAACAGGGGTTAAATCTCGTAACCTATCCTAAACAAGCTGTCAGGCTAAAAGAACAGGGACTTAGATTCCCTCTGGGTAAACAGGTTAAGGCTTGGTTTGGGATTGATTGTTTTAGGGTGCCTATGCCCTCTAACTTAAAGTATGGAGATATTCGAGAATATAGAATCTTGCCAAGAAACGGTGAGTTTTATCTCGAATTTGTGTATAAAACAGAAAGTATTGTTGTCGATGTAGATGAAAATAACGTGCTAGCTATAGATCATGGGCTGAACAATTGGATGACCTGCGTATCCAATGTAGGTACTAGCTTTATAGTGGACGGCAAGCACCTTAAATCCCTTAACCAGTGGTATAACAAGAGGGTGTCGGTGTTAAAAGAAGGCAGACCTCAAGGGTTTTGGTCAAAACAGTTAGCTCAACGTACGGAAAAACGTAATCGCCAGATGCGAGATGCTATTAACAAAGCGGCTAGGTTGGTGGTTAATCACTGCCTAGAGCATAGAATCGGTACAGTGGTCTTCGGTTGGAATCAAGGTCAAACTCAAGGTATAAATCTAGGTGCTAAAACTAATCAAAGTTTCCTTCAGATCCCTACGGCCAAATTAAAAGACCGCATCGCTCAACTCTGTGAGCAATACGGTCTAAGGTTTGTGGAAACCGAGGAATCCTATACCAGCAAGGCTTCCTTTGTAGATGCTGATTTTCTACCTACTATCGGTGAAAAACCCGAAGGGTGGACAGCTTCTGGCAAAAGGGTGGAGCGAGGTTTGTACAAAACCAAAGATGGTATCAGGATTAATGCAGATTGTAATGGATGTGGGAATATCCTAAGAAAAGTAGCGGCAAAATTGGGGTTAAGCCTCGATGGAGTCAGTAGAGGTGCTTTGATTGCGCCTTTAAAAGTCCGACTTTGGGCTATTTAAGAATCCCTCAGATTCATCTGTAGGGAGTATCAACCATGAGAACCAGCAAAAATAAGACTCATCCATAGGTAAACCTAAAACTCAAAACAAATTGAGTCCATCCAGAAAAAAAGATAATCAGGCACAATATAAATAGTAAATACTTATATAATCCAACTATACGCAAGGAAAAAAAATAGCGCAATTATATGATGAACATCAATGTCAAATATGGACTATTTAAATACGAAGTAAAAGACTATTACTCAATTCTGGGAGTACCCATTGATGCCAACCCCAAAGATATTCGCCTGCGGTATCTCAAAATTGCCTATCAACTACACCCCGACACCTGCCAAGCCGAAACCCCCGAAGAAAAAGAAAAAGCTAGTCAAATACTCTCAAAATTAGTCAACCCTGCCTATGAAAACCTCTATAAAGATAAACTAAGAAAAGAGTGTCAACTAATCCTTGCCGAAACAGGCAGAAGACTTGCCGCCCAAAAAGATGACATTACCATTAGTACAGAAATTGCCAAAACCCTTCATCAAGAACAAAAAAATCGCAATAAACTCTATCATGAACTCGTAGCCAAAATAGCCACCGATCAATATCAAGATATTAACACCGTCATAACCAAGATTGCCCTCATCAGTGAGCTAAACATGGTTTACTTGATGTTACAAAATGATACAGAACGTCGCCAAAATGTCTCCCGTAGTTCCTCCTCCGTGGGCAAAATAGAATCCACTGAACCCATTATTACCCAACAACCTGCCTCAGAAACAACCCCCCAAGCTCAACCCACCCAAGCCCAAAATAGCACCGAAACCAATCCAACCCAAAATAGACTAGAAAGATTAATTTATAACGCCGAAGAAGCCGCCAAAATAGGCAATCTCGAACAAGCAATTTTAGATATGCGCGAAGCTCTCAAAGTCGATAATGCTAATCCTCAAGTCCATGGTTTAATCGCCTATTACTACTACAAACAAGGCAACCAAACCTATGGCAAAATTCATTATGGCAAAGCCTTCTCGCTCAATCCTAACGAACCTATCGTCAAAAAAATCAAAGAGGAATTTTTAGAACCTGAAAAGAAAACCAAAGGTAAACCCACCAAAGGAAAAGGTAAAAATAAAGACGGTAAAAAAGAAGCTCCAAAAATTTTTGGTATTCGTTTGTGGTAGGATAAACGGTGAATTTGCCCAAGTTTGTCAAGTAATTAAACGAAAATCAGACTATGCTTCACCAAGCCCCTGCAGGCGCTAGAGATTTATTACCCTTAGAAGTTGCTCAAAAAAGCTGGATTAATGATCGTCTTCAGCAAGTATTCCAAAATTGGGGTTATAAAAGAATTGTCACCTCTACTATTCAATGGCTAGATACTTTGATGGCAGGGGGTGCTATCAAACCCTCCACAGTTATACCCTTACAAAACATTGGCGAGGGTAATCTTGCCCTGCGCCCAGAATTAACCGCTTCCATTGCTAGGGCGGCAGTAACTAGAATGCAGAGCGACACCGTACAAAGACTATGTTACCGTGCTAATGTATTTCGTAACAGTGCCGAGGGGCATCATGGTAAGCAATTAGAATTTTATCAAGCAGGGGTTGAGCTACTCTTTGCCCATGGGCTTTTAGCCGATGCAGAAACCCTTTTATTGGTTGCTAATTGTCTGAAAAAGTTAGGTATCCAAGAATGGCAATTACTTTTGGGAGATGCTGGTTTAACCAAAGGACTATTAAATCAATTTCCTGCTCATTTTCGAGGTGATATTCTTAAATGTCTTGCTAATTTGGATCGCATCGCCCTAGAAAATTTAGATTTGGATCAAGATTTAAAAACTAAAGCCCTACAGTTGTTCGACTTGAGGGGAAATCCTGAACAAGTTTTAAGCAAAATCAGCACCCTTGACATTGATGATGACACTCAAAAGGCGGTAGAACATCTTAAGAGTTTATGGGAATTGGTAAATCATAGCCATGGCTCTAGTTTGCCCATTGTTTTGGATTTAAGTTTGGTGCAAACTTTTGATTATTATACGGGCATTGTTTTTGAGGTGGTTGGTTTTAGTGATAGTCAACCCCGTGTATTGGGGCAAGGGGGGAGATATGACCAATTACTAGGACTTTATCATCCTCAGAAGCAAAATTATCCGGGTATTGGTTTTTCTTTTAATATTGAGGATTTACATAGTTGTCTTTTATCTGGGGTAGATTTACCAAAGACGACTCCTCCTAGTGATTGGTTGGTGATTCCTGAAAATCCCCAAGCGGCAAAAGTGGCTTTTGATTATGCCCAAAAATTGCGCCACAGTGAGCATATTGTCAGGGTAGAATTAGAGTTACAATATCGCTCTATGGAACAAATTAAAACTTATGCCCACAATGAGGGTATTAAGTATTTAGCTTGGATTGGAGTTGATGGTGTTCCTAAAATTGAAGTTATCTAATTTTTCAAGGTGATAAAAATGTATGGCAAAGTTATCGGTTGAGTTGGAGCGTTATTTTTTGCTTGAGGAAAGGGGAGATATTATTACCATTGATGACCTTCTTCTTTTGGCGGGCGATCGCATCTTTGGCTTTTTATTAGTGATTTTGTCTTTACCTTCGGCTTTGCCAATTCCTGCCCCCGGATACTCTATACCCTTTGCCATCGTAATTTTCTTGTTGGCAATCCAATTTATGATTGGTAATCAAATACCTTGGCTACCCAATCGAGTCAAAAAAGGCACCATGAGAACTATCACAGCAAAGCAATTTGTCCAGAAGGGTTTACCTTGGTTAAAGCGTCTGGAAACCCTAACCAAACCTAGATTTGCTTATATTTGTAATAGTTCCATAGGTAAAATCATCTTAGGCATTGCCATGGCACTAATGGCTATTTCCATGATGATACCCATCCCCGGCACCAATACCGCCCCTGCTATGGGCATTTTTATCATTGCCTTTGGGCTACAAGAAGATGACGGGTTTATCTGCTTAATGGGCTTAATAACTTGTATTGTCGCAGGATGTTTGTCTGCCTCCATTATCTTCGGAGCAATCATGGGTAGTTCTTCCCTTTGGCAATTTCTCAAAGGAAATTAGTACCCATTTTTTCACTAGCAAACTTTACAAGGGTTGATCATCGCGCCAATTGCCATCAATAACGGTACCATCACTAAAAGTATATACCCCAGTACCGTTTTTCTTGCCATTGGCAAACTGTCCTTGATAGGTATCCCCGTTTTCATAATCACACACTACCTGCCCATGGAGTTGATTATTCCGAAACTCCCCCTGACAAACATCACCATTGGCAAAAATAAATCTTCCCTGTCCTTGAAATTGTCCATCGACAAAATCTCCCTCATAGCGATTACCATTAGGAAATTTATAAGAACCTCTGCCAGACTGTCTTCCGTTAACAAATTGACCCTCATAAACTCCTCCATTAGAAAAGGTAAACTTACCCTGTCCATGGGGAATACCATCTTTAATTTCTCCTTGATAAATATCTTCGGCAATATATCTTCTTTCACCAACACCAGTTAATCTTCCTTCGGTAAAAGTACCTCGATAACTACCACCATCGGCAAAAGTATAAAATCCTTCTCCGTGGGGTTGATTATTTACCAATGTGCCCTGGAAGCGATCGCCATTTTCGTATTCACAAACCCCCTCCCCATTAATCTGACCATTTCGCACAGGCCCCTCGCAACTATCACCGTTACTATAAACAAACTTACCTCGTCCTTCAGGATTGCCATTTACAAACTCTCCCTCATAACGACTGCCATCGGTAGAGATATAAACACCGTTACCATGGGGTTGTCCATTGACAAAATCTCCCTCATAACTATCCCCCTCAGCATAAACTCGTTTACCTACTCCCTCAATTTTGCCATCAACAAAACTGCCCTCATAAACATCACCATTGGCAAAAGTATATTTTCCCTGCCCATGTTTTTGTCCATCAACAAAATCCCCCTCATAAACATCACCATTACTAAAAGTACATTTTCCCCTTCCGTGCAGGTTACCATTTCTTAATTGTCCTTCGCATCTACTACCATCAGGAAGATTAATTGTATTTGCTAAAACAGGGGAAATTACAAATAAACTATTGATCATTATCAGACTAACAAGGCTCGTTAATAAATGTTTTGGGTATTTTTGATTCATAATCTTTGTATTTTAATTATTCATAAATGTTGTTTTTTTTAGGACTTTTATTAATTATTAAAAGTTCCTTAATGTCAAAATAAATACTTAGGTTTAAAAAAATATTAAAATATTTAATATTGACAAAAAAATGTTTTTTATTGCTTATAAAAAATAATTTATTCAGTCCCATTATTCTCTGTTGATTGTCGTTGACGTTCCCGTTCAGCTTGGGCCTCGGCTTCCCGTTGTTGACGTTCTCGTTCAGCTTGGGCTTCGGCTTCCCGTTGTTGACGTTCCCGTTCAGCTTGGGCTTCGGCTTCCCGTTGTTGACGTTCTCGTTCAGCTTGGGCTTCGGCTTCCCGTTGCTGACGTTCTCTTTCTAACTGTTCTTGTCTTTCTTGCCTTTCTCTTTCAAGTTGTGCTTGACGTTCTTCTCTTTCCCTCTGCTCGGCTAACCGTGCCTCCCTTTCTTGTTCTTCTCTTTTTTGACGAGCAAGGCGGTCAAACTCTGAACCTGCTACGGTAAAGTTAATTCTCACTTGTACAGAAGCATTATTAGTTCCTGGAGCAGAAAATCTCATTCTTTGAGCGGCGGAAAGTGCCTCCCTGTTTAGTTGACCATTGCTATGTCCATTAACGATACTTACCCCGGCAACATTACCATTACTGTCGAGATTAATTCTAACGGTTGCCTGACCTTCTACCCCCTGCAAAGCAGAAGGATAAGATGGCTGACAATTACTAATACACCTAATAGATTCAGGAGCAGGAGGTTGGGGAGGTTGTGGGCGGCGGCTAGTGGCTTGGTTCTCAATATCTGCGTTATTTGGTGCTGTGACGGTGGGAGAACCATTACCATTGGTAGTGGGGCGATTATTTTGAGTCAGAGAATTTCTAAGGTTGTTTCTATCCCCTGATTGATTATTGAGGGAGTTAGGAGTACGAGAATTATTGTTGGTAATTCTGCCACTCGAGATTTGTTGCTCATTATCAAAAAAGGTCGGTCTTTGGTCAGAATTAGCTTCATTACTCATTACTCGGGAGGATGAACCGATGGAGTTACGAAGAGTATTATTTGAATTATTGTTTTCTAAAGATTGCACTCTTTGGTTTGAATTATTGTTGGTAATTCTGCCGCTTGAGATTTGTTGCTCATTATCAAAAAAAGTCGGTCTTTGGTCAGAATTAGCTTCATTACTCATTACTCGGGAGGATGAACCGATGGAGTTGCGAAGAGTATTATTTGAATTATTGTTTTCTAAAGGTTGTACTGATGAGGAAGTAGTGGGGTTCGTTTCGGGGGTAACTTCTGGGTTAACAGCAACAGAATTTTCTTGAGGTTGAGTAGTTTCTGGGGGTGGGGTGGGGGATTCTTGTTGCTGATTTACAGGGGTTGGAGGCTGAACGGGTTCAACGACCGTAGGTGTTGGCTGAACGGGACTTACAGGAGTGGGGGTATTTTGAACGGGATTTACGGGGGTTGGATTGGATGATGTGGTAGTAGTGGGGGAAGGTTCAGATTCTTGTGAGGGATTGGTTTCTGGTCTGTCTTTTTGAACCAAAATGAGTTCGATGGGTTTTGCTTCTTCTTTGGTAATGGGGTTGGGTTGATTGGCAACGATGATCAACAAAACTCCATGAAGGGCGATGGAGCTAAATATTCCGAAGGTTACTAATTTTTTTGTTTTTTCTGTTTCTTTTTGTCTTTGTTCTAAACACGAGGAGGAGGAGTAGGTCATGGTATTTTTGCAAATTAATTGCAGTTAAGATCGTAATAGTGCCATGGTTAAGATCTTAAATTAATCAATAATATTTTGCAACTATTATTTAACTGAATCTTGAGGTTATGTGAGGGGGGAAATTGGGGAGATGGTGGGCAATGCCCACCCTACAAGTTATTTTGTTGATTTGGGGGAAAATTTGAGTTTTTGAGCGATAAAGAGGTTATGTAATAAGGTTAGGGCAACTGTCCAGAGGGCATTGATATAAAATACTTGCCATAATACGGGGACGTTGAAGCCGTGTAAGCCTCCCAAGACGACTCCACCAAGCCAAATCATTGCTTGATAAGCAATGTAACCGATGACAAGAATTAAGACAATGGCGCAAAGATATTGACGAAAGTTTTTGCTTTGTCTCTCAAATTGTAATAAACCAAAGATAGTGGCTAATAATCCCCCTAATAAAATAACAATGCCCCATGCAAAGGTGCTAAAGTCGAGGGGATAGTCTCTCATGGTGAACCCGATAATTTGATTTACTAACCAGATGAGGGAAATGGTAGTGATAGCTTTGGATTTTGGTAAAGTTTTAGAGGCGATCGCACCGAAGCCCACTAAAGGTAAAGCACAGGTAAACACCACATTGCTAAAACTACCCAAAGCCAGAAGAGTTATAAACCAAATACGGCTATTATTGACTGTTATTTGACCGTTTACCCAATTAAGGTGACGGGAATTGGTAGGAAACTTAGAAACTGAAATCGTCATGGTAAATACCTCATTAAATAATATTTATTTAGGTTGATAAAACCCCTAATGGGGACTAGGGGGATAAAGATGATTAGTGATTTTTTCACCACCCACCACATGCTTCTGGACAATATCCTTGGCTACTTCGGGAGTAACTCGGGTGTACCAAGTTTTATCCCCCGAATAAAAAACCACAGGCCCCATTTTGCATACCTCTAAACAACCTGAAGTGATCACATGAACATCAAGATTTTCTTTTGTCACTTCCTGTTGTAGAGTATCCACAATAGGTTGCCAATTTTGGCTAGGATAACAACGTCCTGAACGGCATACCGCCAAATAAGGAGCTTTGAGGGGATTACTAGGATAAGGAATGGGTTTTTTGCCTAGTACATAAATATCCCGCAACTGCTCATATAAACTCAGTTTTGTTAAATCTGGCTTGTGTTCGGGTAATAAATTTTCGTTTTCATCCACGAAAGGATTGGGAAAAAATATATTCATCATCTTTTCCCCTGCACCATTCCAAAACTGAATACCCCAACTTCTAGGTTCGTTTTTTTCATTAAAACGACGATAAAAAGAAGCTCTATGAATAATTCTTTGCTGACGAAGGGATAAAGGGGTTTTTTCCTCCGGGCCTCCTCCATGTTCTTCTAAACAAAGATGTAAATGCCATGAATCGGTAACTACGGTTAAATAACCATCATAGAGAATACATATTTTCGGGGGTTTGGTAAATTCTAATTCTAATACGCTACCCTCTACCACATGACCTACTTGGGTTTGATGCCAATTTTTTTGAAACAGAGTATGTAGTAAACAACTGAGGGTGTCAATGTCGCAGGGAATATCCTCATATTCCATTACGCCCCCTGTGATCAGATGCTCTTTGATAGTTTGATTTAATGGTGTTACCCAAGGATTAAATTTGTTCATGGTTAATAGTTAAAAAGTTGCACTCAACCCGACTCGGAAATTTCTACCCAAGGCGGGGAAACCGGGAAACTGCTCATATTGTCGATCAAATATATTATCGATCGCCCCGGTAAAATTCACATTACCCGATAGGGGGATACGAGTTTTAAAATCCATGGTGGTGTATCCGGGGAGGGATTCGGTATTAGCGTTATCCACAAAGTAACTATTGAGGTTACTAAGAATAAGAGCTAAATAAATATTTCTTTCATAGGCAATACCCACATTAAGACGATTTGCACCCCTAAAACTGAGTTGATTTCCTTCGATGGCGGGGTTATTATCCCGAAGAATGCGAGGATTGTTGAGGGTGTAGTTGGCAAAGCCGAAGATATTGGGCGCTATTTGAACATTCAAATCAGCTTCTAACCCTGTGGTTCTGATTTCACCGATGTTGGAGTAGGTGCTAGGGTTGCCAAATTCAAAATTGATCAGGTTATCAATGCGATTACTAAAAAAAGTTAGTCGTAATAAACCCCTATTACCCAACTGTTGATCGATGCCTATATCAAAACTATTGCCCCTTTCTGGTTTCAACTCAGGATTACCCACCACATTAAAAGCTCCCAAACCTTCTAGGTTAAGAACCTGGGGCGCTCGAAAACTTCTGCCATAATTGGCTCGAAGGGTAGTCTGGGGGGTGATATGATACCTTGCGCCCACACTAGGAGAAGTAAAAGAACCATTGACCAAACTATTAAAATCTTGTCTGAGTCCGAGATTAAGGTTAAATTGGGGGCTAAAATCCACTGCATAACTAGCAAAAATAGCCTGTTGTGCGATGTTGCCATCGTAGTTAAGGGTACTGAGGTTGTTGTTGATGGTGGTGTTGTCTGCCCTGGTGTTGCGGTAGTCAAAACCATAGGTAATGTTTTGGGTGGGGGTAATCTGCCAGTTGTGTTGTACCTGTAATCCCAAGGCTCGACGATTAACTTGATCTTCTCCCCCAAAAGGTGTTGGGTTGTTGAAATTGTAGTCGAGGAAGTCTCCATATATTCTGGTGGTGAGCAGGGAGTCTTCACCCTCTCCTAGTTTGGAGGCTAGGGTGAGATCTAGTAATACCTCGTTGGTGGATTGCCTAGCAAGGGGGGTAAGGCTATTAAATGCCCCTGTGCTGTTGGGAATAGGGATACCCCCTGCCACTCCAAAATCTTTATTTAGATAAAGGGCGTTGAAGGTAAGATTATGGCGATCGCCCATATTACCAGCTAACTGCACATTGAAGTTGTTATAAAGTACATCGGCATTTTCCCTTTGAGATTGTAAGCCGATGCGATCGATACGGAAAGGAAAGTTATTATCAGACTGGGTTCTGGTATATCCCACCGCCCAACTAACGCCGTTGGTTTCCCCCCGACTACTAATGGCTTGTTCATTCAAGCCAAAACTACCCACATTCGCCCTTACGCTCACTTGAGGAGTTTCCCCCGTACCCCTACGACTGACAATATTAATCACCCCCCCAAGGGCATCGGAACCATAAAGGGTAGAACTTCCCCCCGGTAATAGTTCAATGCGTTCGATGTTATCAGTGGTAAAGTTGGATAGATCAAAACCCCCGAAAAAACCCACATCATTAATAGGTCTTCCATCCAATAAAATCAATACTTGAGCCGAATTGCCACCCCTGATAATTTGCCCACTCTGGGCGCCTAGTTGTCCCCCACTTGTTCCATCACTGAGAATGCCGGGTAAATATCTTAGGGCTTCTTGAACTGTTCTGGCCCCCTGTGCCTCCATTTGTTCTCGATTAATGACATACACAGGACGACTAGAATCCCTCACCGTGGCTTCGCGCCTAAAAGGGGCAAAAACAGGCTGGTTAAGGATTTGATCTGTAATGATAATGAAAATTTCTTGCTCTTCTTCTTCGGTCAAATTTTGTTCAACCTCTGGCTCTTCTTTTGGTTGAGCGAACACTGGAAAATTATGACCAAAAAGGACATTAACTACCAATAAAGGCGATGCCCAATAAAGACTTTTGCTCGGCAAAAGCCCCCAATATTTATTTTTCATCCATACCTCGCAGATGATTTTGTTATGTGTATATGTTTTTTGGCGGGCATCCTGACTAAAAGGCTGATATTGCCTTATCACAGTTGCGGGACAGCGTTGGATTTTCACCAAATCTTTCCCCGTTACCTCTAATGGCTGATCCCCATTAGAACCAAATTTTATTTAATAGTCATTTACAATATCCTGATAGTGGTATTTTGTCAAATATTTTCTTAATAGTATAAAAGATCTTATTGCCATATCTTGTATATAAATGATCCTTTTTGTTATATTATATTTCTGAAAGTAATTAATAACTATTTGCAACTAGCTTCAGTAATTAAATGTTTCCTAGTAATCTATTAAGTATGGGGGGAGTGGTAACGATACCGTTATTCGCTTTCTCTTTGGTAACGGTGGCTTTGATCGTCGAGAGGTTTTGGTTTTGGACAAGGGTTAAGTCGAGGGAAAAGCCTTTAATTGTTGAGGTGCTGAAAATTTATCGTTCTGATTGTGTAACGGCGATCGCCCGTTTACGTAAAAATATAGACTTACCCATAGCCCGAATTTTTTTGGAAGCATTGGAACTAGAGGAGGCAAATTCTACGGAGTTTCGCCTTGCTTTGGAAACCGCAACCCAGGCCGAGTTACCTTTGTTAAAACGATTCAACACTTTTTTTCAAACCGTAATCACCGTCGCCCCGCTTTTGGGTTTATTAGGTACAATTTTGGGTTTAATTCAGTCTTTCGCTTCCCTTGATTTGGGTAATGCGGGGGGAACAAACACCGCAGGAGTAACGGGGGGGATTAGTGAAGCCCTTGTATCAACGGTAATGGGATTGGTAGTGGCGATCGCAACGTTAATTTTTGCCAATGTTTTCCGTTCTTTCTATCTACGTCAAATCGCCTTGATCCAAGAATATGGGGGACAATTAGAGCTTTTATATCGTCGTCTATACGAAAAAGGAGAAAAACCCTATGCGAATACATGAAGAAGAGAATGAGGTGCAAGGAGAGATTAATATTGTGCCGATGATTGATGCTATTTTTTCTATTTTGGCATTTTTTATCATCTCCAGTCTAACTCTTGTTCGTTCCCAAGGATTGCCTGTTAATCTTCCCTCTGCCCAAACTTCTCAGGTCAACGAACGGGAAGAAATCAATATCACAGTCCAAGATAATGGCCGTGTTTTCCTTGATGGACAAGCCATTACGGTGGAAACCATTGCGACTCAGGTTAGCAGTTTGATTCCTGAAAATCAACAGGCGATGGTCATTATCAACGCTGATGAAAGTGTCTCCCATGGCATTGTCGTATCAGTAATGGATCAACTTAGACAGGTAGAAGGGGCAACCTTGGCGATCGCCACTGAGTCTCCCCAGTAGCGGATCAAATAATCTCAATTTCATTATTTATCTTTAAAACTTTATAATTGTTAATATAACTTAATAAAAATGAATATAAAGTATGGAAGTTTTAAGCAAATCAATTCACGATGTGCCTTCCTTGCCCGGAGATTATTGGCAGTGGCGAGGGGAAAAAATTTATTATGTCAAAGCAGGATTGGAAAATCCTACCAAGCCCCCCTTATTATTGGTGCATGGTTTTGGGGCTTCCACAGATCATTGGCGTAAAAATATTCATATACTAAAAGAAAATTACCAAGTATGGGCGATCGACTTACTAGGTTTTGGGCGCTCAGGTAAGCCTCCATGGGAGTATAACGGCATCCTCTGGCGAGAACAATTAAACGACTTCATCCAAGCAAACATCGGACAAAAAACCATCCTTGCAGGAAACTCCCTCGGTGGTTATGGGTCCCTCTGTACCGCTTCCCAATTTCCTGACAGTGTAGCAGGATTAATCTTAATCAACAGTGCGGGCCCTTTTTCCGATGCCAAGAAGAAAAACCCCACCATCACCCAAAAAATCAGTGGTTTTGTTCTACGTCAATCATGGGTCACATATTTTCTATTCCAACGCCTAAGAAATAAAAAAAATATTCGTAAAACCCTTGAAAAAGTATATTTAGACAATACAGCGATTACCGAGCAATTGATCGAAGATATTTACCGTCCATCTTGCGATGAGGGTGCATTACAAGTATTTGCATCAGTATTTAAAAACCCTGAAGGAGACAAAATAGATCAACTCCTAGAACAACTACAATGTCCTTTGATGACCATTTGGGGAGAAGCAGATCCCTGGATGAGAACCAAAGAAAGGGGAGCTAAATTCAAACAGTTTTGCCCTAATCTTACAGAACATTACCTCAATGCAGGACATTGTCCCCATGATGAAGCCCCAGAGGAAGTAAGTCAAATTATTAAAGATTGGATCGAAAAATGTTTGTAAAATGTAACAAATAAACAAAAACCTCTTACAAGATACCCCTGGGGGCTATAGAATAGTAAGGATAGAGATAATTGCCGATGAAATAAATAAACTTATATGGTAGCTTCTAATTTTTCCCCAGTAAAACTGTCCCCAGATGCAGCTTCAGTTAAGAAAACTGGAGCTTTCGCACTTATGGATAGCCTTCGCCGTCATGGTGTGGAGTATATTTTCGGTTATCCGGGGGGAGCTATTTTACCTATCTATGATGAATTATATCGCTCCGAAGCTAGAGGAGAATTAAAACATATTCTAGTGCGCCACGAGCAAGGGGCCTCCCACGCCGCCGATGGTTATGCGAGGGCGACGGGTAAAGTGGGAGTCTGTTTTGGTACTTCAGGGCCAGGTGCTACTAACCTCGTGACGGGCATCGCTACAGCCCACATGGACTCTATCCCCATGGTTATTATTACAGGTCAGGTACCCAGAGCCGCCATTGGTTCCGATGCTTTCCAAGAAACGGACATTTTTGGGATTACTTTACCCATCGTAAAACATTCCTATGTGGCTCGTCATGCCCGTGATATTGCTTGGATTATTGCGGAGGCTTTCCATATCGCTAGTACGGGGCGCCCTGGTCCTGTGTTGGTTGATATTCCCAAGGATGTGGGTTTGGAGGAATGTGATTATGTGCCTGTGAATCCGGGGGATGTGAAGTTAGCTAGTTATCGCCCTACGGTGAAGGGTAATCCTCGCCAGATTAATGCCGCTATTGAGTTAATGACTCAGGCGAAAAAGCCTTTGTTATATGTGGGTGGTGGTGCTATTTTAGCCAATGCCCATGAGGAAATTAAGGCTTTGGCTCATCGTTTCCAAATTCCTGTTACTACTACTTTGATGGGATTGGGTGCTTTTGATGAACATGATTCCCTTTCATTAAATATGTTGGGTATGCACGGTACCGCCTATGCTAACTTTGCGGTAACGGGTTGTGATTTGTTGATTGCGGTGGGTGCAAGGTTTGATGATAGGGTAACGGGTAAGTTGGATGAGTTTGCTTCCCGTGCGAAGGTGATTCATATTGATATTGATCCTGCGGAGGTGGGCAAAAATCGCCGTCCTGATGTGCCTATTGTGGGGGATGTGCGTCAGGTTTTAACTCAAATTTTGGATCGTCTGAAGGAGTTGGGTTTACCTGAAGAGACGATTACGCAAGATTGGTTGGCTCAAATCGATGGATGGAAACGGGATTATCCTTTGGAAGTGCCTCAACCTGAAGGTGCTTTATCTCCCCAAGAGGTAATTGTGGAAGTTGGTCGTCAGGCTCCTAATGCCTGTTATACTACGGATGTGGGACAACATCAGATGTGGTCGGCTCAATTCCTCAAAACTGGCCCCCGTCGTTGGATTTCTAGTGCTGGTTTGGGAACTATGGGTTATGGACTCCCTGCGGCGATGGGTGCAAAGGTGGCGCTGCCTGATGAGGAGGTTATCTGTATTAGTGGAGATGCTAGTTTTCAGATGAACCTACAGGAGTTGGCTACTTTGGCTCAATACAATATTAAGGCGAAGATTGTCATCATTAATAATGGTTGGCAAGGTATGGTGCGCCAGTGGCAGGAAACTTTTTATGGTGAGCGTTATTCTTCTTCTAATATGTCTACTGGGATGCCTGATTTTCAGCTTTTGGCTCAGGCTTTCGGAGTTAAGGGTATTTTAGTAGAAGATCGTAGTCAGTTGCAAGGGGCGATCGCCCAGATGCTAGAACATGATGGCCCTGTATTGATGGATGTTCATGTTAAACGGGATGAAAACTGCTATCCTATGGTGGCCCCCGGTAAATGCAATGCAGAGATGTTGGGTTTACCTAAAGAAGCTCCCCAATTTGAGGAATAATCTTGTCTAAGGATTAATATTTAGTCTCCCTATTATGGGGGACTTTTTTTATGGGTTAAGTGAAATTTATTCAAATTAAAGACAAATATATTTTAAACTTAGTTAAATATTGCTTCTGAAGGTTGTCTGCTTATGTCTCGAATTCTCATTAACCAATACCGTAAAGAATTGGAAGATAGAAAACGTTATGGAGGCAGTCACAATGAGGGGGCGATTCGTTATGCTTTTGCAAGTTTGTTAAATGGTTATTGTCGTCCGAGGGATTTTATCTTGGTGGAGGAATTAACCATTGCCTCTCGTCTGCAAACCAAAATTCGCCTAGATGGCATTGTCAAAGATGCCCTCAGACTTGATTGGGGATATTGGGAAGCCAAAGACGAAAAAGATAGCCTTGACGCAGAAATTGAAGCGAAATTCAAAAAAGGTTATCCCACCGATAATATTTTGTTTGAGGATAGCAAAAATGCTGTCTTAATTCAAAATGGCAATGAATCTTTGCGCATTAATATGGGTGATGATGATGCTTTAGATGCTTTAATTAATCAATTTTTGGACTATGAAAGGGCAGAAGTAAAAGATTTTCGAGGTGCGATCGCCACTTTTAGCCAAGACTTACCCACCATAATCAATACTCTCCGAAATTTGATCGATGCTCAAGATCCCCCCACCATCATATCCCCCTCTCCTGTGGGAGAGGGGTTAGGGGTGAGGGCAGATTCCCCCGCGGGAGAAAGTTTAGACGTGAGGGCAGATTCTCCTGTGGGAGAGGGGTTAGGGGTGAGGGCAGATTCTCCTGCGGGAGAAAGTTTAGACGTGAGGGCAGATTCTCCTGTGGGAGAGGGGTTAGGGGTGAGGGCAAATTCTCCTGCGGGAGAAGGTTTAGACGTGGGGGCAGATTCTCCTACGGGAGAAGGCTTAAATGTGAGGGCAAAAAATCAACAATTCATAGAAGCAAGAAATAAATTTCTCAAAGTCTGCCAAGAATCCATCAACCCCGACATCTCCATTGATGACATCAGAGAGATGATTATTCAACACATTTTGACAGAAGATATATTCACCAATATTTTTAGTGATGCTCAATTTCACCAAGAAAATAACATCGCCAAACAACTAAATGAAGTCATCAAAACCTTCTTTACAGGTAGCGTCAAAAGAAATACATTTAAAACGATCCAAAGTTATTATAACGCCATTATTCGCACCGCTTCAAGCATTGTTAACCACCAAGAAAAACAAAAGTTTTTAAAAGTAGTTTATGAAAATTTTTATAAAGCCTATAACCCCAAGGAAGCCGATAGATTAGGGATTGTTTATACCCCTAATGAAATCGTTAAATTTATGGTACAAAGTACCGATTATTTATTAGAAAAACACTTTAACAAAACTCTGGGGGATAAAGGGGTAGAAATCTTAGATCCTTGTACTGGCCGGGTACATTTGTCACAGAAATATTAGACTATTTATTAACAAGAGATATTGAGCATAAATATCAGCATGAGATTCATTGTAATGAGATGTCAATTTTGCCCTATTACATTGCTAATCTCAACATTGAATATACTTACCAACAAAAAACGGGGGAATATTTAGAGTTTCAAAATATCTGTTTAATGGATACTTTGGATAACAGTAATTTTGCAGGGAAACAATTTGATTTGTTTGCTATGAATCAAGAAAATACGGGCAGAATTAAGCGACAAAATGACAGAAAAATATCAGTAATTATTGGTAATCCTCCCTACAATGCTAAACAGGAAAATTTTAATGATAATAATGCTAATCGTAAGTATGAAACTATTGATAAAAGAATTAAAAATACTTATATAAAAGAAGGTACCGCCCAAAATCAAATCGTTGTGTATGATATGTACACTCGTTTTATTCGTTGGGCTACGGATAGACTAGATGATGAGGGGATTGTCGCTTTTATTTCTAATTCTTCTTTTATTGATGCTAGGGCATTCGATGGTTTAAGAAAGTGTTTGGAGGATGAATTTGATTATATTTATATCATTGATTTAGGAGGAAATGTTAGGACTATTTCTGGGAAAGATGGCATTTTTATTTCTGAAAAACATACTATTTTTGGTACTGCTGCCATGACTGGTATTGCAATTTATTTTTTAATTAAAGATAAAAGTGCGGTTAGTAAAAAATTATATTATAGTCATCCTTTTCATATTCATGAATTAAGAGAAAATAAGTTAAATTATCTTAATACCAATCCTTTTAAGGATATTCCTTTTGAAAGTATAAAACCTGACAAAAAACATAATTGGATTAATCAAACAGATAATGATTTTGATGATTTGATCGCTTTGATTGACAAGGATGTGAAGGCAGGTAAAACTAAAACAGTTAGGAATAAAAAACGGGAGAGTTAGAAAATAAAGTATGTGATGAGGCAATTTTTCAGTTATTTTCATCGGGGTTAAAAACTCAAAGAGACGAATGGGTTTATGATATTGATAAAGAAAATTTAGAAGCAAAAGTTAATTTTTTAATTAAGACTTACCAAGCAACTTTAAAAGATAATAGTTATAAAGATAACAATAAAATAAAATGGGATGCTGAATTAAATAGTTATTTAAAAAGAGGAATAGAAAAAAACTTTAATAGTGAACAAATTATTAAAAGTAATTATCGTCCGTTTTATACTCAGTATCTTTATTTTGATAAGCATTTTAACGGTAGGACTTATCAATGGTTTAATATTTATAATCAAGATGATTTAGATAATAAAATTATTGTTTTACCTGGATTAGCTTCCCCAAAAGATTTTCATTGTTTAATCTCAGGAAATATTGTAGATTTAAACTGTTTACCTGCTGGTTGTCAGTGTTTACCACTGTATAGATATGAAGAAGGAGAGAGAATAGAAAATATAACCGATTGGGCGTTGGATTTGTTCAGCGAATATTATCAACCCTCACCCCCCCAGCCCCCCTCTCCCAAAGGCGAGGGGGGAGAAACTTCCCCATCTTCATCTTCATTCCCCTCTCCTGCGGGAGAGGGGTTAGGGGTGAGGGCAGATTCCCCTGTGGGAGAAGGATTAGACGTGAGGGAAGATTCCCCCGCGGGAGAAAGTTTAGACGTGAGGGCAGATTCCCCTGTGGGAAAAGGCTTAGACGTGAAGGCAAATTCTCTTACGAAAGAAGATTTATCGGAAATAGTTGGTGCAAAGCGTGAAATTCCACGAGAGTTATTAGAAAAAGCAAGGCAGTTACGGGCTAAACAAACTCCAACGGAAGTTATTTTGTGGGAATGTTTACGGGGAAATCGGTTATTTAATTTCAAATTTCGCCGTCAGCATAATATAGGTTCATTTATTGTGGATTTTTATTGTCATTCAGCAAAATTAGTAATAGAAGTTGATGGTAAAATTCATGAGAAATCAGAACAAAAAGACAAGGATAAAAATAGAGATGAATGGTTAAAAAATCAAGGCTTAAAAGTGTTAAGAATTACTAACGAAATGGTAATCAATAACTTAGAAGAAACCCTAAACATAATCACTCAAAACTTATTCCCCTCTCCTGTGGGAGAGGGGTTAGGGGTGAGGGCAGATTACCCTATGGGAGAAAGGGCGCTGGGTAGGCAACAACGAATTATTAATAAAGAAGACATTTTTAATTATGTTTATGGAGTTTTACATAACCCCAAATATCGTCAAAAATACGAACTAAATTTAAAAAGAGAATTTCCAAGAATTCCATTATATGAAGACTTTTGGCAGTGGGCAAGTTGGGGTAAAAAATTGATGGATTTGCATTTAAACTATGAAACAATCAAACCCTATGAATTAAGAAGGATTGATTTACCCTCACCCCCCCAACCCCCCTCTCCCAAAGGCGAAGGGGGAGTAAAAGTGAAATTGAAAGCGGATAAAATTAAACATAAAATTATCCTTGATGAGATTACCACGTTGGAAAATATCCCTCCGACAGCATGGGAATATAAATTGGGAAATCGTAGCGCTTTGGAGTGGATTTTGGATCAATATAAAGAGAAAAAACCGAGGGATAAAACCATCGCTGAAAAATTTAATAATTATCGTTTTGCTGACTATAAGGAGGAGGTAATTGATTTGTTGATGAAGGTGACGACGGTAAGTGTGGAAACGATGAAAATTATTGATGAAATGACAAAATAATACAATTGTTTCTCTCGTATTTATGATGTTGACTAAATAAATTGGATAAGCTAACATTTGCTAATTAATTCTTTGACAGTTAAACTTTCTTCTAATCGGTAACTTACTATATGAATTCCCCCACCTGTGCTCTTTGGATTTTAGTCGCTAGAACGGATATTCCTTTTATGATGTTAACCGTTCCTCATTTAATCAGAATGAGTAATTTTCCTTTTACAGAGAGAGTTTTGGCGGTTGATACTGCTCCATTATCAGGGGATAAGGTGAATCGTCCGGGGGTAGGTACAATGGAACAATTAAGAAAAAATACTCAAGAACTGTTAGAGAAAGGAATAATTGATAGGATTGTTGATATTAATTATGATGACGAATATCGTCGTCAAGTTTATCAAAAGCATTTTGGTTTTCCGTTACGTCAAAGTCATAATTATAAGGGGTATCCCATTTTAGGAACTATATTCACCATTGAAGAGCCTAAAACAGATTATATGTTGCATTTTGATAGTGATATGCTTTTATATCAGCATCCAGGTTTTAGTTGGGTAAAAGAAGCTATAAAACTATCAGAAAAACACCCAGAGATAATGTCTTTTCGTCCTTTAACAGGACCTCCTTTAGAACCTGTTTGAAAAGTCTTGATGTAGAATATGTCAGTAAAAAACTGATAAAAAAAAATGACAAGACTATCATACGATACTGACCTCACTGATTACCAGTGGGAAATTTTAAAATTATTAATTCCTCCTGCTAAAACTGGGGGCAGAAATCGCTCTGTGAATATTAGAGAGGTAGTTAATGCCATCTTTTATCTTCTTGCCAATGGAATAAAATGGAGGGCAATGCCTCACGATTTTCCCAAATGGCAAACGGTTTACACTTATTTTCGAGGTTGGGAATCTGATGGTACATGGCGTGGCATTAATCAGCAACTACGGGAACAAGTACGAATAGAAGCGGGAAGAAACTCAAAACCTAGTGCCGGTAGTATTGATAGTCAGTCGGTAAAAACCGCAATGGGTGGAGAAGAAATCGGCTTTGATGGTGGAAAGAAAGTCAAGGGTAGAAAAAGAACGATTTTGGTTGATACCATGGGTTTGGTACTAGATTTATGTGTTCATGGTGCAAAACGTTCAGATCATCAAGGAATGGAATTGTTAGCCACTTTCACTTCGCAGTTTTGGGCATGTTTAAAAATAATTTGGGTGGATAGTACTTTTGCAGGGAAAGAATTTATCGCCACGATACACAGAGAATTTGGCTGGAAATTAGAGCATGTAAAAAGGACAGATGAAAAACCAGGTTTCACGGTGATACCCAAAAGATAGGAGTCCTAAATTTATTAATGCTTTACCAGATATTATTAAAAAAATTGAAGCGGGAAATTTTCCAGCAGAACAAGCGGGGCATTATGATTTGATTTCTCATTTATGGTATTAGCAAATGAACAGAAAAACTAAGGATTTTTTAATAAAAAAATACTTTGATTTTAGGATCAACACAACAGAATTATACGATCATATTCGATTCAGAAAGTATCCATATAAATTTCTTTTTCTCTTTAGTCACATGAGATCTGGCTCTTCACTGTTAACTCATTTGATTATTAATAATCCAGAAGTTATTGGTTATGGGGAGACTCATCTTTGTTATAAGTCAACTGAAGATTTAAAAAAATTATTGTACAATGTTTATGAAAAAGTAAGATCTTATCAAATGAATGAGATTTATGTTTTAGATAAAATTTTGCATAATCAAAGATTACAAAATAACGATTTTTTAAGTTCACAATCTATTAAGACAATATTTTTATTGAGAGAACCAAAAGCGACCATTAATAGTCTTCTCATTCTAAAGCCTCATTGGACTTCAAAGGAAGCCTCAAACTATTATTGTGGTCGTCTTTTAACCTTGGTAAACTATGCTCAATCAATTAACGATAGAAATCGTTGCTTATTCATTACCTATGAGCAAATTATTGATCAAAGTCAATCTGTACTAGATAAATTACAAAATTATCTGAATACCAAAGAAGAATTTTCAGAACAGTATCAAGTTACTAGAATAACTGGCTTAAAAGGTATTGGAGATTCTTCCTCCAATATTAAATCAGGTAAAATAATTAAAAAGTCCCCATCCAAACAGATGGAGATAGATCATGACTCTTTAAACCGTGCGATCGCCTCTTTTTCTCAAACCAGCGAAACCTTGTCCCAGTATTGCCAAACCATAAAAGATAACTTATAGTATGGTGGGCAATGCCCACCATACTTCAATGGTTACTCTTCAAAATCAGCATCCACAGCATCACTACCGCCACGCACAGTAACTAAATCAATTTGTTGACGATAATAATCAACACTCTTGATTTCCACTTCTACCTTATCTCCCAGACGATAAGCGGTGCGGTTTTTTCTGCCGACAAGGCAGGTATGACGGGCGCGATATTCATACCAATCATCTTTGAGTGAGCTAACATGAACTAATCCTTCTACTAAGGAGTCCTCGATTTGGACAAAGAAACCATAGGATTGTACCCCGGTGATTAAACCGCTAAACACCTTACCTGTGCAATCCTTCATCTTCTCTGCTTTTTTCAACCCAGCCAAGTCTTTTTCGGCATCATGGGCAATTTTTTCGCGCTCGTTAAGGTGAGTAACAAGAGAATGTAAATCGGCTTCTAAGTTAGTTTGAATGGCAGGGGGTAAGACATTCCAGTTGATGTCACCATGGCAGGAGTTACTATGGAGGTTTACTCCTTTTTTGGTGTTACTATGTCTTCTGTCTCTTCCATGCTCGAATAACGCTTTTAAGACTCTTTGGATATGTAAGTCTATGTAGCGTTGCCCTGGGGAAACACAGTGGGTATAGATGGGATAGGCTAATCCAAAATGGGGGGCAGGGTGTTGGATATATTTATCGGCTTTGAGGGAACATAGAAGCAAGTAGTTAAGGACTTTTTCGTAATCGGATTTACTAAATTCTTGGGTAAGGTGATAGTAATCGAGGGGTAATAAGTCTTCTTCGGATTCTAGTTTAAAGTCGAGTTTGAGGTTGGCTACTAATTTGAGTAAGTCTTCTAATTCATCCCAATCGGGTTTGGCTTGGGTACAATAAATGGCGGGTAAGCCTAATTCGTGCAGATGTTCAGCTACTAATTTACCTACTAAGACCATTAATTCTGTCATTAATGATAACACAGGCAATTGAGCATAAGATGCGATCGCCCCTATTCTGCCCTCATCTTTAAAATAGGAAGTAATATCATCCAAGGCAATGTCAAAACCACCTCTTTGTAACCGTTGTGCCTTTACGAGGGGACTAAGGGTGAAAAACATCTCATTGAGGAGAGGAAAAACATCTTTTAATTCGGCTTTGGTAGTACCCAAACCGATAATATTTTGCACTTCCTTATAGGTTAAACTGTGATCAACTCTAATCACACTAGGATGGATATTATATTCTATTACTTGCCCTTTATCATCAAAGGTGACAAATACGGAAATGGTTAAACGATCTTTATTGGGTACTAAAGAGCAACTTTTTTCCACCTTGGGGGGCAGCATGGGAATAATTTTATCTCCCAAATGTACCGTGGTGGCTCGTTTACGGGCTTCCCTATCCAGGTGAGTTTCCGACTCCACAAAGTGAGCGACATCGGCGATATGCACCCCCAAACACCAGTTTCCATCCTCATTCTGTTCGAGGGTGAAGGCATTTTCTACCAATAAATCTAATTCTTTGACGTTATCCTGTTCTAGGGTAATGGTTAGTTTATCTCGTAAATCAAGACGTTTTGCCAACTCTTCGTCGCCAAAATCAGCGGGAATTTCCTCCGCTTTTCTCAAAATTTTCTCAGAAAATTCGTGGGGTAAGTCATGTTTGGAGGAAACAATGTCGGTGTCAGCGGCTTCCTCAGCATCACTACCCAATACCCTCATTACCTTACCCATGGGGGGATTTTGTCCGATGGGGTATCTTAACACATTGACATGGACAAGGTGATTGACTGCTTCGGAGATGGATTCGGGTTCATCTTTCAGCTTGACTTCAAATAAGAGGCGATCGTCTAGGGGTACAGCATGGTATTCTGAATTATCCTCCACAACCCTAGCCAGTACCGAGGGATTCGCCCTTTCTGTGATCAATTTTACTTCCCCTTCAGGTGATCTTCTCCTTGTACCTTCCTTAATGATTTTAACTAAGACGCGATCGCTATTCCACGCATTACTGAGATGACTTTCCCTAATATAAATATCATCAGCATCCTCTTCATCTTGAATGGCAAAACAAAACCCTTTACTAGAACAACGTAACTTCGCCTCTACCACATCAGCCTCTGATACTCGCCGATATTTACCCTTTTCCTTTGTCACCACCCCGACTTTAACCAATACATCGAGGGCAATTTGTAATTTTTCTAGTTCTTCAGGTTCTTCACAACCTAACTTCTTTTCTAAAACCTTCCCCGCCACCAGTTTATCTTGACTGAGATGGGAAAGAATTGTAGCGATTGAAAATTCCATTTATTATAATCCTGTCAATATCTAAATAATGTTTTAGTACAATCAAATTAACTGGGCTAAATCGTAATAAAAACCATTTTTAATGAAAAGATTAAAAACCGTTTTATACAACCCACAAAAAATAAAAATCAGTCTATGAATAGTAGTATTTTTACCACATCTGTGTAAAATATTTACCCAGATTTGACAGTCAAAAATTTATCGTCGGCGTAGCATATTCATTCAGAAAAGTTTATCTTTAGTTACCTCTTTTTTAGTCAAAACTTTTGAGCCATGAGGATTTTTTTTGACTAATGTATTCTGAAAGTAACCTAGATGTTAAACATAGAAGTCGTTGGGCTTTTTTCTGAAATAGAACTCCTTAGATAAATTAATTTTTTACTGTCAAGGTACTTGCATCAGGTAAACCATTTTTGGAAAACACTGATTAATTTTCCAAAACATAAAGGTTTTTAGTTAATTATTATGGTTGATACAAAGACCCCCATAGTACTGTTTTTATTCTTAAATTAATACTATAGCCTATTTTCGGTCGTTAATAAATGGTAGTTGATTATTTTCTGGTGGACAAATGCCCACCCTACGGCTCAATGGAATTTAATGATTAATTGTTGCAAACTAACGTTTTCTTGCCATATTCATGCCACTAACATTAGAACCTGCTAACAGCCGTTGCAACTCATCAGGTTTACTACTTTTTGCCAAGCCTTCCTCCATACTAATCACCCCTGTTTTCACAAGGTTAGCAAGTGCTTGTTCCATGGTTTGCATACCCAATTTTACCCCTGTTTGAATAGATGAATAAATTTGCGGAGCCTTTGCTTCTCGGATCAAATTGGCGATCGCAGGGGTAACAATCATAATCTCCTGAGCCATAGCCCGTCCAAACTCTCCCGGTTTAGGATTGTGTTTTTTCGCCAAACATTGGGCAAATACCGCTAACAAAGAGTTGGACAACATCGCCCTGATTTGGGCTTGTTCAGCGGCAGGAAAGACATCGATAATACGGTCAATAGTACCCGCCGCCGAGCTAGTGTGTAAAGTACCGAAAACGAGGTGTCCTGTTTCCGCCGCACTAATGGCTAGGGAGATAGTTTCTAAATCTCGCATCTCACCCACCAAAATAATATCAGGATCTTCCCTTAAAGCCGCTTTTAGGGCATTGGCGAAACTCTTGGTATCTTCTCCTTTTTGTCTTTGGTGGAAAAGACTATTTACATTAGGGAAAACGTACTCAATGGGATCTTCTACCGTTAAAATATGTTCAGCACGGGTACGATTAATTAAATCTAACATCGCCGCTAGGGTAGTAGTTTTACCCGAACCCGTTTGCCCCGTCACCAAAATTAAACCCCGGGGGCGGTTGGTCATTTCTTTAATAATATCAGGGAGTCCTAGTTGATCAAAGTTAGGAATTTTAGAAGATAATGCCCTTAAACAGGCGGCATAACATCCCCTTTCCTTATAAACATTTACCCGAAAACGAGCCAACCCCTTCACTCCATAAGAACAATCCAACTCCCAGTTTTGCTCAAGAGTTTTACGTTGGGTGTTATTCAACATACTGAAAATCAGCTTTTGACATTCTTGGGGGCTTAAAGGGTCTTCTCCGATGGGGGTTAGTTTACCACTGATACGAAAGTAAACGGGGGCCCCTGCTTGGATGTGCATATCTGAGCCGCCCATTTCCACCAATTGCTCCATCAAGTCTTCTATCATTAAATCCATGGACTCTTTCTCCTCATGATTTCTTTACTCTAATATATCTATGCTTCCCTTGATTTTGATTAATTACTCATAAACATTAATATTTAACTCGAGTTCGGGATAACATTTTTAGTCTTTACAAATAAAGGTGTCAGGTATCGGGTATCAGGTGTCAGGTATCAGGTATCAGGTGTTAGGTTAAAGAATTTACAAAAAGTCTATGTTAGGGGTTGATGAAAAAGTGGGGTCATGAGGGAGAATTGACAATGAACAATGAACAAACTATGACCTGCCACCTGCAACCTGCCGCCTGAAACCTGTACGGACGTACCATGTTACGTCCGTACAGGTTTAAAATACTTTTAGCCAAAACGTCCACTGACATATTGCTGAGTGGCTTCTTCGGCTGGATTTTGAAATATATTTTCGGTTTTATCGTATTCCACCAAATAACCTAATTTTCCGCCCCCTCCTTCAACGCTACGGGCATTAAAAAAGGCGGTTAAGTCTGACACCCTCGAAGCCTGTTGCATATTGTGGGTAACAATGACGATGGTATAGTTACGTTTTAATTCATGGATAGATTCCTCTACCTTGAGGGTGGAAATGGGATCTAGAGCAGAGCAGGGTTCATCCATTAAAATAACATCAGGTTGAATGGCAATGGTACGGGCGATACATAGACGCTGTTGTTGTCCCCCAGAAAGGGCTAAACCGCTCTGTTTTAGTTTATCTTTCACCTCATCCCATACGGCAGCTTTACGCAAAGAATCTTCTACTAAGTCATCCATATTTCCTTTATAACCATTGAGTCTGGCACCCCAGGCGACATTTTCATAGATGGATTTGGGGAAGGGGTTAGGTTTTTGGAATACCATACCAATTCTAGATCTTAAACCCACAGGATCTACAGATTTGGCATAAATATCTTTACCTTTGAAGGTGATTCTACCTTTAACTCTAGCACTGGCGACTAAGTCATTCATACGGTTGATACATCTAAGGATGGTACTTTTGCCACATCCAGAAGGCCCGATGAAGGCTACGGCGTTATTTTTGGGGATGTCTAGGTTTACCCCCGCTACGGCTTTATGGGTGCCGTAATATACATCTACGTTTTCGATCTGAACTACGGGTTCTTGTGCTATGTTCTTATCTAGTTCTAGACTCATGATTATTTTTAGTAATTAAAATACGGTGTTAAATCTTTTCGATGGGGCTAAAGTTAAACTAAACTATTGTAAAGCTCTGACTAAATGTAAAAATACAATATAAATTTACAGTAATTATAGTCTGAGTGTAGCGATTATAAGTTAAGACTAAATTAACAAAGTTGAGAATCTGATGACTAATATTGCCCTATGTATGATTGTTAAAAACGAGGCGAAGTCTTTGCCTAATTGTCTTAATAGTGTCAAGGATTTTGTGGCGGAGATGGTAATTGTCGATACGGGTTCGACGGATGATACTAGGGAGGTGGCGCAGGGTTTTGGTGCGAAGGTGGTGGATTATGAGTGGAATAATAATTTTGCGGATGCTCGTAATTTTGGTTTGGGTTTTGTGGAGTCGGATTGGGTTTTGGTGTTGGATGCGGATGAGGTTTTTAATGGGGAGGTTTTTCCTGCCATACAAAAGGCGGTAGGGAAGGATGATAATTTAGTGGTGAATTTGATTCGTCATGAGGTGGGGGCGAATTCTTCTCCTTATTCGTTGTTGTCTCGTTTGTTTCGTCGTCATCCTCAGATTAATTTTTCTCGTCCTTATCATGCTTTAATTGATGATGCGGTGGAGGGTTTACTCAAGGAGGAAAGCCATTGGCAGGTGGTGGATTTGGCTCAAGTGGCGATCGCCCATTATGGTTATCAACCTGCTATTATTGAGGCACAGGATAAGGCACAGAGGGGAAGAGTTGCCATGGAGTCTTATCTGAAGGATAATCCCAATGATAGTTATGTGTGCAGTAAGTTGGGGGCATTATATCTGCAGTTGGGGGAGAAAAAGAAGGGTTTAAAGTTATTGACGAAGGGGTTAAAGTTACATGGTAGTAGTCCTGCGGTTACGTTTGAGTTACACTATCATCTAGCTAATGCTTTGGTAAGGGATAATCAGATTGATTCGGCGATTAAACATTACGAAAAAGCCATCGCTCTTCCCCTTTTACCGATCATAAAATTGGGGGCATATCATAATTATGCTAGTTTATCTTATCAACAAAAGGAATATCTAAGGGCGATCGAGTTATACCAAGAATGCCTAAAAATCCAGCCTGATTTTGCTCTGGTTTACTACAATCTAGGTTTATGTTACAAAGCCTTGGGGCGTAATTTCAAAGCCATTACTGCCTATCAGACTGCCATTAAACTTAATCCCACCGATGCCTATGCTTATCAAAATCTGGGGTTATTGTTATATAGACAGGCTCAATATGAAGATAGTCAGAAAGCCTTACAACAGGCTGTTATGTTGCACCGTCAACAAAATCCTCAATTTGCCATACAATTAGAAGAGGAGTTAAGGGCGATCGGTTTTTCGTTTTAGGGCGGGGAACAGGGAACGGTTAACAGGGAACAGTTTTTGATGGTTTATGGTTATCAATTGATAATCTCATCATTTTTAACTACTTCTTAATCGTGACATTTACAAAACTCTGTATTCTTTTACTGGTAAGGGTTCAGGCGTTTTTGTATTCCTACTTTGAATCACTCCTGCCTTATGATACTAAATCCTTGAGAGATCGTATATCTATTTATTAACTTAAAATTGGGCTTCTCATAATCCTTAAAACTTGATATTTATAATCATTAGTAAAACACTATTCCCCGTTCCCTGTTCCCTGCCCTGATTGGTATATTATTGAAACAGGATTTAGTATGAAGGGGTATTTAGGGGGATCTAAAATTTTAATCACTCATGGCGCATGATAGAAAAGGTGACTTGGAAGGAAAAAACGGGAAATCAAAGGGATTGGCATTGGCGGGGATGGAAAATTCGCTATAGCTACCATAGAGTTAACCCAGAAAATAAAGCGAATGACATCCCTATCATCTTACTCCATGGCTTTGGGGCATCCATCGGACATTGGCGCCATAATGTACCTGTGTTGAAGGAAAATCACACGGTTTATGCCCTTGACTTACTAGGTTTTGGGGCATCTCGCAAAGCCTATACTAATTATGATGTGACTGTGTGGTCAGAGTTGGTCTATGATTTTTGGAGAACTTTTATTAATGTACCTGTAATTATCATCGGTAATTCCATTGGTTCATTAATTGCCCTTTATGGCACTGCCCAACATCCTGAGATGGTGCATCGGTTGGTAATGTTGAGTTTACCTGATTTATCGGCAAGGCAGAAGATGTTACCGAAGTTTGTTTTACCTGTGGTGAAAACCATAGAAAGTATCGTCGCTTCCCCTTTACTCATTCGGCTGATATTTTTGGTTGCCCGTCAACCCAAGGTAATTCGTAAATGGTTGGGGGTTGCCTATGGGGATAAAACTGCGGTGGATGATGAATTGGTGGATATTATTGCCACTCCTCCCCAAGACAAGGGCGCTGCTCGTACTCTCATCGCCCTTACTAAGTCGGTTAATCAGTCTGATTTTTCCCTTTCTGCAAAGGATTTATTACGGCAGGTTAACATTCCTATGTTACTACTTTGGGGTAAGGGCGATCGCTTCATACCTCCTACCATTGCCCCCCAACTTGCCTCTGTTAATCCTTTAATTACTCTCAACTTATTAGATGGATTAGGACATTGTCTCCATGATGAAAAACCTGATTTATTTCACCGTATTTTATTTGACTGGTTGAAAACTATTCATAAGAAATAATATGACAATGCCCTAATATATTATTGTTCTTAACTTTCGGTTTCAGGTAACTTAGAAGAATGATGATTAATAATTAACCATTCACTACCATCCCAAGTGTAAGTGTAGCTGTAACGAGCCTGTACTTCCTCCCCTGTTTTATTAAAAGTAAAAGTATATAATCCACTATCAACAGCCGTATTACAACCGATAAAAATAGTTCTTTGGTCAATAGTTCCTATGGGTTTATTTTCCAAAAATCTTTCAAAATATTCTATTTTATCCTCTGTATTTAATTTTGGATTATTAGAAACCGTCGCCAAAAGAATAGCATTTTCTGCATAGTTAGTAACTACATTTTCGGGATTACCCGTACCCAAAGATTCATTCCAGCGATCAAATAAAGAGGCAATGTCTTCCTCTGTGACTCTTTCACAAATGGCGTTGGTTGTCTCTACCTCAGCATCAGCTTCATAATCTTGAGCAAAGGTAGCAGGAACATTCATCCCCAATGTTAATAAAGAACTACACAAGCCTAAAAGAGATAGTATTTTCATTTATTTTACTTCCTAAAATTTCGCATAAAATTATAACACGTTAATATTTCTGAAAATTGATGGAGGGGATCAAGCAAAAAATACTTATTTTGATTAATCTCTTTTTTTTCACTAATAATATTATTTGTGTAACTTTATATTAAAAAGGGCATTTTAGCTAGGCTTTTCTCCCGTGTATGGTGTATAATTAAATAATGGGAATATATCTGTTAATAATCAAAAATAGTCAGATTTCCATTATTAACAACCTACTCTCATTATCTTCTATTTGAGGGCAAAAGGCAAGAAAAAAAGGGTTTTTTGTAACAATTGTTAACAAAAAAAATTAAGCATAAATATTAACAACCGATCGCACTTAATTTGTATATTATAAAATAGGTGTTAGGCTAAAGAGTAGCGAGACAAAGATAATAATCAGATAACGCCCCATGACTACAGTTACCGCAATAAACCCTAATAAATTAACCCTTGAAAGACAAGAAAATACCCTCAACACAGCTACAGGAATATATGTAACCGTCCATGGGCATTTTTACCAACCGCCCCGAGAGAATCCTTACTTAAATGCCATTGAGCGTCAACCGAGCGCCCAACCGTTCCATGATTGGAATGAGAGAATTTTCCATGAATGCTATCGCAACAACGTGTATGCCCGTATATACAACGATCAAGGGCAAATTGTCGGCATCGTCAACAACTTTGAATATTTGAGCTTCAATATTGGTGCAACCTTGATGTCGTGGTTAGAAAAATATGATCGAGAAATTTATCAAAAAATCACCGAAGCGGATAGGGCTAGTTGTGAGCGGCTCAATGGTCATGGAAATGCGATCGCCCAGGTATATAATCATATTATCCTGCCCCTAGCCAACGAAAGGGATAAATATACCCAAGTACGCTGGGGAATCACCGACTTTTATCAACGTTTTGGTCGTCATCCCGAAGGAATGTGGTTAGCCGAAACCGCCGTGGATTATCCCACCCTAGGAGTATTAATCGATGAGGGCATAAAATTCATTATCCTAGCCCCCAGTCAAGCCAAAAAATGTCGCCCTATGAATGCCGATGGTACCACAGGGGAATGGTTAGAAGTAGGAGGAGGACAAATCGATCCTACCCGCCCCTATAGATGTTATGTTAAAGGACATGGTCACATTGACATATTCTTTTACGATGGCCCCATTTCAGGGGATATGGGCTTTGGAGATGTGTTATCCAGCAGTCATAACTTTTATTCCCGTCTCAAGTTAGCCGTAAGAGGAGATGAACGTCAATCTCAATTAATTTCTGTTGCCACCGATGGGGAAACCTTTGGACACCACAAAAGAGACACCGAAAGATGTATCGCCTATGCCTTTACGAGGGAATTTCCGCAACAGGGATGGAATGTTACCAACTATGCCCATTATCTTAGCCTAGTAGAACCCACTTGGGAAGTAGAACTTAAATCCGTTACCGCTTGGAGTTGCTCCCATGGGGTGGATAGATGGCAGGATGACTGTGGCTGTGGAGGGGGTGGTGGTTTTCACCAAAAATGGCGCCGCCCCTTGCGTGATAGTCTCAACTGGCTACGGGATGAGTTGACGAAGGTATATAAAGAAGTTGCCCCCAGTTATTTTGCCGATATTTGGAAGGCAAGGGATGAGTATGTAGAGGTTATTTTAGATCGTAGTTTGGAAAATGTAGAAAGATTTTTGGCAAAACATAGTCCTCAATCTTTACCCCCCTCTGAGCAAGTGGATGCTTTGCGGTTGTTGGAGATGCAACGCCATTCTTTGTTAATGTTCACCAGTTGCGGATGGTTTTTTGAAGAAATTTCCCGCCCCGAGGGTACACAAATATTACGTTATGCTTCAAGGGCCATTGAGTTGGCAGGGGAAATTTCGGGCATTCAGTTGGAAAAGCAGTTTATTAAACGTCTAAAAAAAGCCCCTAGTAATGTAGAAAGTTTTGGTGATGGGGGAGAGGTATATTTACAGTCGGTAATTCCCAATCAAATTACCCTCAAACAGGTGGCGGCACATTATGCCATTAGTTCTTTATATACTAATTATTCTACGGACGAAACTATCTATTGTTATGATGCCCATCAGTTGGATTATCAAAAACAGCAAATTGGTTCGTTGACTTTGGCAGTAGGACAGCTTAAACTCACTTCTCAGATTACTTGGGAAAGTACCCATTATGTTTTTGGGGTGATTCATCTAGGGGGTTGGGATTTCCATTGCTGTATTCAGCCTTTTACCAGTCGCTTGGCTTATAGTCAGATTAAGTCTCAGTTATTTTCTGCCCTCAAGGATATGAGTGTGGTGGAGGTGATTTTGTTGATGAGTGATTTATTTGGTAATCAGTCTTTTGATTTACAACAAATTTTCGGCGAGGAAAGGTTGATTATCCGTGATAGGTTGATGGAAACTACGAAAAAACACCTTGATCAACTTTATACACAGGTATATCGTGATAATTATAGTATCCTCCTTGCTTATTATCGGGATGATGTGCCTGTACCTCAAGAGTTGCAAGTGGCGGCACAGGTAGCAATTTCCTATCGTTGTACTCAGGTAATTCAGGAGTTGGCTACTAAATGCCCTGTTTCTTGTAATGTGGAGGGTTATTTGATGGAGTTAGAGGCGATCGCCCTTGAGGCAGATCATTTAAACTGTAAGTTAGAGGTACCAGAAGCGAAAGTGACTTTGGAGAAATTAATGGGGGATTTTCTTTCCCAAATTTTGGATGGTACTTCTATCCATACCATTGAGCATGATATTGATACCATTAAGAGTATTATTGATATAGGTAAACTGTTAAAAATTGACCTTTGTTTAAATCGGGCACAAGAACAGTTATACTTTTTTGTTCATCAAAAATCCATTGAGAGTATCATTGAACAAGAAGTATCTATGCCCCATAGTCCTAAGTTGCGATCGCTCTTTAAACTTGGAGAATATTTATCAGTGTATTGTGGTAAATAAAGTCACCCATAGCCCATAAGATTGCTATCCAAGCTCCCAAAAAAATCTAGAGTAGAGAATCATTGCTCAAACTCTCTAGCATTATGGGGGTTTGATGGCTACGCAAATTTTTTTAACGATTCCTAGAATTTCACACAGCACAAGCGTTATGTTATTAGTTATAGATAACAATAATAATTAATTAAAAGGAAAAAACTAATAAAAGGAATAATTTAATTATGGGAGAAGCTAAACGCAGACAAAAGAATTTAGGCGAAGAATATGGCAAGGAGGAGAGGGTTGTTTCTTGGTTTCCTCTTACCAAAACTCAGGCTTCTGATGCTTATAAGTTAACCACTAGAGGGGCATGGGTAGGTATTATTTCCCTCGGTATCACTTGGGTGATTATTCGTTTTGTGGGCCCTGCTTTTGGATGGTGGGAAGTTAATTGATAATGGATAATGGATAATTGATAATTACGAGGTTTAAAACTTTAAATGGAGTATCAAAACATTCGTTTTTTACTATCAAGTAAATCTTTCTTAGACTTCTCCATAAATAATTTTTCGTTGGCTTGTAGTAAAGGCTTTAGCTTTTAAAATGCCTATTATTGGAGATGTCAAAGACAGAGGGGTAAAGATTTAAAGGAAAGAAAAAAATTCAGATAATTTTTAATATATACAAATGAATTATTTAATCGCAGTATTATCCGATAGAATTAAAGCGGAGGAGGCTTACACGGCTCTGGAAAAGGCTGATATTCCCCTCAAACAGGTATCGATTTTGGGTAAGGGTTATAAAACCGCTGATGAGTTTGGATTTCTTGACCCTAATAAACAAGGGCGCGAAAATGCTATTAGGATGGCATATTGGTTGATTCCTTTTGGTTTTTTTGGGGGTTATACTTTTGATGCTATTACTGGTTTAGATACTTTTGCATGGGCTGGTGAGCCTTTTAACCATATTATAGGTGGTTTTTTAGGGGCGATCGGTGGTGCTATGGGTAGTTTTTTTGTCGGTGGTAGTGGTAGTTTATTACAGGGGGCTAGTGATGATTTACCCTATCGCAATCGCTTAAATGCTGGAAAGTATCTGATTGTGGTGCAAGGGGATGATTTTATAAAAAATAAAGCTACTCTTATTTTACAATCCCTCAAACCTGAAAATTTACAAGGTTATGTGGAAAATTGACAATTAACAATGGACAATTGACAATTAATTTCATGGTCAATTTGTCTAACTTATTTTACATTTGTTATATAAACATTATCTTGTTAAATTCTTTTTTGGGATTGGCAGAAATATATAAGAATAAAAAGCAATTATTTTTAGTGCTATAAATTTAAAATTTTTTCCTAAGTTCAATCATTATCCATTATCAATTATCCATTATCAATTATTAGATGTTACCGAGAGAAGATATTTTAAATAGAGTTGAAAACCGAGCCGAAATTGCTAAAGTTTTGGATAAAGCTGAACAAGCAATAAAAACATGGGAATTGGTGGTAACAGATTTTTTGTCGCCCCCTGTATTGGCGGAAGTGAATGAAATTTTTGCCCAATTAACCGAGGTGCAAATTATCCCTTGGGGTGGTTTCCCCCAAGCGGAAAGGAAAAGGGTGGGTATTCATCGGGAGGAGATTCCCTGTGATGTTTCCCAGATGCCCGTGGCGGCTTTAGATATTGCTGGTAATTTTTTGTTTGATACTGCTACCCATCGAGACTTTTTGGGGGCGATTTTGGGTGCTGGGGTAGTGCGAGAAAAGGTTGGTGATATTATCGTTTTGGGGGAAAGGGGCGCTCAAGTGGTGGTGAATCCTGAAATGGTGGATTTTTTTGAATCTTCTTTGGTACAGGTGCGCTCTGTGCCTGTTAAAACCAAGAGAATTGAGCTTTCAGATTTGAAGGTAAGGGAACCCAAAAAGAAGGAAATGACCACCGTAGAGGCTTCTCTACGCCTAGATGCGATCGCATCTTACGGGTTCGGTTTATCCCGCTCAAAAATGGTCGATGCCATTAATAATGGTGACGTGAGGGTAAATTGGAAAGAAGTTACCCAATCTAGTTACAATCTCAAAACAGGTGATTTAGTCTCTTTTCGAGGTAAAGGTAGATTAGAAATCGGCGATATTAGTATTACTAAAAAAGAGCGTTATCGCATCGCCTTAACTAGATTTGTGTAACTTATAGCCGGAATAGTTAATGGTATTAACAATAAAAAACTATTGCCTATTGCCTATTGCCCATTGCCTAATCTTCATCCAACCCTAATTAAACTTTTTCAGTATTATAGATATAATGGACGATTTTACCCCAGATTTAGCAGGATCATCATTACCACCCCAAAATATAGAAGCAGAAGAAATCATATTAGGAGGTATATTATTTGATCCCAATGCCATGGGTAAAGTGGTTGATATACTACAACCAGAGGCTTTTTATGTTCAAGCCCATCGTCAAATTTATGAAGCCGCCAGACATCTTTATTTTCAAGGTCAACCTATTGATTTAATGACCGTTTCTACTTGGTTAAATGACCAAAATTTACTGGAAAAAGTAGGCGGAAATACCAAAATAATCAGTTTATTAGATCGTACTGTTTCGGCGGCTAATATTGAAAGATATGTACCTTTAATTACTGAAAAATATATCAGACGTTTATTAATTTCCACCGCCAAAGAAATCGGTGAATTAGGCTTTGATACCACCAAAGATTTAGATAATGTTTTAGATGAATCTGAACAAAAAATATTTAGTCTTACTCAAGCAAGAATCCAAGAGGGTTTAGTACCCATTTCTAGTACATTATTAGATACTTTTACCGAAATTCAAGCCTTCCAAGAAAAAACCGCATTACCCGGTATTAGTTCAGAATTTTACGATTTAGATGGCATGACGGGGGGATTTCAGCGCTCGGATTTAATTATTATTGCCGCGCGTCCGTCCATGGGAAAATGTTTAAGTAGTGATGCAGAAATTGTGCTTGATGATGGTAGCATTGCCACCATTGAGGAAATATATCATCGTCGTCAAGGGAAGGTTTTAACTCTCACCGATAATTGGCGATTTGGACTAACTCAACCGTCTAATTTTGTGGATGATGGCATTAAGCCAGTATTTAGGGTAAAAACCAAATTAGGGCGTTATATTGAAACGACTTTAACTCATCCTTATCTAACTATTCAGGGATGGCGAAAGTTATCACAGCTACAGGAAGGGGATAAAATTGCCGTGCCTCGTCAGTTGCCAATTTTTGGTGAGGAAACCATGCCAGAGTATCAGGTAAAACTGTTGGCATATTTTATCGGTGATGGTTGTTTAACTCGTAGTTGTCCTCAATTTACTAATTCTAATCCTCTTTTACAACAGGATTTTATTGAATCTATTAGTTATTTTGAAGGGATAAAGGTTAAACGGGAAACATCACAAGATACTCGGATTCCTAGCTTTATTGTCAGTAAAGATTTAGAGTTTATCAAACAAAAAAGGTTATTATTTGCTCAAAATTTAATAACAATTATTAAGAATCATCAATTATCTTCTGTAAAAATAGCTGATTTAATAGGAGTACATCCTTCAGTAATTTCTAGTTGGAAAAAAGGTATTTATGCACCGAATAAGGAGCAATTAAATAAGTTATGTTCTATCTTGAATATAGAGCAACATCAATTATTAGATTCCGAGATAAATTTAATTAATAAAAATCAAAAAAATATAGTTACTTTATGGTTAGAAAGTATAGAACTATGGGGAAAAAATTCCCATGATAAATTGATTCCTGATTCTATCTTTAAGTTATCTAAGTATTTAGTAAGTTTGTTTTTAAATCGTCTTTTCTCTACGGATGGTTGGTTAACGGTTTTAAAAACTAATCAGGTACAATTGGGATATGCTACGGTGAGCGAAAAATTAGCTCGTCAAGTACAGCATTTGTTATTAAGGTTCGGTGTTATAGCTCATTTAAAACAACGTTCTGTTAAGTATAAAGATGGTAAAAATAAACTATGGCAATTGAATATTACTGATGTCAATTCTATTAAGACTTTTATTGATGATATAGGTATTTTTGGCAAAGAAGGGGCTATAAATCGAGCAAAAGAAGCATTAGTAAATAAGAAAATTTATAGAACTAATTGCGATTTAATTCCTTTGGAAATATGGAAAGAAATCGAATTTCATAAAGGGAATGAAAGTTGGTCAAGTTTAGCTAAAAGGGCTGGAATTAAAGGTTATAAAAACATTCATCAAGGAAAACAATGTTTATCGAGAGAAAGATTATTTAAACTTGCTTTTGCCTTGGATAATTTACCTTTACAAAACCTTGCTACTAGCGATATTTATTGGGATGAAATTGTTTCCATTACATACATGGGTGAAAAACAGGTTTATGATTTAACGATTCCCGAAACCCATAATTTTGTTGCCAATGATATTTGTGTTCATAATACAAGTTTTGCTCTTAATATTGCTTCTAATGTGGCAAAACATTCTAATTTAGCGGTGGCAATCTTTAGTTTGGAAATGTCGAGGGAACAGTTGGCGATGCGTCTGTTGTCGGGAGAGGCAAGGGTAGAGAGTAATCGCCTCAAGTCTGGCAGGATTACGGAACAAGAGATGGAGCCTTTGATGAGTGCCATGGGTACTTTGGCGGAGTTACCTATCTATATTGATGATACTGCTAATTTAACGGTGATGCAAATGCGATCGCAAGTTAGACGTTTACAAGCAGAAAAAAAAGGAAAGTTAGGACTGGTACTATTAGACTATCTGCAATTAATGCAGGGAGGGGGTGATAACCGTGTGCAGGAATTGTCAAAAATGACAAGGGCGCTCAAAGGTTTAGCAAGGGAAATTAATGCCCCTGTAATTGCTCTATCTCAGTTGAGTAGGGCAGTTGAGCAACGCACAAACAAACGCCCCATGTTATCGGATTTGAGAGAGTCGGGCTGTTTAAGTGGTGATTCTTTGGTGACAATGGCAGACACTGGGGAAGAAATTCCCATCAAAGACTTGGAAGGTAAATCTGGGTTTGCCATTTGGGCTTTGAATGAAACTACCATGAAAATGGAAAGGGCTTTGGTTAGTAATGCTTTTTGTACAGGTATTAAGCCCGTATGGAGGATAACAACTGAGTTAGGGCGTACTATCAAAGCAACGGCTAACCACAAATTTTTACGGTATGATGGTTGGCAGAGATTGGATTGTTTACAAAAGGGCGATCGCATTTCGCTCCCCCTTGATTTTTTAAAAGTACAAAAACCTAAAAAATCAGAACTTATAAAAGGTAATATTTATTGGGATAAAATTAAGAGTATTGAACTTGTGGGAGAAGAAAAAGTTTATGATCTAACGGTGCCTAATTTACATAATTTTGTTGCTCAAAATTTATATGTTCACAACAGCATTGAACAAGATGCGGATTTAGTGTTAATGTTATATCGTGACGAATATTATCACCCTGACAGTGTTGATCAAGGGGTAGCGGAGGTAATTGTGGCAAAACATCGTAATGGCCCCACGGGATTAGTAAAACTCCTTTTTCGTCCTGAATTAACCCAGTTTTTAAACATGAAAAGAGGGTAACAAATGAAGATAAAAGAACTTATTTTTTATCCTATCAAATCTTGCCGAGGGATTCATCTTTCCCATGCAAAAGTGGGCGACAAGGGGTTATCAGATTATAACAATAGTTTATATTACGATCGCACCTTCATGATCGTTGATGAATCAGGTAAATTTATCACCCAAAGACAACACCCCCAACTAGCCAGAGTTATAGTAACCATTGACGGGGAAAAAATTACCCTCAGTTTTGATAACTCATCCATGGATTCTATTACCTTTACTCCTCAAAATCAGGGTAATATGGTTGAAGTACAAGTATGGGGCGATCGCACCCTAGCCATTGATCAAGGAAAAGAAGTCGCTCAGTGGTTTCAAGAAATCCTCTCGGTGAAAAATTGTCGCCTAGTGAAACAAGACGACTACAACATTCGAGCCATTAACCCCCAATATAGCACCCAATCAAATCAACCCGTCAGCTTTGCCGATGGCTTCCCCTATCTCCTCACCAACACCGCCTCATTAGACTATCTCAATCAAAAATTAGAGGACAAATATCCCCACCAACAGCAACAAATATCCATGGATAGATTTCGCCCTAATATTGTCATTGAAACCGATACCCCATTCATCGAAGACACATGGGAAAATATTACCCTTGGTGAGATAAAATTTAAGATAGTAAAACCCTGTAGCCGTTGCCAAATAACCACCACCAACCAAAAAACAGGTATGGTAAACTCTCTCAATGAACCTTTAAAAACTCTCAGCACTTTTCGCAATATACCCCAACAAGGAATTATGTTCGGGCAAAATATGATCGCCCTTAACCACGGAAAATTAACTCAAAGTCCCCCCCTCTCCCCCTCCCCTTGAAAGGGGAGATGCCCAAAGCAGAGGGGTAGGGGAGATGTCGAAGACAACAGGGGTAGGAATTTAGGGGGCAAAACTTATATTGATATTTCAGCTAATAGAATAAACCTCAAACTTTCATGTTTTTAGAGCATTTATATCTCCAACATTTTCGTAACTATATCCAACAAGAAATAAACTTTACCAGTAACAAAATAATACTACTAGGAGATAACGCTCAAGGAAAATCAAACATACTTGAAGCCGTTGAAATATTATCAACCTTAAAAAGTCATCGTAGTACCAAAGATATAGAATTAGTATATCAAGACCGTCTTTATGGACAAATAAAAGCCTCAGTCAAAAATAAATATGCTGACTATGATTTAGCCATTACTATCCCTGCGAAAGGTAAAAAGGAATTAAAAATAAATCAGGAAAAAGTTAATCGTCATATTGATTTTTTAGGTATTTTAAATACCGTTACTTTTTCTAGTTTAGATATAGAATTAGTGCGAGGATCTCCTGAATATAGACGCAGTTGGGTTGATAGTTTATTGATTCAATTAGAGCCTATTTATTACCAATTATTAAAAAACTATAATCATATTTTAAAACAAAGAAATGCTCTCCTAAAACAGATGAAAAAATCTGGTATTTCGACCATAGAACAAGTACCAGAATTAAAGGCGATCGAGTTAAAATTATGGGATAACAAATTAGCAGAAGAAGGCTCCAGAATAAGTAGAAGAAGAGCAAGAGTATTAAAAAAAATAGAACCCCTAGCCAAGTTTTGGCATAATCAAATTAGCCATAAAACAGAAAAACTAATATTAAATTACGCCCCTAATGTACCATGGAAAAAAGATACTCCCACAGACGTACAAAATGCCATCAAAAGTGAAATTGAACAAAAAAAAATTGCCGAAATCAACTTAGGAAATACCCTCGTAGGACCTCATCGAGATGAAATAGAGTTTATAATAAATAGTAGTTTAGCAAGAAATTATGGATCACAAGGACAACAAAGAACTTTAGTTTTAGCCCTTAAGTTAGCCGAATTACAGTTAATAGAGCAAGTTGTTGGGCAACCACCACTATTACTTTTAGACGATGTCATGGCAGAATTAGATTTAAAAAGACAGGCGCAATTATTAGATTCCCTAGGCGATCGTTTTCAAACTATAATAACAACAACCCACCTAAACTATTTTGAAACTGACTTACTAAATCAAGCTCAGATTGTGAAAGTTGAGGCGGGGAAACTATACTTCTAAGTAAAAAAGTTATGGGTATTGAAATATTATTTTAATGTTTAAATCCCTTTGATAAAAAATGGATCTTACATAATAAAAATAGTTGATAATCAAAACAATAATAGTTTAGCTCTAATTATTCTTAATGGCTGAATACAATCCAAAAAACTTTTTAATTCTGGCAGTAGATGATAATTCTATCAATCGTATCATGCTAGAAAAAATCCTTGCTAAAGCAGGGTATCAAATAAAAGTCCTAGCTGACAGCGAAGAATTTTTAAATATGATTGGTAGTGTCAAGCCAGACTTAATGTTATTGGATTTAATGATGCCAAAAATAGATGGCTTGGAATTGTGCAGACTCATTAAAGCTAAAGCCAACTATAAGGAAGTACCAATTATATTTCTTACGGCCAGTGATTCCAAGGATAATGTGATAGAGGCTTTTCGCTCTGGTGCGGTAGATTATGTTACTAAACCTTTCAATAATGAGGAATTACTGGCAAGGATAAAAACTCATATTGAATTAAAGTTTACTAGAGATCAACTCAGAAAGGCATTAGTTGATCTAGAAAAATTGGCTACTACCGATGAGTTAACGGAAATTGCTAATCGTCGTCACTTTCTCAATCTGGCAACCAGAGAATTTAATATTGCCAAAAGGCAAAAAAGATCATTTTCCATGATTATCTTTGACATAGACCATTTCAAGAATATCAATGATAATTATGGGCATCCTGTGGGAGATATTGCCATTAAGTTGGTTGCCCAAAAGTGTCAGCAATCTATTCGAGGGGAAGATTTATGTGCGAGATGGGGAGGAGAGGAGTTTATTGTTGTGGTGTCTGATACCCTCATTGATGCGGCTAAAAGAGTAGCAAATCGTATTCGTAGGGAAATAGCTTCAATTTCCTTACCCATAGATGATCATAATTTTAAAATTACTGTCAGTGTTGGCATTGCCCAATATCAAGAAAATGATAAAAGTTTAGATCAAATTGTTTCTAGGGCTGACAAAGCCTTATATAGGGCCAAAAATAACGGCAGGAATCAAGTGGTTTTAGAACATGAGTTACTTGATATACCCTCAGAAGAAGTTAAGTGACTGATGTTATGCAAAAGATAATTAATGTTGGTTTGAGGTGTCAGGTGTCAGGTTAAAGAAAAATTTACTGTGAGAAATATGCTCATAGGAGGCAAAATAAACTAAAAGCGAGAATCAATCACGAATATGAGGAAAAAGAATGACAACAAAGCCAATGATAATAGCTCATCGAGGTTTATCCAAAGAAAGTCCAGAAAATACTCTTTCAGCTTTTCGGTTGGCTATAGCACAGGGTGCTGATGGTATAGAAGGAGATTTTCATTTAACCAAGGATAAGCAGATAGTTTGTATTCATGATACAAACACGGCGAGGGTTGCTGATACTAAGTTAATTGTCAGAAATTCTACCCTAGCAGAATTAAAAAAACTTGATGTGGGACGTTGGTTTCATTCAACTTTTAAAAATGAAAAAATTCCGACCCTTGACGAAATTTTAGCTATATTACCTTCGCAAACAAAGTTATTTTTAGAAATAAAAACTGATCCTGAAATTGTGCCTTATTTATTGAGGATTATTACTGATAATAAAGTTAATTTAAATCAGTTGGTTATTATTTCTTTTAATAGTCAGACTTTGAAATATATAAAACAGGAAATGCCAGAGCTAAAAACATTATTATTGTTGAGTCTTAAAACATTAAATGGGATGAAATTATCGAGCTTATCTGCCAATAGATTAATCAAACAATTAGATGATCTTCGTGCGGATGGAATCAGTACTTCTGTTTCTAATTTTCTCAATAAAGGTTACATTTATCAATTTATATCGAGAGGATATGAATATCATTTATGGACTATTGATAATAAAAGAGTTGCTGAACAATTTATGAAAATTGGGGTAAACTCTATTACAACAAATACTCTCAATACTATTCGACAAATTAAGTATTCTCAGATAGAAAATTAATCTTTATCGCTTAATTTAAATTTGTTCTCGGTGATGATTTGATCTTGGTTGATGCTATATTGAACATAATAGCAATACTTAACAAATATTATGGATTCAACAACTATTAAAGAGAAAATAAAGGCGATCGCCTCTAAACGAGAAATGTTAGTGAAACTATCGGAAAAACCAGATTTAGGTAATCTAAAATTAGACGTTACCCAAGCCCTCGATGAACTAGACGAACTGATCCAAGAATTACATCTTACCTTTCCCGAAACCGCTAAAAATTAGTATGATCAGATAACAAAACCCTTTTTATGGGAAAATAGGAGGGGAACATTACAAAACCTGTCAATGAGTAAAATCAAAATTGGTGGTGTCGAACATTTTTATCAGTTAAGCACCCCCCCTGATCAAAATTCATCCCCTCCTACCCTTGTTTTTATCCATGGATGGCTTCTCAGTTGCAAATATTGGCAACCCCTCATGCACCAACTTCAAGACCAATATCCCTGTTTAGCTTATGATTTAAAAGGTTTTGGTAATTCCCCTGTCAACCTCGGTAGTTATGATGGTTCTGCTTTTAGTCTCAAAAGCTATGCCCACGATTTACAAGAATTATTATCTGCCCTCAATATTAAACGCGCTTGGTTAGTGGGTCATTCCTTGGGGGGTAGTGTTGCCATTTGGGGTGCTGATTTATGCCCTTCGGTGGTGGAGGGAGTTATCTGTATCAATGCAGGGGGTGGCATTTATCTTAAAGAAGAATTTGAACAATTTAGGGGTGCCGGGGAAAAAATGGTCAAGTTTCGCCGAGAGTGGTTGAGTTATATTCCTTTCCTTGATGTGGCTTTTTCTCGCATGATGGTTAAAAAACCCCTGCCCCTTTTATGGGGTAAACAACGGTTAAAAGACTTTTTACAGGCTCAAGAACAGGCTGCGATCGCCTCTTTATTACAATCTACCACAGAAGAACAGGTTCACTACTTACCCCAAATAGTTGCCCGTCTTTCTCAACCCCTCCACTTCATCGCAGGAAAACAAGATAAAGTGATGGAACCCAAATACGTCAAACATCTAGCCAGTTTTCATGAACTATTTAAGAACCATCAAAATAACGTTTGTGAACTGGATAACTGTGGACATTTTGCCATGTTGGAACAAACAGAATTAGTACAGAAACAAATTTTAACAATTCTTGAAAAATACGAACATAATCAAAATAAAGTGTTACCATAATGGGGAGTCTTATCAAAAATTAGATCTTAAGCCAGACTAAATAAATAAAGAATGATACAAATAACGTTCTCTCCACTGCTAGGGCTTCAACAACTAAGCCTCACCAATTATTTTAAGCCCCAAGCTGTATTGAAACTTTTGTTATTTTTTAGAAAGAAAGCCAAGATCAAGGAAAAAATTTACTCATCAATATTTGTGGCTTAAACCAATTCTATTTTATTTAAAGGGTTCAGAAATTAGTTACAATATACTATTTAAACCTAGTTCTGTTCGCCCAAAATTTCCCCTCGGAAATTATCGTTTACTATTACCGTAAAAAATTTGATCTTTAGCAATGTTAAGGGAAAGTCTATGCTAGACCGCAAGATTTATCAAATGTACAAAGAAGGTTGTGATGTCTCTGTTTTCTTGCGGGATCAACAACGATGGATTGAAGATGCGCAAATCATCGGGATTGAAGGAGATGTCGTAACTATTCGTTATGAAATGGATGAAGATTACGAAAATAGTTCTTGGGAGGAGTTTGTTCGTTTAGAAAGCATTGGTGCCGTTAGTCGCAAACTCGCCTGTGTACCTCGGGGCAACACAGAAATTAATGTTTCGGAAGATTGCCCCGAGGCCGAACAAATTTATCCCCGTCGTCAAGATCAAGAATAGGTCATTGACAATTGATAATTGAGCGTTGAAAATTAAGGGAGTTGATTTATTCAACTCCTTTGACACTCATCGGGATAATATTAAATGTCTTTAGATAATTTTTTGGTTTGCGAGGAAGATTTACCTCTCAATATTTTTGAGCAATACTATCAAAGCGATGTTCTCGCCATTGATACCGAAACTATGGGTTTAGTTCCTCAGCGCGATCGCCTCTGCTTGGTTCAACTGTGCGATCGCCAAGGTTTTGTGACCGCCATTCGCATCAAAAAAAATCAAACCCAAGCTCCTAATCTCGTTAAACTATTAGAAGCGCAACATATCACCAAAATTTTCCACTTTGCCCGTTTTGACGTAGCCCAATTTTTATACACCTTTGGAGCAAAAACAGAGCCGATATTCTGTACCAAGGTAGCGAGTAAAATGGCAAGGACTTACTCCTCTAGCCATGGCTTAAAAACCATCGTCCAAGAATTAGAAGGTATAGAACTAGATAAGAAGGCTCAAAGCTCAGACTGGGGAAATGTTGCCAGTCTTTCTCCTGCACAGTTAAGCTATGCCGCCAATGATGTGCGTTATCTTATTCCCATGAGGGAAAAATTAATCGCCATGCTAGAAAGGGAAGAGCGTTGGGATTTGGCGAAAAGATGTATTGACACTATTTCCCTATTCGTAGAACTAGATTTAAACTATTACAAAGATATTTTTGAACATTAAAAAAAATCCCCCACGTTGGGGGATTTTGGGGATAAAACTTAAATCGAGCAAGTGTTGCTATAGCACCAACGGAAGAGATTACCTACCAATAGATATTTAATTGCTTCTAATACCCAATAACCTTCGTGCCAAGAAACCATTTGATGGGGCATTTCGGTACTGGCACTAAATTGATTGATGGATAAACCCCAAGCGCTCATCTGGGGGATAAAAACATAGGTATATGCCAAGGCGATTAGTAGTAATAAATTGGCGAATACCAAGAAAATAGTTTGTCTTTGTTCGGGGAATTGATGATTAAAATAAAATACCAGAGACACCGTTAACACCAAAGCCGCACAAATTACCTCGATGCGGTTGAACACTCCAAAAACGAGGAAACCTACCGTAGCAAAGCCTCCATCATTCATCATCCCACTTACCGATAAACTGGGAATTAATACAAAATCTAAAAATAAACTGGTACTGAGCCAAAATCCCAAGGTACAAAGAATAATCGCATTCCAGTTTAAATCTTTATTGACTACCCTAGAAATTATGTTCATAATAATAATACCTATTTTTATCTATATTTCTAGGATAACTTACCCTCTAGCTCACTTACATTAAGTATTCTAAATTTTTTTCTTAAGTTTAATTAAGCTATGCTTTAGTTATTTTTACTTATATTTTTCGCTGTAAATTAACTTTTGTTTATTTTTGTTATCGTCTTGTAATATTTGCTCCTGATTTATATATTTCTATTAACTTAAGGGCGATCGCACTCCAACTATATTTCTGCTGTGCTAGGTTAAAACCATTAATTCCCCTTGTGTGTCTTTCCTGCTTATCTTCGAGGGCAAGGATTAACTTTTGTAATAAATCATCCTCATCCAGACGACATACCCATCCTGCCCGTGCCTTCTGGATTTCCTGATAGATATAGACTTGATCTGAAATTATAACAGGAGTATTAAAGGCGATCGCTTCTACCACCGCAATGCCAAAATTTTCATAAAAAGAAGGAAGTAAAAACAAATCCGCTTTTTGCAGTAAAGCCACCTTATCATCCCCCGTCACAAATCCTGTAACCGTACTATGGGCAGACAAACTAGAAGAAGTAACTCTCTGGGCGATGCTTCTTTCATACTCCCTATCTTGAGGATTTGCCCCTGCCAAAACAAAATGAAAATCATATCCCTGATTCAACAACCTTTCAAGGGCAGGAATTAAAAAATTTAGACCCTTTTTCGGTTCAATGCGAGACATAAACAACAATAACGGTTTATCAGACGGTATGCCATACTTACCATATATAAAATTATCATCTATGGGGCGATCGATAATTTTGACCCCCAAAGGCACCACCAAACGATTTATATTTGCCCCAAAATCATCAGAAACATCCGCCTCCTGCCCACTGGTAAAATGAACCCCCACACTACCCCTGAGATTGGGTTTTTCCAACAAATTACCATAGATATATTTTAAACCCTGCTTTTTTCTTAAATCCTTCGGGTCTAAAGTTCCTAGAGGACGTAATATATAAGGTAAACCCTTCCAACGACAAATAGAAGCCGCCATAGTCGTCACAGGGGAAAACAAAGCATGGATATGTGCCACATCATAATCATCACCATGCACCCATAACCAGCGCAACAAATCCAAAGAAAACTTATAACGGCGAAAAGGAGAACAATTAAAATAAATAATCTGATAACCATCCCTTTGTACCACCGACTGCAAAGGTACATCCAAAGGGGGTTGCCCTTGATCACCATTGGCATTAGTTGTGATAATAGTCACATCCTGCCCTTGTTTTGCCAAAGCCTCACATAAATCTAAAATCACCTGTGAAGGGCCACCATAAACCAAAGAGATAGCAGGTATAATTTGTAAAATTTTCATAAAATTAATTCAAATAATCTTAGTTACCCCTTACTTTTTCGCCCAAAACCTGCCCATAAAACTCTAATAAATCCCTTGCCAAAGCCTTATTAGTGTATTTTGCCATGGTTTTTTGATAACCCTTTTCTGCTAACTCCCTAGCCAAATCAGGATTATTCATTAACTGCTCAAGACAATCTTTTAAACCCTGATCATTTTTCTCCTGAAACACCAATCCATCATCCCCAATCACATAGGGAATTTCTCCCGAATCAGAACCAATTACAGGCACTTTACAAGCCATAGCCTCTATTAAAACATGACCAAATTGTTCTTTCCAGCCCTTGGCGGAAATGGTTTTGAAAGTGTCATCGGTTTCCGAAGGCAATACCAAAGTATCCATCAAATTTATATAACGAGGTACTTGATCATGAGCAACACTAGGAATAATAATTAAATTATCTTTTAATCCTAAAGCTGTAATTTCTGAGATAATTTTTTCTTCTAATTCTCCCCTGCCTAATAGTAATAATTTCCAGTTTTTATTACTTAATTTACTCACCGCTTTGATGAGGGTTAAAATACCTTTTTCCCTAACAAATCTACCCACAAAACCGATGACAAAATCATCATTTTTTATAGCTAATTCTGCTTTTAAATTAGGCTCAGGTTGAGGAGAAAATAACATCTCATCAATACCCAAATTAGGGGCTACTATGGATTTCCCATCATAACCATGATCCCTAATAATATCCAATGCCTCTTGATTTCCAGCAATGAAACCATCGGTATTATTAAGATTAAATTTCTCTAGCCAACTAAAAGGAAATTTTAGATCGTAGGGGATATTCCACCAAGTGAAAAAAAAGTTTTTTGCCTTCAGTTTCAGTAGTTTGTTGAGAATGATTAACTGAGCATAAGCAAAAGATTTTATACCTTGTTCTACATGAATAATATCGGGTTGAAAATCCTTGAGAAAATCAATAATCTCTATGCCAAAGGTCAATAAACCTTGGTGATTTTGACTATAATTGGAAATAGGAACTATTTTAAAATTACCTTCATCTTTAAATTCAGGTCTGACAATTTTATTTTGTACCCCCCCCGGATTCCAAACTTTAGGCACAACCACCCTAACTTGAATCTGAGGGCTAATTTTGGCTAATTCCCTTAATTTCTCACAATTGAGATCTACTATATAGGAATGTCCCACTATTAATATATTCATGATAATGGCAATTATTGATAATGCTTAATCAAATCATAGTGGAAAACCAAAAATATTAACAAATTTGGGGTTAATTATTCAGTTTTTGAAGCTGTGTTGTCGTTGGGGGTAGGAACTTTTTCCTCTTCTTTACCAGATTCTATTTGAGCATTCATAGAAATAGTTTCTTCGATTTGTTGAGCTTCTTTTTTAAACTCGTCTTGAAACTCTTTAGAGGCATCTTGAAAACCTTTGAGGGTTTTTCCTAAAGTTCTACCGATTTCGGGTAGTTTTTTGGGACCAAAAACCAAAAGAGCCACCACAAAAATTACAATCATCTCAGGAAGTCCGATGCCAAAAACATTCATAATAATATTTTTTTTCTTAACTAAAGAGTCTTCTGTAAATCAACAATCAACCTTATACGAAATTGAGAAACAATTATCTTCCCAAACTTGACCAATCAACAGTGACACCATCAAGGATGAGAGAAGAGTTATAAATTTGTAAAATGATCAACAAGAATACTAAAAACAGAAGCATGAAAACACCCATTAGAGGGGTGGTACTCCAACCGGGGGCTACTTTCCCGTATTCGGAGTTAAGGGGTTTGAGTAAATCGCCTAAAGGGGTACGTTGTGACATATTGAATCTTATATATATTTTTATTTTTTCTATTGTCTTTTTGACAAGATGATTATAGCAAAATATGGGGGTATTTTTTGCAATCGAATCTATGACTGACTTGATTTTAGCTCATATTATGCTGGACGCTGTGACGGATATAGGCTTGATCTTTTACGGGTTCTCCTGTTTGAGTTTTTAAACCGAAGGCTTCTAAATCTGCGTCAACCATGAGGGCGACTAATTCGGGGAAGGTAACAGAGGGTTTCCAGCCAAGGACTTCTTTTGATTTTGTAGGATCTCCTATCAATAAGTCAACTTCGGCGGGGCGTAAATAGCGTTCGTCAAAGCGCACATAATCTTCCCATTTTAGGTTTACGTAGTTGAAGGCTAGTTCTAAAAATTCTTTGACGGAGTGGGTTTCTCCTGTGGCGATGACGTAGTCATCGGGTTTTTCTTGTTGTAACATTAGCCACATGGCAACTACATAATCTTTGGCATAGCCCCAATCTCTTTTGGAGTCGAGGTTTCCTAAGTATAATTCTTTTTGTTGTCCTGCCACGATACGGGCGATCGCCCTTGTAATTTTACGAGTGACAAAGGTTTCTCCACGGCGGGGGCTTTCATGGTTAAAGAGGATACCATTACAAGCGAACATATTATAGGATTCCCGATGGTTGACAGTTTGCCAATGGGCGTAAACTTTGGCACAAGCATAGGGGCTACGGGGATAAAAAGGAGTGGTTTCTTTTTGAGGAATTTCCACCACTTTCCCAAACATTTCCGATGAACCTGCCTGATAATATTTTACCTGGGTATCATGGTAATTTTGATAGTCTCGGATGGCTTCTAAAAGTCGGAGAGAACCCATAGCGACGGTATCTACAGTAAATTCAGGGGCATCAAAACTAACTCTGACATGGGATTGAGCGCCAAGATTGTAAACCTCATGGGGTTGTACTTCTTCCAAAATTCTTCTGAGGGTAGTACCATCGGTTAAATCTCCATAATGCAAAAATAATTGAGCATCAGGCTGATGGGGATCTTGATAAATGTGATCAATTCTGTCAGTATTAAATGTAGAAGTACGACGAATAATGCCATGTACTTCATAGCCTTTACTTAAAAGTAACTCGGCTAAATAAGAACCATCTTGCCCTGTAATTCCTGTAATTAGTGCCTTGGTGCGGTTTTCCATTTTAGTTTTATTAATAGTGAATCATCAAACAAATGGACGGTGAAAAATTAATAACGTCTGTCCATCAAGTATATACAGCAATCTTAGTTTGTGTTCAGAAATTTCCCCCCTAAATGAGGGGTAATCAACGCCATCATTTTTGACGATTTATCGAGGAATGCTATACTTCTGCAATTCTACATGGTAAATTTGAAATTCTCAATTATCTGGCAACTGATATTGAGAAACAATCTTTTTGGCATAACTAGGCACATGGGCATCTAATTTTTCAGGATAGTTACGCTTAACGTATAGATAATTGCGAGTGAAATGGGAATCGATGGAAAATCTGGCATATTCCAACCCTTGAGGCCCTACTTTTTCGATGACAACTCCCATCAATTTCGCTGCCCACATGGGTAGTGTAACCCCTTTATCATAGGCAGGGATGCTATTTTGTACTGCCTGTTTACGGTTTCCCTTGGACATCACAGGCTGGGTTTTAAGTTGATCTTGTACTAAATCTAACATCTCTTTTCCTGTATCGTTTCTAACCACAATCCATTGCCAACCAAAAGGCGAACCCATATAACCCACCACCAAATCGGCGAGGGAGTTGACATAGTCAAAACAAGTCATACAAGAGGGGGCAAATACATCTTTTAATTGATTGGTTTTTAAGCCGAAAAAGGGTACTTTTTCTACCCTGCCATCTTCATGTTTAAAATGAACTCGAAAATCCTGCATAAATTCATAAGCTACCACGGTATCGGGGGAGTCGCTGGTGGTGTCTAAAAATTTTTGTAATCCTTCACGGGTAACGTTATCAACGCAAGGAGTACCTAAAACATAGAGTTTTTCTAAGCCTAATTTGTCTTCTACTTCTCGTAAGGCTTGAATTTGACATCCTACCCCAATCACTAGCAATCGTTTCATACCTGATTGTTCAATTTGTTCTAACACTGATAGGTTAGGAGATAGGGTGGGTTTATTTACCCTTGCCCCCAAGATTTCCTCGGTGGTGGTGGCAATAATAGGTTTAGGTTGAAAACGATCATTTTCGCTGTTTTGAACGCATACAACCCCTTCTACAAGTCCCTCTGTTAACATTTTACAGGCGATCGCACTTACAATCCCTGTCCATTGCGCCCCTGCGATGGGTTCTTTTTTCTGGGCAGTAATCATCTCCTGATATACTCCAAAATAGAGATCATTTTCGTTATCTAAATCGCGCGATCGCCCATGGGCTTGGGTTTCCAACTCCGCAATCTGTTGATGAATAAAAGCACAGGCTTCCTTGACATAGTGGATATAGTAGGTATCGCACAATCCACACTCACTACACAATTCCTTTGCAGGGCGACGACTGCCCGGTTTGAGGGCTTTGGCTTTCTTATGGCTCGTAGTTGCAGACATTTAATTTATTAAATTGAGTTATCTTATAGCTTTTCTCTTTATTTTAACCAACCGAGGACCATGGAGAATTGATAATAAAAGAAATTATCTGTCAGGTTTTGATAACCCCAAATCAAAAAGGTGGGCTATGCCCACCACAACACAACAACTACATGGGACGATATACACGATAATTAATATTTGGGAAAATATTATCGATCGCCTCTACCTTTTCTAACCAACCAGAATCAATTTGTCCGCTCCAAATATCCTCCTCCAATTTTTTCAAGCGTAATAAATGACTTTTAGTGCGTCTTTCGGCGTAGGGTACCATGGTACCAGTACGCATAATAAACGCCCAGTCAGAAGATTGAGCCAACAACAACTCCCTCGCCGCTTGATTGAGGGCGCGCCATTGCAACTCATCCTCTGGTTCCTTGGTAGCCAAATTAATCATCTTTTCTGCCCCCTTATGGAGATGGGGATAAATCCAAGCATTGGTATGATTTAACCAATATTCATGGAAACCCTTATAACCCCAACTAGACTGGGAAGGAATCGCCACCTGCTGATTAGGATGCCCTTTGAGATAGTCCGCTAGGTGAATCATATACAAAGTATCTTGATCAAACCATGCTTTGCGGAAAAGATAATCGATAAATTTGGGGCCTTCATACCACCAATGCCCATATAATTCCGCATCGTAAGGAGATACCACAATAGGCTCCCTTTGCATAATTCCCGCTAGATGTTGAATCTGTTGCATTCTGTTATACAAAAAGTTTCCAGCATGTTCTGCCGCCTTTTCGTTTGCCCAATAAGGATCATAAAGGGCTTTGTCCGATAAACCTGCTTGACGACTGGTAATTTTGTGGTACTTCACCCCCACATTTTTTCGCTGTCCATTGGGCATGATATAGGGTTTGATGTAATCGTAATCGGCTTCCCAACCAATATCCTTATAAAATTCCCGATAAACAGGATCCCCCGGATAACCCACTTCCGATGACCATACCTGCTGAGAGGACTCATGATCCCTACCAAACACGGCCACCCCCGTTTCGGTGAAAATGGGGGCATAGGTACCAAAACGAGGACGAGGACGGGCATAGAGCAAACCATGACCATCGGTGAGGAAATAACGCAAACCTGCATCGGCGAGCATTCTTTCTAAACCTTCATAATAAGCACATTCAGGCAACCAAATTCCCCGAGGACGAGTGCCAAAGTTTTCCTCATAATGTGCACAGGCGACTTCTACTTGAGCCCACACTGCTTGAGGATACATTTTCATGAGGGGCAGATAACCATGGGTAGCGCCGCAGGTGATAATTTCGAGGTTATTGCTGTCTTGAAATTCCTTGAAGGCAGTAACCAAGTCTCCTTTATAGTATTCCCATACTTTGCGAATTTCGCTAAATTCTTGGGCATAATATTCGGCAAGGTATTTGATATGACCGTTATCTTGATTATGCTCTATTTCTTTTTGGATTAGTTCCTCTAATTTGGTGAGGTGTTCGTCATATCTTTCTTGTAGTAGTTTATCCCTGAGCATGGACACGAGAGGGGGTGTCATACTCATGGTCATTTTAAATTCAACGCCATCTCTTTTTAATCCGTTGAATACTTGTAGGAGTGGTATGTAAGTTTCTGTGATTGCTTCATACAACCACTCTTCTTCTAGGACATAGTCACTTTCGGGATGGCGAACAAAGGGTAAATGTGCGTGTAGCACTAAGGCAAGATAGCCAAGAGCCATAATTGTCAATCACTATTTTTTTGTACAGTTTAACAGTTTAAATTTTTACCGTTACTAGCAATATTAAGCGACTTTGAGCATTTTTATCACTTAAAATTATTGCTTCTTTTGTATTGTTTTTTACTTTTATTGTTTTAGTTTTCTGATTTTGGCTATTTTTTTGTTGATCCCTTTTTTGTAATTATTGATTTTGATAGTTTTTTTATCTGGTTTAAGCATCTACTGCTATCAAAATAACTATTAAAGGGGTGCCGATTAGTTTGCGATCGCCATTTATTCGTGGGTACTTTGGAATGGAGGATTATGGGAAGATTTGCCTTCATACTTTCTGATTGTATCCAAATTTAATATAATTATGAAGTTAGATTTTTTTCAATAAAATATGGATATAAATAACAATAAAAGCTGGGTGGGAAAAATTGCATTAGTTTATAAAAAAGAAGCTGACCAAACTAATATTGAATATAGCTATACTCAAGCCCCTTTTCGATTACAAAAACCTTTTTATCCTGAAGGAAAATCAATGTGCCATACGGTGATTTTGCACACAGCAGGGGGTATTGTGGGGGGTGATGTTTTAGAGCAGAATATTAGCCTAGAGGAGGGGGCTGAGGTTTTTATCACTACTCCTGCCGCTCATAAAATATACCGTAGTGAGCAAAAATTCGCTTTTAATACTATTAATTTTAATCTAAAAAATAACTGTTATTTAGAATATTTACCCCAAGAAACTATTTTTTTTAATCAAGGATATTTTTGTCAAAACACAAGGATTAATTTAGGAGATAATTGTCTTTATTTTGGCTGGGAAATAGTAAGATTTGGCAGGACTGCTAGGGAGGAGATAATTGATCGAGGGGAATGGAAAAATTACACAGAAATTTGGCAAAATCAACAACTTTTATGGGTTGATAGGCAATACTTGAAGGGAGAGAGTCATTCATTTTTTAGTCCTAATGGTCTGGCGGCTAAACCTGTGGTAGGTAGTTTGGTTATGGTGGGCAGGGAAGTTGAACAGGATTTGTTGGCAGAAATTAGGGAGTTGGATTTTGTTCGACAAGCAGGGGATAGTCTTGGTTTAACTAAATTAGAAAAAGGACTGCTATGTCGTTATCATGGTGATTCTGTGAGCAAATGCAAAAAGCATTTAATAAGAGTTTGGCAGTTTTTACGAGCAAAAGAAGGTAAATCTCCTTTTCTTAAGTCTAGGATTTGGCAATAATTATTTTATATTTTTTTTATATTTGTCTATTCTTTTTACTGTTTATGGTTTTTAGGACTTTTTGATAGATGAATTTTATATTTTTTTATTAAGGTCATTGTCAATAACTATTGTCAATAAGAAAAAATAATTGAGAGAAGCTATAACTAGATTGGGTTTTAACCTTGCAGTTTTATTGAGAATGGTATATGATGAAATGGTAACACAAAGGTGGAAATATGGAAGGTAATATAGATGTTAAAGGTCAACTTAATGCGGTTTTAAAAATTAAGTTGACTGCGATTAACCAGTTTTTTTTACACGCTAGAATGTGTAAAAATTGGGGTTTAAATCGCTTAAATGAATATGAGTATCGTTACTCAATTAAGTTGATGAAACAGGCTGATAAAATTATTGAGCGTGTTTTCTTTTTGGAAGGTTTACCCAATTTACAAGATTTGGGTAGTCTTCTGATTGGGGAGGATGTGCCTGAGATTTTGGCTAATGATTTGACTTTGACTAGGGATATGGCTGAAAATTTACGAGGTGCGATCGCCCTTAGCGAAAATTTACAGGACTATGTGACTAGGGATTTATTCCAAGAATTATTGGAGGAAACCGAGGAACAAATTGATTGGATTGAATCCCAACAGTGGTTAATTGCCGAATCAGGTTTACAAAATTTCTTACAGTCAATGATGTAAACCGTTAACACAAAAATAACTCTCAAAGAGTTATCACCTGACACAAGCCTAAAAAAAATTATAGAAAAGAGGAAACAATGAAAGGTAACGAAAAAGTCATTAAGGAATTACAGAAATTACTTCGCAGTGAGTTGTCCGCAAGGGATCAATATTTTACCCATTCTCGTATGTATCAAGATTGGGGTTTGCACAAACTCTATGAACGCATTGATCATGAAATGCAAGACGAAACCCATCACGCTGATATGTTAATTAAACGTATTCTATTCTTAGAGGGTTCTATTGATTTGAGCGATCAAGCTGATTTGAATGTGGGTAAAAATGTTACTGAAATGCTCAAAAAAGACCTCGAATTGGAATATGAGGTAATTGGCAATCTTAAGAGTGCGATCGCCATTTGTGAGCAGGAACAGGATTACGTATCCAGAGATTTACTCCGTCAGATGTTGGATGACACCGAGGAAGATCATGCGCACTGGTTAGAACAACAATTATGGCTCATTGATAATATCGGTTTACCCAATTATTTACAATCTCAGATGGGTTAATTGTTGATATGAACCACAACTTGGCGTAGGTGCGATCGCTCCCTATGTTCCCAAACATATACCCCCTGCCAAGTTCCCAACAAAAGACGACCATTATTAACAGGAATAGTTAGAGAGGTGTTGGTTAAAACCGAGCGAATATGGGAGGGCATATCATCAGGCCCTTCCGCACTATGATAATAGTCCGTGGTGCTTTCTGGTACCAGTTTACTAAAAAAATTACTTAGATCCGTTAACACATCAGGATCTGCATTTTCTTGGATAATTAGACTAGCGCTGGTGTGCATGATAAAAACCGTACACAATCCCGTTTTTATGCCCGACTCCGCCACCACTGCCCCCACATCACGGGTAATATTATGTAAACATTTACCGCTAGTTTTTATTTTGAGTATGTTTTGATGACAAGTCATAAGAATGATTGTTGTAGGACAGACTTTTTTCTAAGATACCATGAAAGTCCCCCAGAATTGGGGGATTTAGGGGGCAGTCAAGGTAATATTGGTCACAACTTATTACTCGAACTTGAATAATGAGAAAATAGGATGCGATCGCCCCTAAAACTAATTTCTTGTCCTCCCACCCTCACCGTAGAATTAATACCCACAGGATTAACTATCTCCATCGGCGGTAAACTCCCCTCACCCATCGCCATCACCACCAAAAATTGATGACCCCCCGTCGCCATAATTTTAGAACCATAATCAGTTTTTTCCTCCGTAATCACCACATCTAACGGTGCCGCAAAAACACCCCGAAAAATTGAGCCCGAATCATCCCTTATGGTAAAGCTATTACCCTCGATGGTCACATCCCCCTCCGTGTGCATCGTCCAGACTTTCTCCTGAAAATTAGGATCATTCACATCACCCCGAAAAATATCGGCAATGGCAAAGATACCATCCGCCCCCGAAACCTTGCTATAGTCCACCCCAAAAGAGCGTAAATACTCCAGTTGAGCATTTTCTGACCGATTTTGACTAACCATGGACACCACCCCTGAGCCGTCTTCTGCTTCGGCAAAATGAATCATCTGACTACCACGCCAACCAGAAGCATTAGGAAGATAGACAATATTTTCCCTTTCCCTTTCCCCCTCACTCGGTGCCGCCATGGCCCAATTTACCCCTAATCCCCTGAGTCGGAAACTGGTAGCCTCGGGAAATAACCAACCTCCGCGCACAGGATTGGCATTAAGATAAATACTGGCAACCGTATCATCTTGGTTTTGCCATTGATTACGAAACACATACAAACCCCTGATGTGATCGACAAATACTCGTGGCAGGAATGACTGGGGAGGCTGAGGGGATACATTGTGCGGATAATTAGCAAGGGCGTAAATGGCTTGATCGGGATAAGATGAACTAATACCAAAAGTTAAATCCCCTTCCATGGCAAAATAGCGATCATAAATCCATCGGGCGGAGGGCAAAAAATCCTCGGACAGGATGCCTAAACCAGAGGCAAAGAGGAAACCACTGGCACCATGGCGATGTCTGCCGTAGGCGGGGGTGATGGGGCTATCATTTTCCCTTGGTATCATCCGCATCATACTATTGGGTATTAGCTGATTGGCGTGGGTTTGGGTGGCAATGTCTTTGCCCATGACATTACCATAGGCTTGTAAAAAAGGTAACATCTGGTTAGCAGAATGGCTGGTGTAGGCATCCCCTTCAATGCCAAAACCTCCATCCCCTAGGGCAGTATTGATATATCGAGAGACATTCCTTTGGGCGGTAGCTAAAATTAAGTGGAGGTGGTTTTCGGGTTGATAAAATTCATTGTCTGGGAAAAAATGGTCAGGTTCATTTTTGATGGCGAGGGCGGCGATTCCTGCTGCACTTCTTGCCCTTACATTCCAATTGCTGACGGTGCTATTATTCCAGCCACTACCTCCTCCCTGAGACAATTCTAGGGCTTGTTGAGCTAACCATTTGGTCATTTCTTGTTGTTGATTTTCATTCCATAAAGGGTAACAATGGTCGTAGGCAAGGGCAACACCAATGACGAGTCCTGCTCTTTCTAATATTCTTGGTTTTGATTGTCCATCTAATCCACGGCTAAGGGCGATCGCATCTTGAACTGTATTCCACCCTTGTTGAGCCAAAGAAAGATCATCATTAATAAGGGCTAAAAAACAATATCCTGCCCCATGGGAACCACCATTTAAGCCATAGCCACTGTAAAATATTTCACCATTTAAACTATTCTTTAATCGAGTTAAAATTGCTTGTCCAATGGGAGTATTAATTTTATTTTTAATGTCTTCTATATCAAATTTTCGAAAAATTAAGCGAGGATGTTCTTGAGATTCAATGGGTTGATAATTTTCTATTTTTAAAATGTAATTATCATTAATTTTACCAGTAACAGGGCCTAGTAAAAAACGATTATTTAACCTACCAGAATAACTACCTAATAGTTGATTATTTTGATCATAAATTACATCAATACTATAGGTAGCTCGGTTACTATCCATACTAAAAGGACTAGGTCTAACATCCAATTCAATCTCGAAGGTAAAGTAATTATTTTGAGGAATTACCCTGACTTTTCCCTGATGTTCTACATCTTGATTATATTTAGGTGACCATCCATAAATATCAGAATCACACTCATTTTGATGACAATCTAAATCAAGATAAATATCTTGATAAATGGGTTCTTCTTCTAACAAACGCCACACAGCATTTCTTAACTGTAAGGTGATATTTCCTGATAAAGGTTGTAACTCTTTTTGTCTTGGTTCATGTCTAGCACCACCAATAAATAATAGTCCCAAAAACAAAAAAGATTGTAAATAAAATTTCTTAAATGGCATATTTTTTATAACTTCATCTTTTTATGAACATATTGAGAAAAAATACATCAATGTTTGCCGAAGATGATCAAAATGCGATAACTTCGATAGTATGGCAATGGTGTGATAACAAAATACTAACTGATATGTTTGAGAAAATTTTAATTCCTAATTCTTCTGCCCAACAACCATCCTTTATTCGTCCTCGTAAAGGAGTTATTATCGGTTTAGGACAAGTGGGTTTAGCCTGTGCCTATTCTTTTTTAATTCAAGATTGTTTTGATGAGTTGATTTTACAAGATATTGCCCCAGAAAAATTGGAAGGGGAAATTATGGACTTATCCCACGGAATGCCTTTTATTTCTCCCACTGATTTAAAAATGGGTACGGTGGCAGATGAAGGAAAAGACGCAGACATAGTTATTATCACCGCAGGAGTTGCTCAAAAACAGGGAGAAAGTCGTTTAAGTTTGGTTGAGCGTAATATTGCTATTTATAAAAAGATTCTTGCTGATGTGGTCAAATATTGTCCCGAGTCTATTATTTTGGTAGTCAGTAATCCTGTGGATATTATGACCCATGCCACCCTCAAGATAACAGGTTTTCCTAGTTCTAGGGTAATTGGTTCTGGTACAGCATTGGATACCGCTCGTTTTCGTTCTTTATTAGCCAAGGAAATGGGTATTGATTCTCGTAGTGTCCATGCTTATATTATAGGGGAACATGGAGACAGCGAAGTTCCTGTGTGGAGTACCGCAAATGTCGGTGGTGTAAAAATTGTGCCTAATGGTTGGGAAAATTTGACTCCCCCAGAGCAAAAGATTTTGTCAGGTATTTATGATAATGTTAAAAATGCCGCCTATGAAATTATTAAGCGTAAAGGTAGCACTTCCTATGCTATTGGTTTGGCTACCAGTGATATTGTAAAGGCGATCGTTAATTCTCAGGAACGCATTTTAACTGTTAGTGGTTTAATGACGGGGATGTATGGCATTGATGATATTTGTTTGAGTATTCCTCGGGTAATTAATGAAAAAGGAATTTTACAAACTGTCAATTTAACCCTTCATCCAGAAGAAGAAAGATTATTGCAAAATTCAGCCCAAATTTTGAAAGATATATTCAAACAACTAGGATAGTTATTGATATGCTCAAATTTGAATATTCCAGTTTAATTAAAGCACCCTTAAAAACTGTTTGGGAGTTTCACGAGAGGGAAGATATTTTAGATATTTTAACTCCCCCATGGCAACCAGTAAAAGTCGTTGAGCGTCAGGGAGGTTTGGAAATTGGTGCCATGACTAAATTTAACCTAATGTTTGGTTTTGTTACCATTCCCTGGTGCGCTCGTCATGTAGAATACGAGAAATATCATTTATTTACTGATCAACAAACCGAAGGCCCTTTAAAACTGTGGATTCACCGTCATCAATTTCAAGCCGAAGGAGACTATACAAGGTTAACTGATAACATTCAGTATGACATTACAGGAGAACCTTTAATAAATTATTTGATGGGTTGGTGGGTAGAAGAAAGACTCAAGGATATGTTTGCCTATCGTCATCGCATTACCAAAGAAAATTGCGAATCTCAACCACTATAAGGATTGTATCACCCTACCATAACTCCATAATTGTTGGTAGTAATTACGACTAACTTGATCAAGATCATCGGTTAATTGATTAATACCAATACCATTATTACCCATATCTTTACCTGAGCTATGGATATAGCGATTATTTCCTAAGTAAAGGGCTACATGGGTAACTTTTTTTACACCAAAGAAAATTAAATCTCCTTTTTCCAACTCCTCCCTCATAATTTTCTGACAAAAATCTTCCTGTTGATAAGAATCCCTAGGTAACCATACCCCTTGACTAGCAAAGGCTGACTGCATTAAACCCGAACAATCATAGTTAGGTGCCACAGTGCCACCCCAGAGGTAATAGTTAGGCACTTGATGGGCTTGTAAACAAAAGTCGATAATGGCAGGAATTTTTTGGGAAATATATTCACGAAAAACTGTTTCTTTCTGATAGCCATTCTCGGCAGGTTGTAAGTATTCTAAGGATGATAATGGCAACCATCCCTGATAATTGTCTTCACACAGACACACTTCGAGCGCACCGTGTTTTGGTGTATCGGAAATTGGTTTTAAATATCTTCCCTTTGCACTTTGGGTTGATAATTCCTGACAATCAACACTAACGAATAAGTCTATATTTTTTGAACAAATATATTCTCCTGTCTTGGATGGAGGCAGAAACATAGTAATTAATAATTGAGAATGGATAATTGAGAGTTATATTTTAATAAATTAATGGTAATTTGGGGATTATGAAAAAATATCAAGAGGATAGGAAAGATTTATCTCAACCTGAAACTTTTGTTTTTGCTTAAATTTTGATCATCTAAGTATTTTCAGCATTAGTGCAACTGAAAATATAACTAACGATCGCCCCTGTAACAAACATCATAATAGAGTATATGGCAGGAGGTATGGCAATTTGAGGATTATTTAATAGTGTAGCAGAAGAGGCGATCGCAATGGCTAAAGTTCCATTTTGCATACCAGCTTCGATAGAAATAGTAGAAGACTGCTTCCAACTTAAATTCACACTTTTAGCAATCAAAAAACTAACTAACAAAGTAACCACATTTAGGGTGAGAGTAGGAAAACCAGTAGCTTGAATAAAAGGGATTAAATTTTCTCGCTCCGCCAAAATCGCCCCTAACACCACCAACACCATAAACAAACCAGAAGCGATTTTAACGGGTTTATCAGCACGAAGGGCAAAGTTAGGTTTATAACTGCGAATAATCATACCCAAAAAAACAGGAATTAAGGTAACAACAACAATTTGTGTAATAGTTTTTAGTACAGGTAAACTAACATAAGTGCGATCGTGCATAAATAATTCCATACCATAATTGACAATAAAAGGTAAAGAAACAATAGTAATCATACTGGACAAAGCAGTTAAACTAATAGATAAAGCAGTATCACACTTCCCTAAATAAGAGTATAAATTAGAAGTAGCTCCTCCCGGACAAGCCGAAAGCAAAATAATTCCCACAGCAAACTCAGGAGCTAAATTCCAAAACCTCATCAACAAAAAGGCAACCATAGGTAACATAATTAATTGACAAAATAATCCTGTAAATATAGCCTTGGGGTCAACAATTATTCTATGAAAATCTTGTTTTGTAAGGCTTAAACCCATACCTAACATAATGGTAATTAAAGCAATGGGTAGAAATATCTCAGTAATAAAATTGGCTTCCATCTCTATGGTTATCAGTAACTATTATTTTATCAAGCACTATATATTTTATTCTTTTGACTGTACTATTTTTCGCTCAATATTATTATTTATTTAACCTGAGTTCGGGTTAACTATTAACAATTAAATTTTATTCATAAAGTTCTTAAGTAGGATAATATACCTCCCACCAAAACCTCACCTAAGCACTAAAATACTTAGATTGGCTCGAAAGTAGTGTGTATTGCTGCTATTTGGAGGACGAAGGTAGAGAATTGTTAAGAATTAAAAAATCAACTTTTAGGTTTGTAGTTGCCACTTTAGTGGCATTATTATCAGTAGAATCAAGGCTAAAGCCATTACTACAAACTAGGATTATGTATGAGTATCATAAATTAAGTCATCAACAAAAATTGGAATTAGTGCAAGAGAGACTTAAAAAAGGATTTCCCGCCCATTCTCCTCCTCATCCCATACAAATTGAGAGTTTTTATTTGCTTACTATTGCCTGTTATCAACATCAAAAAATTTTAAATACTCCATCTCGCCGCCAACAATTATTAAACCTCTTGTTTGAAAAATTTATTCATGAAGGAATAGAAATTAGAGGATGGGTAATTTTGGTGAATCATTATCATTTATTGGTCTATTTGCCCAATTTATCAATTCTCTCCTCAATTTTTAAAGCAATTCATGGTTTTACTTCCTATCAATGGAATTTAGAAGATAATCAAAGAGGACGTAAAGTATGGTATCGTTTTAGCGATCGCGCCATTCGCTCCAAAAGACATTATTACACAACCCTGAACTACATACATTATAATCCTGTGAAACATAACTACGTTAACTCTCCTTATGACTGGTTCGAAAGTAGTGTACATTGGTATTTACAGGAGAAAGGTAGAGAGTGGTTAAGAGATAGTTGGGTGAAATACCCTGTAAAAGACTATGGAAAAGGATGGGATAATTAAACCAGGTTCGTAGTGAGGGCTTTAGCCCTTCAAAAAGCCCTAAAGGGCTTACTACGAACTTAAGCACTAAAATATTTAGCCACAGGGTGATAACAAATAATCGCACTGGTGGACTGTTCAGGGTATATTTGTTCAGACTCATCCATATACATATCAATGCGCTTAGTATCCAACAAATCTAACTGCACATATTGATCTAACATATTAGGACAGGCAGGATAACCAAAACTATACCGTGAACCCTGATAACGTTGTTTAAACATATCACGGATATTATCTGGCTCTAAATCGCCAAAACCCAACTCCCGTCGAATCCTTGCATGACACCATTCCGCCATGGCTTCCGCCGTTTGTACCGCCATACCATGATAATAGAGGTAATTGGTATATTCATCATTGGCAAACAGTTTTTGAGCGTATTCTGTGGCAATTTCGCCCACCGTCACCGCCTGCATGGGAAAAACATCGATGATACCCGAATCTTTAGAAGCGAAAAAGTCCGCAATACATAGCCTTTTACCAGACTTTTGGCGGGGAAACTCAAATTTGGCAATTTCTTCCCTAGCTTCAGGATTTTCAGGGTTATAAATATATAAAGTATTACCTTCCGATTGACAGGGGAAATAACCATAAATGAGAGTAGGATGTAATAAATTTTCCGCTTTTATTTTTGCTTTCCATTCATCTAAAATAGGATGTACTTTTTCCGCTAAAAATTCATTATATTCCTCCCTTGGTTGCCCTTGGGGTTTACGGAATTGCCACTGTCCTGCAAACAAGGCTTGTAAATCTAAATACCAGAAAAGATCGTCAAAATCAAACTCATCAGGATACATAATTTTTGTACCCCAAAAAGGAGGAGTCGGACGTTCAATATTAGGATCAACTGCATCACTTCTACGGGTATCAATTACCTGCTCTTTTTCTTCTTCTTTCTCTTTCTTCTCCTCAGTTTTTACCTCTCCAGAATCATCAAAGTTACGACCTTTAAAGAGATTATTTTCTTCTTCAAATTCTCCTAAAAATCCTTGTAAATTATCCCATTGACTGCTATTTTTGGCAGGCATTAATTTATCCATAAAGTGTAAATCGGCAAAAGCATCTTTACCATAAACCACTTTACCGTTATAAGCATTTTGACAATCTTCATAGACAAATTTAGGAGTTAGGGCAGCACCCCCCAAGATAACGGGAACATTTATTCCCTCTTGGTTAAAGGTTTCTAAGTTATCTTTCATAAACGCCGTGGATTTTACTAATAAACCACTCATGGCGATACAATCTGCATTAGATTCTCGATAGGCTTTAATGATATTTTCCACAGGTTGTTTAATACCAATATTGACCACTTTATAACCATTATTAGAAAGAATAATATCGACCAAATTTTTGCCAATATCATGGACATCTCCTTTCACTGTGGCAATTAAAAATGTACCTTTACCACTACCATCACTATCAGCTTTATCCATAAAAGGTTCGAGGAAAGCTACGGCAGATTTCATGGTTTGGGCAGATTGTAAAACGAAAGGCAATTGCATTTGTCCACTACCAAATAACTCCCCAACAACCTTCATACCATCCAATAAAAAGACATTAATAATATCTAAAGGAGGATACTTGTCTAGGGCAATATTTAAAGCATCTTCTAAGCCAATTCTTTCCCCTTCAATAATATGTTGTTTTAACCTTTCTTCGATAGGTAAATCAGCGACATTTTTCTTATTACTTTTCGTGGTTTTACCCTGAAATAAGGTGGTTAATTCTCCTAAAGGATCATAAGTACAAATATCCCCATCAAATTTTCTATTATCGTAGATTAAATCCCTACAAATTTCTAAAGATTTTTCGTCAATCTTAGCTAATGGTAATATTTTATTAGGAGAAACGATCGCACCGTCCATCCCTACCTGCATCGCCTCATGGAGAAACACCGAGTTTAACACCTGACGGGCGGCAGGATTCAAACCAAAGGAGATATTAGAAACCCCCAACATAAAATGACATTCGGGGAAATCTGCATGGATGCGCCTGATAGATTCGATAGTCGCCTTACCATTTTCCCTGTCTTCCTCAATCCCAGTGGAAATGGGCAAAGCAAGGGTATCAAAAAAGATTTCATGGGCAGGAATACCAAACTTCAGCGCATCATTATAAGCACGTTTAGCAATCTCATATTTTTTGTCCGCCGTGCGCGCCATACCATCCTCATCGATAGTACCAATTACCACCCCAGCACCATATTGTTTCGCCAATTCCAACACCTTAAAAAATCTTTCCTCTCCATCTTCATAGTTAGTAGAGTTGAGGATACATTTACCCCCCACCACCTTTAATCCTGCCTCCATTTTTTGCCATTCCGTGGAGTCTAACATGAGGGGGAGGGTGATATTATTCACCAGACGAGAAGCCAATTCGTGCATATCTTTTTCCCCATCCCGCCCCACATAATCCACGTTAACATCAAGGATGTGGGCGCCTTCTTTTACCTGACTTTTGGCAAGGGATACCAAACCATCCCAATCTTCAGCGTTGAGCATATCACGGCATTTTTTCGAGCCACTGGCGTTGAGTCTTTCACCCACAATTAAGAAAGAATTATCTTGATGGTAGGGTTGAGTGCCATAAATAGAAGCGGCGGAAGGCTCATAATTATAATGACGCTCTTTGGGTTTGAGGGTACTGGCAATTTCTGCCAAGGCTTTGATATGATCAGGACGAGTACCACAACAACCGCCGATAATTTGTACTCCCAAATCTTCGATAAAGTGCATCAAGTGCATTTTTAACTCAATGGGAGATAGTCTGTAGTGCGCTTGTCCTCCTACATTTTCAGGTAAACCTGCATTGGGTACACAGGAAACTACGAAGGGGGAATTTTCGCTTAAATACTTGATGTGGGGTTTCATCAAATCAGGGCCTGTGGCACAGTTTAAGCCTAATACATCAATAGGATAAGGCTCAAGAATAGCAAGGGCTGCACTGATTTCTGTACCTACTAACATAGTACCCATGGTTTCCATGGTGACGGATACCATCAGGGGGAGTCTTTCTCCTTTTTCTTTGAATACTTCTTCGATGGCGTTGAGGGCGGCTTTAATTTGTAGTACGTCTTGACAGGTTTCCACTAACAGTAAGTCGGCACCACCATCGTATAACCCTTGAACTTGGGTGACGTAGGCATCTTTTAGGGTATCATAGTCGATGTGTCCGAGGGTGGGTAGTTTTGTACCTGGGCCAATGCTTCCTGCCACGAAACGGGGTTTTTCGGGGGTGGAATATTCTTGGGCTACTCTTTTGGCTAACTCAGTGGCGGTTTTATTAAGATAGTAGGAGCGATCGGCAAGATCATATTCTGCTAAGACTAGGGGTGTACCCCCAAAGGTGTCGGTTTCAATAACATCGGCGCCTGCTTCTAAAAAGCCCCTATGGACGATTTCCACTGCTTCGGGTTTGGTATGGACTAAATATTCGTTACATCCTTCATATTCTGCCCCGCCAAAGTCTTCGGCGCTCAAGTTTTGTACTTGTAGGTTTGTACCCATGGCACCATCTAATACTAGCACGGGGCGATCTTTGCTATGGAGTCTTTCTAAGAATAGGCTTTTCATGGAGTAGTTATTTATATATGATTGCTTCTATAAGGTATGTATATTAACTACTTTAGCTTATTTGAGGGCGATGATAAGTTAAAATGAGTATTTCTTATCTCTTTAATTTTTAAATACTTTGACGAGAAATTAAAATATAATTTTGACTGGAATCTGGATAGGGAAAAACGGAATATAGGCAAACACGTTATGAATTTTCATAAAGCCTCCAGTATTTTTCGAGATTCTTCCCAATTATCAATTTATGATGAAGATCGATGGATTACTCCAGAAACGGGATGGCTATTATTTCCATCAAAACTTAATACAATATTAAACTATTTTTAACTCTTTCTTAATTGACATCATCTCTTCTTATTTTAAAATTTACAAGTCTATGATTTATGAAGATAATTAAATTTTTATTGAAGTTGAATGAATAATTTAAAGCTAGGAAGACGTAATTTTTTGTGGGGATTAACGGGGTTATATGCCAGTCTCTTGATACCTCATCATCCTTCAAAAAACATTCTTAGGGGGGAGGGAGAAATATATTCCGAGTTATTTTTAAGGTCTTGGTTTGAAAAATACGGGAGCAATAATTTTCCTCTGAAATTAGATTATCGTTTAAATTATAATATTGATACTATTCTTCATAATTTGGAAAAAGGTTCCATTGATTTTGCTACTACTAATTTACCATTTTCTGATCAAAAAGTAGCTCATCTGAAGGATAAAAATATTAAAATATTATTTATTGGTTTAGGGGCGATCGCCCTTATATATAATAACAAAGAGATAGAAAATTTATCATTAACGCAACAACAAATAATAGATATATTTTCAGGAAAAATTAAAAATTGGCAAGAGTTAGGAGGAAAAACATATAAACCTATTCAAGTAATATATCAAGCCAATAAAAGCGGAACTAATAATTATTTTAACTCCTATCTAAATAATTTTGAAAGTTTGCACAATATAAGAAAAATAACTGGTATTAGTGCAAGGGGTAACGGTGCGATCGCATCTACGGTTAAACAAATAGATGGAGCAATTAGTTATATAGAATATAGCTTTATCCCAGACGATGATCTTTTGCAAGTTGCCAAATTACAAAATAAAGTAGGTAATTTTACGACCCCAAAATTAAGGGATAATTTTACAACAAAGCTAAAGGAAATTAGCCGCACACAAAATATACAACCAGATTATCCTCTATTAACACTTAATAAACTTTTAATCAATAAAGATAACCTTAATAAAGAACAAAAAAACACCTTAGAATATTTTATATCCTCAGCCACCAAGCAAAACAATCAGGGATAAAAAAGTTTCAACTAAACATTATTGATAAGCTAGTTTTAATTATTTTTTACCCCTAAACCTAAAAAAATATTTATTTTCTACCACAAAAATAGACCGATGGAGTGATTAAAACACCTCATCTAACTTAACTCCAATGGTTGAAATATCCACAAATACCGAACCTGTCTTCATTTGTTGCAAACGACTATTTGCCTTATCATAAAGTGTACTAGGCAAATCAACCTGTCCTGCTTCCCTAGTTAATTGAGCATTTTCTTCACTTAAGTAGAAATCAACAAAAGCCCTCACCTCTGGACGTTCCAAAGAAGCCTTTTTAACATAAATAAACAATGGACGGGCAAGAGGTTGATAAATACCTGCCTCAACGTTTTGTAAACTAGGCTCAATACAACCGTCACCACCATCATTAGGATCTTCATTATCCAGAGAAACCGCCCTCAAAGAGCCCAAATTCTCCTCAAGATAAGATAAACCAAAATACCCCAATCCACCAATATCATTACTCACCCCCTGCACAATTACGTTGTCATCCTCACTAGCCGTAATATCTCCTCGGCTCAAACCTTCCTCACCATTAATCGCCTCAGTAAAATAATCAAAAGTACCAGAATCAGTACCCGGAGCATACAAACTTAAAGGTACATCAGGAAAACCTGCCCTAACCTGATTCCAATTATTAATTACCCCCTGAGATTCAGGACTCCAAATGGTCTGTAATTCACGGGCAGTCAAACAAGTAGCCCAATCATTTTCCCTATTAATCACCACCGAAAGAGCATCAAAAGCCACAGGTAACTCGATAAATTCAATGCCATTTTGCTCACATTGTTCGATTTCTGATGCCCGAATAGGGCGAGAAGCATTAGAAATATCCGTTTCTCCTGCACAAAATTTACTCAATCCCCCTCCGCTTCCTGAAATACCAATGGCAATGCGCACATTGGGGTTATCTCTCTCGAATTCCTCACTCATCACCTCAGTGATGGGGTAAACCGTTGACGAACCATCAATGACAATATCCCCCGTTAAATCACTATTGCTAGTCATTGCAGACTGATTCGCACATCCTATCAATCCTGTTGCAACTACCAAGGATGTCGTTAGGGTACTTGTCCAGATTTTCTTTTTGTTCATGGAAATAATCATATTATTTATGAATAAGTAATAAAATAAAACTGCCTATACAAATAGAAGCATAAAAAAGAAAAGATTAAATTAACAACAGGTTAAGAAAAAAGGATTTTATCTATCAGTAAAAATACGTAATTACCCCTCGCAAAACAATTAAAGTTAAGAAAAGATTAAGAAGAATATTGTTGAAAAAAAAACTTTTATTTTTTACAATAATCTTATGTAAATTCATGAGCAATTCTGCTAAACAAGATGCCCACTAGGTTAAAAATTGCAGAGAAAAAAAATACTTTAGCTGACCTTTCACTAGATAACTATAGAGTTAACATAGATGTTTCAACTACTTTGGTAGAAAATCATCTCTTAGCAAATCCGACTCTATCAGGATTTTTTGTGGTGGAAGATAGACAAATTATTGGGGTTGTTTCTCGGCAAAAATTCTTTGAAATTATGAGTAAAGAATATGCCAGAGATATATATACTAAACGACCAATTAAACTATTTGTTAAAAATAACAATTATCAGTCGTTAAAAATTGATGTTTATACAGAAATAAATGACGCAGTTCAAAAAGCCTTAGCTCGTCCTCCCAAATATATTTATAGTCCTATTGTGGTCACAGAAGATGATCAAGAAATAGGAATGTTGGAGTTAAGTTCTTTGATTTTGGCTCAAGCTCAAATGTTTTCTACTATTAATGAAAAATTAATTAGCCAAGAAAGAGATTTGAGACGTTACGCTCGAAAAATAGAAAAAGAAAAAGAGAAAGTTAAGGAATATTCTGAACAGTTAGAGGAACAACAGATTAATTTACAAACCAGTAATAAGTTGTTGAAAACTCAAACGGAAAGACTAGAAGAACAAAAAGAAGAATTATCGAAACAAAGTCGTGAAATTCATCTTTTGAATAAAAGTTTTGCTGATTTAGGTTCTTTACTTTCTAGGAAGGGGAAAAATACATTTAATTCTTTGGCAAAAAGTATTGATTCTATTATTCATTTTACGGGGGAAGTTAATCAAGTTTGTGATAGTTTTAGGGAAAAATTTAAAGGTATTGATCGTAGTACATTTTTAATTGAAAGAATTAGTAAAAAAGTAGATAATTTATCGCAACAAGTTTCTATTGTTTCGGCAAATTTACCCTCTGATAATAGTCGCAGTAGTTCTTTTAAGGTAATTGCAGATGAGATTGCAAGTTTAGGAACTCAAATTAGTGAGGCGAATACCACTATTAATAGTATGGCACAACAATTAAAGCCTGAAATTAAATTTTTATTGAAAATTTCTGAAAAAAATAAGACTGTGGTTAAAAATTTAGAACGAGATGCCCAAGGTACTCAGTCGGCTTTGAATGATTTAACTAAATTAATTGGTCAGGGGAAGAATGATTAAGAAAATAAGTTATTTTAGTGGTTTTATTGGGGCTAATTTTGGGAGTCTACTTTTAGAGTTTTTAATCACTATTCTTGGTTTTGTTCCTATTTTTATTACCTTGGGAATTTCCTTGATTTTTGTCAATCAAACTTGGCAATTTTTTGGGGAGGTTTCAGTGGTTGATTTTTTAACCAGTACGGAATGGACTCCTAATTTTACTAATCCTCAATTCGGGATTATTGTATTGTTATCAGGAACTTTTTTGATAACATTAATTGCGTTATTAGTAGCGATTCCTTTGGGGCTTTTGGCGGCTATTTATTTGTCAGAATATGCTCCTAAAAATGTCAAAAGATTTTTCAAAATAGCTCTGGAATCTTTGGGGGGTATTCCGGGGGTTGTGTATGGTTATTTTGCGTTGCTTTTTCTCACTCCTTTGTTACGAAGTAGTATTTTTCCTTCTATGGGTGGTTTTAATGCTCTAAGTGCGGGGATATGTGTGGGTATCTTAATCATTCCCATTATTTCTTCTTTGACGGAGGATGCTTTGACGGCGATTTCTGATGATTTACGCAATTCTGCCTACGCCCTTGGTATGACTAAGTTGGAAATGATTTATAAGGTGTTGTTACCTTTGGCTTATCCTGCGATTTTGTCTTCTTTTACTTTGGCGACTTCTGTAGCATTGGGGGAGACAATGATAGTGGCGATCGCCTCTGGACAAAGACCAAATTTAACATTAAATCCTTTAGAACCCATTGAAACGATTACCTCATTTATTATCAAAATAAGTTTAGGTTCGGTTCAATTTGACTCTTTATTATTTAAGACAATTTTTACTTTGGGATTTATCCTCTTTGTGGTAACATTTACCCTAAATAGTATTAGTTATTGGTTACAAAATAAAGCAGAAAAACAACTATTTTCTTTTACCAAAAGCGTTTCTAAAATTGCACAAAAAGAATCTATCCAATCATTTCTAACTTCAGAAAATACGACTCTAACTTATAGTAGTAAAAATGAAACAAAATCACCTCTTTTTAACCTTGACTTAAAAAAACCCATTGCCAAAAATAGATTATGGTGCGATCGCACCTTTACCATTCTTGCTTTTCTCGGTGCTAGTTTTGGTGTCATCTTCATCACCATCCTACTTTGGAATCTATCCCAAACAGGATTAGAAAAAATCAACTGGTCATTTTTAACCAGCTTCGCCTCCCGCCGTGCCCAAGACTCTGGGATACTCTCCGCCTTGGTGGGCAGTTTATGGCTATTTGTGCTTACCCTAATCATGGTAATTCCCCTAGGAGTTGGCAGTGCCATTTACCTCGAAGAATATCGGAAAAACAAGCGTATTGATAGCATTCTCGAAATCAGTATTGCCAACCTCGCCGCCATCCCCTCCATCCTTTACGGATTATTAGGTTTAGAAATTTTTGTCCGCTGGATGAGCCCCATTACAGGAGGCACTACCATTCTCTCAGGTGCCATGGTATTAACCGTCATGAGTTTACCCACCCTGATAATTGCCAGTCGTAGCGCCATCAAAACCAGTAGTAAACGTTTGCGCCATGGCGGTTATGCCCTAGGCATGACAAAACAGGAAGTCTTGCAAAAACTGATTCTCCCCTCCGCTTTGCCCGGTATTTTAACAGGAGTGCTACTTTCCCAAGCCAGAGCATTAGCCGAAACCGCCGCCTTGATTGGGGTAGGAGTTGCCGCTTCCGTGCGTTTTTTGCCTCCCCTTTCATGGGAAGGATTACAAAGTAGATATACCACCTTGCCCGTGCAGATTTTTAATTGGTTACAAAACCCTAATCAAGAAGTGCAACAACTGGCCGCCGCCGCCACCATTGTTTTAGTGGTAATTTTGATTATTTTGAATTTATTTTCTGTGTTAATTCGGGAATATTTTTCTAATTTACAACGTAATTAATTTATTATTTTTCTCAGAGGATATTATGGACAATTCACCACCTATCATTACAGTACAAAATTTATCAGTTTTTCATGAACAAAATCCTCTTTTAGTAGGAATCAATTTGGAGATTGAAGCCAATAAAGTTACGGGAGTTATTGGACGTTCTGGCTGTGGAAAAAGTATGTTATTAAGATGTTTTAATCGTCTCAATGATTTGATCGAGGGAATAAATGTCAAAGGTAAAGTTTACTTTCATAATCAAAATATTTATTCTAATCAAATTCAACCCATCCAAGTACGCCGTAACATCGGCATGGTATTTCAACGCCCTACCCCTTTTCCCACCTCCATCTACGAAAATATTGCCATGGGGTTAAAAGTCAATGGTTATGGTCAAAATCTTGATGCCATGGTGGAAGATGCCCTCAAGCGAGTAGGTTTATGGCAAGAAGTAAAAAACAATCTGCGTAAAAATGCCATGTTGTTATCGGGAGGACAAAAACAGCGATTATGTATTGCAAGGGCGATCGCCCTTCAACCAGAAGTGATATTATTAGATGAACCATGTTCGGCGCTAGACCCCATTTCCACCGTAGAAATCGAAAACCTGATCTACGACCTCAAAAAAGACTATACCATCATCATGAGCGCCCATGACCTCAAACAAATTGCCAGAGTATGTGATGAAGTAATTTATCTTGACGTAAAAGAAGATACATCAGGGCAAAGAGTCGGTTTCCTTGTGGAACAAAACTCCGTGGAAAAAATCTTCCTTAGCCCAGATCAAGTACAAACCCTCAATTATACCCGTGGTGTTGTTCTTCAAAATGATATTTAAAACATATATATTTTTTGATATTTTTTTTGCGATCATTAACTGATAAAAGTAAAGAATTTTTTTCTTAATTATCAGTAGTAATTACTCAAAATAATTGCATTAGGAGTCTAACTAAAAATAGGCTCCTTTATTTATTCTCACTATAATTGAACAGTTTATGATTAAAACCAGATCATTTTCTCTGTTCATGCTCAAAAAACTTAAAAAAAAGACACACTTAAAACTATATGCAAGAAATAGATTCATAATAGATATAGACTATCCAGAGACAAAGAGTAATGACCCTAAGACAAACCCTTGAATCTTCCAACGAAAAGAAGTTTACAGGTAGGATTGACATTATCGAAAATAACGGCAATGGAAAAACTTGGCGACTATATCTATGTCTTGGCAGAATTGTTTGGGCTGATGGGGGTTATCATCCCTATCGCTCATGGCAAAGATTAATTAATAAATATTGTCCTGACTTAGACAAAAATTTGATTGATCTACACACAGCAAAAGATTATGAATGTTGGAATTATCAAATTATTGTTAATTTATTACAACGTTTTTTAATCACTAAAGATCAAGCATTAGCCATAGTTAAAGATAGAATTATAGAAATATTATTTGATATTCTTTATGCTGAAAATAATCATCCTTTATTTTTTGATTTAATTATTACTGAAGATAGTTTTTCAGAAGAATCAGGATTAAAAACATCTCTCTATTTATTTCATTTTTACGAACTGTTAGAAGAAGCCGAACAATGGTGGCTATCTTGGCAAAAAGAAAAACTTATTCCTTGGTCTCCAAATCAAGCCCCCATTATCAAAAATCCTGTTATTTTAAAAGAAAATTTTAATACTCCTACCTACAACAAATTAGTTTCTATTTTTAATGGTAAATCAACCCTCAAGGAAGTAGCAGATAAGCTAAAACTAGATGTTCTCAAAGTAACTATCTGGCTCAAACCTTATTTTGCTCGGGGAATTATTGAGTTAATAAATGTCACGGATAACCCTCTCAAAGTAACTTTAATTGGGGTTAGTAATAACAAAAATTATAAAATTACTAAATCCAGCCAATCCACCCGACAAAAGTTGATTATTTGTGTGGATGATAGTATTCAAATTGCGGAAATTATGAAACATATTGTGACCAAATCGGGGTATCAATTTATGTCAATTCAAAATCCCCTCAAGGCTTTACCTGAAATTATCACCCATAAGCCTGATTTAATTTTTTTAGATTTGATGATGCCGATTATTAATGGTTATGAAATCTGTTCCCAAGTTCGTCGAGTATCACAATTAAAACATACTCCCATTGTGATTTTGACCAGTAATGATGGTATGGTGGATCGAGTCAGGAGTAAGTTGGTGGGGGCTTCAGGATTTTTAGGGAAGCCCGTCAATGAAGAAAAGGTATTGCAAAAAATAGAAGGTTTATTGTCCCATCATCATTAAATTTGTCGGGGTAAATCGGGATATACTTGTTGGACGGCAGGATGTACTAGACGATAATAATGAACGTTTAAACCTTGAGCTAGGGTAGGATCTTGTTTTAAGGCTCCGATACCTTGATTTGCCAGTTTCATGACATAGGGTAAAGTGTTATTGTTGAGGGCTTGGGTAGAGGTACGAGGTACTGCACCCGGTAAATTGGGAATACCGAGATGAACAACTCCCTCCTCCACATAGCTAGGTTGACTATGGGAGGTGGTATGCAGGGTTTCGATGCAGCCCCCTTGATCCACTGCCACATCAAAAATAACCGAACCGGGAGACATTTTTTTGACCAATGCTCTAGGTACGAGGATGGGTGCTTTTTTTCCCGTAATTAATACCGCACCAATCAATAAATCGGCATTAACTACACTTTTGGCAATGGTTTGGGAGGTGCTATAAAGTAACTCCACCCGTGAACCGAAAATGTTTTCTAAGTAGGCTAGGCGGTCGATATTCACGTCTAAAATGGTTACTTTAGCTCCCATACCTACGGCTATTTTTGCTGCCTCTGTGCCAACGATACCACCTCCGAGGATGACGACATTTCCTTGGGCAACCCCCGGCATACCTCCTAATAATATTCCTTTGCCCCCCTGTTGTTTTTCAAGGTATCGCGCCCCAATTTGCACTGATAAACGTCCAGCAATCACGCTCATGGGGGTGAGTAGGGGTAATCTACCATCGGGTAATTGTACCGTTTCATAGGCGATCGCCGTTACCCCACTTTTGATTAAAGATTCGGTTAAAGTGCGATCGGCTGCCAAATGAAGATAAGTAAATAAAATCTGTCCCTGCTGAATATATGGATACTCTTGGGGCAAAGGCTCCTTTACCTTGACCACTAATTCTTGATTCCAAGCCGTTTGTGCATCAGTGATAGTCGCCCCCGCCACTTCATAATCCTCATTGGTGAATCCCGAAGCCAACCCAGCATCATTTTCCACAAAAACTTGGTGATTTTGTTCCGATAACGCCCTTACACTCGCAGGGGTCAAACCCACACGAAATTCTTGATCCTTAATTTCTTTGGGGGTACCTATCTTCATTATATTGCTTTTATTTTCTAACTTTACCACCGAATTATTATATGATCAATTGACCATTCCCATGAAACCATCAACCAAAACTGTCCTAAAATTCCATGAACGAACCTCCCTACTAATTAATATTCAAGATTATTGAAAATTAGTAACTTAAATAATAATAAAACTGTCATAAATTTTTGATATAAACATAATAATAATCATCAAAATTATTTTAATTAAAAATTAATGGTACACTAACTGTAGTTTAATTCATAAGAAATAATGACTGATATTATTGACACTATACAAGATAGTATTAACGAGCTAATTGGTAGCGCCGTAAAAATTGTACCCGCCCTGATCAGTGCTTTAATAATCCTTGCCCTGACCAGATACGGAGCCGAATTTACCCAGAAAATAGCTCAAAAAGTAAGTGAAAAAACCATTAAAAGCACTTCCCTAGAGCTACTTTTTCTTAAAGCAACTTATATTCTCACTTGGATTGTCGGCATTGTCATCGCCTCCATAGTTGCTTTTCCCGGACTTCGTTTAGGGGATATTATTGCCACCCTCGGACTTGGTTCGGTTGCCATTGGGTTTGCATTTCAAGACATATTTAAAAATTTCTTGGCAGGGATTTTAATATTGTTAGAAGAACCTTTCGTAATTTATGACCAAATCCAAGTCAATGATTATGAAGGTACCGTAGAAAATATCAATATTCGCACCACAGAAATAAAAACCTATCAAGGAGAAAAAGTTTTAATTCCCAATTCCACCGTATTCACCAGTGCCATAAAAGTCAGAACTGCTTTTGCTTATAGACGTACTGACTTGATGGTAGGGGTAGATTACAATACCTCCTTACCTCAAGCAAAAGCTACTTTAGAGCGGATAATTACAACCATTGACGGAGTAGTTACCATTCCCCCCGCAGAAGTAGATTTAGTGGAATTTAACGATAGTTCCATCGACTTGGTAGTCAGATATTGGACTACCCCTCGACAGGCAGATGTTCGTCGCATTCAAACTCAAGCCATTACCGCTATCAAACAGGCATTTGACAATCAAGACATTGTCATCCCCTATCCCATTCGTACTGTTTATCATTTCAACCAAGAAAAATTTAATGACTACCTACCCCCTACCCCAGAAGTAGGTAATAATTAAAATTTATAAAAGGTTAGCCCTAATTCTCCTTAAACATCGGAAATTTCTACTTCTTTATCTAAAAACGCTTGATTTTCTCGGGATAGTTTTTCTAAAGATTGATTGTAATTTTCCGTAGAGAATTGGGGTAAAATCTCTTTGATAAAAGCCTCTGCGGCCTTAGAACGGTATCGGTTGGAATTGACTATCACTGAAAGAGTGCGCCTGATTTCTACCCCGTCGATGGGGGCGCGGTGTAATACTCCCATCTTCAACTCTTTTTCGATCGCCGTTACAGAGACAAAAGAAGCCCCTAACCCTGATAAAACAGCATTTTTAATGGCTTCGATGGAATTTAACTCCATTTCTACCTTCAAATCATTGGTATTAATACCACTTCTGGTTAACACCTGATCAATCACTTTACGAATAGTCGATTGAGAATCGAGGGTAATGTAGTTGAGGTGATATAAATCTTCCGCCGCAATGGTTTCCTGTTCGGCAAAAGGATGATTAGATGGAATAATTAAAGCCAATTCATCCTCCGCATAGGGGATAATTTCTAATACCTCTTGCAACTCCGAAGGTACTTCTCCACCAATGATTGCCAAATCCACCTGTCCATTAGCCACTGCCCAAGAGGTGCGCCTAGTGGAATGAACTTGCAACTGTACCGAAACGTAGGGATATTTTTGGTGAAATAAACCGATCATACGGGGTAGTAAATATGTTCCTGTGGTTTGGGAAGCCCCCACGATCAAAGTTCCCCCCTGTAAATTTTGTAAATCCTCGATCGCCCTGCAGGTTTCTTGACAGAGGGTAATAATTTTTTCACCGTAGGCAAGTAAAAGATTACCAGCTTCGGTTAATTGAGCTTTCCTTCCTCCCCTATCGAACAAAGGTACAGTCAACTGTTTTTCAAGATTTTGTATTTGTAAACTAATGGCGGGTTGAGAGACATAAAGACTATCCGCCGCCCGTTTAAAACTACCCTCATCGGCAATTGCTTTTAAAATCCGTAATTGGTCAAGGGAAAAAGGAATCTCAGCCATAGTAAAATTAGATTTCGTTATTAAAAGTTTAATTTATTTTCAGAAAATAATGACTAAAACTAGATATTAAGCAGATTGGGATCAGTTTTGACCCTATTTATTGATAAGATCTAGGTAAACAGTAAAATAAGTATTTATTATATATTTATCCCATAAGTATAAACTTTATGACCCCTTTTGCGGTAGAAATTATTAAATTTTTTCCTCCATATTCCTTTTTTCTGGGCATAATTGACTCTGCTGGGTGGTTAACCCCTAGTCATTTGATAATGCTTGGTTTATTAGTCGCCTTTGCCATCGCCCATAGCGGTTTAGCCGCCCTCAGACCATGGGGAGAAAGTAAAATAGGAGCAAGACTATATCGAGTATTATTTGCCCTAGTGAGCATTCCCTTTGCCACCGTATTAATCATTTACTTTTTTAACCATCGCTATGATGGCGCCCTATTATGGCAAATACAAGAAGTATCAGGAGTCAAAACCACCGTTTGGATATTATCAGCCATCTCCTTCATATTTCTTTACCCTGCCACCTTCAACCTTTTGGAAATTGCGGCTATCCAAAAACCTCAAGTACATCTGTACGAATCAGGCATTATCCGTATTAGTCGTCATCCGCAAATGGTAGGACAAGTTATTTGGTGTATTGCCCACACTATCTGGCTTGGCACTAGCTTTATGGTAGTCACCTCCTTGGGTTTAATCGCCCATCATCTTTTTGCCGTCTGGCATGGCGACAAAAGACTTACCAAACGTTACGGCGAAGCCTTCTTGAGGGTAAAAGAAAGAACCTCCGTTTTACCCGGTTTAGCCATCCTCGACGGTAGGCAAAAACTACAGTGGCAAGAGTTTTTAAAACCCGCTTATGTGGGTGTAACAGCATTTACTCTCTTATTTTGGTTTATCCATCCTTGGTTAATGACTGTTACGAATAAAGTCAATTGGTAATTTTATTGGATGATCCCCCCTTTCATCTTGCACAATATAGGTAGGGGATCAATAATAGTCGCAAAAAAAATTATCAAACCGATAATTAATTACCCTTCTTAAGCTATTATCTAATCCGACATCGCCATTTTATAAATTTTTTAGTTATTTAGATAAAACAAATTAATATGATTTCTGTAAATCAAGAATCTTTTGATCGAGAAGTTTTACAATCTTCCCAGATGGTGTTAATCAATTTCTGGGCGCCTTGGTGTGGTTTATGTATGATGCTTCAACCGATTCTCAATCGTCTGCAGTCGGAATGGGAAACGGATTTAAAAGTAGTTAGTATCAACGCTGACCAAAATTTGCGTCTTGCCAATAACTACAGTCTTAGTAGTTTACCCACTCTGATTTTGATGCACCGAGGGGAAATCATTGAGCGTCTCGAAAGTTTCCACAATAGGGAACATTTATACCAAACGGTTAATGATGTGATGTTAAATCTCATGCACAAAACCGCCTAAAATAATGAACAATTAACAATGGACAATTGACAACTAAACTTCAATTCATTTTGTCCTGCTTATTCTTAATTGTTTGATTAATTTATTGTCCCTCTCTCCTTATTCCCATTCTCATAAATCATGATTGCAATATACCCCGGTAGTTTCGATCCCATCACCCTCGGACATTTAGACTTGATACAACGGGGTAGTATTTTATTTGATAAAGTGATTGTGGCAGTGTTAAAAAATCCTAACAAAAAGCCTTTATTTAGTTTAGAAACAAGGGTAAAACAAATTTCCCTTTGTACCCAAGATATTCCTAATGTGGAAGTGGATAGTTTTTCGGGTTTGACGGTGGAATATGCCCAGTTGAAACAAGCAGGGGTGTTGTTAAGGGGTTTGAGGGTATTATCAGATTTTGAGCAAGAATTACAAATGGCTCATATTAACAAAACCCTCGCTAATAATGTGGAAACGGTTTTCTTGGCGACTAATACCGAGCATAGCTTTGTAAGTAGTAGTGTGGTGAAGGAAATCGCTCGATTTGGGGGCAAAATTGATCATTTAGTACCGGGGGCGATCGCCCTTGATATTTACAAAGCATTACAAAAGTAACCTAAAATTTTTAACAAAACATAACAGCTATCGTCAACGGATACCTTAAAATTAAGCTCATATAGATACTTTATTTATTTTATTACAATGCGGATTTTAGCTCTTATCCCCGGTGGTATCGGAGATCAAATTTTATTTTTTCCTACTTTAAAAACTCTCAAAGATCAATATCCCAAAGCCGTTATTGATGTCATTGTAGAGCCTAGGTCAAAAAATGCCTACCGTGTCTGTCCCCACGTCAAAGAGGTGTTAGTCTTTGACTATAAAGATAAAAATGGACTAGCCGACTACCTCAACCTTTTGGGCATCATTAGAGATAGAGAATACGAACTTGCCGTTACCCTTGGGCGTAATTGGGCAGTGGGCTTCCTCCTCTGGCTCAATGGTATTCCTAACCGTGTGGGTTACAAAGGCCCCAAATCTTGGTTTATCAACAACCCCGTAGAACTAAAAACCGAACAGTATGCCGCCTATATGTACCATGATCTCGTCCATGGTTTAAATATTACCAATCCTTGCCCTCCTTTATCCATCAATGTACCCAAAGAAGACATCCAATGGGCAGAGTCGGAACAAAGAAGGCTCGACATCAAAGAATCAGGTTATATCCTCATCCACGGCGGTTCTAGTGCGCTCGCCAAAACCAAAGGTATCGATAAAATTTACCCCGTAGCCAAATGGCAAAGAATTGTCGAAGATGTGCAAAGAAAACAGCCTAACTTGCCCATTGTCCTTTTAAATGGGCCCGATGACCAAGAATGGACAGCGGAAATGTTACAATTATGTAACAACCTTAAAGTTATTAGTCCTCCAGATATTGGCAAATTGTCCGCCTTCATAGCAGGAGCAAACCTCATGCTATGTACCGATAGCGCGCCTATGCACCTATCCGTAGCCGTAGGCACCTATACCATCGCTCTATTTGGGCCTACCCAAGCCGATAAATTATTACCCCCAAACAGCGATCGATTTATAGGTATTCAATCCCTCAGTAAAAACATTGCTGATATATCCACCGAGAAAATTTTAGAGAAAATGTGGCAAGGGTAAAAAAATGGATCATTTTTTGATCTGTGTAGGGTGGGCAATGCCCACCAAAATAATCATTAATTGCTCAGAATTAAGCAATAATCAATCAACTTAAACTAGACTAGAAAAAGATAGGTTAAACCCCGTACATAGGAAATTAAATCCAATTAATTAAAATTACTTTTCAGCAAAAATCAAGGATATAGTTGTGGCGAAAAAAGCAGTTTTTTTAGATCGTGATGGTGTTTTGAATGTTGAGGCAGGATATATACATAATGTCGAGGACTTGCGACTGATTCCCCATGTTGCCAAAGCGGTCAAAAAAATTAACGATAGTGGCTTTTTTTGTTGTCTAGTATCCAATCAATCTGGCCCTGCTAGAAACTATTATCCCGATAGCCACGTAAAAGCATTACACCAAAGATTAGAATATTTATTGTGGCAAGAAGCCCAGGCAAAATTGGATGCGCTTTATTACTGCCCTTATCTTAGCCCCAATGCAGGGGGAATTAACCCTCATTTTACCCATTGGGGTACATGGCGCAAACCCAATACAGGGATGTTGGTGGCGGCGGCATGGGAACATGATTTAGACCTAAAAGGTAGCTTTATGGTGGGGGATAAAGCCACGGATATAGACTTAGCCCATAATGCAGGTTTGACGGGTATTCTCGTTACCACAGGTTATGGTACAAAGGTTGTGGAAGGAGAATATCAACATAAAACCAAACCTGATTATATTGCCTCGGATTTGAGCGAGGCGGTAGATTGGATTTTGCAACGTCAGGCATCGCCATAATCACCAACGACTGGCAATGGGCATCTTCCACCCAGTACCAAAAGCCCGATCAGTAATTTTGAGTACGGGGGGAGCTTGTTTGCGTTTAAATTCAGCCCTTACCACTAATCTTAATACTTGTTTGACAATTTCTGCATCGTAGCCTGAATCGATAATTTCTTGCTCGGATTGATGAAAATTTATGTAACGTTCGAGAATATCATCAAGGATGGGATAGGGCGGCAAGGAATCCTCGTCTTTTTGTCCGGGTTTTAATTCCGCACTGGGGGGCTTGATGAGGATATGATTGGGAATAATCTCTTGTTCATTGTTTAGCCAACGACAAAGGGCGAAAACTTTGGTTTTGGGAATGTCGGCAATGACGGCTAATCCTCCATTCATGTCTCCGTAAAGGGTACAGTATCCTACCGCCATTTCTGATTTATTGCCAGTGGAAAGAAGAAGATAGCCAAATTTGTTGGCTAGGGCCATTAAAAGGGTACCTCGGATGCGAGATTGCAGATTTTCTTGGGCGATACCAAAGGTGTCATCCCCAAAAATTGGTTCGAGGGAGGAGTCAAAACTATTCATCATCGGTTCGATGAGAATTTTTTGGGTTTCAATGGCAAGGTTATGGGCGAGGTTTTGAGCGTCGATGAGGGAACTTTCTGAGCTATAGGGGGAGGGCATTAATATTCCTAAGACATTTTCACTACCGAGGGCATCAACGGCGATTTTTGCCACTAGGGCGGAATCGATGCCACCGCTTAAACCAAGGATGGCTTTTTGGAAACCACATTTTCTGGCATAGTCTTTGACTCCGAGGATAAGGGCTTGATATATTTCTTCTTCTTCGGTGGGGGCAAAATCAATGTTACTTAGTAATATATCTTTTTTTTCGGGACTGTATTCGAGATAAAATAAGTCGCTTTGGCAATTTTTTCCTCTGACGGTAATTTGACATTGTTTGTTGAGGGCGAAACTGTTACCGTCAAAGATTAATTCATCGTTTCCTCCTATTTGATTGACGTAGATAATTGGTTTTTGATATTTATTGACTAGGTATTTGAGCATGGTTTCCCGTAATTGTTGTTTTCTGACAACGTAGGGGGAGGCGGAGAGGTTGACAATAAGGTCAACATTTTGTTGATGGAGGGATTCGAGGGGATTGGTACGATAATTTTTTTTACCCCAAAATAATTCGTCATTCCATAAATCTTCACAGATGGTAACCCCTATTTTGATGTTGTTTTGTTCAAATATAATAGGGCTGGTACCTCTAGCAAAATAGCGTTTTTCTTCAAAAACATCGTAGTTGGGTAGGAGTTGTTTATGGAAAATTTGTTTTATTTCTTGGTGCTGAACCAATGCCACGCTATTATGGAGGGGTTTTTCTCCTTTTTCCATGGCTTTTTTGTTGATGGTGGCTAAACCCACTAGGATGGTGATATTTTCGGGAATGGCAAGGGCGATCGCCTTTAGTTCTTGTGCCATCATAGTAATAAAATCATGGCGAAATAGTAAGTCTTTGGGGGGATAACCACAAAGAGATAATTCGGGGGTTAATAATAATTCGGCTCCTTGTTGTTGGGCTTGATGGGCCGCTTCAATGATTTTTTTTGCGTTGTTTTTTATATCACCAATCGTCGGGTTTAACTGTGCGATCGCAATTTTCATGGTTTATGGTTAATAGATAAAATATTAGGAGAAATTGATAAACGACCAAAGATCAAGAAACTGAGAAACTTTTTAGAAAGAACAAAAAGTAGTCAATCTATCAAAGGAAAATGATTAAATCAAGGGGTAATAATTGACGAAAGAAAGTAGCTTATTCCTCTTTAATTTTACATTCTTTAGATAGTAATTTTCGAGTTAGATGATAAAAATTTTAATTTTTTAAATCAGCTATCGATGAGATAATAGAAAAGAACTCATGAAAAGATTTAAGGATACATTATCATGGCTAAACTGTATCGTATTATTACCAGTTTATGGTTGACCTTGACTATCGTATTTAGTTTAGGTATCAGCAACGCCAACGCCACAGGAGTATATGATATGCCCATGGTCAGTGCTGGGGAGGCAGTATGGGTAGTGGATGAGGCAGACACCCTCAGTCGAGCAACAGAGGCAAAATTGGATGGAATGTTTGATCAATTAGCCCACTCCACAGGCACAGAGGTACGGGTAATTACCCTCCGTCGTTTGGATTATGGGGCAACTATTGATAGTTTCACCGATGATGTTTTTCAGAAATGGTACCCCACCCCAGAAGAGCAAGAAAATCAAGTATTATTAACCCTTGATACCCTCACTAATCGCAGTGGTTTGCGCATCGGTGCATCTTTACAAAATTTATTAACCCCTGATATTGCCGAAAGTGTTGTTAAAGAAACCGTAGGATATGCCCTCAAAAATCAGCAATATAACCAAGCAATAGTGGATGCGGGCGATCGCATGATTGCAGTATTATCAGGACAAGAAGACCCCGGACCCCCTGAAATTCAGGAACTTAACATAGAAGGCACATTCTCTACCGCCGAGGAAACTGATGACGGTATCGCCACCATTTGGGTAGTGTTACTCGTGATCCTAGCTACGGTTATCCCCATGGTGACATATTTTTGGTATGTAGGATTTCCCGGCAGTTAAGCTAGAATGAAAATATGAAAGCTCAGTATTTCATAATATAAAACTTTTAAAAAACTAGCCAATAAAAAGATGATTACAGACACAATCGCTATCAGATACTATCAAAAACTAACCGATGGCATGGTAGATTTATGGAACAGAGGTAGTCGCTATGAAGAATTAAGAGTTTATATGGAGGGATATTTGGCTTGTTTACGTCAAACAAATATTGTAGAACCTTACTTAATTCATCGTCTCGAAGAAGAAGCATTTCGCTTTTTAAGGGATCCTTCTAACTTTGAATTGGCAATGCCTCAAGTACAAAGAGAACATGATTTTTATTAAAATTCTTTTTGTATTTAAACAAAATTTGAGGGTGGGGACTAACACTGAATATAATTCATTTCGGTTCGGTTTTAGTCCCCATCCTCTTGCTTATAAATAGTGTGATTAAAATTTAATATTGATTTATGGCTGACTCAATCATGTATCAAGAAGACGGTTATGTTGTTTTGGAAAACGACAAACCAGAAGAGTTGATGAGTAAAACAGAATTGTTAGAAAAATTAAAAAAACTGGTATCGGATTCAACAGAATTACCCCGTGATGTGGCTCAACATAATACTATTGAGGCTAAAGCCGAATATTTACTAGATAACTATTGCGAATTTTATCCTGATGAAAACAGTTATTTACAATGGTATGTCGTTCGTTGGGAAAAAAAATAAGTAAAAATCCCCTCGTAAATTTTTATGGTAACTTTTCTTATCAAAGATAATTTAGACAAACAGAGATGGTGGATTGCCCTTGCCGCCGTTATCATTCAACTATGTTTAGGCACCATCTACTCTTGGAGTGTCATTAAAAATGAGCTAGTCACCAATCAAGGCTGGGAAGAAGTTGCCACTTCCCTAACTTTTGTAATCTCCTTGGGAATTATTGGTTGTGCGGCGGCGGTGGGTGGTATTTTGGTTGATAAAAAAGGGCCAAGGTTTGTAGCTACCCTCGGAGGCTTTTTGTTTGGCATTGGCACTATTATCGCAGGGATAGGCATTGAGTTAAATAATTTACTCATTCTCTACTTGGGATATGGACTCATAGCAGGATTAGGCAATGGTTTTGGTTATGTTACCCCCATTGCAACCCTTATTCGTTGGTTTCCCGACAAGAGGGGTTTAGTAACGGGGTTGGCAGTGATGGGTTTTGGTGCTGGGTCTTTTTTTATTGGTTTGATTGCTCCATTTTGTATTAATAATTTTGGTGTACCTAATACTTTTTATATTTGGGGAGTCTGTTTTTTACTATTGATTGTCATTTCTGGACAATTGTTAATTAATCCTCCCCGTGGTTGGCTACCCCTTGGCTATGAATTACCTACGGGTAATAAAACCATTGAATGTTACACCTTTCATCGAGCAATTCGGGCCTCTCAGTGGTGGATTTTGTGGGGTATTTTATTTGTTAATGTGAGTGCTGGATTAGGTTTTATTTCTCAGTTATCTACCATTGCTAGAGATTTATATTATTTACCTATTTTTGAGAATTTAAGCGTCCAAGATATTAGTTTACTTAGGGACAGGGCGGGGTCTTTTGTAGTGGCGATCGCCGCTATCTTCAACGGTTTAGGCAGACTTTTTTGGGCATGGTTATCGGACATTTTTGGTAGAAAAGCAATTTTTTCCACCATGTTTATTACCCAAGGAGTTTTATATTTAATCATTCCCTATCTAAATAGTTATATTCTGTTCATTTTCATTGCCTGTTACCTTCTTTCTTGTCTTGGGGGTGGATTTGCCACCATGCCAGCTTTTGCGGCGGATACTTTTGGCTCGGAAAATATTGGACGTATTTACGGGGCGATGTTAACTGCTTGGGGAAGTGCAGGGGTAGTAGGGCCTTTTGTGTTTAGTTGGATCAAGGATAATACTGCTAGTTATAACTATGCTTTGTATGGGGCCGCAATGTTGTTAATTATCGGTTTTATTTTGACAAGAATTTATCATCCCCCTCGCAGAATAAAGTGTATTCATGAATGACGGCACCCGAGAATCAGAAAATAGTTCGAGGTTAAGCTACAATTCTAAAGATTATTATATTTATTAGTATTTAACGGAATGGCAGAATTAACTCCTAATCCTAGTTTTAGTTTAACGGTAAGGTTAGAATTATTAAATAGAGCAGGTACTTTGGCAAAGGTAACTCAGGCCATTGCTGATGTGGGCGGTAGTTTGGGGGAAGTATTGTTAATTGAACGTAGTTTAAAGATTACCAAAAGGGAATTACACATCGATGCTTCTAGTACCGAACACGCCGAGAGAATTGTTCAGGCGATTAAAAGTATTCCTGAAATTAAGGTTTTACATATTAGCGATCGCACTTTTGACATCCATCGAGGCGGTAAAATCCACATTCAAAACCGCATTCATATTTCTTCTTCTTCTGACCTTGCCATGGCCTATACCCCTGGGGTAGGACGTATTTGTCGGGCGATCGCCGATAACCCCGAAAATGTTTTCTCTTTGACCATTAAAAGCAACGCCATTGCCATTGTTACCGATGGTTCGGCAGTTTTGGGGTTAGGAAATTTAGGGCCAGAGGCGGCTTTACCAGTGATGGAAGGGAAAGCCATGTTATTTAAAGAGTTTGCCGACATTGACGCTTTCCCCGTCTGTCTCAATACTCAAGATGTGGAAGAAATTATCCAAACTGTTAAAAATATGATGCCCGTGTTTGGAGGGGTAAACCTAGAAGACATCGCCGCCCCCCGTTGTTTTGAAATTGAAAAAAGATTACAAGAGGAGTTAGATTTTCCCATTTTCCACGATGATCAACATGGTACCGCCATTGTTAGTATTGCCGCCCTCATTAACGCCCTCAAAATCGTTCAAAAGGAAATGAGTGAGATAAAAGTAGTTATTAATGGTGCAGGGGCCGCAGGAATTGCGATCGCCCGTTTACTACAAAAAGCTGACTGTCATGGCATCATCCTTTGCGACTCCAAAGGTATTATCAGTAAAGATAGAGAAAACTTGACCCCCGAAAAACGTTCCTTAGCCGTTGCTGACACAGGAACCCTAAAAGAAGCCCTCGTGGATGCCGATGTCTTTATCGGAGTCAGTGCGCCCAAAGTGGTTACGAGGGATATGATTCGTAGTATGGCAAAAGATCCCATTGTCTTCGCCATGGCAAACCCCATCCCCGAAATTCAACCCGAATTAATCCAAAATGATGCGGCAGTCATTGCCACGGGTAGGAGTGACTATCCCAATCAAATCAATAATGTTCTCGCCTTCCCCGGACTTTTCCGAGGTGCCTTAGATTGTCGAGCCAAAACCCTCACCACCGAGATGTATTTACAAGCCGCAAGGGCGATCGCCTCCCTTGTACCCCCCAACGTCTTAGACAAAGAACATATTATTCCTTCCGTATTTGACGAGCGTATAGTTCCCACCGTCGCCGCCGCCGTCCAACAAGCCGCCCGTGAGGCAGGAGTCGCTAGATTGTAAATAACCAAAGTAGGGTGGGCATTGCCCACCAATAAATCCTCGATCTTCAACGTCTATTTTTAACCACAAAATAATCGCCCACTGACAGGGAGAGGCAAAATCGGTTATGATATAATTTGCTGTGTTTATACGAAAAAATAATTTAAATGGCTAAAAAATCCATGATTGCACGGGAAGCAAAACGTGCAAAATTAATTGCTAAATATGCTGATAAAAGGGCTGAATTAAAAGAGCAATTCAAACAAGCTCAAGATCCCCTAGAAAAATTAGAAATTCACCGTCAATTACAACAACTTCCCCTCAATAGTTCCCCTGTTCGTCAACGTAATCGTTGTTGGGTTACTGGCAGACCTAGAGGTTACTATCGTGACTTTGGTTTATCCCGTAATGTTCTCAGAGAATGGGCACACAAGGGTTTGTTACCTGGGGTTGTTAAATCTAGCTGGTAAGTTTCTTTTGGGGCAGGGATTAATTCTTTGCCCTTTTTTAATATTTTCATCAACAGTCAATTCTCGAGATTAAAGTTAATCAAAATCTCCCCAATATAAGCAGTATTAGGTAAACTTAACACCATACTAATAACTTTCGCCACATCTTCAGGCTGAGTCATCATTTGAGGATCAAGATTTACCCCTTTCGCCATATCCGTATTCACAAAACTAGGACAAATGGCAGTAACCCGAATACCATCATCCCATCCCACATTGCGCATACTTTGACTAAGGGCAAGAAAAGCGAATTTACTGGCAGAATATCCCGCCAAAGTACCTTTAACCCTTTTTCCTGACATAGAAACAAGATTAATAATTCTACCTTCCCCCGACTGCTTTAGATAGGGAAATGCCTCCCGAGTCAGTCGCCAAGGTGCCTTAACATTTATTTCCCAAAGACTATCCAAGGCTTCCTCATTCTCATCCTCAAACTGCACCCTTTTCAAAATTCCTGCACAGTTAACCACCCCATCAATGCTCCCAAATTTATCCACCGTGGCTTTTACCCAATCAATGGGAGATTGTTTGTCGGTGGCTTCGTAGGGAAAAACTAACACCCTATCATTATCATTATTGGCGAAAACCGTATTATCTAAGTCTGCAGGGTTTCTGATTCCTAAACTCAGATAATAATCTTCTTGTATCAGTTGTTCGGCAATGCTTAGACCAATCCCTCTACTAGCACCACTAATTAAGATAACTTTCATAATATTTCTTATGTCTATTTCTGCGACTTATTTTTATCTATAATAAGTAAAGGATTTTATACTTATTTTTTTGATAAGCTATGATGGGCTTAATTTTGAGATTAATTTATTTTTAATTTCTAAGGGTAACTCTTCGTCAGAATCTACTTTTTCTCTTTGATTTAAAATAGCTTTAATTTCTTCGTTGTCAACGCTACCTAAATCTTTAATTAGTTGACTAAACGCTTGTTTTTGTTCTTCTATTTCGTTTTCTGATAAAGCATCGACGATATAACTGTTATGTATTTGACAGCTTAAAGCATATACAATATATTGGTTTAGCGATACCCCTTCACTTTTGGCTAAGCTTGCTAATTTATGATGTAGTGTTTCTGGTAGTCTTAAAGTTAAACGACTCATAATTATTCTAATTTTCAGCTAGTTTAATAATCAATTCTGTTGGTGTAATTATTTGTAGTCCTAGGGCTATTTTAGCTCTTTGAAAATCTTTAATATTCGATGTTACAACCATAGCATTTGCATTCATTGCACAGTCAATTACTAAATCATCCCCCGGATCTGGTGATGTTGGTCGCCAAGAATAATATATGGGGGTAAACTCCACTTTGGTTAATAATTTTGCCAATATGGGTTTTAGTTTTAACCAACGTTGAGGTGATAATTTTCTTGACAAAACGTCGATATACTCATAAGCCAAACTATTAGAAACATTAACTCTCAAGAGTTCTCCTAACCAAATGTCGATAATTAATCCCTCTGCACCTCCTTGTTTTGTTAATCCTGTAAATAATACATTTGTGTCTATGACCACTGAGATTTGATTTGTCATGACACTACTATAGCACCATTAATATGTCTCAATTAATGGGTGCAAAATAACTTTAAGAGCTTTTATTATTCTACGCCGGGGGGATCGAGGGGTAACTCTGGTTCTATTTCTATATTCTCTTCCCTTGGGGGAGTAGGTTCGAGATTGGGGTCAGAAATTTCACTAGGAATAGGGATCAGAAAAAGGGCGATCGCACTCAGGGCAAAACCAGCCAAACCAAGCACTGCGGGGGTAGATTGTTCCACCAAAGAAACCTCCATCTGTCGATAACGACGAGAAACAGGACCCAGAGGATCTTCGAGATGAGGTAAAGTAGCCTTATCAGCATAAAATTGATCAATAGTTTCCAATAAATCGAATAACTGTACCGTGCTTAACTCAATCTCCAATTGATTATGCGCTTCTTCCTTCTTATCCTGCCATACCAAAAGATGACGATTTTTTTGAGGAAGTTTACGCAAAAACACATAATCACTCTCATCATAAGCATCCCAAGAATGAGTCAAACCGCTTAACAACTCTTGCCCATAGGCACTTACCGCCCGAAGCAAATTCGCCATAAAATTAACCCCTCCAGTCAACACCGTGGGATTACCCAAAATCTGACACCGTGCCTCCGTTAGAATGGTCATCACAGGCACACCATTAGGGGCAGTATTGCCATCATCACTAAAACCTTGGAGAGACAAATTGCAATTGGGGGAGTTGTATTGACGTTGAATGGGAATACTCATGGATAACTATCAAAATGATCAGCTTATAATTATAGCACCGCTATTAACTATCGATATTATCTCCAAAAATTGTTCCCTCCACCAAAGCCTGAGCCAAACTTGTTTTAGTAAGATTTGCCTTAATTAAATTTGCCCCCGTCAAATCAGCACCAATCAAATTCGCCAAAGCCAAACTAGCCGACTGTAAATTAGAAAAACGTAAATTTGCACCCTCCAAATAAGCACCACTCAAATCAGCGCCATTTAACTTTGCATAACTGATATTTGCCTCACTCAAATCCACATCGGTTAAGTCAGCACCCCTTAAATTGACATACTTAAAATCAGCACTACTGAGTTTTAATCCACTCAAATTTGCCCCCGTCAAATCTCCCCCCGCAAAATCCACGAGGGGATTTAATCCTGCGATGGTTGCCAAATCACAAAAATCATCTTTAGGAGTTTGATAAATTAACTGTAAAATATCCTTTAGTTCCTGTAATAAATTATCCTCCGGGACTTGTGCCTTCGATGTATTTTTGATTTCCTCAGAGCTAAAAATAGTTTCACTAACACAGGGTTTCAAATTAGTTTCCCAAATAAATTTCGCCAACTTTCTTTCTAATATGGCGTGTTTATTGGGGGTAATATCATGGCGCCATAACCCCTCTATTTGGGTTAAATAAATATGGGCTAATTTACTTTTTAGGGTTACTGTTAAGGTGTAGGGGGCTGCCTGAATTTCCACCGTACCCAAGATGATATTATCTAAATGCCCCTCCAAAAATTTACTATCAATGAGGTGTCTAATTTCCCAGTAGGGTAAACGGGATAAGGGATCATCAACTTTTTTGATTAAAGGTGATTTTATCTCTTGGGCTTCGATAAAACGGACATTGTCAAGGTTTAAATATAATCTCACTACCCTAAGAGCAAATTCCACTTTACCATTAAGAATTGTTTGCTCTTGGGGATTAAACCCTAGACTAAGACAAATTTGGAATTGGTTAGGAGTATCGTTTACAGGGATAAGTTCTACATTTATGGATAAACAATCACAGTATTGATTGTGAGAATTTAATATCTGATACTCTGCCATTGTCTTAATCAATTTACTTACTATGTGGACTCATTTTCAGAATATCATTTCTCTGGGGTAAACTCTGGAGAGTCATAAAATTTAACATTGTTTTTGGAAAATCAGGGATAAATTGTTACTGGGCATTTCGATAATTTCCGTGAGATGGAGTTGATTTTTTTTGGCAACTTCGGCAACAGTTTCGAGGTTTCTTACTCCCCATGCGGAATTTTGATTTTGCAGGTATTGATCAAATTCTTGGTTACTGGGGGCGGTGTGTTGATTCTGCCGTTTGTAAGGGCCATACAGATACAATAGATCCCTATTGCTTAAAATATGCCCTGAGCCTTCCATCAAGCCGATACAGGCATCCCAGGGGGCAATGTGAATCATATTGATACAGGCGATCGCCCTTACATTTTTTTCTAAAAAGGATTGATACCATTGGGGTTGTGTAACATCTACCCTCATGGGCTTTTGGATGTTTTCATGTCCTGATTCTTCTGTCCATGCACTGATGCTATCCATGGCAACCTCACTTATATCCGTGGGAATCCAATCACACTGGGGAAAATGAGGAGCAAAGTAAACACAGTGTTCCCCCGTACCGCTCGATATTTCCAAAATAGCTCCATTTTTAGGCAAAAATTGCTTTAAAACCTCTAAAATAGGCTCTCTATTTCTCTGGGTAGCGGGGGCATATTGTTTCATGGGAGAATGGGGAATGGGGAATGGGCAATAAAATAATTGTCCATTGTCAATTATCAATTGTCAATTTATCCTCATCACTCCACTTTTCCCCGTAAATTTTGACAATAACAGGTTATAATAAGAAGTTGGTTATTTTTACCGTTAAATCTGCTATGCTTCCTATTGTTGCCGTAATCGGGCGCCCCAATGTGGGTAAGTCCGCCCTTGTAAATCGTTTATCAGGGGAACAAGATGCGATCGTCTTTGATGAGCCGGGCATCACCAGAGATCGTACCTATCGCCCTGCATTTTGGCAAGATAGAGAATTTCAGATAGTAGATACGGGGGGTTTAGTATTCGATGATGACACCGAATTTTTGCCCTACATCCGAGAACAAGCCCAAGCCGCTCTGAGCGAGGCGATCGCCGCTATTTTTGTAGTAGATGGTAAATTAGGGTTAACAGCAGGGGATGAAGAAATCGCTTCATGGTTAAGAACCCAAAACGTTCCCACCGTGTTGGTGGTCAATAAATGTGAATCAGAAAATCAAGGACTAGCCCAAGCCGCCGAATTTTGGAATTTAGGATTAGGAGAACCTTTCCCCATTTCTGCCATCCATGGTAATGGTACTGGGGAGATGTTGGAAGAATTGATCAAGCATATCCCCCCTGTGGATGAAATTGAACAGGAAGAAGAGATTAGGGTGGCGATAATTGGTCGTCCTAATGTGGGTAAATCCAGCCTTCTAAATGCCCTCACGGGAGAAAGTAGAGCCATTGTCAGTCCTGTGTCTGGTACTACTCGGGATGCCATCGATATGGTGGTACGCCGAGGGGAAACAACCTACCGCCTCATCGACACAGCAGGGGTTAGGCGTAAGAAAAACGTTGATTATGGAGCAGAATTTTTCGGCATCAACCGAGCTTTTAAAGCCATCAAAAGGGCGGATGTGGTGCTTTTTGTCATTGACATATTAGACGGTGTCACCGAACAGGATTTAAAACTAGCAGGAAGAATTATTGAAGAAGGAAGGGCAGCGGTAATCGTTGCCAATAAATGGGATGCGGTGGAAAAAGATTCCCATACTATTTATGAATATCAAAAAATGCTAGATGACCGCCTTTTCTTCATGGACTGGGCAGAAAGAATTTTTGTGTCCGCCATGACAGGCAAAAGGGTTGATAATATCCTCGATTTAGTGGATAGGGCAGCGGAAGGACACCGTAAACGAGTTAGTACCTCCGTTATTAATGAAGTCATCGAGGAAGCAGTAAAATGGCATTCTCCCCCCACCAGCCGACAAGGGAAACAGGGCAGAATCTATTATGGTACTCAGGTAACAGTCAAACCCCCTAGTATCGCCCTATTTGTTAATGACCCTAAACGGTTGGATGACGGGTATCGTCGTTATATGGAAAAACAATTCCGTCAACAACTAGGTTTTAAAGGAACTCCCCTCAGACTGTTTTGGCGTGGTAAACGTTTACGGGAAGGGGAAAATATGGGCGTAAACAGAGCCACAAAAGTTTAATCAACCTTAGTTTGGGATAATGATTTTAAGTGAAGTCCCCCAGAATTAGGGGATTTAGGGGGCGAAAACAACAATCAGCCAAATTGTTCAGAAATTTCGAGGTTAAAGAGGGTTTGTAAAGTATGTAAAGCCTTGCGTCGGGCTTCTATATCCTGTTGCGCCCTCAATTGAACCATAGGATCATGGAGAATTTTATTAACAATACCTCTGGTGAGTGCCTCAATGACCTCTTGATGTTTTTCTCCAAACTCACTACCCAATCGAGAAAGGGCTTTTTCTAATTCCTGCTCTCTGATACCTTCAATTTTGGTACGTAAACAACTGATGGTAGGTACTGTTTCTAAAGACTGCCACCATAGTTCAAAAGATTCGATTTCCTCCTCCAACAATGCCTCTGCTTCCCTTGCCATTTCTCGGCGAGAGGCATGATTTTGGGCTACCACCGCTTTTAAATCATCTACATTATAGGATTTGATAAAATCTAGCTCAGTAACATCACTAGAGACATTTCTAGGTACAGAAATATCTACCAACATTAAAGAATCATCGACATTGAGGGGAGATAAATTATCTTTAGTTAAGATAGGTTCGGTGGCTCCTGTGCTGGTAAAGACGAGATCAGAAGCCTCTACCACCGCCATCATTTCATCCAAGCCATGAATAGCTAACTCCACTTGGGGAAATTTTTGAGCTAATTCTTTGGCACGACTAGCGGAGCGATTCACCACACTAATGGCAGTTACACCTTTGGAGGCGAGATGTTGCACCAAAAGGCGAGACATTTTTCCTGCACCAATGATGGTAATTTTTAACTGGGATACATCTTCAACCTTGGTATCTACTAATTCAACCGCTGCTGAACTAATGGACACCGCCCCCGTACCGATGTTGGTTTCTGTGCGTACTCTTTTTCCTGCACTGATGGCCTGTTTAAATAATCTATCTAGTAGTCTGCCCATGCCTTTGTATTTATTGGCTAATTTATGGGTAGTTTTGACTTGGGCGAGAATTTGTCCTTCTCCTAGGACAAGGCTTTCTAACCCTGCTGATACGCGCATGAGGTGACGGATAGCATCTTGATGTAACAAGATAAATAGGTGGCGGCGTAACTTGGGTAAAGCAATATGTCCGATTTCGGCGAGGAATTGAGTGATTTCTTTTACTCCCTGCTCTGTTTCTAATACCGTTGCATAAATTTCGAGACGGTTGCAGGTGCTGATTATGGCTACTTCCTCGATGTGAGGGTAGGTAAGCAAATGTTGTATGGACTCCTCAATTTTTGCTTCTGGAATACTCAGTTTTTCTCTTACCTCTACGGCGGCTGTCTTGTGGGAAAGACCAACTACTACAATATTCATCTTTTGTTTATTAAAATTTGAGAACGGATTAGTATATAAATGCTTTTAAACACTATTGATCATTACTGAAGTTGCCGATTTTGGCAATTTATTCTTTACCTTTTGCAATAAAACTTTATTTTTTTGAGCAATTCTTGCAAAAAGTTTACCAACATCAAAACGGCTCGGTGTTGGTGAAGTTATTAGAAATACTGCTGATAGGCTAAAAGCATTAATTTTACTAGGGATACGCCTAATAATGCTAGACCGCTGAGGGTGCTAATGGCAAATCCAGGGGCTCTTTTTTTGGCTTCTTTGGCATAACCCCAAGCATAAATTATTCTACCGACTACCCAGGTTCCGCCCAAAATCATTCCCCACATTTCGCTGACAAAGTAGGAAAAAATCCAGAGTAGGGGTAGGAAGAAAATTAGTTGTTCGAGGGTGTTTTCTTGTACTCTGAGGACTCTTTCAAAGTTTTCGTCTCCGCTGGTGGCAGGGGGGAAGATGTTATATTTAAATCTGGCTTTACCTACGTTGATGATGGTGACGAAATAGACTAAAAGAGCAAATACGGTGATAATACTAGGTCCTAGTAACATGATTTTTGAATATAATTATACTGTTTAAATTATACAATATTTTTTGTTTTTAGTGTTGTATTTTATCTATTTTACAAGTATTTATTTTTGATTTTTATTACTTTTTATTTCCAGTTATTTTCAGCTTTATTTAAGACATATTTAGCTAGATCATTTATTTGTTGGGACGAGAGGCGATCGCCATAGGCCGACATATTATTCTTACCGTGTGTGATAATATTGCTGATGGATTCTACGGTATCATAACCATTTCTTTGTAAGGTTTTTAATTTGAGGTTTTTTGAGCGACGAATTATATTGCCTCCATTGACATGACAACCAGCACAATTAAGCTCAAAAAGTTTACTGGGGTCTGTGATATTACGATTAATTTCTGTTAAGTTGATCTGGGCGATCGCCCTTGGACTATAAACAAAATTTAAACAAAAAAAGGTAATAAAAGTAATAGAAAATAGAATTATTTTTTTCATTTTATATCAAGTTAAAATGTTTATATTATAAATTTATATTAAGTTCGGATAAATCATTACAACGGAAAGTCCCCCTCTCCCCTTTCAAGGGGAGATGCCGAAGGCAGAGGGGTGGGGATTTAGGGGGCGAAAAAGCGATCTTTTTTACAACTGATTACTCGAACTTGATATTACAATCATAAATCATCAAAAACTGTTCCCTATTCCCAGTTCCCTGCCTTAAGTAGAAAATTTTAAGATAAAAACTAACTTTGAGATAACCGCTTAACCTCTTGCCCACCCAACAAAGACTCCGCCTCGGCTAAAATGGCGGGAATTTGCTCACCATGGGGACTTTTACATAAACAAGCACTAAAATCTAATCCCTGCAACTTATCAGCTTTCTGCCCTGGAAACCAATGCCCCCCATTACCCAAAAGGTTATAACGCATTTTGCCATACTCCACCATATCATAGGCAAGGGCAAGATTACGTAACCATAAAATAGTGGGAATATTAACATTCCCCGGAGTATCCTGATAACTAGGCAATCCTCGGCGCCATGTCTTGAGCCACTTTTCCCCTAAAACCTTTTTCGCCTCATATTCCAGTCTCTCAATAATCGGCGGTAACAACTCCGATGCTTTTTCCAACAATGGTAAAGTCTTGAGATGTTCATCAAAATCCTCTGGTTTTGCCGCCCCCAAACTGAGGGTATGCACTTGGGCATGGGAAAGACAAAATAGATTATTAAATACCATGGGGCTAAGGGGTTGACATAATTTAACCAACTTTGGTGAAGGTTGATACAACAAACCCCCTTTATTGGATGGACTAATAATAAATACCCCCATATCAAGTTTATTCGCCTCCACAATGGCCGACCAATTTTCTTGATTAATCCAATACCAATGTAAATTGACATAATCAAATTCATTGGTTTTAATGGCATCGATAATTAAATGGGTATCTCCATGGGTAGAAAATCCTACATATTTTACTTTTCCCTCTGCTTGTAACTTGCGCACCTCATCAAGACAACCGCCTTTTTTTATAGACATCTCCAATAATTCAGGGGTATTGATACCATGAATCCCCAATAAATCCACATAATCGAGTTGCAAGTATGCCAAAGATTTATCAAAATTTTCCCTAAATTTACGACTATCTTGGTGGGGAGACACCTTAGTTTGAACAATTAATTTTTCACGGGGAAATCGGGGTAAGATTTGCCCTAACTGCATTTCTGATGAACCATAGCCCCTTGCCGTTTCGATATGATTTATACCTAAGTCAAGACTACGTTTAATAACAGCTTCTAGGTTATCTTGATTGTTTTGGGGTATGTCTTTCTGGGGTACATCTTGCCATTTGTATTGGTAGCGCATTCCACCACAGGAAAACACGGGGATTTGTAGTTCTGTTCTACCAAATCGACGATACAGCATAGGGAAAAGCTCAGTTAATGTATGGTTTTCTTAACATAACTTTACCATATTTCCCCAAACCGTTGAAGTTTAACCGAACTCTTGTTCGATGATACGCCAGTTAGCGGCAATTACGTTAGGTTCAAGGCTCAGACGGCTAACAATGCTTTCTAATAAATCATCATCACGGGTTTGAGTGACCATTTCTGCTTCTACTTCCACTCTATCCATTGTATCTTCTATGTCTTCACTGCACAAAGAGCGCAGTTTTAGATGACTGTTACTAACCCCTTGTAATAATAAGGCTCTGACTTTGGCTTCATGTTTGCTACGGCACATTAGCGAACAGACGTAACACAATTCTAGCTCGGTATTTTCTAGGGGTTGTTGATTGATACGATAACCAAGGGGACGTAGTACGGTATTGGAGATGAGAACGGCGATCGCACCCATAAAAGCCTCAGACATAAATCCAGCCCCCGCCAAAGCACCAATGGCAGCAGCGCACCAGATGGTAGCGGCGGTGTTTAACCCCCTCACGCTCAAACCTTCTTTAAGGATTACCCCCCCTGCCAGAAAGCCGATACCTGATACCACTTGAGCAGATATACGAGTAGGACTAGCATCATCAGGGGTTAAAACCGATAGCATCACAAATAATGCTGAACCCGTAGCAACGAGGGTATTTGTTCTTAACCCTGCCATTCTCTGGCGCCATTGCCTTTCAAAACCGAGAGCTGAACCTAATAAGAAGGCAACGGCAAGACGCAGGGCGAATTCTAAGTTTTCCACACTTTTCTCCTATACTATTGCGGTTAATTTAGCCATGATTTTATCATTCTGGTTGAAATGGGAAGGTTAAGGGAAGGATAACAATTAATGGTTAGGGTTTATTTTGCGACCGTCATTTTTTCTTTATTTTTATTTGATGGACGCTTAGAAATCAAATTAGTAAGTAATCCCATCCCCAAAAACCCTAGGGGTAGAATTGTGGTTGGTTCTGGGGTGCTGACAGTTTGTAAGGCTTTATCTGCTATAAATCTATGCGCTTTGGTATTGGGATGTTGATTATCAACAAATAAAAATTGATCTTGTAAATCTTCACTACAAAAGTCTTGGGATATAGAATTTGGTGGAGTTAAGTTAAGATCGATACAACTATCAGTAACATTAATAAACCCAAATTTATTGGGATTGTCAAGAATATCATTAAATAAACTATAAAAGTCAAAGAGAATTAAGTTTGTCTCTGGATTTGCTTGATTTAATTTTTTAAGTTCCTTTTTCAAAAGATCATTATGGAGTCTAATCGAATTGGTTAAACCAGCAGAAACAGGTTCACCAAAACTCAAGGCCAAAGGGGTTTTGCCCAAATCAGGTAAATTACTAACCAAAATATTTGTTAATCCAGCACCTGATAATCTGTCAATTTCCTTAACTAAATTTTCCACAGGGGTTTGGGGATTCAACAATGGATCGCCAAAATAATCATTTGCTCCTGCCATTAGAACTCCGAGAGCTTGAGGATTATTTAATGTATTTCCTCCTAATAAACCAATAAAAGAATTTACTTGTTGGTGCAATCCGAATAGTTGATCATTGTTGGTGATATGGGTATCGTCTGTTTTTGCTCCAGCGAATGCGAAATTTATTCCATTACGGGGAATAGATGTAATTAATTCACCTGAATCTTGAATCCATAACTCAGGTGCTAATCCTAAATCTTCGGCAAAATATTCTGACCATACACTGCCATTGGAAAACCTCCCATCAAAAAATACAGGAGGCGGATTTGTTCCGCCAGTTAAATTAAATAAATTTCCTGCATCCGACAGACTATCACCAAAAATAAAAATTTGGTTGTATAAAGTTGCTCCCATTACTGGTTGAACTGAGAAGGTACTAAGTGCGATCGCACTTCCGACAAACAATGGAGATACTTGTTTGATTAAATTATTCATAGCTCTAAAACGGAATAAATTAATTGGGTTAAACACCTAAGCACAATGTACTTAGTGGAATATACTTAAGTATATATTAATTTTATAATACTCTAAGGTTTTTAATTCAAGAAAATTAAACTAATTCAAGTAATTTCATAATGACAATCTCACCTTAGTCTGTCTCAGAGCTTTTTATTTATCTTGTTTACTCCTTTTCTTATTTACACCACTCCTATCTATTGTTTTTCTACCAAATTGTTAAAGGATAAAAATCGTTAATAACATTATCCTTCGTAAATAGATAACTCCACCAAATTAAAGCACAAGTATCTAAAACGATTTCCATAACTCATTGCTCCATTCTCCAGTGGTTGGAGAGGTTAAGTCTTCGTAGTATTTCACTTTTCCTCTGAGGGAAGAGAATAATTCTTCGGTGGTAGGAGATGTTTGATATTTGCAAATCTTTATGATGGGTTTGCCACCATCAAGAATGATAATGTCTTCATTTTCCCTTTGTAATTTATGGCATTATTTGATTTTTCATAACTTCATTTTATCCGAACCTAATCTATTGATGGTGGGCGTTGTATATATCGCCCCTCCAATATTTACACCACTCCCACAAGCCAGACAACAAGGGAGAAATAAATCCAGAGTCCCACAAAGTCTTTGATAGTAGTAACAAAAGGATCAGCCCCTGGCCCATGATCAAAGCCCAGTTTGAGCATTACCCATGGTAATAGTGAGCCGAGGATAGCCCCGAGGGTGACTACGGAGAGAAGGGAAATGGCTACGACAATCCCCATTTGGGGAACGTCATTAGGCACACCTTGCCAGAAATATCCCACCACTCCAGCAATCAAACCAAGAATAGCCCCCATCATCAAACCGATACGGGTTTCACGGAAGAAATAAGGAAAGAAGTTACGAACATTGATCTGATCCCATGCCAAACCACGGGCGAAAATGGTGGTGGATTGAGTGCCAACGTTACCTCCCATATCCATGACGAGGGGAATAAACACCGCCGCAAAGGGTAATACTTCCAAGGTTTCCTCAAAGTTTTCAATGACACCCCCCACCACAAAACCACCAATGAGAGTGACGATTAAAAAGGTAATTCTTAACCTGACCGCATAGGTAATTGATCCCCGAACTAACCTATCACTCCACACCTTATCCCGACTGAGTAAGTTACCAATCCCCGCTTGGGCGAGGGCGGTATCGGTGGCATCTTCTTCTACTAAATCAATGATGTCGTCAAAGGATATATTACCGATTAATCTGCCTTGATCATCTACCACTGGTAACGCTGGAAGGTCGTTATTTCTAAGGATTTTAATGGCTCTCTCATCGGGATCTTTGGTTGCCATGGCGATGTTTTGCCCTTCCATGATATTTTCTAGGGTTTGATTGGGATCACATCGTAGGAGGCGAACGGTACGCACAAAACCCCTATAGTATTTTTGTTCGTCAATGATATAGATAAGGGCTAATTGGTTGGCGGTGAGGCTAGAGTGTTGGATGGCGGTTAAAACGTTTTCTACGGTGGTGGAGGGCAACACAGCCATCTGCCGTAAGTTCATAATGCGCCCTACGGTACCCTCGGGGTGTTTGAGGAGGATGTCAACGGAAATGCGATTTTGAGGGGCTAATTGTTCGATTAATTCCTCGGCTAATTGGTTGGGTAACTCGTCAAAAAGTCTGACTAAATTATCGGCTTCTAGGTTAGGAATTAGCTCCATGACTTGCTCTTTTTCCATGGATTGAATTAATCCTGCTTGATCTTCGGATCTTAAGCATTTGAAAACTGCGATCGCCTTTTGTTCTACCAAAGAATTAAAAGCAAAAAGTCTTTTTTCGGGTTCAATTTGCATCAACAGTTCTGCTAATTCCACCGCTGGTAAATCTAACCCTGCATTTTGTTGATAGTCTTTGATATGTTCCCAAATATGGTTAATCCGTGCGATCGCCTCTGTGGGCGTAATTTTCCCCCCTGTTTGTAACGAAGAAATAAGATCAACTCGGTGGGAAAAGTCCTGTAAATTGACATTAAAAAATAAATCTTCGGGATTTAATTGTCCATAATAACGGGAGATTCTGCTTCTTTGTTCGTTCATTTTATTTACCTATTTTTTCTCGTTAATATTTTTTGAAATTATTTTTTCACATCTCCTAAACCACCCCGATTAACCAAGTGGCTAAAGAAAAATAAATCCAAAGTCCCACAAAATCTTTAATGGTCGTAATTAGAGGATCTGCCCCTGGTCCATGATCAAAACCTAATTTCAACATTGCCCAAGGTAAAATCGACCCTAACATCGCTCCCAAAGTAACTACCAAGGCGAGGGAAATTCCTACCACAATTCCCAATTGAGGGATTTCGTTGGGAATACCCTGCCACACATAGGCGACAATGCCCGATACACCCCCAAGGATTAATCCCATCAAGATACCGATACGGGCTTCTCGAAAAATATAGAGAAAGTAACGATTGAGGTTGATTTGTTCCCATGCCACCCCCCTAGCAAAGGCTGTGGTGGACTGGGTGCCAACGTTACCGCCCATATCCATAACGAGGGGAATAAATACCGCCGCCGCGGGGATTTCTTCCAATACTTCCTCAAAAGTTTCGATCACACCCCCTACTAAAAAGCCCCCTGCAAGGGTAATTAATAGAAAGGCGATGCGGATGCGTACGGCGGAAAAAGCCGAGCCTTTTACTAATACATCACTCCATGCTTCATCTCTGGCTAAAAGGTTGATTACCCCTGCCTGAGAAAGGGCTGTTTCGTCTGCTTCTTCTTCTACTAAGTCGATGACATCGTCAAAGGTAATATCCCCCACCAAGCGCCCTTCGCTATCCACGACGGGAATGGCTGGAAGGTTTATCTCTCCTAATAGTCTGACTGCTTCTGAGGTGCGATCGCCCGTCATCACTGCAACGGCATTATTTTCCAAAACATCAACGATTGAAGCAGTGGGATTACTTTTAATTAAATTTACAGTACGCACATAGCCCTGATAATGGCGCTCATGGTCAATGACAAAAACCATTTCTAACTGGTTATCATCCAAATCAGAATTTTTGACCAACTCCAACGCTTGGGCTACCGTTGCTCTAGTTCTAACGGAAATAATCCGTAAATTGGTAATTCTGCCGACACTACCTTCGGGATAACCCAACAAAATATTAACATTTTCCCGTTCTTGGGGTGGTAAATTGGCAATCAACCTTTTTACTACCTTGGCAGGTAGTTCATCAAATAGCCTGACGCGCTCGTCTGCTTCCAAACCTTCCACTAACGCCATCACCTCGGGGCTTTCCATCATTTGAGTTAATCCTGCTTGATCTTCAGGACGTAAATATTCAAATACCCTCGCCGCTTTATTTTTTTCTAATAAACGAAAAGCCAAAACCCTTTTTTCTGGTTCGATGTCCATCAACAGTTGTACTAATTCGGCAGGGGGAAAATTGTTGGCTTCTTTTTTCGCCGCCTCTAGCGCATAGGGTTCTAATAAATCTTTGAGTAAGTTACGCATTATGACCTCTTTCCATAATCAATGTTTTGGTTAGATAAATAGAGAAGAGGAAATATTAAATAATGAATTTTCTGAGAATTTATCGCACTACAATAACCCCTTATTTTTGCTCTCAATTCAAAGGATATAGTTATATTTTGCCCACAATGATTAGAAATAAGACAAACAAATAATATTAAGTTCGAGTAATTAGTTGTGAAAAGGATCGCTTTTTCGCCCCCTAAATCCCCCAATTCTGGGGGACTTTCTATTGTAATGATTTATCCGAACTGGATATAAATAATTACAATCACAGTGATATAACAAGGTCTTTTAGTTCCTTGCCACCTCAATTTATTATTATTATGTTCCTAAAAATAATAGGCAAAATAAACCATGTCTATATCCATAGATACAGAGCAAAATAAAGGTCAATAGTTGATAACTATCCCTCAAAAATAATTCTGTTGTAAAGGTTAATCTCTTTCCCTTTGAGCCACTTTCTTCGGTAGTGACCTGAGATATAACCCCATCCAAGAATGTGTTATTTTCTGTTGGTCAACTACCCAATACTATGTCCGCTAGGATCAGGATCTTCCTCTACTGTCATAGATTTCACCGTTACAATTTGGCTACTACTACCAGAAGAATCCATCTACTTAATTTTTCCTTAATTTAATAAATAAATATTTAGTGTGATTTTTAATAACCACCCTATATGAAGTTAACAAATATTATCTTTTTTGTCAATATATATTTTAATTTTTTTTGTTTTAGTCATCTCAAATGTATAATTTTCACGGCAATAAATGAATATCCAACCACTTCTAATATTTATCGTAATCGCTAAGTATTCTACGATGTATATGATGAAAAAAATGTTTATCTAAACGCTAAAAGTGATAGCCCTGAATAGCTAACTAAGGATAATTATAATATTCCCATCTAAATCGAAAATTACAGGAAGATTAAAATAGAATTGAATCAAGTAGATTTTGCTTTTGAGGATTTTTCATGAACAAACAGCAGGTTTTAGACATTATCAAAACGAACCAAGATCGTCTCAATGAATTTGCAGTAAAAGAATTATTTTTATTTGGCTCAGTGGCAAGGGGTGAGGAAACAGCAAATAGTGATGTAGATTTTTTAGTTAATTTTAATCGTCCTGTGGGATTATCAAAATTTCTGGGTCTGAAACCCCGTCCTTATAGGACGGCTTTATATTTTTATTGTATATTAGACTTGACATTTTCTTCTTTTCGCTATATAGTAAAGATATAGCGTACGAGATAAAAGTATGTATCAAACACAGAAAAACCAAATTAGAGGACTGTCTAAATCTGAATTTGTAGCCCTGCAAACGTTGTGTAGATTAACAAAAAATCTATATAACGTGGGCTTGTATCAGATTAGGCAGTTTTTCTTTTTAGAGAATGGTTTTCTGCGTTATGAATCTAATTATCACCAATGCAAAACAAATGAAAACTACAAATTATTAAATACCGATATAGCCCAACAAACCTTGAAAGTTGTAGATAGAAGTTTTCGTTCTTTCTTCAACTTAATAAAAAAGGCAAAATCTGGAAATTATCAATTCAATCAGATTGCTTTGCCTCGATACTTAAAGAAAGATGGTTATTTCCCTTTGATAATGCCGAGAATTATCGTCAAAGATGGATACTTTAAAGTTCCTATGTCTAGGGAATTTAAGAAAGAGTATGGGGAGGTTAAAATACCTTTCCCTCAACGCTTAAATCCTGAAAAATTAAAGGAAGTTAGAATATATCCAAAATATAATTGTCAGTTCTTTGAGGTTGAGTTTATCACGAAGGAAGAACCACAGATAGTTGAGTTTAAGTCAGATAATGCGTTAGCGGTAGATTTAGGTCTAAATAATCTTGCTACTTGTGTTAGTACCAATGGGGCATCGTTTATTATCGATGGTCGCAGATTAAAAAGTTACAACCATTGGTATAACAAGGTAAATGCGAAACTGCAATCTATCAAGGATAAGCAGGGTCTAAAGGCTATCACTAAAAGGCAAGGGAGATTGTTACTCAAGAGGAATAATCAGGTTAGAGACTATCTAAGCAAAACAGCAAGATACATTGTGGAAACTTGTCTTCGCCTAGATATAGGTACTCTAATTGTGGGAGTAACCAAAGGCTGGAAACAGAATGCACACATGGGCAAAAGGAATAACCAGAATTTTATACAAATCCCTCACTATTCCCTTAGAGAAAAACTTAAGGCTTTATGCGAAAACTATGGTATCCAATACTTAGAGCAGGAAGAATCCTATACTAGCAAGGCAAGTGCCTTGGATAATGACAATATCCCTGTTTATTCTCCTGACAATATCGTTAAGCATATTTTTAGTGGTAAACGAGTAAAGCGTGGCTTATACCAGTCAAAAGATGGTACAAGGGTAAACGCTGATTGTAATGGAGCCTTTAACATAGGTAGAAAAAGTAAGCATGAGGGCTTTGCCCAAGTGTGTAGTGGACTTTTGACAAGTCCTTTAAGAATAACTAATTTAAACGTAAGTTTGAATTAATTTCTTAAGAATCCTCGCACTTTAGGGCGGGGAGTGTCAAGGCAGAATGATCTTAGATAAGTTTATAAGGAGTTATATTTATGCGTCTTTTACACACCATGCTCAGGGTAGGTAATTTGGAGGAATCCATCAAGTTTTATTGTGATGTGTTGGGTATGAAGTTGTTAAGACAAAAAGATTATCCGGGAGGGGAGTTTACCCTTGCTTTTGTGGGTTATGGGGATGAGGCTGATCATTCTGTGATTGAGTTGACCTACAATTGGGGTAAGGACAGTTATGATATTGGCGATGGATATGGACATATTGCCCTTGGGGTGGATGATATTTATAGCACTTGTGACAAAATTAAATCCCTTGGGGGTAAGGTAATTAGGGAACCTGGCCCCATGAAACATGGTACGACGGTTATTGCATTTGTGGAAGATCCTACGGGGTATAAGGTGGAATTGATTGAAACAAAAAAAGACTAGATAATAATTGATAATGGATAATTATCCTCTCTTGCCTTTTGCCTTTTGCCTTTTGCCTGTTCCCTGTTCCCTGTTCCCAAACTAATCAATTTCTCTCTCTGCGATTCTGAGTTTGGCGGAGCGCGATCGCACATTAACCTCTTGCTCTTGTTTACTGGGGGTGAGGGGTTTTTTGGTGATCACTTTGAGGGTATCGCTATCCCGGAATTGATATTTAACGATTCTATCCTCAAGACTATGAAAGCTAATAATAGCAATTCTGCCCTCGGGTTTTAGCCAATGGGGGGCATTGTTCAAAAAGGTAGTTAGGGAGTCTAATTCTTGGTTTACGGCGATGCGCAGGGCTTGAAAGGTCCTTGTGGCAGGGTGTATTTTACCATAACGGGCTTTGGGAGGATAGCAAAGGGCGATCGCACTGGCTAACTGAGTGGTACTGGTAAAAGGGCGTTTTTCAACAATTTTTCGGGCAATACGGCGAGATAGTCTTTCTTCTCCATATTGATAAATGAGATCAGCGATTTCTTTTTCCTGCCAATGATTAACAATTTCGGCAGCGGTGAGAGATTGATTTTGATCCATACGCATATCCAACTCCCCTTCATTGCGGAAGCTAAAACCTCGCTCGGCATGATCAAATTGAGGAGAACTAACCCCCAAATCAGCAATAATGCCATCAAATTGATTTTCTTTGCCTACAAAATCGGCAAAATTGCCATGCCAAAAACTGATTCTTTCTAAATAAGATGAAGGTAATCGATTACGTACAGAGGCGATCGCATTTTCATCCCGATCAATCACCGTCATCGTAATACTATCATCATACCCTAACAAAATTTCCGTGTGTCCCCCTCCCCCTAGAGTAGCATCGAGATAATTCCCCTGAGCCTTTGGTTTCACCGCCTCCACCAACTCTTGAGCAAAAACAGAAACATGATGAAAATCAGCGGGAGAATGGGTCATAAAAAAGAAAAAGTAACTAATCATTTACATTCTCAGATTTTAATGGTTTGTTGTCAACTTTTTTTGTTAGAATTTGCTTGATGGAATCTTGTGAAAACCATGATTAAAACTGCTGTTTTCTTAACTACAATTGTATTATCAATGACAGCTTGTAATGGAAATCAATACCTTCAAAAAAATAGCACTCATAATCAAGAAGAAATCATTTTTGTAGAGCAAGAAATAGTAGGGGAAGATATACCCGTTGATTTATTAAAAATGATTGAAAATGAACGACAAAAATCAAGACCATTAAATAATAATTCTGACTCCGTAACTTATCGTTTCTCCGAAGGAGAATCAACCATAGATGATATTTCTGGTGATGGTGTGGAAATATCTGAAATTGAACCAGTTAATATCACAGAAGACCTAATCTACTCTGGGGAAGGGCAATTTCGTAGTCAGTCACCTATAAATGGTATTTATAAGGATGTTTATGAGTATGATTTGCCTCCAAAACAAAATAGTTATTCCCATAGATTATTTCCTTGGGATAATATTTTTGAGTATGGAATTCCCATCAGTAGCATTGATGATAACTGAGGTTTTTTCTAGTAGTTAAACCTTTTTAATTATCATAAAACCTTAACAAAAAAATCGGATCTATATTATCTATTATTGTTGATTCAAATAAAGTCTTTTTAAGCTAAACTGTTGATAACTATATAATTTAAATTATAACTTTAAGATAGTGGATAATAATAAACCTGATAAAGATAAAATGCTCTATCCTCGTAGCTCCTATCGTGGAGAGTTTAGCCCCGAAAATTTAATGTTTAATGCTAATTTGCAGGAGTTTGCTCAAAAAGTGAGTTATATCTGCAACTTAGAAACTAATGGCAAATTGTCCGCTAATCAAGCCTATGAACAAATCAGAGTCTTATGGAAAGAGTTAAAAACTAGCATTAAAAATCTTAATTTAGAGCAATAATTTTAATGAATTAAAATATCATTTTTTTGTGATTTAATAATATTATTTGCCCTATTTATAATCAGGTTTTTGATCCTCAACTTTTAATCCATGTCTCGCTCTAAATCTCTTCAATACTATATCATTGCTCGTATCCTATTAGCCCCTCTAATGTTGTGGACTATTGTGACCATTGTTTTTTTACTGCTTCGGGCAACCCCCGGAGATCCAGTAGATGCGATTTTGGGTGGTAGGGCCCCAGAATCCGCAAAACAAGCTCTTAGGGAACAAATGGGTTTAAATTTGCCCCTTTCGGTGCAGTATTTCAGCTATTTAGGGCAATTATTGCGGTTGGATTTAGGTTCGTCCATCACCAGTCGGGGCTTGAGCGTGGGAGATGTCATTAGTCAATACTTTCCTGCTACGGTTGAATTATCCTTGTTTGCTATGGTAGTGGCGATCGCCCTCGGAGTTAGTATAGGACTACTATCCGCATCAAAACCGAATACTATATGGGATGTAGGCGGAAGACTATTTGGTATCATCACCTACGCCCTACCCCTCTTTTGGATGGGCATGGTAATGCAAATTATTTTCTCAGTACAACTAGGCTGGTTTCCCCTCGGCACTCGTTTTCCCGTGGGTATGGCAACTCCTACCAAAATAACAGGTTTATATGTCCTCGATAGCCTTCTCTCCTTCAACCTACCCCAACTTATTACCTCCCTCCACTACATCGCCCTTCCCTCCATTACCCTCGGCATTCTCATCAGCGGTATCTTTGAAAGAATAGTTAGGGTAAACCTCAAAAAAACCCTCCAATCAGACTATGTAGAAGCCGCTAGGGCTAGGGGGATTCCCGAAAGACAAATTCTCTTCGCCCATGCTTTCAAAAACGCCCTCATACCCGTGATTACCGTCATGGGTTTAACCTTCGCCGCCCTCTTGGGGGGTGCCGTATTAACAGAAGTAACCTTCTCCTGGCCAGGGCTTGGTAATCGATTGTACGAAGCCATTTCCCAAAGAGACTATCCCACCGTCCAAGGAATTATGGTATTTTTCGGCATCATTGTAGTAATTGCCAGTATTGCCATCGATATTATCAACGCTTATATTGACCCCAGAATTAGATATTAAAGCACAAAGCAATGTGATAATCGCCTTTTACATATGATTATTCCTCCAACTCAGTAGAGAATGGGTAATAGGCAATGATAGAATAATCCTTTACTTGATAAAAAAATATTAATTAATTTTTTGATTACTCTAATGTTAAAAAAGACTATTTTAATTTTTCTATCTTGTCTTTGTCTGTGGATGAGTCATCCCCTTGCTAGTATGGCAGACATAGATAATGATCGCTACGATGGTAATATTTTTGTGGTATATGCAGGGAATGGTTCATTAGTTCCTCCTCGTCTGACGTTAAAACAGTCTTTTGAGCGCAAATTACCAGTAATCTTAGTTTATTATTTAGATGATAATAGTGATTCTAAGGAGTTCGCCTTTATTGTCTCCCGTTTTCAAGAATTTTATGGACGGGCAGCGAGTATTATTCCCGTAAATGTGGATACCATTCCTATGAAAAATCGCTATAGCCGTGATGAGGTGGGATATTACTATGATGGGGTGATTCCTCAGACAGTAATTTTAGATGAAAATAGAAAAGAAATTTACAACGGTGAAGGCATTGTCGAGTTTGAGGCAGTGGACGATATTTTAAGGGATTTATTCGATCTTTTACCGCGCTCAGAATCGGTACAATTAAAACGGAGGAATTTTAATCAGTTTAATAGTGAGCTAGTACCTGAAGAAAATTAATTTACAAGGGGTTATCGATAAATAGCCCCTTACCTCTAACTACTTTTAACTGCTTTTTTGGTGAATTCATTAACTATGGATAAATTTGATGTGGTGGTAGTTGGTGCTGGGCCGGGGGGAGGACATTGTGCTAGATTACTAGCTAAAAAAGGGTATAAGGTTTTATTGTTAGAACGATACAAGGATTTTGGTCGTAATAATTTTTCTAGTGCGGGAGTACCCAAGGAAATTCTGAGTAAGTTTAATTTACCTGAAAACCTTGTGGGTAGTTGGTGGAATAGGTTTGTGGTAGTGACAACCCATCGTAAAAGAATATGGCACTCGAAGGAAAATCAAGGTTGTGTTTTAGATTTTCAAAAAATGCGTCAGTTTTTGGCGGATGAGGTGAGTTGTCACGGGGGAGAAGTATGGTTAGGGTGTCGTCATATCGATCATATTGAAAGAGATAATGATGTTTTAGTAACCATTAAAAATAATCTTACTAACACCAAAATTGAAGTCACATCCAAGGTATTGGTAGATGCCACTGGGGCGATGCGAGGGGTTATGTGTGGTAAAGAAAAAAAGAAACCTTCATTAGCGACTGCCACGGGAGTAGAGTATTTAATCGAGGTTGATGAGAAGGTATACAATGCCCATGCAGGGGCATTAACTTTTTTGTTGGGGCATAAATGGATGCCCAAGGGTTACTCATGGGTGTTTCCCATGGAGCAAAATATTCTTAAGGTGGGGGCGGGGATTTATAATCAGCATCATGAGTTAATCAAGGAAGTTAAACCCCTTGGTCATTATATTGAGCTTTTAATTGAGAAGTATTTACAGGCAAAAAATTACAAAATTCTGGATATACATGGGGAAACTTTAAGATATAGTTCTGGTCTTCAGGATACCTATAATGATGGGAGGATAATTGCGATCGGTGATGCTGTTTCTACGGTAAATTGGTTAGGGGGTGAGGGTATTCGTCATGCCATGGAAAGTGCCGATATTGCCCATAGATTTATTTACCAATTTTTGGAGGGGGAAAGGGATAGTTTTGATGGTTATCAACGACAAATGCACTCTATTTTCCTGCAAAAATGGAATCTTTGTGAAAGATTAGCTAAAAGAAAATATAGTCAGGATACTGATGACCTCGTGAATAAGGCATTTTCTTATCTTGAGGGGATGAAGTTAGAGGATGTGGTGGATATTTTGTTTTATTATAAGTTTGAAAAAATATCTAAGGGTTTGGTCGCTTTTATTTTGAGAAAATTACGCTCGATTTTTTTGAAGTAAGAAATATTGCGAAATAACACCCAGAAATGGCGGGAAATATTCACCTTACTATTGCCCATTGCCGTGAGAGAGTCGATCTGAGAGTCACCTCTCAAACCTCTCCTTCAAAACCGTGCTTGAGACTTTCACCTCACACGGCTTCTCCTCGTCTTTTCGATGTTACTTTCACCCCTACATCCCTACGCTCAATTTAATTAATTGACGTTCTAAGGCTTATGAAAAAGTTACTTAACTTCTACTTAGACTGAGGGTGATACGTCAGCATATCCTTAACATTACATTAAGGCATTGGCTTCTTATCACATCCTTCCCTAATTCCCTTACGCTTCACATCTGACTACTTTTTTGAGTAAAATAAACAAACAAAAAAGAGAAGAATTAGAGTTACTTCGTTCCGATGTCACTTTTCACGATGCTTTTAGGTTGAGGTAAGAAGTCCGGAGCCATTAATTAGAGACTGCGTTTTCAAAGGAACATATTTGAAAAACCTGTCCTCGTTGACATTTTGTCTGTGGTTTATCAGCCGATTTAACCACTTGGAACTGATGAACCAAATCCTCTTAGTTTATTTCTTAACCATGAGCATCTACCCTTGGGGAGTTACCAGATTCGGCTTCAAGCTATCCCCTTTTCTTCTAGCTTCCCACCGTGATGATGTTACTTCAAAGCAGTTAGAAGAGAGAGTCAATTGGCAGTACAATGGAAGGAATTTAACCTTCAAGAGACATTAGTTATTCAGATTTCTAGGTTCTGAACGGGTGGTTCTCAAAAAAAAATTGATTAGCACCCAACGAATCGCACCATTCCCCATTCCCTTAAATGATATAATTGTTAAGAAATAATAAGCAAAATTGAGGAAACAAAAATGCCCCATACCATTGTGACAGACGTTTGCGAAGGAATAGCTGATTGTGTTTCAGCTTGTCCTGTTGCTTGTATCCACGAAGGAGAAAGTAAAAATGTCAAAGGCACAGATTGGTACTGGATTGATTTTGATACCTGTATCGATTGTGGAATCTGTATTCAAGTTTGCCCCGTGGAAGGTGCGATTTTACCCGAAGAGCGTCCTGATTTACAAAAGGTTTCTTAAATACAGGGAATGGGCAATGGTAAAACCAATCATTGTCTAATCCTTTTTATTGTTTTGATTTTCCGCCCATTTTTTACTTTATTCTCATGATGATTATTGGTTTTGACCCAGGTCGGGATAAGTGCGGTTTAGCTGTCATGAATCAACATAAGGAAATCTTATTTAGATCTGTGGTCAATTCTTCAAGAGCGATCGCCCTTATCCAAGATTTAATCGCAAAATATAGCCCTAAGCTATTGGTGATGGGGAATCAAACCACCTCTAAGCAGTGGAAAGCAGAGTTAAAAGATAATATAAACTTATCAATCGTTTTAGTAGATGAAAAAAATAGTTCCGTAGAAGCAAGGGAAAGATATTGGTTATTCAATCCGCCCCAAGGGTTAGGAAGACTAATCCCCCTTGGTTTGAGAGTGCCTCCCGAGCCTATTGATGATATTGTGGCAGTGATATTAATAGAAAGATATTGGCATCAACAACAGTAGTTTAACCTCAGTTCGGGATAACAGTTGTCAGTATGGTAGGGGACGTAGCATGCTACGTCCGTACAGGTTACAGGTTGCAGGTTGCAGGTTACAGGTTTAAAATACGACCAGCCTTTGTTAGTTCCTTGATGGAACTAAGTATCAGAAAATTAATTAATACCAAATCCGATTAGTAAAGTTTACTATTATTCACTGTGTAACAATTGACAATAAACAATTGTTATCTTTTGCCTGTTCCCCGTTCCCTGTTCCCCGCCCTAATTAGTATATTATTCAAACAGGATTTAGTATAACATTACAGTTTTTGTAAATTTCTTAACCTGATACCTGACACCCGATACCTGGCACCTTTACAAGACTATAAATTTTATCCCGAACTCAGATTAGTTTACGGTGTCGGAGTTGATTGTTACAATGAATGGTTTGATTATCAATCTTTAATAGAACAACCATGGCAAAATATATTTTATTCGGTAGTTATTGTGAAAATGCGATCGAAAAAAGAACTCCCTACCGTCAAGCCCACCTCGATGGTTTGGCAAAACAAAAAGAGGAAGGAATTTTAATTACTTTAGGGCCTACCAAAGATAATAGTAAAGTTTTTGGTATTTATGAGGCGGATAATGAAGCTATTGTTAAAAATTTAATTGAATCTGATCCCTATTGGCAAAATGGTATTTGGACAGATTATGAAGTCAAGGAATGGATACAAGCATTTTGAATAATTAACAATTCACTATTGACAATGGACAGTTAAACTTCATTCAATCAATTCTTTTTTGTTCAATCTTTTCTAACTTCGTTGTTAATTTTGTTGGGTTTTATGTAACCCAACTTAAAATGACAATAATCTTAATTTATAAATCTGTCGGCATATCAATAATCATAGTAACTAAAATATGAATCAGAAAAAAAGAATTGGAATTTTGACCAGTGGCGGAGATTGCCCTGGGTTAAATGCCATTATTCGCGCAGTGGTGAAATATTCAACTCGCAAAGGTTGGGAAGTATTTGGCATTCCCAGAGGTACCGATGGTTTTGTGGATGTGGTCGAAGGTAATTTAGACATTGATGATTTACGCTTAAAGGATCACGGTTATGATATACCGGGGGTATTGCAAGGGTTAGATATTTTACAATTTATGAGCGGTAGTGTTTTAGGCTCTATTAGTAGGGGTAATGTCACCAATGAAAATGTAACCGAATATATTTTGGAGGGTTATCGCCGTTTGGGTTTAGATGCCCTCATTGCCATTGGGGGAGATGGTAGCTTAGATATTATCTATGATTTGGCGAAAAAGGGTAATTGGAATTTGGTGGTTATTCCTAAAACCATTGATAATGATGTGGCGTTTACAGAGCGCTCGGTGGGTTTTGATACGGCCAGAAATACTGTTACTCAGGCTTTGTATGATTTAACCTTTACTGCCGCTAGTCATGAGCGCATTATGGTGGTACAGGTAATGGGTAGGGATGCGGGGCATTTGGCACTCCATTCTGGCATTGCAGGGGGGGCAGATTGTATTTTAATTCCCGAACTGACGCCCCAGTTAACGGATAATATCATTGATGGTATGACCCAGTATATTGCAAAATTAAGGTGCGATCGCCGCAAGTTCGCCCTCGTAGTCATTTCAGAAGGAGTGAAAGGATTAAAAGGAGAAAAAGATCCTTATATTGCCGAAACCCTTGCCCATTTATTAAAAGAAGCCAGTCATCGCCTCTGTGCCACGGGAGACGAGCGTTATTGTGGTTTGGACTTGGTCGATACTAGAGCCACTATTTTAGGGCATTTACAACGGTGTGGAGTACCTAGTTCATTTGATCGCATCCTAGCCACCCTTTTCGGCATCAAAGCCTTACATCTGATAGAAGAAGAAAGATACAATCGCCTGATTATTTGGCAAAATGGCAACGTAGAAAGTAAATCCCTTGAGCAGATAATGCCCCTTATCAAATGGTGTCATCAGGAAAAAACCTGTCCTTCCCCAGTAGATCCAGAGGGTTTTATGGTACGTACTGCCTTATCATTAGGTATATATTTGGGAGATTCTCACTTATCGGCTACTATGAACTTTGGAAAAGAGAATATTTGTTATCCTGAAGAGTCTTTATCTGAAGGTGATTAACTTTTCTTCGAGGCATAAAAAGCCCTCTAATACTTCAATCGATAAATTTATATGGGTAAAAACAACGATCGCAATAAGGTAAATTATTGGTACAAATGGCTATCCCCTGGCATATTTGTAAAACGTTGGTTGATTACCAGTTTATTCGGTGTTTTACTCACTCTTTTGGGGTTGGCAATATGGGTAAAGCTAACCCCCATTAATCGCCTCATCGATTTTTTGATTGATTTACTTAATCGCATCACCGATGTAATTCCTAGTTATATTTCTGGTCCTTTGGCATTTTTTATCGGTGTCTTTCTTTTGTATTGGGGACAAACTCGCACTTTTGGCTCTATTACCGATGTATTACAACCTGAAAATGAACAAAAGTTAATTGATGCCTTGTGGAATCGTCGTCAACTCACCAAGGGAACAAAAATAGTTGCTTTGGGGGGAGGTACGGGATTATCAACTCTGTTACGGGGTATCAAAAAGTATAGTGCCAATATTACCGCCGTGGTGACGGTGGCGGATGATGGTGGCTCATCGGGTATTTTGCGCCGTGAGTTGGGGGTGTTGCCCCCAGGGGATATTCGTAATTGTATTGCGGCTTTGGCAAATGAGGAAACTTTGTTAACAGAATTGTTTCAGTATCGTTTTCGGGAGGGGGAAGGGTTAAAAAACCATAGTTTTGGTAATCTGTTTTTAACGGCGATGACAGATATTACCCATGATTTGGAAAAGGGTATTTATGCGAGTGCCAAGGTACTGGCAATTACGGGGCGAGTTTTACCTGCAACCCTTGATAGTGTTACTTTGTGGGCGAAATATGATGATGGTTCGGTGGTTCATGGGGAGTCTCAAATTCCTGAAAAACGCCAAAAGATTGTTGATTTTGGTTGTCTGCCTGAGTCTCCCAAGGCGGTGCCTTCGGTGTTAAAAGCTATTCAACAGGCGGAGTATATTATTTTAGGGCCAGGTAGTTTATATACCAGTGTAATCCCTAATTTGTTGGTGCCTGAAATTCGGGATGCCATCGCCCGTAGTTCTGCTCCTAAAATATATGTATGTAATATTATGACCCAACCGGGAGAAACTGATGGTTATACCGTGGCGGATCATATTCGTGCCATTGATGCAGTTTGTGGAGTAAAATTATTTGATGCAGTATTAGTACAAGGGCGATCGCCTTCACCCCAAGCCTTGAGAATATATGCCAATGAATATTCCCATCCTGTTTTTTTGGACAGGGAAGAGGTAAAAAAAATGGGTAGAAGGATAGTAATGGGTAATGTGATGAGTGAAAACCCCGATAATTTTTGCATTCGCCATGATTCGACATTACTTAGCAAGGCCTTGATTCGATGGTATAACAATAATCCTAAACATCGATTTTGGGGCGAGAAATTAGGTTTTTGAGCGGTACTGATACCAAATCCTTGAGAGATTGTATATCTATTTATTAACTTAAAATTGGGCTTCTCATAATCCTTAAAACTTAATGTTTGTAATCATTAGTAAAAAACTATTCCCCGTTCCCTGTTCCCTGTTCCCCGCCCTAATTAGTATATTATTGAAGCAAGATTTAGTATAATGTGATCTCCAACTCAAATTAATGAAATAAAATAGGTGCCACAGAATCAGTACGCCACAACTCATCAAGACGATTGGCAGGAATAGTTAGATATAAAATATCATTATCTTTTAAATGTATTGCTAATAAATCCCATCCATGGATTTTTTTATTGCCCCTAATCACATAAAGGGGAACAAAATCCGCCTGAGTCGCCATACTTTTTATTTCCTGATTACAAAAAGGATGGTTTGGGGTAATCATCGTCGCTAGGGCTACCCAGAGTAAATCCTGAGTCATGCCATTACCCAATATTCTTCCCCCCAAAGCCGCCGCCGCAAAGGAATGGGTTGCCAACTCTGCAGGAGATAATACCGTTTCAAACTGAAATACATCCTGCACACACTCAGCAAATTGGCTCTCTTGTACCCTTAAAGTAACGGGTAGATTGGGGGCAAGGGCTTTGACAGTTAGGGCGATTTCCACATTTAACATATCATCACTGGTAACTACCAAAAGGGCGATCGCCTTTCGCACATTAGCAGTATTAAGAGTATCAGACAAAGTGCCATCCTCGACGATAATCGGCACTCCCAAGGAGCGCACAGAGTGCAAAAAACGGTTATTATGATCAGGCTCAATAACTACGACATCCTGCCCTTGACGATGCAATTCTCGGACAATCTCAATACCCACATTACCCAAACCACAAACAATATAATGATTTTTACTAGGTATTTGAGCCACATCCCAAGACTGTTTTAGACGACTACCAAGGACAAAATCATTAATCAGGGCATAACAAATACCAATAATACCTGCCCCCACAATCATCATGATGGCAGTAAATATTTTGATAATATCAGGGGCTGTTTCTGCCACTTCCTCCTTACCTCCTGCCCCTGTAATCATGCCCACACTAAAATAAAGGGCATCCACGAGGGAAATATGCCAATTGACAAAAACATAGGTAAAAGTAGCAAGGAAAATTAACGCCAATAAAATGAGGGTGACAACAATTACAGGACGGGCATATTGTTTATATTTACCAATATTAAGAACAACTTTTAACCATTTGATGAAAACACTTCTTGATTTATTATTAATTTTCGTTTGGGTAGCAACAATGAGATGATCCCCCATTTCTAGGTTTTTTTCTTCCATTACCGCCGAAACAAGGTCGATTTCTCCCTGTTTGGGTAAATAATAAATTAACATCTGATCTAAGTTATCCCATAGTTGAGATAATGGTATTCCTAACCAAGGATGATTTTCATCAATTACCTCGTCTTGCAGTGCCCAAGTTTTATCCAAGAGTTTTAAATGTCCGATGGCTTTGTTTCCCGTAGCCGCAAAGGCAAAAATGGGGGCAGCCAAAGCCGAAACGCTCATGGTAAAGTGATCTGGTAATATACGATCCAACCTTGCCCCAAGGGTTCGATTGTAGAGACGATTAATGATTCTAATTTTGGGGTTTAGGGTTCGTGCTTGGGTGAGGATGGCAACGTTTAAAGCATCATCGTTACTGGCTAAGACAATGGTATGGGCTTCGGTAATCCCCGCCTCCATCAACACTTGGGGCGACCTCATATTGCCAATAATTATTTTATCATTGGGTTGGGTGGTCAAAGGGCGATCGCTAATGCCCACAACATTCGCCCCCTGTTGCTTTAACAAGGTATAAATCTTATAACCAGTTCTACCTAAAGCACAAACAATTATAAAAGGTTTCATTTTTGGTTGGAGTTAAACTTTGATCCATAGGTTAATAACCTATCTAGTCGCCATTATATTATCTCCCATTATTTGAAACTTGATTGTGATTTACTATACTTAAGGATTGTGGTAAAGATAGGCAATGGGCAATGGGCAATGGGCAATAGTTTGAGCGTTTTTGTTTTCCTACTTTCAATCACCCTTGCCCTTTCAAGGGGAGAGGAGAAAGGGGTTGCATTATTAATCTAGTATTAGCGGAGAAAATCGTTTCTTTTGATTTGAGTTGTATTTAATAATTGTTCTATTTCTTGCCAATTATTAGACTCTATATTATTAATAATATTTTCTAAATTTTTTTGATATTCTTTTAGGGTATTAATAATATTTTTTTGATTATTTTTCGCCATCATCAATCCTAGTTCGGGGTTTCCTCCTCCTACTCTACTGGTATCTTTAAAACCAGAACTAGCTATTTTTTGAGCAAATTCTCTTATGTTTTTGTCTTGTTCTTCTAGGCAAGTAAAAATCAAATTAGCACTTACAAACACTGGTAAATGAGAAATCCATGCTACTGCTTGATCATGAATTTGGGGGGAAGTTTTTAATATTTGGCATCCCACTGATAACCACATTTTCTCGATAAGGGCGATCGCCCTTAAACTGGTATTATGATCAGGAGTAATTACACAGGGGGCATTTTGAAATAAATCCTTTTCCACCGCATCAATGCCACTATTTGCCGTACCAGCCATGGGATGACTACCGACAAAATGAGGACAAATTTTTTGAGCCTCTTCCACAATAGACTCTTTCACCGAACCCACATCAGTAACCACCGTATGGAGAGATAAATGATTAACTAACTTTCTGAGAGTGGGAATAATATACTCTATGGGAGTGGCAATCACCACCACATCGCAATTTTTTAGTAAAGATAAGTCGACCCCAGATTCTTTTGCTACCCCCATTTTTAGAGCCTTGGTGCCGGTTTCTGCACGGCGAGAAACCCCCACCACATGATAACCCTGAGCCGTCAAATCTAGCCCCAGAGAGCCGCCTATCAAACCTAAACCAATAATTCCAATTTTCATTCTGTAATATAAATCTTTACAATGGAAATTTTTTCTCCCCCTCTCCCTCTTATATCAAGTTCGAGTAATTAGCTGTGAAAAGGATCACTTTTTTGCCCCCTAAATCCCCCAATTCTGGGGGACTTTTATCAATAATTAATACTCATTACTATTATTCTAACCTGACTATTTCTTGGGCATGGCGGCAAAAATGGAATCCCCATCCACAGTGACGATAATTTCTCCATTATCCTTAATCCAATATCCTCGCAGAAAGGGTGCTAATTCTGGGGTAATAGCAGAAGCAGGGGGGGAATGTAAATTATCAGTGTGACACATTTCAATATCTTGAACATCACTCACCACCAAACCCACTAATTCTCCTGTGGTCAAATTTTTAAGGTTTTGATTGCTAGGGTGAATTACCACCGCCTTATGATTAGAAGCCGTCACCGATTGCTCATACCAAGGAGTAAAGCCCAACAGTTGCCCTAAATCAATCATCCAAACTATCTCTCCCCGCCAGTTATACACCCCCATTACCCAGCTAGGCATTTCTGGCACAGGAACAATTTTGCCAAAGGGAATTTTTAATACCGCCGCAATCTGTGATAGTCCTATCATCAAATTAGTATCGGGGAGTAAGACAAATCGCAAAAATTGAGATGCAGAAGATTCGGATTTAGTGTCTTTATCGATAGATAAGGGATAGTTTAATTTATTTTCCATGGTTGATTCCGTAATCCTATACTGGGGACAATTGAGCAAATTCACCCTAGACTAAATATCCCCAGTGGTATTTATTTTATGTGGTTAATTTTTTGACAGTGGCAAACAGTTCGTTTTTATCCACAGGCTTGGGTAAATAAGCATCTGCCCCCTGTTTCATACCCCAAAATTTATCCATTTCACTGCCCTTAGTAGAACAAATAACAATGGGAATTTTACTGGTGTTGTCGTTGGATTTTATTTCCCTACAAATTTCAAAACCACTTTTTCCGGGCAATACTACATCTAGTATGATTAGGTCAGGGCTAATTTGATTAATTTTGGTGAGGGCTTCTTCTCCACTCTCGGCGGTAGTGATAGAAGCACCAATTTCTTGTAAATAACTTACTAATATCTTTCTTTCTGTGGAAGAGTCATCAACTATTAATACATTTGCCATATTTTTTACTAACCTCTATATATTAATCATAATATTTATTTGCAAACCATAATAATGATATAGCAATCTTTTACTTTTCCATAATTTGCTTGTGATACTTATCTAAGACACTCCTATTTTGAGATGTTTTTTGATGGTTTCTAAAACCACAGCCCTATCTACGGGTTTACCAATAAAATCTGATGAACCAACCATTTTTGCCCTTACCCTATCTACTAAGCCATCATTCCCTGTCAAAATAACAATGGGGGTATGTTTAAAGAAGGTTAATTTTCGCAGTTGACTACAGATTTCATAACCGTTAGCATTAGGCATGATCAAATCTAAAAATATTAGGTCTGGTTTTTTGGCTAGTAAAATGGCGATCGCCCTTAGAGCATCATTGATACCAATAAAAGAATAACCAGCCCCCGTAATTATCTTTTCCATGGTTTGACAAATCAAAGGACTATCATCCACACAGGCGATGGTAATATTACTATTAGCCGATAAATCATCATCCACATCATGACTAATGGGCAAAGAAGGCATGGGAATATCAGGAATTTCCACCAACTTCACCAAACCCCTTTGCACATAAGGTAACAGAGAACGAGTAACTGTCAAAACATCCCGCTTCATCCTCACCGACAAATCCCGTAGGGTTTGTTGTCCGTCTAATAATTGGGTGAGGGTTTGATATACTTGGGGATTGGTTTGTTGCTCCAACTCTTGGGGTTGGGTAATCACGGGAGCCATATCTGGAGAGCGATCCGCAATTTTCGCTGACTGCCAAGCCTGCCAAGCCTTCTGTGCCTCTGCAATCACCTGCTCTGCATCTATCAACACTAAACGGGAAGAAAAGGGTAAAGTGCGATCGGGTTTTAACTCACAAGTAACCTGCATCGCCTGAGTAACATCAAATAAAACCTCAACAATATTCTGACGAATCATCTTCGCCGCTTGTTCTAAAGTAATCCTTTGTTGATCAACCCAAAAACAAAGAAGCTCATACTCCCAACAATTATTTTTCTCATCCAAGTGTAGTTGATTAACGTCATTTTGAATAGCCGCCATGTGGGAGGGAATATGAGGCAAATTAGCAACCAAATTGCGTCGCCATCTTCTGACAGGATGATGCCCTCCCGTAGCATATACCAAACGACCTAAATATAAGTAAAAAACCCATTTATTACGGGTGCCAGTTAACAAAAGTTGACCGCTAAAACGGGGTTGTTTTAAATTCTCAAAAAATCCCGCTTGTTTTAAAGCCGTAAACTCTCGAAAAGGTATTGGGTTAGACATATTCTCTCTGGCAGTCGTTTATTTCTTGGTGAAGTTAAATGATGATTTTACTCTTCTGATCACACATTCTAGGGTACCACAATTTTGAAATTTGATACCCATTCATTTAACCATTTTTCTTTCCCAGAGGAAATTTAGCCTCTATTTCTTGTTGATTTTCTATTCAATTAAACACCAAAAAATTGTCTATGGGGACAAGCCGCAATTCTAGTATCAGGAGTTAAAGGCTCACCCTCCGCAGTAGTCGTCATACCCCTCATTTTCCTAACCGCATTGATAGAAGAAATACAATCACAACCAAATAATCTCACCGCCTCATCGCTTTCCTCATCGGTAAAATTCAGGATATAATCCCCAAATTCATTTTTTTCTAAATTAGGATATTCCACCTGCTCATTTTCTCCAAAAGCGACTAAATTGGTACTATTTCTAACTTTAATTTCCTGAGCCTGAACATTATTAGACTCCCCAAAATTCATCATTAAAGAAGCTATTACCAGAGGTGTTGAAACAATTAATGTTTTGAAAATTTGATTTGCATTCATGGTACAAAAATCTAACTATTATTAAAGGGATTTTTCGCCTATGTTATTTAATAATTATCTGATTTGTCAAGGGGGTTATTTCATAATGAGTAATGATATTCAATCATAAGATTTTCTAAAGACCGACCCATTGTTCTATAATCTTGAAAAGCTATTTGTCAATCACAAATGATTTGAACTATCCTCATCACTTGTTTTCTCAACGTTTTTATTCAACAATGACCACGCCTAATTTTCAAAAATTTTTTAAACCTCTTTTAGAAATTGCATCAGACGATAATGAGCATTCAACCAAAGAAGCAAAAGAAATATTGATTAAAAAAATGGGATTAACCCCTGAAGATTTACAAGAAAAAGTCAGAGGGGGTTCTATGACAAAAGTAGATAATAGAATTTGGTGGGCAAAAAGTTATTTTGTTAAAGCACAAGTTTTTTCATCCCCAAGAAGAGGTGTTTTTAAAATTACTCAAAGAGGGAAAGATTTATTAGCCTTAAACCATCAGGAAATAACAAAAAAAGATCTTGAAAAATATCCTGAATTTATAGATTTTTCTAAAAATAAAAAAAATAAAGCAGATGATCAAAATATGGATGATCATCAGAGTGATAATTCTATAGACAAGGAAACTCCAGAGGAATTACTAGAGAATGCGTATGAAGAGATAAGGAATCAATTGGCTAATGATCTTCTGAATATTATAAAAAACAATTCCTATGAATTTTTTGAAAATTTAGTAGTTGATTTGATGGTAAAAATGGGCTATGGTGGGTCACGAAGTGATGCTGGAAAATCTATCGGTAAAATTGGAGATGAAGGTATAGACGGCATTATCAAAGAAGATAAACTGGGTTTGGATGTAATTTATTTACAAGCTAAGAAATGGGAAGGAACTATTGGCAGACCTGAAATTCAAAAGTTTGTCGGTGCATTACACGGTAAAAGAGCCAAAAAAGGCGTTTTTATTACTACTGGAAAATATACAAAAACTGCTTTTGATTATGTTAAAAATATCGAAGCGAAAGTTATTTTGATTGATGGTGGTGATTTAGTTAATTATATGATTGATTATGGTTTAGGAGTGTCTAGTTCTGTAATTTATGAAATTAAAAAAATTGATACGGACTATTTTTTGGAAGATTAATCAGAAAGTCTCAAACAATTCATAATCAAGCAAGAAATAATTTTTATATTTCTATTGTTTCCGTTAAAATGTATTATGATTTTGTTACTGATATAAAACTTCTTCATGCACAGAATCCCAGCAACCCCAGGGGGATGGAATCCCGACACCGAGGGGGTAATTATCATCGAACAAAATCCTGCACCCATTATCTTCCTCACCAGCGCCGATACAGACATTCAAACCATCGCCTCCTGCGTTGAAGTATTACCCGATGATTTTCCTGCCATGAGGGTTGTTAACCTATTACAGCTACAACAGGAGTTAACCATTGATACCTACGCCCAAGAAGTATTATCCCAAGCCCAAGTGATTATCATCCGACTTTTGGGAGGAAGAAGTTACTGGAATTATGGCTTAGAAGTGTGTAAGGACATTGTGAGCCAACATAATCATATATCATTACTTATTTTACCGGGGGACGATCGCCCTGACCCCGAATTAATTAATCATTCCAATGTACCTTTATTCCACGTCAATCAATTTTGGCAATATTTAATCGAGGGGGGAGTAGAAAATTTTGCCCATGGATTTAAGTATCTTAGTAATACTTTATTTAAGACTAATTTCCATGTTGTATCTCCTCAAATTATTCCCCGTTTAGGTATTTTTAGTAGTTCTTTAGAACAAAAGTTTTTTAGCCCCCTAAATCCCCCAACTTTGGGGGACTTAAATAATGAATGTTCATTAGACAATAATTCTATTGATGTTGCTATTATTTTTTATCGTTCCCATTATTTATCAGGTAATATAAAACCCATTACCGCCCTACAAGAAAAATTAAGCCAAGAAAACATTAGCTACATTTCTATCTATATATCTTCTCTACGAGATGAAGAAAATCAAACAGAATTAATTGAACTATTACAAAATCATCAGATAAAACTGATCCTCAATACCACCAGTTTTTCTGTGGCGAAAATAGGTAATGAATCTAATACCAAAATTTGGCAAACCTTAAACGTTCCCGTTTTACAAATAATCCTTAGCGGTAGTACCCAAGAATATTGGCAGGATAATTTTCAGGGTTTATCGCCAAGGGATGTCGCCATGAATATCGCCTTACCAGAAGTAGATGGCAGAATTATTACTAGGGCAATTTCTTTTAAGTCTGTGGTCAAAAAACATCGACAGTTAGAAACTGATGTAGTGGTTTATCAACCCCTAGAAAATCGAGTTAATTATGTAGTTGAATTAAGCAAAAATTGGTTACGTCTTAGTAATATTCCCAATTCACAAAAAAAAGTGGCTATTATTTTGGCAAACTATCCTAATAAAGATGGCAGAATTGCCAATGGTGTAGGTTTAGATACTCCTGCTAGTTGTATTAATATTCTCCATGCTTTGGCAGAAAATGGTTATTTTATTACGGATATTCCTAATGATGGAGATGAGTTAATTTTTAGGTTAATTAAGGGTGTTACTAATGACTTAGAAATGACATCCCAAAAGAAACTTAATCAATTTTTGTCTATCAAAGATTATCTAAATTACTTTTCTGATTTACCGCAAAAGGTACGGGATGAGGTTAATAATAGATGGGGTATTGTTTCTGCTAGTAGCGAAAAAAAAGATAATAATTTATCCATAGAAATAGAGCAAGATTATATCCCCATTTCTGGGGAACAACTAGGCAATGTTTTTATTGGGGTACAACCTTCTCGGGGTTATGATTTAGATCCTAGTTTAAACTATCATGCCCCTGATTTAGAGCCTACCCATCGTTATTTGGCTTTCTATTTTTGGTTACGTAAAATATTTCAAGCAGATGTGGTTATTCATGTGGGAAAACATGGTAATTTGGAATGGTTACCGGGAAAAAGTTTAGTTTTATCAGAACATTGTTACCCTGAAATTAGTTTAGGAAGTCTGCCCAATTTTTATCCTTTTATTGTTAATGATCCGGGGGAAGGTTCTCAGGCAAAAAGAAGGGCTAATGCGGTAATTTTAGATCATTTAACTCCTCCTCTTACTAGGGCAGAATTGTATAAGGAGTTATTGGAATTGGAGGCTTTAATTGATGAATATTATCAAGCTCAAAGTCTTAATCCTAGCAGATTAAAGATTATAGGCGATCGCATTTCGGAGTTAGTTAAAACCACTAATTTAAACCAAGATTTAGGTATCGAAAAAGTGGATCAAAATAGTTTGACTCAATTTTTGACCGTAGCAGATGGTTATTTATGTGAGTTAAAAGAGGCACAAATTCGAGACGGTTTACACATTTTTGGTCAATGTCCCCAAGGTAGACAACTTAGAGATTTGATAAAGGCGATCGCCCTTTTTTCCAGTTATAATAACTTAGGAATTATAGAAGCCATTAAAGAAGATTTAACATCAAATTCGAGTAATCAATCGTCAAAAGGATTGTCGTTTAGCCCCCTAAATCCCCACCCCTCTGCCTTCGGCATCTCCCCTTTCAAGGGGAGAGGGGAGACTTTCCATGATAAAGATTTGTCCAAACTTAATCGAGATCAAATCCCCCCCTTATTAAGGGGGGCTAGGGGGGATCATGAAACCATCGCCAATGAACTAATCGAAAAACTCATCCAAGAAGAAAAAACTCCCCCCTTATTAAGGGGGGTTGGGGGGGATCAAAAACCCATTACCTTATTAAGGGGGGCTAGGGGGGATTCCCAAACCATCCACCTCGGTAAACATACCAAAAAATCCCTCCAATGGATCGAAAAACAACTATTACCTAACCTCAAAAAAACAGACCAAGAAATAACCAACCTCATCCGAGGACTAGAAGGTAAATTCATCCCCAGCGGCTCATCAGGCGCCCCCACCAGAGGCAGAAGCGACGTGCTACCCACAGGGCGCAATTTCTACTCCGTGGACATTCGGGCAATTCCTAGCGAAACCGCCTGGGATGTAGGTAGAAAAGCCGCCGATGCACTCATTGAACGATATACCCAAGAAAATGGAGAGTATCCCCGCACCCTCGGCATTTCCGTATGGGGTACATCCACCATGCGCACAGGGGGAGACGACATCGCCCAAATTATGGCATTAATGGGAGTCAAACCCGTATGGGATGGGGTCAGTCGTAGGGTCGTAGATTATGAAGTTATACCCATTTCCGTGTTAAATCGTCCTCGGGTTGATGTTACTGTGAGGGTATCGGGCTTTTTTCGTGATGGCTTTCCCAATATACTGGATTTACTTTACAAAATAACGGTGCATTTGTCAACCCTCACGGAGGAAAAAGAATTTAATCCCCTCGCCTCCCAAGCCCAAAAAGATCAAGATTACTGGTTAGACCAAGGTTTAACCCCAGAACAGGCAACAGAAAGAGCTACCTATCGCCTTTTTGGTTCTAAACCGGGAGCCTATGGGGCAGGATTACAGGGTTTAATTGAGTCGCAAAATTGGCAGACGGATGAGGATTTGGCAAGGGCGTATTTGAACTGGAGCAGTTATGCTTATAAGGGTAATAAAGGGGTATCTATGCCAGAAGTATTTGAGCAAAGATTACGGGATTTAGAGATAGTTTTACATAACCAAGATAACCGAGAACATGACTTATTAGATTCTGATGATTATTATCAATTTCAAGGGGGATTAACCGCTGCTGTTCGTCATTTAAAAGGAGAAAATCCTGTGACATATTTTGGGGATAATTCACAACCTAATAATCCCAAAGTAAGGAGTTTAAAAGAAGAAATTGCGAGGGTATATCGTAGCCGAGTTATTAATCCGAAATGGATAGCAGGAGTTATGCGACACGGATATAAGGGAGCTTTTGAAATGAGTGCTACGGTGGATTATTTATTCGCTTATGGTGCCACTACAAAAGTTGTACCTAGTTTTATGTTTGAGGGGGTAGCAAACAGTTATTTATTAGATGATAAGGTAAGAGATTTTATTGAGCAAAAAAATCCTTGGGCATTGCGTGATATGGCAGAAAGATTAATCGAAGCATCTCAACGGGGTTTGTGGCAAAATATGTCGGCGGATATGTATGATCGTTTACGGGAAATTGCGAATCAAGCGGAAGGGGCGATCGAGTAATTATAATTAAAAACCCCAATTTTGGGGTAATATCAAGTTCGGCTGATCAGTTATTAAAAAGATTATAGTTTTGCCCCCTAAATCCCCCAATTCTGGGGGACTCATCTTTTCAGGTATTGATCCGAACTCGAGATAATTAACCTCAGTTCGGGATAACAGTTGTCAGTATGGTAGGGGACGTAGCATGCTACGTCCGTACAGGTTACAGGTTGCAGGTTGCAGGTTACAGGTTTAAAATACGACCAGCCTTTGTTAGTTCCTTGATGGAACTAAGTATCAGAAAATTAATTAACATTACAGTTTTTGTAAATTTCTTAACCTGATACCTGACACCCGATACCTGGCACCTTTACAAGACTATAAATTTTATCCCGAACTCAGATTATTTATTTGACCAAACGGATGAATTTCTTTTTGCCAACCTGCAAAATTTTGTTGTCTAAATCTTGACTATTTTCGATGGTAAAATTAGGGTCAGAAATGCGATCGCCCTCTAAACGTACACTACCTCCCTGAATCTGTCTTCTACCCTCACCACTACTATTTACCAAACCAGAAGCATTGAGGATATAAAACAATTTTGCGGGAAATTCCACCGAACTAAGGGAAAATTCAGGCACAGCCTCAGCATTTGCCATATTTTGCTGTTTGACCAAATCCATCGCTGTTTTTTGAGCAGTTAAAGCAGCATCCTTGCCATGATATTGAGCGACGATTTCCACCGCCAACATTTTTTGAGCCTCCCGAGGATTTTCGGGAATATCAGTCAAAGATAAATCGGTGAGTAACTCAAAATAATTTTGTAATAAAGAATCGGGGGTTTTTTCTAACTTAGAATACATCGACAAAGCATCCTCTTTTAAACCCACATAATTATTTAAAGATTTCGACATCTTTTGCTCCCCATCCGTACCAATTAAAATTGGTAAAAGTACCCCAAACTGAGGTTTTTTGCCGAAATACTTTTGTAAATCGCGCCCCACCGCAATATTAAACTTTTGATCTGTACCACCCAATTCCACATCGGCATCCACTGCCACAGAATCATAACCCTGCATCAAGGGATATAAAAACTCATGGAGATAAATGGGGGTTTCCTGAGTATAACGATTGTTAAAACCTTCTTTTGCCAACATTTGCTGAACTGTCATAGTTGCCAAAAGTTCTTGGATTTTACCCAAATCAAGGTCAGAAAGCCATTCCGAATTGTAACGAATCTCCAAACGTCCGGGGGTGTCAAAGTCGAGGATGGGGCGTAATTGATTGAGGTAAGTTTGGGCGTTTTCCTTGACTTGTTCTGGGCTTAGTTGTTTTCTTACCTTATCTTTTCCTGTGGGATCTCCAATTTGGGCGGTAAAATCTCCAATAATGACCACTGCGGTATGTCCTTGATCTTGGAAAGCCCTTAATTTACGAAAAGGAATACTATGTCCTAGGTGTAAATCTGTACCTGTGGGGTCAATACCTAATTTTACCCTCAAAGGTCTATTAGACTTTGTGCATAATTGTTCTAAATTATCGTCCATAGAATCAGAATCGGGTTGATTAGGAAAAACATCACTCACACCCCGATGTAACCAAGAAAAATTATCAGTCGTCATTATGTATATATATTTTTTATAAATTGCCAATACTTCAGGAATTATCTTATCAGGGCAACGTTAACAATTGACAATTGACAATGAACAGTGATTCTTTTTCGGTATTGCTTAATTAGGGGATAAAATATAGTTGAATTATTCCAATCATTTAGTATTCAAAATATTATCACTATTGCCTATTGCCTATTGCCCATTCCCCAACCTGCAACCTAACCAAATTATAAGGCTTTGAATAGTAAACTACCTTTTCCTTGTTGGATGGGTAAAGTTTGGATGATGTTTTCTTGGGCGCAGTATTTTAAATCATCGGTCAAATCAAGTCTTAATAGTCTTTGTCCATGACTAGCAAGGGTAAATAACTTGACTAAATCATGTTGCCATTGTTGATAAAGCGCGATCGCACTTACAACCTCATCATTACCAATCATCTCAATATTATCATTCTTGATCAGACTAGAGGCGATCGCCCCTGCGCAAACCGTATCCTCAAGGGAATAACCCCCTTCCCAACCAGAACCCACCAACCAGACATTATTAGGCTGTTTTTCTGCCAAAAAATCTACCACCACACCATAATTAATCATCGCCCCAGTGATGACCACATCAGCATTTTGTACCCTCTGCAAAGCCCGAGTACCATTAGTCGTACTAATAAATAATTGTTTATCCTTCACCATTTCAGGAGTACAATCAAGGGGAGAATTACCCATATCGCAAGACTCAACTTTTTTACCACCCCTTTCTCCTAATCTTAATCTTTCCGTGGGAGACAAACCCTCGCTATCTGCCAATAATAAATCAATATCACTAAAAGCCTTAACAGACTTTGCACCCCCATCCAATGCTGTAGCGATAGTAGTAGTAGCGCGAAGTACATCAATTACCACTGCACAATCAGGCACTTGATTTTCAGGGGTAGACTCAGGGGTATGATAAACAGAAATTTCCACGATGATTATTTTACTTATACTTTCACAATGTGCAATTATAGCGCCACAGGTTCCCCTCACCTCAATTCCATAAGTTCGATCAATCACAGAGCATAAAGATAATTTGATCACAAAAGAAAAGAGTTGTTACAAAATTTTAGATTTTATGGCAATTAATCGCTGTATTTTTGAAAATGAATATAAATGCCTATAAAATACGAAAAAAGCCATGTTAAAGAAAATTCTATATGCCGACTCAGGAAATGGTCACACCCAAGAAATGTTAAAAACCTTACAGGATATTCCCGCATTTCAAAACTGTGATCTCACCATCTTACACGTTGTTTCCCCTCAAAGTTCCGCCGATGCCCTCGAAACAAAATGGGAAGAAGGGGGCAAAATTTTGGGAGAAATTGTTAAGAATGTTAACATCGATCCTGCCAAAGTTTCCACCATTCTCAGACAGGGTGAACCCAAAGATGTTGTTTGTCAGGTAGCCCAAGAAATTGACGCAGATTTGATTTTGATGGGGTCTAGGGGTTTAAAAAGGTTAGAATCCTTTTTGGAAAACTCTGTGAGTCAGTATGTATTCCAACTGAGCGATCGCCCCATGCTCTTGGTAAAAGATGATATATATATTCGTAGGATAAAAAGGGTAATGTTGGCCCTTGATAAATCAGAAGCGGCTCAATACGCCCTCGAGTTGACCATTAATATGCTCAAAGACTATCGGGAAGCGGAATTATACCTTGTCAGGGTAAATCCCGATTTAGATGCCAATGTGGACTTATCCAGAACAGAAATGGAACAAAACTCCATCCTCGCCCCTGCCCTTGCCCAAGCCAAAAGAATGGGTATCAATGCCCATTGTATAGTTACAGGGGGTAAACCGGGCAAAAAAATCTGTCAATTAGCCGAAGAAAAAGACATCGATTTATTGTTACTCGGTTCCCCTGATCGTCGTCCTTCCATTGCCAAAAGTTTGGTAGATTTAGATCGTTTACTCGGTTCCTCTCTTTCTGATTATATCCGAGTAAATGCTAACTGTCCTGTTTTACTCGTGAGAAAATAAACTTTAGGTTTCAGGTTTCAGTTGTTAGGTACATGGGTAATTAATTATCCATTGTCAATTATCCATTCTCAATTATTACCATGTCTATAGGCGATCGTTTTAACAGAATTAGAGGCAAAACGAGGTTTGTTGTCTCCCGAATATTTATCCATTTACAAGGGGAAGAAATTGCTCCTCTCCTAGGGGTGTTGAATGAAAATGCCCGTAATGCGGTTGATGCGGAGGGAGATTTGGAAGTAATGGGGGAATCTTTGGTTAATGTTTGCCAGAGTTTACTGCAATATCAGAACTATTGGCGCAGTGCCGCTAATGAGGGTGATGTGGTATGGGATGAAGGAGACGCAGGGGATTATGTGGAGGAATTGTTTACCGATTCAGCTAACCGTTATCTCTCCCAACCAGATGTTAACCCCACGGTAGGGGAAAACGAACCTTTATCCCTGCCCATCACCGATAATTTAATTGTTATGATCACAGTAGCTTTTGAAGGGGAATCCCCTGACATTGAAACTGATTTGGCAGAATATTATGCCCTTAGTGAAGGTTTAAAAGCTCTTATTAGTCTTAAGTATAAGGCAGGATACCGTGCGATCGCACTTCATTTTTCCCCCGCCCGACTAGGAGAAATCCTCACCGAAGAACAAACCATTCTTAATTTTCCCGAATTAATACCTTTATAACCTGCGTTTGGGATAGTAGTTGTCAAGAGGCAAGAGGCAAAAGGCAAAAGGCAAAAGACAAGAGGTAAAAGAGAATAATTGTTCATTATCAATTGCCAATTATTTCCTGCCTTAGCCAAAAATGTTATCCCCAACTCAACTTTTGTAAATATGTTCATCAAACACAATCAGAAAAAATCATAATGTTAAAAAAATTACTCGCCATCTGTTTAGTCATAACCCTCGGTTTCACCACCGTAGCTTGTGGCTCGAACAATGTTGCTCGTACTACAAATAATAACTTTACCAACAACACCACCCAACCCATTAATAATATCCCCGATGGTCAATATCCCGTCCAACAAGCCACCTTTAACGACGTGGATGGAGAATATAACCTAATGTTATTAAACACCCCTTCTGGTACCCGTCCAAACTATTTGACCACGGATTTACAAATGGCGAGGTTAACGGACGAGGAAATCGAAGCGGGAAAACAAACCTATGTAGCAATCAGTGGTGATGAAGCTGTAATGCACCTTACCGAAGATTTCCGCATTGAATACATCCACAACGAAACCGAAACCGTCACCAATCCCAACACAGGCAGACAAGAAACCGTCATTATCAGACAACAATCGAGTTTCTGGAGTCCTTTTGCCGGTGCATTGGCAGGACAAGCTATTGGTAGTATGTTATTCCGTCCTCAGTATTATGTTCCCCCCGTATTCCAGCCGGGAGTACCCCTCACAGGATTTGGTGGTTATGGTAGCACCTATACCCAAGCAGTGGACAGTTATCGCAGTAACCATAATGCTGTGCCTCCTGTGGAAAGAAATCGTCAATCGGTACGTACCACAGGCACCATCAGAAACAGTCAAACAGGAGCCGTCAGAGGTAGTACCGTAAGCGGTACAAGAGCGACAGGTTCTGGGGTTGGTTCTAGTAACCTAGGTAATAATAACAGATCAAACACCAATACTAGACAAAGAAATAATAGCAGTTTCGGTAGTGGTAGTAACACAAGAAGAACACCTGTTCGCCGTACTCCTAGCCGTAGTCGTGGTTTTGGCGGTGGTCGTCGTCGCTAATTGTTTTTGATAATATGGGGGCATAATGCCCCTTTTATTTTTCGATACCTACTTTTTTTAAAATATGTAGGGGTTTATATTGTTTAATAATTTCTAATTGTTCTTCATTTTTTACTAATAAAGCCCCTGCAAATCCTAGGGAATTAATGGAAATTGATTCGGCTTTGGGTTGAGTTCTAGGAATCATCATCATCCATTGTTTTGTGACCAGTAAATTGTAGTTTCCTCGGGATGTTTTGCCATCATTTTCTATGCTTAAGTATTCCAACATTTGATGATATAGTTCCTTCGTAATTTTGGCAGATTCCTTCGCTGATTTTTCCATATTACCTGTAAAGGCGATCGCCTGTAGATAGGGTAATTCATCCACTGTGACAACCTCCCCATCCCTCAATTTAGAACGATAATTTAAAACTAAGTTTTCCATGGGAAACCCTTGAGAATTAGGAGCAAGAGGAAAGGGAATAACCTGTAAATGTTTATGAGGTTGAGAAGCTCCTGCCACCGCCCCAGCATTATAAAAACCTAAACCACTTACTTGTTTTAAAACCATCCAAAAAGCCTCTAAATCATTGATATTTAATAGATTCTCCTGCGGTTCAAAATCTTTGGTAATAATTAAAACATGATTATTAACCACATTATATTTATTTAAAATACAAACATGGGAATCACCCAAATCATCAACATACAATTTTTCTTCGTAAGGTAAAAAAGGATTGTACTCAGTTGATTTTTGTTTCTTTTTTTGCTTCTTTTTTGCATTTTCTTTTCTCTGAATATTATCTAAAATACGGACAATAAAATTAATATTTTGCTCCTCTAAAAATTGATATTTTGTTTCGATAGGTTTGAGAGCTTTTTCTTGCAAAGCATTAATGGTTGTTGCGTTTATCTTACTCCATAAATCCAGATTATTATTGCCCATAAACTGTTAATCATATTATTCACGACCAATATACAGTTTACGGGATTAATGGTAATATTTGCTGTGATTGGTAACAATTTTTTAATTACTTTTACAAATTGTTATTTATTTTTCCAAGGCAGAAAAAGACTCAAGAAATCTAAATAAACGAGCCATAATTTTTTCTACTCCTCCTTGCACATTCGACTCAATATTAATAGGAATCACAGGATCATGAAGAGATAAACGTAATAAAAACCAACCTTTTTCCTCCTCCGATGGACAACTAACTCTCACCCCTTCATAATTATTTGGCACTATCTGCCAGTCAGATTGATTATTAGTAAATATCGTTAATTCTTCAATAATATTATTACCATATTCTTTAAAATTATCAGCTTTTATGGTTAGTCTAATTTCCTTACTTTCGAGGGGTTCTTCTAAACTATTAATTAACTCTGTTAATCGTTTATCCATTAATTTTAACTTAGCTAACTCGATCAATAATTTAGTAATTAAATAAGCTCCATCATCAAGAAAATAATTCTCTTTTAGTGCCGCATGACCAGATGTTTCGATGGCTAACCATGACTCGATACCTTCATTATTCAGTCTCAATGCCTCATTAATAACATTTTTATAACCCCGTTTAAAACGATGGTGTTTTCCTCCCAAATTTTGCTCAATAAATTTGGTCAAACCTTCGGAGGTGATGGAATCGGTGACGATGGTTGATTGGGGATGCTCTTGTAAAATGATCGCAGAAATAAGGGCTATGAGACGGTTACGATTTAATTCTTTGCCTGTGCTATCAACGGCGGCACTTCTATCAACGTCGGTATCAAAAATAATTCCAAAGTCAGCTTTATGTTTTATCACGGCTTCACAAATAGATGCCATGGCTTCGGGATTTTCAGGGTTAGGAATATGGTTAGGAAATGTGCCGTCAGGTTCTAAAAATTGACTCCCTGTAATGTCGGCACCGAGGGGCTTTAATACTTTATCAGCAAAAAAACCTCCTGCCCCATTTCCTGCATCAACTATTATTTTTAACTCTTTTAAGGGTTCTTCAAAATGTCGGGGATGATTAACTGCTTGTCTTATTTGTTTTACAAATAAATCGGCATATTTTGCCATAAAATTTTTATTAATTATATTGCCTTTTTCTTTTGTATAATTAAAGCTATTTTCTTGGGCTTTTTCTAATATATTGGTAATGTCTTGTTTTTCAAGTCCCCCTTGTTTTGTGAAAAATTTTAAACCGTTACGGTTGAAGGGTAAGTGACTGGCAGTAAGCATAATGGCACCGTCGCAGTTCAAATCAGTGTCAATGGTACTCATGAACATGGCAGGGGTAGAAGCCATTTCAAAGTTATATACTGTCACTCCTAATTCACTGATAGCTGTGGCGATCGTCCCTAATAAATTTTCCCCTGAAAGACGACTATCCCTACCGAGGGAAATGATTAATTGTGAGGGAGATTTGCTAAGTTTTTCACTTAACCACTGAGCGAAACTTTTGCCCAGAATTTTAATTATTTCGGGGGTTAAATTTACTTTTTCTCCTTCAATTCCTTCTAGGGCAACTCCTCTTATATCAGAGCCATTTTGTAGTTTTTTCCAGTTTTCTTTTAACATTGTAATTTTTTATTACGAAGGTGCTTTTTTTCAGTGTAACGGTTACTTTTTGAAATACAATTAGGATGATTTATTTTTAAGGTTCTTTTTACATTTGGGTATGGGTATTTTTGGTTTTATTATAGTTGCGATCGCCCTTATATTATTTTTTGTCAAACAAGCTCAAACAAAAAGCCATAGTAGTGTACTACTGGCACGATTTACAGATGTACAAGAGTTAGAAAGTACCTGCCAAGCCATTACGGAAGATATTGGAGGGGGAAATTGGCGTGATTATGTCAAATTATGGGGAAAAATTACCATTGATGAACCTTTGATTTCAGAAATGAAACAAGAACCCTGCGTTCATTATCGTATGCTAGTACAACGGGAATATGAGGAGAAAGTGCGATCGCAAGATAGTGAAGGAAAAACCGTAGAAAAAACCGTCAGAAAATCAGAAACAATCACCCAAAATCAGCGCTCAATCCCATTTATTTTAGAAGATAAAACAGGAGCAATTACCATTAATCCTGAAGATGCAAAATTTGACACTATTAAAATTTTAGATGAATTTAGACCTGAACAACCAGCGGGGGGAATGCTTCAATTTGGCAATTTTTCTTTTCTAGTTAGAAATAATAATTATCATACCCGCACATTAGGTTATCGTTATCAAGAATTTATTTTACCAATCCATAGAGAAGTTTTAATTGTGGGGAATGTCAGTGATGAAACTGGCTCTTTAAAAATAACTAAACCCATGGATAATCAACCTTTTTTAATCTCTTTAAAAACAGAAGAAGAGTTAAATTCTGATTATCAAAAAAATCAAAATATTCTTAAATACAGTATGATTTCCTGTTTTGTTATAGGTTTTATTTTAATATTAGTAAATGTTATTACTTAAAACTAAACATAAAACTTATATACAATTGAACCCTCATCATTAACAGAAAAATCTGCATTTAATTGTTGAGCTTTATCGTCTAAGTATTGTTTAGCTTTCTCCAAAGGAAGTTGGGATTGCACAGCAAATTTTAGAGCAGTTATTTCCCCTTTATTTTCTGCCAACATATTTAGAAAAATTTGCTCCTCATCAATTTTAGTTTTATCAATTTTATTTTTTTGACTGTATTTTAAATCAAATATCAAATAAGTGGCGATACCTGTGGGTGGCAAACCAAGGATGAATAATGCGGCTAATGCCCCATCTCTATCTTCTTGACTCTGATTATCATCGAATAATAATTGAATAGAAGCAAGGGATGTAATAGGTAAACCAATAATGAGGAAGAAACCAATCAATATTTTTTTTATTGCATTCATCATGATTGATAAGTAGTAATCGCTGATTTAGATCAATTAATAGTTACATTATTGTAAACTTTTTTGGAATTTGTTTTTCTGGAAAATTATTGTAGTCAATTTCCGCAAGATTATTTCAAAATATTCTTATAGATAAAAGAATATCTTTCCAAGGGTTAAGTTTCAATGGTATTGTCAAATATGATATTAGATTACTATTTTTATTGTTATTGCTTTTATGAGTCAAGATAACTTAATTCCCGTAGTGGTAAATGGTGCAGCGGGGAAAATGGGTCGAGAGGTAATTAAGGCGATCGCCTCTACCGATGATATGATGTTAGTGGGTGCGGTAGATCAAAATCCCGCTGTATTAGGTCAAGATGTGGGAGAAATTGTAGGATGTGGAGCGCTAGAACTTCCCATTATGAATGATTTAGAGGGAGTTTTAGTCCTCGCCACTCAGCACAAAATTCAAGGGGTAATGGTCGATTTTACCCATCCTGATAGTGTATATGAAAATGTACGCAGTGCGATCGCCTATGGAGTCCGCCCCGTAGTCGGTACCACAGGATTAAGTCCTCAACAAATCAATGAATTAGCTGACTTTGCCGAAAAATCTAGTACAGGAGTATTAATTATTCCCAACTTCTCCATCGGTATAGTGTTAATGCAACAAGCAGCCATCCAAGCCGCCCAATATTTTGATCATGTAGAAATCATTGAACTACACCACAATCAAAAAGCCGATGCCCCCAGTGGTACCGCCATTAAAACCGCTGAAATGCTCTCAGGGTTAGGTAAAACCTACAATCCCCAACAAGTCGAAGAAACCGAGCATATAGCAGGGGCTAGGGGTAGCCTTTGCGGAGATAACATTCGTCTCCATAGTGTGCGTCTCCCCGGATTAATCGCCCACCAAGAAATAATTTTCGGAGCCCAAGGACAAATTTACACCCTAAGACATGATACCAGCGATCGCTCCTGTTATATGCCGGGAGTGCTGTTGTCTATTCGCAAAATAACAGAACTAAAATCCTTGGTGTATGGCTTAGAAAAAATAATCTAATTTTTAAAAACAGTAAAGACAAAAATCCCCCAAATTGGGGGATTTTAAAGACTGAGGAAATAATCTATTTCCTCCCCGAACATTCAAGCCCACTCTTGGATGCGGACGGAGAGACTCGAACTCTCACATCAGAGATACTAGAACCTAAATCTAGCGCGTCTACCAATTCCGCCACGTCCGCTTTAAATTAGACCGAATACTATGATAACATCATTTCTACAAATATTCAAGTCCAAATTAACGATAAGTACCAAAACGCATCTGGGTAAGAGCTTTTTGAGTTTTACTATCTAAGGAGTTGAACAAAAAACGCCCCTGAGACTTATTACGGGAGCGATGGTTTCGTTTTTCTCTTTTTTGGGTTAAATCAATTTCTTTAGCTAAATGTTGAGCAGACATCCACTCAGCCCCATAACCAACTACTGTGTGGCGTTGTGCTTGGTCAGAGGTTGCAACGATAATTCTGGTGGAAGTATCTGGGTTTTTTCGTTGAAAAGAAGCGCAATACTTTTCAATATAAGTGTCTGCGGTTTCATTGTGAGAAGTATAATGCACCGAAACACGATCACTGTATTTTTCCTTATATCCAGGGGTTTTTTGGTAATGGGCATCAAATACGACGGTTGTTTCTAATGCTTTATAACCAGTGTAATTAACAAGAATGTCTAACAAGGATTGTCGAGCATATTCCAATCCATTTTTATCCCTAATCCTTTTGAGAGAATTCCACGCACCGATGATGTTGTAACCATCTACCAGTAAAATAATTCGAGAAGAAGTAGAAACCATTTTCCTGCATATATCCTTATTCTATGGGTTTATCTGTCTTGATGTCATAATGTTAAATTTTAGCAAAATTTTATAATTGTCGGTGTATAAATATTGACAACCCAACAAGCAAAAAAAATCTCCCTTGTGGACAAGAGAGAACAAAATTATTGATCATCGCTTAAATACCGATGACATATTTTTTCCATTCATGGTTGCGATTATCTTTAGTACACTTAACAATTTCAAAGTGCAAACTACTATAGGGTTTTCTCGGTTGTTTTAATAAAGGCATTTCCGATTCCTTGGGAGTACGATTTCCCTTTCTAATATTACATCTCACACAGGCCGCCACGAGATTCTCCCAAGTATCAGGCCCTCCCCGAGAACGAGGAATAACATGATCTAATGTTAGTTGTTCCCCTTTATAATTACAATACTGACATGTGTGGCGATCGCGCTCTAACACATTTTTTCTAGTCAGAGGAATTTCCTTATAAGGAACCTTGACATAATACCGTAACCGAATCACCGATGGTAACGGGAATGTCTGACAAATAAATGTTCCATTATGCTCTAATTGTTCCGCTTTGCCTTTGATTAACAGAATTACCGCTCTCTTCCAACTGGTGATATTCAGCGGTTCATAGGAGGCATTTAAAACTAAAACCTTACCCATAAACGTCTTTTTCCAAGGATTTATTGCTGATGTTAGCATAAAGAACATATTTATTGCAGGAGTTACAGCCTCTCAACCATAACCCCCATTTGTGATGATTAAATCACCATGGACTACATCACTTCCAATTACTAAATCCGATACTTACCACCCTTATCAGGATCTGTCCAATCACAGGCATAACCTTGAGTTTCAGGAACAAACTGGTTCCAAGGAATTGGATCCACAGGGCCATCAGTAGAATAGAGAATATCAAATAATCCATCACTTCTTACCTGCCCAATCCGAACAGTTTTAGAAATATGATGATTAGGTTGCATGGTAACAGGTCCATGGGGTGCGTCCAGTTGTTGTCCAACGGCAGCAGCCCTTACCGCTTCCAAGTCATCCGCAGTACCAGCCGCCTCCACCGCCTGTTTCCAGAGATAAACCATAATATAAGCAGCTTCCATGGGGTCATTTGTTACCCTATCTGCCCCATACTCAGCTCTGAAAGCATCAACAAACGAACTATTTTCGGGAGTTTCGACAGTTTGAAAATAATTCCACGCCGCATAATGACCTTCCAAATATTCCACCCCAATCTGTCTCACCTCTTCCTCGGCAACACTCACAGACATCACAGGATACCTTTCAGGATCTAAACCCGCAGCCTGAATTTGTTTAAAGAAAGCCACATTACTATCACCATTAAGGCTATTGAAAATAATTCCCCCATCGGGCAATGCCGCCCTGATTTTGGCAATAATGGGAGTAACCTCGGTATTTCCTAGGGGCAAATAATCTTCTCCCACAACTTCCCCACCCAAAGCATTTAACTGCTCTTTGATAATAGTATTGGCAGTACGGGGAAAGACATAATCAGAACCGACTAGGAAAAACTGATCACCCTTATTGTCCAACAACCATTGTACAGCGGGTTCAATTTGTTGATTAGGGGCAGCCCCTGTATAAAAGATGTTCCTAGAACACTCTTGACCCTCATATTGCACAGGATACCAGAGCATGTGGTTTTTAGACTCAAACACAGGTAAAACCGCCTGACGACTCGCAGAAGTCCAACAGCCGAACACTGTTACCACCTGATCTTGATCAATTAACTTGGTCGCTCTTTCGGCAAAGGTAGGCCAATCGGACGCTCCATCTTCGATAACGGCTTCTATTTGTTTTCCTAATACCCCACCATTGGCATTGATTTCCTTAATTGCCAACTGTTCAGCTTCTACCACAGTGGTTTCACTAATGGCCATGGTGCCACTGAGAGAATGCAAGATTCCGACTTTGATGGTATCCCCACTACTAGCAGTGGTTTCTCCTCCAGCGGTGGTTTGTTCTCCCCCTTCGGTGGTAGTGGTCGCATCTCCACAGGCTTTTAATAAAATACTTGTTCCCAAGGTTGCAGAACCATATAAAAGAAACTTTCTTCTACTATATTTAGACATATTTATTCAGTTTACTTTTTAATTGGTGTTTATATTGTTTCACTCAACTAATAGTAAAGTACCCCTTAGAATAAAATGTATTCCACTATACATTTTTTTGAGGATTTCATTTTTTTTATTTATGTCAAAATTCAGTAATAAAGCTACAATTCATTACTATTGGGGGAAATTTGAGATAATTTCTCCTGGCTAGTTCAGGAAAACTGATGCCTGTTTGTAAACATAGAATAGTATTAAGAAATATTAACAAATGAGTGAAATTATTGATCAAAAAGTGAGCGATCGCATTTGTAAACATATGAATGATGATCATCAAGATGCCATAATCTTATATGCCCAAGCCTTTGCCAATATTGATAATGTGCAAAGTGCGGTCATGATTTCCATTGACCATGAGGGGATGAATATAGCAGTTAATAATGACCCTCAAAATCCCGTCAGAATTAACTTTGACCATACCCTTACCGATGCCAAAGATGCTCATCATACCCTTGTGGAAATGATTAAAACGGCAAAAAGTAAACAATAAATTTACCTTAAAAAGTTAGTTGGGTTAGAGCCAAAAAAACCCAACTGCAGAATTCAAATATTAATTGAATTTACTGATTACTCAAATAAAAAAACCAATGTGAAATTAAAGTGCTATAATAATTCCAGAAGAGATTAAAGTATCGGTTTAAAGATTTTGTTGAAGATATTCCCGAATTTTCGAGTTTTACATTGGCAGTCTTCTCTCCGAATATTACAGATCCTCCCATAAGCAAAATAAACATTTGGAGAAAAGACAATTATGTCAATATATGTAGGCAACCTTTCCTATGACGTTACCGAAGCTCACCTTACCTCTGCTTTTGCAGACTTCGGAGCCGTCAAAAGGGTTTATTTACCTACCGACCGTGAAACTGGTCGTATGCGCGGTTTTGGTTTCGTTGAAATGGATACCGAGGCGGAAGAAGATGCAGCCATTGAAGCACTAGACGGTGCAGAATGGATGGGCCGTGACATGAAGGTAAACAAAGCTAAACCCCGTGAAAATAATCGTTCTTCCTATGGTGGCGGTGGTAACAGAAACGGAAATCGTTTTTCCCGTAGTCGCTAAAATTAGCTAGAACTTTTTAAAAAAACTGAATCCTCATCTAATCTTAGGTGGGGATTTTTTAGTATAAATAGAAAAAAAGTCATGAAATTTACAGATATTTCACCCAAAACCGAAAAGGTTTGTTAACCTAGGGGCAAGGAAGAATTTGCACCCAAGCACAAAACGTATGTATTACGACGGATGTTATCCACTATGGTTAAAAAAATATCACTTCTCGATGCCATTTTCTGTGAAATTCATTACAATATCTGAAAGATTTGACCGAAAAAACTTGTTTAACAATTACAAGCAAAACCAAATGACATTGTCACTAGGTATCGCAACAATTGACTCATTAAAGGGGTTAGGCACTTAATATGCAAAAGTGTAACGATAATCTATCGACACACTCTAACCTAGATGTTTCCATGGAAAATTTGTTCCACAATGGAAATAATGTCAAGAAAACAAGATTTTTCAGTTTTAATCTCATCACTTCTTAACAATCATATAGGTATAGTTTTACCCTTGGTTCAGAATAAATTTTATCCTGAATAAGTGGACTAAAACTAGGTCTAAAGTTAAGCTGGTTTTTCAAACCGAATTTGATTTTGAGAACAAACAAACTGATGAAAATAACAATCATCCATATTGATTTGTTTGAATTTACATGAAGATTTTGTCCTGAAACAGAATTACTTCAATAAATTATTTACAACTTTTTCAATAATTAATCTTCAAGCATAAAAGGAATAAGAGGAAAACGGCATGACGCAGGCACAAGAAATTTTCGCAACTATCACCCCCACCAATGACATCGATGAGCTTTTAGAATTAGGATCGAACTCTAGTAAAAGTAAGACTTCGGTTAATGTGGATACGGAGTTAACGGAAATCATCACCGAAGCAGACTCTATTGGGGTTGCCGATGCTAGTAATAAGAAAGCCCGAAAACTTCCTGCGACTCGTCGTCGAACTCAAACTAAGAAAAAGCCTTTTACTGAAGATTCTATTCGTGTTTACCTTCAAGAAATTGGACGCATCAGACTTTTAAGGGCAGAGGAAGAGATTGAGTTGGCCCGTCAGATTGCAGACTTGTTGGATTTAGAATATATCCGTGCTACTCAAATTGAGCATTTAGGACGTATTCCCACCGATGAAGAATGGGCGATTGCCTGTGACATCCCTAATATGCGACAGTTTAACCGTCGTTTGCATATTGGCAGAAGGGCAAAAGATAAGATGGTTCAGTCAAATCTGCGTTTAGTGGTATCCATCGCCAAAAAGTATATGAACCGAGGGTTATCTTTTCAGGATTTGATTCAAGAGGGTTCGTTGGGTTTGATTCGCGCCGCTGAAAAGTTTGACCACGAAAAGGGTTACAAATTCTCCACCTACGCCACATGGTGGATTCGTCAAGCCATTACCCGTGCGATCGCAGATCAATCCCGTACCATTCGTCTCCCCGTGCATCTCTACGAAACCATTTCACGGATCAAGAAAACTACTAAAATGCTTTCTCAAAAAATGGGCAGAAAACCCACCGAGGAAGAAATCGCCGAAGATATGGAGATGACCATCGAAAAATTAAGATTCATCGCCAAATCTGCACAACTACCCATTTCCCTTGAAACCCCCATCGGTAAGGAAGAAGATTCTCGCCTCGGCGACTTTATCGAAGCTGATGGAGAAACTCCCGAAGATGAAGTATCCAAAAACCTCTTGCGCGAAGATCTTGAAAACGTCCTCGATTCCCTTAGCCCTCGCGAAAGAGACGTTCTCAGACTACGTTATGGTTTGGATGATGGACGCATGAAAACCCTAGAAGAAATCGGGCAAATATTTAATGTTACCCGTGAGCGTATCCGTCAAATCGAAGCTAAAGCATTACGCAAGTTGCGTCATCCTAACCGTAATAGTATCCTAAAAGAATATATTCGTTAGGAATAATCTCTCTTATCCTCCCCCATAGCCATAAAACATTGATGATTGTGGGGGATTATTTTCCTATAGTATAAAGACGAAATGAATACAAATTCAGATAAAAATTGGCAAGAAAGAATAGAAGAAATTGAAGCGGAAATTTATGATGCTACCCCATTAAATCCCCCAAACAATGCTCAGGGTAGTGTTATTCCCATTATCAAAGGTTGGTTTTCGGCTTTGCCCTCTGGGGGTAAGGTGATTATTACGGTGTTTGGGGTGATGTTGTTATTTTCCCTCATTAGCACTGTATTTTCTATTCTCAAATCTTTACTGAGTATCCTTGTGATTGGGGTGGTTTTTTATATTGCCTATAAATTTGTTAATAGTAATGGTAAAGAGTAATTGATAATGTAATTATTTGAGTGTTGGGCTAGAAGCCCAAACTACAAACATTATTATTTGACCATCGGGCTAAAAGCCCGAACTACGATCAAAAAATGATGTTTCTTAATCATCTAAATTTTATCAAAAAATTTGGGTTTAAAATCTAGTCCGTAACTGACGGCTTTATATTATCCATTATTCATATAATCCTTATGACCAAAAAAGCATTAATCTGTGGCATATCAGGGCAAGATGGTGCCTATTTAGCCCAATTACTCATCCAGAAAGGTTATCAGGTGGCTGGTACTTCTAGGGATGCTCAGATGTGTTCTTTTCGCAATTTAGAGCTTTTGGGTATTAAGGAGCAAATTCAGTTAGAATCCATGGCACTTAATGATTTTCGTAGTGTCTTACAGATTTTGATGAAGACTGAACCTGACGAGGTTTATAATTTGGCGGGACAAAGTTCGGTGGGTTTGTCTTTTGATTTACCTGTGGAGACTTTGGAAAGTATTGCCACGGGGACTTTAAATTTATTGGAAGCGATTCGCTTTACCCATCGCCCCATCAAATTTTATAGTGCGGGTTCTAGTGAGTGTTTTGGGGATATTGGTGTTGAAGCGGCGGATGAGAATACCCCTTTTCGCCCTAGAAGTCCTTATGGGGTAGCAAAATCAACGGCTTTTTGGCAGGTGGCAAATTATCGGGAGGCTTATAATATTTTTGCTTGTTCGGGAATTTTGTTTAACCATGAGTCGCCGTTGCGCCCCCGTCGTTTTGTGACGCAAAAAATTATTGATCGGGTGATTGATATTGCCCAAGAAAAAGAACAGCTTTTATCTTTGGGTAATATTAATATTAGTCGGGATTGGGGATGGGCGCCTGAGTATGTGGAGGCGATGTATTTAACTTTACAACACGATCGCCCCGAGGATTTTGTCATAGCCACAGGGGTTAGTTATAAGTTAGAAGATTTTGTCGCCTGTGCGTTTGCTTATTTTGATTTAGATTGGCAAAAATATGTAAGGTGCGATCGCACCCTATTACGCCCCACAGATTTAGCCTTTAGTCAGGGCAACCCCCAAAAAGCAAAACAAATATTAGGTTGGGAAGCTCAGTATAAAATGCCCGATGTGGTGAGGGGAATGATTGAGGCAAAACTACAAATATCATCTGCCATTTAAGCCACTGTACGAAATTCATAAACAGGCACTTGTCGAACATCAATCGGTTTTTCATCACCCAAAATAATATCCTGTAAACGTTCCACCACATCAGGGGCAAAAAACTGCTCCCCTGTCTCTTCATTCACTCTCGCAGGTACATTTTCCACCAAAATTAACTCTCCATTCAACTCTATAGAGTATGTCACCAATTTATTAACCAATTGCTTTTCCTCTTGTTCAAAATTCATAAACATTATCTCCTAGTACTAAAATTATTTTGCCAACGTTGTTTATTGGGTTGATAAAGAGTTATTATTTTCAAAATTGGGCGAGAAGGATAGCTACAATGAAGATGTAAAGGACGATTAGCTAAAGTAAAACCACAAATTAAACAACTTGAACCGTATTTATCATCTGGATAGTCTTCTATTATTTGCCCATTAGTAATCATTTCGTTGATTTCTTTTATTCTAATATTTCGTACAATAGACTGATCAAAAGCGTGTTTGGACAATTCAAACTGTCCGTTGATAATTTTTTGTTGTATTGCCCTCAGCATTCATTCACCTTTAAATCATCATTAATAGTTGATTATAAAAAAATTGCCCAGATCCTTGACAAAAAAAAATAAATTCGCCATAATAATATATGTGCTGATTGCGGGTATAGCTCAGTGGTAGAGCGTCACCTTGCCAAGGTGAATGTCGCGCGTTCGAATCGCGTTACCCGCTTAAATAACTAATCTTCTTAAAAGCCGAGGTCAGCCTTGGCTTTTTCTGCTTTTGGCTTCAGTTCTTCATCATCCATGGTTTGCCAGTCAGGCTCACCCACTTGTGCATAAAACTGCTGATCATAGGCTCTCGTCCTCACCACCACAGGCATCGGCACCGCATGACCCAATACTAACGCCTGTTGCTTAGAATCTAACTTAGCCAACACAGAACGTAACCCACTTGCCCCCGAAACCCCCGTAAAGATAGCATCAATATCCTTTTCATCATTCAAAAGACAAGTAACCCTTGTTCCCACCTGAGACATCACTTCATTATCAATGCCCGAAGGACGTTGATCTACTACCAATAAAGTTACAAAGTATTTTCTCATTTCACGGGCGATAGTACCGAAAATAGTTTGATGAACAATTTTAGAATCGAGAAAACGGTGCGCTTCCTCAATGGTAATCACCAAAGGACGAGGTTTATCCATCACATTTTTAGTTTGTAAGAAAGTCTCCGCTTTTTTTACATAGGCACGGTGAATCCTACGGGTAATCATATTCGTCACCAACATATAAGAAAGCATATTACCTTGAGAGCCAAATTCCACCACTACGTGTTTACCACCGTCAAGAATGCCCAAAATTTCCTCGATATAATTGTGAGGACATACCGATTTCATATACTTGAGGCTTTCTAAACGTTTTAACTTCCGTTGAAGTGCCATGATAGAGCCTTTATGTCCTTGTTTTTCATTACAGAACATTTCTATATCCTCATTAGTCATATTAATGAGTTGATAAATCCAATTTCTGCCAAACTCCCCCGCCAAAATATTGGCATTATCTAAACTCGCTTCCGATAAACCTAATTCCCGACTAATGAGCCGTAAATCTTCGATCTCGATTTGGTCATAACTTAAAAATAAATCCCTTGAATTGGGTACCCCTCGGCGATGGGTGGATTTTGGATCTAGGGTATAAATTTCTACCTCTTTGGGGAATAATTGCCGTAAACCCTTTACCATATTGAGGTTTTTCCCCTCACTGACTGCCTCCCAACCATATTCCGAGTGCATATCAAACATCAAGTTAACCGCCGCCTGTTTACGGATAATGCCAGAAATCAGCAACCTAGTTAAAAAAGATTTCCCTGTACCCGATTTACCAAAAATACCATTACTACGTTCCACAAAACGATCTAAATCAATACATATCGGCACTTCCATATCAAGGGGTTTACCGATGGCAAAATTTCTTTTGTGAGGATCATCTTCCCAACCAAATACCGAGCGAAAATCCTGCTCCGTAGATTCATATACCTGACTAAAATGGCTAGGAATGGTTTTAACGGGCAGTAACTTTAATTGACTGTCAAATTCGCCAAAGGCATTTTTGATGGTGACAGTGTCAGGGTTATCATCTTTAATGCTGTTATCAATGGTGAGCATAAGCATGGGGGCGATTTCGATGGTGCCGTAGGTATCACTCCCTGCCAATACTTCACGCCAAAAGTCATCCTCTGGATCAGGGGGATGGGTAAAAATTCGGGGGGTAGATGTACCAAGGGAAACATCGGTGAGGAGACAGAAAAATTTTGATCTACTTCCCTGTACCACCAAAAATTTACCTACCCGCATTTCTTCTACGGATATATCAGGATGTAAGCGCACTTCTAAACCTTCGCTTAATGATCCTTCAATAACTGATCCTAGAGGTTTATTCAATTTTCAAATTCTCCCAAAATCCACTTTTTTCCACTATACTAACTCTTTATTGGTAAATATGATCTTATTTAACTTGAGTTCGAGATAGTATTTTTAGCCTTTTAAAGGAACAATTGACAATGAACAAACTATGACCTACCACCAAAAACCTGTACGGACGTACCATGGTACATCCCTAACACCTGCAACCTGCAACCAGAAGCCTGAAGCCTAACCATACGGATAGCTCTTATCTCGAACTGAGGTTGAGTTAAAAAGAAACCATAAATAAGTCCAAACCCTGCTCAAAAATTTGATCAATGGGTAACATCTGGCCATCAGAGGTCATCATCTTATGATCCTTCGTAGCTTTGATAGTTGCACCATTTTCCAACTCATACTCAAAAACCTCTTGCTCTCCTCGATCATGCCACTGGGCGATCGCCTGGGTATATACAAAACCATACTGATCTACACTATACACAGTACACTGGATCTGCTCTTCAACAATTTTACCGATGGGTAAAACCCCATACTCCACCGTCAAAACCTCCGTATCATAACTCAAACAATACTCAGCAAACTTAACCATCTGCTGAAATAAACTCTCCGCAATGTCCTTCGACACACCATTTTTCATCGCCCCATCGATAAATTTCTCTTGATGTTTCGCCATTTCCGAAGCCTTTTTCTTACCCATCGCCCGACGCAAAAGATCTGCCTCCCCAAGGGAATAACCAGCCAAATCCTGAGCCATTTTCATAATTTGCTCTTGATACACCAACACCGCATAGGTTTCCTTGAGAATAGGCTGGAGCAGTTCATGGTCATATTTAATGGGCTCTCTACCATGCTTACGATTGATGAAAATGGGGATCAAACCAGCATCAAGGGGGCCGGGGCGATATAGTGCCAAAATCGAAGAAATATCCTCAATGCCCGATGGTTTCAAATCCCGAACAATTTGTTTCATACCATCGGACTCTAGCTGAAAGATACCCTGTAAATCTCCCCTTTCTAGTAAATTATGGGTCAATGCCACATCCTTGGGTAACTTTTTACTGGTACCCTTTGCCAAAATTTCCAGAGCTTTCCTTTCCCCTAGGGGTAAGTCATCTACATCGATGTGAATATCTCGATTTTGCTTGATCAAGTCTGCTGTTTTTTGGATCGTGGTTAGATTTCTTAGACCCAAAAAGTCCATTTTCAATAATCCCAAGGATTCGAGATCTTCCATAAAATATTGAGTAATCACCGAACCTTCGTTATTTTTTTGTAGGGGTACAATTTCATCCAAGGGATCACTGGAAATTACCACCCCTGCGGCGTGAACCCCAAAGGTTTTATTCATCCCCTCAATGCGCATCGCCATATCTAACCATTTTTTTACCCTTGGTTCGTTATCATATCTTTGTTTAAATTCAGGGGATGGGGTGTCATCGGATACCATCACCTTCAATTTTGCGGGTTTTCCACGGGCTACGGGAATCATTTTTGCCATCTCGTCGGCTTCGGCGTAGGGGATCGCCAAAACTCTCGCCACGTCCTTTAACACCGCCTTAGAGGTCATACGGTTAAAGGTGATAATTTGAGCGACTTTATCCTCTCCATATTTAGCGGTGACATATTTGATCATCTGATCCCTTTTATCAATACAAAAGTCGGTATCAATATCAGGCATGGATTTACGCTCGGGGTTGAGGAAACGCTCGAACAACAGTCCATGGTGAACAGGATCAATGTTGGTAATACCAAGGGCATAGGCTACCAATGAACCTGCCGCCGAACCTCGCCCTGGCCCTACGGGAATATTGTTATCTCTGGCATATTTAATATAGTCCCAAACTACGAGGAAGTAGGTGCAGAAGCCCATTTTTTCCATCATCCGCAGTTCATATTCCAGTCTTTCTTTATAAACTGGGGTGATTTCGCTTTTTTGGCGACAGTTAAATCTCTGCATCAAACCATCCCAGGTGACGGCTTCGAGATAGCTTTCGGGGGTGTGTCCACTGGGGATGTCAAAGTTGGGGATTCTTGGCTCTCCGAGGACGTTGTAGGGTTTGATTTTATCGGCGATTTCGAGGGTATTGATAATGGCTTGATCGATAATTTCTGGCTCAAGATGATCTCTAAATAGCAGTTTCATCTCGGCTTCGGATTTGAGGTATTCTGTGCCTGAATAACGCAGTCTTTTTTCCTCGTCGATGTTTTTCTTGGTATTGATACAGAGGAGGGCATCATGGGCTTCTACGTCATTGCAGGAAAGAAAGTGAGAGTCGTTGGTGGCGATTATTTTGATGTCTAATTCTTGGCTGATTTTCGCTAGTTCCACATTAACGATTCTATCTTCCCTTGATCCGTGATCTTGAATTTCGAGATAAAAGTCATCTTGGAATACTCTTTTGTACCATTTGGCTACGTCTCTGGCTCTTTTTTTGTCTCCTTTGAGGATGGCTTGGGGTATTTCCCCCCCCAGACAGGCACTGGTGACGATTAAGCCTTGGTGGTATTGTTCTAGTAGTTCTTTGTTAATACAAGGACGGGAAAAGATGCCTTTGCCTTGCATTCCTTGTAGGTGGGAGATGGTGGTAAGTTTGACGAGGTTTTTGTATCCTTGTTTGTCTTTGGCGAGGACGACTTGATGAAATTTTTTGATGCCTCGATGGTATTGGGTGATGTCATCATTGATAACGTACATTTCGTTACCGATGATGGGTTTGATGGGTTTATTGAGGCAGTTTTTGATCAGTTGAATGGCACCATACATGACTCCGTGATCGGTAATGGCGATCGCAGGCATTCCCAATTCTACGGCTTTTTCTACGAGGGAGGGAATTTGGGATGCACCATCTAATAAGCTGTAGTCGGTGTGTATATGTAAGCCAACAAAAGACATTTAGGTAATTGATAATTGAGAATTGACAATTGATAATGGGTAATATTATTCAGTTTAGCATTATTCATTATTACTCTTACCCCGTGCCTCTTGCCTTACGATCAATTTCTCTTTTGCAGGGAGATATTAATGTCTAATTGACTGGTATTAGGATCTAAACTAGAGCTAGTTATGGCAACCCCTTTGAGGGCATTAATAATTTGTTCTGCTTCGGTGGGGGTATCGGCGAACAAGTTGGGGTCAAATTCATTGAGAATATTAACGGTTCTTTCTATGTCAAAATAAACATAACCGAAGTTATTTCTAGGTAAGGTTTGGGTGGTTAGGGTAAAGGTTTCATTATTATTTAAAGATGGGGTATTATTTATAGTATTAATTATATTTTCTTCTTGACTTAAGTTTAAAAAGAAACGGTTATTTTCAAACCAACCATAGGATAATAATTGACCTTCTGGGGTGATCCATTTTGTAGAAGAAACGTCCTCATTTTCTTCTCTTTCTATTTGCAAGAAGGTATCAAAAGTGGCGAATTGTTCTAATCGGCTAAGGGTGCTTTCTCCTAGGGGGCGATCGCCCGTTTCCATTAAAAATAAACCTTTGATACCCGTATCAGCAAAGGAATTATTTTGATCTACGGATAAAGCAAAAGCAAACTCTCCATCCATCCAGCCAAAAACATCATTGCGTATATTAAGGTTGAGAAAATCTTGAGAAAAAGACTCTACTAGGGTAATTAATTCATCTAATTCAGGAATTAATTGACGATTATTTTCTACCTGTTCCCAAATATTTTTGATAGCAATACCATCTAACATAAAAATGGTATTTTCAGGAATTTTATCAATTAATTGATGGCTGGTGGTACTACCAATTTCTGAGTACAAAGATTCTGATAAACTGACTACGGTACTTAAATTAATACCATGATCTTGGATACTAAAAGTGGTTGCGGCTGTCTCAATAAAAGGAATTTCGACGGTGTCTGGTAAATCCAAAGAGTCTGTAATTACATCATCAATAAAATAATTGTAATCAGTGATATAAAACTGAAGTAAAGGATTACTTTCATTTAACTTTTGTCTGGTTGCCTCATTGGCTTCCTTGATGGGGGCGATGGAATCAGCACCTCGATAGGTATCAATAAATTGCTCTACTACTGTTTGACTAACACCTATGACTGCTTGACTATCATAAAAAGTAAACCAAATCCCTTCGGGATCCTGATCACTGATAATCTGATAAACGGTGATATTTTGGTACTCACTTTCGATAACTTCCGTATCGGGATTATCTTTAATTTTGTTTAAAAAATCCCTTGCTTTTAACTTATTTTTTACCCCTGCAATTAACCCTACATCAGGCTCGGAAATGTCTTCAGCATTGGGCAAAAAAGCAATCATCAAACCCCCTAACCAAGGTTCAATATCTTCTTGATAATTTACTTCAATATTTTCCTCTTCCAACTCAGCGCGCCATTCTTGCCAAGTTTCTTCGATGGCTTCCCTCCCACCAAAGGTGTCAAATTGTTCTAGTTGTTGCCAATCGTTAATATCTGTAGAGATAAAACCCGTTGCCACAGCACTAGCAGGGATAATTTGTGCCCCCCGTGAAGGGGTTAACTCTTCCCCTAATAAGAATCTACGCCCAAAATAGTATCCTAACCCCGCCCCTACTAATACCAGTAGAGAAATGCCTACACCGATGCCTAGCTTATTCTTTTTCTGTACTGTCATTATTTCTCGTCCATTTTATTCCTGATTTTATCAGGGTTTTTTGAGGGCGAGACAAAAAACTCATAATACCTTTACATTTGTCCATCTCCCACCACAATTTGTTTAAGAGTTGTAAAGGTTTCTAAACTAATTAAACCTCGGCGATGTCCTTTTTGATTAGAGACTCCCAAAAATACGGAGTTACTTCCTTGGAGATAACGATAAAAACGGGGGGATGAGTTGATATATACGAGGGCGCTATCTGCTTCCATGGCAAAAATACGCCCTTCTTGGTAAGAATCGGTGATTAAACAATTGGCATGACCACTGCTATACTCGTTGATATGGGCGATCGCACTTTGTAGATCATCTGTACGCCGAAAAGCGATGGTTTTCGTGAGAAAAGGCTGATACCATGAAGATTCCTTGACAGGATTTAGATAATCAGGAAATTCCTCCACCAAAGCATCGTCTCCCTTCAAAACAAAATCATTTTCTTTAAGATAATTAAATAGTCGAATAATTGAGGTGGACTTTTGTTGACTATTAATCAAAACTTTTTCAATGGCATTAACAGGATCTGGTAAACTACTATGACTATCTACAATTACCGATCTCACCAAGTCTAAATCACTAGATAAAGACCAATATAAATAACAGTTTCCCATGGCCGACTTTAACACTGGTGCAGTTGCCATTTCCGTCACCTGTTGAATTAAACTAGGGCGCCCGTAGGGAATAATTAAATTTAAATATTGATTCTGGGTAATTAAATCTTGGATAGAATAACCCTGTTCTGATGGTAAAAACTCGATACAACTAGAGGGAAAATCTGCCTCCTCAAGGGCAACTTGTAAGATTTGAGAAATGATGGTGTTGGTATTACTCGATTCACTCCCCCCTCTCAAAATTAAACTATTGCCTGTTTTGATGGTTAATCCTGCGGCGATAATGGCTAAATCAGGCAATGCCTCATAAACCATGGCAATCACCCCAAGGGGCATTAGTTGGGAGTAATTTTGACAGTAGGTTACTTGGTAGGGGGCATTAATTACTTTTTGAAAAGGATCAGGTAATTCTGCTAAAGTTTTTAATATCTCCACTGCCGCCTCTAATCTTTGAGGAGTTAATTTTAACCAGTCTAAAATTAAATCAGGCACCGACATTTCCCGACTAATTTCTAAATCGAGGGTATTTGCCTGGAGGATGTCATCGAAACATTCTTCTAATTTTTCTGCCATCAAGGAAACGGCTAAGGAACGTTCAACTCCTTTTGCTCGGCTCATTTCGAGGAATGCTTGATGGGCTTTTTTTACCCTTTTTTCAATAGATTCTGTCATAGAATTTGTGGTTATAACCTGAACAATTTTAGTATCTGTATGGCAAGAGGAAAATTATCACAAGGGAGGATACAATCATAATGGTTCCCAATATCCAAGGTATGAGGCTTACCATCGAAAAAGCTAATAATATGGAAATCATACCAATAGTAAACCATAGCAGAAAAAATAAATAGTTTTTTGAAATTCCTTGGCGATGTAATATCCATTTTTTGCCATTCCAAGACCATTTTTTTTGATAGGGCGATAAATTAACCACAGGTTCTAAGTACTGATGTTCTTCGTCGGTGACAAAGATTTGCTGACATTGATCACAACCAAAGGCTTCTGTTAGGGTAATTGGTTGTAGTGTACCCTCTCGGCGACAAGGGCAGGGGTATTCACATTTTAGGTCTATGGGCTGATCTTTAAACACTCAAGCGCCTCTTTTTTTCGCTTTTATCTTTATTTTTGTTTATTTTAATTTACTATTTTCTATAATATTAATTTTAGAGGTATCTTTTTAAGAGCGATCGCCCATGACTGATTTTTTTCAATTTGAAGCGGATTTCGTAGAGTCTTTACGGTGTATTCCCTTGTTAGTCAGAATGAAACTAGACACCTGCGGAGTAAAATTAAAACTCAATCATTGGCATGAATTCACCCTCGAAGAAAGAGAAATATTAGTCAATAAATCCTGCTCGACTCCTTCTCAGGCTCAAGAATATGGAGATTTATTACAGCAATTAGTATATCAAAAGACGGGAGAATATGCAAAAACTTTGACCATTGATCCTCATCCTTTATGGCAAAAAAAAGAGATTATACCATCTCAAATTGTAGAAAAAGCTCAAGAATTTGATATTACAATAGATATTAATAAGTGGGCGGAATTAACAGATTTACAAAGGTTTGCCTTAATAAAATTGAGTCGCCCTAGCCACGAAAACCGAAATTTTTTACCCGCCCTCAAAGAGTTTGGTTTGGCTTAATATTAAGTAATCTAAGTTCAGGTTAACATTTTACTCCGTTCCCCGTTCCCTAACTAAAAATATATCCATCAAACATCAGGTATAATGGTAAGATTGCAGACAAAATGAAACTTGTTTATGGCAGAAAAAAAACCAATTAAAGTTATAAGTGATAATCGTCAGGCGAGATACCTATATGAGATTTTAGATACCTATGAAGCAGGGATTCAGCTAGGCGGTACTGAGGTAAAATCCGTTAGGGCTGGAAAAGTGAACTTGAGAGATGGATATTGTTTAATTCGTAACGGCGAAGCATGGTTGATGAATGTTCATATCGCACCCCATCAAACCGCAGGACAGTATTTTAACCATGAGCCTAAGCGCGATCGCAAATTATTGTTACACAAAAAGGAAATCAATAAATTAATCGGTTTATTAGAGCAAAAAGGATTAACCCTGATTCCTCTGAAAATGTACATCAAAGGAGATTGGATTAAAGTGAGTCTTGGTTTAGGTAAGGGTAAGAAACTCCATGATAAACGGGAAACTATCAAACGTCGTGATGATGAGCGACAAATGGCAAGGATGATGAAACGATATTAAAAATTGACAATGGACGACAAAAATTGACAATAGACAATGGACAATTGACAATTAAATATATTTGGATCATTACTCATTGTAAGAGATCATAATCGAAGATGTTAGTCTCAGAGCTAATTATCAATTATCAATTATTAATTATCAATTACTATTCATGGCTTCCATTTCCCAGTTACACAAACAGCTTATCAATAAAGAACGTTCAGCGGTAGAAATTGCCCAAGAATATCTCAACACCATCGAAAAATTAGAACCCCAAATAAAAAGCTATCTTCATATCACCAAGGATTTAGCCCTAAACACCGCCCAAAAAGTGGATGAAAAAATTGCTAGGGGAGAAGAAATAGGCACCCTAGAGGGCATTCCCATCGCCGTTAAGGATAATATGTCCACCAAGGGCATTCCCACCACCTGCGGTTCAAAAATCCTCGAAGGTTTTACCCCCAGCTATGAATCCACCGTTACCCAAAAACTCCATGATCAAGGGGCGGTCATTTTGGGTAAAACTAACTTAGATGAGTTTGCCATGGGAAGCTCTACGGAAAATTCTGGTTATCAAATAACTGCCAATCCTTGGGATACCACCCGAGTGCCGGGAGGCTCTTCTGGAGGCTCTGCGGCCGCCGTGGCGGCAGATGAATGTGTGGTTTCGTTAGGATCTGACACTGGGGGTTCAATCCGTCAACCTGCCTCTTTGTGTGGGGTTGTGGGCTTAAAGCCTACCTATGGCTTGGTGTCTCGTTTTGGTTTAGTTGCCTATGCTTCCTCCCTCGATCAAATCGGGCCTTTTGCCCACACCGTCGAGGATGCAGCTGTTTTATTAAAGGCGATCGCAGGTTATGACTCCAAAGACTCTACTAGCTTAAAAGTAGAAATCCCCGACTATACCAAATCCTTTACCACCGACTTAAAAGGTTTAAAAGTGGGCATCATCCGAGAAACCTTTGGGGAAGGATTGGATAACGTAGTCGCCGAAGCCGTTAACCAAGGCATCAAAGAATTAGAAAAACTGGGTGCGCAGGTAAAAGAAATTTCCTGCCCCCGCTTCCGCTATGGTTTGCCTGTTTACTACATCATCGCACCCAGTGAAGCCTCAGCCAACCTTGCCCGTTACGATGCAGTAAAATATGGCATCAGAAGCCAAGCTGATAACCTGATGGATATGTATACCCAAACCAGGGCGCAAGGATTTGGTAAGGAGGTAAAACGCCGTATCATGTTGGGTACTTATGCCCTTTCTGCAGGTTATTATGACGCTTATTATCTCAAAGCCCAAAAAGTTAGAACTTTAATCAAACAAGACTTTGACAATGCCTTTGCAGATGTGGATGTGCTAATCTCTCCCACCTCTCCCACCACCGCCTTTAAAGCCGGGGAAAAAACTGATGATCCCCTTACCATGTATTTATCGGATTTAATGACTATCCCTGTTAATCTCGCAGGTTTACCCGGCATGAGTATCCCTTGCGGTTTTGATGGTCAAAATTTACCCATCGGTATGCAGTTAATTGGTAATGTCTTACGGGAAGATGTTTTATTTAAAGTAGGTTACGCCTTCCAACAAGCCACCGACTGGCACACCAAATCCCCTAATCTTGGATAATTTTTTCAGCTTGAAATTCCCCTATTTTGGGGAATTTAAGTTTTGGTTAGGTCAAAATAATTTAAAAAAATACAACATATTTATATCGCAAAAAAATCATTGGCTTTAACCATTAAATCAGGAAATAAAGTAGATTTTATCAAGTCATTTTGTTGATATTCTGTCACCTCATAAAAGCCATCGACTAATATTAAAATCGAAATTTTTTCTAATTCTGGATCAATAATCCAATATTCAGGAATTTCTCTCACAGCATATTCCGAACGTTTGTAACGGTAGTCATCTTGTTTATTATTGGCACTCACAATTTCCACCGCCAACATTGGTGCATTGTCTAAAACGGCCGTTTTCATCTGACGAATTTCTTGACATTGTTCGGATGATAAAATGACTAAGTCTGGAATCCTTGATTTATTTTCTGCTGTTCTAACTCCTACTGTGCCAGGCATAGGTTTATAATCTAATTTTAGTCGCTCTATCTCTTTTTTTAATAAGTCATAAATAAAAACTAAAATCAAAGCATGAAAACCACTAGCAGTAGGCATTAAAACCAATTCTCCATTAACTAATTCATACTTGTTATCCGTGCCATCACTAAAACTTAAATACTCATCAAAGGAGTAGGTTTTTGTTAAAGATTGAACCATTATTAATCACACCCCTGATATTTTTCTTAATTGTAACTAATGGATATATTTTCCTTTGGCATTGGCTTTGTGCCATAATGCCTAATTATTTCTTGTGGTGGTTCAAGACAAATCACAAATCCCATACTATGCTAATAATAAAAGTAATAGTAGCAACGTAAGAGAGATTAAATAATTTTCTATGTCAACCCTTGTCATCGTCGAGTCACCCACCAAAGCAAAAACCATCCGTAACTATTTACCCAAGGATTTTATAGTCGAAGCATCCATGGGGCATATCCGAGATTTACCCTCCTCTGCCGAGGAAATTCCTGCTCAATATAAACAGTTTGATTGGGCAAGGTTGGGGGTAAATGTAGAAAATGATTTTGAGCCTATTTATGTGATTCCCAAGGGGAAAAATAAGAAGGTACAGGAGTTAAAAAAACTTTTGAATGGTGCGGATGAGTTGATTCTGGCGACGGATGAAGACAGGGAAGGGGAGAGTATAAGTTGGCATTTATTACAATTACTTAAGCCTAAAGTACCTATTAAACGCATGGTTTTCCATGAGATTACGAAGGAAGCGATTCAAAAGGCGTTATCTAATTGTCGAGATATTGATGAAAATTTGGTTCATGCCCAAGAAACTCGGCGTATTCTGGATCGATTGGTGGGTTATACCCTCTCTCCTTTGTTGTGGAAAAAAATTGCCCGTGGTTTGTCGGCGGGAAGGGTGCAGTCGGTGGCGGTGCGTCTCTTGGTGCAAAGGGAAAGATTGAGAAGGGCTTTTAACAGTGCTTCCTATTGGGATCTTAAGGCTTTGTTAAATCATGACAAAATTGACTTTGAGGCTAAATTAAGTACCTTGGCGGGGCAAAAACTCGCCACAGGGAGCGATTTTGATCCCGATACGGGTAAGTTGATCAAGGGGAAAAAAGTAACGGTTTTGGATGAGCAAGGGGCGATCGCCCTTAAGGACAGACTAGATGGCAAACCTTGGACAGTTACCGATACCGAGGAAAAACCTACCACCAGAAAACCCTACGCCCCTTTTACCACCTCCACCCTGCAACAGGAGGCTAACCGCAAATTAGGACTGGGGGCAAGGGATACCATGCGCATCGCCCAAAGCCTATATGAGAATGGCTACATTACCTATATGCGTACCGATTCGGTACATCTATCGGATCAGGCGATCGCCGCCGCCCGTGCCTGTGTAGAACAAATGTACGGGAAAGAATATTTAAGCCCCAAACCTAGACAATATAAAACCAAAGCTAAGGGAGCGCAAGAAGCCCACGAAGCCATCCGCCCAGCGGGTAATACCTTCCGCATCCCCAAGGAAACAGGGTTAAAAGATCGAGAATTAGCCCTCTACGACTTGATTTGGAAACGTACCGTTGCCTCCCAGATGGCAGAGGCCAGATTGACCCAAATCGCCGTTAATATTCAGGTAGAAGATGCTGTTTTTCGTTCCTCGGGTAAAAGGATTGATTTCCCCGGTTTCTTTCGTGCCTATGTGGAAGGTTCTGACGATCCCGAAGCGGCGCTCGAAAACCAAGAGGTTATCCTACCTAACCTCACCCAGGGCGATCGCCCCCGATGCAAAGAATTAGACGTAGTCAATCACCAAACCCAACCCCCTGCCCGTTATACTGAGGCATCCCTCGTAAAAACCCTCGAAACCGAAGGGGTGGGGCGCCCTAGTACCTACGCCAGTATTATCAGCACCATCATTGATCGAGGTTACGCCCAACTGCGTTCCAAAGCCCTCATTCCCACCTTTACCGCCTTTGCCGTGGTTAGTTTACTAGAACAAAACTTCGAGGAATTGGTGGACACCAAATTCACCTCAAAAATGGAGCAAAGCCTTGATGAAATTGCCGCAGGACAAGAGCAGTGGATTCCCTACCTCAAAAACTTCTATCTAGGAGATCAAGGACTGCAAAACCAAGTTAAAACAAGGGAAACAGAGATCGATCCTAGTCAAGCAAAGGCGATCGCCCTTGAAAACCTCGATGTACAGGTCAAGATAGGACGTTTTGGCGCTTACTTAGAAGCCCAACGGGGAGAAGACTTAGTAAAATCTTCTATCCCCGAAGAACTAACCCCCTCCGATCTCAACCCCGAACAGGTAGAGATGTTATTAAAACAAAAAATCGAAGGTCCCAAAGTCCTCGGACATCACCCCGAATCCGAAAAACCCATCTACCTGCTTATAGGCAGTTATGGTCCCTATGTACAACTAGGAGACACCCCCGAAGGCAAAGCCAAAAAACCGAAAACCGCATCTTTTCCCAAAGGTACCCAGTTAGAAGACATCGATCTTGACATGGCGTTAGCATACCTTTCCCTACCCCGTACTCTCGGCGAACATCCCGACACAGGAAAACCCGTCAAAGTGAGCCTAGGACGTTTTGGCCCTTATGTAGTTCATGATCAAGGAAAAGACGGTAAGGATTATCGTTCCCTCAAAAAAGAAGACGATCTCTTAACCATCTCCTTTGAAAGAGCTTTAGAACTTCTCGCCCAACCCAAAAGGGGCAGGGGGCGCAGTGCAGGAAGTGCCAAGAAACCTTTACGGGAATTGGGCAATCATCCCGATGATGATCAACCTATCAATATCTATGATGGGCCTTATGGGGTATATTTCAAACACGGTAAAACCAACGTCAAGTTACCCGATGGCGAAACCGCCGAGAGTATGAGCTTAGATAAGGCTTTGTTATTGTTAAAAGATAAAGCCCCCGCCAAAAAGAAAACCACCACTCGTAAAAGGTCGACTACTACCACCAAAAAGAAAACCACTACTCGTAAAAAGAAAACAGAGGACAGTTAAACAGTGTGCTTCCTGAATCCCCCAATTCTGGGGGAAATAAATGGGAACAATTCAAAAATTTATGAATAAGGGCGATCGCACTCTATACTTTCACCACAAGTGAGATCAATCTAAATCCTTAAATTATCCGTTGTGATAAGATGAGCTTAAATAATCAATGCTGGAATGATGAGAAATATATATAAACTACCATTAATATTGGAACCGCAACCCGAGGGGGGTTATACAGTAACTTGTCCTTTATTACCTGATCTAATCACAGAAGCCGATACATTAGATGAAGTTATTCCCAATGTTTCTGATGCTTTGTCAGCATTAATCGAAGCCTATCAAGAGTTAAATAAACCTTTACCTTCTTTCTTAAATCCTATTATAGAACCTAGTCTTATTTGGACGGAAACTTTAATTCCAACTTCGGCTTGATGAAATATAAAGAAGTTATCAAAAAACTAAAAAAGATGGGATGTAAAGAAATTCCCAGAAAGGGAGGAGGTTCTCATCGAAAATGGTACAATCCTAGTAATAAAGTCGTAGTACCAGTTCCTGATTGGGGAAATAAAGATTTGAAATTAGGCACTTTAAGAAAAATTATTCGTCAACTAGATCTTGATTGGGAAGAGTTTAAAAATTTATAAATAAGGGCGTATCTTATACCCTCAACAAAATAACAAAAACACAAAAAACCCCGCCTACAAACAGAAGCGGGGTAATCAATTAGAAAAAACAAACTAACCTAAAACCACATTAGAGAATTGATACTCAGTAGTTACAGGCGCACCATTTTCCTCAGTGGTAATAGTACGATTAGTTAAAACATAATAACCGTCAACATTTTCAAAAGTATCATTGAAAACCGTTTTAGGCCCTCTGGGTTGTAAAGTTTCCGCATCTAAATAAACAGAATCATAACCAGTAGAAAGATAACCCTGATCAGTGTTTAATAAACCAAAGGTATTAATCGCCACAATACCCTTACCCATGCGACGATACACAAAGCAAACATTGTTATCTTTTACCTTATAGCGATTACCCTCAGAAGCACCACCCACTAAGATTTCCACTGCACCATTTTCGTCTTTTTCACCAAAGGTGAAGGTATTATCGCCGTGGCTTTTTTCAAAACTATGATTCACACGGTGAATGGTAATCTCCCATAACTGTTGTTCCATAGCTTTTTTCACAGGGCCTTCCTCGATACCAGAAATTTCAAATTTGAGATCTGCCCCAATTTTTGCTTGAGCGGTGAAAGTTCCTTCTTTGGATTTTAAAGTAATATCACAGCTATAACCAGGGAAATCACTGTCCCAAGTGTAGCGATTTTCGTAGGCAGAGCGAAAAAGATTTTCGGCGGTTAATGTCTGAGTCATTTTTACTCCTAAATGTTGTTTAAATTACTTTTCTATTCTCAGTATAGTTGACATAATTCTGTCTGTGGGGTGTTGAAATTTATCATTGACAATTAATGATTATTTTTGATCGCCATTTTTCTAACACATAACATCTGTAGGGGGACGCAGCATGCTACGTCCCCGCAAATAGCAACGTACTTATATTTATTAATAGTAGTTACCCACTTTGCGATGATGTACCGCCGTTAAAGCGTCAGATTTCGATACCCTGCCTGTGGTAACTTTACTATATACAATCCAATGATCTCCGCAATCCATACGACTTACCACCTCACATTCAAGATAGGCAAGGGCATCTACTAAAATGGGAGATTTATTGGTGGCTACGGCGGTTTTTACCCCTTCAAAACGATCCGCCCCAGGGGGGAATCTTTTGAGAAAATGTTTCATGAGGGGCTGATATTTTCCTTCCTCAAGAATGTTCAAGACAAAAGTATCCTCTACCTGTAGCAAAGATTCGATCGCCCTGTCTTTTGCCACCGCCACGGTAAATCCGGGGGGTTCAAAACTAGCTTGACTCACCCACGATGCCAACATCGCCCCTTTGGTTTCTTCTCCTTTTTGGGCAGTGATGATATACAACCCACCGCTTAAACGCCCCATAGCCTTGTCTAGGTCAACGTCTAAGGCTTTCCTTTTACTAATTTTGGCTTTTTTGGTCAAAATCTGTCCTAAGTCAACTCCTGACTCCTCACAGGTTTGATAGGTGATTTCGTGGGGGGTTTCTTTGATGCGGATGGGGTTAAATACTTGATTTAAACCTAAATCCGATAGTTTGGAGGAAAAGGTGTCGATGGGTTCATCATCACCACCATAGGACTCGTATAGTCCGAAAATCTGCTTACTGTTGACAGTGGCAAGGATTGCCCCTACTTTATTGGCAATGTCGCCATTGTCGCTGAGGGGGGGCATACCAAGGACAATTCCTGCACTGCGACTAACTATTTCGGGTATTTCGTGGATGTCGGTGCCGTTGATGTCGATCATTTCCACCGTAACCCCTGTTTTCGTGATACCCTTAGCAATGGATTGTGAGAGGCGATCGCTATAACCGTAATCAGAGATATAGAATACAGCGACGGTTTTTTCTCCCTTACTTTGTTCGCTACTCCAACGATGATAACGGTCTAATAATTCCTGAACATTATGTTTTAAAATTGGGCCATGACCATTGGCAACCAATTTTACTTCCCCAAGGGCAGACATTCTTTTCATGGCAGAAAGGACAGATCTCGCATTAGGACCCATCAAACATTCATAATAGAAACGATAGTCTGGGGAAATGGCATCTAAATCTTGATCATATATGTCGGCACTGCAATAGTGTAAACCGAAAGCATCACAGGTAAAAAGAGTATTGGTGCCATGGTCATAACTAAATATAGTATCTGGCCAGTGGAGGTTAGGGGCGTTGACAAATTCAAATATATGACCGTTACCGATGTCTAATTGGTCACCATTTTTGACAACTTGTCGCTCAAAATCTTTATGTACAAAACCCTCTAAAAATTGGATGGCAACCTTAGAAGCCACCACGGTGATATGGGGGGCAATATCTAATAAATCTTTTACTAACCCGCTATGATCTGGCTCAGTATGAGAGATAATTAAATAATCTATATCTTGGGGATTAATTACTTTTTTTAATTCATCAAAATAAAGATCTTTAAATTTGGCGTGGGAAGTGTCAATTAAGGCATTTTTTTCTCCTTTCACCACATAGGAGTTATAGGTAGTTCCATTTTGTAAACCAAATTCGATGTCGAAACGATCTCGATCCCAGTCTAGGGAGCGTATGGTGGTGGTATCAGGGGCGATATTTTCCACCTGAGTAGTAAGACGTTTTGCTGTTTTAATGGGAGTTGTAACCATTGAGAGATTCCCCCTTTATAAATTTTTTATATTATTGCTTCTCCCATTATAGTCAGCAAAGGTTTTTAAGATGGTTATTTTTATACTTCGAGCATCACTTCTTCTTCTAATACTCTTACTTTTTTACCTGATTTAGTCATTTTGGAACCGATAATAAACACAGCTAACCCGATTAAAGGACTAATGAGAGTGGGAAAACCATCAAAATCGGGAGAGAAAAAAGAATTGGGAATATATAGAAGAGTGTTATCGATACCAAATACCGTCGGCATGAAAATAAAAAATAGTAGACGAGTGGAAGTGCCGATGATTATACAAGATAATGCTCCTTGCCAAGTTGCTTTTGACCAGAAAAGTCCACCAGTCAAAGGAATTAATAAACCTGCAAAGCCTATATCAAAAGCTAATAGTAATAAAATTCCCGTTTGGGGTACTCTTAGGGCAAAAAATACTCCTAAAGCAGTAATGAAAAAAGCCATGATTCGGGTAATAAGTAAAAGGCGATCGCCCCCAGCGTTACGATCATCATGACGAATACCTAAAATATTATGAGCCATCACCGATGCAGTACCCAAAATAGCTCCATCAGCAGTGGATAGAGATGCAGACAAAATAGCTGCAATAACCAATAAACCCAAAGCAGGAGGAATAACACCCCTAATCAAACTGAATAACAAAGGGCCCTCGGGAGTAATTCCCGCATTACTAAGAATATCCCCTGCAGACAAAGCAATCATGGAAAATGGCACACCAATAATCACAGTACCAAAAGAACCAATAAAACACGCTCTTTGTGCTGTATCAGGACTCTCAGCCGCAAAAACACGAGCCATAAAATCGATCGCCACAATATCCCCTAATCCTAAAGCCAGAAGAGTAGCCCAGTTAATAGCAGCCCCTTCTGCTGGATTGGTAAGTTGAGCCAAATCCATCGGCCCCATACCATCAGGAATAACTAAACCAAAATTCATCGTGATGAAAAACATCAACAAAACCGTGCCAACCAAAGCAATAGCTACTTGAATGGCATCGGTATAAGCTACGGCAAAAAGACCACCACTAGCCGTATAAATCAAGACGATGATTGCAATCAACATCACTCCAGCTATATAGCTAGTGCCTAAAAAGGCTTGAAATAGATAACCCCCTGCCACCAGATTACCCGCTAACAAAAAAGAGAAGCTCAGAACCATAATAATCGAAGCAACAACTTCCGTTAGACGATTATACTTACGCCGATAAAAATCAGGTAAAGTGATTAAACCCATACGGTTCATAGGCTTTGCAAAGAAAAGACCAGTCAAAAATAGACATAGAGCCAAACCAAGGGGTAAAGATGCCCCTGCCCAAAACCCAAATTCTGCGGCTAAATCAGTATTTCCGAGAGTGGCATTAGAATCTACCGATTGAGCCATTAAAGTAGCTGCAGCTAACGGTAACATTAATCCTCGACCAGCTACCAAATAATTTTCACTGTTCCCTTTTATTTTTTTTGCAGCCCATACACCTATGCCTAAAGTACCGAAAAGAAATACAACAATCCCCCAAAACAGTATCTTATCTGTCATAATATTTACCTTTATGTATCATTTTTAATTTGTCGAATCTGAGAGTTGCACCTACCAATGTTCCTTCTTAGGTTCGACTTTTTCTCGTTACAGACTTATGTACTGTTAGTTAGACAGTACAAATAGACTTACACCGTTGCCGTTAAAGTCTTTTTCTGATTAGTTATTAACTGATTTTTGACCCAAGTAAACCATTCATCTAACCCCATTTCTGTCTTACTCGATACAGGAATAATAGTTACATGAGGATTCATTTGTTTTACGTTACTAATTAATTTTTCGAGATCAAAATCCAAATAAGGAGCCAAATCCATTTTTGTAATTAATAAACAATCTGCTTCCTGAAACATAATTGGATATTTGAGTGGTTTATCTTCCCCCTCCGTAATGCTCAATAAAGCTACTTTGGCGTGTTCTCCTACCTCAAATTCCGCAGGACATACCAAATTACCGACATTCTCTACCCAAACTAAGTCTAGGGTGTGGGGATCATATTTTGCTCTGAGTTGATGAATTCCCCCCGACACCATCTTGGAGTCAAGATGGCAAGATCTTCCTGTATTAATTGCGATGACGGGAACGTCATACTGTCTCAGGCGATCTGCATCCAATTCGGTTGTCATATCCCCTTCAATCACTGCCATTTTTAATTGATTATGTAAATGGGCAAGGGTTTTTTCTAGTAAAGCTGTTTTACCTGCTCCGGGGCTACTCATTAAGTTAAAGCAGGTAATGCCCCACTGGTCAAAATGTTCTCGATTATGATCAGCCCCTGCTTGATTCGCATGGAGTAAGTTTATTTCTAAGGCTGCGTCAAATGTCTGGTGCATAATGTTTATTAATTACTATTTAATTTAAGGACAAAGAAGGTTCAGGATTTGAATATTCAATATGATCAATTTTTAATTCTCTACCTGAGCGAATATCTTCCATGGGTGCATTACATTGGGGACAAGAATATTGCAGGCCAATTTCTGGTTTATATTCTTGGTCACAATGATGACAAAAAGCCACAAGAGGAACACTTTTGATGGCAAGAGTTGCCCCTTCAAGGAAAGTATTGCGGGTTTGAGCTTCAAAGGCAAAAGCTAGACTAGCAGGTTCAACACAGGTAAAGTCACCCACCAAAAGATGAACCTTATCAATTTGATAGGGGTGAGGTTGGGACTCGTACCAATCCCTTACAGTCATTATCAATGCCTTGGTCATATCGGTTTCGTGCATAATCTCCTCCACAGATAAGGGTGAATAGTTTAGCTCCAAGGCTCATCGACTACTTGAGATTCTTCGTAAATATAGTCTGGCTTTTGTTGACGAGGAAGTTGTCCAGAAACTACTAAATGAGCCATGGTGTCACAAATTACTCGGGTCGCCATTAAAGATGTCATGTCGCTCACATCATAGGGGGGAGATACCTCCACAACTTCAATGCCACAGACTGTTGTATTTTGTACGATTTTCTTTAAAAGATATAAAGCCTCACGGGGTAATAATCCCCCAGGTTCTGGCCATCCAGTACCAGGAACAAATCCTGCATCAATACAATCTATGTCGAAACTAATCCAAACGCAATCGGTGCCATCGGTGGCTTTTTCAATGGCAAAGTCAGCGGCGGCATCTAAACCCATTTCGGTAATATCGGTGACGGTTAAAATGTTGGTTGCTCTTTCTCTACAAACTTTTACTCCTTGTCGGGGTACTTGCCAACCTCCAATGCCCAACTGGACTAAATTTTTGGCAGGGGCATTTTTCATATTGGTGGCATGAAACCAAGGGCAGGTATGCATTCTTTCATCTAAATCTGTCTCTTGGGTATCCACATGACGATCAAAGTGAATGATGCCTATTTTTTTATCCCCTAGATGACGGCATACTCCTCTGACGGTGGGGAAGCCAATGGAGTGATCTCCGCCCAGAATAATGGGAAATGCCCCTGATTTAAATATATGAGCGATACCTTTGGAAATTTGGTCAAAGGATTTTTCATTGTTGCCGGGAATGGTGAAAATATCTCCCACGTCACACAATTTAATTTGTTCTCTGAGGTCAACTCCTAGCTCGAAGTTGTAGGGGGTATATAAAGCACTTATGCGGCGAATACCCTGAGGACCAAAGCGAGTACCGGGACGGTATGTGGTTCCTGAGTCATGGGGGACTCCCACAATGGCTACATCATAGTTTCCTACTTTATTGACATCTTCTAGGTAGGGGGCCTTGAGAAAAGTGTTGATTCCTGCATAGTGGGGGAGTTCTCCACGGGAAAAGGTGGATATGGTACGGTCTTTGATGCTATCGGCGGCTTCTAGCCCGTAGTTTAATCCATCTTGTACTTCTTGCTGCCATCCTGTTAAGGATAGTTGTTGTTCTTTTTCCAAGGCTCTTTGAGCTTCGTTTTCTGGTTGGTTACTCATATTTCCTTTGATATTTTTGTGTAATATACATAGATACAACAAAGCCCAGAAGAACGATCATAGGGGCGACCGCATTCTCCCGGGCTTTTCTCCCTCCGTGTAGCTAAAGTGTATCAGGGTGATTTTTGTAAACAAATTCCCCACGGTTTCAGCCTGTTTCTCTCGGACCAGTCATATATTTTTATATATCGGAACCCTAGAAACCTTCTTTACATATCTTTATTGTCTTTGGCATTAAAGTTAACATCCCCCTATGGGGGAAAACTGTATTAGAATATACGGAAACTTTAGGTTTTTGGTTAAGTTTTGTGAAGTAAAAAGGGCATTTTTCTATGGTTGATCGCTAATCATTTTTTGCCCGCCGATGCCTAATTCTTGTTTTAATAGTTGAATGGATTTGTCACCTATATAGTTATCACTACAAATTAATTTGGGAGGGCGTATCAACTCTTCTTGGGTAGCCAAAATCATTTTTTTGACTGCTAGATAGCTATGGTTATCGGAAATGATGGTATGGGCGCGATTGACGACACTTTTTAGGCGACGATGATCGTTGGGTTGGGCGATAATGGTACTAACTTCGTTTCCCCGTAAACTTTGCACCATCATCTCGGCAACTCGGAGAATGCCACTACTGAGGCTGACGATGCCTAGGCAGGAGTCGAGGGGTAATTGTTTGATGACTTTTAATTCTTTGGCGTAGTCGCATATATCGATGGGAATTACTCGGATAGATGGTAGGGAAATGATGTCTAATACTTGGGTGACGAAGTAGCGACTGGTGACGATGGTGGCGGAGTTTTCTTGGCTGATTATTTTACTTAATTCTTCGAGGGGTATTAGTTGGATGGGCATCATGAGGGCTTGTTGTAGTTCTAATACCATGAGTTTTCCTGCTCCGATGTCGGCGTTTGGCACGGTGACGAGGACAAGGGCGTTGCAACTTAGTCGCCAGTCTATTTCTGCTAAAAATAATTCTTTGATTTGATCAAGGTTTGAGCCTGAGAGGAGTAGTTGATCAATTTGTTGACTGATAATGGTCTGAATTTCTGAGTATTTGGTGGGGGGGGAGTTTTTGTTATTTAGGATTCCTTCGTTGCCTTGGGCTTTGACGTAAATTCCTGAGCCTGTGAGGGATTCGACTAAGCCTACTTTTTCTAGTTTCTGATAAACTTTACTGATGGTGTTGCGGTGTAAGCCCGTTATTTGTCCTAGTTGGCGGGTGCTGGGTAGTCTATGCCCTGGGGGATATTGCCTGGAGGCGATCGCAAATTGGATCTGGTCAAAGAGTTGTTGTGAGGGGGGAATATCACTGTCGGAGTGAATTTGAAAGTAAACCATAATGTTTCGTCATGGACAATGGGTGAGGGACTCGCATTGGCTACACTGAAACCCGAGCTTTCGGCTCAACAAACAGTGTAGTGGTGGATTTATTACGTCCTCCCTCCTGAAATTTTCCCCAACCTAATCATAGACTAGGACGTTGATAAAGTAATTTTAGCATAGACTTCAGCTTTTCAAGAGATAATAAATGGTAATATAAAGGGCAGAAATGGTTAACTGGGCGATCGCAATGGGTAAACCATAACGCAAAAAAGTACCATAGGAAATCGTTTTTCCGTGCAACTCAGCCACCCCAGCGCCCACAATATTAGCAGAAGCACCCACCAGAGTAGCATTTCCACCCAAAGTCGCCCCAAACATCATCGCAAAAAATAAAGGCAACACCACAGGGGGATAATTACCACTAAAACTACTTTGTAAAACCTCCCCCCCAATTAATCCAGCATTGAATAAATATTCTTTCAAAAGAGGAATCATCGCCACCACCAAAGGAATATTCGGAATCACAGAAGATAACGCCCCCACCGCAAACACCAATACTAAGGAAGCTAGGAAAATATTTTGACCCAACAACAACGCAAAGATTACCGAAATCTGACTAATTACCCCCGTTTTTTCCAATCCCCCAATCAGCACAAATACCGACATGAAAAAAATTAAGGTACTCCAATCCACATCCCTTAAAATATTTTGCACCGTATCAATTTTACTCTGATGGGCTAATAATAACGCCAAAGTAGCCCCCATCAAAGCCACCGCCGCAGGAGAAAGAGGTATGGGTAATAAATCTCCGAAAATAAAGAATAGGAGAACAAATAACATAATTAAAGCACCCAAGGACAGTACCCGAGGATGATTAATTTTGGGAATGGGTAACTGTTCAAAATTAGTAAAACGACTATGCCAGATTTCTTTGAACAAAAAAGGAGTCATCACCACCACCGTAACCACTGCTAAAACCCCTGCCCAACTCAGAGAAATTAAATAATCAAAAAAACTCATATTAATAGAATCCCCCACAATAAAAGTAGCAGGATCTCCCACCAATGTTAATAGTCCAGCACTATTAGAAACAATTACCATCAAAATAATTAACGGGACAAAATTAACACCAATTTCCTCAGCTAAAGGAGGAATTAAAGGAGCAAGAAGAGTTACGGTGGTAGCGTTGGGTAATATGGCACAAATAGGGGCAGTAATGCCGATAATACCTAATAACAAATAATTACCTCTACCCTTTGACCAAAGCACAATTTTCGTGGCTAAATAGGCAAAAATGTTTGTCGGTTCAAATGCTCTTACTAACACCATTACCCCAAAAAATAAACCCAGGGTGACATGACCTCGGCTGATATAGTCCACAGCTTCTCCTAATGTCATAATATGGGCAAATACAAGCACCAAAGAGCCTAATAAAGCCGCCACAGTTAGATGTATTTTCTCAGTCATAATTAGGGCAATTACGGCGATGAATACGCCCCCTGCCACTAGGCTAGAAAAATCAAGCATTATTTATTTTCAGATTGAATAAGGGTGATTTGATGAAGAGATGTGTCTTATTCGGATACCTAAATCAATTTTTAGTTTTCACAAAAAAACTATTTTTTTGGTCTCCTCCCAATGCCGACGAGGTTAGCTGACGGGCTAGAACTGAGAGATGTTCTTCTTTAAGATCTGCTTAAAGATAAGCCCCGAATTTGGTTCCCCCGCTCCTCTTTAATTACTAAGTATTAATAATCTTTTTATAAGGACTAGGCTGACTTTCTCTAGGAAAAATATTAACAAATTTTATTTTGTTTTGTGGTGTTTTTCGTAACAAAAATTATTTTATTCATCAATTTGTCGTAATGCCCTAGTTTCATCAAGCAATGCCTCGATTTCTTCATCAGAGGGTAATCTGACGTAGTTAATTTTGATTTCTTCGAGTAGGTCATATAACAGTGATTCTACCACTTCCAAATTATGTTTCGCACCCACAGAGAGGGTAAGAGTGGATCCTGATTTGGTGATAATTTTTTCGACATGGTCATCGAATACGGGATCTTCTTTTAATAGTTGTTGTACAGTTTTTAGTAATACGGAATAGATTTGGGTGGAGGTTTTTTGACTGATATTTTGAGGGAATTTTTGTAATCCGGGTAGGTGGGCAATGCTTTGATAGGCAGGGGATTCTATAATACTTTTTTCAATGATATAGTTGAGCAAGTCTTCCACTTCGGGGCGGATTTCTGGTAATACTTGATTAGCCACTAAATCAATTAGTAACTTAGTAATTTCAGCGATTTCGTTGGTATTGTTGAAGTTTATATATTCTTTTTGGGTATTTTCGGGGGACAAAAATTCTTCGATATAACCATCTTTTATAAAGTGTTGTAGCTGATTAATGACTCTCAAGATAATTACTTCGGTAATATCCCCAGCAATACTGGCTACAAAACCTTGACTGGCTTGTCTTTTGATGGATGTTAAACAAATGATTTTACTTTCATCTAGTCTAATGCTGACGGGGATAATTCTTAACCAGCGTAGGGTGGGTAAAAAGAAAATTAGGTCATACCAACGCCAAAAAATTGCGTCTTGGATTTTCACGCCACTATATCTTAAACTAATTACAAATGATCTGACTAAAAAGTCGGCAAAAAGAATAGCAATAAAAGGGAAATCTATCAGACCAAAATAATCTACAAATTGACCACTTTCCCCAATAGGACGAAAATAATTGGTATTAATTAAAGGGGCAATTTCTTCGTTAAAAAAGGTTAATTCTTCTTCTAATTGTCCTTCTAAATGATCTATATCCCAAAATGATTCAAAGGCTATGGTGGCGGAATTACGGGGATTATCGATGGGATCTTCCATGCGATCGCGCATTATATTTTTAACCCGTTCCAAATTACCACTTTTATTGGCTAATTCAAAAGGATTTTGAGCTATCATTTCTGCACTCATTTCCCGTAACATTTCTAATATTTCGGCGGTTTGGGGAGAATCTAAACCAAATTCATCAATGGTGTTTTGCAATTCGGCAACAGTTTCTAAATATTGTTGGGTATCTCGATAGGGTTCAATGCCTTTAATAGCATCATACTGAATCACTACTTCTCTGACAGGTTCGGGAACGATAGTTAGTCTGTATCCATCATATTCGTAAGGTCCGAGGGTAAAATTGCCCACGGTGATGACTCCATTTAACCAGATGTCACGGAGGGGAATATAGGTTAAGTCGAAAGCGACTACGCCCAAATTTGCGAGGGAAACGAGTGCCATTAGTTTGGCGACATAAATGTTATCAAACCAAAAATTATAGATCCAAGATACTGGTTTGGTGGTTTTTTTGATCTTTTTAACGATGGGGCTTTTCATAGATTTGATAATTGTGGATAAAAAATAAAGGTTTTAAAATACTAATTGATGGAAAAAATATGATTCAAATACATAGAAATAAATCTATGGTTAGTTATATTACAAATCCTAAAGTTTGAGTAAAAAATGGCTTATAATAGACTATAAAAGAATTATAGTTCTTCTATTTTATTGATTTATTTTAATTAATAAAAAAAGTAAAAAAAAGAGCTAGAACAATAATTGAGTAATATAATTATGACATCAGATTTATTAATTAGACAGGCAGAAATCTTTTTACCTGATGGGGATATTCTACTAGGAGATGTAAGGATAAGACAAGGTAAAATTGCGGAGATAGGCACAGATTTAGAAGTAGGAGAAGAAAGAATAATCGATGCCCAAGGATTAACTCTGTTACCGGGTGTTATCGATCCTCAAGTACATTTTAGAGAACCGGGTTTGGAATATAAAGAGGACTTGTTTACGGCTTCTTGTGCTTGTGTGATGGGGGGGGTCACATCCTTTTTGGAAATGCCCAACACCCGCCCCCTAACCACCACTCAGGAGGCTTTGGACGATAAGTTATACCGAGCATCTCAAAAGTCTTTGGTCAATTATGGCTTTTTTATGGGTGCCACGGCGGATAATTTGGATGATTTGCGGGATGCCAATCCTAGTTGTGGGATTAAAATATTTATGGGCTCATCCCATGGCGCTTTGTTGGTGAGTACGGAGGAACAAATTGAGCCGATTTTTGCGAAGGGAAGTCGTTTGATTGCGGTTCATGCGGAGGATCAAGCTAGAATTGTAGAAAGAAAAAAAGAGTTTCATGGTATTACTAACCCTGCCATTCATTCCACTATTCAAGATGAGACGGCGGCGCTAAATGCCACTAAGTTGGCTTTGAAGTTGTCTAATAAGTATCAAAGACGGTTACATATTCTACATCTGAGTACGGGTATTGAGGCGGAATATTTACGGGAGCATAAGCCCAGTTGGGTTTCTACGGAGGTGACACCCCAACATTTATTATTAAATACCGATGCTTATGAAACCATTGGCACTTTTGCCCAGATGAATCCCCCGTTGCGATCGCCCGAAAACAATGATATATTATGGAAAGCGTTGATGGATGGTGTAATCGATTGTATTGCCACGGATCATGCACCCCATACATTAGAGGAAAAAGCCAAGGAATATCCCAACAGCCCTTCTGGTATGCCGGGGGTAGAAACCTCTTTACCTTTGATGTTGACGGAACATAAAAAAGGACGTTGTACCCTTGCCCATGTGGTGAAATGGATGTGTAGCGCCCCTGCTAAATTATACAATATTCCCAATAAAGGTGCGATCGCCCTTGATTATGATGCAGATATTATTTTGGTGGATTTAAAAAATCATCGTCCTGTACTACGAGAAAACCTCAAAACTAAATGCGGTTGGAGTCCTTTTGAAGGTTGGAATTTAACAGGCTTCCCCGTTTATACCATTGTCGGCGGTCAAGTTGCCATGGAAAAAGGTATTATTAACACTGAGGTAAGGGGTAAACCTCTTTCTTTTGACGCTTAGGGGTTAACAATGGACAATGGATAATTATTTTATTATCTGTTGCCTTTTGCCTCTTGCCTGTTGCCTTTTATTATCCATTAACATTATGATTTCTCTAAAAGTACCTACCATCGCTTGTGAAGTATGTGCCGAAACTATTACCAAGGCTATTATAAATAGTGACCCCAAAGCCCAAGTAAAAATTGATGTGCCTGAGAAAATTGTCAAGGTAGAAACTTTGGCAGATGCAAATGTCATTAAACAAGCCATCACCGATGCAGGGCATGAGTATGTCGATTAAGTGAACTACCTACACCCTCTGCCTTTGGTATCTTCCCTTTTATGATTTTGAAATTTTATCATGGAGGCAGGAAAAAGCTATGGCATGGGTAAGATAGGGCGAGTTTGCCAATGATTATCCAAATCAGTTAGTAGTTGATCTTGTCTATTTCTCAGATCATCTAAACCATTAGCATAATTCATAATAGCAAAATAAACTGTTTCCCTTTCCTCGGTATCTATAACCCCTGATAAGGCACTAACCACCGCCAAAGAGCCTGTTTTGACTGGTACACCAAAGGGGATATTACGCTCTTTTAGGGTTCCCTCATCGATGCCAGAAACGGGAAACAAATCCGCAATGGTAATGTTATGGTTAGCAATTTTTTGCTCGATGGCAATTAACATCCGACAGGCGGCGCGGGGAGAAATGCGATTATCCACCCCCAATCCTGAGCCGTTAATTAATTGGATTTCTTCTGGGGGTACATTACTTAGTTTAGAGGCGATCGCACCTAATTGATCACCCCCGCCAATTTGTTGGGCGAGATGATCAGCGATAAAGTTGTTACTATAAAGATTCATGGCTCGGAGAATCTGATGTAGGGGTTTTGATGAGTGGGTATACAAAAGATTACTGGCAGGGGGTAAACCATCCCGAAAAATATTTTCTCCTTCGATGACTAATTGAGGACGAGGGGGAGGATTTTCCATACCCTGATACTGGGTTTCTACCGTATAATTCCAATTATCACTATTCAAAGCCCGTCTTAAATCATCCCCCGAGGTAAGGTTATTTTCCTTAAAATTCATTTGCCAATCACCGACAATGATTAGGTTTCCCCTTACCCTCTCAATACCCAATTTCCTGATTTCATCCCCAAGGGCGATGGCATCTTCCCAGACAAAAAAAGGATCATTTCCTGCCTCCACAATCAAATCCCCCTGCAAAACTCCCCCAAGAATATCCCCCGTAGTATAGATATTAGTGAGAAAACGATGATCCACCGACCATTTATCCAAAGCCCCTAAAGTAGTTGCCACCTTAGTAATAGAAGCCGCAGGGGCAGGAATTGTACCCCGATTATCCCCCAAAGTTGCCCAGTGGGTTTGAATCCATACCCCTTGTTGATTGATTGGCACATTACGATTTGCCAAACCCTCTAAATATTGCTCTAAAATCCTCTCTACCTCCTCGTCTCCCTCAGTGGGTAATTGAAAGATAGGATTTTCATGCCAAGGAATTAATGGCACTTCTTGAGGAGTCAAGGCAAAATTAAACCAGCCAGAAAATATCGTTAATAAAGTTGAGAAAAACACGGGCTAATCATTATAAAAACTATTAATTTTGACGTTGCTTAATTATGGTATGAAATATAGTTGAGCTATGACAAAAAATATTATCACGATTGCCCATTGCCTATTGCCCATTCCCCGCCTAAACGACCAACTATATCTCAATATCTCAAATCAGCATTTTTCCTACTGATGGGCAACACCCACCGAATCAAGATATAGGGAGATAGCTGTTTCCGTATCCCCTTCAAAAGCAATGGTACCATCCTTCAGCCATATAGTGCGATCGCACAAATCCTTGACATATTCCAAACTATGGGAAACAAATAAAATGGTACTACTCTTTTCCCACAAAGACTCAATACGCTGACGAGATTTCAGAGAAAACCTCGCATCTCCCACCGATAAAACCTCATCCAAAATTAATATATCAGGTTGAACATCTGTGGCAATGGCAAAACCAAGCCTTGCCGTCATCCCCGAAGATAAACCCTTAACAGGAATATGAGCATAATCCGTTAACTCTGCAAACTCGAGAATTTCACGACTCCTTAACTTCATCTCCTGACGAGAATAACCCAACAATACCCCATAAAGAATAATATTATCCTGCACCGTCATCTCAACATTAAAACCCGCCCCTAATTCGATTAAAGGAGCGATATTTCCCCTCACTCTCACAGTGCCTTCGGTGGGGGGTAAAATACCACATATTACCTTTAGTAAAGTAGATTTGCCTGCACCATTAGAACCAATAATACCTATTTTTTGCCCCGACTGAATCGTCAAGTCAATATCACTTAAAACCTTTTTCTTGCTCGGTTTTACATATTTACCCTGCAAGACAGAAAAAATAGTCTTTTTCAAATCATAATTAAACTCCTCTTGGGTTCTTCTCCACAACCCCACATTATCCAATCTAATAATTTCCATTTACCATTAAAATAAAAACAAAAAATCCACGGTCAAACTTAAAGTAAATCGATAAAAGCAGATTTACATCGTTGAAAAAAGAACCAACCAAAAGTAAGTATGATTATACCACCCAGAAAACTCCTCACAAAATATTCCGTACTGGGAATGGTTCCCTGCAAACTAATATCTCTTAGACTTTCAATGATAGGCACTAAGGGATTTAAATGTAAAAAAGGTTGGATTTTGTCAGGTACAATCTCCGCAGGATAAAATACAGGGCTAGTAATCCAGACTATGAAGGTAGCAATTTCATAAAAATAACCTAAATCCCTAAAAAATACATAAAGGGCAGACATTAATAAACCAACCCCCGTACATACCAACACCAAGGCAGTGAAAGGTAACAGTAAAAGAAAGACATAAAAAATATTATGGGAGTTAATCAAAGTTACAATGGCTAACAGAGGTAATGAGCCCACTAAAAATTGAAAAACATTAACCCCAATCATGGTTAGGGGAAATACAGGTAAAGGTAACCTGATTTTATTAAGTAAGCTACCATTAGAAACAATACTCGCAAGGGCTTGGCTGGTAGAAGCGCTAAAAAAGTTAGTAATTAATAATCCTGTGAATGCCGCTAGGGTATAGTTAATGATGGAATCCCCATAATAGGATGCAAAAGTTGCCCCGAAAATAAGTGTATATAGCCCTGTCATGGTTAGGGGGTTTAATAATGACCAATATACTCCTAAAAATGAACCACGATAACGAGTGTGGAGATTTTGGGGAATTAATACTGATAATAACTCTTGGTATCGCTTGGCAGTCGACCAAAAAGAGGTTTTTTGTAATACTATCCAATGCTTTTTGAGGGCTATAACCATGAAATAATTAAAAGAGAAAGGATTAAGGGTTTAATGTCTGGATGTCATTTTATCTTACATTAACCGTACTTCGGTATAAAATTGTTGTTGGTCATATTTTGTTGGTCTAAGGTTCATCAATAATTTTTAATCTACAACCCGACACCTACCTTGATGATTTTACTCTTTCATCAAACCCTAATTAATTATTAATTTTTAAATCTATTGAATGTTTAATCAGAAAATATCAGGTTCAAATTTATTGTTGTGGTATCAGGAGGCTGTTAAAATTGCTCGGGATCAAAATATTTCTGTGTCGGAGTTGGATTGTCTTTTGCAGGAATTTACTAATTTAGATAGTTTGGCAATTAAGTTAAAAGGTTATCAAAATAAAGAGGAAATTTTAAGTAAAAAAACACTTTTAGAGTTGAAAAATCTATGGCAATTAAGAACTGAAAAAAAATATCCTCTTCAATATTTGATCGGCAAATGTTATTGGCGAGATTTAGAGTTAAAAGTGAGTGCTGATGTTTTAATTCCTCGTCCTGAAACAGAATTAATTATTGATATTGCCATGGATGTTTGTAAGTCTTTTCCCACTCTCAAAACGGGACTATGGGCGGATTTGGGTACGGGAAGCGGTGCGATCGCCCTTGCCCTAGCAAAAAGTTTTCCTCAAGCTCATATCCATGCTATTGATCAAAGTACCTCAGCCCTCGGCATTGCCCAAGAAAATGCCCATAATCTAGGTTTAAGTGAAAAAATAACTTTTCATCAGGGAAGTTGGTTTGAACCCCTTTCATCCCTCAAAAATCAACTTTCTGGGATTCTTTCTAACCCCCCCTACATCCCCTCCAACATGGTACCAACCCTACAGCCCGAAGTTGCCCACCACGAACCAAAAACTGCCCTAGATGGAGGAGAAGATGGCTTGAGGGATATTCGTATCATCGTAGATCAAGCCCCTCAATTTTTGATAGAAAACGGACTATTAATTATTGAAATCATGGCAGGACAAGCCCCCCAAGTGTGCCAAATTATCGAATCCACCCATCAATATCACAGCATCCAAACCCATACAGATTTAGCTCAAATTGATCGGTTTGTCGTGGCACACAAAAAATAAATCTTTATCAACCGTCAAAAAAAATTGTTCATGGTTTGATTTCCCATGGATTCAATCTTGACTGTGATCTAAGAAACTCCTACCATAGAAAGGTTATTATTAACTGATACGAAAAATTAAATTATCTAAAAAATTAAATTTAATAACCTATGACAACCACTTTACAAGCACCTCCTAAAAAAAATCGTCGTTTAGTTTTTCCTTTTACTGCCATTGTTGGACAAGAGCAGATGAAACTCGCTCTATTGCTTAATGTTATCGACCCTAAAATTGGTGGGGTGATGATTATGGGCGATCGGGGTACGGGCAAATCTACCACCATCAGAGCGTTAGCGGATTTGTTACCCGAAATTAGTGTAGTGGCAGGAGATCCTTTTAATTCAGATCCCAATGATATGGAAATGATGGGGGAAGAGTTGAGAGAAAAGATTGAACAAAATCAACATATCGATACCGTTCAGAAAAAAGTACCCATGATCGATTTACCCTTGGGTGCGACCGAAGATCGTGTTTGTGGTACTATCGACATTGAAAAAGCCCTTTCTGAAGGGGTGAAAGCCTTTGAACCGGGATTACTCGCCAAGGCTAACCGTGGTATCCTTTATGTGGATGAGGTAAACCTCTTGGATGACCACTTGGTAGATGTTCTCCTCGACTCCGCCGCTAGTGGTTGGAATACCGTGGAAAGGGAAGGTATTTCCATTCGTCACCCTGCCCGTTTTGTGTTGGTGGGTTCTGGAAACCCCGAAGAAGGGGAATTAAGACCTCAGTTATTAGACCGTTTTGGGATGCACGCTGAAATTCGTACGGTCAAAGATCCTGATCTTCGTGTGCAAATTGTAGAACAAAGGGCGGAGTTTGATCAAGACCCTCAAGGTTTCTTGGCGAAATATGAAGATGATCAAAGGGCTTTGCAACAAAAGTTAGTTGATGCCCAAAATCTTTTACCCCAAATCACCATCGATTATGAAATCCGAGTAAAAGTCTCTGAGATTTGTTCTGATCTCGATGTGGATGGTTTACGGGGTGATATTGTGACAAATCGGGCGGCAAAGGCGATCGCAGCTTTTGAAGGACGTACCGAGGTAACTGTGGATGACATTCGCCGAGTAATGCCCCTCTGTCTTCGTCACCGTTTACGTAAAGATCCCTTAGAATCCATTGATTCTGGCTACAAGGTAGAGAAAGCCGTGGATCGTGTTTTCGGGTTAGAAGTCGAATAGGTGTGATTTAATCAGGGCAAATTACCATATATAATTAGGGTAATTTGCCCTTTTTTTTGAAACTGTGAAAGCTAACGAAACAAAAATAATTCAATTTTTACAACAAACGAGAATCCAGTTTGTTATTCCCGTTTATCAAAGGAATTATGATTGGTCAATTCCTGAATGTAAACAAATTTTAAATGACATCCTAGACATAGGAAATAATAATAATATTACTACTCATTTTATTGGGGGAATCGTATATATTCATGATGATATATATGTTTCTACTGATGTCAGGGAGTTAACCATAATCGACGGGCAACAACGTTTAACTACCATCACTTTAATTTATTTAGCTATTTATCATTTGGCGAAAAAGTTAGATATTGAAATAGCAAATGAGATCCTTAATACTTATATTCTTAATCAATTTATTAAACAAGATGAGCAAAAAGTAAAGTTAAAATTAACCTCTGAAAATGACCGAGCTTTAAAATATTTGATTAGGGGCGATCGCACCGAAGAAATTACCAGTTATTCAAAAATAATTGATAACTTTAACTACTTTGAAAAAAATATTAATCAAGATAATTATGGAGTGGTTTTAAAAGGTTTAGAAAAACTAATATTTGTAGAAATATCTTTAGAAAGAGGAAAAGATGATCCTCAGCGAATCTTTGAAAGTCTTAACTCTACAGGATTAGATTTATCCCAAGCAGACTTAATTAGAAATTATATCTTAATGGATTTAAACCTTGATGAACAACAAAGAATTTATCAAGATTATTGGCTAATGATTGAAAACCTTGCAAGGGATGAGATAAAAAATATTAGTAAAGTATCTGATTTCATTAGAGATTATTTAACCTTAACCCATAAAAATATTCCCAATAAGTCAAAAGTTTATGAGGAATTTAAAAATAAATATCCAGATAAAGTTAATTTAGAAGAAGTTTTAAAAACCATAAAAAGGTTTGCTAAATATTATAATAAATTAATTAACCCCAAAAATGAAAAAGATATAGACATCAGAAAAGAATTAGAGTACATAAATCGCCTCGAAATAAATGTAGCTTATCCTTTTCTAATGCAGGTTTACTTCGACTTTGAAGAAAAAATAATAGATAAACATACTTTAATTCACATTCTCCTTGTAGTTCAATCTTTTGTATGGAGAAGATTTATTATCGGCTTAAGTACCAATAGTTTAAATAAAATTTTTATGAATTTGTATGAAAAAATAGATACAGATAATTATTTATTTTCTCTACAAAAAGCCCTATTACAAAAAAAAGGAAGTCAAAGATTTCCCAAAAATCAAGAAGTTTTAGACGCTCTGAAAGTTAAGGATGTTTATAATATCAAAGCTAAAAATAGGATTTATTTATTAGAAAGATTAGAATATTATCAAAACTTTGAACCTGTAATATTAGATAGTAAAATTACCATAGAGCATATTTTCCCCCAAAATCCTGATCCACAATGGTTAAAAGATTTAGGTAAAGAGGAATTTGATTATATTAAAAATAATTACTTACATACCTTAGCAAATTTAACCTTATCTGGGGTAAATGCTCAGTTAAAAAATAAGTCTTTTCTTGAAAAAAGAGATTTAAAAGACTATGGATATAAATACAGTAATTTTAACCTTAATAGATATTTAAAGGATTTTGATAAATGGGATAAAAGTGAGATTCAAAAACGTTTTAATGATTTAGCTGAACAATTTTTAAAAATCTGGTCTTATCCTGACATTGATATAAACGATAGAGAAACAGAGGAAGTTAATATTTTTGATGCCGATGAACCAAAAGGAAAAAAACTTGAATATGCCATTTTCTGTGATGAAAAATTACACATCAAAGAAGTAGCTAAACTGTATGCAGAAGTATTTAAAAAATTATTTGAGCGAAATTCAGAGATATTTTTTAATTCTGATCTAAAAGAAAAAATTAGTTTAACAGAAGAGAAAAATAAAAATATTTTAAGGCAGTCTGTAGCCGTTAGCAATAACTTTTATATCGAAAGTAATTTGGATAACAATCAAAAATTTGACAAAATTAAATATGCCTTAAAATTGTTTGATCTCGAAGAAGAATTAATTATTAAATACACAAAATGATTTGTAGGGTGATGCACACCCCACCAATATTTTTATTTAGCTACATCATTAAGATTGAACAAGAAAGGAACACTACCTTTAGAATCCCCTCCCATGACTAAAACTTTGGGCATCTGAGAGCCGCCATTGCGCCATGCTTCGATCGCCTCTTTCTGTAATACCAACTCGCCCCCTTGTGCCTTAAGGGTTTCAGCCAATAGCCTTTGAGCCTCTGCCCTACCTTTAGCACGGTTGATGTCGGCTTGGGCTTCCTGTTCGGCTTCTTTGGCGATATATACAGCCCTTTGAGAACGTTGTTCAGCGATTTGTTTATCTTCTACTGCCTTCGCAAACTCAGGAGAGAAAGCCAAATCAACTACACTGGTATCAAGAACGATAATACCATATTTATCAAGGCGAGAAGTGAGGGCATTGTCAAAATCTTCTTTTAACTCACTCCGTTTAGTGATAGCTTCTTCTACGGTGCGTTTAGCCGCCGCAATTTTAAAAGATTCTTGGGTTTGAGGAGCAATAATTTTCGCTACAATATTTTGTAATGTTCCCTGAGTTCTTCTGATTTCCACTACTTTTACAGGATCAAGACGGAAGTTAATAGCAAAACTAGCCGATAAATCTTGTAAGTCTTTGGTAGAACTTTGGGCAGGTACTTCAAATTTTTGTACTGTCACATCATAAACATCCACCGCTGATACAACAGGGGGTTTAAAGTGGATACCCTCTAATAATGGTTGATCTTGGGCTTTCCCGAGAATGCTTAATACCCCTGTTTGTCCGGGATTGATGATGACGAAAGAATTAAGTCCAATAAATACAATAAAAGCGGTTACAATAGCGGCTATTAATGAGGATATATTGGTTGTTTGACGATTCAAAACAGATTTACTCCTATGTTTTTTTATCTATACCTTTCATTGTATAGCACTACTTAATAAACAATTAATTAATGTGGGGACAACAAAGAGAACAAAAAAACTCATAAACCCCATTAAAATTTGATTCCTAATACTGGGATATATGCCCCCTCTCCCCTTTCAAGGGGAGATGCCGAAGGCAAAGGGGTAGGGAGAGGACGAAAAAGATTACTCTGTCAAGCCATGGGTAAGGGCAAAACGCACCAATTCTGTACGGCTGTTGGTGCCTGTTTTACTAAAGAGACGACTAACATATTTTTCCACATTGCGAACGCTAGTCTGAAGAGTTTTGGCGATTTCCTTATTCATCAAACCTTGTGCCACTAAGTCTAATACACTTTGTTCTCGGGGTGTTAAATCAATTTTGATAGGGGATTCTGTGACACTCAATTTATTAGAACTATCTAATTTGTCTTTAATATCCTTAACGTCTTTCACTAACTCCTCTAACTGGCTACTCTGAGGACTACTTTCTTGTCTTATTTTACTCTTTTCCAGTAAATTTTTAACGATCGCCTCTAATTCGTCAGGATCAAAAGGTTTTGGTAAATAAGCATCACATCCTGCAGTATAACCTTCGATGCGATCGCCTGTCATCCCCTTCGCAGTCAAAAATACCACGGGAATATTCTGAAAACGAATATCATCCTTTAATTGAGCCAAAAATTCCAAACCATTAACTTCGGGCATCATAATATCGGAAATAATTAGATCAGGAATTTCATCCTGTAACATTGTCCATGCTTCCTTGGCATTACTGGCAACATCCACCTGCCAATCGTCATTATCTCCTAAATACGCCTGTAAAGATTCCCGAATCCCCGGCTCATCATCCACTAATAAAATACGTTCTGTCATAAACTTCTATTAAAATAAAAATAATAAATGCAAGATATGATAATTATCAACTGCTTAGCCCCCTAAATCCCCCAATTCTGGGGGACTTAAAACCTAATTTGATCTAAAATATTGTCGCCTCAAGTTATTAAACCTCAAAACTAATGGAAACTTATCAATCATTATCTCAAACCCATCTTACCCTGTTTGAAACCTGCCCTCCATTATTTCAGAAAAAATACCTCGAACAAATTAGCACTCTTCCCAATATTAATCAAGAAGAAAAAAGCGAATGGGGAAAAAAATTTCACCTCTTAATGCAACAATATCACCTCGGCTTACCCGTCCATGACTTTATCTATGATGATATATCTTTTCAACAGTCTTTAGAAGCTCTAATAAATGAGACGAAAAATATTTGGATTTCATCAAAAACCTTTTCACGGGAAGCGGAGTATAAATTACAACTAAAGTTTAATAACTACATTTTTACGGTTATTTATGACCTTTTAATTTTATATCCTGACCAAGCAATTATTTATGATTGGAAAACATATTTACAACCAGAAAACAAAAATAAGTTACAAAATAACTGGCAAACCAAACTATATTTATACGTCTTGGCAGAAAAGATGAATTATCAACCCTCACAGTTGAGTATGACTTACTGGTTTGTGAAATTACCCCATAAACCTCAAAGTGTGACTGTTCAATATAGCGATGCCATGCACCAAAAAAACCGTCAAGAGATAGTTAATATTCTTGATAAACTAGAGTCTTTTACCCATGATTATATTAACAATAATCTTGATTTTTCTCATGTTATAAATTGTCAAAAAAAATGCCCTTATTATAAACTCTTAAAAGAGGATAATATTATAGATAATGCTATAGAAAGCGTAGCAAATATTTCCTCCAATTTGTCAGAAATAGAAGAAATAAATCCTTTTTTAAACAGCTAAAAATTCCTGAATTACCCTCTGACTAAGTTGGCTTGTTTTGCCCGATGCCACTATTCCTCCTTTTTGCATGGCGTAATATCGATCCGCTTGACGCACAAAATGCAAATGTTGTTCTACCAATAATACAGAAATACCCGTTTCGGCAATAATCTTTTTCACCGCTGCCTCAATTTCAAGGATAATCGATGGTTGGATTCCTTCGGTGGGTTCGTCTAATAGTAGCAGTTTTGGTCTGCCCATCAAAGCCCGTGCGATCGCAAGTTGCTGTTGTTGTCCTCCGCTCAAATCTCCTCCCATACGATGTAACATGGTTTTAAGCACAGGAAATAACTCGAAAATTTCATCGGGAATAACCTTTTTGCCCCTCTCTTTTTTGGGGATTGCTTCTAAACCAATTAACAAATTATCTTTAACCGTTAAACGAGGTATAATTTCCCTACCTTGGGGTACATAACCAATACCTAATTTTGCCCTTTTATCGGTGGTCAACTTATCTAATTTTTGCTCTCTAAAATTAATCATTCCCGTGCGAGATTTCAACAAACCCATGATGGTTTTTAAAAGGGTGGTTTTTCCCACACCATTTCTACCAATTAAGCACACCATTTCGCCACTATTGATATTTAAATCAACCCCTCTGAGAATATGGCTTTCTCCATAATATACGTTTAAATCAGACAAATTTAACATTGTTTTCCCTCGTTTTAATATTCTATTTATAGTGATAATAATTCCTTATTCAGCTTCATATAATGGCTCAGAGAGCGAACTTTGATCCTCATTCAAAATTTCTTGGACGACTTCAGGGGTAAGATTTAATAAAGTAATTAATTCTTGAAAATATTGATTTTGTAACTCATTATCTGGACTATTTTTAATAATGTGATAACTAACTTGTAGGGCTTGTTTTTTAGTTTCCTCACTATCTAACTGAGGCACTAACTCCTCTAGGGCAATATTTTCCCCCAAGAAGTTAACTAATTCTGCCTTAATTTCTTCCTCATGGTCAGCATTTTCGGCAAATTCCTTGCTTAACTGATCTAAAATAATATCTTGTTCTTGGGGTGTCAAATTAAAATCTGCCCATGCAATGGAGGCAGCGATGCGTATGATAACAATTTCTTGGCTATCAAAGGAGGTTTCTTGTCCTAAATATACCTCAATTACCCTTGGATCATTTTGTACTTCATCCATTACCCCTTCACATAATACCGTACCTTGATGTAATACAGTGACTTGTTTGGCGATTTGACGTACAAATTCCATATCGTGTTCTATGACAATGATAGAATGACTCTCGGCAAGGGCGATTAAAAGATTGCCGACATTTTCCGTTTCTTCGTCGGTTAATCCTGCTACGGGTTCATCTACTAATAATAAGTCAGGGGATTGGGCAACGAGCATCCCAATTTCTAGTCTTTGTTTTTCTCCATGGGAAAGTAAGGCGGCTTTGAGGTGGGCTTTGGTACTTAAGCCGATGGTTTCTAGTAAACTTAATACACTGGTTTTTTCTTCTTTTTTTGGTTTACTAAATAGGGTAGAAATTACGTTTTTATTTTTATTGGTAACGAGGTCAAGATTTTCTTTTACCGTAAGGTTTAGATATACCCTAGGAGTTTGAAATTTGCGCCCAATTCCTAGACGGGCAATTTTATATTCTGGCGATTTTTTGAGATTTTTCCCTTTGAATAATACTCTTCCTTGGGTGGGTTGAACTTTTCCTGTAATAACGTCTAAAAAGGTGGTTTTTCCTGCACCATTGGGCCCAATAATAACTCTTAATTCGCCTTTGTTGAGGTGAAAGTTAAGGTTATTGAGGGCTTTAAAACCGTCGAAGTTGACGGTTAGGTTTTCTATTTCTAATATTTTCTCACTCATGGAGTTTTTTTTAAAACAGGATATGGTATGAATTTCCTAGGTTAGTTATATCCTGTCTTTTTTTCGGTAAAAATGGCTACATTTTCTGATGTTGCTAATTGCTATATCAAGTTGAGTCATCAGTTGCGACAAAAACGCTTGTTTTGCCCCCTAAATCCCCCAATTCTGGGGGACTTTTTTAACAATCATTATCTCTTCTCTTTTACTTCTTGCCCATTGCCCATTGCCCCTTGCCTATTGCCTTTCTTCATCAAAATTTCTCACCATAGGCTTTAATCATGGCTTGAGTTCCTTCTAGGTAACCGTTATCATTGTTTTGGTGGGCTACTTGTTGGAATAGTTGTTGGGCAAGGTTGATGCCGGGATAGTTTTCGATGTCTTCGATTACTTCTTTGACGAGGCGTAAGTCTTTGAGGATGTGTTTAATCATGAAACCAGGTTGATAGTCTTGGTTGATGATTTTGGGAGCTAGATTTGTTAATGCCCAGGAACCTGCGGCGCCTGTACTACAAACATCTACAATCAGGTTAGGGTCAATGTTTTGGGTTTTGGCTAGTTGTAGGGCTTCACAAAGGGCTACCATGTGGAGGGATGCTAAGACTTGATTACATAGTTTGACGGCTTGTCCACTGCCTACTTCCCCGCAGTAGGTGATGTTTTTACCGACTATGTCGAGATAGGGTTTTATTTCTTCAAAGTCTGCTTTTTCTCCTCCTACCATGATAGTAAGGGTGCCGTTTTTTGCTCCTATATCTCCTCCTGATACGGGGGCATCCATAAAACGGATTTGATGGGTTTTTAGTTTAAGGGCGATCGCCCTTGCGCCTTGAGAGCCAATGGTACTAAAATCAACAATGATACTATGGGGGGAGGCGTGATGAATAATGCCACCATTCCCGAAAATAACCTCCTCTACATCAGGAATATCCCCCAAACAGGTAAAAATAATGGACGCTGATTCTACGGCTTCTTGGATAGAGTTAACGATGGTGGCCCCTGATGCGGTTACGTTTTGCAACCAAGGGCGATCGCCCGTACGATTCCATGCTTTGATAGGTAAATTATGCTGGGCGAAATTGATTGTCATCGGCGCCCCCATTACCCCCAAACCAAGAAAAGCAATTTGATTCTCTACCATCATCTTTGTGTCTCCAACTTCCTTTTTCCCCTTGATTTTATCAGTCACTGGCGGATTGTGCTAAAGACTCTATCAAAGCCTGAAATTGAAGCGGATTAAGACGATAATATATCCAGCGCCCTTCCTGCCTTGTTTGCAATAATCCCGATTCCCTTAATACCCGTAAATGAAAAGATAATTTAGGTTGAGCGATTTTTAAAGCTAAACAAATATCTCCCACACACATTTCCTTTTCTTGTAATAAATTTATTACATTTAGTCTTATGGGATCAGATAAAGCACGAAAACAGGTTAACATACCACTCAAGTTTGAGCTTGGCATTGATGACATTTTTTTTACAGAAAATGGAATGAAATATTTGGAATAATTTATTGGTTATCCATCTACTACTATAATCAATATTACTAACAGTTGTATGAAGATGTGATGAAGATTTAATAAAGATAAGTTTAATTTTATTAAGTTTATATTTACAGATTCTTTCATATAAACGAATCTAAATATATTTTTTAATTGATATGGACTAAATGACGATAAACCATTGAGAATTGATATAAAGTAATTATAAATGAATAGGTCGTTTAACTATTAAAAAAAATTGTTTTATCAATCAACAAGGATAATAAACGAACAATCAATGAATATAAAAATAATTTTATAAACATAGCAAGTATCCGTAAGTATAATTTAATGACTTGTATTAATCATCAAAAAAAAGATTGATATATTTCCAGAAAATAAAAGCTATCTTCCGCCAAGAAATAATATCAAAATCTTAAATAATTTAAAAATATAAAAATAAGCAAAATATCTATTTTAGCCCTGTCAAAAAATATAAAATATCTGGTCTATCATAAATAAAAAAAATATATCTGCATCAACAACCTATTATAAAATAAGCAAGATGAACAAAAAAACATCAAAAACCTATCTCTGACAAATAATCATCAAAGAGAAGTAACTCAACTTAAGAGACGATAAATTAGTTAAATCAATATATATTTTCTCATCAGGAAAACTTGCTCTTTCAACCACCCGGGCAAATTTTAATAAATCAAGATCTTTTAATAATTGCCATACTTGAGAATATACTGAATGAACCTTCAACAGTACAACAATATCAACAGTTTTTAATACCTTTTCCAATTCTTCCACAGAATAAAAAGCAGGTAAAATAGCCACTTTTTCCTCCTGCATAGTTAAAGGAATTTGCAAAGCAGAAGCCCCTACCATGGGAGAAGAAACCCCAGGAATTCTCTGAATAACAACCTGCTCATCCAACATCTTTACATACTGCGCCAAATAAGTAAAAGTGCTAAAAAAACTTATATCTCCTTCACAAGCAAAAGCCACATCATAACCCTGCATCAAATAACCATAAACCTCAAAGGCAACCTTTTCCCATGCTTGATGTAAAACAAGATCATCAGTAGTATAAGGAAAACACAGAGGAACTTTTTTTTGCCTAGGATTAAGATAACCTTCAATAATCCCCTCTGCAATGCCCTTCTTATGCCTTAACCCTTGAGGAAAAGCCACAATGGGGGCATTTTCTAAAATTCTAACCCCTTTAAGGGTAATTAATTCAGGATCTCCTGTTCCAACACTAACACCATAAAGTATTCCTTTTTTTGTTGACATCAAAATGTGTTAAAAGTCAGTCCTCCTCAACCTTCCACTCTCCATTAATAAAAGATTTTACCTCCTCTACAAATTCCTCTTGATCAACAATAGGCTTTGTAATATAACCATCCGCACCACTAAGATTTAAAAAATTTTCCTTATCTCCTTCCATGGCATGGGCCGTAATTAATACCACGGGAATATCATGGGTGACAGGATTTGCTTTTAATAACTGAGTAATTCTAATACCATCCACAGGCTCACCGTCATAATAACTATTAGACAGAGAAACATCCATTAAAATAACCTTTGTCACCCCAGAATTAGCCACCTTTAATACCTCATCAACATTTTCAGTGCCAATCACATTCAACCCTCCCCTTTTACTGAGGATTTTGGAAAAAACTTTTAAATTAATTGGATCATCTTCTACGATTAAAACTGTAGTCATCGAGTGGCACCCAAATAAACTTTTTCGTTGTGTTTGACAGATTTAAAAAAATCTACCATGGGACGAGGATAAGTTACTCCTAATTGTACCTTAAATTGTGTCTGTTCTTCCTTTGATAATTTCCACGGTTCATGAATTTTTTCCCCTTTGATAGAAGCTATTTCTGGCAACCAATGGCGTAGATAGTCTCCTTGATAGTCATAATCTTTAGATTGTTTGGGAATATTAAAATAACGAAATCCACGGGCATCGTTACCCACCCCTGCGGTGTAATTCCAATTACCCCAGTTGCTACATACATCATAGTCAATGAGTAACGATTCAAACCATTCGGCGCCCATTTGCCAATTTATACCGAGATTTTTTGTCAGGAAACTAGCCACATTTTGCCTACCTCGATTAGACATAAATCCTGTGGCTTTTAATTCTCTCATGTTGGCATCAATGAGGGGATAGCCTGTTTTTCCTTGACACCACAACTCGAATAAGTTTTGGTTTTCTTGCCAAGGTATCTGAATATTTTGCAATCCTGATTTATGAAATACGCTATTACCGTATTTGAGGCAGGTAAAGCGGAAAAAGTCTCGCCATAATAGTTCAAAGATTAGCCAATAGGTAGAGTCGTTTTTGACTCTTTCTTGTTCATATTTTTCGATTTCGGTATAAATGAGACGGGGGGAAAGGCAACCTTGGGCTAACCATGGGGAAAATTTGGAGGAGTAGTCACCCCCTAGCATACCGTTACGGGTTTTTTTATAATTACTGATATTGTCTGTTTCCCATAAGTAATACTGTAGTCTTTTGATGGCTTCGGTTTCTCCGCCCATAAAGGTTAATACGCCCCTATCATCTTTGGTAAATTCTTCTAAGCCTAAGTCGGATAATGTTGGTATTTTACCGATGTCAATATTTTTGGGTAGGGGAGGAAGGGATGAGGGGGTTTTGAAGGTGTTATATACTTCGGCTTTTTTTTCTACTTGTTTGCGAAAGTTGGTAAAAAGATCGGGTAATTCTTTTATACTAAAGGGTAAGTCATCGGGGAAATAAAGGGTACTTTGCCAGAAGGTTTTTATTTTGACTTGTTTTTTATCTAAAATTTTGGTTAGTTTTTTTTCCATCGCCCTTTCTTCTGCCGTGGCTTCCTTGGAAAAATAAACTTCGGTGATTTGATATTTTTCAACAATTTTAGAAATTTCTTCTTCAGTTTTTCCTTTTTTTACTACTAAATTACTACCTATTTTTTGCAAAGATTTTTGTAAATCAGTTACGCTTTCAATGATCAATTTTGCTCGATATTTTCCTGTTTTTGGAAACCCGAATGATGTTTGGGTATAGGTGCGATCGTCAAAACAATAAAAAGGAATTATATACTTAGGCTCGGCTGAAATAGCTCTATAGATACATTTTTGGTCATGTAGTCTTAGGTCATTTCTAAACCAAATTAAAATATTAGCCATGAATAAAAAATATAATTGCAATTATCATATACTAATTTAGTATACATCTTTTTACTACAAAAATATCATCAATTTCAAAAAAATAAGTGATTGAAATATAAACTATTTGAAAGTTTTAAAACCATATTATATTTTATAGATTAAATATAAAACAATTCAATTCATTTTAATTATTAACTATCAATTATCAATTATCAATTTCTAACGTTGTCAATTGTTAACACACCCTGTAAAATACATTAAGCAAAAATTGATTATATAAATTAATAGATTAACAAAGTAATGGAGCATAAAGGCGTAACAGTTTGGTTTACAGGGCTTAGTGGAGCAGGAAAAACTACCATTAGCCAAGTAGTAGCCCAAAAACTAAAAGATGCTGGTTATAAATTAGAAGTTCTCGATGGTGATATTGTACGCACCAATTTAACCAAGGGGTTGGGTTTTAGTAAAGAAGATAGAGATGAGAATATTCGTCGTATCGGCTTTGTATCCAATTTATTAACCCGTAATGGTGTAATTGTAATTGTATCGGCTATTTCTCCTTATCGTGAAATTAGAGATGAAGTGAGAGGAAAGATTGGTAATTTTGTAGAGGTATTTGTAAATGCCCCTCTGGCTACCTGCGAGGAAAGAGATGTAAAAGGTTTATACAAAAAAGCTAGATCTGGGGAAATTAAAATGTTTACTGGTATCAGTGATCCTTATGAACCTCCTTTGAATCCTGAAATTGAGTGTAGAACAGATTTAGAGGAATTAGATGAGAGTGTTAATAAAGTTTTACAAGGGTTAAAGGATTTAGGTTATTTGGCTGATTAATTCTTTTTTTTGTGGTGGGTGATACCCACCTTTTTTTTCTTCAAACAAACAAGCTGAATGGGAGAGTTTATGATGAATATCAATGTAGATTGGTCAAATCCTTGGTTGTTGGGGATTGTTGTTAATACGGTGTTAATCTCTTTGGCTTTTATCTTGCCGAAAAAACTTTTAACGGTTTCGGGTTATCTTAATGCTTGGTTGTTGGGGGTAATTGTTTGGGGTTGTTTGAGTTGGCAGGGTTATCTAGTAGTTTTGTTTTACTTTTTTGTGGGTTCTAGTGTAACTCGCATTGGCATGAAGGAAAAGCAAGAGCAAGGTATTGCGGAAAAAAGGGATGGGGTGAGGGGGCCAGAAAATGTCTGGGGTAGTGCTTTGATTGCTACTTTCTGCGCCCTTGGTTATTTTTTTGCTTCTCCTATGTGGCAACCTTTAATGGTTTTGGGTTATGTGGCGAGTTTTGCAACTAAGTTATCGGATACTTGTGCTTCAGAAGTGGGTAAGGCTTACGGTAAACGGACTTTTTTGATTACTACTTTTAAGCCTGTGCCGAGGGGTACGGAGGGGGCTGTTAGCCTTGAGGGTACTTTAGCAGGGATTGTTGCTAGTGTGATTATTGCCTATGTGGCTTATATCTTAGGATTAATGGGTATCGGGGGAATTGTGATTTGTGTGGTGTCGGCTTTTGTGGCGACGAATTTTGAAAGTTTTGTGGGGGCTACTTTTCAGGAAAATTTTGATTGGTTGACTAATGAGGTGGTTAATATTATTAATACTTTTGTGGGGGCTGTAAGTGCGATCGCCCTTAGCTATTATTTCTTATGAAGCCGTGGCAGAAGATAACTAAACTAAAATGGAATACTTCCGATTTAGAATTATTACCAGAAAATAATAATATTCCTTTTAATCTTTTCCTCCTCCCTGTTACTCATATAGAATTAGGGTAAATAATATCTATATTTGCTGACAATATGAGTTCAATTACCAAAACGAACACCTATTATGATGTACCCGAACAGGAAGTCGGTGCCATCTTTGCCACAGATTTACAACAGGGTTTAACCCCTGAAGAAGTGGCAAACCGTTATGAAACATACGGATATAACGAATTAGAAGCTAAAGCTGGTAAACCCCAGTGGCTCAAATTCTTATTACAATTCAATCAACCTCTACTATATATCCTAATCATTGCCGGAACCATTAAAGCCTTTTTAGCTTCATGGACAAATGCTTGGGTAATTTGGGGGGTAACCTTAATTAACGCCATCATCGGTTATGTGCAAGAAGCCAAGGCAGAAGATGCCATTAACTCCCTATCCAAGTCCGTCACCACGGAAGCGACAGTATTTAGGGAAGGTCAAAAAATCCGTTTACCATCAAGGGATTTGGTACCGGGGGATGTAGTGCAATTAGTATCGGGGGATAAAGTACCCGCAGATGTGAGATTGTTTGAAATTCGTAACTTACAAGTGGATGAATCTGCCCTGACGGGGGAGTCTGTACCAGTACAAAAAGCCTTAGACATATTACCCTCCGACACCCCTTTAGCGGATCGGAAAAATATGTCCTATGCGGGAACCTTTGTTACTTTTGGGCAAGGTATGGGGGTAGTGGTAGCCACAGCGAAGGATACGGAGGTGGGTAAAATTTCCCAATCCATGGAGAAAAGCGTCAATTTGATGACTCCTTTAACCCGTAAATTTGCCCAGTTTAGTAATATTCTCCTTTATATTATCCTTGGTTTAGCTAGTTTTACCTTTTTTGTCGGTCTTGGCAGAGGGGAATCCTTTGCAAATATGTTCGAGGCGGCCGTCGCTTTAGCTGTGAGTGCCATTCCTGAAGGTTTACCTGCTGTGGTAACTATTACCTTGGCGATTGGGGTAAATCGTATGGCGGCCAGAAATGCGATCATTAGAAAGTTACCTGCAGTAGAAACTTTGGGCGGGGCAACGGTTATTTGTTCTGATAAAACTGGTACTTTGACGGAAAACCAGATGACGGTTCAACAAATCTACGCAGGACAGGAAACCTATCATGTTACAGGAGGGGGTTATAGTTCTAAGGGTGAAATCTTGCGGGGGGATGACATTGTGGAGGATTTACCTTTTTCTCTCCAAGAGTGTTTGATGTGCGGTTTACTCTGTAATGATTCTCGTTTGAAAACCAAGGATAAGTATAAAATTGTCATCGGAGATCCCACGGAAGGGGCTTTAATTACCGTGGCTTCTAAGGCAGGTTACAATCAAGCCCATTTTAATAATACTTTTCCTCGTCTTGATTCGATTCCTTTTGAGTCGGATTATCAATATATGGCGACGCTCCATGATACTAGCGAACATCATCCTGAAACCCCCAGAATCATTTATGTGAAGGGTTCGGTGGAGAAAATGCTGGAACGATGTACCCAAGCCTACGATCTTCAGGGACAAATTATCGAACTCGATCGCACCCTAATCCTTGACCAAGTGGAAACCATGGCATCACAGGGTTTGAGGGTGTTGGCTTTTGCCCGTAAGGTAGCTCCTGATCATCAACATTCCATCGACCATGAGGATTTAGAAGAAAATCTGATTTTTATCGGTTTACAGGGTATGATTGATCCTCCCCGTGCAGAGGCGATCGCCGCTGTCCATGCCTGTCAAAGTGCAGGAATACAGGTAAAAATGATTACAGGGGATCATATTTCCACCGCCAGTGCGATCGCCCATCGTCTCGGCATCAACAAAGACGGTAATCTCCTTAGTTTTGAGGGCAAACAAATTGCCAAAATGGAACCCCATGAACAAGAACAAGCGGTTATCGATGGTTCCGTATTTGCGAGGGTTGCCCCCGAACAAAAATTACAACTGGTGGAAATCCTGCAATCTCAGGGGGATGTGGTCGCCATGACGGGGGATGGAGTCAACGATGCCCCCGCCCTCAAACAAGCCCAAATAGGCATCGCCATGGGCAAGGCAGGGACGGATGTGGCAAGGGAATCATCGGATATGCTCCTCACGGACGATAATTTTGCCTCCATAGAGGCGGCAGTGGAAGAAGGGCGCACGGTGTACCAAAATCTGAGAAAAGCCATTTCTTTCCTCTTACCCGTTAACGGGGGGGAATCCATGACCATCCTTATCAGTGCTTTACTCGCTTTGGAGTTGCCCATTCTTTCCTTACAAGTATTGTGGTTAAATATGATCAACTCCGTTACCATGACGGTACCCCTTGCCTTTGAACCGAAATCCCCGGACACCATGAAACGCCCCCCCAGAGATCCTAACGAGGGATTACTTTCGGGTAATCTTTTAAAACGGGTTTTGGCGATCTCCGTTTTTAACTGGATTTTGATTTTTGGTATGTTTGAGTGGGCACAAAGTTTTTATGGTGATATGGACAACACCCTTGCGATCGCCCGTACCATGGCAATTCAAGCCCTTGTATTAGCCCGAATCATCTACCTCATCAGTGTTAGTGAACTAGGCAACTCCCTGATTCGTAAATTAAAAGGCGACAATATCTCCCTTGGTAATCTCTCTGCCATCTCCTACGGTATCCTGGGGGCGATCGTCTTACAAATTGTATTTAGCCAAGTTCCCTTTATGAACAGCCTATTTCGTACCGCCCCTCTCAACCTCAATCAGTGGTTAATTTGTCTGATTCCCGTATTACCCATGATTCCCGTAGCGATACTCGTCAACAAATTCTTTCCACCCCACCTTTCCCAAGTCAAAAAATAATTAATAATTGTCATTGATTATTAGGTTTTGGTTTCCTATTACATCAGACTAAAATCCCCCATTATTGGGGGATTTAGGAGCAAAAAAAAATCTTTTTCATAACAGATAACTAAAATGTAATATCATATACTGCAAATTCATCCTCATTACCTTATTAAAAATATTAATCTACCAACAATAAAATTAACGAGTAAAATTAGCAGCTAACCACATCAAAGAAAAAGTGAACAAACAAACAAATTGATCCTCAGTAAAACCCAGATTTAGTCCAGCATTAGTGACCAAAGTTGCCACAAGAGTACTACCAGAAAGACCCAAAATAAAAGCAAAAAAGCTCACCCCCACTGCACGCCAAAAAGACTTACTTTTCCGAAAAACAAAAAAGAAAGTAGTCCCAACCCCAAAAGTTAACAATAAAGGTAATATGGCAAAATCTTGACTAAACACACTCAGTAAGATTAAAGTCAAAAAAATTACACCACTAATACTCAACTCTTGTATTGAAGGCTGATCAATAAAATCACTTAACCAACGAGGAGATTTATCCTTACTATTTGAATAATTAAAAGAAATAGGAGATTTTTTAGTATCAACAACTTTCTCTGGAAATCGAATTTGTTCAGGGACTTTTATCTTACCCTCCTGCCTTAACCTTAATCGATCCATGATAATCGCATCATAAGCAATTTCAATCCTTTCCCTGATTTGAGAATCACCCTCATTTTCCTTTAACAAGTTTTCTTTCGCAATCTGTATCTCCTCAAAAGACGCTGACTCAGTTACTCCAAGGGTATCATAAGGACTCAAATCACTCATTTTTAATATTTCCTCCTAAATTTGTCAATATTAGTCTATAAAATTTACTTTTTATTCACTTTATTCTAATTATCCTCTATTATAGTCACAAATAAATCGCAGTCTCAACATCTTGATCTTCCCCATAATTAACTCAGATATTATCCCGATTGTCCATATTTATGATAATTTTTCTTAACTTTATAATCAGTAAATATACGGTACAATTGGTTTAACTTATTATTTAATCTATAAAAATAAACACACGGTATCCTTTCACTAATCAAGCAAATCAATTTGTTTTCCATCGCAAATTTAAATCACCATATAAGATGACTGCAACTCCTCCTAAAATTTTGATTGTTGATGATGATGTTAATATTGGAAATCTAATTAGTCGCTTTTTACAAAAAAAAGACTATTTAGTGGAATATGCTAACGATGGTAAAACTGCCATCGAAATTTTTGGTCAGTTTAAGCCAGATTTAGTCATTTTAGACATTAATTTACCAGATATTCTCGGCTATAATCTTTGTACCGAAATGCAGAATACCAGCGATGTTTTTGTCTTGATGTTAACAAGTCGTACGGATTTAGAAGACAAAAAAAAAGGTTTTATTACAGGGGCAGACGATTATATAACTAAACCCTTTGACTTAGAAGAGTTAGAATTTCGAGTTCAAGCTATTTTAAAAAGACAAAGAACTATCAAATCTTGCGATGAAAATGTGATAACGGTCGATCAACTTGTAATTAATCCAGAGACTAGAGAGGTAAAAGTAAACGATCAAATTATTAATTTAACGACCCTAGAATTTGATTTACTGTATTTCTTGGCCAATAATCCAGGAAAAGTGTGGCGTAGAGAAGATTTAGTAACCAATGTTTGGGATAATAATCCCATCGGCGATAACAGAGTTGTAGATGTTCACATCGGGCAAATCAGGAGAAAGATAGAAAAAGATAGTAATAATCCCAATCTTATTTTAACTGTGCGAGGAGTTGGCTATAAATTTGATATTTAGCTTCAACAAGATCATTAACAACACTATAAATAAGTAAACAAAAAAACCGCCGTGTAGTGGGCGGTTTTTAGGAGTATTAAGGCAGGCATAGAACTATTGTCCCAAGGGGCTACCCCCGTAGTATCGTCGCTGCTGTTGTGTTTCACCCACGAGTTCGGGATGGAATCGTAGTGGTTCCACAACGCTAGATACACCTGCCAAGACTTTGAGGAGAACCCTCAAGACTGCATAGATGATTTAGTAAGTAGATTGAAGATAGGTCAAGCTGACGGTCTGTTAGTACACTTCGGCTCCATACATTACTGCACTTCCACCTCGTGCCTATTAACGGGTGTTCTTCCCGTGACCTTACACCAGAATACTCATCTTGAGGTGGGCTTCCCACTTAGATGCTTTCAGCGGTTATCCACTCCGTACTTGGCTACCCAGCGTTTACTGTTGGCACAATAACTGGTACACCAGAGGTACGTCCTTCCCGGTCCTCTCGTACTAAGGAAGGCTCCTCTCAATATTCTCACGCCTGCACCGGATATGGACCGAACTGTCTCACGACGTTCTGAACCCAGCTCACGTACCGCTTTAATGGGGCGAACAGCCCAACCCTTGGGACGTACTTCCGCCCCAGGTTGCGATGAGCCGACATCGAGGTGCCAAACCTCCCCGTCGATGTGAACTCTTGGGGGAGATCAGCCTGTTATCCCTAGAGTAACTTTTATCCGTTGAGCGACGGCCCTTCCACACAGCACCGTCGGATCACTAAGACCGTGTTTCCACCCTGCTCGACTTGTTGGTCTCGCAGTCAAGCTACCTTCTGCCTTTGCACTCTTCGACTGATTTCCAACCAGTCTGAGGTAACCTTTGTACGCCTCCGTTACCTTTTTGGAGGCGACCGCCCCAGTCAAACTACCCACCTGAAACTGTCCTCATTTAAGAGTTAGAATTCTAGCCTTCTGAGAGTGGTATCTCACCATTGACTCCATTATCCCCACAAGGATAATTTCTACGTCTCCCACCTATCCTGCGCACAGCAGGCCCGAACACAATTCCAAGCTATAGTAAAGCTTCATAGGGTCTTTCTGTCCAAGTGCAGGTAGTCCGTATCTTCACAGACAATCCTATTTCGCCGAGCCTCTCTCCGAGACAGCGCCCAGATCGTTACGCCTTTCGTGCGGGTCGGAACTTACCCGACAAGGAATTTCGCTACCTTAGGACCGTTATAGTTACGGCCGCCGTTCACCGGGGCTTCAGTCGCTAGCTTCATCCTAAGACTGACCAACTTCTTTAACCTTCCGGCACTGGGCAGGCGTCAGCCCCTATACTTCCTCTTTCGAGTTTGCAGAGACCTATGTTTTTGCTAAACAGTCGCCTGGGCCTTTTCACTGCAACCACCTCTCGGTGGCACCCCTTCTCCCGAAGTTACGGGGTCATTTTGCCGAGTTCCTTAGAGAGAGTTAACTCGCTCCCCTTAGTATTCTCTACTTGCCTACCTGTGTCGGTTTCGGGTACCGGGACTCTACATTCAACACTATTAAAGCTTTTCTTGCCACTATCCTTACACTCACACAACCGAGGTTGCTTCCAATCCACTTAGGACGAGTTTATCTTTCATGGGTCCCTTTAATAGCTCCTGCAGCGCCACGCAGGAATATTTACCTGCTTGCCATCGACTACGCTATTCGCTTCGCCTTAGGTCCGGGCTAACTCTCCACGGACGAACCTTCTGGAGAAACCCTTAGGCTTTCGGGGTTGAAGATTCTCACTTCAATTTTCGCTACTTAAGCCGACATTCTCACTTCTCTATCGTCCACATCTGCTTGCCGCTAATGCTTCTCCCAATAGAGAACGCTCCCCTACCACTCAATATATGAGTCCATAGCTTCGGTGAAAGACTTAGCCCCGTTCATTTTCGGCGCAGGAGCGCTTGACCAGTGAGCTATTACGCACTCTTTCAAGGATGGCTGCTTCTAGGCAAACCTCCTGGTTGTCTTTGCACTCCCACCTCCTTTATCACTTAGTCTTTACTTGGGGACCTTAGCTGATGGTCTGGGCTGTTTCCCTTTCGACGATGAAGCTTATCCCCCACCGTCTTACTAGTGCTACAATCATGGGTATTCTGAGTTTGTCTCATCTTGGTACCGCTCTCGCAGCCCGCAACGAAACAGTGCTTTACCCCCCATGACATTTCACACCGCTGCGCCTCAACACATTTCGGGGAGAACCAGCTAGCTCCGGGTTCGATTGGCATTTCACCCCTAACCACACCTCATCCGCCAATTTTTCAACATTGGTCGGTTCGGACCTCCACCACCTGTTACGGTGGTTTCATCCTGGACATGGTTAGATCACCCGGGTTCGGGTCTACAAACTGTGACTAACGCCCTCTTCAGACTCGATTTCTCTTTGGCTTCGACTTTCCGTCTTAACCTGCCACAGCCTGTAAGTCGCCGGCTCATTCTTCAACAGGCACACGGTCATCCGTTCTATCGGACTCCCATTGCTTGTAAGCTAATGGTTTCATGTTCTATTTCACTCCCCTCCCGGGGTTCTTTTCACCTTTCCCTCGCGGTACTTTTCTCTATCGGTCACACTTTGTATTTAGCCTTACCACGTGGTCGTGGCTGATTCACACGGGATTTCTCTTATACCGTGCTACTCGGGATTCACCTACGATTATTTCTGTTTTCAACTACAGGACTTTCACCTTCTATGGTCTAGTTTTCAGCTAGTTCGTTTAACATCTACTTTCGATGTTGGTGTCCCACTACCCCAGTATTCGTAAACACTGGTTTAGGCTTCTCCCGCTTCGCTCGCCGCTACTAAGGGAATCACTTTTGTTTTCTCTTCCTCTGGCTACTAAGATGTTTCAGTTCACCAGGTTCGCTCATCACCTCAAAAAGGTGTGTTTTTAGGGTTGCCCCATTCGGACATTCTCGGCTCAATGTTTGCTTCCAACTCCCCGAGACTTTTCGCAGGTTGCTACGTCCTTCTTCGCCTTCGTGTGCCTAGGTATCCACCATTAGCCCTTGATTGCTTGACCTTGTCTGATTATTCATACAGACTTCCTACTTACTTTTTTTCTATGCAGTTTTCAAGGTTCTTACTGAGACTTTTCTCAGCAGTTGTTCGTTTAAACAGTGCCAAGTGCTTCTCACTGGAGATAAGCGGACTCGAACCGCTGACATCCTGCTTGCAAAGCAGGCGCTCTACCAACTGAGCTATACCCCCACTTATGGGCCATCCTGGACTTGAACCAGGGACCTCACCCTTATCAGGGGTGCGCTCTAACCACCTGAGCTAATAGCCCATGAACCCAATCTCTAGTTTGAAAACCATTCTCCACATTCCTTGCTGACCACATTTTGCGGTCTCCCTTATAAGGAGGTGATCCAGCCACACCTTCCGGTACGGCTACCTTGTTACGACTTCACCCCAGTCACTAGTCCCACCTTCGGCGTCCTCCTCCATAAATGGTTGGAGTAACGACTTCGGATGTTACCAACTTCCATGGTGTGACGGGCGGTGTGTACAAGACCCGGGAACGGATTCACCGCAGTATGCTGACCTGCGATTACTAGCGATTCCTCCTTCACGTCGGCGAGTTTCAGCCGACGATCTGAACTGGGGCTGGGTTTGATGGGTTTCGCTCCACCTTGCGGTCTCGCATCCCTTTGTCCCAACCATTGTAGTACGTGTGTAGCCCAAGACGTAAGGGGCATGCTGACTTGACGTCATCCCCACCTTCCTCCGAGTTCTCCCCGGCGGTCTCCCTAGAGTCCCCAACTTAATGCTGGCAACTAAGGACGAGGGTTGCGCTCGTTGCGGGACTTAACCCAACATCTCACGACACGAGCTGACGACAGCCATGCACCACCTGTCACGATGTTCCCTAAGGCACTCTCTTCTTTCAAAAAGATTCATCGGATGTCAAGTCTTGGTAAGGTTCTTCGCGTTGCATCGAATTAAACCACATACTCCACCGCTTGTGCGGGTCCCCGTCAATTCCTTTGAGTTTCACACTTGCGTGCGTACTCCCCAGGCGGGATACTTAACGCGTTTGCTTCAGCACAGCCGGAGTTTATACCCGCTACACTTAGTATCCATCGTTTACAGCTAAGACTACAGGGGTATCTAATCCCTTTCGCTACCCTAGCTTTCGTCCCTCAGTGTCAGTACATGTCCAGTAGAGCGCCTTCGCCACTGGTGTTCTTCCTAATCTCTACGCATTTCACCGCTACACTAGGAATTCCCTCTACCCCTCCTGTACTCTAGCTTTTCAGTTTCCACACCCTGCCCGAGGTTGAGCCTCGGTCTTTGAATGCAGACTTGAAATGCCACCTACGGACGCTTTACGCCCAATGATTCCGGATAACGCTTGCATCCTCCGTATTACCGCGGCTGCTGGCACGGAGTTAGCCGATGCTTATATCAGGTACCGTCACTTTCTTCTTCCCTGAGTTTTGAGGTTTACAACCCAAGAGCCTTCCTCCCTCACGCGGTATTGCTCCGTCAGGCTTTCGCCCATTGCGGAAAATTCCCCACTGCTGCCTCCCGTAGGAGTCTGGGCCGTGTCTCAGTCCCAGTGTGGCTGCTCATCCTCTCAGACCAGCTACTGATCGTTGCCTTGGTTGTCCTTTACACTACCAACTAGCTAATCAGCCGCGAGCTCTTCCCTAGGCGATAAATCTTTTACTTTTCAGCTCATCCGGTATTAGCAGTCGTTTCCAACTGTTGTCCCCGACCTAAGGGCAGATTCTCACGTGTTACTCACCCGTCCGCCACTATCATCCGAAGATGACCGTTCGACTTGCATGTGTTAGGCATACCGCCAGCGTTCATCCTGAGCCAGGATCAAACTCTCCATTGTAAGTTCTCAATCACCTTAGTAATTAATCCCTTTTATTGAAGTAGTTTTACTTGCTCTTCTTTGCAATGTTTAAACCGAGGTTTAAACTTTTTTGTTTATTTCTTAAATAAGTTATTTGACAAGGATGTATGTAATACTTGAAAAATGGCTTTCAAACTATTGAATTGTCGAGGTTCGTGGTGACTATCGAGGGGTTGTGTCCCTCAATCGCACATATACTAATATAACTAACCTTTTCTAAAATGGCAACTTTTTTCTCAATCTTTTTTCTCCACTCTGTTACAACCTTTACATATTCAGGCTTTTGACTTTCAATCTTTTTTTTCTTTGGTGGACAATGCCCACCCTACTAATATGAATAGATGGTGATTAGGATAAGAATGGTGTTAATTAGATAAAAAATGCCGACTATTTGGGTTTCTGTCCAGCCGCTTAGTTCGAGATGGTGGTGGATGGGCGCCATTTTGAGGAGTCTTTTTCCTTTTCCATTTTCGTCTTTGGTGGCTTTATAGTAAGTGACTTGGGCAATGACGGAGATGGATTCGAGGAAGAAAAGAAGGCTAATAATGAATAATGCCCAGAGATTTTGGCTTAAGATTCCGATCGCACTTAGACTGGCACCGAGGGCAAGGGAACCTGTATCACCCATAAATACAGAGGCTTTGTTACGGTTATGGAGAACAAACCCTAGACAAGCACCACTAATGGCGAGGGAAAAAATGAGTAAGTCGGGGTGAGTATTACTTACTAATATACCGATACCTAGAAAGGCGATCGCACTGGTTCCTCCTGCCAAACCATCGACTCCATCGGTGAGGTTTGTGGCGTTACTTTCGGCGACGATAACAAAGGTGGCTAGAAACCAGAAGAAGAAACCAAGGGGCAAAATTATATTAAAGGGCAGGATGACGCTGGTAATTTCTGGGGGTTGACTGCTTGCCATCCAAACACAGAATAAAACGGCAAAAAGAATTTGGAGGGCGAGTTTTTGCTTGGCTGTTAAACCGAGATTGGTTTTTTTTCGTAAAATTTGCCAATCATCTACCCAACCAATAAAAGCATAGGCAAAAGTAACTAAGGCGACGGCGATGGCATTACTAGAAAAGTTGGTAAAAATTAAACCGATAATGATGGCGGTGGGAATAAAAAAAATACCTCCCATGGTGGGGGTTCCAGCTTTTTTGAGGTGGGTAGCAGGACCATCTTCTTGGATGATTTGACTAGCTTTGATTCTTTGTAGTTGAGGCACTACTATATAACCTAATGCTCCTGTGATAATAAAAGAAGATAGAAAGGGATTAATTTGTTTAATATTTAAAAAGCTAAGGGCGATCGCACCTAATCCGCAAGTTAAGAGAATAAGTAAAGTTACTCCTGTAGGATTAGTGAGGGAATTAGTAAATTTAGAATTAGTTTGCATAGTAGATACTGATGGAAAATAAATTTATTATCGGTGGTTAGTCGTTTCTTGTCTATTTTTGTCAAATAAATTGTCCATGATGGAATGGTAAACTAGGATCAATCAAAAAGTATCAATAATATAGAAGTAGTGGAAGTAACTTTTTTAGGTACTAGTTCAGGAGTACCCACCAGATCGAGAAATGTATCCAGCGTGGCACTTAGACTAACCCAAAGGGGAGAAATTTGGCTATTTGACTGCGGGGAAGGTACTCAACATCAGATTTTACGCAGTGATTTAAAAACCTCCCAACTAAAAAAAATCTTCGTTACCCACATGCACGGGGATCATATTTTTGGTTTGATGGGATTACTGGCTAGTTGTGGTTTGGGTGCCCATGCGGAAAATGTGGAAGTTTATGGTCCCCCCGGATTAGATGCTTATTTAAAAGCCTGTATGAAATATTCCCAGACTTATTTCCCTTATGGTGTGCATTTTAAAACCGTTTCCCCTGGGGTAATTTATGAAGATGATGAGTATATAGTTAGTACGGAAATGTTAAAACATCGTGTCACTGCCTTTGGTTATCGTGTCAGTGAAAAAGATAAGGCGGGTAAATTTGATGTGGAAAAGGCGAAAAAGTTGGGGATTCCCAGTGGCCCTATATATGGAAAGTTGAAAAAGGGTGAAACCATTACCCTTGATGATGGACGTACCATTAATGGTTCTCAATTATGTGGTCCTACGGAAATCGGGCGTAAATTTGTTTATTGTACAGATACTGTATTTTGTGAAAGTGCGATCGCCCTTAGTGAAGATGCCGACGTACTAATCCACGAAGCCACCTTCGCCCACCAAGACGCTCAAATGGCCTTTGAAAGGATGCACTCCACCACCACCATGGCGGCTCAAGTCGCCCTTGCCGCTCAGGTCAAAAAACTCATTATGACCCACTTTAGCCCCCGCTATGCCCCTGGGAACGCCCTTCAGTTGAATGATTTACTCAAGGAGGCTCAGGCAATTTTCCCCGAAACCATCCTCGCCCATGATTTTCTTAGTTATGAAATACCGAGACGAATATAAAACAATTGACAATGGACAATGGACAATGGACAATTACGGTAAATAAATGGCAGACAACCAAAGTTTATTATTTACATTACTTCTAACATGAGAATTAAGAACTGATGACCATTGCGCGTACTATTTGCCTTGGATTTTTAGCGGTGATTGCTGTGGGTACATTATTATTGTCACTTCCATTTTCCAGTGTTGAACCGGGGTGGAGTAGTTTTACCACCGCACTATTTACTTCCACTTCTGCGGTGTGTGTGACAGGTTTAATCGTTGTGGATACGGGCAGTTATTACACTTTTTGGGGGCAATTATTTATTTTGTGCCTCATCCAAGTGGGAGGTTTAGGATACATGACAACCACCACTTTTTTAATACTACTCATCGGCAGAAAGTTTGATTTTCGGGAAAAGTTGGCTATTAAAGAATCTTTTGATCGACCTTTTTTGCATGGTAGTAAAAATCTCCTTAAATCAGTATTTGCCACTACTATAGCCCTAGAAACTTTAGGCAGTATCGTTTTATTTTTTATCTTTCAGCAAGACTACGGTAATCGGGAGAGTCTTTGGTTAGCAGTTTTTCATAGTATTAGTGCTTGGAATAATGCGGGGTTTAGTTTATTCGCCGATAGCCTAACTGGTTATCAGACTTCTATTCCTTTAAATACTATTATCTGTTTCTTAATTGTTTTTGGGGGTATTGGTTATCAGGTAATTATCGAATTTTATTTATGGCTAAAGGAAAAATTAGACACTTCTAGTAAACGAGAATACCGCTTTTCTCTCAATTTTAAGGTTGTTACCAGTACCACCATCTTTTTACTAATTTTTGGCACAGTGGCATTTTTTGTCACTGAATACAATAATTTACTGGCAGAATATAGCCTGAATCAGAAAATTCTCTTAGCTTGGTTTCAATCTGTAACTACCCGTACCGCAGGATTTAACTCCGTTGATTTAGGGGCGATGACCATTGCTAGTTTATTCCTTACCATTGGCTTTATGTTTGTAGGAGGAAGCCCCAGTGGTACGGCAGGAGGGATAAAAACGACGACTCTACGCATTCTATACGAAAGTACCAAGGCTGTGCTACAAGGGAAACAAGAAGTGATCACCTATGAGAGGGAAGTTCCTCCATCTCTAATTTTGAAGGCTATGGCGGTGGTGTTTGGTTCTACTATTACTGTGTTGGTGGTTACTTTTAGTATTTCTTTTCTTCATTCCAATTTCAACTTTATCAATATTTTCTTTGAAGTTGTTTCGGCTTTTGCAACGGTAGGGCTTTCTACGGGCATTACATCCGATCTTTCCCAGTTGGCACAATTGCTGATTATTTTGACGATGTATCTTGGGCGAGTTGGAGTATTATTATTTATGTCAGCTATTTTGGGAGATCCTCGTCCTACCCGCATTCATTATCCAGAAGAAAATCTTTTAATCGGTTAATAGTATTATGGCATCCAATCAACCTAATTCTAGTAGTAAGGGCGATCGCCCCAAGGGCATTTTTAGTCTCGATATTAGTTCCCTTAAATTCCTAACCAACTTACGCAAGGAAAGTCGTCAGTTTGCAGTGATTGGTTTAGGGCGATTTGGTCGGGCAGTATGTGAAACCCTCTACAATATGGGTTATGAGGTATTGGGTACAGATGTGGATGAAAAATTAGTCGCCCAAGCCCTGACTGACAAAATCACCTCTAGCGCCATCCAACTTGATTGTACCGAAGTAAGTGCCTTACGGGAAGCTGGTATTTTTGAATTAGATACAGTTATAGTGGCGATCGGTAATTATTTAGAAGAAAGCATTATTACCACCCTCAATGTTAAGGAAGGAGGAGTAAAATATGTAGTTGCCAAAGCATCCTCTAGTACCCATGGCAAATTATTAAAAAAAGTCGGGGCTGACTTGGTAGTATATCCAGAACACGAGGCAGGATGTGAATTAGCTTACACCCTAACCAAACCGGGCATTTTAGATCGTTTTGAATTAGATCCTGATAACAGTATTGTAGAGGTTTCCATCCCCGAAGAATTTGACGGTAAAACCTTGGCAGAGATCAAGATTCGCAGTCGTTTTGGTTTAAATGTCTTAGCCGTGGGCAACGATGATAAATTTGTGATTAACCCCCCTCCTCAGTTTGTCCTCCAAAAGGGTTTATCCATGGTGGTAATTGGTTCCAATAAAGATATAAACAGGTTAGAAGTGGATCAGTAAAGTTTACTAACGAGTCTTGCAACCCTCGTTATCCAGTAAAAAAAAGAAAACCATTGCCTATTCCCCATTCCCCCCCCTTCCCTTTCTCTGCCAGACTAATTAACAAAACTTTACATAGTTCAACAAATTGACCCACATTCAAAGAGAGAAACTAGAATGAAAGTGGTTGTTCAAGGACAAAAGCATAATGGTTACACTACAAGAAAACCCCTTAAGAGCGGGTTTAAAACAAGCTAAAACTCCAGAGCCTCTTATTCTGACAATTTTCGGGGCTTCAGGAGACTTGACCCAAAGAAAATTAGTACCTGCCTTATATCAATTAAAAAAAGAGGGTAGATTACCGGGTGAGATGACCATTGTTGGAGTGGCACGACGGGAATGGAGTCATGATTATTTCCGTGAGCAAATGCGACAAGGCATTGAGGAGTTTTCCGATGGCATTGCCAATGAGGAATTATGGAATGATTTTGCCGAGGGTTTATATTACTGCCCTGGTAATATGGATGAGCCTGAAAGTTATGATAAATTGAAGAATTTTCTGGAGGAGTTGGACGGCAAAAGAGGAACTAGGGGAAACAGAGTCTTTTATTTGGCAGTATCACCCCAATTTTTTCCCCCTGCCATCAAGCAATTGGGCGCCGCAGGGATGTTAAAAGATCCCCTAAAACATCGTTTAGTGATTGAAAAGCCCTTTGGAAAAGACTTGAGCAGTGCGCAGGTGTTGAACCGCATTGTCCAGAAAGTCTGTCGAGAGGAACAAATATACCGCATTGATCATTATCTTGGTAAGGAGACGGTGCAAAATTTGATGGTGTTTAGGTTTGCTAATGCCATTTTTGAGCCGTTATGGAATCGTAATTATGTGGATAATATTCAAATCACCGTGGCGGAAACCGTTGGGGTAGAAGAAAGGGCAGGTTATTATGAGTCAGCAGGGGCGCTGCGGGATATGGTGCAAAATCACCTCTTACAGTTATTCTGTTTAACAGCTATGGAAGCGCCCAACGGTATTAATGCCGATAGCATTAGGGGAGAAAAGGTGAAGGTTTTACAATCTACCCGCCTAGCTGATATTAAAAATTTGGAAAAAAGTGCCATTCGGGGACAATACACCGCAGGATGGATGAAAGGAAAACCCGTGCCGGGTTATCGGGAAGAGAGTGGGGTTAGTCCTGAATCCACTACTCCTACTTTTGTGGCATTAAAATTGATGATTGATAATTGGCGTTGGCAGGGTGTGCCTTTTTACCTACGTACAGGAAAACGTTTACCGAAAAAGGTTTCTGAGATTGCCATTCAGTTTAAAAATGTACCTCTAACTATTTTCCCCTCGGCGGCACAACAAACCAACCCGAATATTTTGGCATTGAGGATTCAGCCTAATGAAGGTATTTCCCTACGCTTTGAGGCGAAGGTGCCGGGGGCAGAATTACGCACCCGTACGGTGGATATGGATTTTAGTTATGGTTCTTCTTTTGGGGTGGCGACGGCGGATGCCTATCATCGTCTGTTATTAGATTGTATGTTAGGGGATCAAACTTTGTTTACCCGTGCCGATGAGGTGGAAGAGGCTTGGCGGATTGTTACCCCTGCGCTGACGGCTTGGGATGCTCCTTCTGCTCCTGATTCGGTGCCTTTTTATGAGGCGGGTACATGGCAACCTCCCGAGGCGGAATTTTTACTTAACCGTGATGGCAGAAGATGGCGCCGTTTGTAAGAAAGGGGTGATCTATTTTTTTTCTTTGTTTATGATCAATTATTATTAGCAATTATTCATTATGACTACTACTCCTTTAGTTTCTTTACAAGCGCCTAAAGATGTTGATCTCGATTACATTGACCGTGAGTTAAGGCAAATTTGGCAAACTTATACGGGCAATAGTGAAGGATTGGCGGCCACTAGGGCTTCTACGTTCAGTTTTTTGGTTTATGAGCCTGAGCCTACTCAGCCTCTTTTGGCGGCGTTGGGTTTTTATACTGGGCCTGTGGATGGTATCGCTGGTCCTCGTACCACTTCTGCTATTAAAGCGGCTCAAAAGGAATATGATTTTGAGGTGACGGGGGTTTCTAGTGCTGATTTATTAGCTCGTTTGCAGCAAGAATACGAAGCTGTTGAGGCGGAGGGCAAAGTTAATTTACGGGATCAATCTATTCTCAAGCAGTATTCTCCTGATGTGGAGGGGGCTGGAATAGCAGATGCGATCGCCTCTGTGAATCCCTGTAGAATTATTACTTTATGCCCCACCACAGGTGAAGATAGGGGGGTAAAAGCTCAGGTATCCGCCTATTGCCCTGTGAATAAGCGTTCTTCCAATAGCTTGATCTGCTGTGAATATATCAATGTTACGGGGGTTTCTTCTGCCCTCGAGCGCATCGGGGGGGTAATTTCAGAGTTAATGATTCCTGAGTTGCCTAAATATGTCTGGTGGAAGGCCGGTATCGATACTGATTATAGTTTATTTCAACGGTTACAATCAGAGTGCGATCGCCTCATAATTGACTCTAGCACCTTTGTAGAACCCACCGCCGAATTAGAACGTATCGCTCAATTCCTGGCCCAAGATACCCCCATTATCGACCTCAACTGGGCGCGAATTGCCCCATGGCAAGAGCTAACCGCCGAAGCATTTGATCCCCCAGAGCGTCGTAGTGCCATCTGGGAAGTGGATGAGGTGGTTGTGGATTACGAAAAAGGCAATAAAACTCAAGCCCTTATGTATCTGGGTTGGTTAGCCAGTCGCCTAAATTGGCAACCAGTGGATTACAGCAACGAAACAGGGGATTATGACATCACCAAAATTAGGTTTCTTAGTCCTGAAGGAAAAGAAATCAATACCGAACTTGCAGGAGTGCCTTTGGCTGATTGGGGCGACATTCTAGGGGATTTAATCAGTCTCAAATTGAGTTCCACCAATCTTCAAGCCGATTGTTGTACGGTTTTATGCTCTAACACCACGGGCTGTATGCGCATGGAAGCAGGGGGAGGCGCCCAAGCCTGTCGTATTCAACAGGTAACATCTTTGGCAGATCAAGATACGGAACATCTTTTAAGTCAACAGCTACAAGCAGGGGGCAAAGATACCTTATATCGTGAGAGTATGGATGTTACCGCTCAGATTTTGGCTTTGAAGAAATAAAATAATCTCAATTCAGGACAATGGTTGTCAGGTACGGACGTACCATGGTACGTCCGTACTGGCAATGGGCTTTGAGTCACCCCTGCCCGAATTTGCGGGGGGCTAGGGGGACTAAAAATCCCTTATAAATCATTTAGGTGGGCAATACCCACCCTACTTGGATGAAGGTAATTAAAAACTTGAAATTCGTAGATTTATTTGCAGGAATCGGTGGCTTTCATCAAGCCCTAAAATCTTATCAAGCTGATTGTGTTTTTGCTTCGGAATGGGATCAATATTCCCAAGAAATATATTTAAAAAATCATGGTATTTTACCCGAGGGGGATATTACCAAAATACCTGAATTTGATATTCCTAGTCATGATCTTTTATGTGCGGGTTTTCCTTGTCAAGCGTTTAGTATTTCGGGGAAGCAGTTAGGTTTTAATGATACTAGGGGGACTTTATTTTTTGATGTGGCTAGGATTGTAAATTATCACCAACCTAAATTTATTCTCCTTGAAAATGTTAAAAACTTTGCCAGACATGATCATGGTAATGCTTTAAATATAGTCGTTAATACTTTAGATGAAATAGGTTATAAAGTTTATTATCAAGTTTTAAATTCTTCTTATTTTGGAGTACCGCAAAAGAGAGAAAGAATTTATATAGTTGCTTTTAGAAAAGATTTAGAAGTTGATAATTTTATTTTTCCTAATGGTTATCATCAACCTGTAAAATTAATAGATTTTTGCTTGGATGATGAAGAAACCCAAGATTTTATTATTAATAGAAAAGATATAAACTTTAAAGAAAAGATAGATATAGTGCCAGATATTCTGGGTAATTATCCTCAAAAACCAATCAGAATTGGTACGGTAAATAAGGGAGGACAAGGGGAAAGAATTTATCACCAAAATGGTCATGCTATCACCCTATCTGCCTATGGGGGAGGGGTGGGGGCAAAAACTGGTTTATATTTAATTAATGATAAAGTAAGAAGATTAGCCCCGAGGGAATGTGCCAGAATAATGGGTTTTCCTGATAGTTTTATCGTTCATGATAGAAAAAATATCGCTTATAAACAGTTTGGAAATGGTGTAGTAGTAAATGTTATTAAAGCAATTTTTGAAGAAATTTTGAGGATTTATAGTCTTTCTTTTTGTGATGATAAACCCTTGCAAAAAGTGAAGGTTTGCCCCTAATTCACCTTAACCGACCACATCAGCAAAAGAAAAAGCTGGACTATGGGGAGTATTTTTTAAAGCAATCATCAAAGCCTCGTGAATTTTACCATTGGTGGCTAAAATGCGACCTGTGTTAATATCAAATGGTGAACCGTCATAGGCGGTAATATATCCCCCCGCTTCGGTGACTATTACTACCCCTGCCAATAAATCCCAAGGGCTTAAACCTCTTTCCCAATAACCATCCAATCTTCCCCCTGCCAATTCGCATAAATCAAGGGAGGCACTTCCCGCCCTTCTAACTCCTTGGGTAAGATGGGTAAGGTAACAAAACTCAGCGTAATTATTATCATTGGTTTCTCGTCTATCGTAAGCAAAACCTGTCACCAATAAACTATCTTTTAATTCTTGGGTGTGGGATACCCTAATGGTTTGACCGTTGAGGGTGGCACCTAATCCTTTCCCAGCGCACCATAATTCTTCCTTCATGGGGTTGTAAACCACCCCTACGGAGGGGATGCCGTCAATATTTAGACCGATGGAAACGGCGGCTTGAGGATAGCCATGGGCATAGTTAGTGGTGCCGTCTAGGGGATCAATTACCCATTGATATTTATGGTTTTGAGTGCCACTTTTTCCTGATTCTTCGGCAAAAATAGCATGGTCTGGGCAATGTCTTTGTATGACTTTGATTACTTCTGCTTCGGATTCCTTATCTACTTGGGTGACTAAATCTCCTGATCTGCCTTTTTCGGCGATCGCCAATTGTTTCCCCCAATAGTGACTAAGTACAGCACCTCCAGCCCTAGCGGCTAGTAAAGCGATGTCGAGATAGATAGAAATTGATTCGTTAGCAGTCATTATGTTAATTGATAATGGATAATGGACGATTGACAATGGACAATTGACAATTATTATTTTTTGCAAGAGTGCCCAGTTGATAAGCATAGTCAAATCAGCCTTTGGTTTACCGACAACCGTTATCTCGAACGCAGGTTAAATTAATTGTTCATTAACCCCAGTTGATTGTCAATGATGGTTTACCATTGCCTGTTGCCTATTGCCTTAATCAGTTGATACTATATTCTTTCTTCACATAGTCTAATAAACCCTGACAAGAATCAAGTAACAAATCAATCACATAATTAAAACCTGATTCTCCCCCATAATAAGGATCTGGTACTTCTTGATCATTGTGACTAGAAGCAAAATCGCACATTAACTTAACCTTATCTCTATATTTCCCCTTCAAATCTAAAGATAAAATATCCTGATAATTAGACTTATCCATTGCCAAAATTAAATCAAAATATTCGAGGTCAAAATCTTCAATTTGTCTGGCTTTTCCTACTAATTTAATACCTCTTTTTTTGGCAGCTTCTCTCATTCTGCTATCGGGGGAAGCACCGATATGATAACGGGAAGTTCCAGCCGAATCACAAGTTATCTTATCTTGTAAACCCTCTTTTTCTATTAAGTGAATCATAATATTTTCCGCTGAGGGTGATCGACAAATATTACCTAAACAAACAAATAATAATTTAACCATTACCAAACAAATATTAAGATTAAATAATTTAAAAAAACAACACAAAAAAGGGCTAAACACAGTTCAGCCCCCATAATCGCCCTTACTTACATTCCGGGTAATCCAAAACTACCAGTTAACTCTTCCATTCTCTCGCGCATGGTGTCGGTGGATTTTTGATAAGCGTCTTTGAGCGCAGCGGTAACACTGGCAGAAAGAGCCTCGGATCCATTACTTAAAGCCTCTTCTTTGATGTCCACTTTCAAAGGCTCTTGATTTCCACTCATGGTGACAACCACCAAACCATCTTCACTTTGCCCTTGAATTTCCATGGTTTCTAGTTCTTGTTGGAGTTGCTTCGCTCCTTCTTGCACCTGTTGAGCTTTTTTGAAGGCTTCTGCAAGTTCCTTCATTTTACCGAGTCCGAGTCCAAATCCTTTTCCTTGTGCCATAGGTATATACTTTTTTTACATTAACAATAGAATAACAAACAAATTTTAACATTACCTTGATCCAATCTCTGGTAACAAGATGTCCATTGTTTTTAGTTTGCCCAGTTTCAGGAGATTTTTAAACTTAAGTTGAGGTTCAGATCGATAATGACAATTAAAGTTCTTATCTCCCGTTAAAAGGAGAGGGGTGGGGATTTAGAGGAGAAACATCTAAGCAAAAAAGAGACGACAAATATAAACAGCACTAATAATGCCCACCACATCAGCGATTAATCCTGCCAGAAGGGCGTGACGCACTCTTTTGATGCCCACTGAACCAAAATAAACGGCTAAAACATAGAAGGTGGTTTCTGTGGAACCGTACATGGTGGCGGCAATTTTACCAATGAGGGAGTCTGCCCCATAGGTTTCTACCAAATCACTGAGTAATCCAAAAGAGCCCCCCCCAGAGAGGGGACGCATGATGGCGAGGAGGAAGTTTTCGGGGGGGAAGCCAATCATGGATAGTACGGGGGATAAGATATTGAGCATTATATCTAACGCCCCACTGGCTCGAAACATCCCAATGGCGACAAGGATGGCGACGAGGTAGGGAATGATTTGGATGGCGATGGTAAAGCCATCTTTTGCTCCTTCGGTAAATACTTCGTACACTTTGACTCTTTTAAATACTAGGGCATAGAAGGGAATACCCATCAAGAGGAGGGGAATAATATATTTAGCGGTGGTATTAAAAATATCGGCAACGGATTCAATCATTATTTTGGTGTTATGAAATTGACGTTAATTTGGACTATTGTCAACAATGGGCTCGGGGTCCATTGCCCATAATGTAGTTTTCAGGGTGTTGAAAAATTTTATCTCCAATTCAGATGATTTATTAGACATCTCCAACAATAGGCATTTTAATGGCTAAAGCCTTTACTACAAGCCAACGAAAAATTAATTATTTATGTAGAAGTCTATTCATCAAAATCTGATTCTTCTATTTCTTTTTTCGGTTCAGGAAGGGCAAACTGGGGTAATTTGGCGAGGAATTTAACGGCGGTGACTCCTGCAATGGTGGAGCAGGATGTGGCGAGGATGGTGGGGATAAATAAATCACTGGCGTTAACTCCCATTAGTGCCACGACACTAGCAGGGAGGATAAGTTGAACGCTGGAGGTGTTGATGGCAAGAAAGGTACACATGGCATTGGTGGCGGTTTCGGGGTGGGGGTTCAATTTTTCTAGTTCTTGCATGGCTTTTAGCCCTAGGGGGGTGGCAGCGTTACCCAAACCGAGCATATTGGCTGACATATTCAGTACCATGGCACTCATGGCGGGGTGATCTGGTGGTACTTCGGGAAATAACCAGACGGTAATGGGTCTAACGATACGGGCGATCGCATTTACTAATCCAGCCGCCTCACCGATTTTCATAATGCCTAACCATAAAGCCATAATACCGATTAAGCCAATGGCTAAAGTTACCGCTAATTCTGCACTATCGATAGCGGCTTGGGTTACATCTTCGATGTTGCCATTGATAGCCCCGATAATTACTGAAATAGCAATCATTCCAAACCAAACATAATTGAGCATAGAAATTAATCCAGAAAAATCAACATTTATTTTGACATACGACCATGGGTAAATATTAATTTTCGCAACAAGAATTGTAAAGTAATATCAAGATTTGTGAATGCTGACAACACAAAACTAAAGTCAGAGCCTAATCTAGGATCATTGTGTAAATTTTATTGAAGAGGTTAAATCAATATATGCCCTATACCACAGAAGATGGCGGAAGAGTTAATAATTTTGCCAATGAGCCTAAAGTTTATAAAGCTGAACCTCCTACCGATAGCGAAAAAAGAAACTATTTAATCCTTGGAGTTGTTTCTGCCCTCTTGGTTGCAGGGGGAATTGCGATCGCCTTTTACGCCTCCGCTAACGCTCCTGTGTCATAACTTGAGTTTGTAATCAAGTAAATGTCTCTGTGAATCTGGAAAAAACATAAACTACAACGATAAACGATAAGATGAAATAAGACAGTAATAATTCTTTACCATCATTAATAAAAATATGTTTTTATTTGGACTCGGAGACAAAAAATTAACCCTACCTAAACCAGAAGAAGCTCTCAAAGGTAGAGACAAAAAAATGCCTCTACCCTCCAAGCATTTCGTCAACGGCAACCCTTTCAAAACCGAATATCCTGCCCAGATGGAAAAAGCCCTATTCGGTATGGGTTGTTTTTGGGGTGCCGAGAGAAAATTTTGGCAACTAGAAACAGGAATTTACCTTACTGCCGTAGGTTATGCCGCAGGTTATACCCCCAACCCCACCTATGAAGAAGTCTGTAGCGGTTTGACAGGGCATAACGAAGTGGTATTGGTAGTTTATGATCCTCAAATCATTAGTTACGAAACCCTCCTCAAAGTATTTTGGGAAAATCATGACCCCACCCAAGGTATGCGTCAAGGTAACGACAAAGGCACTCAATACCGCTCAGGAATTTACACCTATTCCGCCGAACAAAAAGAACTTGCCCAAAAATCCAAACAACTTTATCAACAAGAATTAAACCAAGCAGGATACGGAGAAATCACTACCGAAATCCTTGACGCTCCAGAGTTTTACTTCGCCGAAGGCTACCATCAACAATACCTCGCTAAAAATCCTAACGGTTACTGTGGTTTAGGGGGTACAAAAATATCTTTCCCCGAAGTTTCCTTAATCAAAAATTAGCTTATAGGTAGTTCACAAATATCAACAATTGTGAACCTTTATCCAGAAAGAGATCTTTTTAAGTTAACCTGATAATAAACCGTTATTTTTCTTTGAAATAAATTCGAGGTCGTATGTCTGATCTAAATCGTGGCATCATGAAATTTGAAGGTGCTGACAAGCCTATTATCGTTGGCATTTCTGCCTTTCTCATACTCGGCAGTATCACCGCATTAATCATCTGGGCGCTAAATTCTGCCTATGCCATAATGTAATTCCATGGCGATAAATACAAGGGGGTTAAACCCCTTGTTAATTATTACCCTTAATCTCAATCCAGAAAACAATAAAAATAAAAAATTGTCCAATGGTTAATGATCAAAAAATTAATGATAAAGGGTTTTTGTAATTTTCAGTATCCGAAAAACTAAAACAAAATCATAGAGATTGATAGATAACAAAAGTGATTTTTTTCAAACCTAGTGAAATAGTTTGTTTAGATAATCAAAATAAATCATTATATTGTGAAATTATTGATGTTATAACGCAACAAAATAAATGCTGGGTACGCCCTCTTATGTTAGTTAATTTTACAGAACAAAACGAGTATGAAAGGGCTGTAAACAATATAGAAGATTTACGTTTCACATCGGATTTATTATGGAGTACCCAACATTTTCGCCCCGTATTTGATACTGAATATATTACCTTTTGTTGTCAATTACCTGAATTTGAATTTGACGATAAAAAGATATTAAATGCCAAAAAAATTCTCAGACATTTTATTCAGGATTTATGGCTATTTAATAGTAAATAGATTATAAAAATAAAACAATCTAAAAAAGGATAACTCTTTATTATCTCCCATACATTAGCTTAATGGGGCAACTTGTTTATATAATGTAACGCTATGATATAATCAACTAGGATATTTCAAAACCTTGAAAACATAGATATAGACAGAAAGTAATCATCAAGCCAAAGCTCAAAACTAAAAGTCTATAATCGTTGAAAATCAAGACTATGAACAATGTTGCAACTGGCTAGTCTGCAACAATTTTTTAACTCAATCACCTAAAAAAATAAAACAAAATTTAGGTAAAAAAACATAAGCTGTATATTTATAGATAAATTATGAAAAAGGACCTCGCTCGATATAGAAATATTGGGATTTTTGCCCACGTTGATGCTGGAAAAACCACTACTACAGAAAGAATCCTAAAATTAACTGGTAAAATTCATAAACTTGGCGAAGTACATGATGGTGCCGCTACCACCGACTTTATGGAACAGGAGCAGGAGCGAGGAATCACCATTCAATCCGCCGCTACAAGTTGTTTCTGGAAAGATCATCAGTTCAATATTATTGACACCCCCGGACACGTAGATTTTACCATCGAGGTATATCGTTCTCTTAAAGTATTAGATGGTGGTATTGGAGTATTCTGTGGCTCTGGTGGGGTTGAACCTCAGTCTGAAACCAACTGGCGTTATGCTAACGATTCTAAGGTTTCTCGTATCATTTATGTGAACAAATTAGACCGTACTGGGGCTGATTTTTATAGTGTTGTTAAGCAGGTAAAAGAAATTCTGGCGGCGACTCCTTTGGTAATGGTATTACCCATCGGTATTGAAACCGAATTTAAAGGGGTTGTGGATTTATTAACCCGTAAGGCTTGGATTTGGGATGATTCTGGGGATCCTATGAATTACACCATCGAGGATGTTCCTGCGGATATGGAAGAAGATGTAGAAATGTACCGTGAGCAGTTAATTGAGACTGCGGTGGAACAAGATGAAGCATTAATGGAAAAATATCTCGAAGGTGAAGAAATTTCCATCGAAGATATTAAGCGTTGTATCCGTAAAGGTACCCGTGATCTTGCTTTCTTCCCTACCTATTGCGGTTCTTCTTTCAAAAATAAAGGGGTGCAGTTAGTTTTAGATGCGGTGGTTGATTATTTACCTGCCCCTAATGAAGTTAATCCTCAGCCCATTGTAGATTTAGAAGGTAACGAAACTGGTGAATTTGCCAAAGTTGATGCTGATGAGCCTTTCAGAGCTTTAGCGTTCAAGATTATGGACGATCGCTACGGTGCGCTTACTTTTACTCGTATTTATTCTGGTATCCTCGAAAAGGGTACAACTGTATTAAATACTGCTACTGGTAAAACCGAGCGTGTGGGTAGAATTGTGGAAATGCACGCTAATGATCGTATTGAGATTGATCAAGCCCAAGCAGGGGACATTGTGGCGATCGTGGGTATGAAAAATATCCAAACTGGTCATACCATTTGTGATCCTAACAATCCCGCTACCCTTGAGCCTATGGTATTCCCTGAGCCTGTAATCTCCATTGCCATCAAACCTACCCAAAAAGGTGGTAATGAAAAAATGGGTATGGCTCTTAGTAAAATGGTTCAAGAAGATCCTTCTTTCTATGTGGAAACTGACCAAGAAAGCGGTGAAACCATTATTAAAGGGATGGGTGAATTACACCTTGATATTAAGGTGGACATCCTCAAACGTACCCATGGGGTAGAGGTAGAAGTTGGTAAACCTCAAGTGGCTTACCGTGAATCTATTACCAAGGTAATTAATGATAGTTATACCCACAAGAAACAGTCTGGTGGTTCTGGACAGTTTGGACGTATTGACTACACCATCGAACCGGGCGAACCTGGTACTGGATTCCAGTTTGAGTCTAAGGTGACAGGTGGTAATGTTCCCCGTGAATTTTGGCCTGCGGTTAATAAAGGTTTTGAAAGCAGTATCGAAAAAGGTGTGTTAGCTGGTTATCCTTGTGTGGATCTCAAGGTTACTTTAACTGATGGTGCTTTCCACCCTGTGGATTCTAGTGCGATCGCCTTTGAAATTGCAGCTAAAGCGGGTTATCGTCAATCTATTCCTAAAGCTGGGCCCCAAATCCTTGAGCCTATTATGAATGTGGACGTCTTCACCCCTGAAGATCACATCGGGGATGTAATCGGTGATCTTAACCGTCGTCGTGGTATGATCAAGTCTCAAAATACTACTCCTATGGGTGTAAGAATCAAGGCTGAAGCTCCTTTGAGTGAGATGTTTGGTTATATTGGTGATTTACGTACTATGACTTCTGGACGTGGTCAATTCTCCATGGAATTTTCTCATTATGCACCTTGTCCTAAGAATATCGCTGATGAGGTAATCAAGGAAGCTAAAGAGCGTGAATTGGCTTTGGCTAAATAATCAAAATTATTTTTAATTAAATAGTTTTTCTAGGGTGGGCATTGCCCACCTTTTTTGTGCCAAATAATCCTAATTTTGTTTCCTCAATTCTTGATCTTTGTGAGGTTGATAAAATTAGTATTATGGTTGGTAATTAATCTTAATAATAGTCTCTTAATTTTTGGAATATTCTCGTAATTATAGGTAAAATTAGGTTAAGTTAAGTAAAATTTTATCCTTGAATCAGCTGATTTTTGCTATAAATAAATCTATACTATTTATGGTAATTTTTATTTTTTATTGTTGTTTTTAGGTATTAAAAATGAATGATGAGCAGGATAACTTACAGTCTTTGAGTCGTATTCAAATTTTAGTTTTTATGGGGGTGACGGCGGTTATTTTTTTATTAATCGCCCAGATTTGGCATCGAGCAGGATCGATCGCCCTTATCCCTGTAGAATTTAATTTATCAGCTATCATTACAGGGATATTATTGGCCATGGGGGTACTATTAGCTAGTACCGTGTTAACCAAGTTTTGGACTCCCTACCGTCTCAGTGCCGAAAAATATCTCAATTTAATTGTCTCCCCCTTATTAATTCCCGATTTGATTTGGGTGGGTTTGTTACCGGGATTGAGTGAAGAGTTATTATTTCGGGGGGTGATGATTCCTGCCTTTGGTTATGGCTATGGGGCGATCGCCATTTCTAGTATTTTATTCGGTGTCTTACATCTAAGTGATACCCAAAACTGGCACTATGTCCTATGGGCGATCGTCATTGGCTTTGTTTTGGGCTATAGTGCCTATGCCACAGATAATCTCTTAGTACCTATTACCGCCCATATTTTGATTAATTTTAGCTCCAGCCTCATTTGGAAATTGAAGCAAAATAGAGAGTTACAATAGGGTATCAAATATAATTACAAATCAAGAATGCAACTACACCAATCCACCTGGCAAGAAGTCGAAACATATTTATCCCAGTCTAAAGGTATTATCATCCCCATCGGCTCCACCGAACAACATGGCCCCACAGGATTAATCGGTACTGATGCCATCTGTGCAGAAAAAGTTGCCCATGGTGTGGGTGAAGAAGCATCCGCCATGGTAGCCCCCACCATAAATGTCGGTATGGCATTACATCATACCGCCTTTCCTGGTACCATCAGCCTACGTCCTAGTACCATGATTGTGTATATAAAAGACTATCTAACTTCCCTAGCAAGGGCAGGATTTCAACGTTTCTTTTTCATTAATGGTCATGGGGGAAATATTGCCACCCTCAAAGCCACTTTTTCCGAATGTTATGATCACTTTGCCACTCTGAACATTCCTGAACAGGAAAAGATAAAATGTACCGTGGCTAATTGGTTTATGATCCGAGATGTGTATATGTTAGCCAAAGAGTTGTACGGTGATCAAGAAGGTTCCCATGCTACCCCCTCAGAGGTGGCTTTAACCCAGTTTGTTTACCCTGAGATGATCAAAACCGCCCCCCTAGAAAAAGAGGTGGCAAAAGGACATCCTATTTATGGAGCGAGTAACTTTCGCAGGTGCTACCCTGATGGTAGAATGGGATCAAATCCCAGTTTAGCGACACCAGAACATGGTCAAAGATTTTATGAGTTGGCGGTTAAAAATTTAACTCAAAGTTATCTGGAATTTATTAGTTAAACGGGTTAAGGTACGTTAATTTTTTAGATTTAAGTATAAATGAAATCATATTTGGCGGCGGCAGTTTGCATGACAAGCACTCCTGATGTGGAGGCAAATCTCAATCAGGCAGAGGAATTAATTGAGTTGGCGGTTAATCAGGGGGCAAAATTGATTGGTTTGCCCGAAAATTTCTCTTTTTTAGGTAGAGATGAGGATAAAATTGCCCAAGTGGAAACTATTGCCACCAAAAGCGAAAAGTTTTTGATTCGTATGGCACAACGTTTTCAAGTTACTATCCTTGGCGGAGGTTTTCCTACTCCCCTCAAGGGCGATCGCACCAAGGCTTATAATACTGCTATGCTGGTGGATGCCAATGGCATGGAATTAGCTCGTTATAACAAAGTCCATCTATTTGATGTTAATGTACCTGACGGGAACAATTATCAAGAATCGAAAACCGTTATGGCAGGGGATGCCTTACCCCCTGTATATGACGGAAAAGACTTAGGAAAAATAGGGCTTTCCATCTGTTATGATGTTCGCTTTCCCGAAGTATTTCGCCATCTTTCCCGTCAGGGTGCCGAAGTAATGTTTATTCCTGCCGCCTTTACCGCTTATACTGGCAAGGATCATTGGCAAGTTTTATTACAGGCAAGAGCCATCGAAAATACTTGTTATGTGGTGGCGCCAGCGCAAACGGGAAATCATTATGCTCGTCGTTGTAGCCATGGTCATGCGGTGGTAGTAGACCCTTGGGGTGGTATCATTGCCAGTACAGGCTCTCAAATTGGAGTTGCCATTGGAGAAATTAATCCCCAACGTCTTCAACAGGTACGTTTACAAATGCCTAGTTTACAACATCGGGTTTTTAATTAGGGTAAATATTGGGTGTTAGGTTTAAGGGTTAAATAACCTGAGTTCGGGATAACATTTTCTAGTTAAGGCAGGCAATAGGGAATAGGCAATGGGCAATAGTGAAGTGAATATTTTTCACCATTTCTAGGTGTTATTTAGCAATTTAAAAACCGCCGTAAACTTTTCACCGTCAAGGCTGACACTAAACAATACTCATAATTATTATCCCGAATTGAGGTTAAATAGGATTTGTTCAAAATTATTACCCATTGCCAAAAGTAGTTTTGAACCATGGTAAAATGTATTTTAGGATCATAAAAATTACCATCATTGATAACATAAAAAAGCCCATGAGGAGAGGATAAAAATTGATTGTCCACAGGGTAACTAATGTTATTCCTAAAAAAGCTCCCAATAATTCCCCGATTCTTTTCTTTATTCCCCAAGGGATTATATTAATTTGATTATTCTTAGTTGTGATTTTAATTCTTGCAAAACTGTTAAACCATACTTGGCTTAACAATACTATTATTGATCCTAGATTCAGGGCAAAAAAACAATAATAAAATCCTACCAACTCAAGGGCGATCGTTATCCATAAAACGTTAAAATAAAAAGAAAGACGATAATTATTACACTGTGTTTTAGCTAAAAAATAATCAGTTAAATCCACAATTGCCATGCGACATTGTTCCATACAAAAAAGCATCAACCCCAAACAAAGAAGACGATAAGATAAATCTCTCCCCTCAAACAACCTTATCGCTAAACCTGAAAAAGCTGGAAAAAAAAGGAAGAAAATAGTAACTTTAATTAATAAGACTTGCACCAACTAAAAGATAAAATACTCGTTAAACAGCATCTAATCTATCATAGGTAATATCAAAAATGAACTTAGATACTATCATCCATAGTCCACCTGCAGGGCAAGAAACTAAATATATTTTTGTCCTCCTTCATGGCTGGGGGGCAAATTATCATGATTTATCCTCCCTACCTCCACTCCTAGACTTACCCCATTGTCAATACATTTTTCCCAATGCCCCCTATGCCCATCCTCAAGTACCAGAAGGAAAAGCATGGTATGCCCTTGAAAACAACAATCATGGCATCAAAGAAAGTGTAGATACTTTTTATCGTTGGTTACTTACCCTCGAAGATACAACCAATATACCCCTAAATAAAACCATTGTGGGTGGTTTTTCCCAAGGAGGTGCCATGAGTTTAGATGTTGGTTTACAGTTACCCGTTGCAGGAGTATGCAGTCTCAGTGGATATTTACACTTTGAACCCAAAGCTGACAGAAACCCTTTTCCACCCACCTTAATGTGTCATGGTACAAATGACCCTATTGTTCCCATTCAAGGGGCAAGAGATGCTAAACAAAAATTGGAAGGGGTGGGAGTAAATGTGACTTATAAAGAATATGACATGGCCCATGAGATTATTCCTTTAGAAATCAATGTAATTCGTGATTTTGTTTTAAAACAGATTAATCAATAATTATAAAAAATTGGTCTTATGTATTTAACAAATAAAGATGAAATTCAAGATATTATTCTTGATTTGAAAGAGGCAGAGATACTCTGGGTTGACACAGAAGTTGCTGATTATAAAACCAAAAATCCTCGATTGTCATTAATTCAAGTTTTAGCTTACCCTAATAATGTGGATGGTAGCAGAACATATATTTTTGATGTGTTAAATAAACCTGAGATAACTGATTTTTTTATTGAGCATATTATGAGTAATAAGGGTATTAGAAAAGTATTTCATAATGCCCAATATGATCTGAGATTTTTAGGAAAAAGGGAAGCAAAAAATATTTTTTGTACCTTTGAATTAGCCAAGAGTATTCCCCATCATATTTTACCCGTTAAAAGTAAATCTTTGAAAAAATTAACCGAATATTTTACTGATTTTCAAGATATTGATAAAGACGAACAGGGCGGAGATTGGGGAATCAGACCATTAACTCAAAATCAGATCAAGTATGCTCAGATGGATTGTGTTTATTTAGCCCAAGTTTATAAATATTTATCAGTATTGAATGACACCATGCAAGAGGAAAATAATAGTTTGGAGAGTTTATCTCAAAGGTATAAAGAATTAGAGGAACAATGGTTATTATTAAATTCAGAAATTGAGTATTTAAAGGATAAAATTAAACAAATAATGATTGAAGAGAATATAGAAAAAAGTGATTTGTTTCGGTTATCACGGGTAGAAAGAAATACTGTTAGAACTAATTTACAGGATTTAGTTCATTTAGTGGAAGAAAAGGAAAATGAATTAAATTTTTCCATTAAGTTAACTAATGACATTAAAAAAATTTTAGGTCAGAATTTAGATTATTTAAATACGGAGGTGGAGACAAGTGTTTTTTATACTTTAAAAACTATCGATTAAAAAATTGTCTAATAAATGAGTCAGATAGGTTATGAGATATTTAAATAAATTGGCTCTGTTGAATAACTTAAAATGGTTATAGAATAAACTATTAACATCATGTCTATTCTTAATCGAAATAAACCATTTTTTACTTACCCATTATCAATTATTTTCTGTGGCTAAAATAAAAGGAATCAAAACAAAGTATAAAAAACAGTGGCAAGGGCAACTAGAGGAGTATATCACCGCCCTAGATTGGTCTATAAATGGAGATTTGGCGATCGCCTCTGCGGGGGGAGAAGTAACCCTCAAATGGTCACATAACGACCATACAGCAAACCTTTTAACCCCTTCTGATACTAATTGTCAACCCGTAGATTGCCTAGGTTTTTCTAGTCAAGGAAATTTTCTGGCCGTGGGTGCCGAGGATGGAAAATTAAGAATTTGGCAAATAATTCCCGAACTTAGTTTAAAAGAAACCCTTGATTTTCCCAAACAATGGTTAGAACATTTACACTGGCATCCCCATCAAGCCCTTGTCGCTTTTAGTTTTGGTCATTATGTCCAAGTATGGAATGCGGAAGATAACCAAGTTATTACCACCCTACCCCTCAACTCATCAGTATTGGATTTACAGTGGCATCCCTCTGGGGAATATCTTGCCGTGGCAATTAATGGAGGGATGTGTATTTGGACGGTAGAAAATTGGGATGATGATCCTTTTTTTGCAGAAATGGATGGTGCTTGTAATAAAATTTCTTGGTCTGGGGATGGTAATTATTTGGCTGGAAATTGTTTTGATAATAGTGTTTGGTTGTGGTGTTGGGAAAATTTGGAAACTTGGCATTTATCAGGTTTTGGCGGGAAAATTCGCAGTCTCAGTTGGTCAACTTCCCCTGCTGATTTCGCTCCCTTATTAGCCATTTCTTGTTTTAATGCGATTATTCTTTGGAAAAAAGCCGAAAATGATAGTGATGGTTGGGCATCTTTACCTTTACAAGCCCATAATGGCATTGTGGAAAATGTTATCTTTCATCCTCAAAATCTGTCTTTTGTTTCTGCTGATGATGAGGGGGTTTTATTTTTCTGGAGTCAAGAGAGGGGAATTGAACAACGATTTATTGAAGAAAATGACGGTTTTAGCTCGATGGCATGGTTACATGATGGTAGTAAATTAGTAGCAGGGGGAGAAAACGGGAAAGTAACTGTCTGGCAAAGGGTGGAGGAAAAAAAAGGTAAAGGTTTTGCCTGATCAGAAATGGACAAAATGAAGATAATCAAAAGTATGGTGAAAAGCAAAATATAGAATTAATGGCAAAAGTAAAACTAGATAACATCACCCGTAAAATTAACCAAACTACCATCGTTGAAAATATTAGTTTTGAAATTCCTGATGGAGAGTTATGGGTATTGGTAGGGCCTTCTGGATGTGGTAAATCTACTATATTAAGGTGTATTTCGGGTTTGGAAAGTATTAGTCAGGGCAACTTATATTTTGATGATGTGGTTGTTAATCAAATTCCTGCCAGACAAAGGGATGTGGCAATGGTATTCCAAAATTATGCCCTCTATCCTCATCTTACGGTGGCTCAAAACTTGGGTTTTGGTCTGAAAATGCGTAAGGTTAACCCTTCTGTTATTGAGGAGAAAGTTAATTTTGTTTCCCAAATTCTGAATATTAATCATCTTTTGTATCGTAAACCCAAACAACTTTCTGGAGGACAACAACAACGGGTTGCTTTGGGTAGGGCAATTATTCGACAACCCCAAGTATTTTTACTTGATGAACCATTATCGAATCTTGATGCTAAATTAAGGGAACAAACTCGCACAGAGTTAAAAAAACTCCATCATCAGGTGGGTATTACTACTATCTATGTTACCCATGATCAAGTAGAAGCTATGACTTTGGGCGATCGCATTGTAGTATTAGACAAAGGTATCGTACAACAAATAGGCAGTCCCAACGAAATATATAATTCTCCTGCCAATCGCATGGTCGCTACTTTTTTGGGAAGTCCTCCCATGAATATTATTCCTGTTTCCTATGTCCAAGGGAGATGGTTTATTTCTGACACGGAATATCTCACTCTAGCATCTAATATCAGCGAAAAGTTGCCTTTAAATCAGAAAAAAAATTGGGATCTTGGTATTCGTCCAGAATTTATTACTATTAATAACCAGGACAATATCAATAATAGTCTTAAAGTGATTATTGATATTATTGAGCCTTTAGGAAAAGAAATGTTAGTTAGAGGTACTATTTTAAACAGTAATATTCCTCTTACTTTTGAGTTACCGATTAACCATCCCATTAATAATAATGATATTGTTTCTGTTCAATTGGATGAAAACAAAATTTTCTTTTTTGATACCATCACAGGAGCCAGAATTAATTAACATTTCGTCTTTTGTAAATTTCTATAACAAAAAGGCTTTTGGGCTTGGCTTATAGGCTCTCAGATGGTATACTTATTTTATAATGGGAACATACTCTTTTAAAAGTAAAAATACACGGATTTCCATTATATAAAATACATTTTTATTATCCCTGTTCTTAGGGTAAAAGTCAAGAAAAAAACGGATTTTTGATACAATTTTTAACAAAAAAAATAATCCTAGTCAGTTTGGCAAATAATTTGCCTTTGGCGATCAAATAAAATGACTTTTATTTCAGTCTTAAAGGTGGAATGCTTGGCAATATATTCCTGAGACTTCCTTTTGATTCTTTCTCCCATAAATTGATAAATTTGCTCTACCCAATGAGTATTATTTTCACTGTCAAAATCTCTCAATATTTCCAAAGCTGATTCTGTAGTAGAAGCCTCAAATATCTTTTTAATAATTGCTTGTGGTAAACCAAGGTAAGAGGCGATCGCACTTAAAATTTCCAAACGACCATCCGCCAAATGATGATGGGTATGGAAAATCCCCCCTGCCAACTTAACCAACTTGCCATGATAACCAAGGATAGTAATAGACTTAACCCCTACGGTAGACGCATTAACCAACATCGAACCCAACCAATTAGCAGTTTTCACCAATTGACCAGATTCAAAACCCATTTTCAGAGCTAAATCTAAACCATTCTCCCCGATACAAAAAATTAGATGATCAAACTCCCTCGCCTTTGTTACCAACTCCTGCTGATATAAATCCAATTGTGCCTTACTCGTCAGGGGTTGAGAAATGCCTGTCGTGCCTAATAAAGAAAGCCCATCCACCACCCCAAAGGCTTCGTTAGAAGTTCTTTGAGCCAGAATTTTTCCCTCGGGTAAAATGATTTTAACCTCTACTATGGCTGAACTTTTGAGATTATTTAAAATATTACATTCTAACAACTTTTGAGCATAGCTATAAATGGCAGATTTGTTGTTTTGTTTGACTATTTTTCCAACCCCTTCCCCTCCTTCAATAATTAACTTTGTCTCCGAATGGGGAGTTAATTTAACGGTTGCCCAAATAGGAGTATTTTTAGTAAGATCAAGGTTTTCCCCCGGATCAGATCTGGTAATTGCTAAGGCTTGACTTTTACCTATTAAGGCTACTTGTTCGATGGTAATTAAAGCTGTTTCTGGAGGAGTTATTAATTCAACTTCTACCTGATTTGGATTAATGTTTTCTTGTAAATAATGAAGACAGGCAACGACGGAAGCAGTGGCAAAAACTGGTAATGTATATCCACTATTAAGCATTTTATTTTTTTTGTTCAAATATTGATAAGATAAAAGTTAGGCAGTGCTGAAAAAGTAAAATCGTAATGTTAGCAAAAAGAATATTACCCTGTTTAGATGTTAATGCAGGGAGAGTGGTGAAAGGAGTCAATTTTGTCGACCTAAAAGACGCAGGAGATCCTGTAGAACTAGCAAAAGTATACAATGATGCAGGGGCAGATGAACTGGTGTTTTTGGATATTACCGCCACCCATGAGGGCAGAGATACTATTATTGATGTGGTTTATCGTACTGCTGAACAGGTTTTTATTCCTTTGACCGTAGGGGGAGGCATCAAAACCTTAGAAAATGTTAAAGATTTGTTAAGGGCAGGGGCTGATAAGATTAGTATTAATTCCACCGCTGTTAAAGATCCTGACTTTATCAATCGTGCCAGCGATCGCTTCGGGTGTCAATGTATTGTAGTAGCTATTGATGCGAGGAAGAGGCAAGATGTGGATAATCCGGGGTGGGATGTCTATGTCCGTGGAGGTAGAGAAAATACGGGTATTGATGCCCTTTGGTGGGCGCAGGAAGTCACCAAAAGGGGAGCAGGGGAGTTATTAGTTACCAGTATGGACGCTGATGGTACCCAAGCAGGTTATGATTTGGCATTGACAAGGGCGATCGCAGATAGCGTAGAAATTCCTGTAATCGCCTCTGGGGGAGCGGGAAATTGTCAGCATATTTATGAGGCATTTAGTGAAGGAAAAGCAGAAGCCGCCCTCCTTGCCTCTTTATTACACTATGGACAACTCACCGTTGCCGAGATCAAAGACTATCTCAAAGAGCATAAAATTCCTGTCAGAAATTAATCAACCTCAGTTCGGGATAATAGTTGTCAGTATGGTAGGGGACGTAGCATGCTACGTCCGTACAGGCGGCAGGTTGCAGGTGGCAGGTCATAGTTTGTTCATTGTTCATTGTCAATTCTTCCTCATGACCCCACTTTTTCATCAACCCCTAACATAGACTTTTTGTAAATTCTTTAACCTAACACCTGATACCCGATACCTGACACCTTTATTTGTAAAGACTAAAAATGTTATCCCGAACTCGAGTTAATCATTACATAACAATGGGCTTAAGCCCATTGCCCGAATTCCCTACTTATTCATCCCGATAATGTTAAGACATACTTAAGAAACTTAACGAAAATTAATATTTCTCAAAAAAATGTATTAGAATAGACTAAACATTACATTATTAAGGAATGTTAATACCTATTCTAATTTTTGATGTTGCATTAGTGGCATGGTCACTACACTTAATGCAACAGGCACTAGACAGAAAAGAATTTTCTTTGATGTTGGCAGGTAGCTTAGTAGCGCTGTCGGCAGCAGCTATGCTAGTGGTATATTTTCTTGCCAGTAACTGTATCACCTATTTAACTCAACCTTTGACCCCCATTTAAATAGTTGTATTCATAGCCAGTTTATTTTGCTTTTTTGCCTGACTAAAAGTTATCACCATCCCTTCACATACCAAGATAACGAATAGTTAACAATCAATAACAAATTCATCGCAGAGACTGCTAGACTATCATCAGATAAAATAGTCGTTTTTGTTGATAAATGAGGAGATGAGTTGAAATGTTTGCTCAAATGTACCCCCGCTTAATTAATCGTGTTGGGGAAGTTAACCCCCAATTGTTTAGGGAAATCAAGGGTAGATTACAACCACGCAACGTAATGATTGTATCTGCCTTATCCATTGTTGGACAGATATTATTGTTTATTTACTTTGAAGGACTTTTACCCATCCACGAAGGAGTATATAACCGTTATTGTACTGGTGAACCCTATGATGCTTATTCTAGGGGATCAAATATTTGTATTGCCGATATGTTGGGTAATATTCAAATGATCAAAGAAGTATGGTGGCTAGATATGTTTGTCACCATGAGTGTGATGGGTATTTTTATTCTTTTGGTAGGAGGCAGTTATATGTTAATTGCTGACCTTAGCAAAGAAGAAAGAAAGGGTACTTTAAATTTTATTCGGCTTAGTCCTCAGTCAGCAAGTGATATTTTTATCGGCAAAATTTTGGGAGTGCCTATACTTATCTATTTTTTTGGTATTTTAGCAATTCCTTTACATATCTGGTCAGGATTATCTGCCAATATCAACTTTCCTTTAATTATGATGTTTTATCTAATTTTGGGGGCAAGTTGTTTATTTTTCTACGGAGTCAGCCTTGTCTTTAGTTTAGTGACAGAAGGATGGGGTAATTTTCAGGCTCCCCTCGGTGCGACTTTTATTTTCTTTTTCTTGTTTGCTGTGACGGGGGTTACGTTGGAAGCTAATGCCCCTGTATATACAGAAACTTCCCTTGATTGGTTTTTATTGTTTTATCCTGGTACATTTTTAGCCTACCTTGTAGATTCTACTTTTCTTTCTCAAACTACCTTGGGTTATTTATCTGCTGATGCTTTGACTAATTTACGGTGGTATGGACAATCTTTTTGGGGCAATGGTTTTGCTGGTGGTTTATTGATTTTATTAAATTATGGAATTTGGAGTTTTTGGTTGTATCAGGGTTTGAAACGTCGTTTTGCCAATCCTCTAGCCACAGTAATCAGTAAGTCTCAAAGTTATGCTCTATCTTTTTGTTTTGTCGTTGTCAATCTAGGTTTTGCTTTACAGACTTTTAGCGAATATAGTAATTTTGATCAAACTATCCAAATTATTCAGCTTCTCAATTTAATTCTCTTTTTGCTTTTGATTGCTGGATTGACTCCATCTCGTCAGAGTTTGAGGGATTGGGCTAGATTTCGTCACGAAAATTCTCGAGAAAATAGGGTTTTATGGAAAGATTTAGCATTTAGCGAAAAAAGTCCTGCTACCTTTGCGATCGCCCTTAATCTATTATTAGTAAATCTATATATCATCCCCTCATTGTTTTTCTTGCCCAATACTAACCCCATTCCATTAGTGGCAGGAATCACATTGGGAGCATTTTCCATCCTCATTTATGCTTCCGTGGCACAGCTACTGATGACTTTAAAAACGGAAAAAAGAGGATTAATAACAGGTATCACCATTACCTCCCTTAATCTATTGCCGTTATTTGGGCATATATTTGTAAACGAATTAAATCAAAGCCTGAGTCAAAACATCTTTTTACAAGAAATTTTTGCCAACCTTAGCCCCTTACCAATTGCCTTAAACACCTATCAAAGTTTTCATACCCTAGCTATTTGTTTAAGTGTTCAAGTTGTCACTATCGTTGGTTTTAATTTGAAAATGAAAAAAACCCTTGCCCTTGCGGGAATGTCAGAAACCAAACGCTTAATGATGGAAAAAGAATAGTATACTCGGGACGTAAAATATTACGTCCCTGATGAAAATAAACCACTGTCAAGGCTTTGCTCCAATTCATCAAGAGTTATGTAAGACTCAGGATTACTCAAACGATTTTCAGCATCTCTAATGTCTTCCAAGTCTTCTAAATAGGATATTATTGCTTCCTGTAATAAATCATCCTCTTTTTTTCCTAGAGCTACTGCCAAAACCTTATAACGATTTTCGATGTTTGGCGACAAATCAACAGTTATCATATATTCTCACAACTTTATAACGGGATATAGTTTCATTTTACTTCATTGATGCTCCACTGCCCTTATGGCTAGTAGATTCTTAGCTCACTGAGTCAACTTAGACAAGAGAGAGTGACTGTAAATGGTTAGCTGTTATAAAAACGATCACCGCCAATGCCCCCTAAATCCCCCAATTCTGGGGGACTTTCTATTCTAATCATTTGTCCGAACTTAATATAAAAACTCCTAAAAAGGACTACCCGGAATATTAACGCCACGGTTTCTGAGGATTTGACCAGTTTCAGCACTGGGATTATATCTGTAACCCATACCACTATATCCTTCTGAGTCATCTAATATCTGAGGTGTTAACATGACAATGACCTCAGATCTCGTTTTATCAGTAAAAGTAGAACGGAATAGACTACCAATCAGGGGTAAATCACCGAGGATAGGAATCTTGGAAACCTGTACCCTTTCTGCATCCTGAATGATGCCAGAAAGAATGAGGGTTTGACCATCCCGAAGACGAATTAAACCAGAAGATACACTTCTTTGAACCAAGGGAGTAATAACGTTACTAGCACCACCACCACTATCAAAAACCTGAGCACTTCCGGGGGCACTGATACTGGGATTGACCAATAAGCTAATAAATCCATTATCGTCAATACGGTCAATTTGTACCGATAAATTGAGTCCTGCAGGTTCTATGACAGGGGTAACAGTTCTCACTCCACTTTCCGTGTCAATTTCCGTATTAACGCTGGTGACAACATTCTCACTAAGGGATAAAGTTCCTGTTTGTCCTTCCTGTACCACAAGGGTAGGATCTGTCAAAATTTTAGCATTACCAGAGCTAATACTAGAACGAATCTGAGCAATGAAGGCTTGGGGAAGGTTGAAGTTTCTGCCGGGGGTGGTGGTTGCCCCTACACCGGGTTGGTTGGGGTTGAAATCAGTACCAAAGGGAGATATACGACCAGTACGAGGGCTACCGATGGGCAATCCTTGAAGAGTTCTGACTACGTTACGACTAATATTATCGGTGATATTGGTGGTGTCAGAGCTTAAATTAGATTCGGTAATGGTTCTGGCAAGGTTGTTTACTAACGCTCTTTGTAAATTTTCCGCTTGATCTCGAGAAAAAGCTGTATTATTTCCAAACTGTCCTAAAGTTCTATCGATAGTATCTTGGAAGGTACGGTTTAAATCATCATTATTGGTTGAGGTTAAATCATTGGCTAGAGATTGAGTCAAATCTTGTGCCAAGTTTCTGGTAAATCCTTCGGTGATAATAATCGATTCATCAAAACCGGGAATTAAGTTTCCATCTGGGCCTACTCTAAAATCTTCTGAACTGACATTTTGATCTCTAGTTCCAAAGTTGATGACCCCAAGACCTCCATCTTGTACAATTCCTGTGTTGTCAACGCCAAAGGAGAAGCTAGATCCAAAACTGGTTCCTTGGTCTAGTTGTATATCGACAATGCGCACATTTACCGCAACCTGTCTTAGTCTGACATCGGATTGGACAATTAAATTACTGGCAATTCTAACTTGATCTGGAGTTCCTGTAAGAGTTATAGCATTGGTTCTTTCATCCACAGTAACACTTAATCTACGTAGAGGTAAGGGAGTTCCTTGATTAGCTTGATTTCCTGCAGCGCTTAGAGGTCTAATTTCTCTTCCTGTAACGGTTCGACCAATTAAAACCCCTTCGGCATTCCTTTCTTCTTGAAACACTTCTGCCACCTCTTGAACGGTTGCCCCTGCAAGCGCTAATTGAGCGGCAACGGTTCCTGCTCTTGCTTGATTGACTCTAAGGGTACGGCTAATAGTATCATTTACTGAGTAAGCAAGGCTTTCACCCACAAAAATAGTGCTACCTTGGCGATAGGCTTCAAGGCGATTTAATCTCAAAAGATTATTAAATATATCTTGTACTCTTTCTCCCTCCAAATCGATGGTGATGGGTTGCCTCAGTAATGAAACAGCTTCGCCTCCCTGTCCTCCCGAACCTTCTGGTCTGGTATAGTCAAACATAATACTAAGACCTGCCGCTCGGGCAAGAATTTTTAAAACTTCATCAAGGGGTGCATCTCTGAGAACTAAACGAGGTACTACGGCAGTGGTTCCAAGGTTCACTGTTTGAGAACTAATATCGATATTGGAAACGGACATATCACCAATGGGAGGAGCCACTGCCCTTTGTTGAAAAGGAGGGGGCGATTCAATGCGTCCTGGGCGCACGGGTTGCCCGTCGATGGTAATTTGAGGATTGGGGAATAATACTTCGTTGTTTTGGGCTAGTAATAGGGGTAAAAGGTCGTTACCTTGGGCGTTGTTACGGTTGGGAGAGGCGATCGCCCATGACTGATAACCGAGTAATATGGCGACGGTACTACTGACAAATTTTAATTGACGGGAAGAAAATAAACTCATGAAATTAAACTCCTACACACAATGGGGTTAAAAAAATAATTATAAAAAAATGCTCGATAAATATAGCTGGCAAAATTATTGACCAGTTTCTTGGTTTTCCTCTTGTTGTTGCGTGACCACCTCTTGAACATCAGAAAATACAGCACTCACCGTCATAGTGGTACTCAAAACAGGCTGTCCAAAAGGAAAAACCTGTCCATTTTCCAAAAGATATTGCTGAGGAGTAGACACAGTCGCATTAAAATTTTGCACCACTAAAAAAGGCTGTAGCCTCTCCAAATCCTGAATAAAAGAGATCAAATTAGAAAAATTCCCCTCCAAATTCAAGTTATAACTCTTAACCTGAATATTATTAGTGGCAAATTGTCCAAAGGAATCATCACTAACGGGTTGTCTATCCCCTGAAGGAGTATAACTGGTCATGGTCACATTAGACTCACGAACAAATCGATTCAAATCTAATAATACCGTTTCTAGGGTGCGCTCTTGGGCAAACAAACTCTCCACTTGTAACTTTAAATTTTGAGTCTGTGCCAACTCTCTTTCTTTGACAGCTATTCTTTGTTGTAAATCGCTTTCATTCAACTGATTTAACTGAGCTTGTTTTTCGGCTCTTTCAGCCCTTAGAGTTGATAACTCATCGGCCACGGGGCGTAACTGTGTCCAAGCCAATAGGGCGGCAACGATAAATCCAAAAACACCAATACTAATCCCCGTCACCCTTGGAGTAAAAACCAACCCAAATAGTTCGGGATAGTCAGACTCCGGGCCAAAACCCTCGGCTTCGTTACCAAAATCTTCGGTGGTAGTAAAAGATGTAGTCATTTTTCCTCCTAATAATTATTGAGTGGGTTCTTCTGTAGGCTCTTCTGTGATAATGGGTTCAATATTCAAAGCCCCCAATTGCCGTAGTGCCTCAATACGACTCACCAAACCAATGGCGCCCCTTTGATCCAAAAGATTAACTAATTCTGTGGATGGCACATCATTGATTTCGGTGGTGATGTTGAAGGAGATTCCTTGGGCTAGGGAAATAATTAAACTGTCGTCGGTGGGTGATGCTTCTCCTGCTTCTAGTTGGGCCCGACTGGTAGCAACACTGGCAGGATTTTCTGATAAACTACTAGCGGTTAAGCGAGTTTCATCCCTACTCAGAAGATTGGACGCTTTGAGGGTTAACATAAAATCGTTAACATCATCATAGGATTCGGCAAACCCAGAAATATTTAATCCCCTGGTGCCTGATTGAGTCACCGATTGAATTTGAACATTATCAGGGGTTAAAAAGGCAATTTCCCTTAACATGGCTGACCAGGGTTTGATTTCGTCAAAAACACTAACCAAAATTCCCACTTGTCCATTAATATTATCAATCTCTTGTTGAATTTGATTTATTTGGCTATTTTGTCCTTGCAGTCTTTGAATTTCTGAGTCTAGTTGTTCGATATTGGCTTGGGTAGATGCTTTTTGATTGTTGAGTAACAATAAAGCTCCTCCTACCGCCGCTACAAGGGCGATTGCAACGCCAGAACCAATCAAAACGGGGGCGCGCTCGGCGAGGGTGGTTTCTTTCTTAAAACCCGCTGTTTTGCCCACTATGGTGATGCTATCCTGTCGCCTCTCCTTTAAAAAATTAATATCAATATTATGCATAACTTAATTCATCCTCATTGCTAGACCTAAAACCGTGCCTAACCCATATTTTTCCATACCCGATAACTCCTCTTTCATTGTAATTCCTAGGGCGGCGGCAGGGTCAAACAAAGTGGCAGGAAGGTTGAGTTTTTTGGTAAAAAACTCGTCAATTTGAGCTAATCCAGCCCCTGGCCCTGCCAAAAGAATTTGCACCACCTCCACATCGCCACTTTGGTTAATATAAAAATTCACAGAACGGCGCAACTCATCCACCAACTCTCCTAATACCCTGAGTAAAGAGTCCATACCGGGGTTAATCCAAGTTTGGCTACTGGTGGTATTACTAGAGGTTTGATCGGGATTGTTGGGAATAGTAATATCTTGTAAAATTTCAGTATTTTTGGAAGTAGGTAGGTTCATCGCCTGAGCAAGGGCAATTTGCATTTGATAGGTACCTATGGGTACGGTACGAGAAAATTGGGGTACCCCTTCGACAATGATGGCGATTTCGGTACTGTCAAATTCGATGTCCACCAATACCACCGCTTCGCTAGGGGTAAACTGTTTGAGTTGTTCTTTTAGGGTTCTAATCAGGGAGAAACTATTGATTTCTAAAACCTTAATATCAATTCCTGCCTGTTGGAAGGTTTCGAGATAAAGATCGGTATTTTCTTTGCGGGTTGCTACTAATAACACCTGTACTTTTTCGATACCATCACTATCATCAACAAAGTAACCAAGTTTTTGATAGTCTAAATCTACTTCTTCTTTGGGATAGGGTAGATATAAACTGGCTTCGTGATTTAAAACGGTGTCTTTTAATTCTTGATCGTTCAATTCTGCGGGAATGGGCAAAATCCTGATAATTGATTCCCTCATGGGAACGGCGGTAGCCACTTGTTTGGGTTTTATTTTTGCCTCCTTAAGCAGTTGTTCGATCAATTCTGCCAAGGCTTCTGAGTCTTTTATTTGTCCTTCTTCAAATATTTCCTCTGGTACTTCGAGGGATTGATATTTCAGAAGTTTATACTGTTCTCCTTTTTTACTTAGTTGTGCCAAAGAAATGCGATCAGGGTTAATTTCTATCCCTATTCCCTTTCCCTGTCCTCCTAGTAAATTGCCGATAAAACCTACCATTTTATTCTTCCTTTTACGTATTTTTACTTAATAAAGGATTTTTTTATAAATTTATTTTATTTTAAGTTTTTTCTGTAATTAGTTCAAAGTTTTTTATAAAACTTATCCATGATTATAGGAAGATTAAGACAAAAATCCCATTAATTTTTATGGACTGATGGAAGATTGATAATTAATTTTTTCTGGGGGTGAGGTTGGGAGTTTGTTGTGGGCAAGATGAAATAGATAACTATTGCTTTTGTGACTATTGTTGTTGATTGGTATGAATACTGTTTTGCGTCCTTGGCTGTGTGATGGTAAGCCACAAAATGATCAAGAATATCCCCATTGTTTAGGTCATCATCAGCCTGTGGAAAATTTTGGTGATATTTGTCCTATTTGTTCGTTACCAAGGGAGGCTGGTAAATCGATTTTGGGAGGTGTGGATAATACTTTTATGGAGCAGAATAACATCAACAAAAAAATAGTTTGTGATGGGGAAAATGGTTTTTCTCTGGTGGATTTTCTGGTGGGGGATAAAACAAATGGTGATCGATTAAGGTTGGTTATTTTAGGGGCAATAATTGGTTTTATTTTGACGAGTTTATCTCATTTTGTATGGAATCCCGTGAGTTTAAGGGGCAATGGTTTTGCCAGAAATAATCGAGATGGTTTTTCTGCTGATTTAATTTCTACTGGTATGGATGGGGGAGATTTGGTGAGTCAGGGGGAGACGATTTTTTTTGAGGTTCATCCTCTCAAACAGTCTGCTGCGGATGCTTTTCGGTTAGGTCATTGGCAAGGGGCGATCGCCTCTTATCAAGAATATTTGAATAGTTATGCTGATGATTATGAAGCTCAAATTTACCTGCAAAATGCGATCGCCCGTACCCAAGGAAATCCTATCACCATGGCCATAACCACCACAAACCAAGCCCATGTCAATTTACTCTCGGGCATAGCCCGTTATCAACAAGAATTTAACCAACAGCAAATAAAAGATAATCAACGATTATTAGAAATCGTTATGGTCAATTATGAGGAGCAAAATCATTCTCTAATCCAAGATATTCTTAACGCCAATAATATCATTGGAGTATTAGGATATGGTTTGGACGCACATAGTTACGATGCCCTGTCAATGTATGAATCCCAAGGAATGGCGGTTATTTCACCCATGAATACCACCCTAGTGGTGGAGGAAGGAGTGTTAAAAAAAGTAACGAGTCAAGCAATGGATGATTTTTATCACACTTTGGCAACCGAATCATTATTAACCTACGCCGACAATCTTAACTCTCCCCCCAATGGGATTATTTTTTACGATTCGGAGGATGAAAATAGTCTGAGGTTTAAAGCTAATATCTTAGCAACCCTACCCTCTCTCAATGGCAGAATAATAGAACAAGTAGATATAACTCAAAATTCTACTCCCGAGGAAGTTTTAAGCACCGTTACAGGGGCTAATACGATCATTTTAGCCCTAGGAAACCATAGACTATCCGAAGCAATGAGAGTATTGGAGGAGAATAATTATTTTTTACCTGTTTTAGGTAGTCATGAATTATTTAGCAATGATACCTTAATCAAAGGAGGTAGTGCTGTAGATCAAATGGTCATGGCTTTACCCTTTGGTTTTAACCCTGATACTTTGGATAATGGGCAATTTATTGATAGCTGGAGTGAGGAGCAAATATATTATATTCTAAAATCTGTCCTAAATGCGATCGCCCCTAACCCCAATCGAGGAAACTTAAATAAACTCTTACAAGAAGGAATCCAACTACCCTCCGATTACCATCACCCAGATAGTTTATTACAAATGCCCCTAGTGCAAATAGTTCCCGATTTTGAGGGATTGAGCGACACAGGCTACAAATTTGAGGTCAAAAATCCCATGGAAGACTATCAACCATAAACAGAAACATTTAGGAAGCAATTAATTTTTTAAACCAAAGTTCAAACCTATCACCCCATACCTCCAAAGAATATCTCTCTTCCACCGCCAAACGACAATCTCGACGATTGATGCGGGGTAGCTTATGGATGGCATCAACCAACCCCTCCACACTATCAGGAGTCACCAAAAAACCAGTCTTACCATCCTCCACAATTTCCGCCGGGCCACCCCTAGCATAAGCAATGACAGGCACACCACAAGCCAAAGCCTCAATGGCAACATTACCAAAAGCCTCTATCCATCGGGGAGTCATCAACAAACCCTGACATTGGCGTAACTCATCTTGTAAGTCTTGGGTAGATAAAAAACCTCGATAATCCATGGGTGCATCAGGATATTGCTGAACAATTTTTTGCCAATACTCCTCATCCTGAATTTTGCCGAAAATTAATAAAGGTACCCGAGAAATATCAGATGCCCTCACCGCATCCTCAAGGGCTTTTTCTGGGGCAACTCTTCCCAACCATGCCAATTTATGGTCAAACTTTTCACTATATTGATATAACGATAAATCAAGCCCACTACCCAAAATTTCACATATATCAGCAAAAGGAAAAGTATTCGCCTGAGATTTGGTATATACCCCAAAATGTTGAGGATACTTCTGGGCAACCCTATTCATTATCTCATCAAGACTATCAGACAAAGAACCCATACTGATAAATTGGGCGATGGGAGTAGAGAAAAAAGGAGTTAAATAAAAAGGAAGCCAATCAAAAGCAAAATTAACAATTAAATCATAATCCCCCTGAACAGTTCGAGCATATTCCCACATATTCGCCAACACAGAATTTTCGGGCATAATCGTAGGAATATCTCTGCCCTGGGTTTGGGCAGGTATATGCACATTACCCTCAATCTCCACTATTTTAGCATTGGCAAAATAAGATTTTTTGGGGGCTACCGTAGTAATATCATAACCTCTTTTTTGCATCTCTTGAATCAGGTTATATAGAGTTAATTCTACACCCCCTCCAATCCCCGAACTTAAAGCACCAACTGGGGTTGACATAAATAATATTTTGTGCATTATAATAATTAAAAATGATGAATAATAGCTAATTAGCCTTATAAATTAGCTCTTATAATTTTCCCATTAATATAAGACAAAAGCAATTATTTATTATTCTCGAGATTAAAAATTAAATTTGACCTGTGCTTTAAATTGTTCATTGCGATAGGAAGTCGCAGCACTCTCTACTGTCAAGATGTTAGAAACTCGATAACTCAAATCTAGTATGGTTTGAGGAGATAAATTTGCCTGACATAAACCCTCATAAACAAACGCATTGGAAAACTCCCCTTCCAGCCTTTGTTGTCCAATACTTCCTGCCAACCGACAAGATAAATTATCCGTAAATTGTCTTCTCCATCCCAATTCCAAATTGTAAACCAAAAAATCTGGGGGTGAAAAATAACCACTGGAGGATTCAAGGTTTTCTGCAAAACTCCATACAAATAAATTACCCGATAAACTAAACTCGCCAAAGGTTTTTTCTAAACGACTAAAAGATTGAAACTCATCATTACCATCAGAAAAAGTACCATATTGAGCGAAACTAAAGAGACTCAAATCAGGTGCTATTAACCAATAAAATTGAGGTCTAAATCTCCAGAAAGTTACCTCATTTTCGATGGTAGTGGCATTAAATTTGTAGGCTTGGTGTTCAATGGTTGCCCCTGCCACAAATAGGGATTGTAATTCCCCTGCTTCGTTAACATTTATCGATAAAGGTTGTTCGGCATTAATGCTAAAATTCGGAGTATTACGCACCCGATCAAAAAAATCAACCCCTAAATTAAGATTTAAATTAGTATTATTAATTTGTCTTTGCCAACCGAAAATTAAAGGAATATGGGTAATATCTTCTATGTCTGTTTTTCTAAAAGTATTAACTCCTGTTTTCAAACTAAAGTTGTTTTGATTGAGAGATTGAAAATCGAATAAAACTTCTCGAAAAATATTTCTTTGACCAAAGTTATCACTATCTAGGGAAAAACTTGGGGTAATACTCTCTAATCTAAAATTATCGGTTTCATTGCTTTGTGACTCTTCAATATTAGGAATGAACCTTTCTCGAAGGGAGGGATTAAAGTTTTCTGGAGAGGCTATTAGATTAAATTTTTCTTTATTAGGGATTTCGGAAAATTGTATTTGTTGATCGAAAAAAATATTATTTTGATCAACTTTGTAGATATTAAATTGACTAAGATTATGTATATCTTGAAATGAATTAATTTTTTTAGATATGAAAAAATAATTATTTTGGTGCTTTTCAAATGAGGCAATATCAATCATTTGATTAGCCTGAGCAGAATCTTTTACCAATGGAAAAAAGAATGGAGAGAAGGTTATAAAAATTAAACACTTGATCAATTCATTACTTTTTTTTTCATATCAGTATTTTAAAAATTTTTTATTAGGTTATCATATACTATATTAAGTGTCTTAATCAAAACATAACAAAAATTAGGTTTTACGAAACTTTATTTTTGTTGACTAAAGTCAGTTTATTTGCTATTTCAAGATAAAAATTAATCAGAAAGAGTGGCTATGAGGAGAGGTAAGGGAAAGGTTGTGGGTCGATGGCTAAGAATGATAGGTCTATGTTTAATGAGTTTTATTGTTAGTCACTATCTTAGTTTTAACTCTATAGAAAAATCACTTTTATTGGGGAAACAGACATCGATGGTTTTTGCTCAATCAGAGGCAGTTTCATCCTGTGCTAATATCAGTGAACCTTTAACAGAAGAAGAGAGTCGGTGGGCGCGCACTGCATGGGCATATTTTGTCAACAATTATCAACCCGATACGGGCTTTATTAACTCTGCCAATGACTTTCCCTCGGCGACTACTTGGGATATGGGTAATTATCTGATGGCACTGAATGCTGTCCGATGGTTAAATTTAATTGATCAAGGGGATTTTGATGCAAGGCTCAATAAGTTTTTAGAAACGATCAGTAGTATGAGGTTATTCGAGGATTCTTTACCTCATAAGGTATATAGCACTATTTCCACGGAATTTGTGGATTATGGTAATAATCCTGTACCTGGTGGCATTGGTTGGTCTGCCCTTGATATTGGTAGGCTTTTGGCATCTTTTCATCTTTTACGTACTTGTCATCCTCAGTATGCGGATTGGATAGAGTCCATTGTTAGTAGGTGGGATGTGGAGCGAATAATTCAAAATGATCGGTTGTATGGAGCGGGTGTATCGAGAAATGGGCAAACTTTATTGGTACAAGAAGGGCGTTTAGGTTATGAACAATATTCGGCTAGGGGTTTTCAATTGTGGGGATATGAGGCTCCCATGGCTCTTTCGTTTGAGCCGTTTAATTTGGTAGAAATATATGGGGTACAAATTCCTGCAGATACTCGTGATTTTCAGCGTACTAATGGGAATAATTATGTGGTGAGTGAGTCTTATATTCTTGATGGTCTTGAGTTTGGTTTTTTGGGAACTCAGATGCAGGAGTATGCGAGGAATATTTTGGAGGTACAAAGGAGACGTTATTTAGCGACGGGACAGTTGACGGCGGTGACGGAGGATAATGTTTTGACGGAGGATAAAGATCCTAATGTGCCTTCGTTTTTGTACAATAGCATTTATGCCAATGGTAATGCTTGGGTGACAATTACGGAGGAAAATCAACAGTATCCCCGATGGCGCACTGTCAGCACTAAGGCGGCTTTGGGTTTGCATTATCTTTTTCCTCAAAGTGAGTATGGACAACAGTTGAGGGCTTTTGCTGGAGGAATGATGAGTCCTGATGGTGGAGGTTTTTATGCTGGACGGTTTGAGGAGGATGGCACCAACAATATCATTTTGACCGCCAATACTAATGGTTTGATTTTGGAGATGCTTTATTATAAGGCAAGGGGCGATCGCCCTTTACTGCGTAATTCTATGGTTAGCACTTCTCGGGGTAATCCTGAAGGAATTAAGATCATGACGGACTATCCTTCCCCTGTTGCGGTGGCAGGGGCTATAGGGGGAACTGCTGATGTGGAACCTATTGCTGTGGTAGAGGGAGATTTTGGCGGTAGTTGTCATCCCATTAACGGCATTGGCTCGGATGAGGAAACCAGACAAATCGCCCAAAGGGCGTGGAACTATTTTGAATCCCATTATGAACCTAGTACAGGATTAGTGCGCGATCGCACCGATGTTCCTGCCACCAGTTTATGGGGCATGGGGGATTATCTCATGGCATTACAGGCGGCAGAATCCCTTGATATTATTAGTCCTGAAATATTTGATGACAGGGTAAGAATGTTTTTAGGGGCTTTGCAACAACTACCCTTGTTCGCTGGGGAATTGCCCCACCGTGGTTATAACGTGCGTACCCTCCAGCCCGTGGACTATGCCAACAACACCCTCTCAGGTATAGGAAATGGTTGGTCGGGTTTAGATATAGGTAGGTTATTAATAGCCCTCCATGACCTTAAATCTTGTTACCCCCGTTACACCCAATCCATTGATTCTACTCTGCTCCATTGGTCTTATTTAAGGGTAATTCAAGATCAAAAAGTTCACAGTGCGATCGCCCTTAAAACCGAAAATCAAAACCTGACGAGAGTATATCCCAACAACTTTATCGGTTATCAAGAAATAGCCGAAAAAGGTTTTCAACTGTGGGGCTTCGACATTAATAACTCTAATCGTCAATATCGAAAGATAGATGTAGAAGGAATCTCCCTCCCCATCGCCCCCCAAACCTCCATTAACAATACCCTCCCCGAAAATAACCGCCTAATTAGTAGCCCCCTACTCCAATACGGTTTATACTTTGGGCTAGACACTCCCCTTAAACCTTACCTAGAAGGAGTTTTGAAAGCCGAACATCAACGGTATCAACGCACAGGAAGACTCAGTGCCAGTGATACTAGCTTAGTTACCAACGCCCCCCACGTCATCCACAGCACCATCATCGGTGATAATAATCAACCTTGGGCAGTATTAAGTGATCAAAACCCCCTTTCCCCAGACCAAAGAATTGTCAGTAGTGCCTCCGCCTTTGCTTATTATGCCCTTTTTCCCAACGATGATTATGCCCGTCAATTGAGGATGGCCATAAAAGATGCCTACGACAACAATCGGGGTTATAGTGAAGGTATCAGAGAAATAAATGGAGAAAAAGTCAACGGTTTTAGTGCAAAAACGAATAGTTTAATCTTACAATCTTTGCTTTATCATCTTAGTGATCAACAGTCTACCTTTGTCAATAACTTTAACCTTGATTCACCTTGGTGGAACGCTATCAGGGAAAGAAAACAGGGGAGTGGATTACCAAGGACTCCAAGACCAAGAATAATTGACAATTAACAGTGAATCATCAAATTTGTGTTGCTTATTCTCCTTCTAAGGAACTCAAAAAATGATTCACTCATTGTATCAAAAAGCATTAATCCCCCTGCCCTATCACAAAATGAAACTAGATTATGATTAAAGATAATTCTTTTTCAGGACATTTAGAAACTCGCCTGAAAAAGGGAACTAGACCTTTACGATTTCTGATTATTATCAATCTTATTTGTGGTGCGTGGTATCTACAATGGCGTATTTTGAATACCATTAATATTTCTGCCTTGTGGTTATCCATCCCCTTGTTAATGGCAGAAATTTACTGTTATGTGGGGGGATTAATGTTTTTTATCGGTTTATGGAATCCCCTTGAGCGTAACATTCGCTCTCTCAAATATCTTCAACCTGCCTTGCCAGAGGAACAAATTCCTGCAGTAGATGTTTTTATTACCTGTTATAACGAACCTGTGGAAATGGTAGAAGAAACCGCACGGGCAGCCTTAAATATGGATTATCCTGTATCCAAGCTCAAGGTTTATATTCTTGATGACGGTAACTCTCCAGAAATGAGGGCAATGAGTCAAAGGCTTAATATTGAAGATTTACAAACCCCTCGTTTAAGAGAAGAGATAAAATCTATTAGTTATAGGCGATCGCTTTTATTTGCTAACTTAGAACAAGTAGAAACACTAACTCCAGAACTTGCCAACGCGCAAAAAATATTGAATAGATTTCGTTTCAAAATTCGACCCGACAAAAAATTTACCAAAAGAGTATTACAGTGGTTTGAACAACAAAAACCATTATATGTACCCGATGAAATATGGCAAGACTGTTATATAGCTATTTTGGAAGGCTTTGAACACCAAGTTATTAAAAATAATCTTCAAACCGAAAAACAGTATTTAACTTTAATTGATTTGATCATCTTAAGTTATGGCATCGAAATTAAAATTTGGGACAATAATAGACACTACGAAACCAATAAACTATTTACCAGCCCCAATTTAACAGGAATAAATCAAGAAGACGAAAGACATTTTAAGTTTATCTCACAAGTGATGGATCGTTATAGTTATATGTCCATGGGTAAACAGGGAAACTGTCTCACCCTTTATAAATCCTACACTCCTATTCCTTGTGTGGAGGAAGGCGCCAAAGAATCTTTAATCGCAGGATATTTAAAAGGATTAACCGAGTTAATATTACAGTTTAACCCCAGTCTTCAACATATCAACCAATATTTGGAGCAAAAAAGAGAAGAACTATTAGACACGATCAAAAAAGAAGAATTAAAATTAAGTAGCCTGTTGAGATGTAGTTATATCGCCCGTCCAAAGCCCGAAGGCAAACCCCACCATGCCAAAGCTGGAAACATCAACTATGCTATTTTTTCGGGGGGAACAAAGGGAGATTTTATTTTAACCCTTGATGCTGATCATATTCCCCAACCACAATTTTTACAAAGAGTTATTCCTTATTTTTTCTCTTATAGCTTAATGACAGGGCGATATTATGAAAACATGATTGCCTTTGTGCAAACTCCCCAAGCCTTTTATAATTTACCATCTGGAGATCCTTTTGGTCATCAAGCCCATCTTTTTTATGGTCTAATCCAACAAAGTAAAGATGGTATGAATTCAGCTTTTTATACAGGTACAAATGCGGTATTGAGAAGAGAAGCCCTGGTGATGGTAGGATTAAAAAATTTTGCCGCAGATTTTCAAAAAGATGAGTCTCGATTGGAAGAGTTTGATTTGGTGGGGGGAGTATCGAGTAATAGCATTACGGAGGATATGAATACCGCCATGAGGTTGCACAGTGCAGGATGGAAGTCGGTTTATCACAATGAGCCTTTATCTGCTGGAGTGGCTCCTGATGATTTGATTTCTACTTTACAACAACGCCTGAGATGGGCGCAGGGTACTATTCAGGTATTGTTGCGGGAATCTCCCTTGACTAAGATAGGTTTAAGTTTGGGGCAGAGATTGCAGTATTTTCAAACTATGTATAGTTATTTTTCGGGTTTTGCCATCATAATTTTTTTACTCTGCCCGATTATTTATTTTTATACAGGCTCTATTCCTGTGACTGATTATGATAATGAGTTTGCTTTTTATTTTGTTCCTGCTTTTATTCTCAATCGTCTTACTTTTATGATGGCTAGTTGGGGTATTCCTGCACGGGAACTTTGGCGCAGTGAACAATATGCGATCGCCCTTTTTCCTTTATATATTCAAGCAGTAGTCAGTGTTTTTAGTGGAAAAAAACTCAGTTTCAAAGTAACACCAAAACAAAGACAATCGGGTAATTATTTACGTTTAGTTATACCCCAAATAACTATTATTATTCTCACCATTAGCGGAATTTTATGGACAGGTTTTCAATTAATTATCGGTAGATATGACCAACTTAATTTATTTCTCTTAAATGTAGGTTGGTCAATTTATAATATAAGTCTATTATTAGTAGTAATAAAGGCTGCTGTTTGGCAACCCTCAGAAATCAAAAAATAGTTATTAAAAATTATGCCCATTATCAACTTTCAAGGACAAAAAATTCTCTGCAAAATAGGCGAAAACCTCCGTAAAATTTTACTCAAAAACGATCTTAATTTGTACAATGGCAAAGCCAAATATATCAACTGTATGGGCATTGGTAGCTGTGGCACTTGTGCCGTACAGATAGAGGGAGAAGTAAATGCTCCTAATTGGAAAGATAAAGCCAGACGCTCTTTTCCTCCCCATTCTAGGGACAGAGATTTACGACTAGCTTGTCAAACCGAAGTATTAGGAGATATTACCGTCACGAAATACGATGGTTTTTGGGGACACAAAACCCATAAAAAATTAAAGGACAACTAATTTAATTCAGGATTAAATTCTGGCTTTACTTTACTAGGAATAACCTTAATAATTTCTGCCACAATATCCTCTGTTGTTTGTTCCGCATTTATGGTAATAGTGAGATCAGCTTGGGCATAAAGATGTTTTCTTTGTGCCAAAATAGTCGTTAGTTTTTCTTGTAAATCAGTTTCTTTTAATAATGGTCTGCTACGATCATCTTTTAGTCTTTGTACTAAAACATCCACGGGAACATCTAGCCAAATTACCATGCCATCCCGTAAATGAGCCCAATTATCTTTTTTTAAAACAATTCCCCCCCCAGTGCTAATTACGGTATGTAAATAACTAGAAACTTGTGCTAAAACTTGATTTTCTAAAGTACGAAAAACCTCTTCGCCATCTTCTTCAAAAATTTTATTAATACTCTTTTGAGTCAGGGTTTCAATGGTGTTATCGGTATCTAAAAAACGATAGGCTAATTTATGAGCCAAAAATTTGCCCACGGTGCTTTTCCCCGAACCCATCATACCAATTAAATAAACATTTAGTCCTCTTAATAGTCTATCCATAAATATGTGCTTAAAAAAGTTTTTAATTAAGGTAAAATTTTAATTTCATCACTATGATAATTTAATTTATTTGCCAATGCAGAAACCGTTAATTTACTGACAGGATCAACCCAGTCAGGGGCAATTTCTGCTAGGGGAATTAACACAAATACCCTTTCTCTCATCAAAGGATGAGGTACTTTTAGATTTGGTAAATCAAGAATTAAATCATCATATAAAATTAGATCTAAATCAAGGGTTCTTGCTCCCCATTTTTCGTTTCTTTCCCTACCGAATATTAGTTCTATGATGAGTAAAAAATTAAGTAATTCGATGGGAGTAAATGTTGTGTGAATGGTAATACAACCGTTAATATAGTCAGGTTGAGGAGGCCCTACTGGTTTGGTTTGATACCAGTGAGAGCATTGTATCAACTCGATTTGGGGTGCTAATTTAATTCTGGCGACGGCTGTTTGTAAATTATCTTTACTTTCGCCTAAATTACTGCCTAAAGCAATGGCAGCCTGATTCTTTCTGGTACAATTATTAATTTCAGTAGAAATAGACACTTAAAACTGTTTACCTGTGCATTAAGATAATGTATCATTATTTTATATGAATGACTCTAGCTTAAGTAACACTGCCATAGATTTTGATACCCTCGATCCTTTAGATTTGATTGAGGAAAACGAACCTGAAAAACCAGATCCCGATGTGATGCTAGGTTTGCTTTCTAGTGACGATTTGCAAGAACAAATCGAGGGGGTCAGGGCTTTTTGTGAAATTTCCGATTCTAGGGCTGTTCCTCTCCTAATTGAACGTTTGAGTCATAATTGTCCTTTGATACGGGTTAGTGCGGCGTATGCCTTGGGTAGAAACACTGATCCTGTGGCGGTACAACCCTTAATTTTTGCTTTACAAAATGATTGGAATGGTTATGTGCGTAAGGGGGTTGTGTGGGCTTTGGGAAATAGTGGCGATCGCGCGGCTTTCCAACCCCTACTCCATGCCCTAAAACATGATATAGCAGCGGTGCGTCTTTGGTCTGCTAGTAGTATCGCCAATGTCGCCAAACTAGATTATGAGGATAATATTACCGCCATACCTTCCCTGATTACTACTTTACGACAAGATGCCATCGCCGCTGTACGTAGTAATTGTGCTTGGGCAGTGGGTCAACTTTGCCGAGAATTGCCCTGTAATGTGGTCTATAATACCGCCATAGATGCCCTTATCGAAGCCCTAGTAGAAGATGAAGATTTAGGGGTAAAAGAAGATGCTAAAACCGCTTTACTCAAATTAGGAGATCCTAGGGGCTTACAAATGATCGAGGAATTGGAATTTGAAGGGGTTATTTAAAATCTCTTAACAACTCGATGGGTAATCCATCATCATCAGCAATAAAAGCCACCTCAAAAACCTTATTGTCAATCATTTGTTGTTGGGGTGGTAATAAAATTTTCAGGGGTTTAACCTCTTGGGGATTCGCCTTTGTCTCCTGTGCAAATTTTTGCTCCAATTCTGCCAACCATTGAGGAAGACTATGGGCATAAGCGCCCACATCAAAACAAAGGTGATAGTAACCCACATAATGCTCATCTCCAAAGGCATCGGGGGCAGGTTTTGGTTCGGGTATTTCAATTAATTCAATGCGACTACCCAACCCCTCCATCCAACAAGCGAGGGTGTATCCCGTGGTAAATCTTTCCATCACCGAAAACCCTAAGATTTGATAAAATGCGATCGCCCTTCTAATGTTCGCAGTACGAATAGAGACATGATGAAACATAAACAAGTTTCCTCTCAATTATTCAAACAGACGAAAATAGGGATAGCGAGAAGGACTCCCCTTTTCCTTTTCCAAAGTAAAATTAATAATATCCCAACGCTCAGAATTATCATCATCCCCAGAACTAAACTCCACAGGTAAACCATAAAGTTTATAAACCTTATTACCATCACCTATCCAAGCATTACCCTTTTCCAGATAAGAACTAATCAAGCGATAATAACGTTGAGCAATAACCACCTTAGTAGCCCGATACCCCTCAGTATATAATCTATCTAGGGCTTCATGAATTTCAAAACGAATCCCATCAGGATGGGTATGTTGACGATACCACTTATCCTCCCACAAACGCCAATGGCGCCCCGACTGTAAATGTACCAAAACTTTAGTATCAGGATTAGCCTCAAAAGCACCATGACGAGGACATAAATAACTATCAGTAAGAGTCAAAGCCTCGATTTTTTGACGACAATGGGGACATTGAATATAGGGACCAAAAATAGGATATTGTAAACTTAAATTCATCGAATAATTATTATGCTTAATTTCCTCTATCCAAAATCTAACACTTTCTCAAAAAAACAGGGTAATAATAACGTCTAAGCAACCTCTTAATGATCAATTATCCAGAAACCACCTCCATTAATTCCCTAATCCCATTAACCCGAATCACCTCAACATCGAGACTTTTTTCTAATTCCTCAATGGTGACATCATCCAAAAACTTAGCTTCATCATGTTTCAACATCACCGAAGGCAAAAGAATTTTTTTCCTCAAATCCTTCTGGGGTAACTTCGCTAATAAATCCTGCCCTGTAATCAATCCCGTCACCGTAATTTCTTGCCCCCAATAATCACTATTCAAAGCCACTAAATTAACACTCAAATTTTCCACTTGATTTAACCTTGCAACTAGGGGTTGAAAAGCATTTTCCACAGCATTACCCACAATCCAAGTATACTCCTCTGGCTGTGAAATTTTTGGGGGCAAAGTTTCATCAGCAATGGTAGTAAACTCCTTTAAAAATTGTCGAATAGAGCCTACCCCATTCCCAATTTGAGGATAATCTTCATAATGGGACTCTGGAGGTAAATCTTCCCCTGCAATCAAAAACCATTCATCAGCCAACCAAGCAAAAGTAGAGCCACACTTAGCCCTAAATTTATCCTGTAAGGCTTGAACTTGTTTAATAACTTCCCTAGCTTTTGCTCGACTCACAGGGATTAACTCATCCTCTTGAGGGCGAAACTTGGTTAAACCCACAGGTACCACTGCCGCACTAATCACCGCAGGAATTTCTCCCTGATGGAAAAAAAATAAATCCTCTAAAGTTCTCTCTAAATGTATGCCATCGTTAATGTTAGGACATACAACCACTTGGGCATGAATCTGTAAACGCTTCTCTTGAAACCATGCCAGATTTTTTTTTATTTCCCCTGCCCTTTGATTTTTTAATAACCTAATTCTAATGTCTGCTTCGGTGGCATGGACAGAAACATAAAGGGGAGAAAGACGCATTTGTTCGATGCGATTCCATTCTCTGGTGGTTAAGTTTGTGAGGGTGAGATAACTTCCGTAGAGGAAACTAAGACGATAATCATCATCCTTGAGATAAAGACTTTCCCGTTTGCCCTCTGGTTGTTGGTCAATAAAACAAAAAGGACATTTATTATTACACTGAATTAAACCATCAAAGAGGGCATCTTCAAATTCTAGCCCTAGATTTTCGTCATAGTCTTTTTCAATTTCTACCAGATGATTTTTTCCATATTTATCAATGACTTCCAATTCTAAATATTCATCACTACAGAGAAACTGATAATCAATCAAGTCTCTGGGTTGCATTTGATTGATACTAACAATGGAGTCTCCTACTTCAAAGCCAATTTCTTCAGCGATGGAATTGGGTAATATTTTACTGATACGGGCGGGTTTCATAGGGAGATATTAATTTTGATGAGTCTTATTCTATTTTAAATTATCGTCTATCCATTTTTTTCCTTCGTTTTCTGCCTGTTGTGGGGTGGAAAATTGATTAACTTGTTTCACCATTTCTCCTGTGGAGGTTACTACTTGAAATTGCCACTGTTTATGCTCAAGATAACCTACTATCAAAAGATTTTTGCCGATGTGATTGACGCAGTAAATTTTTTGGTACATTGGTTTTTCTGCTAGAACCATAAAGATGTTAATATTTTGTAACAAACAATTACAGTCAAAATAAAAAATTTTTATAAAATCATGTATACATTACCACAGCCCCCTCTAGTTTTACTTGCGATGGGTTTTTTTATTGGAGTAACCTGCGGTTTGGCGTTTGAAGCGGCTTTAAAGATAAAGGTTAATTATTGGAGTAATCAGGGTAAGAAAGGAATTAAAACAAACTTATCGGAAATTTCTGTGCTTAAGTTACCTTTTATGGGAATTTGTTTAGGAATTTGTGTGTTTTTGGCGGCAGGATTAGAGATTTTTACTTATAATCGTCTTTTATCTTATGGGGTTTCTCTACCTCTAACTCTTTTTATTGGTATTTTAATATGGGTACAACTTAAGAAGTTAATTGTACTACTTTTGGAAGGTGGTTCGGAGGCTTTAGATTTAGATTCTTATTTTTAATTTTATAAAAATCCTCTCCTACGAGGAGAGGGGTTAAGATTTTTTTAAGTGGGAATTGCTTCACCCGGGCGTAATTTTGCCCATTTTCCTTTTTCTTCAGTGAAACTAGCACAACCAACGACATCCCATTCCATTTCGATGTAATCTTCTTGGGGACGAATGTTAACGTTGATAGAAGGGCTTTCTGGCTCAAAACTGGGATTTTCGGTGAGATGGGGTTGCTGATGTTGGGCTTCTACGGCATGATAAGTATTGCAACGATCGACATAGTAACAGTTTATACAGATACACATAGGCTTTTTCTCCGACTGTCTCTATTTGCTAATGTAGCTTAATTTTGCTGAGGTTGGTTTTTTCTTGATGTATATTGCGGATTTTTTACGAGAGTTATTACCTTTTGATTTGGATTTTTTGCCCCCTGATGCTTATTTGGTGGGGGGAGTGGTAAGGGATGCTTTGTTACATCGAAAGAGGGATTATATTGATTTAGATTTTGTGATGCCCAAAGGGGCGGTGGAAACTGCTAGATTCATCGCTCGTAAGTATGGTATGGGTTTTGTGGTGTTGGATGCCCAAAGGGAAATTGCGAGGGTGGTTTTTCCTTCGGCTACGGTGGATTTTGCCAAACAGGAGGGGGATTCTCTGGTTGATGATTTATGTCGTCGTGATTATTGTCTAAATGCGATCGCCCTTAACCTGTACAATAAAGAAATAATAGACCCCTTAGAGGGTCAAAAAGACCTAGAACAAGGTATTATCAGAATGGTATCATCAAAAAACCTCGAAGATGATCCCCTGAGAATATTAAGAGCTTACCGTCAAGCATCCCAACTAGGATTTACCATCGACTCAAAAACCCGTAACACCATCAAGCAACTTTCTCCCCTTCTATGCCAAGTTGCCGCCGAAAGAGTAAAAACAGAATTAAATTATCTCTTGCAGTCTAATAATGGAAACTATTGGTTACAACAAGCCTACCAAGATAGTGTTTTATCCCATTGGTTAGAAAATATCACCTCAGAAAAGATTACTAACCTATTCAAAATAGATGAAACTTTAACTATTCTTAGCAAAAAATATCCTCAATTTAAAAACCTTACTCCCGAATTTTTAGCCTTAGCAAAACTATCCTGTCTCACCTCCCAAAATGTCGATATAGCCAAGACTGAACTATTAAAATTAAAACCTTCAAAAAACGAAATAAAAGCAGTTACTACCACTATTAAATACTTACCAGAATTACTAAATTTTTCTAAAAAAACAACCCTTAGAGAACAATATTTTTTCTTTCTAAATATCGGCAATATTTTTCCCTTAATTGCCCTTCGAGCTACTTCCTTACAGTCAAATAATCAACCACTTATTGATCAATTAATAAAACGTTACTTCGATAATCATGATCTAGTTGCTCATCCCCAATCATTAATTACAGGAAATGATTTGATCACAGAATTAAACCTCAAACCAAGTCCACTAATCAAAGAAATATTAACAGAAGTACAAATCGCCCATATAGAAGGAAAGATAAATAATTCAGCCCAAGCTATTAACTTCGTACAAACATATTTAGATAGCCAAAATTAACTTAAATATATATTAATACTCAAGAAGATAGTAGCTATAACCATCAAAATATAGGCTGTATTTAGACAGCTATTTTTTCTTTGATATACTCGATATAACTTTCTTGATTCCTCCTGCCAATATTTAAAAATATCTTGTTCCTTAATAGTTACATTTTCTATATCCTCTGGCAAATCATTAAAAATAAAATATTGATTTCTATATTGAAATAATCCTACAATACAAACAATTAACAAAGCAAACAATAAACCTATGTCTAACGATTGAAAAACAATTTTTAACACATGGGGATGACTAAGACTGCCAGAAATAATAAGTAAAATAATTACCAGAGTAAAAATAACCATTAAATAATTATCAATTCTCTGAATTTGTCTTTTTAAATCCAGTAAAGTTTCTTTCGTCAAAGAATTAACAAGATCTGTATTTATTTCTTGATTCATAATAATTAAAAATAATATAATAAATCTTTAAGTAACAACACAAAAAAATAATAGCCGATGAATAAAATATTAGCACTCGATTTTGATGGTGTAATATGTGATGGACTGCCTGAATATTTCCATAGTAGTCGATTAACCTACGAAATAATCTGGCAAAAGTCAGTGGATAACTTAGAAGAAAGTCGCACAACTTTTAATTATTTACGTCCTATTATCGAAACTGGTTGGGAAATGCCTTTAATATTTAGGGCAATGACCATAGAAAAAAATCCCACAATATTATTTAACAACTGGCATGAATTTGTACAGAGAATAATTAAAAATGATGATATTTCCAAAGACAAAATAGCCCACACATTAGATATAGTAAGACAAGAGCAAATTAATAATAATCTCATTAAATGGCTTAATTTACATCAATTTTATCCTCAAGTTATTAATAGGATAGATAAATATATCCAAGAAAATATAAAGATATATATTATCACCACAAAAGAAGGAATTTTTGCCAAAAAACTATTAGAAAATCAACAGCTAGAAACAGATAAAATTACCTTTTGGGGAAAAGAACAAAAAAGACCAAAATATGAAAGTATCAGATTAATCATTGACCAAGAAAAAGTAGAAGCCACGGATATTTGTTTTATCGAGGATAGACTAGAAGCATTAGAAACAGTATCAGGGCAGTCAGATTTGTCAGGAGTCAGACTATTTTTGGCATCATGGGGTTATAATACAGAAAAAACTAGAGCCAGTGTCACCCCAGAATCTGGTATTAAATTGTTATCTTTAACAGATTTCACCAAAGGTGATATTGTTAATTTGTTCTCCTAAGCAAAATTTAACCCCCAGTTAATTAGACGAATTAACCCGATGACTTACAGCACTAAAGAATTAATTGATTTTTTAGAAATGGAATTGAAAGCCACATGGAGTGGCAAAAGATTGATTTTTAATACTTCCGAAAAACTAGATAATCCTGTGGTTTCCAAAGCCCTTGATATGGATAAAACGGGGCGAGTTTTTATTTTTAGGGATTTTCGTCGTCAAATTCATGAATATCAAGAAAAGAATAATGTTTCTGGTTTAATCAAAAGAAAAATTACTTTTCAAGGAAAAAGTTTCAGTTTTCCAGAAGTATATAATCAATTAATTGCGATCGAAGGAGACAAAAAATTTTTAATGGAGGCAAAAACTTCGGTATTAGATTTCTGGAAAGAAGTTACCGAGGGAATGAAATATTACTTATCCGAAGATAGGGAAAATCCTCTGACTCCCGAACAATTAGAAGAGTTATATGAGGAGGCAGAATGGGCAGAACTTGACACAGGAAAAGATGAAGTATATTTAGGTTTATGTTGGGGAAATCCCAATGAATATGTCAATCAATGGGCGCAACCTGAGTCAGGGTGTAAACGTATAATTGCTAGTTATAATAAACCGAGTTCTATTAGTATTTAAAAATAATGAATTTTAATTGGGAAAAGGTCAAAGAGTATCAAGATATTTTATATTTTAAGCATCAAGGAATTGCTAAAATTGTTATTAATAGACCCCATAAACGTAATGCTTTTCGTCCGCAAACAGTATTTGAATTGTATGATGCTTTTTGTGATGCTAGGGAAGATCAAAAAATTGGCGTTATCTTATTAACAGGGGCTGGCCCCCATACCGATGGTAAATATGCCTTTTGCTCTGGGGGTGATCAAAGTGTTCGGGGTAAGGCAGGATATGTAGGTAATGATGGGGTACCTCGTCTCAATGTGCTGGATTTACAGCGCTTAATTCGTACTATTCCCAAGGTAGTAATTGCCCTTGTGGCAGGGTATGCTATTGGTGGTGGTCATGTATTACATTTAATTTGTGACTTGTCCATTGCGGCGGATAATGCGATTTTTGGGCAAACAGGCCCCAAAGTAGGTAGTTTTGACGGTGGTTTTGGAGCGAGTTATTTGGCTAGGGTGGTAGGACAAAAAAAAGCCCGAGAAATTTGGTTTCTCTGTCGTCAATATAACGCTCAAGAAGCCCTTGATATGGGTTTGGTTAATAAAGTAGTACCAGTGGAAGAATTAGAAGCAGAGGGCATCGATTGGGCTAAGGAAATTTTGGCGAAAAGTCCCATTGCCATTCGTTGCTTAAAGTCTGCGTTTAATGCTGATTGTGATGGACAGGCAGGTTTGCAGGAGTTGGCGGGTAATGCTACTCTGCTTTACTATTTAACCGAAGAAGGGGCAGAGGGTAAACAAGCGTTTCTGGAAAAACGTCCACCGAATTTTAACGAATATCCATGGTTGCCTTAATAATGAAAAATTTGGTCTTGCTTACCCAAACTAAAAAAGTTGTAAGCTACACTAAGAGATACAACATCTTTTCCGATAATTAAAATATGAGTGAGCAATTACCAAAATCGAAAGCCAAAGAAACTGTTAAAAAAGAGGAAAATCCCATCGTAGAAATAGTCAAAACAGTGGTGATGGCTGGTATTCTTTCTTTTGGTATTCGTACTTTTGTGGCAGAAGCGAGATATATTCCTTCTTCTTCTATGGAACCAACTTTACAGATTAATGATCGATTGATTATTGAAAAAATGACTTTTCGTTTTCGGCAACCTGAAAGGGGGGAAATCATTGTTTTTGACGCCACCGAAGCAATTCAGGAGTTGGGCTGGAATGGTGCTTTTATAAAAAGGGTAATTGGGTTACCGGGGGATGAGGTTTTGGTAACCAATGGTAATGTGAAAATTAATGGTCAAATTTTACGAGAATCTTATATTCAAGAAGCCCCACAATATAATTTTGGGCCTGTGGTAGTACCCGAAAATAGTTATTTGGTGTTGGGAGATAATCGTAATAATAGTTCTGATTCTCATGTTTGGGGATTTGTGCCTGATGAAAATATTATCGGTAGGGCAACGGTAAGATTTTGGCCTTTTGATCGTATCGGAGGCATTGATGAAAATTCTGCCTTGGCTGATATTTTAATCGAGTCTCCTCAGTAGGTAACTAAGACTTTGTTATTACCCATGATTGATTGTCAACTATCCCCATCAATACTATGGATTTGTCTGGGGTTGTTCCTGCGATGCACCACAGTTGATACAATAGCCCAAATGTTTATAGGTCAAATCTCCGCAGTTGTGGCATTCTTGATATTGATAATAACCACAATGGGGACAGTAAAGACTATTTGGGGGTAATTTTTTGGCACAGCGTAAACATTTTGATTGTTCTATTCTTTTACTGGCTTGATTTTTGGTGTTAAATATTACTTTTTGAGTTAGTTTAACTAAAGCAAAGGTGATTAGGGGGATGATGAAAATATAGAGGTAGGCGATGACAAATAATAGCCCAGTGAATAGTACGGCGACTATGTCTACCACGATGGATAGGAGCGCCCCTACTTGTAAGAATTGAAAAATCTTGATGATTAAAGGGATAGAAAATATAACGAGGAGATGCCATGTAATTAGTGCTAATTGACCATTTCCTTCGTTATCTGCTTTGAGATGAAGCCACGCTGCGATCGCAATCAGGGGCGCCAAAAACAGAACTTGGAATATAATCTGAATACTGGGATACCAAAAAGAAGCCCTATCAAAACTGTTTTCGAGACTATTAAATTCACTATCAGAATCTAGTAAACTAAAAAATTCCTGCACCGCAGGTAAAGCAAATATTTCCTCCTTGAGGGTGGCTATCTCATCATTCAGGGTTGCAATACGGGCGTTATTTTCTTCCAAAGTTTGTCTGGCTTCTTGCGCCCTTACCTGATTTATGGACAAATCCTCTGGTTGCCCGGCAATTTCTTCTAGGAGAGTAGAATCATATTGCTGTCGGATAGTTCTGTTTTCAGCCTCCACAGAAGCAATGGCACTTTCTTTTGAGCTAATATCATTAACTCTGGTGGTAAATTCAGGGATTTGTACTGCATCAAAGGAGGATGCATAGCGATAACAGATAGAGGATACACTACCCAAATGATCATCATCTATATTCTGATAGTTTTCCCTGAGAGTCAAATCAGGATTATATCGATAATCGTATCTATTTTCCGTCAATACAGCATATTGTTTGTTTTCGTTAGTGTCGTTTCTGTAACTTTGCCATGGGGAATAACAAGGATGACTTTGAGAAGGGCTGATGTACCAATTCCCAATATCATTTAAGCCCATAAAAACATTACTAAGGATAAATATATCCATAATAATGATGAGAATTAGACTAACTTTATTGATAGGTTCGTCATCAATTCTTCTGGATTTTCTGAAAAAAGTTCTGATAAATCTTTTGATTTTTCGCCACATATAGTTAGTAATTTATTAAAAATAATTAGTCAAAAATGATGAAAAATAAGAAAAAAAGGCTTAATTATTAGTATTTTTGATATTTGATTTTACTTAAAACAATAATAAATTTAGCCCCACAAAAAGGAATGGGGCATAATAATAATCATATTTCTCACTTTAAATTATCAAAAAAAAGAGAGATAAAATTATTAACAAAAATTAACGACTTAATAAACGATTTAAAATTACCCTGCCATTGGGATGATATACTTGTAAACGAATTAGATTAGGATCGGCTGGTTGCCAAGCTACTTGATAACGGTATCCGCTGTTATTCCATGTGTAGGTACGTCGTTGATTGTTTCCGCCGATGGTAGCACCTGATAAGTAAATAGAATCTCCTGTATTACGGTTGTATCCTTCATAATAGTGGCTATTGTTATAGTAACCAAGGGTAACAATCCAAGTATTGTCGCTGAAAACACCGCTAGGAAAAGAAGCCTGAGATAATAAAGTTGGGGATGGGTTGGTTATGTTTTCTCCTGAAATTTGGACAGAGATAGCCATGGCATTACCGCTGAAAAGTAATGGAGAAGCTACACTGATGGAAGCGAGAAGGGAAAAAAAGCCGATGGATTTATTCATGGTCTTACTTTTTATGACTAATATATCTATTATGTTATTTTGATTGTTAGAATTGAGGCGATCTATTATTTTAGTTTGCGAAATTTAACAATAGTGTTATATCGTCATTTATTATTATCTTTTCTAGTAGCTTTGGGAGCTATTTTTAACCCTATCAAGGCTCAAGCTCAGGCGGTTATTCCCTATACACCTGATGTTAGTTCTGAAGTTTTGGCGCCTTATGGCTCTCAATTATTGCAAGATGCGGTGCAATTAATTCGTTTTCAGGAGTATGAGTTGGCTTTGTCTCGGGCAAGATTAGCGGCTCGTTTGGTTCCTAATCAATACGAAACTTGGTTTATTTTGGGTACTTTGCACCTACAACAAAGGGAAAATCAGGCAGGAGTAGATGCTTTGGTGAGAGCCAGAGAGTTGGCCCCTGATGAGGCGGAGGTGTTATTTGCTTTGGGTAATGCTTATTTTCAGTTGGGGGATTATGAATCAGCGATCACGGAAATTAGGGCTGGTTTAGCAATTAATAGTGAAAATCATCAAGCTCTTTTTGATCTTGGTAATTCTTATTTACAATTAAGGCAGTTTCCTGATGCGATCGCCTCTTATCAACAATCATTTGACCTAGACGAGGCATTTTGGCCCTCTCTCAATAATATTGGTTTGGCGGAATATGAACAGGGTAACAAAGACAGGGCGATCGCCCTTTGGCGTGATACCATTGCCATAGATGAATCCCAGGCCGAACCCTATCTTGCCATAGCGGTAGCCATGTATAGTCAAGGACAACAAACCGAGGCCATCCGCATGGCAACCCAAGCCTTACAACTGGATGGGAAATATGGCAACGAGGAATATTTGATCATGAACCTTTGGGGAGATAACCTCATGGAAGACACCAGAACCTTTTTTGCAAATCCTCGTATGGTAAGGGTTTTAGAAAATTATCTCGTTCCTTTAGAGGAATAAACCGCCCTTTTGAGATGAGGAATAAATATTTTCAATAATGATTATCATTGTCAGTTGACCTCTGAATAAGCTAAAAATGATAATAATAATTTTTATTCCTTAAGGATTGATGGTGAATTCAAGAAAACTCCCAGAGTACATCGAAACAGCCATAATTGGTGCAGGACCCCATTCTCTAACTCTCGTTAACCATTTATTGCACAAAAAACCAAAACTACGATCTAGGGTCATGGTATTTGATCCTAGCGGTGAATGGTTAACTCAATGGCGCCATCAATTAGAAGCTCAAGAAATTATCCATTTGCGATCGCCCGCTGTCCATCATCCTGCACCCAATCCCTTTGCCCTGAGAAAGTTTGCCGAAACTAGACCCTCAGAACTATACCCCCCCTACGACTTACCGGGGACTAAATTATTTCAAGACTTTTGTGATCATCTCATTAAAACCAATGGCTTAGAAAAGTTGATTTTCCCCGCAATAGTTACCAAAATAAAACCTCTTAAGCCAAAGAACTTTCAATTACAATTATCCTCTGGACAAGAAATTTGCACCCGTCGGGTAGTAGTGGCTACTAGGGCCGACGAAATTAATCTCCCTCCCTGGGTAAAAAACCTACAGCCTCCTACCCTAGTTCATTCCCATCAAGTGGATTTACGCTCATTGAACCTACAAGGGGAAAATATTTTAATTATTGGAGGTGGTTTAACCAGTGGACATTTAGCCCTAGGGGCGATCGCCAAAGGTGCCACAGTAGATCTTATGTCGAGAAAACAATTACAAGAAAAACTATTTGACACCGACCCCGGATGGCTAGGACCTAAATATTTAAAGAGTTTTGAAGCTCAACCCTGTTGGCATGAAAGATATGACATGATTCAAAAAGCCAGAAATGGAGGTTCACTTACTCCCGCCGTCATGCTGAAATTAAAACGTCTAACCAGAGAAGGAAAACTCAACCTACAGGAAAATTGTCAGGTAACTCACGCCCATCATCATCAAAATCAATGGTACATAAAATGTGAGAATGGACAAACACAACAGTATGATCGTATTTGGTTAGCTACAGGTAGTAAATTCCAAGCTCAAAACCATCATCTTCTCGAAGATATTTGGGGTCAATATAATACCCCCATCATCCAAGGTTTACCCGTATTGGATAAATATTTGCGAGTAAAAGGTGCAGAATTATTTATCATGGGTGGACTTGCTTCCTTACGTTTAGGACCTACCGCTAGAAATCTATCAGGAGCAATTAAAGCCAGTAATCTAATTACCGAAGCACTCGTTAAACCATCCCTATATCTTGATTAAATTTGGTGAGATTGATTTTTTTTTGCCACAGACCATTGCCCGTGAATACTTACAAAATAGGGGACAGAATAACTTAAAATACCGCTCAACCAACGTTGGGGGGTCATTTTTCCTTGGGCTAGAGCCGTACCATGATTGATCATAAATATAGCTGTACCCACGAATAGAGCTACTTTTAAACCCTTCTTGGCGTATTTGGGGGTAACTAAATATTGCCCATAACTGGTTAAACTATTATTCATCACTGGAGAAAAAGATTATATTTTGATAGTTGAACAGATAATGATTAATAGTAATTCTATGGTAATTAGAGTCCCTGCAACCACCGCAAACATTGGTCCAGGGTTTGATTGTTTGGGCATGGCGCTGAGTCTTTATAACGAATTTGAATTTACCCGAAGCCCAGAACCCACCAAATTCGAGGCTTTTGGCATGGAGGGAGAAAAAATATATCTCCCTGAAGATAATTTGTTATGGCAGTCTTTTGTCAAGGTTTACGAACATATTGGCGAGGAAATTCCCCAAGTTCAGATCAAAATCAAGGTAGGTGTACCTATGGCACGAGGACTAGGAAGTTCTGCCACTGCCATTGTGGGGGGTTTATTGGGGGCTAATTATTTGGCTAAAAATCCTTTATCCTCCCAAGAGTTGATGAATTTGGCGATCGCCCTTGAAGGACATCCTGACAACGTAATTCCTGCCTTTATGGGTAACTGTATTCTTTCGGTAGGTAGCGGTGATAACTGGCATTTTGTACCAATTCCCGTCAATCCTGACATTGCCTTTGTGTTGGCTATCCCCGATTTTGAACTATCCACCGAGGAAGCAAGGGGAGTATTGCCAAAAAGTTTAAGTTATAGCGACTCAGTATTTAACATTGCCCATATGGGTTTACTATTGAGAGGATTACAAACAGGTAACGGGGAATGGTTAACCGAAGCCCTACAGGATAAATTACATCAACCCTATCGCCGTAGTTTGATCAAAGGTTATGATCAGGTTGAACAAGCGGTATTAAGCCATAACGGTTATGGAATGGTAATTAGTGGGGCAGGACCTACCCTATTGGCTTTATGCCCCGATCATGAGGCTCAGAATGTCGCTCAGGGGATGGAAAACGCTTGGGCTGATTTGGGGGTAAAGGCTAAAGTGCGATCGCTCTTAATTGATAGCAAAGGAGCGGAGGTAATTGATAATTGATAATTAATAATGGATAATTAAAAATTCTCTACTATTAACACTACTCCCCATTGCCTATTACCCATCTAAATCAAAACGCTTATTGATCCAAACCAATTAGTTTTATGACACCAAAAAATAATCCTCAATTACCACCAACCACAGACATTGAAGTTGACTATAGCTTGAGGGCAACCACAGAAAAATGGTTTGAATATCCCATTACCGTACATCCCCATCACACCGACTATGCAGGGGTAGTATGGCACGGTAACTATATCCCATGGCTAGAAGAAGCAAGAATAGAATATTTACGCCAGATTGGCATTGACTACACCGATTTGGTCAGTGCTGGTTGTGAATTACCCGTAGTAGAAATTAATCTGCGTTATCATCAACCCCTGAAAATGGGTCAAAGTGCGATCGTCAAAACCCGTGTTAACGAAATCCAAAAAGTAAGAATGCACTGGGATTACGAAATAGTCTCCTTTTCCTCACAAGAAATTTATGTGAGCGGTAGAGTAACCCTTGTGGGAATAGATACCCAAAAAGGTAAAATTTTAAGGCAATTGCCACCGATTTTACAAGAAGCCTTAATTAAGATGTGAATAATGGATAATTGATAATGGATAATTATTATCTTTCGCCTATTGCCCATTGCCCATTGCCTATTGCCCTATGACAAAACTTTAGATAAGGGTTTTATTAGGATTGAGTGTAACAATTCTTTACGTTTATTCAGTTACGTAGCCCTTGTCGATTATGCTATTGATTGAAGAAAAAATATTTTAAGATAAACAAAATACGGAGGTAAAATCCTTGACTCTTCCTCTTCTTAATTACACTCCCAGCTCTCAAAATTCTCGTGTAGAAGGATTTGAAGTTGGCGGAGACGAACAACCCAAAATCTATAATGCGGAGAACTTACTTGTCGCATCTGACATGGATAATTTAATTGAGGCGGCCTATCGTCAAATTTTCTTCCATGCTTTCAAATCTGACCGTGAAGTCGCCCTAGAATCTCAACTACGCAATAATCAAATCACTGTCCGTGATTTCGTTCGTGGTTTATTATTATCCGAAACTTTCAGAAATAGTTTTTACGAAAAAAATAGTAACTATCGTTTTGTAGAACATTGCGTACAGAAAGTTTTAGGTCGTGATGTTTACAACGAACAAGAAAAAATTGCTTGGTCTATCGTTATCGCTACCAAGGGTTATAAAGGTTTCATCGATGAATTATTAAACTCTGATGAATACCTCGAAAACTTTGGTTACGACATCCTACCCTATCAACGTCGTCGTAACTTACCCTCCCGCGAAATCGGTGAAAGACCTTTCAATATCAAATCTCCTCGTTACAACGAGTATCACCGCAATCAACTTGGTTTCCCTCAAATTATTTGGCAAAATCAAGTTCGTCGTTTTACTCCCCAAGAAAAACAAGTCAAAGCAGGAGATCCCTCTGGCTATCTCGATTTAGCTCGTAGCATTGGTACCAAGGCTACCCCTAGCCCCCGTGTATCTGCTATGAATATCAGCTTAGACAGAGTACCTTATCGTAACTAATAAGGTCATTCGCCTTTATTTGTTTTCAATACAAATATAACAATGGGGTTTTGCCCCGTTGTTTTTTTGTGGTCATTTACCAAGGACTACCAATAATTGTAAAAGGGGCCCAATAAAAGGGATGGGATAAATCATCATCACCAAATTCGGTGAGCATAGATGGTAAAGATAAATTTCCCCTCGTGCTTCTAAGTTGCCCATCATTGACATATACTTGATGGTGAATCATCGATATTTGAGTATCCCGTAGGGCATCAGATTTTAATAGTATATCGGTTTGATCTTGGTAAAATTTAAGATGTTGATAAAATTCTGTCATTAGTGCTAAAGTACCTGCATCGCTTACCTGCCAATAACTTCCCAGTGCCGATCGCACCCCCGACTGTACCGCCAAACCTCCGAAACCTAATTCTGCCTGGGGATCTCCCATAGCGGTTTCACAGGCACTAAGGGTTAAAAGAGATACGGGGGGATTATCCCAATTTAATTCTCTTATATCTTCTAAGGTGAGGGGACGATCTGCGAGTTGGATAAAAGAGTCTTGGGGTTGTCCCGGCTCGAACTTGGCATGGGTTGCCAGATGGATTATTTCATAGGGATTTTGTTCCCTTTGGGCTTGTAAATTGTCAAGGGTAAATAGGTTTTCGGTCATTTTTACCCCATTCCAAGGGGAGGGAACAATATTATCAATTTCGAGGGCAACACCGGGTAGAGGGCTAAGAAATTCAAAGGTGGAAGTACCCATGGCCAAAATTTTGATTTCTTCTTGATTACGTGGGCTAACATCAAGGTTGGTGAGAGTAAAAGATGGCACCATGGCAATGCTATATTTTTCCACGAGAAAATCAGTGCCATCATACAGGGCGGCAAAGGGAATACTCCTTAATCTAGGCCCAACACAGATAATTATTGTGTCAATATTTTCCCCCTGTAGTTGACTTTGGAAAGGTTTGATCATCCAATCATAAAGTTGTTGGGCAGGGGTAAGGTAGGCGGTGGAATTACGAATGCCGAGAATGGGGAATGGATTGGTAATATGTTCGATATATTCGTTGACTACTTGATCGATGGTCACGGCATCTGCTTCTCGAAAAACCGCCCCTTGAGGTTTATTTTCGGCGGTGATCATGGCGACTTCTAAAGCATCGGGATATGACCACACCCACAGGGCTGCAGCGTTTTTTCCTGTGCTTTGTTTAAGATCTTGTAATTGCTTAACTACTTGCTCAAGATTAAGGCTTTCTTGGGTAAATTCGGTATTAAAAAACTGTTGATAATCTTGTTTACAATCCTCATCCATTTTCACCATTTCTTGTCGCCATCGAAGAGAATCGTTAGATGGATTGAGAGCGATGACTTGATGATTACTAAATTTATAATTTAAAAAAAGAGTAATTAAACAAGTAACGATAAATATGACAATATAGGTTACATTTCTTCTTCTAAACATGGTTCTGTTTCCATTTCTATAACGGGGGCTTGTTCTAATATTTGTTCAATGGCGATCGCCTCTGGATAACGATTAATACTTCTGGTAATACCTCTACGACTACCGACAAGGGAACTGTGGCTAAAAAGTTCTTGTAATACTTGGCGCGGATTATCATTTTGCTCTAAAGTTAACAAAACGCTATCATAGGTGCGATCGCCCTTAGAAATGGTTTCATCCTTACAAACATAGGGTTGTGAGGGTAAATTAACCCGATCCGCTACACAAAGCACATTTTGATTATTCACACGACCATAAGTAATATAAGTCAAACTACCCTCATCGGAGTGAACCTGAAAGCGATTGGTTACAGCTTCACAACGTCTTTGGGGAGTCCAATCACTACTCGAAAAATAATCACTTTTCCACTGAATTAATTGAATCACTCCCCGAGGAGTTCTCACCCTAGTGACAGGGGTATCTCCATCCATCACACATTCATATTGGTTCCTACTATTTTGAGCAAAAGTACCAGAAGAAAACCAAAAACAATTTAATAATAAAAAACCGAGAAAAATATTTAATTTACTCATTTTACTAAATGATAAGCACTTAATCATCAAAAAACAGACAAATATCAAAAACTTAAATATAAGAAAAAAATAATTTTTAGATATAAATAAAAAACAATAAAAAGTAACGTTCAATGATATTTTTAATCAAAAATATATTTCATATTTCCCCCATAAAAATGCTAACACAATTAACCCTTAACAATTTCTTGTTTTAACATTTATCAATAAAATCTTTATTTTTTATGGCAAAACTGATTAAAATGTGGTCATCATGACGATGAAGGAAAATTGATATGTTAGCAAGGGTATGGAGTGCCACAGTAGTGGGCATAGATGCCATCAAAATAGGAGTCGAGGTAGATGTTTCTGGTGGACTGCCCAAAATTACCGTGGTTGGCTTACCTGATACAGCAGTGCAAGAATCAAGGGAAAGGGTAAAAGCCGCCATCAAAAACTCAGGGTTTGCCTTTCCTGTGCGCAAAGTAACCATTAACCTAACCCCCGCAGACTTGAGAAAAGAAGGTCCTAGTTTTGATTTGCCCATCAGTATCGCTATTTTAGCGGCTTCAGAACAAATTGACCCCTATTTACTGGGAGATTATCTTTTTTTGGGGGAGATGTCGTTAGATGGCAGTTTACGCCCCATTGCTGGAGTTTTACCCATGGCAGCAGTGGCGATGAAGTTGGGTTTTAAGGGGATGGTTGTACCCAAGGGAAATGCCCAAGAGGCAGCAGTAGTGAAAGGTTTGGATGTTTATGGCTTAAATAATCTCAATGAAGTTACCCAGTTTCTGCAAGAGCCTGAAAAATTTAGCCCCACTCAGGTAGATAGGGCAGAAAATTTTGAGCCTTTATTTTCTCTTTTGGATAATTTAAAGGATGTGAAAGGACAAAACCATCCCCGTCGTGCTTTGGAAATAGCAGCGGCAGGGGGGCATAATTTAATTTTTGTGGGGCCTCCCGGTTCGGGTAAAACCATGTTAGCCAGACGTTTACCAAGTATTTTACCGCCCCTGAGTTTTCAGGAAGCCCTAGAAGTGTCTCAGGTGTATTCCGTGGCAGGATTATTAAAAGATAGAGGCTCTTTGGTGCGATCGCGCCCTTTTCGTAGTCCTCATCATTCTGCCAGTGGTGCATCCTTAGTGGGAGGGGGTAGCTATCCCAAACCGGGGGAAATTTCCCTTTCCCATCATGGGGTGTTATTTTTAGATGAATTGACAGAATTTAAAAGAACTGTACTAGAGTTTTTACGCCAACCCCTCGAAGATGGGGTAGTGACCATTTCTCGCGCCCGTCAGTCGGTGGAATTTCCTGCCCAGTTTACCCTCGTAGCCAGTACCAATCCTTGCCCCTGTGGCTATTATGGTGACTCTATTCAACCCTGCACCTGTTCACCCCGACAAAGGGAACAATATTGGGCAAAATTATCAGGCCCTTTATTGGATAGAATTGACTTGCAAGTAGTTGTCAGTCGTTTGAAACCCGAAGAAATGACCAGTCAACCCCAAGGAGAAAATTCCGAATCTGTACGAGAAAGAGTTAATAAAGCCCGTGCGATCGCCCAAAAACGATTTAAGGATGATAAAATTAGTTGCAATGCTCAAATGCGATCGAAACATTTACGGGAATACTGTCCCCTAGATCAAGCCAGTCGAACTCTTTTAGAAAACGCCATTCGTAAATTAGGACTTTCTGCTAGAGCGATGGACCGTATTTTGAAAGTATCCCGCACCATTGCCGACTTAGCAGGAGATGAACATCTACAAAGTTATCACCTTGCCGAAGCGATTCAATATCGCACCATCGACAGAATGCATTGACCTTGCTATCAATGCTTTAACTTACCAAGCGCGTCACCATTACATTTTCTTGGGCGATATTTGTTCCGACGAAAGAAGCTAGGGAAGTCACTCCCTTGAATACCTTACGCATATTACTGCTAAAAACTATTATAACATTTAAAAAGAAAATCTTTAAATTAAAAAATAATGGCGATCGCACCTTTATCTTGGCAAGAACTAGAAAAATTAACCGACTATAAAATCGATAGAATCAACGGGCAAACAAACTCCCAAGCTACCCTTAGACTATTTAACCACTCCGAAGATGAAGTGAGAGTAACCCTATATAGAGATAATCATGCTTGGTGTCCCTATTGTCAAAAAGTATGGTTATGGTTAGAAGAAAAACAAATCCCCTACCGCATCAAAAAAGTAACCATGTTTTGCTACGGTCAAAAAGAATCATGGTATAAACAAAAAGTACCTTCAGGGATGCTTCCAGCTCTCGAATTAGACGGTCAAATGATCACCGAAAGCGATGATATACTAATCGCCCTCGAACAAGCCTTTGGGGTACTAAATTTCGGCATGGAAGACAAAAAAGTTCTTCCTCTGCGCAAACTCGAAAGACTACTATTTAGGGCATGGTGTACATGGTTATGTTATCCTACCGTTTTGCCCCAACAAGAAGCTAACAACCGAAAACAATTCATTCAAGTTGTTAAAAAAGTTGAAAGTGCCTTAAATCAAACTCCTAGCCCCTACTTTCTCGAAGACTTCAGCACCGCCGATGTAGTATTTACTCCCTATGTAGAAAGAATGAATGCCAGTCTTTACTACTACAAAGGCTACTCATTACGGGAAGAAAACCCCCGCCTTTCTGCGTGGTTTGATGCCATGGAAACCCGCCCCACCTACCGAGGTACCCAAAGCGATTTTCATACCCACGCCCACGACTTACCCCCCCAAATGGGAGGATGTTACAGCAACGGTGAACCCCAAACCCTAGAAAATCAGAAAAAAGTAGATCGAGGAGATTGGTTTTTATTACCTGATGTTGCTTATCCTGAACCAGAAAACTCCCGCCAAGAAGCCCTTTATCGAGTTTTGAAACATCGTCAAAACATTATTGAAATCAATCCTGCGGATAATCAATTGTTTGACCAAGCCTTACGGTGTGCCTTAACTCAGATGATGACAGGGGAAGATTGCCAACCTCCTAAAAAATCTGCCCTCGGCTTAAGATATTTAAGGGATAGGATAAATGTGCCTAGGGATATGTCAATCTATGCAGGGAAAAGACTACGACAAGCCCTCGAATATACCGCTAGTTTAGATAGTGATATACAACCAGAGCCTTTACCCATCCGCCATCGCCGAGATCAAAACCCTCTCAATTTTCGTGGGGGATTAGTTACCGAGAAGTAACTACATTTTGCACCCACATTGCATAATTATGACAAAATCAGAGAATAAATTTAAATAAAATATAATTATTATGGAAGCAATTAAAGTTCAAGGTGTTGTTAATGAACAAGGACAACTAATAGTTGAGGAAAATATTAATCTTAGTGCTGGAAATGTAGAAATTATTATTTTGAAAAAGGATAAGTTAGAGCATATAGAAACGGATAATAAACCTTTAACCAATGAAAGTGAAAAAAATGCTAATAAACCTATTTGGGAAATAGCAGAGGAGTTAATAGAAGATGTGAGCGATGAAGATAAAGCTCGACTCCCCAACGATGGGGCCGTTGAACATGATCACTATATATATGGAACATCTAAAATTAATAAATAGATTGATGAAACAAATTTTTGCCGATACTTTTTATTGGGTTGCGTTAATTAATCCTCATGATGATTGGCATCAAAAAATCTTACAAACCAGTAATTTATTATCAGATCATACCGTTATAGTTACAACAGAAGAAGTGTTAATAGAAGTTTTAGCCTTTTATTCTAAATCTGGTTATCAGATTAAGAAAAAAACCACACAATTTATCATTAATGTCGCCAGAATACCCTATCCCTCTATAGGGTAGGGATGAATGGCGACCAACAAAAAAACCGAACGACAGTGAGTCCATACTTTCCGAGATTTCAGACATCAAAGAACAAATATTGTGCTAACATATTCGGTATAAGCAAAAAAACTGAGCAAATGATAGTCCTCGAGTACCGGTTAAAAGGCAAGCAATACCAATATCAAGCCATTGATGATGCTATTCGCACGGCTCAATTCATTAGAAATAAAGCCTTGCGGTTGTGGATGGATGGTGATAAGGTTAACAAATATGACCTAAATAAATATTGTGCCGTCTTAGCTAAAGAGTACCCATTTGCGTCTGAGTTAAATTCCACCGCTAGACAAGCATCAGCTGAACGAGCTTGGAGTTCTATTTCTCGTTTTTTTGACAACTGTAAGAAAGGTGTTAAGGGCAAGAAAGGCTATCCCAAATTCAAGAAAAACTCTCGTTCAGTGGAATATAAAGCTAGTGGTTGGAAATTAGATGAAAAGACAAAAAAGCATATCACCTTTACCGATAAAAAGGGCATTGGCAGACTTAAATTGGTAGGCAGTAGAGATATATATTTCTACAATGCCTCTGATATTAAACGAGTGCGTTTAGTCAAAAGAGCCGATGGCTACTATTGTCAATTCTCGGTTAAAGTAAATATGCAGATTGAGACTCAACCGACAAATAAAGTCGTTGGCTTAGATGTTGGCTTAAAAGAATTTCTCACGGATAGTGAAGGTAATAAAGTAGAAAATCCTCGCTTCTTGAGAAAAGCTGAGAAAGCCATTAATCGTGCAAATCGCCAAAAGTCAAAAAAATTTGTTAAAGGTAAAAAACCTCAATCAAATAACTATCACAAGGCTAAGGTTCGGTATGCCCGTAAACATTTAAAAGTAAGTAGGCAACGTAAAGAGTTTGCTAAGAGTGTAGCATACTGCGTAATCAAATCTAACGATTTGGTCGCCTATGAAGATTTAAACGTGAAAGGCATGGTCAGAAATCGGAAACTAGCTAAATCAATCAGTGATGCTGGATGGACTATTTTTAGGCAATGGTTAGAGTATTTTGGGTATAAATACGGCAAAATAACAGTAGCCGTACCACCTCATAACACTAGCCAAGATTGTTCTAATTGTGGTCAAAAAGTGCAAAAATCTCTATCCACTAGAACTCATGTTTGTCCCCACTGTGGGCATATTGAAGATAGAGATTGGAATGCTGCAAAAAATATCCTGATAAAAGCATTACGTACCGTAGGGCATACGGGAACATACGCTTGGGGAGATCTGCCCTCTTGGGCGATTGGTGTAAACCTGTCGTCTAACGGCGAGTCGGTGAACCAAGAATCCCCACCTTCAACCGATAGGTAAGGTGGGGAGTGTCAATTTGGAACATAATCAAATAAAAACAGTTGAGCAAAATCATCAATCTTTTCGCTCAGGATTTGATCTATATCAACAACGTTTAGATAAAGGCTATAGCTTAACTGATTGTATTTCTATGAATACGATGAAACAATTAGAAATTATAGAGGTTTTGACTCATGATATACATTTTACCCAAGAGGGTTTTAATATTTTATTTCCCTAATAAAATAATCCTAAATCCTGCGTGTTGGTAGAAATAAGGGCGAAACCAGTTGCGATAATAACGGGTGGCTTCTGTGCCATTGGTAACCCATGCACCGCCTACTAGGAGAAAATGACGGTTATCGAAAAAGGGTTGCGAATAATCTTCATAGAGAAAATGGGGTTTAAATCCTGTCAGAGGGGTAAATTTATCCCCTAACCATTCCCATACATTCCCTCTAATATCATAAACTCCTGCCTGACTTTCAGCGGTTGTGATACTTCCCACGGGGGTAGGAGATTGATAATTCAGATTCAGATTATGATTATTTACATCATCATTACCCATAGAAGCAAGATGCCATTGCGCTTCGCTCATCAAACCGTATTTTTTGCCTCTTTTTTGGCTTAAATAACGACAAAATGCGATCGCCTCATAGTGGTTAACCTCCACAGGATAATCTAAGGGCAAATCGATATGGTCAAACATAGCTCGGTATTGATAACCATCATCTGTTTTCAGCCAAAACTTAGGATGATGGCGATTTTCCCCTACCAACCATGCCCAACTTTCCTCATCCCAAAATTCTTTATTTTCATAACCCCCCTCATTGACAAAGTCTAAAAAATCATAGTTAGTAATCATATATTTACTAACCAAAAAACTATTAACCTCCTCCTCCCTACTACCAAAATCCACATCCCAACCGTAGAGAAAATCATCATCCTTTTTACCCAAAATCACCTTACCACCATCCACCAAAACCATTTCATTCTCTGGAGGTTTACCCAAAGAAGGTGCATAACTCCAACCATCAGGCTTTGCTAATAGATGAGGAGGTAACTGACGAATCAACATCGAAGAAGTTTCAATATGAATCCTCTGATGTTCCATGCCCATTACAATTGCCCACCAAGGACTATCCATCGTTATGGGTAGTGATAAAGGAGTATTATTAATTATTTTGATTACAGTCTGATAAACTTGGTTACGATATGCCCACACATCCTCGAGGGATTGTTGACGAATATGAGCAAGGATTTTTTGTAACTCATCAGGAAATTCTGGATCAACCCCCATCTCGAAAAGCCTTTCATAATCAGGGTTTATCCTTTGGCTTAGTAAGCCCACCATGACCAATTTATTGATATAAAATACTGCAGAATGTCCAAGATAAAAAATTAAAGGATTACGCAGGGGATCAGGATTAAGATAATAAGTATCACGACTCAAGATACTTTTAAATAAAATATCTTCCTTTTGCCATCCCCACTCCAAATAATTGATAATGTCTTCCTTGGTGCAAGAGTTGAGAGGTAATAGAGGATTATTGATCATGGCTTTAAATTATACTTTTCTTTTATGTTATCCGTTCAAAGATGCCAGTACAATAAGAAAAAACAGATCAATTAAATATTGTGCAGTTACAACAGGTAATTATTGCCTACAAGGCAGGGGATAAGGAGAGTAAAAAATGGGCGGAAAGATGCTCTCAGGAATTAGAGGCTAGGGGTTGTAAGGTATTACTCGGGCCTAGCGGTGTGAAGGATAATCCTTATCCTGTGTTCTTGGCTTCTGCCACGGATAAAATTGATTTGGGTATTATTTTGGGGGGAGACGGCACTATTTTGGCGGCGGCAAGACACCTCGCCCCGGAGGGGATTCCCATGTTGGCGGTGAATGTGGGAGGGCATTTGGGTTTTTTAACGGAGCCTTTTTCTTTGTTTAAGGATACCGAGCATCTTTGGGATAGGTTATCAGATGATTTATATGCGGTGGAAAGAAGGATGATGCTCAAGGCTCAGGTTTTTGAGTTAAATCGAGGGCAACCAGAGGCGGTGAGTGATGATTTTTATTGTCTCAATGAGATGTGTATTAAACCTGCTTGTTTGGATAGAATGCCTACGGCTTTGCTGGAGATGGAGATTGATGGGGAGGTAGTAGATCAGTACCATGGAGATGGTTTAATTATTTCTACTCCGACGGGTTCTACTTGTTATACTGTGTCTGCTATGGGCCCTATTATTCATCCTGCCATGAGTGCGATCGCCGTTACGCCTATATGCCCTCTCAGTCTTTCGAGTCGCCCTTTGGTGTTACCTGCGGGTTCGGTGGTAAATGTCTGGACATTGGGGGATTATGAGTTAAATAATAAGTTATGGATGGATGGGGCGCTGAGTACCGCTATCTGGCCGGGGCAATGGGTATCGGTGAGCATGGCGGAATGTTTTGCTAATTTTATCATTCTACGAGAGTCCCACTCTTTTTATAAGACTATTCGGGAAAAGTTGCAATGGACAGGCGCCAGAATTTCCTCTGATAATAACCATCGTAATTGAACAAAAAAAATAAGGAGCGTCTCTCAAGCTCCTCATTCTTTAATGTAGTGTTTAAATATTATGTATGATTGCAACTAACTAGAAAGCTATGGTAAAAAGGAAGTATGTCCTTATAGGTTAGTTAACCAAGAAATTAAACCTTGACCAGTTAATACTTCAAAACCGATGAGGGAAATAAAACCAATCATCGCTAAACGACCGTTTAATTTTTCAGCATATTTGTTGAAACCGAATTGCTGACTAGAATCAACGTACATTTTAGGCTCAACTGCATAGTTGTTTAAGCGACCTTGATCTTCGGTTACGTATGTATTAGTGCGAGTATTCATAAAAGTTATGATTTGTTATTTATTGCGTATGTAAATAACTATAACATAATATGAACTTTTGTAACAAGGGGTTGACATTCGGTTTTTCTTCGGTTAGCCGTAATTGACCTTGTGATAACCCATTTGTGGGGGGAAACACAGAATAAAAGATGATAAAATATACTATGCTGTTTATTCAAAATCATCTTTAATATTTAGGAAATATGGATATTCTTACTTTAGGTTGGGTTGGTGTACTTTCTTTATTTACATGGTCTATTGCAATGGTAGTGTGGGGGCGTAAAGGTTTTTAAATTGTGGAATCAATTTCTATTCTTAATATTCTGTTTCTAGTGGCGATCGCCCTTTTGGTCTTTGTCAGTGGTGGTATATTATATCTAACCTCCTTAGAATGGCGAGATCGTCGTAGGCGCGATCGAGATCAAAAATCTTGAATATAATAAAAGAGGGGGAAAAAATACCCCCTTTTTTGGTCAGCATAAATGGAGTAGTAACTGGCAAATTTTTCGATCTTAATTTAAGTTTTATATAATGTGTAAAAATTGAATCATCTACAAAAACCATCTAATTTATGACAGTCAGCAACGTTGAGAAAGAAAAAAATCCTCTTCCTTGGATTATCGGGGCAATGATCGGGGGTATACTGTTACTAGGGGGCGCCACCTACGGTATTCTCAATCGTCCCAATGCCGCCAGTAGATTAGATGAAAACACCGTCTTGGTTACAGAAAGACCTTTAACCCTCGAAATAAATGCTAGTGGGGTAGTCCAACCTGTCCAAAGTGTAAACATTAGTCCCAAAAATCCTGGTATTCTGACTCGTTTATTAGTAGAGCAGGGTAGTATCGTTCAAGAAGGGCAACCCATCGCCGTTATGGAAAATGAACAGCTTTTTGCCCAAGGCGCCCAAGCTCAAGCCAGACTTACCGAAGCCCAAGCATCCGCCCAAGAGTCCGATGTACGTACCCGTGCGGACTTACAAGTATTAGAAACCCGTTTAGCCCAAGCCGTGGCAACCCTCGAAGAATCACGCAGAAGAATTCCCCTACGCTCCGAGCAGTTGCGATCGCAACTTAGGGAAGCAGAATCAAGACTCAGACTCGCCGAAATTCAAGCCCAAAGAAATCAAGCCCTCCTCGAAGAAGGAGTAATCGCCCAAGATGAATTTGATCAAAGTGCCAACGAATTTTTAGTCGCCCAAGCCAGAATCCAAGAAATAGTCCAACGCATTCAAGAAGTAGAAAACACCGCCGAACCAGAAATAAGAAGATTAGAAGCCAGTATCGCCGAAATTCAAGCCTCAATCCAAGAAAGACAGGTGAGAGGAGAAGCCGAAATTCAAAGACTTCAAGCCAACATCCAAGCCGCCGAAGCCAGTTTAAAAATAGCCGAGATTCAATTTCAAGATACCTTTATCACCGCCCCCTTTGACGGTATTGTTACCCAAAAATTTGCCTCAGAGGGTGCTTTTGTCACCCCCACCACCTCCGCATCTGCCACCACCTCCGCCACCTCCACCTCCATCATTGCCCTAGCCAGAGGCTTAGAAATAGTTGCCAAAGTGCCAGAAATTGACCTTAGCCAGATACAAATCGGGCAACCCGTGGAAATCGTCGCCGATGCCTATCCTGATCAAGTATTTCAAGGAGTAGTACAAAAAGTTGCACCAGAGGCGATCGTGGAACAAAACGTAACCTCCTTTGAAGTAACCATCGCCATCCCCGAACAACAAGAAGGACTCCTTTCCCGTATGAACGTTGAAGTCACCTTTTTAGGAGAAGAAGTAAACAGAGCCTTAACAGTGCCTACCGTCGCCATCGTTACCGAAGAAGGACAAACAGGGGTAATGGTACCTGATGACAACAATCAGCCCGAATTTCGCCCCGTCACCATCGGTATATCAGTAAATGATCAAACCCAAATCCTCAGCGGATTAAGCTCAGGAGAAAGAGTCTTTGTTGACCTCTCCAACTAAACCAATAACTACCCTTAAATAATCAAAAAAATGGACATCAATTGGGATAAATTAGCCACCATCGAAGAACTAAAACCCTACTTTGAAAAAGACCCAGAAAAATTTAAACAACAGGTAAAAAAACATCTCCAAGAATGGTCAACCATTAACAGCGATGACCTAGACAAACTAGCCTTTTTACGGGCCTTAGAAATTACCAACGGCTGTACCCAATGGGCATACCGCAGACAAGACAAAGAATGTCTTTCCCTCGAAAAAACCAGAGAATGTATGCACCTCTCCATGTCATCTATTAAAAACAAAAAAATTCCCCTCGCCAACGGCGAATTTATTACCTTTTCCTCAGAAATTGAAAACCTCATTGACACGGGCAGAGATTTATATATAGAAGCCTTTAAAAGAAACTTACCCAGACAAACCCAAGAATTTTACGCCCTATCCACCGCCCAATTTTTAACCTACGGCAAAACAAGAATGGAACAAGCCTTTATCAAAATTAGAGAAAACTATCTTCACTACTTTGGTGACTTTTATATCAACAAAGGTATCAACTACGTCAAACCCTATATATCATAGTCAATACGACACCATGCTCCCCCACTTACGAATAAACTTGCTAAAATACTGAGGGAATATACAGTTAGATTTTTAGGTTCAGATAACATGGTAGTCACGGCGAATCGTAAGGCATCCTCCCTCAGCAAATTCAAAAAGCCATTCAAAAAAATTAACTGGGCATTACTTACCTCCATAGCAGTCCATGGGGCATTCTTTGCCCTGATTTTACCAGAACTAAATCTTAATTCTGAGTCCGAAAATGCTGATATATCTGGGGAAACCAACGTTATTGAATTAAACGCCCTTGAACAAACCAGACTCCCAGATTTTTCTGGGCCTCAAAGATTTGCTAACTTCAACAACTTAAATGTCCCTACCGATATGGAAAATGGTATCGATGGTATTCCCATCCCTAATTTTGATGCCCTACCATTTTCCTCCTACGATAACTCCTTTTCCTCCTTACCTACTCCTCCCCCCTTACCACCCATCTCAGGAAGTTTTGACTCCAACTATGGAGGCAGTATTGTTAACATTCCAGCCCCCAGAGACTTACCAGCCCCCCCTCCCATCAGCTTTAATAATAATTTGCCAAATCCTCCGAGCTTTAATGATAGTCCTATTACCAGCAATAACTTTGACAACTTAGAAGGGAATGTCATTGATATTGTACCAAGATCCCCTGAACAAGAAGCAGAAATTCGTCGAGCAATTTTTCAAGGCAGAGAAGATGAAAATATCCCCTCCCCAAGGGATGTATTTAATAATCGTAATTCCTCGATCGCCCGAAATCAAACCCCCGACGATGAAACCCTTGTTAACATAATTTCCAATAACCCCACTATCAACACTGACAGCGAAAACTCAACCCCAAGAATCACCAGCAGGGATGAGAATGTTAGTGACGAGGAAGCCAGAAAAAACTATGTCGCTTGGCTTCAAGATGTCAATAATCCGACTCCCCAAGAAATTACCATGGCAGGATATTATCCCCAAGAGGCTTGTAATGGCAATATCGAGGGTACTGTTACTTATGGTATTAATGTTAATAGTGATGGCACCGTAGTAGATCATCAATTGATTAAAAGTTCAGGGTATCCCCTACTCAATAATCAAGCCCTTGAACAAATCAGAGCGAGGGCTTTTGACAATGCCACAGGAGGCAACAAACCCTATCATGTCTATGTAGAATTTCAACCGAGCAATGATATATGTGGTTCCACTGCCGCTAACACCCCACAAAACAATACTCCCGTTGCCCCCCCCACAAATAATCAAACACCTACTACCCCTCCTCCTTCTGATAATCCCGAACCAGAAATTAATTCATCGGGGGTAACTCCTGCCCAACTAAATATTAATCCCCCTGCCAACCCTCCTCAAACTCCCGAGTCTGTGAGAGATATTCTTTCTAATTCTCAATCTCAGAATACCTCATCTAATGGCAATGATGGTCAAGAAAATTCTGAAGAGGAGGAAAATAATGGTGCCGCTTCCCTCGGAGAAGAGCCTATTATCCCAGAAAATACCGAGTTAGAAGTAGAATTTATCGATTAATCTTTACCAAAAATTCATCCTAGAAAAGAGTGATAAAAGATACAATAATACATATATACACCAAAGAAAAAAGGTACTTTATCTATGACGGGAATAAACGAAAAAAGGGGTAGCCGTCGAGTTTTGGCTGTTTGTCGAGCGCTCGATGAGCAAAGTAATTTTGTTGGTTTTACCCTTGATATTACTACCGATGGTATTCATTTGATCGTGGAAAAATCCTTTATCCCTGATTCATCTTTTGAGTTAGTCTTAAGTCATCATGAAGGTTCAGAAATTTTACCCTCTGATGTGAGAATCAATGTTGAGCAAATGTGGCGTAAATCTACCAATGAAGAATACGATCAAATTGGTGCTAAGATTATCAGTACACAACAACCAGAAGAATTGGCTCAATTAGTGGCTTATTGTGATCAAAGAGCAAAAGAAAAGTATGAGTTTTCCCTTGAGTTAGTTTAATTTAAAGTTGATATAAATAATGAGTGATGAACGGGCATTTATCCTTAGATTAAAACAAAAACAAGATCGACTCAACCAGATTTTGGATCAATTTTCCAATCTTGACTTATTGGTAATTGGTGACTTGACTTTGGATGAGTTTTTAACTGGAGAAGTTGAGCGTTTATCTAGGGAAGCCCCTGTTTTAATTTTACGCCACGAGGAAACTCAACAGATTCCGGGGGGTGGTGCTAATGCTGTTTATAATTTGGCGAAGTTGGGGGCAAAAATTAGGGTGGCAGGATATGTGGGGGATGACATTCAAGGAGAGACTTTATTAAAAATTTTTGAGTCAGCCCATATCGAGACAGGGGGAATCATCAAGGATGGTAGTCGCCCGACAGTGACTAAAACCCGTATTGCTGGTCATGCTAGGCAGTCCGTTACTCAACAAATTGTCAGGGTTGATCGTAAATCAGACGATTTACCTTCCGAGGATTTACAATCACAGTTAGCTCATTATATCGATAGTCAATTATCCCATGTGAGTGGAGTAGTTTGTTCGGATTATGGTGATGGGGTATTTACTCAACCTATTATTGCTTCTTCTTTAAATCATCATTTGTTGGTAGTGGATACCCAGAAAGATTTACATCGCTTTTGTGGGGCGACTCTTTTTACCCCAAATTTACCCGAAGCTGAGTTGGCGGTAGGTTATGCCATCAAGGATGAGGCTAGTTTACTGAGGGCTGGAAAAGATTTGTTGGATAAAACCCAAGCCGAGTATATGTTGATTACTAGGGGTGAGGAGGGGATGAGTCTGTTTTGTTATCAAGATACTCAACTACAGGTTGAACATATCCCTGCTTTTAATCGTACCGATGTTTTTGATGTCACGGGTGCTGGAGATACGGTGGTGGCGGCACTGTCTTTGGCTTTGTGCAGTGGGGCAACTCCTTGGGAGGCAGCAGTTTTGGGCAATTTGGCGGCTAGTATCGTCGTTAGGGTATTTGGTACTGCCACTACTTCTATTGAGGAAATGAAAGAAGCCCTTAATATATATTTAGAGGAAAACTAGCTTTACTCCCTCGATTATAATAAAATGGTACAGCACAGCATAGCCATCAGGACAATTCGTGATGTTAACTTACTTTCTCGCCATTATTATTGTCATTGCCAGTTTAAATTTATATTTCACTGCTTTTATTCGCCCCAAAATTCACCGTCGAGATGATTTTCTCTGGAGTGCTTTAGGTTTGTTTTATGGTTTGACTTTATGGATTTGTGCAGGAAGAATCACTGGCGCCCTTTTACTTTCTCAATTTGCCATTATAACCGTTGCGATCGCCTTTATTTGGGAAAATATGAAGTTAAGAAAGGCATGGTTAACTAACGAAAACAATACCCTAGAAGGATTTTCTGTGCTGAGTTTGATTCTCAACACCCTAGGTAAACTATCAAAGTCTCCCAAAAAACAACCCCCTGAAAATGTAATTTCCAAAGAAGATAAAATAGAGGAAAAAACAACCGAAGAAAATTTCCCTGAAATTACTCCCGAAATTAAAGAAGCCTTGGATAAGGTAGAGGAAGAAGTTGTGACTCCCGTAGGGCAAACTGTGGAAGAAGAAGTTTCTGATACCCAAGAAACTATCAAAGAGAATATATCAGAATTAAAAGAAAATATTTCAGAATTAGAGGACAAAGTAGAGTCTTTGGCAGAAGATAAAGAGGAAGAGTCTAACTCTATAGTTGCCGAAGAAAAAGAAGAAGCATCACCGCAGAAAAAAGGTTTTCTTGGTGGTATTTTGGGAGGTATTTTTGGCAAGAAAAAACAGCAAAATATTCCAGTAAAAGAAGTCAAGAATGATGAAGAAGAAATAGAAGATAATTTTGTTGATAGTGTCGCAGAAGAAGAAGAAAGCAATGATAACTTTTTTGATGACCATCAAGAATCTCCCGAGGATATTCCCACTGTCGTAGAAGAATCTCCCTCCGATGAATTGAATTTGACGGAGGCTTCCCCCGATGAAGAAACTGTGTTGGAGGTTTCCCCCGATGCAAACACTGTGTTGGAAGATGAGCAGGACAATGATATTATCGCCGATGAAATAGGAGAAGAGATAGAAGATACGGAGGTTGATGTATCTGAAGATGGGGAAATAACCACTGAAGAAAAACAGGATACCCAAGACTCTCCAGAATCAATCTCGGAATTGGTGGAGGAAGAAATGACTTCTGATAATACTGACTTGGTGGAAGAAGTGGAAGCAGAAATACCCGAGGAGGAAACTATTAACTCTTTAGATGATTTAACTGATAAGTTGACTCCAGAATCTATGGAAGAAGAAACTTCTGATGTTTTAGATAATGAAAAAGAGGAGGAAAAGTCTGATACAAAGGAGGATGAAAGTTTTGATGATATTTTAGAAAATTGGGATAAAAAGGATTAATACAGGGTTTGTTGGTATGGTTTAAAACCTATATCTGGTTGCCATTGAATAGTGCTTTGTTGATTTAGAGAATATGTTTTGATATTTTGTGATTGCAATATATCTTCTTTTTCTCTATGAAGAAAGTTGTAATTAATAGCAGTGGATGGGTTTATTTGTTCGATTTTTTCCATAGATAAATTATTCCCTGACCATATTAAAGTGTCTATTTTACCTAGGGTTGAAATATCTGGGTCAATGATTTCTGATGTGTTAACTATCATCCACTTTTTTCCTTTTATTTCCCATGTAATGATGTCTAGGTTATGGGATATAAAATTAAGTTTTATTTGGTTATCTAAGTTATTATCTTGATGGTTATAAATGTTCTTGATATTTGTTTTTCGGTTTAAATAATGGAGAGATAAATTATTTTGCTGATTTGCGGCAGCTATAATTAAGTCAATGTTATTTATTCCTTGATGATTGAGGAAGTTGGTTAGAAGATAATTAAGATTATTTTTTGGGGGCAAATTAATAAGATAGTTTTTAAATTTATTTTCGATAATAATAATGGGTTGTGGATTACTTCTAATTAGAGTAACTTGAGTTAAATTTATTCTTTGATAACTAAGAGGAATAATGATTAAAAAAATAATAAAAATTGTTAATTCTTTCCATCTTTTTTGAAGTTTTTTGTTATAATAAATTGCCATATAAATAGCATAAGTAATTAAAATTACCATAAGAGAAATATTACCCACCGCAAGGGAAGAAAAAGGTAAATTATTGCTAATTTCTACAATCTTAATCAATAACCATGTAATAGGATACAATATAAGGGAGATCGCACTGGCTATAAGGGGAAAAAATAAACCAAAAAAACCCGTTATAATTCCTCCTAAACTAACCATAAAAACCAAAGGAGAAACAATAACATTAGTTAAAACACTGTAGAGAGGAAGACGATTAAAAATGTAACCCTGTAAAGGTAAAACCCAAATAGTAGCAGATAAAGGTACAGCAATTAGGGCAGCAATATTAGTTGGTAAAAAATTTAAACGAGAAATAATAGCAGGGAGAGTGACAATTAAACCAAAAGTTGCCAAAAAACTTAGCTGAAAACCTAAATCCCATATCCACAAAGGATTAATCAATAACAAAATTAACCCCGTCAAAAACAAACTGGGCAAAACATTGATTCGGCGATTATCGTCCAGAAGGGCAATTAATACCCCTACCCCCATAAAACTAGCCCTCAACACCGAAGGATAAAAACCCGTGAGAGTAAGATAAAAAAATAAACTAATTAAGCCGATACTCAAACGCCATCTAGCAGAAAACCTTTTGCTTAACCAGCACACAAAGCCCAACAACAAAGATACATGAAACCCAGAAGCCGCCAAAACATGAGCTAATCCCGCATCTCGAAAAGAATCTTGAATCTCAAAGGATAAATCTACCCCCCTACCACCAATCACCATGGCACTAACTAAAGTACCATAGGGAATATTAAGATTACGTACATGGGTTGTGATTACCCGTTGTCTTAACCAATTTACAGACTGTTGATAAACATTACCAAATTGATTTAACTCTACTTCGTCTGCGGTGAAACCAGCCCAAATACCTTGTCTTGATAGAAAACTGGCAAAATCAAATCCCCCCGGTTGACTTGCCACTGGTGGTTGGTATAGCCTCCCTATTAAGGTTATTTCCATGGAAGGAAAGAGGTTAATGGTTTCTAATAAAGGAGCAGTAACATATAATTTTCCTTCTACTTTTTCTCCCTCAAATTCTTTTGCTTCGAGGGTAAATCTTGCTCTCTGATTACGATTTACCTGTAAAGGACTGATAATTTTCCCTCTTACTCTGAGGGTATTATCAAAACTATTTTCTATCTGGTTTAATTGATAGCTTATATCAAGATTGGAGGGTTTTGGCAGTCTCCATTGGTAGTAATAGTAACTACTAATAATGATCAAACCAGCCATTAACCACCATATTTTGGAGGGGGCAAAATGCCATTTTAAGGGTATGCTAAAAGCGATGATGATACTAATTACAACAACCCCTAAAATGAGTAATATTTCCTTACTCGGAATAATACTTAATCCTGTTAATAATAAGCCGATAACATAGGATATGATCAGCAAATATATTTTATAACTATTTCGATTAAGCATTTTGAGGTTATCTCAGTTATATCATCTTTAGATTACCTTAATTGTAAGGGCGATCGCACTAATAACTATGAATAGGAACCCCTATAAATTCTTTCTGCCTGTTCAGGAGAAAGACGATTAGAACGAGGATAGTTTTCCGCAAAAGCAGGAGCAGGGGGTTTATTGGTTTCCTGCAATTTTTCAGTCATTTGTGAAGAATTGAGGTTATTCTGGCTAACACGGGAATTATTAATAGTTTGACCTACAGAATTATTAGGCAAGGTACGATGATAATTAGTCGGTTTTAGATCATAAATAAATTCTGGGGGAGCGTTTCTCGTTTCTAAATCTACAAAATCGTGACTGACAGGATCATAAGCAAATACATCCCCCGATTCAATATTATAAACCCAAGCATGAAGAGCCAATTTACCTTGATATAATTTACTCCTGATGACAGGGTAGGTGGCAAGGTTTTCTAATTGGGTGAGAACATTTTCGGCGATCGCAATGGGTAAAACTTCCTCATTAGAAAGATGACTATAATTATCCTTAAGAAGACGACGAGTCGCCTCTGCCTGTTTTAACCATTCATAAACCAGAGGCATTTGTTCCTCTAACTTAGACATTTTTAATAAACCTTTCATCGCCCCACAATGGGAATGTCCACAAACAATAACATGCTCAATGCCAAGCGCCGTAATAGCATATTCAATAGATGCCCCTTCTCCACCATTGGTGGCACCGTAGGGAGGCACTATATTCCCTGCGTTACGAATTACAAATAAATCGCCGACATCTGCTTGGGTAATAAGATTGGGGTCAATACGAGAATCAGAACAAGTAATAAAAAGAATACGGGGATGTTGTCCATGGGAAAGTTTTTCAAATAGTTCTTTGTGGCTTTCAAAATAACCAGCATGAAAGCGATGTAATCCTTCTATTAGCTTTTTCATGGTTTCTCTTTATACTATGCTCTGATGTCTTTTATTCAATTCTGATGACCGAGTCTGATTATACCTTACCAAGGGAAACCGAACAATTTACGAATACTAAGGAGAGCGATAACATTTACTTAACTCAAACTGAGGTTAATTTTAAAAAGATACCGTTTTCTGACTTCCCTTTTTGATAAAATAGACCCAAATAGCACTTATTGAACAGACTATGTTTAAATTTCTCAAACAAGTAACCGATTACGCCAAAGGAAGTGTAGAAGCCGCCAAATATATAGGACAAGGATTCTCTGTAACCTTCGACCACATGAAAAGGCGCCCTGTTACCGTACAATACCCCTACGAAAAACTTATCCCCTCCGAAAGATACAGAGGCAGAATTCACTTTGAATTTGATAAATGTATCTCCTGTGAAGTCTGTGTGCGTGTCTGCCCCATCAATCTTCCCGTAGTCGATTGGGAATTTAACAAAGAAGTCAAGAAAAAAGAACTAAAACACTACAGCATCGACTTCGGAGTATGTATCTTTTGCGGTAACTGTGTAGAATATTGTCCCACCAATTGCCTCTCCATGACCGAAGAATATGAACTGGCAGCCTATGATCGCCATGAACTAAACTACGACAATGTAGCCCTAGGACGCTTACCCACCAAAGTCACTGAAGATCCCATGGTAACACCCCTCAAGGAACTAGGATACCTTCCCAAAGGAGTCACTGAACCCCATGAATTATCCAAAAAAAAATAAATTAGTCATAAGATAATCTAAAATTTGAGCCATAACCATAAAAAAAGGAGAAATCAAAAACAGTGGAAATATCACAAGGAGTTCAGTTCGTTACCTTTGTCATTCTTGGGGCCATGATGATTGTTTCAGCCCTAGGAGTAGTTTTATTAGAAAACATCGTTTATTCTGCCTTCCTTTTAGGAGGAGTTTTTATAAGTATTTCAGGATTTTACCTACTCCTAAATGCCGACTTCGTCGCCGCCGCCCAAATCCTCGTCTATGTCGGTGCCATTAACGTTTTAATTTTATTTGCCATTATGTTGGTAAACAAAACCGAAAACTTCGCCGAAATCAAAGGTAGATGGATTCGCAAAGTATCCACCGCTGTGGTTTGTGCTGGGTTATTCGGCTTACTTAGCACCATGATTTTATCCACCTCATGGGATTTATCCACCATTTCCGCCTCAGTAATCGAAAATACCAGCATAGAACTAGGAAAACACCTCTTTAGCGACTTTTTGCTTCCCTTTGAAATTGCTTCCGTGTTACTACTTATTGCCATGGTTGGGGCGATTATCCTTGCCAGAAGAGACTTTATTCCCTCCGCCACCAAAACCAGCGATGGTTTTACCACTTCCCTCACCCTTCCCGAGCAACCAAGGGAATTAGTTTCCGCCGACGATAAATAAAATCATCAACATTACCTAATATTATGGAATTACAATTACAATACTTTTTATTATTAGCCGCCGCTTTATTTTGTATTGGCATTTATGGACTAATTACCAGCCGTAACGCTGTACGAGTGTTAATGTCCATTGAGTTGTTACTCAACTCCGTTAATCTTAATTTGATGGGCTTTTCCAATTACTTAGATCCCGATAATATTAGGGGGCAAGTATTTGCTATTTTTGTTATTACCATTGCTGCAGCCGAAGCTGCCGTAGGTTTAGCGATTATTTTAGCTATTTATCGTAACCGTGACACCATTGATATGGAGAAATTTAACCTACTTAAATGGTAAATGGTCATTGACATGATCCACAAATCAACGGCAATATATGGTGGGCAATGCCCACCCTTCCTATTTATTACTCCTCAATAATGATTTTTAAAGAGTTAATTTTAGAAAATTTTGGACCTTATCAAGGCAAAAATATTATTAATCTCACTCCTCAAACTGATCAAAATAACGCTTCAATCATTTTAATTGGTGGTATGAATGGAGGTGGTAAAACAACTTTAATTGATAGTATTAAATTAGCTTTGTATGGACGTAGGGCAGAGTGTTCTACCCGTAAAAACTTGAGTTATAATGATTTTTTGTTGGAATCTATTAATCGTAGTGCTAAAATTACCGATACAACGAAAATAGAGCTAACTTTTGAACATATTATTAATGATCAATGGATTGAGTTAAAAATAATTCGCCATTGGCAAAGTAATGTAAAAGATGGTAAAGATAATTTGATTATTCTTGAGGGGGAATTTCCTGATCTTAATTGGACAGAAAATTGGGACGAATATGTTGAGGATATTTTACCTTTGGGTATTTCTAATTTGTTTCTTTTTGATGGAGAACAAGTGAAAGAGTTAGCCGAACAAGATATTCCTAATCCTTCGGTAGTTGGTGCTATGCGTTCTTTATTGGGCTTAGAATTGGCTGATAAATTGGCTGGTGATTTACAAATTTTGGTTAGTCGTAAAAAGAAGAGTTTAGAAAATAGTAAAGAGCAAAAAGATTTAATTAATCTTGAACAAGATTTAAAGGTTTTACAAAAGGACAAAACAATTGTGATAGAGGAGTTAAAGGAAGCCGAAAAGACATTAAAATCTGGTCAAAAAAAATACCGTCTAGCTTCCGAAAGTTTGCGTATTGAGGGAGGAAAAATTGCCGAAAGAAAATATCAATTAAAACAAAAGATTGATTATTTAAATAAAGAAATAAGTGCGGTTCGAGATAAATTAAGGGTTTTCTTTGCTCAATATTTACCTTTAGGATTGATTCAAAATCAACTACTGATTATTAAAAATCAATTGATCAAGGAACAAAGGGTGAATAAGATCAAAAGTGCTTATGATATTTTGGATCAGAAGGATAAAAAATTGTTGGATTATTTAGGTGATTTATCTGTCAGTGAGGATGATTATCAAAAGATTGGTGATTTTTTACAGATAGAAAATAATAGTTTGTGGGATGAGGTAAAAGATATTTCCCTTTATCTACAGGGGGAGGAAAAGGAGTTAAATTATTTGGATAATATTCTTTCTTATTCCCTGCCCCATGAGCAAAAACAAACCCTAGAATATGTTGAGCAGTTGGCAGTCCTCGAACAGGAATTGATCAATGCGGAGGTAATGTCTGTTAATGTGGATGCTCCGAAAACTTATCAAAGATTGGAGGAGGATTATCATGAAAAAGAGCAGGTGGTTGTGGATGCGAAAGCGGAGTTGACAAGATTACAAAAAAAATTGGAAGCCGTTGAACGGGATATAAAATCCAAGTTAAAAGAATTGGGGCAATATAGCGATCGCAAAATAGAGGATTTACAGGGTGATCATTTGCTAAATTCAATGCCAAGGGTAGAAAAAACCCTCAAACTTTTTAAGGAAAAATTGACCCTCAGAAAGTTAAATAAGTTAGAAAATGAAGTAACAAGCTGTTTTCGTTATCTTTTACATAAGTCTAATTTTGTGGCTAAAGTAGTGATCAATACTGATAATTTTGCCCTTAATTTATACGATGATTTAGGTAATTTAATTACTAAAAATAGACTATCCGCTGGAGAAAAACAGTTATTGGCGATCGCCCTTTTATGGGGATTAGCGAGGGTATCAGGAAGACAACTCCCCATTGTCATTGATACACCCCTAGGAAGACTAGATTCTAGCCATCGTCACAATTTATTAGAACGCTATTTTCCCACGGCATCCCATCAAGTAGTCTTATTATCCACCGACACAGAAATCGGAGAACCAGAATTAAAGCAATTGCATCAACAAAATGTAATCGCTAGGGAATATTTATTGGATTATGACTCAGAAAAAAATCAAACTACTGTTAAATCTGGATATTTTTATTAATTAATTTGTATTACCAAAAAGTTCTAAAGTTTTTTTATAAAAAGTACGATTTGCTTGACGATATTCGTCTAATATATGAGGATAAGTAGGACATTCATTGATTAAATCTTCCCAGTTATCCGTAGAACAAAAAAGATAATTACCATACCTAAATTCTAAATTAATCTTATTTAAAAAAGTAGTTTTAAAAGGTCTAAATTTTATCCCTGATTTTTTCCATCGAACAACGGAATATAAATATGGAGAATGTTTTAAAGTGACAAATTTCGTACTGAAGGGAAAAGCAATTACTTTCCTACCTAATAAAGTACCCCAATAAGCACCATGATAAGAACTTGTAATAATGGTTTCTCCAGAACCTAAAAAATCTAAAACCTGTTCCAAATTTTGAGTATCATGGGTCATACGAGGTAAATTACCTATCTTTACCTGATATTTACGATGGGAAAAAACCACAACATCGTGTTTTATTTCCCTTTTACGGTCAAATGCCGGGTGCATACAACTAGCACAAGGCAACCAATCATAATTAAACCCTGTATCTCGAATACCAATTAAATCAAAATATTTTAAATAAGATAGATAATCAAATTTATTTTTATCTTGTTCTAAATTTTCTAATAAAGTTTGTCCATTTTTACCACCAGCCGAGTATATTTGCTGTCCTACTCCCCAACTAACCCAATTACCGTTGAAAAGAGATTTTAAATTTTCCATGGCTTTAAAACTACCTAAAAAAGGGTTAAAAAGAAGTCCACCTCCACCCACAATCAGATGATATTTAACTTTTCCTGCATTTTGTTTAATTTCTTCAAGGGTAATAGAACCACCAAAGCCACTTTTTGGCTCAGTAAAATTTGGATCAATTGACCTAATATCAAGGGTTTCTACGGGATAGTTAAATTTGAAATAATGTAGTGGTGATGATGCTAAATCACCAATATTTCTGGAATCAACAACATGAGCATTAATAATAACTGTTTTCATCACATTTTTAATTAATTATTGACACTGAAACTGAAATTGAAGTTGTTGATTGACTTCGATGGTTTCTCCGGGATCTACTGTTCTTTCTTCCATAAAATAAAAGTTAATCTGTTCTAAAGGTCGACTATCCCCATATTGTTGTTGCCATTGTCGACAAAGATATTCGCCAAAGTAAGGATATAGTTGATTTCCAATATTACGATTTAGATTAATGTAATAGGTTCGCCATTGCATATTGCCATAAAGTCTTTGGCGATCGCCCAATGTCGGTTTATCGAAACTAATGGGTTGATCAGGGTGTAATAAATTAACTTCCCTACCGTCTGCCAAGACACCTACAATGACGTGCCATCCATCATCACGAGGGGGAGAAGGGGCAAAGATTCCCCAACCATTTTGGTCTAAACGTAGTAAATAACCAATCCAGTCAATACGTTGTAAACTACGACTACGGGTGACTCTACGTAAAGCTCTGAGGGTAGGGGTATCTTGATCAACGAAATACCAATGATCGGTAAATCCCCTTAAATTCAGAACAAAAATTAAGCCTAAAAATAATATAGAGATGATACTTTGCCACAGAGGAGTTTTTCCGCTAAATGTTCTAAATAATAGAGGACGAGTTAAAATTCCTGCTGTTTGACGGTTATTGGCGATCGCCTCATAAAATCTTTTACCCAACTTCATGATGATGGGTAAGCCCAAAATAGTAGTAAAAATACGAAAGACAGGAGATAAACTGACCACATAAACAATGGCTTCAAACTTAAAATATCGATTACCCTGCCAATCCATTACCACCCAAGAATTCCATCGCTCCATATCTTCTTGAATCGACACATCACTTTGGGCAGGTTGTAAAGGGGTATCTGGTAACAATAAAAAGACACGGAGCAGATAAACCACTTTTTTACAAAATCCACAATCCGCATCATAATAGATTTTTAAACCAGCTTGAGGTTCACCATAAAATCTTTTTTTCCATCCTTCCCAAACCGAACTCGGAATAAAAGCCAACCAAGATACAATACTCAAAAACGGAAATATACCTAAATTGAGAGTTAATCCAAAACCAACATGCAACAAAATAAACGTGATTACCGTGGCAGTGCGAAAAAAGTTGGTTTTAACAGGCATGAACAAAAATAAAGGACCAACCCACTCCAATATCAAGGTAACTAGGGTAAAAAACTGTAAAACAACTAAAGGTAAATTAAGTAACCAAGCCCCTAGCGGAGTAACATATTGATCAAAATTAAGGGTGTAATATACCGCCGTTAAATCAGGAAACCAAATATCACTGGTGCTTTTGAACACCGCCGACATGATATAAATAAAACACTGTTGAATAGTAAAAGCAATTACCGCCCCCGAAAAAATTCTTTTTGGCACAGAATCAGCCTTTGGATTAAGGGCAATATCCACCGAATAAGCCGCTCCCAAAGGTAAAAACATGGCCCAAAACAAAACTGTACGTAATACAGAATCCGCAGCAAATAATAAGGCTGGATTGCGGTGGTGAAGAGATACCATTAAAGCCCAAGAGGCGATCGTTGCTAAACGGGTTCGATAACCCACTACCATAGCTAACCCAAAAATAGCACCAGCTAGAAACAATAATCCTTGTACAAAAGGCTGTCCACTCAAAAGATGTATTGACCAATACCAAGGATCCAAACTTTCAATTAGAGCAGTACGTGGTAATACCCCCTGATCACTATAATGACTCGAAAGATCTGGAAATCTTAGAAATAAATCAGCAAGAATTACCAATCCCAATCCCATTCTCAATAATGCAAGGGATCTTATGTCCAAGCCATACCGTTTACTTAAACTATTTAGCCAACCCCATTTCTTCAAGTTTTTCTGAGTTACCATGCCCCTATTTGTTTTTTATTTTTTATATAAATGACAAATTATTAACATACTATTTACCCTCTACATCATGGGAAGCCACAGAAAACTGGGGCAACGCCATTTGAAGTTCTCTCACTAGCTGCTCAGAGCGAACAGTTCTCTCCGATATTTTTAAATGATAATGGGTATCTGCAAATAAATCAGAATTGTCATAAATATTTAGAGTTTCCTTATCGTAGAGAGTCGGAGCAATCTCCGACAAAGCATCTGCTGTTTTTTGAATATTGGCAATAGTATCTTGATCATCACTACCATATACCACTGGTAAAGAGAATACCAACGTTCCCCCCCTTGCTTCTATATCTTTTTTAAACTGACGTAAACTGTTAATAGAATGTTGGGAAATCGAAGAACGAATGGGCATTTTCCACCATGCAGAATTACGAGGCAACTCAATAGTAGCATCTCCTCTGGAGGTTAAAGGATCTCCATAATAGTCAAGTCTTCCCTCTGTCACGATGTCTTGAGTTGTTTTTATTAAAGGACGTACAGACGGTATTCCCAAAGTTACAGTGGTTTCTAATACTTCTTTGATCGGAATTCCCCCTAAACCCGGACGACCAATTACAATCCCAAAAGTGGGAGAAAGTGTATCTGTACCCTCATCATTCAAAAGAAAAGAATACTCTGGAATTACTAACATAATATCTCCAGGTCTAACTTTTTCTAACATAGTAGTTAAAAGTAAATCTAAACCAATACCTCCATTCAGACCAAAATTAACCACAGGCATACCCAAAGATTCTGCCATTACGTCTGAGTTGATCGTATACTGAACCCCAGAACCTCCAGCAACAATAATTTGAGGTTCATCTATTTCTTCTACTAATCTTGATTTAACTACATACATTGTTCTAAGCCAACTAGCATAACCACTAAGATAAACATTGTAAATAAATCCTACTGACCATAACCCTGTTACTACTAATGCCCAAGTCCATAAATGAGAACGTTTCATAATTATTAAACTCCTGATTTAACATTTTTATTCAAGAATATAAACATAAGCTGTTTCTGTCTCTAAAAAAAGGCTTGAGGATCTTTCAATACTTGGATATTCAGATACAGTTAAAATAGGCCATAGTTTCAAATTTCCTTCATAGGAAGGTTCTACAAAATATGTCTCTTCATAGTTAGTGTCGTTCAAAAAATTACTTTCAATGTTTAAAAATCTTTTGGGATGTATTACATAGTTACCAGATGCACAAACATCTATAATTTCAATGTCATTTTCTACAACATAAGTATTAATATAATTATACTTATTCCTTGTCTCTCTCCTTCTGGCAATTCTGGGATCGCATATACTTGAATTGGAAGGAATTATATCTACAATTTCAGCTATTTCTTTAGTATTTAATAAACGATTATTACCATATTTAGCTATCATAAAATTATAATTATAAATTAAGTTATTAATCATAGATAATATTAATACTATGGAGGTAAAACCATAGATAAATAACTTAAATTTTAAACGAAAATTAGTGTAGGCTAAAGTTATAACTGCAAAAATAATTGGGATAGATAAGACCAATATTTTATAATAAAAGACTGATTGATCTGCATCGATATTTGCTGCTGCAATTAAAAATATTCCTAAACTAGCAATCATAATATACCAAATATATTGATTCCCTTTAAATTTGACAATACCGAAATAAGTAATTAAACAAAGAAAACTTATAGATATTAATAAATATAGTATGGATGAATTCCAAAAATAAGCCTGACGCATTATATTGACATAATTCATTACTAGATTATAAATTTTTTCTGATACATAACCAACAAATGATACATCTGTAGAACTAGATCCAGAGCGAATTGTTTGTAAAATAGCTTTGCTATTGCGAAATCCCGTTGCTAATTCCATTTTCCAATAAGGAATTAAAGATATAAAAGTAGATAAACAGCTTACTATTGGTAATAAAAATAATTTTATTTCTCTTGTTTCTTTATGTATTTTAAATAGATATAAAATTATGCTGATAATAAAAACAATAGGCATTACAAACAATGTGGAGGTATGTAAACTAAGTAGAATAGCGAATACAATACCATTTAAAGCCCATAAAAAACATTTTATACTCCAAGAAAATTCATTTTTCATTTGTAAGTCATATAAAAGTACAAAAGAAAAAAAGAAAAAAGGAATTGAACTCGGATTCCACTGAAAATTGCTAATAAAAATATCTCCAAACAGAAAACTATACCAAAATCCTGCTAATCCACTAAAAAAAACTCTTTGAGAATTATCTATATTTTCTAAAAGTTTATAAACTAAAAATATGAATAATGGAATAGATAAAAATGAAAATAAAGCATTAGGAAATGCTTGAAAAACAGGGTCTCCTCCGAAGATAGTAAAGGGAAAAAAGAGGTAATAATATAAGGGTAAAAGATAATGGCCTCCAAGACCTAATCCATAAGCCCGTGGACCTAATAAAGGAAACTCTCCATCCCAAATTCCCATGACTACAAAAGCATCTCTAATTTGATCTGGATCTGGCCCTATGTCAAAAGTAACATATTGAAAAACGGCCACTATTCTTGTAAAAAATCCGAATAGTATGGCTATTACGATCAATATAACTCCGAAGCATTTAAGTTGTTTCATAGTTTAGATAGAAATTTCAACTAATTTAAAATATTCTATACCTTGAGAATCTATAACTGTATAAATTTCTTTCCAATTGTACCCTTTCGATTCAAGTGTTACGATCTCTTCTGGACGAAGAATATAGAGGTATTCTGTAATTAAAATGTCCTGTTTAGATATAGACATAAGATGATAATTACCGAGAGAATAAACTTTGTCCTTGGAATCTCTAACCCAGGGAGGAATGGGAGATTGTTGATATTTTTGTGGAGAATATTGGGTGTAAAAAGGAATCTGAGAGATAAAATCATGTATGGCATAACAACCACTATTAGTATCACTACTCAGCACAAAACCACCATAAGAACTTTTTTTGGAAAAGTCAATTGCTTCCTTGAGTCCATAATTCCATAGCTTTGCGGCTTCAGGTGGATAGTTGACAAAATATTTATAAGAAAAAAATGTCACATTGCTCATTACAATAAGTCCAGTAGCTAAAGCTATTGTTTGTCTTTTATAACTCCAATTATCTATTAAGTAGGCAATACCAATGGCTGAAATTATTGCAAACAAAGAAACTCCTATTATTGAGCGTTGAGGACTTTCTGAACCAACAAAAATTGCCGGGATAGGATATAACAACAGCCAAGGTAGTAAGATCATTTTTGTTTTCACATTATCTCGAAGCAATTTTAGAATCCCTAAAGGAACTGTTATTATTTCAAATAAATAAAGTTCACCCATTTGAGATGGATTTTCTGTGATTACTGATTTTCCGTTGAAAAATAAAAAATTAGGATTAAAATGTGAAAAGTAATTTTTTAAAATTACAAAAGAATTATTTTCTATACCAGTTCCTCTGGCTCTGACCATCCCTTCTGGAGAAATCCAAAACTTTAATAAAGGTATAAAAATAAATAAGAATAAGATTAAAGAAAGAGTGGTCTCTTTTTTATGTTGCCATAAGTGTTTCCAAAAAATAGTGGTTAAACAAAGTAAAAAAAGTGGTACAAAAACTCTAGCAGAATTGTACGTGTATAGACTTAATGCAAACACAAAACTGCTTAAAGGGAGATATTTGGGTTGTTTAAAGCTTTTAACGAAAAATAAAACTCCTAAGCAAAATAGTAAAGGTAGTAAATTAAGCCTAAAGGCAATTCGATTAAAGTGTATGTGCCATGGACTGATAGATAAAAGTAGGGCTGCAATTAATCCAGTTTTTTTATTGAGCATTTCCTTTGCAAGGAAATAAACTGTTAAAACAGTTAATACTCCAAGTAAAACAGATGGAAGTCTCGTTGCGAATTCGTTAAGACCCAAAATTTTAATAAATGGTATCATTAAATAGAAATATAAAGCCTCTTTCGCATCATTTTTCAGAGGGTTAATAAACATGGGCAAAAATTTACCGTATCTATCTCGTAAAGTTTCGGCAATTGAATAAGATTCGTAAGCGTTCGCCGCTTCATCACAAGAAAAACCACCTGGAATGGATGCTAGCAAAAAAATTCTTAAAAAAATGGCTAGTGCTAAGATAAGCAATAAAGAAATAAAAGTATTATTTTTATTCATGACTCTTAATTTTATTAAAACTGGAAAATCAAAACCAGAAAAAACTTTATTTTTTAATATAGCTTAGAGATAAGACTCTCAAGAATTATTTTGTCTCTAGCTAAATATTTTTTTTGTTTTGTAAATAACAATTAAACGTATTTATCTTTTCATGGTTGTTAAAATGCAAAATAAATAAACTCCGAAGGCTGATTTGCGGCTAAAAGAATAGTTAAACCCAATAAACCTCTAGCAATCCAAGGTGATAATAATAATTCGTATTCAAATTTTTTACGCCAAATTGCCATAAATTCTAATAATAGAACTGTTAAAGATAAAAATAATATAAAAATCAGAGTCCATCCTTCATTAACGTTATAAGACTGTAACCAGTCAATTAAATTACTGGGGGTATAATTCCAGGGCAGGGCAATGGTTTTTAATTTGGTTAACAATCTTCTGGTATCGGTTTCCATAAAAAATAGACATCCTAAAACCACTGAAGAAAAAGTTAAAGCCCAACTTACAAATTCAGATCTCTTAAAGTATTTATTACTAAATTTTTGAAATGGTCTGCCCAAATAACGCAGTATTAGTAATAAACTGCCATGGTAAGCACCCCAAATAATAAAATTCCATGCCGCCCCATGCCAAAATCCTGAGAGGGTGAAGGTGATGAACAAGAATAGGGGAGCAAATTGTTTTTGAGAACCCATCAGGGGAATAAAGACATAGTCTCTAAACCATGTACTGAGGGTAACGTGCCATCTACGCCAAAATTCGTTAATACTCTGGGATGTATATGGTGCAAGGAAATTAACTGTTAATCTGATACCCAAAATTTTGGCAATACCTAATGCGACGAAGCTATAACCTGCAAAGTCAAAATAAATTCTGAGGGTGAAAAGGAAGGCAAAAAACCAGATTATCCAAGGGTTGGCACTGTTACTTAAATCAATGTAGGGCGCAATATTATCAGCTAAGACAAATTTCATAAAAGCACCCAAGGAAATCCAGCGAAATCCCATTTCAAAGTTTTCGGCAGTAAATTTAAAACGGAAGTTACTGATTTGGGGTAGTAAGTCCACTCGTCGTTCAATGGGGCCGGCTACAATTTGGGGGAAAAAGGCGATAAAGTTAACATAGTCCAAAAATGCGATCGCACTTTTTTTCTTTGCTTTGAGAGAATCGACTACAAAAGCGATCATCTGGAAAGTATAAAAAGAAACCCCAGGGGGAATTTGATTTCTGATGGGGATAGGAGAAGCACTTTGCCAATTGTCAGGTACACTGACAAATAAGCCAATAACATCCTCCACAAAAAAGGTCAAATACTTAAAATAGGCTAAAATTGCAATATCAAAAACAATAATAAAACCAGCAATTAACTTAGCTTGATTGCCTTCTTTTTTGAGCATAAATTGCACTAAAACGTAGTTAACAATTATCTCAATAACAAAAACAACAAAACTAGAACGACTAGCATTATAAAACAGCAATAAAGAAAGAGAAACAATCCCTAAACTGTCAAAAAAGCCCCTCCAGAGGTTCATTCTTTGAGCAAGATAACGAACCCCAAAAAAAGGAATGCTAAAAAGGATAAAAATCCACCAAAAGGAAAATTCTGAATAGTTCAAGGCTTTATTTTGAATTATTTATCAATATTAAATAATAAAAAAGTGAATTAACGACCCATTAAGCGACCAAATAATCCTGACTTTTTCTCCCCAGCCAAGACTGGTTCTGCCGATTTTGCTGGTGTTACAGGAGTTTCATTTGCTGTGAGAGAAATATTTTCTAAGTCAAAATTTTCTACTAAATAAGCAGATGACTGAGCGATGGTAGGATAATCCCAAAATAAAGTGGAAGGTAACTCCAAATCTAACCAATCTTCTAAGTCTCCTACCATTGTTACCGCATCAATAGAATCCAAACCATAACGGGTCAAAGACTCATTTACACTAATATTTTCAGGATCTAGTGACAACTGTTCTGATAATTGATCAATAAGCCAATTTTGTACAATTTTAATTTGGGAATTAGTCATTTTTTTAAATCCTCATTATATAGTTGATATTATTATTTTTTAGTTTTTTGCTAACTGAAAAGGTACTATAGAAAACACTTTTTCTGTTTTGTATAGTGTAACCATTTCTTTACTCAAATTGTTCTCATATTCTTCATAAATGTTATAAGGAATTGAGCGGATAGCATAAAGAAGACGATTTAATGCTAAAACTAACCATTCACCTTTTGCGAAAAATTCCCCTAAATTTTCTCGATTATATAACCACATAAATAAACAGCTTGTTGCTGTATGTAATGTGCAATATTTTTTGGCTAGTTCAAAGGTTTCTGGAGATTGATGATGTCCATACTCAAAATTGGATTGACTGATGGTCTGGTCATGATTATTCAATTCCAGCAACACTATATCACCCAATCTAATTAATTCTTTCAAAACCGCAGGTTCTACTTCGTAAGTATTTTGTAAATCAGCTAATTTTTGTAGGCCAATCTCTAATCCTTGTAATACATGATCTGCCCCCTTACCAAATAATGCTAGTTGATCCAACTGTAGTGTCGGTGGTTTTAGATCAAGAGAAAATATGGTTTTCAGATTTTCTTCGATCGCCCTTAAACGTTTTTCATTCAGTCTTTGACGAGTTTTAGTAATTTGTCGAAACTGTAAAATCAGGGCGTGTAAATTAACCACCGTACTGCCATCAAAAACACTAATAATGGCATTATCCCGTAATACCTTTTGAAAGATACCAGAATCATGCTCTTCGCGCATATAAAAACGAGAACCCAATACCGCAGAGATATTGTTGATCATGGTTTCTAGCTGAGTAGTGACAAAATATTTGACCACCGCAGACCAAACGCTAAACTGTTCGGGTACTACATGAAAACCACGACAAGAAGCAATGGTTTCACAATCACAGATGAGAATATCCAAAAAAGCATCGCTCAAAACCTTACGAGGTTGGGGTAAATCAAATACCCTTTCTTCATATACCCGACGATGGAGAGCAAATTTTAGGGTGGTTCTTAGGGCTGTGTCCGCCGCCCCATGGGAAAAACCAGAGCAAAGGGTGCGGGTAATTTGAAAGCCTTTGAGGGCGATTTCTAACCCTTCTCCTTCTTTGCCGATAAGCATGGAATCGGGAACAAAACAATCTTTAAAACCGATACCACTCATATCCGATGCTCGAATACCATGGGTTAAAATTTTCGGTAGATTATAGTAATTTTCCGAATTAATCTTACTCTTTTCCACCATAAACAGAGATAAACACCTACCCCCATTATCATCGGCAGTTTTTGCCAAAATATAGGACATCCCAGAAATGGTTGCCCTATTAATGGGCCATTTTTCACCGTTGAGGACATAACCCCCATCCACCTTGGTGGCAGTCAATTCACCCCCTACCAAATCGGCTCCATGATCTTTTTCGGAGTACCCCAAACACATCGCCCCATGCTCGTTTCTAATATACTCCGAGAGTCGATCTTTTTGCTCTTGAGTTCCTGCCATCCAAGTTATAAATGACCAGAATAGGGTTGTAAAAGCGATACCGATAGTTTGATCTCTTCTTGATAAAACCCTGACGATGGCAATAAATTCTTCAAAGGAGGTAAATTTACCGCCACAGTTTTCGGGGATGTAGTAATCTTGTAAATTCCATTGATAGAGCCAGTCAATTTCTTGATGGGGAAATTGCTCACTTTCATCGATTTGAATTACTTTCTCATAGGACATCAAACTATCTCCGTGGATAGGATTACCCAAATCCTGTTCTAGCTTTTCTGGAGTATGATATTGTGGCAAAGGGTTCATAATTCAGATTTTGTTTACTTGAATAATGGCTATCTCAATTCCATCGGTTAAGAAAGAATCTGATTTTTGATCGGTTTATAAAGAATTATATTCAATTTTCTGTTGCTTTTTAGATGATACTTAAGTAATTATCATAATAGCAAGATAAATCGAAATACTAATTTTGATATTTAGAAGTATCGTTGCATTGATAACAATCATCAGGAAAGGTTTTTCGAGAGTTTAGAAAAATATGAGCTATTAGACTATATTTTAAGTCCGATTTTCAGAAAAAATCCCTATGTTTTTGTGAAGTTTTGATGAAGTTTTTTGATAATTCTATTAATTTTTTTTACTTTTCAACCCAAGAGGCGATCGCATTTATCTCTCCACGTAAGAATTTTTGCTTACATACAGAGCGTTGAATCTTGCCACTAGCGGTTTTCGTAATAGTGCCAGATTTTGCTAAAACGACCCCATAAACCTGTAATTCATGATCTTCGGCGATGATTTGACGAATATCAGCAATTAACTGCTCAGGATTATCTATATCAGCTTTACGCTCTATTTCTTGGACGACTACTAATTTTTCTTCCCCTGCTACCTCCACAGAAAAAGCCGCCCCATAATCCGAACGCAGGGCAGGATTTAAACTTTGTACCGTCCATTCTATATCTTGGGGATAATGGTTCGTACCACGAATAATGATCAAATCCTTCATCCGACCATTAATATATAATTCGCCATCGTACATAAACCCTAAATCCCCTGTGCGCAAAAAAGCCCCTTCTTGACTATCTTGGAGATAGGCTCGAAATGTATGATTACTCTCCTCCTCCCTTTGCCAGTAACCCTGAGCTACACTAGGATCTTTTACCCAGATTTCCCCCACTTCATCATCGGCACAACGGGTTAAACTATTTGGATGGGCGATCGCAACTTCAGTCTCACATACCAACCTACCACAACTGGGCAAAATTCTCACCCCTTCACCATCGGCATCCTTAACCACCACCTTATTTTGTTCCAAACTAGCGGTATCCACCGCACAAAAAACAGGTTTTGTACCCTTGGCCTTAGTGGAAACCAGTAGGGTATATTCCGCCAAGCCGTAGGCAGGGGCAAAGGTTTCCCAACGAAAACCCCCAGAAGCGAATTTGTCAGCAAACTTTAACATAACTTCTGGGTTAATGGGTTCAGCAGCATTTCCTGCCGCCTCCCACTTACTCAAATCCAAATCCCCTACCTGAGAATCTTTAACCTTTTTACAACATAAATCATAGGCAAAGTTAGGGGCTTGGGAATGGGTAACGCCATATTTACTGATATTTTTCAACCACTGTAGGGGGCGTTTAATAAAAGAGAAAGGAGACATAATATAACAACGATGACCATTATATAAAGGAGTCATCAAACCCTCCACTAAGCCATAATCATGGAAATAGGGCATCCAAGTTAAACTAATACTGTTTTCATCATAACCACAAGCCCTTTGTAAGTAACGACAATGGTGGATTAAATTATGATGGGTGAGCATTACCCCTTTAGGAGTGGCAGTAGAACCAGAGGTATATTGTAGGTAAGCAATGGTATCGGGAGTAATATCAGGTTTTTGCCACGTATCCGCCGAATCTAAGTCAATTTTTTCAATATCAACGATGTTCATCTCCTGAAATTCGGGAAACTCATCGGCTACCCCTTCTATGAGTTCCAATATTTTTTGATTGGTGAAGATAAGGGAGGCTTTTGCATCTTTGACAATGGCTCTAAGACGGGGTAAAGTTCGTTTTAATCTCCCTGATTCTGGGGGAGGCACAGGAATGGCAATGACATCCCCTAATAAACAGCCACAGAAAGCGCTAACTACTTCTAATCCTTGGGGATATAATAATAAGGCTCTTTCTCCTTGCCAATTGTTTTTTTGAATGGTAAATGCGATCGCCCTTGCCTGACGATATAACATACTATAAGTTAAAGGCTCAGATTCTCTTTTTCCATCAATCAAAAAAGTATATCCTATCTTCTCTGGTTGATTTTTAGCCCTCAGCTCAAGTAAATCAATTAAAGTATTTATTTCTATTGCTTTATTCATAAATAAACTAACATAACTAAATTAGGTATATTTTAACCTCAGTCGATCAAAATAATTAATTATTAATAATAAATGTTAAATAACTACTTATTATGAATAGCAAAAAACGTCATCGAGTATGTATTATAGGAGGTGGTTTTGGCGGATTATATACGGCCATTGAACTAAACAAATTAGACAAAAAAAGATCATTGGAAATTATTTTAATTGATCAAAATTCACATTTCTTATTTACTCCCTTACTATACGAAGCCATCACAGAAGAAATCACTCACTGGGAAATTGCCCCTAGCTTTGATTTACTACTAAGAAAAACAGCAATTACTTTTATTAATAAGAAAGTTATTAATATAGACTTTGACAATCAACAAATATTTTATGAAGATCAAGACAGTATCAACTATGATTATCTGGTTTTAGCCGTTGGACAAAAATCTTATTTTGCAGTGGAAGGAGCAAAGGAATATGCCCATTCTTTTAAAACCTTAAAAGATGTTTTTAGGTTAGAACATACCATGGAAAAATTAGCAAATATTCCTCAAAATAAATTTAATGTAACCGTTGTTGGTGCAGGGGCGAATGGAGTAGAAATAGCAGGAAAAATTACTGATAAATTAAAAGATAAAGCTCAAGTAATTCTCATTGATAGAGGAATAGAAATATTAAAAAATTTTCCCCGAGGAATGCAACAATATGCGACAAAATCTCTGATTAAAAGAAATATTCAAATTTATTTAGAGACTACTATCAATAAGGTAGAAGAGCATAAAATTCATTTTACAGATCACCTAAATCAAGACTATGAAATTGATTTTAACTTAACTCTCTGGACAGTGGGAAATATGACCCCAAAATGGATTAATCAATTAAATTTATCTCAAGATGAACAAGGAAAAATATTAACTAAACCGACATTTCAATTATGGAATTTTGAAAATGTTTTTGCCATTGGTGATTTAGTATCACTGATAGATAAACAGGGGAAAAAAGTTCCTGCAAAGGCTCAAGCCGCTTTTCAAGGAAGCCATATTTTAGCCCACAATATCATGGCATTATCGCAACACAAAAAATTAAAACTTTTCTCCTATCGTCACCTAGGAGATATGATGACAGTGGGAATTAACAATGATATTATTAGTGTGGCAGGTATTACCATGACTGGTTTTATAGCCAGTATCATTCGCAAGTGGGCTTATATTTTCAGAATGCCTACCTTCAACCATTGTTTAGAAGTGGTAAAACATAGATTAAAAGGTTAATTTGCAATTTTGCCGACGGTTACATTTTCCATCTCTGTTCGGTTTCCTTGTAAATGCTACAGTATAATAAACCGTTAAAAATAAAGATTAAACTGATATAGTTTAAATCACATTAATTTAGTCAGCGCCCCCAGGGCAAATAGCGAGAATCACAACTGGAGAAAAAATCAACAATGGGAAGAGTCGTTGGTATAGACTTAGGAACAACAAACTCAGTAGTAGCTGTAATGGAAGGTGGTAAACCGTTAGTAATTCCTAATTCTGAGGGTAGTCGCACCACTCCTTCCGTCGTCGGATTTAACAAAGATGGAGAGTTAGTTGTGGGACAGATGGCCCGGCGCCAAGCGGTGTTAAACCCTCAAAATACCTATTATGGTATTAAGCGATTTATGGGGCGCCAATATGGAGAATTAACGGAGCAATCAAAACGAGTACCCTACACCATTCGTCGAGATGAGATTGATAATATCAAAATCCGTTGTCCTCGCATCAGGAAAGAATTTGCCCCCGAAGAAGTTTCGGCGATGATTTTGCGTAAATTAGCGGAGGAAGCGGAAAGATATTTAGGGGAAGAAGTTACGGGGGCTGTAATTACTGTACCTGCTTATTTTAATGATGCTCAACGTCAAGCCACAAAAGATGCTGGGAAGATTGCAGGATTAGATGTACTAAGGATTGTTAATGAACCTACGGCGGCTTCCCTTGCCTATGGTTTAGAGAAAAAACGTAGTGAAAAGGTACTTGTGTTCGACTTGGGAGGGGGGACTTTTGATGTTTCTATCCTAGAAGTGGGGGATGGGGTATTAGAGGTGCGCGCCACCAGTGGAGATACCCAATTGGGGGGTAATGATTTTGATAATAAGATTGTTAATTATTTGGCAGATCAATTTTTAGAGGAGGAAGGAGTTGATTTAAGGCGCGATCGCACCTCACTCCAAAGACTAACCGAAGCCGCTGAAAAAGCCAAAATAGAACTATCAGGGGTAAGTAATACCGAGATTAACTTACCATTTATCACCGCCACCGAAGACGGCCCCAAACACATCGAAACCACCCTCAGCAGAGCCAAATTTGAAGAAATTTGCGGAGAATTAGTATCTCGCCTACGGCGCCCCATCCAACGCGCCCTCAAAGACGCAGGATTAAGCCCTATTCAAATCGATGAAGTGGTATTGGTGGGAGGCTCAACCCGTATTCCCATGGTACAAGAATTGGTGCGTAGCTTCATTGACATCGAACCCAATCAAAATGTTAACCCTGATGAGGTTGTCGCCGTCGGGGCAGCGGTTCAAGCAGGAATTTTGGGTGGAGAAGTCAAAGACATCCTCCTCCTTGATGTCACCCCCCTATCCATCGGTGTGGAAACCATTGGCGGTGTCACCAAAAAACTATTACCCCGTAATACTACCATCCCCGTAAGACGTTCCGATGTTTTTTCCACCTCCGAAAACAATCAAACCTCCGTAGAAATCCACGTCGTACAAGGAGAAAGGGAAATGGCAGAGGATAACAAATCCCTTGGACGTTTCAAATTAACAGGTATCCCCCCAGCCCCTAGGGGAGTGCCTCAAATACAAGTTGCCTTCGATATTGATGCCAATGGTATCCTGCAAGTTATGGCAAGGGATAAAACCACAGGTAGAGAGCAAAGCGTAGTCATTCAGGGAGCTTCAACCCTTTCCCAGATAGAAGTTACTCGCATGATGCAAGAAGCAGAAGAATTTGCCCGAGAAGATAGAGAAAGAAGAGAAAGGGTGGAAAAACGTAATCGGGCTAAGGCTTTGACAGACCAAGCCCAAAGACGGTTACGGGAAGTTACTCTCGACTTTGGTAGTCAGTTTACTAATCCTTATCGTCGGGATATTGAATCTTTGTGTCGGGAAATTCTTGATAGTTTAGAACAAAATGACGATCGCAAATTAGACCGTACCCAAGCAGACTTACAAGATGTATTATATGAGTTAAACCGAGAGGTGAGACTGCAATACAATGACGAAGAGGAAGGCTTCTTTGAATCGATCAAAAAAACCTTTATTGGTGATGATGAAGATGAATTATATAATCCTCGGGATTCGAGAAATATTTATCGCCCCACCGATTCGAGTCTCTATGGCGGTAGAATGTCATCGGGTTATGACCGTGGTTATGGTAACAGTGTAAACGACTATGATTATGGTAGTGGATTGTCTTCCCCTCCTAGTCGTCGCCCCCCCTCACGCCCTTCTCAACCCCCTAGCCGTAGGGGTTATGATGATTACCCCGAAGATACCAATTATCGTTCACCCCGTAAGCGTGATATTCCCTATGAGAATGATTGGGATGATGATGAGTGGTTTTAAACAATTGATAGTAAAGGCAATGGGCAATGGGCAATGGGCAATGGTAATATTTCCTTAATTCAAAACAAATTTTAAGAAACAACTATGGCATATTATTGGTACAAAGCATTTCATATTATTGGAATTGTGGTTTGGTTTGCAGGACTATTTTATATGGTGCGTTTGTTTGTTTATCATGCAGAGGCAAGACAAGAAAGCGAACCTGCACAAACCATTTTGACTAAGCAATATGAGATAATGGAAAAGCGTCTTTATAACATCATTACCACCCCCGGAATGATTTTGACGGTAGCCATGGCGGTAGGTTTAATTTCCACTGAGCCAGAGGTGTTAAAATCGGGATGGTTACACGCCAAATTTTTGTTTGTGGGCTTACTCCTCATCTATCACTTTTGGTGTGGACGAATTATGAAGAAGTTAGCAAAAAAAGAAAATTCTTGGACTGGACAACAATTTAGAGCCTTTAATGAAGCGCCTACCATTCTTTTGTTAGTAATTGTTTTATTGGCTATATTTAAAAATAATTTACCCCTTGATTTAACCACTTGGTTAATTGCGGCTCTAGTGATTTTAATGGCTGCTAGTATTCAATTGTACGCCAAAAAACGTCGTCAAGATAAAGAAAGGTTAGCCCAAGAAAATTAAGTTCGGATAAATTGTTACAATGAAAGTCCCCCAGAATTGGGGGATTTAGGGGGCAAAACAGGAATCTTTTTCATAACTGATTAATCGAACTTGCTATGATTTTTTTATATTACTCTGGGGAAAATCTAACAATCTACTACTCTAATTGTTTTTAATTTACCATCCATCGCCCCTGTAATTATAGCCCCCAAAGAAACAACCTCTTTTAAATATTGCAAGGCTTCATTGGTAATAATTTCCCCTGCCATCAGAATAGGAATACCGGGAGGATAAGCTGAAATCGTATCAGCACTAATTTGATTCAAACTATCTTGCCAAGGAACAATTTTTTTCTGTCCCCAATATGCCTTACGAGGAGAAATGGCAAATCGAGACTGAAAATTAAAACAACCATAGTCAAAACACTGTGGAGTTTCTTTGTGCCGATAATCAGCTAATTTTTGTAATCCACTTATCAATAAATCCACATCACCATCATCATTTCCCATAGAAACAATAAAAGTTAAATTTTTCAAAGAAGGTAATTCACAAGTAACCGCCAATTGTTCGTGTAATATTTCATCCGCCAAATAACCCGTCAATCCCAATCCACTCACATTAACAGTCAGTCTGGTAATATCCAAATCATCAAAACTAGGAGTAGCCTGTTGAACATCAAGCACCTGCAACTCATCAAAATCTCCTATTTCCTCCCTTGCCCTGTTTGCCAAAGCAATGGTTTTATCCAACAACTCTTTTCCCCCCTCCGCCATCTGAGTAGTGGCAGACTCCAAAGAAGCCAATAGCAAATAACTAGGACTTGAGGACTGCAATAATTGTAAGGCATTACTAACCCTATCCTCATCAACCAGACTACCCTGTAAATGAAGCATAGAAGCCTGAGTTAAAGCCCCTAAAACCTTATGGGTAGATTGAATCACAACATCAGCCCCAGAAGCAAGGGCAGAGTCTGGTAATGTAGGATGAAAAGCAAAATGGGCGCCATGGGCTTCATCTACGAGGAGAGGAATATGATAATGATGAACAACCCTAGCTATTTCTTTGATATTAGTACATACACCATGGTAAGTCGGAGAAACAATCATCACAGCCTTAACATCACCATGACTTTGTAAAGCCATCTCAATTTGTTGGGCAGATACTCCATAACAAATATCAAAATTTTTATCATATTCGGGATTAATAAAAATAGGAATTGCTCCTGATAAAATTAACCCATAAATTACCGATTGATGAACATTTCTGGGCACAATAATTTTATCACCCTCCCCACAGGTAGCCAAAATCGAAGCCATAACGCCACAAGTTGAACCATTTATTAAAAACCAAGTTTTTTTCGCCCCAAAAGTATGAGCCGCAAACTCTTGGGCTTCTTTTATGACACCTTCAGGAGCAAAAAGATTATCTAATTCTGGTAATTCTGGTAAATCTGCTTTAAATATTAGTTCGCCAAAAGTTTCTTTTAATTCAAAATTAATCCCCTTTCCCTGTTTGTGTCCGGGTGCGTAAAAAGGGGCATGATGTCTTTTTAGAGATTTTTTGAGTTGATTTAAAAGAGGATTATTCACGGCTAATTGTAAAAATAATTAATCAGAAAATATTATCATAAATTATACTTTTAAATTGGATATTATTTTACTTCCCTCAAACATTGTAAATATATTTATAAAAGGCGATCGCAACTGTTTTTATTAACTAACTATATAAATTTAGAGAAGGGGCTTAAGACTCTTAGGGAGAAAGAGTTAATATACTGTATTTTTTCTTGATAAAATAAGATACAATAAATATGATTTTTAAGAGATAAAAAACTATGACTTGGTTTGTAAAAATAGAAAAAGGAATAGTTCCTAAACATATTTTTGATCAATACGTTCCTGCCCATTTAGAATATGTCGCTAAACTCAATAAACTAGGACATGAAGCAAAAACTGGTTATTGGAAAGAAGCAGAAGGAGGTATGCTAATCTTTAAAGCAGAGTCTATGGAAGAGGCAAAAACTATTGTGGAAAATGACCCTTTAGTAAGAAATAAATGTGTAGAATATGTCATCCATCAATGGTGTATTGTAAATTAAAATATACAGTTATTTATTGTGGATTTTAATTCAATCTTTCACCTAATTCTAAATGAGTGCCATTAATAAAATTCCAGGCTGATTGTACTTTTTTACCTGCCAATTGTACCTCTAAAATTAATAGTAAACCTGTTCCTGTTTGAACTACAAAACCAAAATTTTTGATGGGTTTAACCACTTCTCCTACTTCTCCTTTTAGGGTATATATATCTGATAAATAGGATTTTATCTTCAGTAATTCAGAAGGAAGATCAATATTTTCTAAATCATCAAGGGGGAGGCTATTAATAACCTTCAATTTTTGTTGACGAAAAGTAGTAAAACAGTTGGGGTAAAAAGCCCTAATTTGATTGTGAATTTCTAAGCTAGATTTTCTCCAATCAATATGATAGTCTTCTTTGTCAATTAATCTGGCGTAGGTAGCTAAATTATCATCTTGGGGAATGGGTTTTATTTCTGCTATTTGGCTTAAAGTTTCCAACAATAAATTTGCCCCTTGAGTAGCTAATTTCTCCGCTAAAGTATAGGTATTATCAAAAAGAGTAATGGGAGTATAGGCTTTTAATAACATGGCACCTGTATCCATTCCTTCATCCATCAACATAGTAGTAATGCCTGTTTCCTTTTCGCCATCATAAATACTCCATTGAATGGGTGCAGCACCTCGATAGTGGGGTAAAATTGAGCCGTGAACATTGATACAGCCATATTTGGGCATTTGCAAAATTTGAGATGAAAGAATTTGCCCATAGGCGACGACGACAAAAACATCTGCTTGGGTTTGTTGTAATAATTCTAGGGTGGGTTGATCTTTTTTGATACGATGGGGTTGCCAAACGGGAATATTATGCTCTAGGGCAACTTTTTTGATGGGGGAAGGAATGGTTTTACTACCTCTGCCTCTACGTTTATCTGGTTGGGTGACAACGGCAACTATTTGATGATTTGTGTCGGTTAATAGTTTTTCGAGGGTGGCAACGGCAAAATCTGGTGTACCAAAAAAGACAATGCGCATTATCTAAGTTTGTTTGATTGTTGGCAATTCTATATGTTATCATGCCCCATCCTGTTTTATGTTTCTTGTTATGGTGGGCATTGCCTACCCTACTATCTAAAATCAGTAATACTTAATCTAATGGTTTGTTGTTACTTATTTTGGTAAGGGCTTCGGCAAGGATTTGGATGCGTAGGGGCTTGGAAATATAGTCATTCATTCCTGCATCAAGGCAAATTTGACTGTCACCATCTAGGGCATTGGCGGTAAGGGCGATAACATAGGGTTGGAATTTATCTTTTCGAGAGCGTATCATTTTCGTGGCTGTTAGCCCATCCATTTGGGGCATTTGTACATCCATGAGGATGACATCGTAGGAGGTATTTTCTATTTTTTCCAAGACTTCGGCTCCATTTTTGGCGACATCGGCTTGATAGCCTAATTTTTTGAGGGTAAGTAGGGCTACTTTTTGGTTAACGAGATTGTCTTCTGCGAGGAGAATTTTTAGATGGGGGGATGGTTTTGGATAGTGGTTTGTTTCGTTATGGTTATTGTCTGAGTTATTTTGGTTGAGGGGGATTTCGACAAAAATAGTAAAGTAAAAGGTGGAGCCATGAAATTGACGAATATGGGGATTAGGTTGCCATGGTGAGGGAGGATTACCTGAGACTTTTCCACAACTTTCTACCCAAATGGTGCCTCCCATTAATTCTACAAGGGTTTTACTGATACTTAGACCTAATCCTGTGCCTCCATAACGGCGACTGATGGAGGAGTCGGCTTGGGTGAAGGGTTGAAAAAGTTGGTAAATACGATCGCCCTTAATACCAATTCCTGTATCCTTAATAGTAAAAAGTATTTCCTGATGACTACTGGTAATTTTAGTAGCACTTACCGATAAAGATACCTGCCCTTGGTCAGTAAATTTAATGGCATTACCGATTAAATTAAGCAAAATTTGCCGTAAACGGGAAGAATCACCGTAGATAAAAAGAGGTAAATCCACAGCCATATAATAAATAAAATCGATACCCTTATCCTGCACCTGTTGCTCAAATAACTTAGCAATGGATTCAACCACATTAGGTAAATTAAACAGTTGTTTTTCAATGGTTAAATTACCCGATTCAATTTTAGAAAAATCGAGAACATCATTAATAATCGTCAACAAAGTCTCCCCACTATCTCGAATAGTATGGACAAAGTCCAATTGTTGCTCGGATAAAGGAGTATCTTCCAAAAGTTTGATCATACCAATAACCCCATTCATGGGCGTACGAATTTCATGACTCATATTCGCCAGAAACTCACTCTTGGCTTGGGTGGCTTTTTCTGCCTTTTCCTTTGCCCGAGTCAGGGCTATTTCTGCTTTTTTACGGGGTGTAATATCAATTAAAAAGCCCTCCCATACAATATCCCCATTACCTTGGATTTCGGGGGCTGAAGCCGCTTCAAACCACTTATACTTGCCATCAGGTTGTTTGATGCGAAACTCACAATGAAAAGGAGTTAAAAAACGGGCTGAGTGGGCTGTTTTTTCCTTGATAGCAATGAAATCCTCTCGGTGGACTCTTTCCCACAGAAATTTGCTAGATTTGATTACCTCCTCTGGTTCAATACCGCATATCTCTTTACTTTTTGGACTGACATAGGTAAACCTTTCCCTACCCGCAGAATTCATCACATACTGATAAATAACACCGGGGACATTTTCGCTAAGCCGACGAAATCTTGTTTCACTTTCTTGTAGTCTTTGCTCGGCTGTTTTACTATCACTTATATCCCTAATCAGCCCATCCCAAATTATATCTCCATTGGGCTGTTTTTCGGGGGTAGCTATGGCTTGAACCCATTTGACGACATGATTTGATAAAACTATTCTATGCTCCGAATGGAAGGGTTTTAGGGTGGTAGCTGAGATGTTAACGTCTTTGATTAAGGCACTCAAATCATCGGGATGTACCTTTTCCCATAGCATACGACTATCTTTAATTACCTCTTCTGGCTCAAGGTGATAAATTTCCCTTGATTTAGGACTAACATAGGTAAATTGATCATGTCCTTGGGCATCAATGATATATTGATATACCATGCCCGGAATATTCTGAGTAAGGCGGCGAAATCTGGTGTTGCTTTCCCTGAGTGCCTTTTCGGTGTTTTTGCGATCGCTTATATCCAAGGAAATACCACATAAATGATTATAAACTCCCTCTTGGTTAGGGATTAAAAAGTTAGTTACTAAAATGGTTTTTAATTCATTGTTAACAAAAAAATCCTGTTCAAAAACCATTGGTTGTTTTGTTTCATATACAGTGCGATCGCACTTACGACATATTTTGGCCTCCGTTTCACTAAAAAGCTCTTCATAAACCTTACCCACAATTTCATCAGGACTTTTACCTAAAGTATTAGCAAAACATTGATTAACAATCAACATACGTCCATCCAAATCATTCACACATATTGACATGGGCGCATTATTTAAAATTGACTCCAACCTCTTTTGAGAAGCCTGTAATTCCAACTCTTTTTGCTTTAATTCCGTAATATCCCTACCCACAGACTGAATTTCGACTAAATTTCCTTCTACATCAAAAACACCCTGATTAATCCATTGTGTCCAACCATCTCCTCCATTTTCCCGATAGTTATGCTTTTCGGTAATAAAAATAGGATTTTCTGGACTCAAATTAACAATTTGCTCCAAAGTTTCCCTCAACTCCTCGGGATTAGCAAAATCAGCCCAAGACTTACCCTCCATTTCCTCCAAAGTACAGCCCAAAGCCTTACACAGTGCAGGATTAGCATAAATAATCGTCGCATCAGCCCGAGACTGTAAAACAAAATCTGTTTGAGTCTGAACAACTTGTTCATACATTTTTTGATATTCGCTCAATGTTTTTTCTTGTTCCTCAAAAGAACTTTGCAACTCTTGAGCCATTTTCTGAAAACAGGATGACAAAATATCAATTTCCCTAATCCGAGAGGATTTGTAATCAATGATTCCCCCTTGCCAGTCACCCTGGGCAATATCTTCACTTGATTGACTAAGGCGGCGGATAGGTGCGGTGATTCGACGTGCCATTATCCAACCGATTCCCGCAGATAGTACCAAACCAATTCCTGCAAAGAAAAGGGTACCCCGCAAATTTTTGCTAATTTCCTCCATAAATAGTGATTCAGGAAGAATGGTAATCACTAGCCAATCAATACCGATGCCATGGTGATAGGGGGTGACTTTTACCGAGGGTTTTTCGGTAATATTACCAAGACGCAAAAATTGTTCAGTGGTAATATTATCTAAATGCTGATATTCATTGATTAGTTCTCTGGTAACTTGAGAAACCAACTCATCTTGATGATTAACCGCCAAAATTCTTTGACCATTACTATCTACCACAGAATCAAAAAAACTGGGGTCATAATTAGCAACCATAGCCCCTTCCCTATCTACAATAAAGGTTATGCTGTTATCTTGGGGATTTAAACCACGAAGAAACTGATTTATTTGACTCAGTTGTAAATCGATGGATAATACTCCCAACAGATTATCGTCTGCATCATACACAAGATTGGTATGGGAAATACTTAAAATCGGAGGCAGTGATGTTTCATCCCATAAATAAATAGGACTCCAAAGGGCGGTTTCTTGGTTAATGGTGGTTAGATACCAAGGCTTAAAGGTATTGGAGGAGTTTTCGTCGATCTCAGAAACAGTCAAAATGTTACCCTGATGATCCACATGGTAATATCTTTTTTGATTGGGATTATTACTATCTATTCTCGCTATTTCCAAGTTACCTTTTTGATGATAGCTATATCCTACTCCTACATAGTTTCCCTCTAAGTCTGTAAAGTTGAGATAACCGAGATTAAACAAGCGAATTTGACGATAAAAATATCTATGTAAATCGGGTACGTCATTGGAGTTTATAATCCCTGTACGAAATGCCTCACTATTGATTTGGTTAACGTGTTCTGCTTGTCCTAGATAGTTATTTAAATATTCTAGGGTGCGATCGGTAGTTTCTATTAATAATTTATCGGCGAGATTGTTAAGGGTATTTTGCCCTGTACGATAGGACAAATAACCAATTACTCCCACAGCGGTAATTATTTGTACTACGAACGGAACAATCAACACCCAACGTAATGTAAGACGGCAAAATCGTTTTTTAGGCTGTGGAGATTTAACAGACATAGTCGCTTAGGATAGCTGGGAGAGATTTGATCAATTCAATATTGATGATTCCCCATAGTTCCGCTTAATTATTCTATTGTACTGATGTTTTACTCAAATTTAAGGAATAATGGAGTTAATATGGAATTGGAATATAAAAAACCTTCTGGATCTGATAGTTTTAGGTGAGTTTCATCTGAAGATAAAATTACTAATTTCCTGTCTAGGTATGGTTTTAGGGTGTCGATAATTTGCGTAATGGTTTCTTGACCAAATTGTTTTTTTATTGATACTAGATTGACCCCTTTTTTCAGTCTCAAGCCTAGCATCAGGGTATCTAACAATTCTTCGGTATGATTGGTAGTTTCCCAATGGATTTTGCCTTGATTAGCTATTAATTGCTGGACAAATTCAAAATATTCTTTACGGGTGCGAGGACGACTAAATCTTTTTTTGTCGGTATAACTAGCGGCTCCCATACCGAAGCCGTAATAGGGTTGATTGTGCCAATATACGAGGTTATGACGACATTGGTAGCCTGATTGGGCATAGTTGGATATTTCGTAATGATCATAGCCTTTTTCTGTGAGTATGGCACTGGCTAGGCGATACATTTGAGCGGTGGTTTCGTCTTCGGGTAGGGGTTTATCTCCCGCTTGATATTTTTTGCCGAATACGGTGCTAGATTCTAATACTAGATCATAACAGGATATATGTTTAGGTTGAAGGGCGATCGCCCTTAATAGGGAGTCTTGCCATTGGTTAATGGTTTGATGGGGTAGTCCCGAAATTAAATCCAAACTCCAGTTTTCTATGCCTACTTGATTGATATATTCTACCGATTTATAGATGTCTTTTTTAGAGTGCGATCGCCCACATTCTTGTAATAAAAAATCATCAAATGATTGCACCCCTAAACTAATACGATTTACCCCCAACTTTTGATAACTTTTTAACTGCTCCAGATTAAAAGTAGCGGGGTCAATTTCCATGGAAATTTCAATATTTTCTGCAAAAGAAAAGGTTTTTTCTAAAGTTACTAAAATCTTTTCTAATCCTTCTAAGGCTAGGAGAGAAGGAGTACCACCACCAAAAAATATAGTCTCTAAACCAGCAGAATTAACCTTAGTAGTAACCTCAATTTCTTGACACAAAAAACCAACATAATCCCTTTGCCAAAGAGTATATTCTCCCCTCGCATTGTTACCCAAAACAGTGATGGGAAAATCACAATAAAAACAACGACGACGACAAAAAGGAATGTGTATATAAGCAGAAGTAATGGACATGGGCAAAATAATTGTAAAAATTTATTTTAATGGTGGGTCAAGAAGGAACTTTTTAGCAATTTGTCAATTCTGTTAAATAGCCCTTATCATAGGACAGAATCAAAATAACTCTTATATATTTGTCATCCTTACCTACCTAATTATTACAATGATTTCATCTCAACTGTGGACAAAAAATATCAATCTATTTTTACCCCTTCTTACTCTCTTGTTTTTTGGGGCTAATCATTATCAATCAGCCATGGCTCAACAAATTCCTGTGAGTGTCTCCCCCATGAATCAAACCCCCGATGATAATGATCCTTTCAACTTTATTTCTGATAACTCTATTCCTCCCTTACCCACAAAAACCCCCGCAACGGATACCATTACCGTAAATGGAGAAACTACCCCCAATAGATCTCCTGTACCAACCAACACCGCAGGGGTAGGATCTAGCCAAAGTTTACCATCTCCTCCCACGGTTTCCGAACCCTACCGAGCGCCTAGCGTTTCTCCCTATAATCAAACTCCCACCGCCACCACCACAACCCCCAATAATAATTCTGCCTCCAATAACAGTTCTGCGGTGCAAATTAACGTTAATAGCAATAATACCTCAACCACTACTCAATCCCCTTCTGTAGATAACTCTAATGTACCTATTCAAAGAAGAAGAAGTTTAAGGGAAATAATGGTTTTTGATCGCCCCAATCCTGCACCTACTACCAACAACAATCCTGCCCCCACAAACAATAACAGTAACATTGCCGCCGTTAATAATAGTAATAGTGGGGCATTTAGGGTATTTGTAAGGGCAAACAATGCCACGGAAGAAAGTAGGGTAAAGGAAATCTACCCCGAGGCTTTTCGCTCCAACTATCAGGGCAACACTGTTTGGCAAGTAGGGTTATTTAGCACTCGTCAAAATGCCGAACAAGCCGCCCAACCTCTACGAAATGCAGGTTTAACCCCCATCCTTACCCCCGTTAATTAGCAGGGGTGATGGTGATTCATTCTAAAATTTTCTGGTTAGGGTGGGCAATAGGCAATGGGCAATAGGCAATAGTTTTCGATCATTTATGATTGTAAATTGATAGTCTAAACATTGTTAACTACTTCTTAATTCTAAAATTTCCAAAACGCTGTATTGCTTTTTTGCTAAAGATTTGAGCGTTTTTGCCTTCCTACTTTGAATCACCGATGCCGTTAATTAGAGGCGAGGGAAAAAGAAATGCCACAATTACAATGATTTTCTGCTTGGGGGTTTTGATATTGGAAAGAACCCCCCATCAAATCTTCGGCATAATCAATCACTAAGTCTTGGACATAATTATAACTTTGCTCATCAACTACGATCGCAATTTCTTCATGGTGGTTAAAGGTGCGATCGCCCTCAGAAATTTGTTCATCAAAACCAAGGTGGTACAAAAGATCTGCACAACCACCCTGATTTATGCGAATACGTAAAAATGACTGAGAAAGGGAATTAGATTTTTTCAGCCGAATAATTTCGGCAATGGCACTTTGAGTTAAATTAATCATTAAAATAAACTATGTTCTGGCGTAATCATCTTGAAAACGAATAATATCATCTTCCCCCAAATATTCGCCATTTTGTACTTCAATTAAAACTAATTTAATCACCCCCGGATTTTCTAGGCGATGGGAAGTACATTGAGGAACATAAGTAGATTGATTCGCTCCCAAAATTTTCACCTCATCTCCACATTCTACCTTTGCAGTACCCGATACCACAATCCAATGTTCACTGCGATGATGGTGCATTTGTAAACTCAAGCGATGACCGGGATTAACTTCAATACGTTTTATTTTATAACCCGGACCCTCTTCTAGGGTTGTAAACGAACCCCAAGGACGGCTTTCCGTTTCATGGGGATGATTGGCAGTGGAAAACGAGATAATCGGGGTATCGGGTTGATGTCCAACTTTAACCATGATAATTTTTTACCTTATCGCTGTTTTGTATTTATCAACCATAGCACAGGGAAATTATAACGGGGAATAGGGAATGGGCAATAGGCAATAGTGATAATATTTTGAAGTCTTAATTTCTAGTATCATTCAATTATATTTCATGACATGATCAGGTAATAATAAAGACTCATTACTTTAATATCCAAGGCGACAAACAGCCCACAAAGTTCCCTGAATTTCCACATCTTCAGGACGTACCCTGATGGGTTCGTATTTAGGATTAGAGGCTTTTAAAACCACTTCTTGGGGACTAAAATAAATTCTCTTTAAAGTGGTGCCATGTCCTTCTACCCTAGCGGCGACAATTTCGCCCTCTTTTGCTTCCTTCTCAGACTTCATAATCACATAGTCTCCTTCGGTGATAAAGTCCTCTATCATGCTATCTCCCACCACCTTGAGGGCGAAACAGTTGGGCTGATTAAACATGGCACTCACATCTAATTTTTCATTATCATCGGTGAATGGTTCTACTAATCCCCCTGCGGTGATAGTTCCTAAAATTGGTAAACCATCATGGGGTTTTAAAATTTTCATGGTTCTTGCCTGTCCTTCGATCCAGTCGATATAACCCTTAGCTTTTATTCTTTCGAGGCGACTTTGGACGGGGGCGGGTGATCGCAAATTCATCGCTTTCATCATCTCCCGAATCGAAGGAGAATATTTATTAACGTTAATATATTCTACTAACCAATCATATAATTCTTTTTGTGCAGGAGTTAAATTTTCCATCTTCTTGAATTTGTTTACATTAGATGACATTTTTTATTTTAATGTATTTAAGAACACTCGTACTAAAAAAACACCCTCTAAAACTGGGACAATTTACTTCTTACTCAACAATCAGCAATAATAGATAGTAAATATAAAAAATACCATAGAAAATTTTAGTCCAATGGATGTAAAACCTTTACTTTATATAGAAATCCCCCGTCCTAATACCGATGCAGTATTAGATTGGTTACAACAATCTTGGCAGCCTAGTATTGGGGAAAAAGTAATCACCAACGATGGATTACGCATACAATTGACTCCCCAGAGCGAATTATCCATCTTCATTTGGTCATTACAACGAACCACCTACCTAAAAATGTTTCGTTGGGGTAATAAAGTATCAGGTCAAGAAAATAAAATTAAAAATGAGCTACAAAAGGCGATCGCCCTTCAGTTTCCCCCTCAATATCCCCAACTACCAGAAATTGACCTAAATAATCAATCCATCTTTGAAGCCCTCAAACCCCACTATCCCGAAACAGTCAAATATTTCCAAAAAATGCCCCAAGGAGAATACGACCTTAATCGAGTGTATTGGTGGGAAAAAAGATGGCGAGAAAGTGTAGAAAATAACTCTAAAAATTCAGGTAATTATCAACTAAAGCCAGTTCTATTTACAGACCAAAGTAAAGGGAAAGCAGATTATGACCTAATCTATGTAGGAGGTGCTTTAGGGGCAATTCATGCCGCTTTAATGGCAAAATTAGGCTATAACGTTTTAGTTATTGAACGCTTAAAATTTGGCAGAATGAACCGAGAGTGGAATATTTCTCGAGATGAATTTCAAGTATTAATTGACTTAGAATTATTCACCAAAAAAGAATTTGAATATTGCATCGCCGCCGAATATGAAGACGGCTTTAGCAAATTTTTTGATGCCAATAACCCCAAACATCTCAAAGCCAATATTTTACATACTCCCACCGTGTTAAACATCGCCCTTGACACCAACAAATTATTAGAAGTATGTCAGAAAAAATTAATTAAATATGGTGTAGATATATGGGATGAAACCGAATTTGAAAAAGCCACCATCGGACAAGACATTGTCACCGTCAAAGCCACCAATTTAGCCACCGAAGAAGAAAAAGAAGCCACAGGAAGGCTCTTGGTTGATGCCATGGGTACCGCTTCTCCCCTTGCATGGCAAATGGCAGGTAAAAGAACCTTTGATAGTGTTTGTCCTACCGTAGGAGCTATTTTAGAAGGGTTTGAGCCTGAAGTGTGGGATCGCACCTATGGAGATGTCTTATTTTCCCATGGAGACATTTCTAGGGGTCGTCAGTTGATTTGGGAATTGTTTCCTGCCGAAGGTGACGAATTAACCATTTATCTCTTCCACTATCACCAAGTACACCCCGATAATCCCGGTTCTCTTTTAGAAATGTATGAGGATTTCTTTAGTATTCTCCCCGAGTATCGCCGTTGTGATATGGATAAATTAGTCTGGAAAAAACCCACCTTTGGTTATATTCCCGGACGTTTTACCGTCGGTGAAAATGATCGTCAGGTAGCTACAGACAGGGTAATTGCGATCGGTGATGCCGCTTCCCTACAGTCTCCCCTTATCTTTACAGGTTTTGGTTCCTTGGTGCGCAACTTGGGACGTTTAACAGATCTTCTCGATAAAGCATTGAAAAACGATCTTTTGGATGGAGAATCCCTCAACCGTATCAAAGCCTATCAAAGTAATATTGCCGTAACATGGTTATTTTCCAAAGGAATGATGGTACCCACTCACAAAACCCTACCCCCAGAAAGAATTAACTCCATGTTAAATACCTTCTTCGGTTTATTAGCCGATGAACCGGGTACCGCCGAAATTTTCATCAAAGATCGCACCGATTGGCTAACCTTTAACCGATTAGCCCTCAAGGCCGCCCGTAAAAATCCTGCCCTGTTATTATGGATCTGGGAAATGGCGGGAACAGAAGATATATTCCGCTGGATGGGTTCCTATGTAAAATTCACCCTAGATGCTTTCAAAAATCTGTTGTTTAGCCGTTGGTTTAACCCTTGGCTAGAAAATCAAAGCAAATGGTTAAAAGAAAGTAATCCTAAGTTATGGTTTAAACTACTTACTTTTGGCTCTCGTTTCGTCTCTCAGAAATAATACTAAATCCTGCTTCAATAATATACTAATTAGGACGGGGAACAGGGAACAGGCAAAAGAGGGATAAATTATTACAATAAAAGTCCCCCAGAATTGGGGGATTTAGGGGGCTACAGAAAAGTCCTTTTCATAACTTATTACTCCAACTTGATATAACCCCTTGTTGATGTGAACTGATTAAGCAGTAACTAACTCTTTATCAGGACGCTTACTGTTACGGATACCTTCAATGGCTTCTGCATAGTCAGGAGCTTTGAATACCGCAGATCCAGCTACGATCGCATTTGCACCTGCTTCTAAAACCTGCCAAGTATTATTAGGTTTCAAACCACCATCAACCTCAATCCAAGGATCTAAACCTCTCTCATCACACATTTGACGAAGAGCTTTAATTTTGGGTACCACACCAGGGATGAAACTTTGACCACCAAACCCAGGGTTAACACTCATGATGAGGACTAAATCACAGACATCAATCACGTACTCGATCAACTCAAGGGGAGTAGAAGGATTTAACACAACCCCAGACTGTTTACCCAACTCACGAATCTGGCACAAGGTACGATGTAAATGGGGAGAAGCATTATGCTCCGCATGAACAGAAATAATGTCAGCCCCTGCCTTAGCAAAATCTGCCACATACTTCTCAGGTTCAACAATCATTAAATGAACATCTAAAGGTTTTTTGGTATGGGGGCGAATGGCATCAACAATTAAAGGACCAATGGTGATATTAGGTACAAAACGACCATCCATCACATCCACATGAATCCAATCAGCACCAGCCTCATCAACTGCTCTAATTTCCTCCCCTAAACGACTGAAATCAGCGGATAAAATGGAGGGTGAAATAACTATATCTTTCTTACTCATAAGTAGTTTATTTAAAATATGCTTGGACTTGTGTTGATTTTAACAAAATATTGCCAATTTCTTTCCTCAAAACTCCTAATCACTTCTTTTCTAGTTTTTTCTGGTAAAAGGTCACCAAAAAATTAATTGTCGTTTTATATGATAATGGTTATCATTTTTAAAGTAATGATTTATTAATCACATAAAAATGACATTCACTCAATCCTCGATAAAGAAAACGGTAGGAGAAAAAAATCAATTACCTTCCCTTGTCACAGAAGCCCAACCCCAAGTAAGTGAAGCGGAAATGATTGAAGCGGTAAAAACGCTCTTAATTGGTTTGGGTGAAAATCCAGATCGAGAAGGATTAAAAGATACCCCCAAAAGAGTAGTAAAGGCTCTTAAGTTTCTGACCTCGGGTTATCATCAATCCTTGGATGAATTACTCAATGGTGCTGTGTTCCATGAAAATGCCGATGAAATGGTATTAGTTCGGGATATTGATTTATTTAGTTCTTGTGAACATCATATTTTGCCTATTCTAGGACGTGCGCACGTAGCTTATATCCCTAACGGTAAAGTAATCGGATTGTCAAAAATTGCGAGAATTTGCGAAATGTATGCCAGAAGATTGCAGGTACAAGAACGTTTAACTGCCCAAATCGCCGATGCTCTGCAAGGTTTATTAAAGCCCCAAGGGGTGGCTGTGGTGGTGGAAGCCAGTCACATGTGTATGGTGATGCGTGGGGTACAAAAACCCGGTTCTTGGACTTCTACGAGTGCTTTACGAGGTGTATTTGCTGATGATGCAAAAACCCGTCAAGAGTTTATGAATTTAATTCAACACCGCCCCAGATTTAATAATTAACCTCAGTTTGGGATAATAGTTATAAGTATGGTAGAGGACGTAGCATGCTACGTCCGTACAGGTTTCTCAAGTTAGAGTATAGTTATTATTTTATTTTTTAGTTTATATGGATAATTTAGTTTTACCCAAAAGAGGAATGCCCGTAACGATTATCACAGGATTTTTGGGCAGTGGCAAAACAACTCTTTTAAATCATATTTTGACTAATAATCAAAATTTAAAGGTTGCGGTTTTGGTTAATGAGTTTGGGGATATTGATATTGATAGTCAGTTATTGGTATCGGTGGAGGAAAATATGCTCAGTCTCAGTAATGGGTGTATTTGTTGCACGATTAATGATGATTTATTGGATACTGTTTATCAGGTATTAGAAAGTGAGCAAAAGGTGGATTATTTGATCGTGGAAACCACGGGAGTGGCTGATCCTTTGCCTATTGTCTTAACTTTTTTGAGTCCTGAGTTAAGGGATTTAGTTCGTCTTGATTCTGTGTTGACTTTGATTGATGCGGAAAATTTTACTCCTGATCATTTTGAAAGTGATGCGGCACTCAAGCAGGTTATTTATGGTGACATTATTTTACTCAATAAAATTGATTTAGTTTCTGAGGAAAAAGTTGAGGAGTTAGAGAAAAATATTCTTTGTATTAAGGAGGGGGCAAGTATTTTACGTTGTGAAAATGCTAAGGTGCCTTTACCTTTGATTTTGGACGTGGAACGAAGTAATATCAATAATTATCCTCAAGAAAAACCCCACTCATCCCATGATCATCATCACCATGATCATGATCATGAACATCATCACCATGATCATGATCATGAACATCATCACCATGATCACGATCACCATTCCCATCATTTAGAAATAGATGGTTTTATTTCCGTTTCTTTTGAGTGCGATCGCCCTTTTAATGTAGATAAATTTCAAAACTTTATCACTGATAATATCATGGCAAAAGTATATCGAGCCAAGGGGATTTTGTGGTTTGCCGAAAGTGAACTAAAACATATTTTCCAACTCAGTGGCAAACGCTATGATTTAAACACAGAGGAATGGCAGAATAACCCCAAAAATCAATTAGTAATGATTGGCAAAGATATATCAGCAGATGATCTACGGACAAAATTAAAACAATGTGTAGTACAGTAGGGCATGGTTGAACCGATGGAATCATCAAAGAGAAATCTTAATTATTGATCATGGTTGACGGTATGCCAAGCCAAGGCGTAATTTTGGGTGGGTTCATTAACCTGATTATTGAAACTGACCTTGATATGATATTCCCCTGTTTGAGGAATAGGGCAAAAAATATGCTCTACACTATCAACTCGACTGACGGAGGAACAAACTACCTGATTATTACCAGATACCAGATACAAGTCTAAATTATTTAAACCCTTATTTATAAATCTTTCTCCCATATCAAATACTTCATTTTGATTGGAGTCTTGCAGTTCTACAAGACGATTCCAAGCTAGGGTGATGGATACAAAACTTCCACCCCTAAGAGGTTTTTCTAGGCGATAACGATGACTTTGGTTAGCCTCGATGGAGTCATAGCTCCAACCCATGGCAGGTACCAAATTCTGATGGCTCCATTGCCCTGCTCTCAGTTGTTGATAGGCTCGATAAACATTTAAATGTCCTGTGCCCATTTCCATACTCATAGGAATATGGGGATTTTTATATGCCTCGGTTTTTAACCAAGTTTGATTTTTCTGAGTTAATACCGTGCGAGTCATGCCCAAAAAATCACCGTTACCATAGTCTTCTACTTTATCGGCAGAATTGAGCAAAATTGCTTTCATTACTTCCTGACGACGATAATCTAAGCTCCAATGGGGGGATTTTTTTTGATAAGTGCGATCGCCCGCTTCCTGTAAAAGAGCCACTGCTCCAGTAATATGAGGTGCGGCAAAGCTAGTACCCTGCACATTTTGCAATCTACCGTCAAGGTTATAGGTTTGGATATTATTCCCTGGGGCTAACAAGGAAATTCCTCCCCTACCCCCTACATTGATTTCCCCCCGAATGACATCTTTACTCATGCCATTGGTTGCCACGCTCAAATTAGCAAAATCAACTTTACGAAAAACCCCATCTACTTTCATACTATAAGCAGTGGTAATACCATTGTAGTGATCCGTCGGGATAGGAATTCCTCCCCTACCCTGATTTCCTGCCACCACATACAAAACATTATGTACCCTCGCCGACCAATCCAAGCACTGGGTAAACAAAGCATTACCATCCAATTGGGGGTAAGGGCGATCGTCCCTCATCAAAGATTCCCCAAAACTAAGGTTAATGGCCCTAACATCATTATTATTTTGTAAGGCAATATTTTGGGTTGTTAAACATTGTTCAGCTTGGGCATTTCTTTCCAAAAAACCAATTGCCCCCGAATAGAGACGAGAAAGGGGGGCAACTCCAGCAAATCCTTTTTCATTACTCACCATAATGGAAGCCACCATGGCGGCATGATCATCAATATACTGATTTGGTAGGGCAAGGCGGGTACGATAAAACAAACGTACAAGGGGCAAGTTACGATGAAAAGGTGGTAACTTATCCATCCCAAACTGCATTGGACGACCGATTTCTACCTGTCCGATGGCGATTTTTCTTCCCTTCAAATCATAAGGCTCTTGATGAAGTCTTGCCACATCAATACCTATTTCGGACAAGGATTGATGTAAACCCCTCACAGGAAAACAAAATAAAGAGGGGACTATTCCCCATATCAAGGCAGTTACAATTCGCTTCATTAAGTTTTTTAGGGATGAATCAGGGAAATATTAAACAATTCAAATTATATTGAATTAACTGATATTACGCAAAAAGATAATTAATTTGAGTTCGGGATAATATTTTATGGTTAAGGTGGGGAATAATTGACAATGAATAATTATTACTTTTGCCTATTGCCTATTGCCCATTGCCTACTTATAACTCTTATCCCGAACTGAGGTTATTTAACCTTGTTTAGGAACACGGGTAACAACTCTATCTATCAGTCCATAATTGACGGCTTCCTCAGCAGACATAAAGAAGTCTCTTTCGGTATCTTCTTCAATTTTTTCTAAAGGTTGTCCTGTATGACTAGCCATATAATGGTTAAGTTGCTTTTTGAGGTATAAAATCTCTTTGGCTTGAATTTCGATGTCGGTAGCCTGTCCTTGGGCGCCTCCTAGGGGTTGGTGAATCATAATCCGAGAGTTGGGTAAACTCATTCTTTTTCCTTTTGCCCCTGCACTGAGGAGAAAAGCACCCATACTGGCCGCCAAACCAACGCAGATGGTACATACATCGGGTTGAATTTGATTCATGGTATCAAAAATACCTAGTCCTGCAGACACCGAACCACCGGGGGAGTTGATATAGAGATAAATATCTTTTTCGGGATCTTCGGCTTCTAATAGTAGTAGTTGGGCAACAAGGGAGTTTGCTAGTTCGTCCGTTACTTGTTGTCCTAGAAAAACAATTCTCTCTCTGAGGAGACGGGAATAAATATCAAAGGCACGTTCTCCTCTACCAGAGGTTTCAATTACGGTTGGTACCATGGACTCTTCTTTTCTATTTTTGTGTATTCTTGTTATTTCTGATTGTGACACAGATATTGGCTTTTTACTTGTTACTTTTCACTCCCCGCTATGAATTGTTTGATTTTTTCTGTGACTTCTTCTATGCTCAGGTTATCGGTGTTTAGGGCGATCGCATCTGGAGCCTGTTGTAAGGGTGCTAGTTCACGGGTACTATCTAAAAAATCCCTTTGGGCGATGTCTTTTTCTAGTTGTGGGAGGTCAATATTTGTTTCCCCTTGCTGACGGAGATCGTGCGATCGCCTTTTTGCCCTAGCATTTACCGAGGCGGTGAGAAATATTTTTAGGTTAGCATTGGTAAATACATTAGTACCAATATCCCGACCCTCGGCAATGATGCCCCCCTGTTTGCCATATACTTGTTGGAGTTTAACCAGTTTCGCCCGGACTGCTTTTTGGGCGGCAATGTGAGAGACATTTTTGGTGACGGCAGGGGTGCGGATTTCTTTGGTTACATCCCTTTGATTTACTCTCACGGTCACTGGTAATTTTAAGTCGTCACTGGGGGATAATTCAATGGTGGCTTTTTCCACCTCAAGGGCAATGGCATGGGTATCATCCAAAGGGATGCCTTTGTCCATCACCAGCCATGTAATGGCACGATACATCGCCCCCGTATCAAGGTACAACAACCCCAACTCATGGGCTAACTTACGACTGATGGTGGACTTTCCAGCCCCCGCAGGGCCATCAATGGCAATGATTGGTTTTTTCACTTTTAACATTACATTATCAATTAAACGGGTAGTACCACAATAAGCGGCGATCGCCATTAATCCCTCTTTGGTAATCGTATCCAAGGGCTGAAGATTAACAGGATCAACAATGTCCAAATATTGTACCTCGATTGTCGAAACTTGCCTTAATTCCTCCATCGCCAAATCAAGCAAAACCCTAACCTTTCTTTCCCCTGCCAAAAAAGCATCATGGGCAACCTGCAAACTTTTATATAACACCGTTGCCTCTTGCTTTTGTACAGGATTTAAATATTGATTTCTCGAACTAAGAGCCAATCCCGAATCTTCCCTAATAATGGGGCAAGACTCGATTTTCACAGGGATAAATAAATCATCCACCATCCGCCGAATAATCGCCACCTGTTGAGCATCCTTCTGTCCAAAAAATGCCACATCAGGATTTACCAAATTCAATAACTTCGTAACGATAGTCGCCACCCCCTGAAAATGCCCTTCTCGGTACTTGCCACACAATGCCGACATCATCGAAATGGGGGGAACAACAAAGGTAGTATCCCCTTGCAAAGTTTTCATATCCCCCTCCGAGGGGATAAATAATAACCCAACCCCCAAATTACGACATATTTCCTCATCCTTTGCCAACTGTCGAGGATATTGATCCAAATCCTCATTGAGTCCAAATTGGAGAGGATTAACAAAAATACTCACCACCACAAAATCTGTGGATAATCTTGCCCTTTTAATCAAGCTCTCATGACCACTATGTAATGCCCCCATGGTAGGCACAAAGCCGATTTTACCTCGGTCAAGGTCAGTTAATATATTTTTTAATTCTCCAATTTTACGAACTATGTACATAGGTAAGGTGACTTTATGGGATTATCTGACAGTATTTTGTTTTCAATATAACTGGTATATGGTTTGGGGTTGTAGCTGGGATGCCAAATCCATTATGGATGTTTGAGGAGATATTTTTTCTCTCTCTAGCTTGACCTGTAAGCCTAGCATGGAGTCTTCTCCCTCCGCCATCAAAAATTGCATTTTTGCCAAATCTTCCCACTTGCTGACTGTCTCAACAATGTTCAGAATGTTTTTTAGATAGGGATGGTTCTGATTTTTGTACCATTTATGTTCTACCATGTTCGGTTTATCAAAACCAAGGTGTAAGATCATGGTGGGTTGGCTAAAAAGGGCGATCGCCACGGGTCTAGTTTCTTCTTGGGAGACAAAATTATTACGACGAATCAAATGACGTAATTTTTCCAACTTCTCATAACGTTCAGTGGGAGATTGAGTATGTTCCCAAGTAATGGCAATGGTACACAAAAAAGTTTGTAATAACAGATGTCCCAACTTTTCTGCCTTAGTATTGAGGTAGTTAGAATTATAATCATTTGCCTCGATAAACAGAGGTAAACGTTCGACAATATCAATACCATAACCCTTCAACCCTGCAATCTTCCGAGGATTATTAGTAATCAGACGAATATTTTTGATCCCCAAATCATTAAGAATTTGCGCCCCCATACCATAATCTCTCAAATCCGCAGGAAAACCTAACTTTTCATTGGCTTCCACCGTGTCAAATCCCATATCTTGGAGAGTGTAAGCTTTCAATTTATTTACCAAACCGATACCCCTACCCTCTTGGCGTAGATATACCACTACTCCCAAACCAGCATTTTCGATCATCTTCAAAGCCGCCTGCAGTTGCATCCTACAGTCACAACGCAACGAACCCAGTGCATCCCCCGTCAAACATTCCGAGTGCATCCGCACCATCACAGGCTGATGGGAAAACTCTTCAATATTACCCCTAACAATGGCTAAATGTTCAGTATTATCAAGGGTATTGCGGTAGGCATAAATTTGGAAATCCCCAAACTGACTGGGAAAATTACACACGGTTTCCCGATACACAAAACGATCATGTTTGAGGCGATAACTGATCAAATCAGCAATACTAATCAACTTCAAATTGTGTCTTTGGGCATATTCGTATAACTCAGGTAAACGAGACATACTACCATCGGGGTTTTGAATCTCACAAATTACCCCCGCAGGATACAACCCACTCAGACGGGCTAAATCCACCGCCGCCTCGGTATGACCTGCCCTTTTGAGAACACCACCTTCGCGCGATCGCAACGGAAAAATATGACCCGGACGACCCAAATCTTCGGGACTAGAAGCAGGATTAATGGCAATTTGAATGGTTTTAGCCCGATCTTCTGCCGAAATGCCCGTGGTCACCCCCAAATGTTTTGCTCCATCAATGCTTACAGTAAAAGCCGTTTGATTACTATCAGTATTTTTAGTCACCATCAAAGGTAAATCCAACTGATCCAAACGTTCTCCTGTCATGGCTAAACAGATTAAACCCCTTGCCTCCACCGCCATAAAATTAATCATATCTGGGGTAGCAAACTGGGCTGCACAAATCAAATCCCCTTCATTTTCTCTATTTTCGTCATCGACAACAACAATAGAACGTCCTGCCTTTATATCTGCGATCGCCTCTTCTACGGTATTAAAGGTAATATTTTCTGTGGTCACAATTTTCTTTTTGATTATTCTTAATATCTATTCTACTAAGATTACTCATCCATTTTCTATGGTACATTTTTCGTGACTTTTATTGATAGCCTTCAGTTGTTCCTTTGGTTCAACATAAAGATTTTCCAAAATAACCCCTGCCCCCGCTATCCAAGGAGGTACAATTAACGCCCCAATAATACCCAATACTTGCACACCTCCTAAAACAGCCAATAACTGATATAAAGGCTCAACTTTCACACTCGAACCCACCAATAAAGGATCTAATACATAGGTTTCAACATTTTGAATAATTACAAATAGTAATAAAACCCATAAAAATACCCATCCCCCCTGTGCCAAGGCAACAATCAGAGCAGGAATTGAACCCAAAACAGGACCAAAAAACGGAATTAAATTAGTAAAACCAGCAATGACCCCCAAACCCAAGGCAAATTCATTAATGCCAAGGAACTTTAGACCAATGGTAATAGCTACCCCCAACACCAGAGAAACCAATATCCTACCTTGGATATATCTTCCCATCCTCTGGGTAACAGGCTCAAATTGTGCCTCAATTTTATCATCCCAAGGCTCAGGAAAAAGCCTGACAAATCCTTTGATCAATTTATCTGAACCTGCCAGAAGATAGGCTGACAATAGCACCGAGAGGATCAGGTTAAAAGCACCTCCTACGATGCCCCGAGTAACCCCTAGAGAACTCAAAAGTAATTTTTGACTAGATCTGACCCCCCAAGTGATTAAAGCCTGTAAATCAAGGAGTTGCTCAATTAATTCCAACGCCCTCGGTTCTCTGATACCGATACGCATCACCAAACTTTCGGCGGTATTGGCAAGAATATCTAGGTAAATAGGGAATTTTTGTAATAATCTTTGCAACTGGGTAAAGACGGTAGGCCCAATGACCAATCCACCTCCCACCACAACGCCGATAACAATCAGGTAAGCCAAGATAACCCCTAACCAACGGGGTACAAATTTCGCAGCAGAGTCAACGATGGGGGAGAGGGTAGCGGCGAGTACCACCGCAATCATCAGAGTAACAAGAAGTCCTCGCAGATGCCAAAGTAAAATTAGGCATAAACTTACTGAGATAAATATCGCAAGACTACTAAGGGATATTTTTAGTCTTGATTCTTTCATAGATAGGAATGTTTATTTAATGACTAATATTATCCGTTTAATTCTACGTTGTTTTTTTGTTTAAATCATCTTTCAGGACTTTCTTTTTCGGTGGGATTTTTAGCAGAGAATCCCCAAGTAAAGATACTAATGATGGTTATGATCATCACCCATTCTGGAGGTACAAAATTAGGCTCGATAACTTTGACAATTAATCTTAGTCCGACTAAGCCAACGGTAATAAAACCTGCGTCTTCTAGGTGAGTATATTCCTGTATCCAACGAATGAAAAGTTGAGCGAGAAATCTAAGGGTGATGACTCCAATGGTACCCCCCGCAATGATTAGCCATATATCTTCAGCGACGGCGATAGCCGTGGTAACACTATCAAGGGAAAAAGCCAAGTCAGTAACCGCAATCATGGGAATTGCTTGCCACAGACCATTAAAATTAAGACTAGAGACACCCTCATCGTCATCACTACGATTGGTATAGTAACGAAACACAAGCCAGAGTAAATATAATCCTCCTGCCATAGAAAATTGCCAAAATTGAATTACCCATGTAGCTGTGATGATTAAGGTAATGCGAAGAATATAAGCTAGAATTAATCCCACATTAAGGGCGTATTTTTGTTCAGCATCATCCTTCAAACCTTGGGCAATGGCGGCTAAGGCAATGGCGTTGTCGGCGGATAAAACTGCCTCTAATGCTACTAAGATAACGAGAATAAAAGCGGTTTCAATACCAAAATCAATGGAAGGATGTAAAACTTGGTCTAACATTAAGTATCTTGCCTAGGGTTTATCGATAATCACTAATATAGCTTGAGTTTGGCTCAGGATTTTATTTCTATAATGATTATTAATAATTAGTTTACAATTTTTCTTTTCGTTTTGATCATTTTTAGAGGATAACTACTTTTGGTTTTATAATTAGGTTCTCTATTCCTTGTTTTATTTCACTAATGCCTATAAATTGTTTTTCTTGATCGTAGGTACGATAAAATTGTTGACTATGATCTTCTGGAAAAATTAATTTCTGTCCTTGTTTCCATCTTATGCTTTCTTCTTCATCAAAACTAATTTTTGGTAAATGAGATAATGGTAAGTCAGGAGGAATTAATGTTAGTTGATTGTTATTTTTTTGCTGTTCTAAAGATTCTAAGTTGATACTATGATCAATGTCTAAGGTACAGCTTAAAGTCCTCACTAAATTCGCTAGGGTTGCCCCAGTACCTACTTTTTCTCCCAAATCACGGGCGATCGCCCTTATATAAGTACCCGAACCACAAACAATATCTAACTCTAATTCAGGAAAATCTCCTGACCACCAATTCACCACCTCAATCTTAAAAATCTCTACCTGACGACTAGGAATATCTACATCTTTTCCCTGCCGAGCCAACTCATATAATTTTTTACCATCCTTTTTTATGGCACTATAAATAGGCGGTATTTGTTCAATATTACCAATAAAATCTGCAAAAAAAACACTAATATTTTCTAACTTTAAATCAGGGCATTTTTTCTGAGAAATTATTTCTCCTTCCAAGTCATCAGTAGTGGTCCTCACCCCAAATCTGACTTTTGCCCGATAGGCTTTTTTTGATGGCAGAAATTGGAGTAAACGAGTTGCCTTACCCACTGCAATGGGGAGGACTCCCACTGCAAGGGGATCTAATGTACCACCATGACCCACTTTTTTGGTTTGTAATATTCTCCTAACTCGGGCAACACAATCATGGGATGAAAAACCTTGAGGCTTGTTTAAATTAATAAATCCCATCATTGTCATGGCAAATTACCCTAAAAAATTGAAATCAATCTATAGATTACCAGCTTTTTCTGAAGTATTCCAAATATTTCTTGATTTTTTAATAGCTAATTCAAAATAATTTTGCGTCTGTTTAATATTATTTAATCCTTTGGTTTGGGGAAGACTACTAGGCACAACAGGGGTATTAACAACCACATCAGATTCTTTACTATCACCGTTTTGTGTCGCCACTATCAAACTCTCAAAACTACTTAAACTATTATTTTCTAAGTCAATTTTTTCATGGAGTTTAGGATAAAAATAATCACAAAAAACTTTGTCCATTTGGGTAGTATCATCAATCATCCAATCTTCCACCGTTACTCCTGTTAGATTTGCCCCTTTAAATTGGGCAGAAGTTGCATCAACATTACTTAAATCCACTTCACTTAGATTAGCATCAACAAACTTGGTACTAACCAAAATTGCCTCAGTAAGATAAGAATGACTTAAATCAGCTTCATTAAGTTTAGAATCACTCAAATTCGCCTTAATTAAATAACAACTCAACATTTTTGCTTCGGTTAAGTTAGAATTACATATAGTTGCTTGACTCAAATCACTACCATTCAATACTGCTTGATACAGATTTACATCACTCAAAGATGCCTTGTGAAGTTCTGCGTTTTTCATGGTTAATTTACTGAGGTTGGCACGGTGAAAATTAGCCCCTGAACAGTTGGCATCATTGAGACTTGCACCTGTTAAGTTTGCTTCTCTTAAGTTTACCCCCTTGAAATTGATACCGTCTAGGTTGCGATAACTCAAATCAACCCCTCTCAATTCAGGAAGAATATGAGGATTAGCTTTTCTCCACTGGTTCCATTCTTGCACAGTGGTTAAAAACAAGAGGTGATGTATTTGAGTAGTCATTGTAGTTTTTAAGAATTTCTTTATATTTTAATCTATCTTAACATAACTTTACAGAATCAGCGTCATTTATGTAACGAAAAATATTTTTTTTACCTCGGTTCGTTATCTGTCGGTATGGAGAGGTTTTGATAATTCACAAAAAAAAGGCAATGGGGATATTTATCCATTGCCTATGAATTGAAAAAGAGATTAGACTGAATATTAAGCCATCATGATTAATTGACGGTTAATGAGCGATCGCACCTCATCCAAAGTAGAATTAACCTGAGAAAGAATATCTTTTACTGTTACATTTTGACTCGGATTCTGAGAAGCCCACTGCATCAGGGCAAATTCAGAGTCACTAAGGTTGATGGGTTGATAATTGTAATCCAATAGACTCTTACTTTCCCACCCCAACATACAAGGATTTAACTCTGGTTTTGCCTCTAATAACAATTGGTCATCCTGCCATGTTTCCCGATGGTGAGGGGGCTTGGCAAGGAAAAACTCGTAATGGGTAACATTGGAAGGGTCTAATAATTCTATCAAACGATAACGTTCTTGGGTACTTAATTGACTCGCCCTTTGTAATAAATCCTCACTTTTGATTAACCTTTCAATTTGCCAAAAATCACGATTAGAAAAATCAACAAATTCTAAACCAGAAGTATTAATAAATTCAAACAAAGTATCGATGTTGTAATCAAACTCATTGGGGTGAACATACATATCTGCAAAACATTCATCCCTTTGATTTTCCAGCGCCCAACGTTCCTTTTCCCGTTGTAAAATACGACTAGATTCGGGTAATCCTGCAAATAATTCCCTACCAATGGCTACACCATCCCGATAATCTCCTATTTTATCTCCTTGGAGCAGGGCGATCGCCCTTTGCATGAGCAAAATTTCCCATCTACCCAATTCCCCATAGACAAAAATATGAAATAAACCATCATCCGCCAACTTATCCGCCAACGCTTGGATACCAATGACGGGATTAGGCATGTGATGTAATACCCCCACAGAATTAATCAAATCAAAATAACCATCTAATTCCCGAGAATTTTCGAGGTTAAATTGACGAAATTCTATATTGCCCTGAAAATCATTTAAAACCCCTGATTTTTGTAAACGTTTTTGGGCAGTGGCAAGGGCATTTTCACTTATATCAACCGCCAAAATATCCGCCGTGGGATTGTGTAATACTAAATATTCTGTACTAGAACCCGTACCACAACCAGCATCGAGGATTCTTAGCTGTTTTTTTTGTGGTTTTTTTCCTTTACAAAAATTATAAGCCGACTGATAATGCCATCGCCAATTATACCCTGGGGGTGGTTCATCTAAAAGAGGATCAGGAGGAAAAGGATAAGTATTATATAATTTTTGAACTGCGTTTTTAATTTCAGACATAATCGCCCATCACAATATAAACAATTGATTAAACACTTTATCAAACAGTGGCATTGTCTAGTGTGTCATTATCTGTGGCAGATAAAAGATTTAATCGTTGACTACGGATTTATCAAACTGAAAAGGTAAAGGGCGTTTGGCAATATATAACCAAAATAACCCAAAAAGTCCAAGGGCGATCGCACTTATACTGATAATTTGAGCAATGCGCCAATCTCCGAGCATCAGGCTATCAGTACGAAAACCCTCAATCCATACCCTACCCAAACTGTAACTAATGAGATAAACAAAAGCCAAAGTACCAGTTTTCAAATTATTCCTACGGCGTAAACCCCAGAAAAAAAGAGCCATCAACAAAACAAAAACCATCACATTCCATAAAGACTCATACAAAAAAGTAGGATGGAAATATTCAAACTGTAAAAACTCCAAAGGGCGACGATGGGGAGGAATATATAACCTCCAAGGTAAATTAGTTGGTACCCCAAAAGCCTCCGAATTAAAAAAATTGCCCCATCTACCGATAGCCTGACCTAAAATAACCGAAGGTACAATTAAATCCATCAACTGCCAAAAAGACTGTTTTTTTAACCATGCAAACAATATCGCCGCCAAAGTGCCACCAATAATCGCCCCATGGATAGCAATTCCTCCCTGCCAAATGGCAATCATATCCCCAGGGCGCCCAGCATATCTTTCCCACTCAAACAACACATAATAAATTCTGGCAAAAGGTAGCGCCCCAATTACCAACCATAAAACCAAATCACCAATAATTTCGGGATCAACATTTTTTCTTTTTGCCAAATTTTGAGCAATTACTAAACCAATTATCACCGCCATAGCAATCAAAAAACCATACCAACGCACTGCCACAGGCCCTATCTCGAAAAAAATTGGTCCGGGAGATTGAAAACGGAAAGCAAGTAAACTCATAAAAATTTTGTATTAATACTATTTTTCTTTTCTATCAACAATTGTCGAAAGTTCAGTGAAATTAATGATATGATGAATAAAACAAGATTACTGCAAATCTTCATCTAGTTACAGAAATTTAACAGTTTCTCAAATATTTTAAATGAGAAAAAAGCATATTAGCCCAGATAGCGCCCTCGGTTTAGTTTCAACCCTCAGTTTTCCTGCCATTGTAGGCACAGCAGACATGATGTTAAAGTCTGCGGAGGTGATTTTAGTCGGTTATGAAAAAATCGGGTCAGGTCATTGTACTGCTATTGTGAGGGGGAATATTGCGGATGTGCGTTTGGCGGTGGAAGAAGGAGCAAAAATGGCCGCCCAAATAGGACAGTTGCACACCAAGTTAGTTATACCTCGTCCTATGCCCAATTTAGAGGTAGTTTTTCCCATCGGTAGTCGTTTAATAGAATTAGCCCAGCAACAGAGGGGATATAGTCGTCTTAGTAATCGTTCCATTGGTTTGATTGAAACTAGAGGTTTCCCTGCCATGGTGGGTGCCGCAGATATGATGTTAAAATCTGCCGATGTGCAATTGGCTTCCTACGAAACCATCGGTAGTGGTTTATGTACTGCCATTATTAGGGGTACGGTGGCAAATGTAGCAGTGGCCATTGAGGCAGGAATGGCGGAAGCTGAAAGGATTGGGGAATTAAATTCTGTGATGATTATTCCTCGTCTATTAGAAGATTTAGAACATACTTTACCTGTGGCAAACTATTGGTTAGATGAACAAGACAAGCAACAACCCTTGCCTAATTTTGCCAAGAAACAGCGCACTCCATCTCGTCGCAAGTTGGTTGCTTTACCTGAGTTGGAAAAGGTACCTGTCAATTTTAATAATTCCTCTAAGGTAGAGTTAAAAGCAGAGTTGGAAAACCGTAAACAGGAGAAAAAACCTTTACCCATGGAAATTATCGAACCTCAAACCGAAGATGATTAATTAACCTTAGTAAATTATTTCCTAAACCTGACACCTGATAGCTGACACCTGACTTATGTGGAAACAAATTGCGATCGCCATTAGTAACCATACTCAAACAGACTTTAAATTAAAAAATACCCGTAGTGTGGGGGGAGGTTGTATCAATCAAGCCTATCAATTGATAGGGGATGATGAAAGTTACTTTGTAAAACTCAATTCCCCCCATCAATACGAAATGTTTCGGGTAGAGGCGATCGCCCTTAAACAGATGTATGATACCCATACCATTAAAGTACCCAAACCCATCTGCACAGGAAACACCGATAACCATAGCTATATTGTCCTCCAATGGCTCGAATTTGGTAGAGCAAACAATCAATCATGGCATACCATGGGAAAACACCTCGCCCAACTCCACCGCCAAGGCAAAGCCGATAAATTTGGTTGGAATGATAATAATACCATCGGTTCAACTCCCCAAATCAACGACTGGGGAGAAAATTGGGCAGACTTTTTCGCCGAAAAAAGAATCGGTTATCAACTAAAACTCGCTCGGCGTAAAGGTGCCACCTTTGGCAATCCAGAGCATATTATAGAAGCCATCAGGACGCATTTATCCTCCCATCAACCCCAACCATCCCTCGTCCACGGCGACTTATGGGGAGGTAATGCTAGTTTCCTCGAAGGAGGAATCCCCATCATTTTTGACCCCGCCGCCTATTATGGAGATAGGGAGGTAGATATTGCCATGACCGAACTTTTTGGCGGTTTTTCCTCCGCTTTTTATGAAGGTTATAACCAAGAATGGACATTGGATTCAGGTTATGCCCAAAGGAAAACTATCTATAACCTCTATCACATCCTCAACCATTACAACCTCTTTGGGGGGGGATATGCCAGTCAAGCCCAAAGGATGATTAATCAAATTTTGTGATTTTGGTATATGCGATAATTAAGTGTCAAAGTGTCAATCAGAGACTAAAGTTGCACCATCATTGGCATAAATTAAGTAATTTGATCCTGCCCCACTATCTCTGGCATAGATTCCAGTAATCTCATACTCACTGCCAAAATTATAATAAGCCTTAGAATTTTCACAACTTTTTCTAATTTCCTCTAAATCCCCACTAGCCTCAAAAATTGTTGTTCCTCTCATATTGCTCCAATTACCTGCCATGGAATACCAACTATTATCATCATTCAACCCCCATCGCCAAGCAGTTGAATTTGGATCATTGGTTTTCTGAAAAAAACAGGCAGTGTAGGTATAAGTTGAGGTGATTTGGGTTGGCTGTTGAGGCGCAACCACCAAAGTTTGTCCATTGTCAGCATAAATGAAGTAGTTTGATCCTATGGCACTATCTTGAATCTCAAAAGAGGACTCCCGTTGAATTTGACAGCAAAAAAACACACACTTCAAATCAACGGGAGATGAATTTTGAGCAACCAAGAAACCGAGCGACAGCGAGTATTTATTTTTCTTCAACTTCGGGTAATTGCTTACAGTAATCTTGAATCACCTCTGACATACTTACTTGCTTAGACTTGGCAAATTTCGCCAGTCTTGCTTTTTCATCATCAGTTAACCTAACCAACAATAATTTTTCTCTAGTCATTAACATTATATACAATTTGTTATAGTATTAGAGTAACAAACAATGTTGGCTAATAACCAGTGATTACCTTAACTTACCAGTTCAGGCTAAAACTAAATAGACAACAAACTCAAGAAGTGGAACACATTTTGAGTGTCTGTAAGTCGGTTTATAATTACGCTTTAGCTGAACGTAAGCACTGGTATAACAGCCGTAAATCACTGGTTGATCGTTGTTCATTATTTGCTGAGTATATAATCCCCGCTAACGCACCATATCCTAATTACAATAACCAAGCAAAAAACTTAACCATTGCCAAGAAAACTAACCCAGACTTAAAATCTGTTAATGCTCAAGTATTACAACAGACTCTGAAAACTTTAGACAAAGCTTTTTCTGATATGAAAGCTAAAGGTTTTGGTTTTCCCCGTTTTAAAAAGCACACTTTAAGTTTTGTTTTCCCTGCCATGCTAAAAAATTGTTTAGGGGAAGGCAAGGTTAAGTTACCACAATTAGGCTGGTTAAGAATTAAACAGTCAAGAGATTATCCTACCGGATTTGAGCCAAAACAAGCTCGTATTGTGAAAAAAGCAACAGGTTATTATCTGATGATTGCTTTTCAATCTCAAGAATCTTGTCCTGATGCGCCTGTGGGAAAAGTTAGTTTAGGGATAGATGCAGGGATAGAATCATTTATTGCTACAGATAGAGGAGAGTTAATCAAAGCCCCTAAGTTTTTGTTAAAAGCACAGAGTCAGCTTAAATTGCTACAAAGACGCTTAAAACATAAGATTAAAGGCTCTAATAATTGGTTAAAACTCCAAAACAAGATAGCAAAAATCCATGAAAAAGTAGCTAACACTCGCCGTGATCGGCATTTTAAGTTAGCAAATTACCTCTGTGATTTGACTGACAACATTTTTGTGGAGGATATAAATTTTGTTTCTTGGAGTCGAGGGATTGTGAGAAAGCAATCTTTGGACTCGGGTATAGGGCAGTTTATTAATGAAATATTGCCATATGTGTGCTGGAAACGAAGTAAGTTTTATCTGAAAGTTGACAAGAATGGTACATCCCAAGAATGTAGTAACTGTGGTACTCACACGGGCAAAAAGCATTTGAATCAGAGAGTACATAGTTGCCAGTATTGCGGTTATACCGCACCAAGAGATGTGGTTAGTGCAGAGGTAATTAGAAATAGAGGATTAATTGCGGTAGGACATACCGTGAGTCAAAATGCTTGTGGAGACGTACTGACGGGGTTTAGCCAAAGTAATTTGACTAAGCTAGTTAAGTGTCTGTGAATCAAGAATCCCCCGACATAATCTTTGATTTGTCGGTGGGAGTGTCAACTGCCGCATAAATGTCAACAACATCATAATCTTGAAAATTGTAATAAGTTTTGGAGTTTTCACAACTATCCTGAATCTGTTTTGAGGTTAAACGTGTAATAAAACTATTTGAGCCACCAACATTTCTCCAATTTCCATTTATGGTGTACCAATTATTATTACTGGTGAGTCCCCATTTCCATGTCCTCGTGTTGGGTTGATTGGGTTTTTGGAAATAACAAACCACATGGGTAGTTGATTGGGCTTTAGCCGTGGATGTGAAAAAAACAAAGGGAATGGATTGAATTAAGGATACAGAGAGAATACTTATCGATGCTTTGAGTAAAAATTTCATAGCTGATACTCCGATATTTTCCTTCTATGTGATTAAGAATAATCTTGAGATAATTTAGAAATTAAATATTTTTCTTGAAAAACCATTTAGTTAAATTATTTTCATTAGTTTCTTGACGTTTCAAGTTTGAGATAGCTTAATTATGGCATTTTCTAACTAAAAAATCGAATTTTATCGGAAGAATTTATTTTACTTTCTATTCCAACAACCCTAAACTAAACTTAATCTCTAGTTCTTGATATACATGAATTTTAAAAATAAATATGTTGGCATTTTATAGAATAAAATAAATAATTTAGTTTCTAAAGGGTAATTTATAAGCCATATAAAACCTAGTAAAGTATAATTTTTTTATTGTTAATTATTAATTGTTTATGAGTTGCTATAGAGTCGGTATTGCAGGCCCCGTGGGCTCAGGAAAAACAGCCCTTTTAGATGCTTTGTGTAAAACTATGAGCAAGGATTTATCCCTAGGTGCTGTTACCAATGATATATATACCCAAGAAGATGCCCAATTTTTGGTCAAATCCCAAGCCCTCTCCCCCAACCGTATTCGTGGGGTGGAAACGGGGGGATGTCCCCATACTGCTATTCGGGAGGATGCTTCTATTAATATAAGTGCGATCGAAGAATTAGAATCAGAGTTTAAAGATATACAATTAATCTTTGTAGAAAGTGGAGGAGATAACCTCGCCGCTACCTTTAGCCCTGAATTAGTTGATTTGACTATTTATGTTATTGATGTTGCCGCAGGGGATAAGATACCCCGAAAGGGGGGGCCGGGCATTACAAAATCTGATTTACTGGTTATTAATAAAATTGATCTTGCTCCCTATGTTGGTGCTAGTTTGGAAGTAATGGAAAGGGATACTAAAAAAATGCGCGGACAAAAACCCTTTATTTTTACCAATTTAAAAACGGGAGAGGGGTTAAATAAGGTTGTAGAGTTTATTAAATTCCATCTCCACTAAGAAACATTGCTGGACAATTATTGGTTTCTATTCGTTTGAAAACCACTGTAAGATAGAAGATTGATTAAATTAAAGAACTATAGTTAATTTCCATAAAAATTATTATGCAATCTCCTTATCAAGCCAGTGACATTGAAAATAAATGGCAACAGCAATGGACAGAAAAGGAATTATATAAAACCGAAGAGAATAGCGATAAACCCAAATTTTATGCCCTTTCCATGTTCCCCTATCCTTCAGGGAAGTTACACATGGGCCATGTGCGCAACTATGTAATTACCGATGTGATTGCCCGTTTTCAAAGGATGAATGGGCATCGGGTATTACATCCCATGGGGTGGGATGCCTTTGGTTTACCTGCTGAAAATGCAGCTATTGACAGGGGTATTCCTCCTGCTACTTGGACTTATCAAAATATCGACCAGATGCGATCGCAACTTAAACAATTAGGACTATCCATCGATTGGGATAGGGAAGTGGCTACCTGTTCCCCAGAATATTATAAATGGACACAGTGGTTATTTTTACAATTTTACCAAGCAGGATTGGCATATCAGAAAGAAGCTGCGGTAAACTGGGATCCTATCGATCAAACCGTATTGGCAAACGAACAAGTGGACGGAGACGGTTATTCTTGGCGTAGTGGTGCGAAGGTAGAAAGAAAACTGTTGAGACAATGGTTTTTCAAAATTACCGATTATGCCGAACAACTCTTGCAGGATTTATGCCAACTCGACGGCTGGCCAGAAAGGGTGAAAACCATGCAGGAAAACTGGATCGGTAAATCCGTAGGTGCTTACCTTGAATTTCCTGTCATTGATAAGGATGAAAAAATTGCCGTCTTCACCACCCGCCCCGACACCGTTTATGGGGTAACCTATGTGGTATTGGCGCCTGAACATCCCTTAACCCCGCTGGTTACCACTCCCGACAGAAAAAAGGCAGTGGAAGACTTTATAAAAGAGGTTAGCGCTGAAAGTGAAATTGATCGCACCGCCGACGATAAACCCAAAAAAGGAGTTTTGACGGGAGGAAAAGCCATCAATCCCTTTACAGGGGAAGAAATTCCCATCCTCATCGCCAACTATGTACTATATGAATATGGCACAGGGGCGGTAATGGGTGTACCAGCCCATGATGTCAGGGATTTCAAATTTGCCAAGGAGAATAACCTACCCATCAAAGTGGTAATTATTCCCGATGATTCTGATAACGAAGTTCCCGAACTACAAGAAGCCTACACCGAACCGGGTACCATGGTAAATTCTGGTAGTTTTACGGGCATGGATTCTACCAAGGGCAAAAATGCTGTTATTCAGTTTGCCGAAAATCAAGGTTATGGTAAAAAACGTATCCAGTATCGCCTCCGTGACTGGTTAATTTCCCGTCAAAGATATTGGGGTTGTCCTATTCCCGTGGTTCATTGCCCCAATTGTGGTACAGTACCCGTACCTGATCAAGATTTACCTGTAAAATTACCTGACCAAGTGGAATTTTCTGGTCGTGGCCCTTCTCCCCTCGCTAAGATGGAAGACTGGGTGAATGTACCTTGTCCTAGTTGTGGCACCCCTGCAAAACGGGAAACAGACACCATGGACACCTTTATTGATTCTTCATGGTATTTTCTTCGTTACACCGACGCAAATAATGAAAATGAGCCTTTTAGCCTTGATAGGGTAAACAATTGGATGGGGGTGGATCAGTATGTAGGCGGTATTGAACACGCCATATTACATTTACTTTATTCCCGTTTCTTTACCAAGGTGGTGAGAGATAGAGGTTTGGTAAATGTGGACGAACCTTTTAAACGTCTTTTAACCCAAGGGATGGTACAGGGTATTACCTATAAAAATCCTGTGACGGGTAAATATATTCTTCCTGAAAATATCGAGGAAAGGGAAGAAACCAATGCAGAGGGTAAAACCGAAACCGTTTACTATGACAAGGCTACGGGCGATCGCCTCTCAGTGTTTTACGAAAAAATGTCCAAATCGAAATATAATGGGGTAGATCCTCAAGTGGTATTATCCAAATATGGAGCAGATACTGCCAGAATGTTCATTCTGTTCAAAGCCCCTCCCGAAAAAGATTTGGAATGGGATGATGCTGATGTGGAAGGACAATATCGTTTTCTTAACCGAGTTTGGACATTGGTTAATGAATTTATTGATAATTCCCAATCAGCGGAAAATAAAACCATCGATAAAACCAAACTAAGTAAAACCGAAAAAGACTTACGCAGGGCAATCCATACCGCCATCAAAGAAATATCCGAAGACTTAAACGGAGATTATCAATTTAATACCGCCGTCTCGGAATTGATGAAACTCAATAACGCCCTCCGAGATAGTAAAGATAAAAACTCCCCTGTTTATCGAGAAGGTATTGAAACCCTCATCCTCCTTCTTGCCCCCTTTGCCCCCCATATCGGTGAGGAATTATGGCAATTATTAGGCAATAGTGAATCGGTACATCTACAACCTTGGTTAACCGTAGATGAAGAAGCCTTGACGGTGGATGAAATTACCCTCGTCATTCAGATTATGGGTAAAACCAGAGGTACTATTTCCGTACCTGCGGGTGCTACCAAAGACGAATTACAGCAATTTGCCCAAGAGTCTGAAGTTGCCCAAAAATATATCACTGGTAAAGAGATTAAAAAGGTAATTGTGGTACCTAATAAGTTAGTTAACTTCGTTGTGGTTTAAACTGTCGGGTGGGCATTGCCCACCCCAACCAGAAAATTTTAGAATGAATCACCCCTGCCCCAGAATTGGGGGATTTAGGGGACAATCAGGACGATTTTTTTTCACAGCCGACTACCCGAAATTGGTATGATTTCTTTTTCCGTGCAGATATAATTAAGGGGTTGATCCCATTTTTCAGTAGGTAACTTTTCTACATAGGCAAAGTCGAAAATGATGCCCATGGTGGGAATATTTTGCCATGGTTTTTGAGCGAGAAGACGATCATAAAATCCTCCTCCATAACCGAGACGATAACCTTTTTTGTCACAGGCTACGGCAGGAACTAATATTAATTGTACGGTTTCTAGGTCAATTTTAGGACTGGTTTTATAGGGTTCAAAAATACTGTAGGCACCCCTCCTCAGTTTTTTTCCCCAATGCCATTGATGCCAAATTAAATCTTTACCCTGACATCGAGGAATACCCCAGATGATGGGGTGATGGCGATATAAAAGGCTTAGGTCAGGTTCTTGTTTATGACTGATATAGCTTAAAATTACCTGTGATTCTTGAATTAGGGGATGTTTGAGTAAGTTAAGACTGATGCGATCGCATTTTTTTTGCCATTGTATAGGATTAAGGTGTGACCTTTCCTGAATATATTTTTGTCGTAATTGTTTTTTTTCTGTAGCTATATCAGTCATATTTTACCTAAAGCTCAATTTTGATGGTGGTATTATTATCAATAAATTGAGGTTGCCCATGGATGACATCTACCCCAAAACGTTGAAAATGTTGATTGATTTGGGGAGGTAATTGGGGATAGTTTAACTCACTGTCTCCTTTGGCAATATCTGCCCAAAAATATCTCATGTAGGGGGCATATTGACTAGCTTCTTCTTCTTCGAGGTTGAGGGGAGGGGAGGTTAATAATTTCATTATAAATGGGTAAGAGCGATCGCCCATCCACTCTCGACAAAATTGATCATAACTTTCTTTTTCTGGTAAATCTATTACCCGATGACTATTAATTTTAACCGTAGTTTCTTCCTCATTATGACGGTTTAACTCGATGATGCGGTACGGACTCGGATAAGTAATTAAAGAGCCCGTGGTGACTTCATAAATGCCCTTATATTGGCTAATATCTTGGATGTGGAGATGTCCAGTAAAAATTAACCTTACATTATATTTATCTAAAATTTCTAACAATGCCCCAGAGTTATCTAAAATATATCTACGCCCAAGGGGATGTTTTGATTGTTGGGGTAAATGTTCGATGACATTATGATGTACCATCAACAATACTAATTTATCCTTTAACTTACCTAGGGTTTCCTGCAACCATGATAATTGAGAAGGCTTCAAAAATCCCCGTTGGTTTCCATCTTCATCAAAATGATTAGAATTGAGGGCGACTAACTGAAGATTGGGGGCAATTTCACAAGTATAATCAAGAGTTTCGGTATAATATTGATAACCACAGTCTTGATAAAAATAGGGAAATTTATCGTAGGGAATTTGTTTTCCATTACCCTCTAGGCTAGGAATATCATGATTCCCCGGAATTACATACACAGGGTAGGGTAAAGAAGCGAGTTTTTCTTGTAACCAACCATGATTTTCAGGCTCACCATCTTGGGTTAAATCCCCTGGGAGTAACAAAAAATCGAGATCAAGATTGTTTAAATGTGCTAAGACAGTGTCAAACGCTGGTATGCTAAATTGGGTCAAATGAAAACGATTCGGTTTGTCTTCGATGGTTTCTGGTAGAGCTATATGTAAATCAGAGGCGATGGCAAAACGAATATTCATGGCATGAGAAATTATAGGAGGATTTTATCACCGTGGCTAGAGTCAGAGTCCGTCAACACGTTAACCCATTAAGTAGTAAATATCAACAATCTCTCTCTTTGCCCGATTGGAGTCAAATATATTCTAATCTATCTCTTCCCCTTCATCTTGATATTGGTTGTGCTAGGGGTCGTTTTTTGTTGGAAATGGCTCCCCAACATCCTGATATAAACTTTTTGGGTATTGAAATTCGAGAGCCTTTGGTGATAGAAGCCAATCAGTTACGGGATGAGGAAAATCTAACTAATTTACATTATCTTTTTGCCAATATTAACAATTCCCTTGAGGATATTTTAAACTCTTTACCTGCGGATAAAATTGATTTGGTGATGGTACAATTTCCAGATCCTTGGTTTAAAAAAAAGCACCATAAAAGAAGGGTAATTCAATCTGAAACCGTCGAAGTTTTGGCAAAATTTTTAAAGTCTGGTACCAGAATTTTTTTACAATCTGATATAAAGGAAGTAGCAGAAGAAATGTGCGATCGCTTCTTAGACAATCCCCATTTTAACCCCTTAAAACCAGAAATCTGGCTTACAGAAAATCCTATCGGTGTCATGACAGAAAGGGAAATCGCTACTCTTAATAAAGGCGAACCTGTTTATCGTACTATGTTGGTTAGGGATTGACTTCTCCTTGGCATAAATGCACTTTCTAAAGCGGATTTGGTATTACCCGCTTCCAAAAATTTTTATAAAAATCCCCCAATTTGGGGGATTTGGGAGATCCTCAATTATTCATTCTCAATGATCAACTATCAACACCATTCTCAGCTTTAATTAAGGTTTTAAGATTATCGATCGCCCCATAGACCTGCTCAAAACCTGTTCCTCCGTAGCTATTACGGGCTTTTACCACCTGTTTAGGGGCGATCGCCTCATAAATGTCATTTTCAAAGGCAGGGTGTAATTCTTGCCACTCTGAGAGTGTTAAATCCCTGAGCAACTTACCAGCCTTAAGGGAGGTTTTAACCACCTTACCCACCAAATTATAAGCCTCACGGAAAGGCACACCCTTAGAAGCCAGATAATCCGCCACATCTGTCGCATTGGAAAAGTCCTCATTTACCGCCTCCTCCAGTCTGGCAGTGCGAAATTCCAACCCTTCGGATAATAAAATGGTCATGGCTTCTAGGCTACCCTTAACAGTTTTCACCGCATCAAAAATACCCTCCTTGTCTTCTTGCAAGTCTTTGTTATAGGCTAGGGGTAAACCCTTCATGATGGTTAACAAAGCCTGTAGATGTCCAAATACACGCCCTGTTTTACCACGCACCAATTCGGGAATATCGGGATTTTTCTTTTGGGGCATAATACTAGAACCCGTAGAACAATTATCCTTGAGGGTAATAAAACTAAATTCTTGGGATGCCCATAAAATCATCTCCTCACTAATACGGCTTAGGTGTACCATAATCAAGCTAGAAGTCCCCAAAAATTCGATGGCAAAATCCCTGTCACTTACCCCATCAAGACTATTTTCATAAATGGAGTTGAAGCCCAATAATTCGGCACTATAATGGCGATCAATGGGAAAAGTAGTACCCGCCAAAGCACCACAACCGAGGGGAGAAATATTGGTGCGATCATAAATTTGTTCTAGTCTTTGCCAATCCCTCTGCGCCATTTGAGCGTATGCCATAAGGTGGTGGGCGAGGCTGATGGGTTGCGCCCGTTGTAGGTGAGTATAACCGGGGATAAGGGTTTCCACATGGTTTTCGGCATGGTTTAACAGGGCTAACTGCCAGTTTCTGAGCAATCCTTGAATTTGCTTAATTTGATCCCGTAAATATAAGCGAATATCCGTACCTACTTGGTCATTGCGCGATCGCCCCGTATGCAATTTTTTCCCTACCGCACCAACGATTTCCGTTAATCTTCTTTCCACGGCAAAATGGACATCCTCTTCTTCTACCCCCGGATTAAAATTTCCTGCCCGATATTCTTGCCTAATTTGTTCTAATCCTTTTACGAGGGTTTCTCCTTCCTCGGCGGTGATAATACCCGTTTTTGCCAACATCTTGGCATGGGCTACCGAACCCGTTAAATCATATTCAATCAATTCTATATCAAAGCCAATACTAGCGTTAAACTCAGCAATGATAGGATTTAAAGAAGTCTCGAAGCGATCGCTCCAGGTGGTTTTTTTACTCACAATTACTATAGAATTTCAATATTTTTACTATCAAAATCATAAAGCTAAACCAATGATAATGAGTAATCAATAATTGAGACATTAAAATAACCTGAGTTCGGGATAAAATTTATAGTCTTGTAAAAAAGGTGTCAGGTATTAGGTATCAGGTTTCAGGTTAAGAAGTTGACAAAAACTATATCTTAACTCGAGTTAGGAATAACATTTTTAGCTTTTTAAAGGTGTGAAGAATTCACCATGGACAATGAATAATTAACAAACTTTGACCTACCACCTGCAACCTGCAACCTGCAACCAAAAGCCTGTACGGACATAGCATGTTACGTCCCCTACCATACAACACAACTCTTATCCCGAAATGAGATTAAAATACTATCACCATTCCCCGTTCCCTATTCCCTATCAAAAACAAAATCCCCCAGTCAAAAAAGACTAGGGGAATGTATCACGAAATCAGGCTAAATTTAGAATGCGAATCTGGTACGTAAAACACCCACAACCTCAGTACCATTACGACTGTCATGGTTAGGATTGAAAATGGCATACACCCCAGGAGTAATAGAAACATTACGGGTGATGGGGTATCTGTATTGACCTTCGAGGATGAAAGAAGAATCTCTTTCAGAGCCAAAAGTTCCACCAGTTACCCGAGGAGGTTGACCACCTGCTACCGTTAACACAGCACCTTCTCTTAATACATCGATGAATGAGACATTAGCATTCCAAGTGAATAAATCAGCATTGGCACCACTACCATCCTGAGCATCAGCATTAGCAAAACCAACCCAACCAGCTACGTTAACATTAGGGCTAACTCTCCAACTGGTTTGTACACCGAAGTTGTCAGAAGTGGTAGGAACATTACCAAAAGGTCTGTTGGTAAAAGGACTACCAGTGCTACCAGTGAGGTTAGGAGTATCGGCGAAGTAACTACGCATATAAGATAAAGCAAGTCCAAAGTTAGAAGAAGGATTAAATCCTAATTGAACCCCTGCACTAAAATCTCCATTGAATAAACCATTACCACTTTCTGGATTAGAAGCATCTCCTGCAAGGTAAACAGTGCTGATGTCAAATTGATCACTTAATTGGAATTTGAAGCCTAAACCACCACCAGAGTTTTGACGGTAAATGAAGGGGTTGTAACGAGTTCCACGGGCCAAGGCACCTGCTCCACCACTGGAGGTGAAAGGAGTATAGGTATCAAATACATCGTCAATTTCGAAGCTAGTACCGACAACAAATCTGCTTCTTTCTCCTAGGGGAGTGCTATAAAATAATTTGTCTAAAACTACATTATTACCAGTGTTTTGAGCAAAGCTTAAACGGGTCATATCAGAACCGCTGAGGCTTTGTAAACCGGGAACGTTACCTGCAGCTAAACGAGTTCTAAGTCTGTCTCTACCTGTGAAACTGGTATCGAGGGATAAACGAGCACGGTTACTGAAGGTTGCTTGTCCACCGACTTCGTTATTTTGGGCTACTAAACCGAAAAGAACTTCACCGCTTAATTTGGTGGTGGTGGAGAATTGATTATCTTCGAGGAAAGCCACTCTACCTTCGAGGTTGTCAACTCTGGCACCGAGTGCTGCGAGTTCGGTTTCAAATTCAGCAATTAATCTTCTGAGGGCGGCAATATCTTCCTCGGTTACGCCACCAGTACCGATTAAACGTTCGATGGATTGCATACAGGCGTTTAAACCAGCGGCAAATTCAAAACGGCTTAAGGCTCTGTTTCCTCTGAAGGTGCGATCAGGATAACCGACAATACAACCATAACGCTCCACAAGGCTTCTAAGGGCTTCATAAGCCCAGTCAGTGGGGGATACGTCACTGAGTTGGTTTACGGAGGTTACTTGTCCTTGAGTATTGCTATCAGAGGAGTAGTTACTGATTTGCTCGAGGGTTAAATCAGCATTGGAAAATTCGTTGGCATTAACGGATTCGATGGTGCTTCCTGCTAGTAATGCCATAGCCATTACTGTGGGAGCAATCCCTTTATTGTTCTTAATCTTGTTTAACATGGTTAAAAAAATTCCTCACACCTTTTCGGTTTTATAATCTGCTATCATACATCTGAATCTTCAACAATCATCATAAAACTGAAGTTATTGGATTTGACTCATAGGATTTTGATAGCGTACATCATAGATTTTAGGAGATTAAGATTAAGGTGAGTTTAAAGATTCCTTAAATTTTTTTTAGTTGTGGGATAAAGTATTTTATGGGCGATCGCATCTAACCTTCTCATGCAGTAAAATCGCGCCAATTGCTATGATGATTGAACGATTATGATTAATATTTTTACAACTTATAGTAACTAACTAGATTACCGAAAGAAAATGTTGAAACTGAATAGAATATTTTACTCCCCAAAAATGGCATTGTTACTATTGATAGGGGGGTTAATTAATTCTCCGGGGGCGATCGCTCAGTCTTCCCGAGTTAATGTGGGAGTAGTATTGAGCCAGGAAAACATCAATCAGTGGGATCAAATTAGTTCCAGATTGAATGATGTGGCAGTCAATTACTGTGTTTTGGATACCAGAGATTGGCAAACCCCGGAAGATTTGCAGTCAGTGGATATATTATTTTTTCCCAATGTTAATAGAATTACTAACAGTCAAGCCAGCGCTCTTCAGGTTTGGGTGAATAATGGCGGTAGAGTGATTGCTTCTGGCCCTACGGGAGAGTCTTCTTCGGGAGAGGTAAAAAATACCTTAAGAGATATTTTTGGGGGCTATTGGGGTTATCCCATGGCTCAGGCTTCTTCTTTGGTATTAAACAATGCTGACCATAGAGATATTTTAGCCTCCAACAGTTTGGTGGGAGGGGTAATTATTCCCACCACCACAGAAAACAAAACCAAGGCTTCTTGGTCAACGGATGGAAATCCCCCCGCTGTGATTAGTAATGATCGATCAACCTTTTTAGGGTGGCGTTGGGGATTGGATAATGTCAGTAGTAGTGATTTTGATGTGGCATGGTTAACTAATGTGCTTCAGGACTATGGAGTTAGCACCAATGTTCGTCCTAATATATCTGAAGTCTTACCCTGCGATCAGGTTTCCCCTCAAAATTTGGGGGGCGATCGCCCTTCTAACAATAATTTTAACCCTCGCAACAACAACCCCACCCCCTCCCACAATAACAACTCCAATCAGTCTAACCCCACAAATCTAGTTGCTCAAAATAGCATCGTTTCGGCTAATATTCCAGCCCAACAACTAGACCAAATGGTCAGGGAACTAAATCAGTTAGTCCATCGAGTACAAAACACCCTTATCAAAGCCGATTCTCAAGGGGAAATATACAATATCCCCATGAGTCAAGCCATAGAACAATTAAACCAAGGTGGCATCCGTGAAAGAAATATCGTTCACGGCAACATCTTCGCCTACAATGCAGTCATGGAAGGAAAAAACATCATCAAAAACTTCCCCGACTTAGCAACCAGAGACTTTAACACTGCTCGACAAAATTGGTTAGATGCCCGTCGTCGTCTCTGGGATAACTACCCCGTAGATCGTCATTTCGCCCAGTCCGAAGTCAGAGCCGTTTGGTTGGATCGAGGAACCATCGTTAAGGCTAAATCCAAAGCAGACTTAAAACCATTATTTGATCGTTTCGCAGAAGCAGGAATAAATACTATTTTCTTTGAAACAGTCAATGCTAGTTATCCCGTCTATCCCAGTAGGGTAGCCCCAGAACAAAACCCCATGACCAGAGGATGGGACCCCCTTCAAGCCGCCATTGAACTCGCCCATGAACGAGAAATGGAGCTTCACGCTTGGGCATGGATTTTTGCAGGAGCAAACCAAGGACATAATCGATTGCTCAATCAATCTGATAATTATTTAGGCCCTGTTTTAAGTCGTAATCCTAGTTGGGTATTAAGAGATCAAGATGGACAGGCTTTTAACCGTACCCCCGGATTTCAAAAAGCATTTATCGATCCCGCTAATCCCCAAGCCAGAGAATATTTACATCGACTTCTCGAGGAAATTGTCCAAAATTATGATGTAGATGGAGTTCAATTAGACTACATCCGCTATCCTTTCCAAGATCCCATGACCCGTCAAAATTTTGGTTATACCGAAGCAAGTCGTCGTGCCTTCCAAAATATTTATGGCGTTGATCCCCAAACCCTTACCCCTAGTTCCTCCTTATGGTCTCAGTGGGTAGGTTTTCGCATTCGTCAAGTGGATTCTTTTGTGGAAGAATCTTCCCGTCGTTTAAAGGCAATTGATCCTGATGTGATCATGTCTGCGGCGGTATTTCCCATGGACAGACAAGAGCGTTTAAATGTTTTACAACAAAACTGGGAAGATTGGATGCGTAATCAATCCATAGATATGATGGTCTTGATGACCTATGCCCTTGATACAGGTAGTTTTGAGAGTCGTTTACAATCTTTGAATGATAATAGCATCAATACCAGTTCTGGTTTAATTATTCCCGGTATTCGCTTATTAAATGTTCCCCATAAGGAAGCCTTAGATCAAGTACAGTTACTGCGTAATTTACCGACAGCAGGTTTTGCTTTGTTTGCGGCGGAGAATTTTAATTCTAATTTGGAAACTATTTTTAAACAAACTCAGGGTAATGATACTAGCATTCCTCAGTTTCTTCCCCATCGTGAGCCTTTCAGGGTAGCTTCTCAACGTTATCAGGCTTTGGTGCAAGAATGGAATTTTTTGGTGCTTAATAATCAAGTGGCGATCACCTCTAGCAACCTAGAAAATTGGGCAACTAATGCGGATGCCCTCAATGAAACCCTTAAGCAATTGGCAGAAAATCCCACTCAAAGCAATCTGAGATCTGCAAAAAATAGTTTACGCCGTTTTCAGACGGGATTTTCTAACTACACTCGAGAATATAGTAATGGGCAACCATTACAAGTAGAATCATGGCAAAATCGCCTTGTCACCATTGAAAATCTCCTCAACTATGGAGAAAGAAGAGTGTTAGGAAATTAAATTTAATCGCCCCTTAGTTCGGGATTTCTTATTATGGTTAGGTTTGCCGGTGACTGGTTGCCCATTGCCCCCTTAATAAAAAATGTTATCCCGAACCGAGGTTAAATAAAACATTCCATAACAGTAATTTTTTGGGTTAAATCTAGGGAAAGTGACCCAGAAAATACTATGATTGAAGATTGACTGTGTAAAGTGAAAATTTTATGAGTAAGAAAAAAATTAGAGTAGGTTTATTAGGTTTTGGCGGTTTAGGACAAGCCGCAGGGAGAATTTTACAACCTAAATCAGAAATGAAATTAGTAGCGGTTGCCGATCGCCACGGATACGCTTATAATCAATCAGGATTAGATATTGATCAATTAATTCAGACCTACCATGATAAAGGCTCTACAGGTTATGGAGAAGGTGGCGTAATAAGCGATAACAGTATCGCCGAATTAATTAACCAAGCCGATGTCGATGGTTATTTCCTCGCTCTGCCCAACTTACCCAATACCTTCATGGCAGATGTTACCCGTGAATTTATCAAGAGTGGTTGGCAAGGGGTATTAGTGGATGCCCTCAAACGTACTAGCGCCGTTGAACAATTATTAACCCTCCAAGAAGACTTACAAAAAGCAGGAATTACTTATCTCACTGGTTGTGGGGCTACCCCCGGATTACTCACCGCCGCCGCTGCCGTTGCTGCCCAAAGTTTTGCCGAAATTCATAACGTTAAAATTACCTTTGGGGTAGGTATTGCTAACTGGGAAGCCTACCGAGCCACTATCCGTGAAGATATTGCCCACATGCCGGGGTTTGATGTGGATAAGGCTAACGCTATGAGTGATGAGGAAGTAGAGGCATTTTTGGATAAAACCAACGGTATTCTAACCCTCGAAAATATGGAACACGCTGACGATATTATGTTGGAACTAGCGGGTATATGCGATCGCACTCAGGTATCTGTGGGAGGTGTAGTCGACACCCGTAACCCCAAAAAACCCCTCAGCACCAATGTAAAAATAACTGGACGCACCTTCGAGGGCAAAATCTCCGCCCATACCTTTACCCTTGGGGATGAAACTAGCATGGCAGCTAATGTATGTGGCCCGGCTTTTGGTTATCTCAAGGCAGGTGTACAATTAAGACAGAAAGGTATCAATGGTTTATTAACTGCTGCTGAAGTAATGCCCTTATTTGTTAAATAATTATAGTCTTCTCAATCCCCGTATTTCGGGGTAGGAACACTGACGATATGATTAATCTTTACTTCTGATAACTGTTATGGGAAATATAGTCGAAATCAAAAAACTACAAAAAAGCTACGGCAAAATAGAAGCGGTGAAAGATATTTCTTTCTCGGTACAAAGTGGGGAAATTTTCGGCTTATTAGGACCTAATGGGGCGGGAAAAACCACCACCATTCGCTGTTTAACGACCCTTGCCCAGCCTGATGGGGGCGAGATCAGGGTGGATGGTATTTGTGCCATGAAACAACCTAAAAAGGTACGCCAGAAGCTGGGTTATGTGGCTCAAGAGGTGGCCATTGATAAGATGTTAACAGGTAGGGAATTGTTACAGTTACAAGCCGCTTTGTATCATCTTCCCCCCAAGGTGTCATCTCAACGTATCGAACAGTTATTGGATTTGTTAGATTTACAGGAATATGGCGATCGCAAAAGTGGCACTTATTCAGGGGGTATTCGCAAAAGATTGGATTTAGCTTCTGGCTTGTTACACCAACCCCAAGTATTAATTTTGGATGAGCCTTCGGTGGGTTTGGACATTGAGAGTAGGATGATTGTTTGGGAGTTTTTGAAAGAGTTAAAAAAAGCTGGTACTACGGTTTTGATTACCAGTCATTATCTGGAAGAAATAGATGCTCTGGCGGATCGTCTTGCTATTATTGATAAAGGGATAGTAATTGCCGAGGGTACCCCTTCTAGTTTAAAGGATAGGATAGGGGGCGATCGTATTACCCTACGTATCAAAGAATTTTTGCCCAGCAACGAAGCAGAAGAAAGCAAAACAAAACTCGCTCAATTACCCTTTGTCAAAGAAATTATTATTAATCAAGCCCAAGGTAACTCTCTCAATTTAGTAGTCGCCCCCAACAGTAATCCTATTAGTCAGATAGAAAATACCCTACAACAGATGGGCTTACCTTTATTTAGTATCAGTCAATCACGCCCTAGCCTTGATGATGTTTATCTGGCGGCCACAGGGCGCACCCTCCTTGATGCGGAAATGGAAGCCGTCACCAAACGAGACTTAAAAGCTGAGAAAAAACAAGCCATGAAAAGCAGTTAAACATATCCTGTAGGGCGATGCACTACCCACCAATATTTAAAAGTCTTTATTAACCTGAGTTCGGCATAAGCTAAAAGTCTTATTTTTTCCTAGTATAAATGCTTAGACACAAGCATTAAATAGCCTTAACCTGAATAGAGGGTTATTAAGATTCATTAATCTTGATTGTTTGGTTTTTTGTGCTTTTTCTGTTTTTTTCGTTTAATTCGCTTTTTTATCTCTGATGCACATTTAAAATGTTTGTCCCTTTTATCGTATTCACCTGTTTTTGCATACACATTCCCTAACAAAGAGTGAGCTTGATGAGTCTTCATTAGCTTTAAAGCCTTGTGTCCATATTCTTTAGCTTTTTCGAAATCCTCTAAATCAAGGAATGCTCCTCCTCTTGTTGTTAAAATAGCACTTTTTACTTGTGCATCGGCATAAATTTTTTTACTCAAAAAATCATCAGTTAATTTAAGAACTTCTTTAGGCTTTTTCAGTTTGCGCAAACATCCACAGATTTGTGAGACAATCCAAGTCTTTTTAGTCTTTTCATATTGTCTTTCATAATGAATTCTTAAAGTTTCATATAATTGGTGATCTTCAAGCCACTTAATCTCAGTAATTTCTTCAGTAGCAGTGGAATTTGGGTTGTCATTTTCCCTTGTGAGCTCTTCATTTGAATCAATCTTCAGTAGTATGGGATATAAAGGGCTAGATAGTGAATCATTTTTATAGGCTTGTGCCTTCTATTTTTTTTTCAGCTTGATAAAATGTTCAATTTCTAATTGTTTAAGATGTTGTGTTTCCAAACTTTTTTTCGTTTTTTCTATTCCTTCTAGGTTTGTCGGTAACTCCATGTCAGCAAAAATCTTCTCATTAGCGAGACTTTCTTTTTGAAACTGTTTGTTGCGTATATCATTTTTCAGAAAATCAATATAGAAATAACCATCATCTACACTTTTAATGTGTCCAATGCCATATATTTTGTGGTTAATCTCTTTGCCTCGTAGTAGTTTCCATGCTTTCGGATTTTCCTTTGCATAGGCAACAAATAATTGAGAATTAGAAATATTGAATAGTTGCTTCATATCAATATATTTTATTATGGTTATATTTTATATATATTAACTGTCAATTGTCCATTGTGTAGTGCAATCTACACCCAAACAACCGCCTAAATCCCTTAATATTGAATGTAAAGAGATATTAAGAGAAAATTAAAATATGACCACAACAACGGTAAAAAATCCCCTGCTTATTGGTAAAGGATTACCCCCCTTTGCAGACATCAAACCTGAGCATATCGTAACGGGGATAGACGAATTACTAACCGAATTAGAGACAGAATTAACTAAGCTAGAAGAAAATATAACCCCCACATGGGAAGCATTAGTAAATCCCCTTAATAATATTGAAGAAAGACTGCGCTGGAGTTGGGGCATTATCGGGCATTTGATGGGAGTCAAAAACAGTCCTGAATTGCGCACCGCCTATGAAACAGTACAACCAAAATTAGTACAGTTTGCCAGTAGATTAAGCCAGAGTAAGCCTATCTATGAAGGTTTTACCAAAATCCAAGCTAGTGATGATTGGGATAGCTTAGAATCTGCCCAAAAGAGAATTATTGAGTCTGCCATCAAAGAAGCGCAATTGTCTGGGGTTGCCCTTGAGGGTGAAAAAAAAGAGCGTTTTAATGAAATTCAGTTACAACTAGCAGAATTATCCACCAAATTCTCTAATAATGTTTTAGATTCCACTAAGGCTTTTCAGTTAAAATTAACTACCCCTGAAGAGGTGGATGGTTTACCTGCTAGTTTGTTGAGTTTAGCTGCCCAAACCGCAAGGATGGAAGGGGATGAAGAAGCTACTGCAGAAAAAGGCCCTTGGATTATCACTTTAGATTACCCTAGTTTTGGCCCTTTCCTTAAATTTAGTACCCAAAGAGACTTACGGGAAAAGGTTTATCGTGCTTTTGTTACCCGTGCCAGTGAAGGAGACACTGATAATAATCCTTTGATTAACAAAATTTTAACCCTCAGACAGGAACAGGCAGATATTTTAGGTTACAAAAACTATGCAGAGGTGAGCCTTACTCGTAAAATGGCTGACTCGGTGGAAGCTGTGGAGAAGTTGTTAGAAGAATTAAGAGTGGTTAGTTATGATGTGGCAAAAGAGGAGTTGGAGGAGTTAAAGGCTTTTGCGAAAACTGAGGATTTACAGCCTTGGGATGTGAGTTTCTGGGCGGAGAAACAAAGGGAGTTTAAGTTTAATTTTACTGAGGAAGAGTTACGCCCTTATTTTTCCCTTGAGAGGGTGTTGGATGGTTTATTTGGTTTGGCGAAAAAGATTTTTGGGGTGACGATTACCCCTGCTGATGGGTTGGCACCTGTGTGGCATGAAGATGTGAAATATTTTCAGGTGGCGGATGAAAATAACGAAACCATGGCTTATTTTTATCTTGATGCCTATTCTCGCCCTGCGGAAAAAAGAGGGGGCGCCTGGATGGATGATTGTGTCGGTAGGGCAAGGATTGAGGAGAATGGGATGGTAACTACCCGTTTGCCTGTGGCTTATCTAACTTGTAATCAGTCTCCCCCTGTGGATGGTAAACCTAGTTTGATGACTTTTGGGGAGGTGGAAACTCTTTTCCATGAGTTTGGGCATGGTTTACAGCACATGTTGACTAAAATTGACTATATCGGTGCTTCTGGTATCAATAATGTGGAATGGGATGCGGTGGAGTTACCGAGTCAGTTTATGGAAAATTGGTGTTTGGAAAAAAGTACCTTGTTTGGTATGGCGAAACATTATGAAACTGGGGAGACTTTACCGACTCATTATTATGAAAAGTTGGTGGCTTCTAAGAATTATATGAGTGCTTCTGCTATGTTGCGTCAGTTGCATTTTAGTTTATTGGATTTGGAGTTACACGCCCGTTATACTCCTAGTGATGAGGTTTCAGCCCATGATGTGGCACGGAAGTTGGCAGAGAAAACCATGGTAATGTCTCCTTTACCTGAAGATAGATTTTTATGTGCTTTTGGACATATCTTTGCGGGGGGTTATGCCGCTGGTTATTACAGTTATAAATGGGCTGAGGTGCTTAGTGCTGATGCTTTCTCTGCTTTTGAGGAGGTTGATTTGGAGGATGAAGGTGCGATCGCCCTTATTGGTAAACGTTTTCGTGATACTGTATTAGGATTAGGTGGTAGTTTATCACCTATGGAAGTATTTAAACAATTCCGAGGACGTGAGCCACAAACTGAGGCATTATTAAGACATAGTGGATTATTAGCAACGGCTAGTTAATAAATTATGGGGTGGGCATTGCTCACCCTTACTACTTTATAATCGATAAAAGAGACAAGGGAGAATATAACTATGGTTGCCCAACTCACAAAACAGCAATACACCATCGATGAATATTTGGAATTAGAAAGCCAAGCAGAAGTTAGGCATGAATATATAGACGGAGAGATATTAGAAATGGCAGGAGGTACAACAAATCATAATTTAGTCACAGGAAATATTTATATCGCTCTTAGACTAGCTTTAAAAGGAAAAAACTATCCAGTATTCATTGAAAATGTGCGTCTATGGATAGCACAAGAAAATATTTTTACCTATCCTGATGTGATGGTAATAGCTCAAAACCCCGAATATCATGGAGAAAATAAAACCACTGTTACCAATCCCATCATTATCATTGAGGTTTTGTCTAATTCCACCAGAGATTATGATTTAGGTCGTAAATTTGAATATTATCGTAGTTTAGATTCTCTCCAAGAATATATTTTAATTGACCCAGAAAAACCCTTAGTAATGAGTTATCACAGAAATAATACTCAACAATGGTCATTGAATATTTTTGAAAATATTAATGATAAACTAACATTAAATTCTGTGCCCGTGGAAGTAACTTTACAAGAGATTTACGAAGGAGTTTTTTAAGTCTAAACTATACTTAATTTTGCAGACAATATGTTATTGCAAATATGTATAACTTCTTAGGTTGTGGTCATAATTTTTGAGTAATAATTGTGATTGTTCAAGGGTTAATTTATTTTCCCTTAAAGCTAACTCTGTAAGACGACGTAACTTTTCTTGTAAGTCATCAGATTTATATTCTACATATTCTAAAACATTGGCTACATTATCTCCTTTGACAATATATTGTAGTTGATAATTATCATTTTCACTGGCTAGATGAACTACATTTATGTCACCAAAAAGGTTGTGTAAATTGCCCATAATTTCTTGATAAGAACCCACTAAAAAAATCCCTAAATAATAAGGTTTATAATTAGGATGATCGTTATTTTTATTAATGTTTTCTAGTTTATGTAATTCAAGACTTTTTTTAATATCTAATAAGTCAATAAATTTATCTATCTTTCCATCACTATCACAGGTTAAATCGGCTAAAATAGCTTTTTCTGTTGGTTTTTCATCTAGTCGATGGATGGGCATAATGGGGAAAAGTTGGTCAATGGCCCAAGCATCAGGGGCTGACTGAAAGACAGAAAGATTAATATAGTAGGTGGAAATCATTAAGTCGGCTAATTCTTCTAAGTCATCACTCACATAACTTTGATGCTTCATGATGTTATAGATTTTATGTCCACAAGCCCAGTATATTTGTTCTGCTCTAGCTCTTTGGGTAAGGGTGAGATAACCAAAATTGAATAGACTAATGGCTTCGTCTTTGAATTGTACGGCATCATGGTACATTTCTTGATAGTTTTCCTCGTCAATGGATTTATAGGTTTCCCAAAGATTACGAATCAGGAGATGTTCTTTTTCTTTGACGGGTTCGGGTAATTTGAAAGGGGGAGTATTGCTATTTACTACATTAAAGATTAACACGGAATGGTGAGAGGCGATCGCCCTTCCACTTTCACTAACTAGAATAGGGGGATGAATATCAGCCTCATCGCAACAGTCTTTGATTCCTGCGACAATGTCGTTGGCGTAGTTTTGCATATTATAATTTTTAGAGGCATAAAAGTTAGTTTTGGAGCCATCATAATCCACGGCTAAACCCCCTCCTACATCTAAATATTTCATTCCTGCGCCCATCTGGGTAAGTTGCACATAAATTTGTCCTGCTTCCCTAATGGCATCTTTGATGACGGCAATGGAGGAAATTTGAGAACCTATGTGAAAGTGAAGTAGTTTGAGACAGTCTAATAAATCCTTTTCCTTGAGGGCTTTATATACTGTTAAAATTTCGGGAATAGTTAGACCAAATTTTGCTTTTTCTCCCGTGGAGTTACCCCAATGTCCACTGCCTTTGGTTTTCAGTTTTGCCCTCACACCAATTTGTGGTTTTAGGTTTAATTTTTCGCTAATTTCAAGGGTAATAAAAAGCTCTTTTATTTGTTCTACAACGATAATTAAATTATGTCCTAATTGTTGAGCCAGAAGGGCAGTTTCTAAATATTCTTTATCTTTATAACCATTACAAATTAATAAAGTTTCCCCTGATTTATCAATATCAAGGGTGGCTAGGGCAATCATTAACTCTGGTTTTGAGCCTACCTCTAAGCCAAAATGATAGGATTTTCCATAGTCTACCAATGCTTCTACTAATTGCTTATGTTGATTACATTTAATGGGATATACGCCCCTATATATGTTGGGATAATCGTAACGGGCGATCGCCTCTTGCATACATTGATGTAATCGTTCTAATCTATCAGCTAAAATATCAGAAAACCGAATTAATAAAGGTAAATTAACATCCCTTTTTTTGAGATTTTCCACTAATTCCAATAAATCTAATTTTTTCTCATCTCCTCGAGGGGATACTGTAACATTTCCCTGATCGTTAATGTCAAAATAAGGATGCCCCCATCCTTCAATATGATACAACTCTGAACTATGGGCGATCGACCAATTTTCTGTCATTCTTGATATTTTCTTTTGTCATGCAAAAAGCCTTTTCTATTATAAAGAATTTGGCGTAGCTGATTGTAGATATGATTTATCATTTAGGCAGGTAACAGGGAACGGGGAATGAATTAAAATTGTCTTGAATTCTTTACCATCCTAGTTGAAAAGAAAACTAATGTGACACAATGAAATGTAATTATTAACATTTAAACAGTAGAAAAAGCCTTTAGTATAGAATTTAAGGAGTATAATTTGTGACAACCGCAACCTTAACGTCCAACCATGGCGCAACTCAGAGAGAAGATTTTAATCAATATGTAATGAATACCTACGGGCGTTTTCCCGTCACCATCGAAAAAGGAGAAGGCTGTAAATTATGGGATACAGAAGGAAAAGAATATCTTGATTTTGTGGCAGGAATTGCTACTTGTACCCTAGGACATGGACACCCTGCCCTCATCGAGGCAGTGAGTGAGCAAATCAAAAAGTTACATCATGTATCCAATCTTTACTATATTCCTGAACAGGGAGCCTTAGCAAAAAAAATTGTGGAAAACTCCTGTGCTGATAAGGTTTTCTTTTGCAATTCTGGTGCCGAAGCCAATGAAGCGGCGATCAAATTAGTGAGAAAATACGCCCATACGGTGCTAGAGTTTTTGGAAGAACCTGTAATTTTAACAGCTAAATCTAGTTTCCATGGTCGTACCCTCGCCACCATTACCGCCACAGGACAACCTAAATATCAAAAACACTTCGAGCCTTTGGTGCCGGGCTTTGAATATGTGCCTTACAATGATATTAGTGCCATCGAGGAAGCGATTACAGATATTGATGAGGGCGATCGCCGTGTAGCTGGTATCATGATAGAACCTTTACAAGGAGAAGGGGGTGTACGCCCTGGAGATTTGGACTATTTCCTCAGACTCAGAAAGATATGTGATGATACGGGCATTCTCCTAATTTTTGATGAGGTACAGGTAGGGGTAGGACGTACAGGTAAAATGTGGGGTTATGAAAATCTCGGCGTTGAACCTGATATTTTCACCAGTGCCAAGGGTTTGGCAGGGGGTATTCCCATCGGTGCAATGATGTGTAAGGCAAACTGTGATGTCTTTGAACCGGGGAACCATGCTAGTACCTTCGGGGGTAATCCCTTCGCCTGTGCTGCCGCTCTCAAGGTATTAGAAACCATTGAGCATGAGGGAATTTTACAAAATGTTCAGGCAAGGGGTGAACAATTAAGAACCCGTTTAAGGGCGATCGCCACTAAGTACCCTAATTTATTTGAAGAGGTAAGAGGATGGGGTTTGATCAACGGTATTGAAATTAAAGCTGATGCCGAATTAACTTCCATTGAAGTGGTCAAAAAAGCCATGGAAAAAGGATTATTATTAGCCCCGGCTGGTCCGAAAGTGGTTCGTTTTGTACCCCCTTTAATTATTTCCAGTGAAGAAATTGACCAAGGTATAGACATTTTAGAACAAACTCTTGCCGATTTAGCTTAATGACCAAGAAACCCCACGCTGTATTTTTTTTATACAAACACCAACAAAATCAGCGTGGGATAAAAGGTTTTAAAATATACAGGTAAATTGCGTTTGGGATATAATCTACCAGTGATAAATATTATGACGAGACAATGTATATTTTAGTTGGTGGTGCAGGAATTATGGGCTCAGAGTTAGCCCGAGCTTTAGTCAATATCGATCATACCGTAGCGGTGATAGATATTGATCCTCTTGCCTGTCAATATGCTAGGGAAAAAATTGGGGTGATGGCTTTTGAAGGTAGTGCTGTTAATACAACCTTGTTAATGGAGGCAGGTATTCGTAAAGCAACCTCGGTAATTGCGGCTTTACGGGAAGATGCTTTAAATCTGGCAATGGTTACTTTGTCAAAGCATTATGGAGTACCTCAAATTATCGTCAGAATGAATGACCGTGATTTTTATGAACCTTATCGGTTAGCAGGTGCTACCCACATTATCAGTACCACAGAATTAGCGATTAATAGGATGGTAAATGCGATCGAATATCCCCAAGTGGATGCGATGATGCACTTTGAACAAGGACAGGTAGAGGTAATTAAACTATCTATTCCCGATGAATGTTATATTGTTGGTCGTAGTTTGGCAGAATTAGCTCAAGATCCTCGTTTTCCCGCAGGGACTCTAATCATTGGTTATCAGGCTCATCCCCACGAAGATTTGATGATTCCTAATGGTAATACAATTTTGGAAAAAGGATCTACTATTTTGGTGGTGACAAAACCTGATTTGGTCAAAAAAGTAATTGATTTTATTGGTATGTGTCGGTAAAGTCGCAATCTGAAAAAGTCTTCATAAATGTTATAATTTGCCTCTGGGTAGTTACATAAATTCTAAGTATAATGAGCAAAAAGCGTATTTTATCAGGGGTACAACCAACAGGAAATTTACATATCGGTAATTATTTGGGGGCAATTCGTAACTGGGTAGAGATGCAACCCCAGTATGATAACTTTTTTTGTGTGGTGGATCTTCATGCTATCACTGTACCTCATGATCCTAAAGTTTTAGCCCAAGATACTTATAATATTGCGGCGTTGTATTTGGCTTGTGGCATTGATTTAGATTATTCTACTATTTTTGTCCAATCCCATGTAACGGCCCATAGTGAGTTGGCATGGTTACTTAATTGTATTACTCCTCTCAATTGGTTGGAGAGGATGATTCAGTTTAAGGAGAAGGCGGTGAAGCAGGGGGAAAATGTCAGTGTGGGTTTACTTGACTATCCTATTTTGATGGCGGCGGACATTTTACTGTATGATGCGGACGAGGTACCTGTAGGTGAGGATCAAAAACAGCATTTGGAGTTAACCCGTGACATTGCCATTCGTTTTAATGATCGTTTTGCCTCCGAAGAATCCCCTGTTTTTAAAGTGCCTGAGCCTTTGATTCGTAAGGAGGGGGCTAGGGTAATGAGTTTGGCGGATGGTACGAAAAAGATGTCAAAGTCTGATCCTTCTGATTTGAGTCGTATCAGTCTTTTGGATTCCCCTGATCTGATCAAGAAAAAGATCAAAAAGTGTAAAACTGATCCTATCATGGGTTTGGCTTTTGATCCTCAGCGCCCTGAGTGTAATAATTTATTGGGTTTATATGCCATATTTTCGGGTAAGTCTAGGGATGAGGTTGCGGTAGAATGTGCGGATATGGGTTGGGGTAAGTTTAAGCCTTTGTTAACGGAGGCTACTATTGAGGCTTTGACTCCGATTCAGGATAAGTATGGGCAGATTGTGGCAGAAAAGGGTTATCTTGATTCTGTATTAAAGGCTGGTAAGGAAAAGGCTGATCTGGTGGCAAATGCTACTCTCAAAAGGGTGAAGGAATCTTTGGGATTTTTGATAAATAAGTAATGATGAATAACTCTCAATTTGAGTTATTCATCATTACAAAAAAAAGATCTTTTGCCCCCTAAATCTCTACCCCTCTGTATTCGACATCTCCCCTTAAAAGGGGAGAGTTTCATCGGTTTTTTTTCCCTTGATGATAGGCTATATTTTTAAGTGTTTAAGCATATTTGAATCTAGCATAAAAGTTTTTTTATTAATTATTAAAATATCATAAAAAATGGATAGTAATTTATCAAAATTGCGAGGGGCGATCGCCCTTAAAGAGTTTTTGATTACGGCAGAAGTCACCCCCCCGAAAGGGGGAAATCCTGAAAGGATGTTGGGGGTAGCAAAACTACTTAAAAACAGAGTACATGGGGTCAATGTTACCGATGGTAGTCGGGCGGTGTTGAGAATGTCATCGGTGACGGCATCGGCTTTATTGTTACAAGAAGGCATCGAACCTATTTGTCAGGTGACAGGGCGCGATCGCAACTCCATTGGTTTACAGGGGGACTTAATGGGGGCCTATGCCTTGGGAATTAGGAATATTTTAGCACTAACAGGAGATCCTATCAAAGCAGGAGATCATCCCCAAGCCAGAGCAGTTTTTGAACTAGAATCCATCCGTTTACTAAACTTAATTAATAAATTAAATCAAGGTTTTGATATTAATAATAAACCCTTATCTGATGGTAAATTAGATTTATTTGTAGGGGCGGCAGTAGATCCTCAATCCAAAAGTTGGTCAGGATTACAAAGACGTTTTGAAAAAAAATTGGAAGCAGGGGCGCAATTTTTTCAAAGTCAATTAATTACCGATTTTGATAAATTAGATAAATTTATGAACCAAATTGCCGTTAAGGGCGATCGCCCCATTTTAGCAGGAATATTCCTCTTAAAAAGTGCTAAAAACGCTCATTTTATCAATAAATATGTCCCAGGGGTAGAAATTCCAGACCACATTATTAAACGTTTAGAAAAAGCAAAAAAACCCCCTCCAAGAAGGAATAAAAATCGCCGCGGAACAAATAAAAATGGCACAGGATATATGTCAAGGAGTTCATTTAATGGCAGTAAAAAAAGAAGAATTAATTCCTGAAATTTTAGATTTAGCTGCCATAAAACCCCTAAAATAGATTAAAAGGTCGTCAATTGTTAATTTCCCTACCTGTGATGGTTCGGGCTAATAGTGAGAAAACTGTTAAGATATTGTTACAATAACTAACAACCCCAGATACTAAATAATATAGTACGGATCTCATGACTCATACCACTTCCCCCCAAAACCCATCAACCTCAGAAGAAAAGATAATTGATGTCCAATCTGAATTAGTTACCATGGCTAGGTCACACCAAGAAAACCTAGGCCCCATTACAGACATATCCCCAGAGGATTGGGAATATAATCCAGAAACTATCATTAACTACTATCGGGGTAAACCTTTACAAGTATTAGGAAGACTAATTAATATTGCTTTCCCCTTCGCCTCCTTTATGGTTACTAACTGGTGGCACTCCCTTTGGGGTACATCAAAAAAGCATCAAAAAAAACAAGCCGAAAAACTCAGAAAAATTTTAACCAAGTTGGGCCCTGCCTACATCAAAATTGGTCAGGCACTCTCCACTCGCCCTGACTTGGTATCCCCTGCATATTTGGATGAATTAACCCGTTTACAGGATCAACTCCCTCCCTTCTCCAATGATATAGCCTATCAGTTTATCGAGGAAGAGTTAGGGGCAAAACCAGAGGAAGTATATGCCCAAATTAGCCCCAATCCCATCGCCGCAGCTTCTTTAGGACAGGTATATCGAGGTAGACTAAAAACAGGGGAAGAGGTAGCCATCAAGGTACAACGTCCTGATTTGGTAAGACGCATTACCCTTGATATATATATCATGCGTAGCATTGCCAGTTGGGTAAAGGAAAATGTGAAGCGTATTCGCTCCGATTTAGTCGCCATTACCGATGAATTGGCGGCAAGGATTTTCGAGGAAATGAATTATATGAAGGAGGGGGAAAACGCCTCTAAGTTTAAAGACTTGTATGGTCATTTAGAAGAGATTTATGTGCCTAAAATCTATTGGGAATATACTGGTAGAAGGGTATTAACCATGGAATGGATTGAGGGTACGAAGTTAACTGATATTCAAAAAATCCAAGCCCAGGGTATCGATGCTACCCATTTGGTGGAGGTAGGGGTGCAATGTTCTTTACGACAATTATTAGAACATGGGTTCTTCCATGCTGACCCTCATCCGGGCAACCTATTGGCCATGGAAGACGGTAGATTAGCTTATCTTGATTTTGGCATGATGAGTAATATTAAGCCCTATCAAAGATATGGTTTAATTGAGGCGGTGGTTCATTTGGTAAATCGTGATTTTGAGGGGTTAGCCCAAGATTATGTCAATTTAGACTTTTTGACCCCCGAAACCGACTTAGAGCCTATTATACCCGCCTTAGCAGAAGTTTTTAACAATGCCTTGGGGGCTAGTGTAGCAGAATTGAATTTCAAGAAGATTACCGATGAAATGTCGGCGATGATGTATGAGTTTCCTTTTCGTGTTCCTGCTTATTATGCCCTTATTATTCGTTCGATGGTGACTTTAGAAGGGATTGCCATTAATATTGATCCTGAGTTTAAGGTGTTGAGTAAGGCTTATCCCTATGTGGCAAAAAGATTATTGACTGATAAGTCTGATCAGTTACAGGCTAGTTTGAGGGATTTATTATTCAAGGATGGTAGTTTCCGCTGGAATCGTTTGGAGAATTTGCTGCGCAATGCCAAGGATTCCCCTGATTATGATTTTGATAGGGTGATGAATCAGGGAATGGAGTATTTACTTTCAGAAAGGGGTAAGTTTATTCGAGAAAGACTTGCCAATGAAATTGTTAATTATCTTGATCAAGTAGGTCAAAAAACATGGTTTAATATTTCTAGTTCGGTGCGGAAGGTGGTAGGTTGGGATTCTCCTCAAGCTCCTAGGGTGAATAGTAATGGTAATGGTTCTCTGAATGGTCAGTCTATGGAACATTTACAGAATATCATTACAATATTACAGGAAACTGATGGTTATGATCCTTTAAAGTTGGTGCCTATTATCACGAAGATTTTACAAAATTCGGAAACGCAAAAGTTAGGACAACAGATTGCGGGAGGATTGGCACAAAAGGCGACGGCAAGATTGATTCGCAATTTGTTGTTGGATGATTCTAACCATAATAATAGTAATAATGGTAATGGTAAAAGGGATCAGTTATCTTTACCTGTGGCAGCGATGAAATAGAATTCTTTTGTTTGGGTGACTGGTGGCAGGTTTGAATGAGGTTTCAGGTGGCAGTTTGCAGGTGGCAGGTTTGAGTTTGTTAATTGTCCATTGTCATTATTGAAAAACTACTCCCCGTTCCCTATTCCCTGCCCTGATTAGTATATTATTGAAACAAGATTTAGTATTTTATGGCGAGTTTACCTTCAAAATTAATTTTAGAACCTTTATTAAAGGGCTGGTTATTAGAGGATATTGGTAGGGGCGATCGCACCACAGAAGCGATATTTCCCCTTGGCTCTAGCACAGGTAAAGCCCATTGGTTACTGAAAGAAGATGGGGTAATTGCAGGTTTACCCATAGCCAAACAAGTATTTCAATTATTAGATGAAAAGATCGTTTTTTTAGATAAAATTACCGAAGGAGACTCCTGTATATCAGGAACAATTTTAGTAGAAATAGAAGGCTCAAAGGATGCCCTATTAACAGGGGAAAGGGTGGCATTAAATCTGGTGATGCACCTTAGCGGTATTGCCACCATGACAAGGAAATATGTGGAAGCCATTGCTGATTATCCCACTCAATTGGTAGATACTCGAAAAACCACTCCGGGTTTGAGGATTTTGGAAAAATATGCCACTCAGGTGGGAGGCGCTGTTAATCATCGTATGGGATTAGATGATGCGGTGATGATTAAGGATAATCATATCGAAGCGGCAGGAAGTATTGCAAGGGCGATCGCTCTTATTCGTGATAAAATACCTTATCCCCTTACCATTGAGGTGGAAACCAATAACCTCGCACAAGTCCAAGAGGCGATCGAGCATCAAGCGGATATTATAATGTTAGATAATATGGCTATTCCCACCATGAAAGAAGCCGTCAAAATTATTCAACAAGCCCACAAGAAAATCAAAAGCGAAGCCTCTGGCAACGTTACCCTAGATAACATTGCCCAAATAGCCGAGACAGGGGTTGATTTTATTTCCACCAGCGCCACCATTACCCGCGCCCCATGGTTAGATTTGAGTATGAAATTTTAACCTTCCATGGATTTTTCGATGGTTTTTCGCAACTCCTGCAAACGTATGGGTTTAGTTAAATAATCATTCATCCCCGCCTCCAGACAAATATTTTTATCCCCCTCCATGGCATTAGCAGTCATGGCGATAATATAAGGTTGATGACTGGCATTATCCCTAATCCAGCGGGTGGCTTCTAAACCGTCCATCTCTGGCATTTGTATATCCATCAAGATAATGTCATAATCAACTTTTTTCACCGTTTCAATGACTTCCAAACCATTTTCTGCCACATCACATTGATAACCTAGTTTTTTCAGACTTAAAACAGCAACTTTTTTATTAACTTTATTATCTTCTGCTAATAAAATCCGTTTAATTTGACAATAGTTTAAAGCCCCATCATCTAACGTGTCATTGGTTAAAGTTTCTATATTTTGAGCAAAAGGCAATACAAGGGTAAAGTAAAAAATTGAGCCGATATTTTCTCTACTCTCAAACCACATTTCCCCTCCCATCATTTCTACTAAACGTTTACTAATGACTAAGCCCAATCCTGTGCCACCATATTGGCGGGTGATAGAATTATCCACTTGGGAAAAGGGTTGAAACAATTTATTTTGTCTATCTTGAGGAATGCCAATCCCCGTATCTTGGATAGTAAATTTAAGACGACAATCTAATTGGTTAAGAATTTGGCTAGTAATATCAATTTGGATTTTTCCTTGTTTAGTAAACTTAATACCATTACTAACTAGATTTAATAATATTTGTCGAACTCTTGTGACATCACCAATAAAATATTCACTTTGTAAAGGTTGATAATTAAACACTAAATCTAGTTTTTTGGAGTTGGCTTGAAACTGTAATAAATCTACCACACTCTTAAGGGATTCTTGTAAATTAAAAGGCTCTTTTTCTAATTCTAATTTTCCCGATTCTATTTTGGAAAAATCTAAAATATCATTGATAATAACTAACAAACTTTCCCCACTATGGCGAATAGTTTTTACAAAGTCTTCTTGCTCAGAATTTAGGGGAGTATCCGCTAATAAATTAGTCATGCCAATAACTCCATTCATGGGAGTGCGAATTTCATGACTCATCATGGCTAAAAACTCACTTTTGGCACGGTTTGCCAAATCGGCTTCTTTTCTGGCTTGTAATAACTGCTGATTTTTGAAAGCTAATTGATTTAATCTTTGTTTTTCTTTTTTGAGTAAATTTGACTGGGCGATGGCAATACCTAACTGGGCGGCAACGGATTCAATTAAATTAATCTCTTCCTCATGCCATTGATGAAAATCATCGCAGTGATGAAGGATTATCACCCCATTAATTTTTCCTTGGTAAAAAGTGCCGATAATTAAAATAGATTTGAGACTGATTTTCTGACAATAGGACACCATCGAACAAAATAAATCATCCTCATATACATTATTCGAGGCGATCGCTCCTTCTTGGTATAAAATTTGATTAAGAAAAGGATTACCATCAATAGGCACAGGAAAAGACATCATCGAGACATAATCCCCCTGAGAATATTCTGCCCGTAAAGGTAAAGAAAAGAAAGGCTCAAACAAACAATCATGAATTAGACAACGATTGACTTTAAAAGCCAAACCAATTTCCCGTGCCGCCGTCGCAAAAATATCGTCAGGATTCAACGTTTGCCTGATTTTGTCCGTAATACTACTCAACAACAAACTTTTATGTAATTCCTTTTTCAATTGCTTCTCTGCCCTTTCCCTTTCGGTAATATCAAGGGCAATGGCCAAAAATACCCGCTTATCCTCGTCTTTTACCAATTGTAAATGAACTTCCACAGGATAAACACTACCATTTTGGCGACGGTGAATAGTTTTGAAAACTAAAATATTTTGGGTTGAGTTTAGCAAAGGTTTTAACACCTCTTGAAAACTATCATGATCATATTCACAATTAATATCAAGGGGAGTCATCTGTTGTAACTCCTCCCAACTATAACCAATATTATGTAAAGCCCCCTGATTGACATATTCAAATAACAAAGTTTCCTCAGAAAAAACATAAATCTCATTCAAACTCACCTCTAAATAATGAGCTAATTGTTTCCTCTCTGTTTCTAGGGCAATTTTTTCCGAAATATCCCGTAAAATAACCGTCAAGATGGTATCTTCTTCTGTCACCAAGCGAGAAATAGAAGCCTCAATAGGAAACTCCTGCCCTCCTTTTCTTTTTCCAAATACCAATCTTTTGCCATTAACAGAATCATCCCCCATCAGACGACAAGATTTATCATTCTCCCGTTGTTCAAAATCTTGAACATATTTTCGATGGGAATTAATAAATCTAGCAGGTAACAACATATCCAAGGATTTACCCAAAACTTCATCGGCAGTATAATGGAAAATGCGACTTGCCCCTTGATTAAAAATAATTATTTTTTGTTCATGGTTAATGGAAATAATGCCATCTTGGGCAACATTTAAAATACCTGCCAAGGTTGACTGAGTTTTTTCCAACTCCATCTGCATTTGATGGGATTTCACCAATTCTTTTTGATACTGTTGATTGAGATTGGTTAATTCTAGGGTGCGCTGGGTAACTTTTTTTTCCAATAGGGCGCTACTTTCTTTTACCTTGGTTAACAAACTAGCCTGTTGGATACCTATAGACAGTTGGATAGCAAGTTTTTCTAAAAATTCAATTTCTTCTTGTTTCCAAGGACGAATTTTGGAGCAACTATGAGAAATTAATAAACCCCATAAAGACTGATTTACTTCTAAACCTATTACTAAATTACCTCGAATATCGAAACTTTCTAATAATTCGATATGACATTTAGTTAAATGACTATTATAAATATCTTCTATGGCAATAGTGGGAAAAGACTTGACAGAATTTAACCATAATTCTTCAAAACATATATCTCTAATAATTTTATCTTTTAAAGAATATTTTGGGTGAACTGTTGACTCAATCAGGAAAGGATTTCCCCAATTTTTTGATACTCTTAAAATAACTACTCGCTCCACAGAAAGTAATTTGCGTACTTCATTGACAGCAGTTTGCAAAATTTTATCTAAGTCTAAGGATGAGCGAATTCTCAGGGATACATCTAATAATAATGTTTCTCTTTTTTCTGCTTCTTTTAAATTCTCTTTTTGTTGTTGAACAATTTGTTCTAAAAGTTGAGAGTTTTTATCTTGTAATAGTTCGACTTGTTTTTCTAAAACGGTAATGACATCTTGTAATTCCCTAGGATCAATTCCTTCTAATACGCTACTTTGGGTAATGATACCCTGCAGATAACCCTGAGTATCTACGACTACTAAGCGACGGAAGCCTTTTTTTTCCATCATTTTATGCGCATCCCAAAGAGATGAGGTGGTGTTGATGACTTTTAGGGGTTTTGTCATCACCTCTTGGGCTTCTAATGTGGAAATATCGAGTCTCAGGGCTTGGTATCTGACAATGTCTTTTTCGGTAATGATGCCATGGGGTTTAATTTTATCATGGTCGTCTTTTTGGGCAATTACCACACAACTAATGTGATGTTTTGCCATGAGTTGCGCTAATTCGATTACTTTTTGTTGAGGAGAAGCATAAATGATATTACGCCTCATTACTTCTTCTACATGACGATGTTTTAAAAGGTCAAGGGGTTGTAGGGTGGCGCGAATGGTTTCGGGAGTGACGATACCCACTACCTTAGATTGTTGATCAATTAGGGGTAAATGTCGAATCTTATGGGTTTTAAGAATGTCTATTAATTCTAAAATACTCCCTAGTTTTTCCTGCTCAAAAGTGATTACATCCCTTGTCATCACTTCTGCGGCTACCATTTCCTCTACTGGTAAGTTTTTCGCCGAGAGTCTGACTATGTCTCTTTCGGTTATTAATCCTACCAGACGTTCATTGTTAATGACTAGGGCGCAGCTGAAGTGTTTATTTTTGTATCCTGTGAAGTCGTTGCTTTTTATTTGGCTAAGTTGGGTAACTACATCTAATAGACTGGTATCTAGTTTTACGCTAATGTAGTTATTACTAAGGGCTTTATGGTTTATTAACCTCGATTTATTTTCACTGGACATTGGTTATTGAATAGATTTTTGTCGGTGGTAGTTTTGGGGATAATTTAATATTTTTTTAAGTTTTATTTTCTGCAAATATTTTTTAGATTAATTAATATTCTTGGATTAAGGGCGATCGCCTTTAATTCTAACAAGAAAAAGAAAAAAGAGATTAAAATGTATCAAAAACTAAAACTAAGTTTATGTCTATAAATTACGGATGAAAATATACTTAGTTAGAAATAAAAGGAAACTATTTAATTTTTATTATAACAAATATGACTATTGGCATTTGGATTTTAGGGGATCAATTAAGCAAAAATAACTCTGCTTTGAAAAGCTGTATAAAAGATAAAAAAAATACTCCCATTATCTTCATAGAATCTTGGCAACTAGCTTCTTTAGAATACTATCACTGTCAAAAACTAATTTTTATCTGGTCTGCCATGCGTCATTTTGCAGAAGAATTAAAAAATGATGGTTGGTCAGTTACTTATACCATTAGTGATAACTTTTGTGACTCTTTAATTAATTGGATAAAAGTTAATAAAATTGAAGAATTAAGATTAATGAGTCCTAATGATAATCGTATTAGACCATTTGATAGTGATTTAATTTTCCCTACTAATAATGATAAATCTTTTTTTAGTTTTTTGGCAGAAGATGATATAAATTGTCATATAAATATTTTTTCTAATAGTAACTTTTTATGGAAACCCCAAGATTTTCAACAGTGGGCAAAAAAGAGGAAAAAACTTCTCCTAGAAGACTTTTATCGAGAAAGTCGTAAGAGATTTAACATACTTTTGAGCGAGGAAAATAAGCCCATTGGTGGAAAATGGAACTTAGATAAAGAAAACCGTCAACCACCAAAAAAGAATTTAGAAACTCCCCCTACCTTATTTTTTGAACCTGATACCATAACTTTAGAAGTAATAGAAAAAGTCAAAAATATTAAAGACAAAACCTATGGTAATAGTGAACCTTTTAGGTGGGCAGTAACTAGACAACAAGCATTAGAAGTATTAAATCACTTTATCAAATATCGGTTAAACCAATTTGGCACATATCAAGATGCCATGGTAACAGGAGAGGAATTTATGTGGCATAGTCTTATCTCTCCTTATATAAATGTGGGTTTACTACAACCATTAGAAGTTATAAAAGCTGTGGAAAATGCCTACCATCAAGGAGATTATCCTCTCAACTCCGTGGAGGGATTTATTCGTCAAATCCTCGGGTGGCGAGAATATATGTATGGATTGTATAACTATGTGGATGATGATTATTTTAGTAGCAATTGGTTTGATCATCAAAATCCTATCCCCGACTTTTTTTGGGATAGTAAACAAGCTGATATGAATTGTTTACACCAAGTATTAAAACAAACAGAAAATACTGGTTATGCCCACCATATCCAAAGATTAATGATTCTCAGTAATTACGGTTTGGTGGCGGGAATTTCTCCCCAAGAATTAAAAAAATGGTTTCATACCGCCTTCATCGATGCCTATGACTGGGTAATGCAAACTAATGTATTGGGTATGGGGCAGTTTGCTGATGGTGGTATCCTTGCATCAAAACCCTACGCTTCTTCTGCTAATTATATTAATAAAATGAGTGATTATTGTAAGGGATGTCGTTATAATCCCAAGGAGAAGTTAACGGAAAATGCTTGTCCATTTAATTATTTATACTGGGATTTTTTGGCAAGACATGAGGAAAAGTTACGCACCCAAGGGCGGATGAATTTGGTGTTAAAACATTTGGAGAAAATGTCTACAGAAGACTTAGAAACTATTAAATTTTTAGCAAGGAAAAGAATGGAAAATGGTTAATAATTAGCCTGAGTTGGGGATAATGGTTGTCAGTATGCTACGTCCGTACAGGTTGCAGGTATTAAGATGATGAGAAGTAATATCAAGTTCGAGTAATCAGTTATGAACAAGATTGCTGCCACTGCCCCCTAAATCCCCCAATTCTGGGGGACTTTGATTGATTAGACAACAAATGGACTAAAATCTGGATATAGATTTTTGATACCCTCAGCAGTGGCAGGGCATACACCCCTATCCGTGATTAAACCTGTAATCAGACGGGCAGGGGTGACATCAAAACCGTAATTGGCTGCGGGGCTATTTTCGGGGGTTAATAATACTTCGATGATTTCCCCATCTTTTAACCCTTTGATATATTTTACTTCTGTTGCGTCTCTTTGTTCGATGGGAATTTGTTTGACACCGTCACTAATACCCCAGTCAAAGGCTGAGTAGGTAAGGGCTACATAAAAAGGGATATTGTTATCCTTGGCGGCTAGGGCTTTAAGATAGGTACCTATTTTATTGGCTACATCTCCAGTATAGCTGGTGCGATCGCTCCCTACAATAACTATATCCACCATACCATGTTGCATGAGATGACCCCCCACATTATCAGGAATGACGGTGTGGGGTACTCCCTGCTGTCCTAATTCCCATGCTGTTAACCTTGCCCCTTGATTACGAGGGCGAGTTTCATCCACCCATACATGAACTTTTAAGCCCTTGCGATGGGCTTCGTAAATGGGGGAGGTAGCGGTGCCATTATCCACACAACCAAGCCATCCTGCGTTGCAGTGGGTAAGGATGTTAACGGTGTCTCCCTGTTTTTGCTCACTAAGGTTTTTAATTAACTCGAAACCATGTTCACCAATACTCTTACATAATTGTACATCCTCAAGGGCGATCGCCCCTGCCACTGCCAAAGTTTTCTCGATGATAGCCTCTATATCATTACCCAAGGGTTTGATGGCTTCTAACTGACGATTTATCGCCCACTCAAGGTTAACCGCCGTCGGTCTAGTTTGACGCAATTTCGCCCCCATTGCCTCTAAAAACTCCTGCACCTCAAATTTGCCCTGAGCCTTAGCTTCAAGGGCGGCTAGGTACATCCCATACCCTGCTGATGCACCTATTACCCCTGCTCCCCTCACGTGCATTTCCTTAATGGCGATCGCCACCTCATCCACGGTGGTTAAATCTTCAATCACAAAACGATGGGGCAAATGCCGTTGATCAATTACTTGAATTACTTCAGGTTGATCAGGTTTTAACCAAATAGTACGATAAGACTTCCCATTAACATCCATAAAATGCCATCTCACTAATTATCAAAAACAAAAATCGTACCATATTTGATCGGTAAATAACATGATTTTTATAAATTAATATAAGAGAAATTAGATAATATTGAAAATGAATTTTGAATGGGATATAAATAAAAACATTAGTAATCAACAAAAACATGGGATTACTTTTGAAGAAGCACAGTCAATTTTTGATGATTTATCCGCTATTATTTTTGAAGATAATCGATTTGCTTATGGTGAATATCGATGCATCATTATAGGTCAAATATATTTAGAAACTATCCAGAAGTATATTTTAGGTGTTGTAGTTTATACTGAAAGAGCAGATACGATTCGGATTATTTCAGCGAGAAAAGCCTCTAAACAGGAAAGGAGACTATATGAGTAACACAAACTTTTCTGATATGTCAAAAGAAGAAAGACAAACAATGCTTTGGAAAATGTCTGATGAAGATATTGATTTTAGTGATATACCCGAAATAGATGAAAATTTTTTCAAGACAGCCAAAAGAGTTGAACATCCCCACAAGTCTAAAACAGATACCGTTAGAATAAAATCAGATCTCATAAACTGGTTTAAAAACCATGCCCAGAAAGATAATTATGAAGTTTTAATCAATGATGTACTGGAAAACTACATTCAGCATCAAACACCCAATTAATATCAAGTTCGGATAAATTGTTACAATGAAAGTCCCCCAGAATTGGGGGATTTAGGGGGCGAAACAGGATTCCTTTTCATAACTGATTCGTCGAACTTGATATTATTACATAATGAGTAAGCCATTGTAGAGTGGGCATTGCCCACCATATTAAATTATGCTTTAGATTATTTTTTCAAAAGATTACTTTGCATCTCCAAATAAATCAACAAAGCATTAACATCCGCAGGATTTACCCCACCAATGCGGGTAGCCTGTCCAATGGTTAAAGGTCTAACTTTGGTTAACTTTTCCCTCGCTTCCATAGACAAAGTTTCGATTTTCATATAATCTAAATCTTCATGTAATTTACGATTACTATGACGGGCAATTTGATCAATTTGCTTTTGTTGTCTTTGAATATATCCCGAGTATTTTATCTCAATTTCTGCGCCCTCTTTTTCCGCCTTATTCAACTGAGGATTATGTAAATTATATCGCTCTAAATCTTCATAATGAAACTGTGGACGGCGCAACAAATCCGCAAGGGTGATAGAACCTTTTATTTTTTGTTCCGTATCCGCTACGATTTTAATAGCAACCTCATCCCTTTCCTTAATTCTCGTTTCGTATAACCTTTCTTGTTCAGCAATAATATTTTTTTGTTTTTCCTGATATAAATTCCAGCGGCGATCGCAAATTAACCCTATTTCACGACCAATAGGAGTCATACGCTGATCAGCATTATCAGATCTTAAAATTAAACGATATTCAGAGCGAGAAGTCAACATCCGATAAGGCTCACGTAAATCCTTAGTACACAAATCATCAATCAAAGTACCCAAATAACTTTGCTCACGGGGAAAAACAATCATCTCCTTACCCTGAGAAAAACGAGCCGCATTAATACCAGCCACAATACCCTGCGCCGCCGCCTCCTCATAGCCCGTCGTACCATTAATCTGCCCTGCCGAAAATAACCCCTCAATGCGTTTTGTCATCAAAGTAGGATAACACTGAGTCGCAGGTAAAAAATCATACTCCACCGCATAGGCAGGGCGTAACATCACACAATTTTCCAACCCTGGTAAAGTTTGCAACATTTGCAACTGTATATTTTCAGGTAAACCCGTAGAAAACCCTTGAATATATAACTCAGGAATATCTCTCCCTTCAGGCTCAATAAAAATTTGATGACTATCCTTATCCGCAAAACGAACAATCTTATCCTCAATACTAGGACAATAACGGGGCCCCTTCGAGTCAATAAAACCGCCATAAATAGGAGACAAATGGAGATTATCCTTAATCAACTGATGAGTTTTAGTGGTGGTACGGGTGAGATAACAGTTCATTTGTTCTCGTTCAATCCACACTTCAGGATCAAAACTAAACCAGCGAATCTCCTCATCAGGGGGTTGCACCTCCATTTTTGTATAGTCAACGGTGCGCTTATCTACCCTTGCAGGAGTACCAGTTTTTAATCTGCCCGTTTCAAAGCCCAAATCATTAAGAGTCTCCGTCAAACCTACCGCCGCAAATTCTCCTGCCCTTCCTGCGGACATGGATTTACCACCAATCCAGATTTTGCCATCCAAAAAAGTACCCGTAGTTAAAACCACCGCCTTAGTTTTAAAACAAGTACCGAAATAGGTTTGTACCCCAATCACCTCATCATTTTTCCCCAACACCAAATCTGTCACCATCCCTTCACGGATAGACAAATTTGGCTCATTTTCCACAATATTTTTCATCACCGCCGCATATTCGCGCTTATCGGTTTGCGCCCGTAATGCCCATACCGCAGGGCCACGGGAATTATTTAACACCCTTTTTTGTAAATATGTCCTATCCGCCATTTTGCCAATTTCTCCCCCCAATGCGTCGATTTCGTGGGTGAGTTGAGATTTTGCCGGGCCACCCACCGCAGGATTACAAGGTTGCCAAGCGATTTTATCCAGATTAAGGGTTAACATCAGAGTACGACATCCTAACCTAGCACTTGCCAAGGCTGATTCACAGCCAGAATGTCCACCACCAATAATGATTACATCAAATTCATCTTGAAATTCTACGGGGGTTTTAATGGTCATTTTTTCCTTATATCTATCTGCAAAACTGAGGTGCTTAATCTAATTCTACCTCAGTAGTGAGGTTTTAGGTGTCAGGTTACAGGTGTCAGGTTTCACCTAATCGTATTAATTCAGTTGAAATAATTATCGAAGTTTTATCTGACTCTACCCAAAACTATGATAAAACTGAAAAATTCAGAGCCTACCGTTCTTTACCTAGTTTACAAGAATATATCTTGATTTCCCAATCTGGTTATTATGTAGAACAGTTTATCAAACAATCTGAGCAACAATGGTTATTTAACGTCATAGAAGGGGAAAATAGTAATCTTGAGTTAGCTAGTATTGATTTTTCGATTTCTTTTTCTCAACTTTATCAAAGAATAGTTTTTGAGTAATCTTGTTCACAAAATAAAATCAAGGAAAATGTTACACTAAAATCAGTAAAATCCATATAAATCAAAGGATATGCTTACTTTACCCCGCAAAAAATTTGATCTTGAAGAGTATCATCAAATAGTCGCATCAGGAGTGTTAAGGGAAAATTATTCAATCGAGCTAATTAATGGAGAAATTTTTGAAATGTCACCCGTGGGATTTAGACACGCTGCTTGTGTTAATAAGTTGAATCAATTACTCAATTTGCAACTTGGAAATAAAGTCATTATTAGCGTTCAAAACCCCATTAAACTTAATAATAATTCAGAACCACAACCAGATCTGGTGTTACTCAAGCCCCGTGATGATTTCTATGCTACTCAACATCCTACCCCCGCAGATATTTTTTTATTGATTGAAGTAGCTGATAGTAGTATTGATTATGATCGCACTTTTAAGATACCCATTTATGCAGAAAATAAAATCCAAGAGGTGTGGTTAATAGACCTTAATCAAAACCTATTAGAAGTATATCAAAATCCCCAAACAAACTACTATCAAAATATTACTAAACTATCATCTAAGGATTCTTTGACCCTAACTCAACCAGAAGCTCTCACCATATCCCTAGATCAAGTTTTATTATAGAAATATATCCTGAGAACCTTAACAAAGCCTTTCACAAATCATTAACTTATGGCTCGGGGCAGATTTGAACTGCCGACCTTGGGCTTATGAGTCCCCTGCTCTAACCTACTGAGCTACCGAGCCTTGTTTCATAACGGTTAACTATTATAACTAATTATGAAAAAGAATTCAAGGAAAGATTAAAAAAATATTTAATCCGTCGCAGTGGAGTTGTTACCACAAAAAGGAACAAATTAACCCCTTACTCCGTCTAAATGTGTAGGGTATTCCAACCCGAAATTGTATCATATTTTTCTCTACAAAATCATGAAACGTCCTCTTTTTCATATAATTATTTCTATTACGGTTGCCCTAACCATTATTTTTAATAACGTCACCGTCAGCCATGCCCTCCCTTGGGGAGAGCTTTTTTTGCGAGGTATTCAAGTAATTCAAATCAGCAATATTTCTGATCAACAAGAAGTAGAGTATGGGCGACAAATGCGCCAACAATTAATTAATAGTGGCAGGGTAAGAGTTTTTCGTAATAATAATGTTAATAACTATGTTAACGACATCGGTCAAAGATTAGTCAGAGTGAGCGATCGCCCCAATTTGCCCTATACTTTCACCGTGGTAGACAATGATCAAATCAACGCCTTTGCCACCATGGGAGGCTTTGTGTATCTCCATACAGGATTACTCCGCACCGCTTCGAATGAGGCGGAATTAGCCAGTGTTATTGGTCATGAAATTGGTCATGTGGTTGCTAAACATTCGCAAAAACAAATACGTCAACAAGCCGTTACCCAAGGTTTACTAAGTGCTGCAGGATTACGTAATACTCAAATTGTTCAATTAGGTGTGGCTGCTGCGGTCAATTTACCCAATAGCCGTCAAGATGAACTAGAAGCCGACACCCTTGGTTTAAGGATGATTACTAGGGCAGGATATGCCCCTAGAGCGATGCCTGACTTTATGCAAAAACTAGACCGGGGAGGAAGGGCAAGTATCCTCAGTACCCACCCAGGGGCAAGGGAGAGAGTTGTGGCTCTCAATCGACAAATTCCCGAGAATACTGGAGATCAAGGTACTGGTTTAGATACCAATGAATATCGTAATAATATTCGCCCCCTTTCTCTGCGTTAATTCACCTTTCATCTTTTGCCAAAAATCACTATAATAATGAGAATTATTATCCATAATTGGTGATGTTAAGAAGGGAAATCAAAGTCGACAATTTTATCTTATTTTCTAAAGTATGGCATCGTTTGCCTACTTTTTTTTGGTATGTCACCCTGATAGGTGTAGCAGTTTTAATAAGTATTCCCATTTTGACCGTTGCTTTCAGTATTTTTGGGGATAATCGGGAAATCTGGCAACATTTGGTTAATACGGTTTTATCTAGCTATATCATCAACTCCCTTGTTTTGATGGGCGGTGTTGCCACGGGAGTTTTAGTGATTGGGGTAGGCTGTGCTTGGTTAGTGACCATGACCGAATTTTGGGGGGTGAGATGGTTAGAATGTCTCTTATTAATGCCCTTGGCTGCCCCTGCTTATTTATTAGCCTATGCCTATACCTATTTGTTAAGTTTTTTCGGACCTATCCAGATTTGGTTGCGAAATATTTTCGGTTGGCAAACCTTTAATGATTATTGGTTTCCTGAACTGCGGGGAATGCCGGGGGCGATCGCCATGTTGGTATTAGTGTTATATCCCTATGTTTATTTATTAGCGAGGGTTGCCTTTTTGGAACAGTCTATATGTACTATCGAAGCCAGTCGCTCCCTAGGCAACAGTCCTTGGCAAAGTTTTTTTAAAGTGGGTTTGCCCCTTGCCCGTCCTGCGATCATGGCAGGGTTAGCTTTGGCACTGATGGAAGCCCTCAACGATTTTGGTACGGTGCAGTATTTTGGCGTAAATACCTTTACTACGGGGATATATCGTACTTGGATAGGTATGGGAGAAAGACAAGCTGCCGCCCAATTATCCTTGTTATTAATGGGTTTTATTGTATTTCTAATTTTGCTCGAAAGATGGTCGAGAGCAAAGGCAAAATTTTATCAAGGCAATGCCAACGACAAGTTACCCCGTTATCAATTAGGGTTAGGGAGAGGAATTTTAGCGTTTTTATGTTGTGCTTTACCCCTTACCCTCGGCTTTATTGTTCCCACAGTGTATTTATTTCACCTTACCATCTCCAATATTGATGCCACCCTCAATGATCAATTTTGGACTTTGACTCAAAATAGTTTTATCTTAGCGGTAGTTTCTGCATTGATTGCCGTGGCGATCGCCCTTACCATGGCCTATGGAGAAAGACTAATCCCCACCATTCCCATCAAAACCGCCATCAGAATATCGGCCCTTGGCTACGCCATACCCGGTGCTGTGATTGCCGTGGGTATCCTTATTCCCCTCGGTGCCTTTGACAACATAATGATTGATCGATTTAACATTTCCACAGGATTAATCTTTAGTGGTACCGTTACTGCCCTTATTTATGGTTATGTAGTACGCTTTTTGGCAGTTTCCTTCCATACCGTAGAATCTAGCTTAGGCAAAATTAAACCCCATCTCGATGATGCTTCCCGTAGTTTGGGATTAGGTACCGTTCAAACTCTTTTTAAAGTTCATTTACCCCTCATGTGGGGCGGCATTTTTACCGCCATTATGCTCGTATTTGTGGATGTGATGAAAGAGCTACCCGCTACCCTTGTGATGCGCCCCTTCAACTTCGACACCCTCGCCATCCGAGTTTATCAATACGCCTCCGATGAAAGATTAATCGAAGCATCTGCCCCCTCCCTCGCCATCATTTTGGCAGGAATTGTACCAGTAATTATTCTTAGTTATGGCATTGCCACATCTCGCCAACGTTAGTAACTAACCTTTGTTGGGGATAACGGTTGCGAGTTAGGGAAAGGCAATGGGCAATGGGCAATGGGCAATGGGCAATAGGTAATAGGTAATAATTGTGAATTGTTTACGGCTTTACAAGATTATAAATTTTATTCCGAACTCAATTTAATAATTTTATTGAAAATTACTATCAATACAGCTATGATATTAAAGATGATTAACAATAAAAATTACTATTTAAATCTAATCCAAAGACATGACCAACATTAGCAGAAGAAAATTTTTAGGGGTAAGCGCAGGCGCCACAGTAGCCACCATATCCCTTCGGGAATTGATCAAGGCAGGGGAAGCCTCCGCCCAAGGGCAACAAATCAATCTTTACTCTTCCCGTCACTACAACACCGATCAAAGACTTTATACAGATTTTGAGCGACAAACAGGCATCAGAGTAAACCTCATCGAAGGTAATGGAGATGAATTGTTTGAAAGAATCCAAAGCGAAGGCAGTAATAGCCCAGCGGATATTTTTATGACCGTCAATGCGGCTAATTTGTGGAGGGCGCAACAGGCGGGATTATTTAGTCCAGTAAATTCATCCACCCTTACTAATCTTATTCCTAGCTATCTCCGAGATCCTGGTAATAACTGGTTTGCTTTTAGTAAAAGGGCAAGGGTGATTATGTACAACAAGGAAAATGTTAATCCTGATGAGCTTTCTACCTATCAAGATTTAACCAATCCCAAATGGAGAGGGCGTTTAGTCATGCGTACTTCTAACCATGTGTATAACCAATCTCTCACCGCTGGAATGATTACCAATTATGGGGCTGAGGCGGCCGAGGAATGGTGTCGTGGAGTGGTGGCTAATTTCTTACGTCCTCCCCAAGGAAATGATCGCGCTCAAATCGAGGCGGTGGCTTCTGGGGTTGCCCATGTAACCTGTGCCAATACCTACTATTTAGGACGTTATCAAGAATCTCCTGATCCTAATATTCGAGCGGTGTTAGATCAAGTAGGAGTATTTTTCCCTGATCAGGATGGACCAGGCACCCATATCAATATCAGTGGTGCAGGGGTTCTCGGAAATGCTCCTAACCGTGCCGGGGCGATCGCCTTTTTGGAGTATTTACTTAGCGCTCCTGCCCAAAACTATTTTGCCAAAGGTAATACGGAATATCCTGTAGTTGAAGGTGTCGCCATCGATCCCCTTTTACAGTCCTTTGGTACATTTAAAGAAGATGCTAGTGGAGTGTTTCAACATGGACCAAATTCTGCTGCTGCCATTAGAATGATGGACAGAGCAGGTTGGGCGTAATTTTTATATATGCTAGAGACTGGGGGGAAAACTTTGATTTTTACCACCAGTCATTGCTCTTGTTATTAATACTCTCTCCCCACTCGTCATCATCAAAATAAACGGCATTACTTTCCTCTTGATAGTCTTCCTCCTCAAAATTTTCCTCGAGGGTATCCTTTATCGGTTCAATGACTCGGGCGATCGCATCTTGGACAAAAGCCTTGATAAACTCATCCTTACGACTCAATTTAAATTGTCGTTGCACTACTTCTGTGATACCACCATCTCCCCAATCTTGATCATGGCTAAAATACTCCACAAAACTTTTACCCGCAATACGGGTGAGATAAGCCGCACTAACTCCCTGAATAGCTTTGCCTACCACATAGGTAGCCAGGGTTAGCTGCAATGCCCTTGCCACCAATTCCACCGCACCTTTGACCACCCCCAAACTAACTAAGGTTTTACCTAAAGATACCGCCAAATCCCTGCCGCGATCGCTATTAATCTCACAACCATAAACCTGTCCAATTTCCACCACCATCTGAGCATTTACCGCCGCCGCCGCCAACATATCCACCACTGGCACAGGAGTACAAGCAATTACCCCCGCCCCAATCCATTGATAACGACTGATAATTTTATCCGCCTCCCGGGTGCGCTGTTGGGCAATTAACTTTCTCGCCTCCTCTCCCAACCTTTGGGATTGTAATAAAATATTATCTGCCAATAAATCATCCCCCTCTGCTCGACAGATGGCCGCCAAACGCTTGATTACATTAGATACCTCCACCTCTGGTTGGATTATTTCATCCGCCGAAAATTGCACAGGTTGCGGATTAGCACAGGCTTTGATGACATCATTACTGGGGATAAATTTAGCAACCCTTTGTTGCAAATTATTTAAAATAACTTCTTGTTCTTGTTCTGAGTATAAATCAACTTTATTAAAGATTAATAAAGATCGTTTACCGATAGTAGCCAAAGCCTCTAAAGGTTTAAATTCCGAAGCCCTCAAATCATTGTCACAAACAAATAACAATAAATCTGCTTCCGTTGCCAACTCTCGGGCTAATTGTTCTCGAATTTCTCCAGGGGCGCCCATTTCCAGAATACCGGGGGTATCGGTAATCAAGATTTCTCGGTTGGCAGAGGGAATTTTGAGAGAATGAGTTACCCCTTCGGTGGTGGTGCCAATACTCGCCTGAATTTCCCCCACCATTTCCCCCATCAAGGCGTTGACAAGGGAGGTTTTACCCGCGCTACCTGTGCCAAATACGGCTACTTTTAGAGTGCCTGTGCTAAAGTTAACCTCAATTTGTCGAGATTTTTCCAGTAGGGCTTTTTGGGTGACTTCGTCTTGAATTTGAGCAACTTGTTTTTTTACTGCTTTGATGGTTTCTGAGGCGATTTCGTTTTTCTGGGCAGGGAGGGCAGGTAAAGGGCGTTTTCTTTTACTTTTTCCTCTATTAGATGGATTGGTTTTATCACTAGGAATAATGCCGAAATAGTAGAGGAATATAACAATGAAGAATATTAATAAAAGGATGAGGACGAAGATTAAAAAATTGGCTAATAATGGACTTGTCCAAGAAATCTCGCTATATAGCCGAGACAAGGCACTAACTAACCACAGCATTAAGCCGAAAATAATACTTAAACCGACAACAATGGTTAGAAGACGAGACAGGCGCATGGCTTTGTTAACAGTAATTTTATCTATAATATTCGATTAACCAAATTACCACGGGTAAAGTAATAAAACTCATCACCGTGGAAGTGATAATTGTTTGGGCGACGATGGTGGCATTACCTCCAAACTCTTTCACCATCACAAGGGTATTTATTGCCGTTGGCATTGCTGTTTGTAATACCAATACTTGTAAGTCTAATCCTTCTAATCCTATTATTTTACCAGTTCCAAGGGCGATCGTCGGGGCAACAATTAATTTAATGAGGGCTAAAAGAAATTCCCGTAACGTAAAAATAAATTTTGTTTGTGCCAACTGCATCCCTAAAATAATCAGAGCAATGGGAATCGCCGAAATTCCCAACAACTCCATACTTCTTCCTAAATTAAAAGGTAATTGTATCCTAGAAATATTGAGCATAGCACCAAAAAACATTGCCCAAATTAGAGGAAGTTGTAAAGTTAAAATAACCCCTCTTTTGATCCCCTTATTGCTCAAAATAGCAGGTAACATACCAAACAAAAAAATGCTCGAGCCAATCATATAAATAATCGCCCTATCCAAGCCCTCATTACCCAGAGCAAAAGTCGTTATGGGTAAACCCATATTGCCATTATTAGGGCAAAGAATCACCGCAAAAATACTTTGTCGATCATTTTTTTCTATGTCAAAAAAAACACTAAATAACCAAATTAAACCATAGATAAATAAAGAAATTAACCCATAACTGATAATAATTAATGATACACTCCTGCCCGATACCGTATTACGATATAAACTATCTGCTACCAAGGCAGGGGCAAGAATGTATATACTCAACTTACAAAGAGTTAATTGATCTAAATTCAGTTTTTGTCCTGCGATATAACCGATAATGATTATTAAACCTACAGGTAAAACCGCCGACAAAATTATATTCATAATAAAATTATTTAGGGTTTACCAAATAAATCATCAAACCCCAATTATCAATTAGCCTACCCTGATATTACTCATTTTCTAATAAACTATCGCATAACTCACGCTGACTATCATTTAAATCATTCATAACCTTCAATTGATAACCCGTTACCCTTGGTTTAGCTAATGTAACCATCAAATTTTTCAACTCATCCTGATGGAAAATCGTCACCTCAACCTCATCCCCTTCGCCATAGTCAGCCAATCTATCCCCAATGGTATCTGCACCAACTCGAAAGCCATCAATGGCTAACAACTCATCCCCTGCCTCCATGCCTACTTTGGCCGCAGGAGAATTAGCATCCACAAAACTAATTTTTTCTATAGCTCCCTCTTTTTGAATTAAAATACCTAAATAAGGATGAGCATTTTTGTTGGTTTTCTCCTCCAACTTCAATCCAAAAGGCTCTAAAAATTCATTAAAAGGTAACTCCTTCGTACCATTCAAATATAAATCCCAGAACTCCGTTAAATCTTGTCCTGCTACCTCCTCAATAACAGCTTTTAACTCCTCCTCAGTGTAGCCAATTTCGTCAATGCCAAAACGTTGCCACATTTGCCGCATCACATCATCAAAAGACTTCTGCCCTTGACTATTTTTACGAATAATTAAATCCAAAAATAAAGCAATAAACTGTCCTTTGAGGTAATAAGAAATTTGATTATTATTACTATAAGCATCACGACGATATAACTTAATCCAAGCATCAAAGCTAGACTCCCTTAAGGGTTGAATATGTCGGCCCGGAATGGATAGATATTGACTAATATCCTTACTCAACAAATCAAACAAAGTCTTACGAGAATAAACCTTGGCACGATAGGGAATAAAAATATCATAGTAGCTAGTTACCCCCTCACAAAACCACAGAGAGGCAGTATAATTTTCTTGGCTATAATCAAAATTTTCCAATTCCTTGGGGCGAATTCTTTTTACATTCCAAAGATGGAAAAATTCATGGGCGACTAACTGCAAAAATCGATTATATTTATCCTCCTTACCAAAACCAAAGCGAGGATAATTTAAAACACAACAATTTTTATGCTCCAAACCCCCAAAACCACTTCCAGAAAGATGTAAGAGAAAGAAATAATCTTCGTACGGTAAATCCCCAAATAATTCCTCTTCTTTTTCAATAATTGCCTTAGTATCTTTGATCAGTTTTTCTTTATCAAGATTACCTTTACCCCAAGTTACCCATTGATGAGGTTTATCAGACACCACAAAACTATCAATTTCTTGAGTACCAATTTCAAAAGGGCTATCCACAAGGGTATCAAAACAGTCGGCACAGAAGGTATTATGACTAATTTTGAGTAAAGATGTAGTTATTTGCCAATCTTTGTGGGGAGGAATAATGGAAACGGTATGGGGAATATGTTGATATTCGGGAATATAGAAAAATAAAGCCGCACCATTGAAATAGCCATGGGTACTATCTAAATGATTGGTTCTAACGGTTAATTCATTGGCATATATTTTATAACTAATTTTAATGTCTTTGGTGTTTTTTGCTTCTATTTGCCAATGATTTTTAGATTTTTTTTGCCATGAAATTGATTGATTAGTTTTGGCATCTAATGCAGAAAATTCCTGCAAATTTTTAGAATATTCCCTTACTAAATAAGATCCGGGAGTCCATACGGGCATCATTATATCTAATATATCCTCTGTCCAATTGCTGATGGTTAGATTCATCTGAAATAGATGTAATTCAGGATTCTCCATGGATATTTGATAATATATGTCTGGTTGTTGGATATTCATTATGATGTATAAATGCCAGTTTCTCTTTTACTACATTGAATTAAGTCTTTAATGATTATATTTTAATCAATTTTATTTGTTATTCATTACCCAATTGACCAATAATATGATGCAGTTGTTTGATGTTAGGGAGTAGCATGGTATTAGAGCCGTTATCGATTTTGACTAAATTTTTATGTTCTAGTTTACTGACATTTTGCACACATTCTTCGAGGGATAATAAAGCTAAATCTGCCAAATCTTGGAGATGAAAATTATAAATTTCCATACCGTTTTCTATGGCTTGTCCATACTTGTCAGCAAGGGATAATAAAATAGTAACCAGTCTAACTTTGGTAGCTTGATGATGAAAACGGTAATATTCTTGAGATTCTATTACCTTATTGACCATGGATTTTAGCAAACGGTTTTGTATTTGAGCATCCCGGAATAATACTTGGATAAATCTTTGGGCGGAAATGGTAAACATCTCCACATCAGAAACACTTAACACTTGACTATGAAAATTAGCATTGCCCAAAATGCCGATTTCACCCACAAAACCACCTTTACCGATGATTTCGATGGTTATGGGTTGCCCTCCATAAAAGCGCTGTACTTTTATCCAGCCTGAAGAAATGAGATAAAAACAGCTACCCCAGTCATCTTGAGAAATAATGGTTTCTCCTCTTTCATAGGTTTTGGTTTCTAATAATTTAATTACCGATTCGAGGGTTTCATCACTAAGATTATGAAAAAGGGGAAAAAGTTCGGCAAATTCTTGCGTCTCCATGGAGTATTGATTAAAGAATAGTTTTTTCTTTAAGAGTTTAGGATTACTGCATTTTACTTGATTTTTTCCTTTTCGGTCAACTCTTGGTTGACATTACAGGGTTAGGAAAAATGCTCATTGCTTGATAGGATAAAACGTGGCTAATTTTTAACTTTTATTAAAATTTTATGACTAAAATTGAAGAAACCATCCCTGCCCATGGTGGTAAATTAATAAATAGATTGGCAACTACTGCCGAAAGAGATGAATTTATGGCTCAGGCAGATAAATTGCCTAGGGTACAATTGGATGAAAGAGCCACCTCTGATTTGGTGATGATTGCTATCGGTGGTTTTAGTCCTTTGCAAGGATTTATGGCACAGGATGACTACGAGAATGTCGTGGACAATATGCGCCTTAAAAATGGTTTACCTTGGTCTGTACCCGTTACTCTTTCTGTTACCGAAGAAGTGGCAGAGCCTTTAAAAGAAGGCGGTTGGGTACGTTTGGATGACTCCAATGGTAGATTTGTAGGGGTTTTGGAACTTACCCAAAAATATCGCTACAATAAAACCCATGAAGCGGTGAAGGTTTATGGTACTGATGAGGATAAACACCCTGGGGTAAAGGTGGTTTATGAACAGGGAGAAATCAATTTGGCTGGTCCTATTTGGTTGTTGCAAAGGGATGATCATCCTCTTTTCCCCAAATATCAAATTGATCCTGCCCAGTCTCGTAAGTTGTTTTTGGAAAGGGGTTGGAAAACTGTGGTTGGTTTCCAGACTCGTAACCCTATCCACCGCGCCCATGAGTATATCCAAAAGTGTGCTTTGGAAACCGTTGATGGTTTATTTCTTCATCCTTTGGTGGGTGCAACCAAGAGTGATGATGTGCCTGCGGATGTGAGAATGCGTTGTTACGAGATTATGATGGATAAGTATTTCCCCCAAAACAGGGTGATTCTTGCCATTAATCCTTCGGCGATGCGTTATGCTGGTCCTCGTGAGGCGATTTTCCATGCTTTGATTCGTAAGAATTATGGCTGTACTCATTTTATCGTGGGTCGTGATCATGCTGGGGTTGGTGATTATTATGGTACTTATGATGCCCAGTTAATTTTTGATGAGTTTGAACCTGCGGAGTTGGGTATCACGCCCATGAAGTTTGAACATGCTTTTTATTGTAAGCGCACTGAGCAGATGGCGACTTCCAAAACCAGTCCTTCTAGTCCAGAAGAAAGGGTACACCTTTCGGGTACTAAGGTAAGAGAGATGTTGAGACGTGGTGAGTTACCCCCTCCTCAGTTTTCTCGTCCTGAAGTGGCGGCTGAGTTGGCTAAGGCTATGCACCGTTAATTTTTGATTTACCCTCTAAATCCCCCTATTCTGGGGGACTTTCATTATATATTTGTTCTTCTTGCTCTTCGTCAGGATTGGCATTATTAGGAATGGCAACAACGATCGCATCTATAACCCGATTGACACTAATAATATCTAATCCTAGATCACTGGGATAGGTTTGCCCTTTGGGTACGATCGCCCTTTTAAAGCCTAATTTAGCGGCTTCTTTGAGTCTTAATTCCATCTGGGATACAAGGCGCACTTGCCCTCCCAAGCCGATTTCACCGATTAACACCGTGCGCGGATCAACGATACGATCTCGAAAACTAGCGACAATGGCGATCGCCATGCCCAAATCCGCCGCAGGTTCTTCTACTCCCAAACCACCCGCCGAAGCGACATAGGCATCTAGTTTGGAAAGGGGAATGCCCACTCTTTTTTCTAATACCGCCAAAATTTGTTGTAGGCGGTTGTAGTCTACCCCTGTGGTCGAACGGCGGGGGGAAGTATAACTGGTGGGACTGACCAGGGCTTGTAACTCCACCACAATGGAGCGTGTACCCTCACAGGAGACGATGGTGGCGGTGCCGGGGGCTAGTTCATCCCGACTACTCATAAACAACTCCGAAGGGTTCAAAACCTCCACCAAACCATGATCCACCATTTCAAAAATCCCAATTTCGTGGGTAGCCCCAAATCTGTTTTTCACCGAGCGTAACAGGCGATGGGAGGCGTAGCGATCGCCCTCAAAATATAACACAGTATCCACCAGATGTTCCAATACACGGGGCCCGGCGATCGCCCCTTCCTTGGTCACATGACCCACAATAAATAAAGTAATACTTTCGCGCTTTGCCACCTGCATCAGGGCCGAAGTACATTCCCTCACTTGAGAAACCGAACCGGGGGCAGAATTAAGGCTCGAAAAATGGAGGGTTTGAATACTATCAATAATAGCGACTTGAGGCTTAAGAGACTCCAACTCCTTTAAAATTTCCTCTAAATCCGTCTCAGGCATCACATAAAGATTAGGAGAAGAAGCCAAACTCACCGCCCCCTTTTCCTGTGCATCTTTCTTTTTGGGCTTTTTACCATTACCATTGTGATTATTCTGTTCCTCCATTTCCAAAGCCTCCTGCGCCCCCACATGAAGGCGAGTCGCCCGTAACTTGATCTGTTGCCCCGACTCCTCCGCCGACACATACAAAATGCGAGGAAGACGCAAAGATAACTGGTTCGCAGTTTGTAATAACAAAGTAGATTTACCAATGCCCGGATCACCCCCAATCAACACCAACGAACCGGGAACAATACCACCCCCCAAAACCCGATCCAATTCCCGATAACCCGACTCAATGCGAGGTTGTTCCTCCTCCGTAATATCTGAAAATTTCACCGAAGCCCTCGGCTTTGCCTCTGTATTCCCCGTATGCACTTGACGGGTTTGGGATTGCCAACCAGCCCGACTAAAACTTGCTCCTCCATTGGTGGCAGGGTTAATAATTTGTTCCTCGAGAGTACCGTATGTATCGCAATTAGGACATTTACCAAACCACTGGATAGACTCAGCCCCACAGGCACTACAGATATAGATCGTTTTAGTCTTAGGCATCTGTCTTTATTAACTATCGTTTATTTCTCATTATTTCGATTATGCGATCAAAAAAAATGTTTGTTGATAATAATTTAAAAAAGTTAACAACTACAATATTTATCCGAATTTCAATCCATGACTTAAAACTCACAAAAAAAACCCCCTAAACTATTTAAGGGGCGAAAGAATCTTTTAAGGAAATAAGAGCTTAAATGTCATTAGAAAGGACTTCCAGGGGTATTATTATCCATAGGAGAAGAAGGATTTACAGGTTCTACGGAAGGTGAAATGCCGGGTTGATCATCCATGGGAGTCTGCTCACTAGCAGGGGGTACAGGAGTAGTGGGGCTAGTAGGATTTTCGGTGGGTGTAACGGGGCTGAAGATGTCATTTTCGGGTGTTGCACCTGACTCGGTATGTTCATCGCAACTACCACCGACACAATATTCGGCGGATAACGCTTCTCCTTCTTCTTCACAACCTTCACAACTGGTAACGGTCATATTTTCTACGGTAAAGTTGATACCTTCACCAGTGTAGTTACCATCGGCAAGGGGTACTGCGGTACCATCTTCAAAGATACCAACGGCTCTATTATCTTCGATTACAATGCGCTCGGCTCCTGATTGTTCGATCAATAAATCAAGGGGGACAATATCTGGTTGTTGGGGAACTGGGGCTGGAGATGGGGATGTCTGGGCTTGAGCGGAGGAAACTGCTACACTATCGAAAACTCTGGCTAAATGGTCGGATGCACCATTGTTACTGACGAGGGTTAGTCCTGCTAAAGATGCAAGGGCAATCGCCATTTTTCCTTTGTTGTTGATATTTAGTTTAGACATTCTCAATTTTTGCTTACAACACTGCTACCAATAGATCTTGCGAAATTAAAATTTTTCGTTTGTTTGGTCGCATTACACCTATAGACACTCAAAATAGATCAAAGGTTCATTTTCATTACGAAAAATTTTGAAATTGATTATTTAAAATCTATGGTTAGTAAACTTTTTTTTGCTCAAATTGCTTATTTATAAACCTTTTAGCCATAATTCTAAACGAATAATTAAAAAGTACGAAACAAGGCAGAAAACTTATTATTTCATCATCAGAAAAATTCAGATCACAGTTAAATAAATCTGAGTTCGGGATAAAATTTATAGTAAAGGTGCCAGGTATCGGGTGTCAGGTATCAGGTTAAGAAATTTACAAAAACTGTAATGTTATACTAAATCCTGTTTGAATAATATACTAATTAGGGCGGGGAACAGGGAACGGGGAACAGGCAAAAGATAACAATTGTTTATTGTCAATTGTTACACAGTGAATAATAGTAAACTTTACTAATCGGATTTGGTGTTAATTAATTTTCTGATACTTAGTTCCATCAAGGAACTAACAAAGGCTGGTCGTATTTTAAACCTGTAACCTGCAACCTGCAACCTGTAACCTGTACGGACGTAGCATGCTACGTCCCCTACCATACTGACAACTGTTATCCCGAACTGAGGTTAAATAAAATACTTTTTGCCTAAACATAGGCTGATCCCACCCTTAACCTTGCTATAATCAGGAAAGTTTTTATGTCACCATCAAAAAATCAGCTAACAAAATAAGAATGATCTGGCCTTTTAAACCCAACACAAAAAAGAAAATTGCCAAAATTGAAATTAACGGAGCAATCGGCTCACAAACCCGTGTACAGGTTTTAGAAGCCTTGAAAACTATAGAAGAAAGGAAATATCCAGCCCTACTATTACGTATCGACTCCCCTGGGGGTACTGTGGCTGATTCTCAGGAAATATATTCAGCCCTGAGAAGACTGGGAGAAAAAATAAAAATTGTGGCTAGTTTTGGTAATATTTCCGCATCAGGGGGGGTTTACATCGGTGTCGGGGCCAATCATATCGTTTCTAATCCTGGCACTATTACAGGCAGTGTGGGGGTAATTATTCGGGGTAATAATCTCGAAAAACTTTTGGATAAGGTGGGGGTATCGTTTCAGGTGATCAAATCTGGCCCTTATAAGGATATACTATCTTTTGATCGCAACTTAACCCCAGAAGAAACAGAAATTTTGCAACAACTTATTGACAGTAGTTATGAACAATTTGTGCAAACTGTCGCCCAAGGACGAAATTTATCAGTGGAAACGGTGAAAAGTTTTGCTGATGGTCGTATTTTTAGCGGTGAACAGGCTTTAAAGTTGGGATTGGTAGATCGACTCGGTAGCGAAGAAGATGCCCGTCGTTGGGCTTGTGAGTTGGTAAAATTGGATCCTGAAAAAACAGAGTGCGATACTATTGAGGAACCAAAACCACTAATTAATCGTTTGCTTAATGGTCGTAGTCGGGTAAAATCAGGGGTAGGTTCAGCTATTAATTGGTTAGAATTTGAAATGGCAACCAGTGGACAACCTTTATGGTTATATCGTCCTTAAGTTTATGATCATTTGCATTTAGTCGGGAAAGGAGTAATGTCACCCATGTGGAAAGTTCGGGCAATTAGAGGGGCAACTACAGCAGAAAATAATTCTCTTGAAGCCATGAGAGAGGCGGTTAGTGAGTTGATGATTGAAATTGAAACTCGCAATCAGCTTGATTATGATGATGTCATTAGTGTTATTTTTACTGCAACCCCTGATTTGGATGCGGCTTTCCCGGCTGCGATCGCACGAGAGCGCCCCCATTGGGCAAATGTACCCCTCCTCGACTTACAACAAATGAAGGTAGAGGGCAGTTTAGAGCGTTGTATTCGGGTTTTAATTTACTTTAATACAACTAAACCCGCCAATGAAATTTATCACCCCTATTTACGTAAAGCCCAAAATTTACGTCCTGATTGGAGTCTGGCTCAATTTTCCCGATATTAGAATCTGTTAATATGAGTTGGGCTAATATTGTTAGTTTATTTGGGGCGATGGTAATACTAGCATCTATTCCCAGTTTGAGTGTATTAACGGTATCGGCAAAGAGTGCTAGTGGTGGTTTTATCCATGGTTTTTTCACCACCTTGGGCATTGTTCTAGGAGATATTATTTTTATCATTGTTGCCCTATGGGGATTATCTTTTTTGCAGGATGCCATGGGCAGTTTTTTTGTATTGATAAAATATATTGGGGCTGGTTATTTAATCTTTTTAGGGATTAGTATTCTTAGGGCAAAAATTAAAGATCCTAGTTTACAAAAAGTTGATGTAAAATCTCTTTTGTCTAGTTTTTTAACAGGTTTATTTATTACTTTAGGAGATCAAAAAGCTACTATTTTTTATTTAGGTTTCTTACCTGCTTTTGTAGATATAGGCAATATTTCTTATGTTGATACTTTTATTGTGATAATCATTGCAATGTTAGCGGTGGGAGGGGTAAAGTTAATTTATGCTTTTATTGCTAATAAATCTAGGCTATTTTTTACTAAAAAAATTCATAAAATCATCAATATTTTTGCAGGTTGTTTAATGATATTTATCGGTGTTTTTTTAATCGTTATGCCATGATAGGTAGAAATTTTTAGACAAAAAAAGGTGGGCAATGCCCACCCTACTTAAAGATTAATGGGTTGTTACCACTGAACGGCGACGGCGAGTAAATTTACCATCACTGTCTCTTTCATTGTCTTCGTCATTACTATCATTAATATCTGGTTGAACCTGTAACATGAAGATGACGAGGGGGTTACTTCTTAATTCCCTTTGAATGAGTCGATCTAAACTAGCTTCCACATCAAGGCGAATACTTGACCAGTTGATGTCTTCATTACCATTTAACAATAACGCACTCTTGATGCGATCGCCTATAGTCTTATCTACATTACGGGTAATCAAACGTTTGAGCATGGAAATTTCAATCTTACTAACCACCCCACGGAGATTAATCTGGGGTTCTTCTAAAAGCCTACCCTGATAATTAACCGCCGCTACCACAGTAATCACCCCATCTTGGGCGATTTGGGTTCTTTCTTCCATTACGTGGGTACCATGGACAATACCAGAATTATCCACCAACTCAATACCAGAAGGAACTTTAGGCCCTTTGGCAATAGAATCAGGGGTTAACTCCACTGTGTCTCCATTATCGACAATAATAATGTTTTCCGCAGGAATACCCACACTTTGGGCTGTTTGACTATGTTTAACTAACATTCGATGTTCTCCGTGGACAGGAACAACAAATTTAGGTTTCGTCAATGCCAACATCAATTTTTGATCTTCTTGGCAACCATGACCAGATACATGAATCCCTAAACTTCTACCGTACAGTACATTGGCACCCTGCATAATTAACCTATCAATGGTATTAACCACTGGAATGGTGTTACCGGGGATGGGATTGGCGGAGAAAATAACGGTGTCTCCTTGACGGATTTTTACTTGGCGATGTTCTCCCCGAGAAATTCTTGTCATGGCGGCAAATTTTTCTCCCTGAGAACCTGTGCAAAGGATTAACACTTGGTCATCGGGAAGGCTATTAAGCGCCCGAAGGGGTACAAATACATTTTCTGGACATTTTATATATCCTAGGTTACGGGCATGGGCAATGACGTTCAACATCGATCGCCCGACGACGGCCACTTTACGGTTATATTTCTGAGCCAATTCTAGTACCATATTCACCCGATGGACGGAGGTGGCAAAGGTGGTAAGTAATAGGCGCCCGTTGGTTTGTAGGAATATTTTTTCGAGGTTGGGATAAACTGACCTTTCCGAAGGGGTAAAACCGGGTACCTCGGAGTTGGTGGAGTCACCCAATACACATAAAACCCCTTGTTCTCCCAATTCGGCGAGGCGGTGTAGGTCAAAATATTCGCCATCTACGGGGGTATGGTCAATTTTGTAGTCCCCTGTGTGGATTAAAACGCCCACGGGGGTATGAATGGCAAGGGTGAAACTGTCGGCGATGGAGTGGGTATTACGGATAAATTCTACTTTGAAGTGTTTACCGATTTTTACTACTTCTCGAGGGGTAACGCTTTTTATGATGGTGCGATCGCTCAATCCTGCTTCTTCTAGTTTATCTCTGAGTAAAGACATGGCAAGACGAGGCCCATAAATGATGGGGGTGTCAATCTGTCTGAGGTGATAGGGAATACCGCCGATATGATCTTCATGACCATGGGTAGCGACAAAGGCTTTAATTTTGTCGTTATTTTCCCTTAAATAGGTCATGTCGGGCAGAACTACGTTGATGCCGTGCATTCCATCGGTGGGGAAACCGATTCCTGCATCCACGACAATTATTTCATCTCCATATTCATAGATGCAGGTATTTTTACCGATTTCATGGAGTCCACCGAGGGGAATTACTCTGAGTAGATTTCTATCGTCTCTGGTTTCCTGAGAGTTCTTGTCTATGGTTTTAGGCTTGATTTTAGGGGTATCTTTCAAATTATTACTAGGTTTAGTGGTTTTATTACTTGTCTTTCTTTTTCTTCCTTGAATTTTATAAACTTTGTTCATAAATTATCTATTTTTCTCTTGTTTTTGATTATGTTTTTCTTGATTAATTAAGTATTTAATTAATCTTTGTTAATGATTAAGATTGAGCATTTTTGATGAAAACATACTTTCTAAACAGATGTTTTCTATAAAAAAACAGTTATAACACTTAAAAAAATATAATAAGTGTCTTTACTAGCTACTGATGAGCTAATTTTGATAATAATATTTGTTTGCTTTTTGTTGTTAATAAACCTCCTTTTGTTTGTAACCGAAAACTTTTTTCTTGCTAGAAAAACTCTGAAATGCTTTTAATAAATATTTGAGTAAATAATTCTTTGTCCAATTTTTTTATAATAAATTTAATTCTTGAAGAACTGATTTTACTTCAAGTTCATGATGATTAGAAATTGGAGATAGGGGTAATCTGACGCTACCGACATTCCATCCTAATAATTGTAAAGCTGCTTTTAAAGGAATAGGATTGGTGTCACAGAATAATACTTTAAATATGGAGTGTAATTTTTGTTGAATATCTTGAGCAATTTTGTTTTGTCCTGATTCGTAGGCTTGGATCATGGATTGAATTTCGTTCCCCACCAGATGACTGGCTACACTAACTACACCCACACCGCCTACGGTCATCATTGGTAAGGTTAAAAAGTCTTCTCCTGAATAGATTAACATATTATTCGCCGTAAGGGCATTAATTTGAGCGGCCTGTTCTAAATTGCCACTGGCTTCTTTTACTGCCACTATGTTATCAAATTCTTTATATAATTGGGCGATGGTTTCAGGTTCGAGGTTTTTTCCTGTTCTACCAGGTATATTATATAACATGATTGGCACATCAGGACAGGCAGAGGCGATCGCCCCAAAATGTCTATATAGTCCTTCTTGGGGGGGTTTGTTGTAATAGGGTACTACTTGCAATGAGCCGTCGATACCTATTTTTTCTGCTTCACGGGTAAGGGCGATCGCACTTGAGGTAGAATTAGAACCAGTACCCATAATAATCTTACCCCGATTACCCACTGCCGACTTAACCACCCTTAAAAGTTCATTCTTTTCGTCATGCTCAAGGGCTGGAGATTCCCCAGTGGTACCACATACCACAATGCCATCACTACCATTCTCCACCAAATAACTAGCCAACTTTTCCGCCACACCATAATTAATAGAGCCATCCTCATTAAAAGGTGTCACCATTGCCGTTAAAACTCGACCAAAAATATAATCACTCATCGCTATTAATTTAATATCTCTTGGGGATAGTCCAACCCTGAGCCAACAATTTTACATTTACATTACGTAGTTTACCAAGAACTTACCACCGATGGAAACAACATTATTTAACTTGAGTTCGGGATAACATTTTCTGGTTAAGATGGGCAATAGTTTTCATATTTTGATTGATCACGCCATATAAAAAAATTAAACCTACCATACCAACAACCATTATCCCGAACTAAGGTTATTTAAGCCAATTTTTCTCCACCAACAATTCTGCAATTTGCACCGCATTTAAAGCCGCACCCTTGCGAATTTGATCACCACACAGCCACACCTCAAGGTTATTATCACTAGATATGTCTTGGCGAATTCTGCCCACCAACACATCATCCTTACCCGTAGCATCTATGGGCATGGGGAAATAATTGTTAGCCCAATCATCCACCACCGTAACTCCCTCTGCCTGACTAATGGCTTCCTTAGCTTCATTTACCTCAAAAGGTTGATCAAACTCCAAATTAATCGCCTCCGAATGCGCCCTTAAAACAGGAACACGAACACAAGTGGCACTAATGCGAATGCCATCATCCCCAAAAATCTTTCTAGTTTCATTAACCATCTTCATCTCCTCCTCACAATAATGATTGTCAAGAATAGGAGAATTATGGGGAAATAAATTAAACGCAAGGGGATAGGGTAATATTTCAGGTTGGGGAGTTTCACCATTTAAAATCCCTTGAGCTTGAACTTTTACTTCTTCCATCGCCCTTGCCCCTGCGCCACTAGCCGATTGGTAGGTAGAAACAATAATACGTTTAATAGGTTTAATGAGATGGAGAGGATAGATAGCCACCCCCATTAAGATGGTTGTACAGTTAGGATTCGCAATGATGCCCTGATGTTTTTGGGCATCTTGGGGATTAATTTCGGGTACCACCAGAGGAACATTCTCATCCATCCGAAAAGCGCTGGAGTTATCAATCATCACAGCCCCTGCTTCAATAATTGTCTTTGCCCATTTTTTAGAAGTAGAACCACCTGCGGAAGCTAAAACAATATCCACATCATCAAAGGAGTTTTCAGTGACTTCTTCTATGGTTAAGGATTGATTTTTGAATGGGATTGTTTTTCCTGCAGAACGACTAGACGCAAGGAGTTTTAGTTGAGAGAGGGGAAAATCACGCTCGATTAATAGATTGATAATTTCTGTTCCTACCGCTCCTGTAGCTCCTAAAATGGCAACTCGAATATTGTTAGACAATTATTTTTCCTCCTTGATGATTATTTTTTGTGCTGTACCGAAAAAAGTGTGTTATTTTTAACCATATTATAGTTATTCTGGATCACTGTGTCCAAAATTTTGATAACCTGAGTTCGGGATAACATTTTCTAGTTAAGGCAGGGAATAGGCAATGGGCAATGGGCAATAGTGAAGTGAATATTTTTCAATTAACTGCCACAATTACCCCACTTTTTCATCAGCCTCCAAGTAGTAAACTGTCTAATCATTCACCTGTTGAGTAATAATAAATTTTTGAATCTTAGAGCGGTAAATTTGGGCATACTTATCGGCCCACTCCTTACTATCACTGTTGGTGTAAATATGTACCAAAGATTCCCCTGCATCGGGCAAAATCAACACCCAGTTATCGGAATGGGGTTCAATAATTTTTACTCCATCAATTAATTCTAACTTTTCAGGAGACTCCGTTTCCACCAAATAACGCATTAGCGCCCCCTTAGTTTTCCATGGACAACGAAGAGATTGAGCCTTATGGCACACCTTGGGTAATTCTGCCCTCACCTGAGTTAAAGAACGTTCTTGCACCGTCAACATCTCAATTAACTTAGCAATGGAAAACATAGCATCAAAACCGGGGTGAAGATGGGGAAAAATAAAGCCCATATCTCCACTTCCTCCCAAAACCACATTAGGATTATTTTGGGTTGCTTCCATCAAAGCTGTGGGATTAGCTTTGGTACGAATTACCGTGCCATCATGGCGCCGAGCGATTTGTTCCACGGCGCTAGATGTATTTACAGGTACTACCACCGTCCCCCTCGGATTAGCTGTCAAAATAGTATTCACCATCAGGGCAGTTAATTCTTCTCCCCGAATTTGTAGCCCTGATTCATCCACCAAAATAAATAATTCTCCGTTGGCAGAAACTTGTACTCCAAAATTGGCTTTCAGGGCTTCGACTACATGACCTAGTTGGATTAATAAAACCTCCCTTTCTTCGGTAGAAATAGCTCTTTGTCGCAAACTAGCATTTAACACCACCGCATCACAGCCAAATCTTCCGAGGATTTGGGGTAAGATAGCTCCAGAGACAGAATAAACATAGTCAATGACTATTTTGGCGTTGCTGTTGTGGATAGCCTCCACATCCAATTGTGTCTCAAAGGTTTTGCGATAGGTTTCAATGATTTGGGAAGGATAAGACATATCACCGATGTCGATGCTATGTACCCGCCTTAAATCTTCTTTAAAATAAGCCCCTTCAACTTTTTTCTCTTTGGGCTTGGTAATATTAATACCTTTTTCGTCAAAAAATTCGATTAACATATCTTCATGACGTTCGGGATGGAGCCGCACATGGACTCCTCCCTGTACTCCTAGTTTGGGTGTCATGGTGCGGGAGATGGGTATGGCGGTGGATTCGAGGTTTTGAATATCTATGCCCACAGACATCAATCCTGCAATCAAAGAACGACTTACCATTCGGGAGACACTTCTTTGATCCCTTGATACTACCACTGATGAACCGTGTTTGAGAGTTGAACCGTAGGCGGCACCCAATTTGACGGCAAATTCTGGGGTAATGTCGATGTTGGCGAGTCCTGTTACTCCTCTCTGGCTAAAGAGGTTGCGGTGGGCTATATTTCCCCAAATAAGGTTGATATTGAGGGTGGCACCAGATTCAATTCTTTTTTGGGGCCAGACTCTCACTCCGATGTTGATTTGGGATTCTTCGCCGATGTTGCACAATGCCCCTACGACAACCCCTTCGGATATTTGCACTCGTCGATCCATTCTGGTACCCCTTGCTACTACACAGGCAGAAAGGGAACATTCATCACCGATGGTAACACCGTTACCAATGATTGGTCGATTTAATTCTACGTCGTTACCGATGGTGACGTTATCACCGATGACGGTACCTCCTTCTATTTTGGTACGGGCGCCGATACGGCAGTTGTTGCCAATTAAGACGGGTGCCTCGATAATGGCGGTGGGATCAATATAAGTGTTTTCTCCCATCCAAATCCCATATTCAATTTCACGGTAAGCAAAGTCGACAAATACTTTTTTGTCGATCGCATCATACTGGGATTCTCGATAGGCTTCGAGGTGTCCGACATCGCACCAGTAACCTTCGGCAATATAGCCATACATGGGGGCGCCGATGTCGAGGAGGAGGGGGAATAGGTGCTGGGAAAAATCGGCTTCTTCGTTTTTGGGCAGGTATTTTAATACTTCAGGCTCGAGGATATAGGTGCCTGTGTTGACGGTGTCGGAAAAAATTTCACTGCTGGAAGGTTTTTCGAGAAATCTTTGAATTTTGCCTTCTTTGTCGGTAATGACGACACCGAATTCGATGGGGTTGGGTACACGGGTTAATACTAGGGTGGCTTTGGATTGTTTTTCTCGGTGAAAGGCGATCGCCTTTTGGAGGTCAAAATCAGTTATACTGTCTCCACTAATGACCAGAAAGGTGTCTTGCAACAATTCTTCTAGGTTTTTGACGCATCCTGCGGTGCCTAGGGGTTGCTCTTCTTCTACCGCATAGGTCATTTCTACTCCAAATTCACTACCATCTTGGAAATAGTCGCGCATGACATCAGGGAGATAATGGAGGGTGGCAATGACTTCGGTAATGTCATTACGCTTGAGTAGATTTAAAATATGCTCGGCAATGGGACGGTTTAACACTGGTACCATAGGTTTAGGTAAATCACAGGTTAAAGGACGTAATCGAGTACCTGAGCCTCCCGCCATTAAAACCGCTCGCATAAGTTCTCCCTTTTATTTTCTCAAAGTAATGTTGCTAATTTTCAGCCTAACACTCATTATAAGTAAAAAGTAATAAGTGAGAACTAATCACCATAATATAACTCGAGTTCGGGATAACATTTTTAGTCTTTACAAATAAAGGTGTCAGGTATCGGGTATCAGGTGTTAGGTTAAAGAATTTACAAAAAGTCTATGTTAGGGGTTGATGAAAAAGTGGGGTTTAGAAATAGTGTATCTACACAGTTACATCAATTAGCCACTCCTCGTTTTGTGCTACTATCCATTAACTCAGGTATGGTAAGCTATTGGATGATCATATTGGATATTTTTATAGTAAATTAATGACAGGTTTAGCTTTATTAAGCGTTTCAGATAAAACAGGTATTGTAGAGTTAGCTCAAACATTAGTAAATGAATTTGGCTTTGAAATTGTCAGTAGCGGTGGCACTGCCAAAACTTTACAATCTGCGGGAATCCCTGTAACCAAGGTGAGTGACTACACAGGCTCTCCTGAAATTTTGGGTGGTAGGGTCAAAACCTTACATCCTCGCATCCATGGAGGTATTCTTGCCCGTGATACGGTGGAGGATTTGGCTGATTTAGAAGCCAATGATATTCGTGCTTTTGATGTGGTGGTGGTTAATCTATATCCTTTTGAGCAAACCATCGCTGATCCTAATTGTACTTTAGCAGAGGCGATCGAAAAAATCGATATTGGTGGCCCTGCCATGGTACGGGCAACGGCAAAAAATTATCACCATCTGGCAGTGTTAACTAATCCTGCTATGTATGGTCAATATCTTGAGGAGTTGAGAGCCAATGGTGGTAAAACTACCCTAGAATTTCGTCAGGCTCGTTCGGCAGAAGCCTTTGCCATGACTGCTAGTTATGATCAGGCTATCTGTCGCTATTTTGGGGAGGTTGCCCCGGATTCTCAGGGGTATTATGGCATTGGTGGACAAAAAATTGCTACCCTACGTTATGGAGAAAATCCCCATCAACAGGCAAGTTGGTATCAAAGCGGTAGCCAAAAAACGGGTTGGGCTGGTGCCGAGCAGTTGCAGGGTAAGGAGTTAAGCTATAACAATCTGGTGGACTTGGAAGCCACTAGACGCATTATTGCGGAGTTTCCTAGTGATGAACCTGCGGCGGTAATTGTAAAACATACCAATCCTTGTGGGGTGGCTGTGGGTTCTAGTTTGATCGATGCTTATAATAAAGCCTATGAAGCTGATTCTGTGTCGGCTTTTGGGGGTATTGTGGCTCTTAATCGCCCCATTGATGCTCCTACGGCTACGGCCATGAGTAAAATCTTTTTGGAGTGTATTGTGGCACCTGATTGCACTGATGAGGCTAAGGAGATTTTGGCGAAGAAGCCTAATTTAAGGGTTTTGATTTTGTCGGATTTATATGCTGGTAGTCAGGATAATATAAAGGCGATCGCCGGGGGCTTTTTGGTACAGGATAATGATGTACAAATCGAAAGCCCTGATCAATGGGAAATTGTCACCGAGAAAAAACCTACCCCTGAGCAGTTGAAGGAGTTATTTTTTGCTTGGAAAATCGTTAAACACGTAAAATCAAATGCGATCGCCATTAGCAAAAATCGTACGACCCTCGGCATTGGAGCAGGGCAAATGAACCGAGTCGGTTCTGTGAAAATCGCCCTAGAACAGGCGGGAGATAAAGCCCAAGGGGCTTATTTAGCCAGTGATGCCTTTTTCCCCTTTGATGACTCTGTCCGCACTGCGGCCGCCGCAGGTATCACTGCCATCATCCAACCGGGAGGCTCGATCAAGGATAAAGACTCCATCAAAGCTGCCGATGAGTTGGGCTTGGTGATGGTATTTACGGGAGTAAGACATTTCTTACACTAAACTAACCTCTATTAAGCAGGGTGATTCATTCTAAAATTTTTTAGTTAGGGCGGGGAAAAGGGAACCAGGAATAGGGAACAGTTTTCGATGGTTTATTGTTATAAATTAATAATCGAAACATTTTTAACTACTTCTTACTTCTAAAATTCCCAAAACGCTGTATTGCTTTTTTGCTAAAGATTTGAGCTTTTTTGCCTTCCTACTTTGAATCACCCCTGCCTCTATTCGGGACAATAGTCGTCAATATATTTAAGTTTGCTGGTGACAGGTTACAGGGACGTACCATGATACGTCCGTACAGGTTTGAGGTGTTAGGTTGCAGGTGGCAGGTTATAAATTGTTAATTGTCCATTAACTTAAGGATTGGCAAATTTGCTGTCTAATTCAGATTTATCTTTGATGATTTCAAATACTTGTCCCATGTTAGTTAACTCAAATAACATACTGATTTGATCACTCAAGGACATGAGAAATAAACGCCCTCGGGCGGCACGTATTGTTTTTAAGGCCTGTACTAAACCCCCTAAACCAGAGCTATCCATGAAGGTTACCCGTTTAAAGTCCACGAGGATATAAATAACCCCTTGATTAACTAATTGATTAATTTCTTGGCGAAATTCACTGGCTTTGACACCATCGAAAATACCTTCAGGTTTTAATACTTTGATTTTAGGTAGCATCTTTAATTTAGAGACAGTCTTTATTCATATTTTAACGAAATTAAACCCAAAAATCCCTAATTTTTTAGTCCTGTGGTGCCAATCCCTTCTATAAATTGTTTTTGCCCCAAAATAAATAAAAGAATTACTGGTATGGTGGCAATTACCACCGCTGCCATTAGTAATGACCAGTTACTGGTAAATTGTTCTTGAAAAGAGGCAAGGGCTAATTGAACAGTAATTAATTGAGGATTGCTGGTGAATACGAGGGGTTTAAATAAATCGTTCCATTCGCCAATGAAGGTGAATAAAAAGAGGGTAATTACGGCGGGTTTGGCGAGGGGTAAAAGGATATGCCAGATAATTTGTAATTGATTGGCACCGTCTAATTCTGCGGCTTGTTCTAGTTCAATGGGAATAGTTTTAAAATATTGTCTCATTAAAAATATCCCAAATCCATTGGCGGCACTGGGTAAAATTAAGGCCCAATAAGTGTTAATTAAATGAGCATTTCTAAGGATTAAAAATATGGGAATTACTAATAGTTGAATGGGAATTACTAAGGTAGCAATTATTAATAAAAGGATAAAATTTTTTCCTCGAAATTCTAGTCTGGCTAGGGCATATCCTGCTAATGCTGAGGTAATTATTTGGGATAGGGTAACGGCGATCGCCACTAGAGCAGAGTTAAAAAAAGCGAGGATAAAATTGCCCATTTCCCAAGCCTGTTGATAATAATCAAGGGTGAAACTATTTCTTCCTGTAGGTGTAAAGGAAGTATATAAAACCACAAATAGGGGAGATAAAATAATTAAAGCTCCCAAAAATAAAACAATAAAACTAATAATTTTAGGAATTATATTAATAAAAAATCTAAGCATTTAATAATTAATAAAAAATAATTAACGAAAATAAATTATTGAACCTAATACCTGATACCCGATACCCAACATCTCAAACCAACCACTAATTATCTTTTTGCGTAATATCAGTGAATTAATACCTTTAACTGAGGTTTATTCTGATTCTAACCCTTCACAGAGGATCGAACCAGTTAAAATAACATATAATCTCTATGGAAAGTCATTTTTAGATGGTAATGTTTTATAAAAAGGGTTTAAATCTTGTTCTGAGTTGTTTAATATTAGGCTTTGGATGGGGTGGCAGTGTCCAAGCCCAAGAATCTGATTCCCCATTAAATAACAGTAATATATCCCCCATGGAATCATCCAATGGTGATAGATCAAATCGTAATCAACTCTTACGTCCTAGCGAACCTCAAGATGTACGTATAGAAGGATTAACCGCCATAACCCTTGAGGAAGCCATAGACATCGCCCTCGATAACAATAGAGACTTACAAAGGGCAAAACTGGAATTACAAAGATCAAGAGAATCTTTGAGGGCTGCGGAAGCACAAAAAAGAGTATTTGTAGATGGAAGTGCCAATGTCACAGAAACAGGCAATCAAAGCTCTGGATTTTTGGGCAATACCAACACCTTTGGGGCAGGGGCAGGGGTAGAAGTGGGTTATCGACTCTCTAGCGGAGGACGTATTTCTGCCACCATCAATAGAGCAAGAGAGGAAATCAAAGTAAGTGATTTGGAAGTGGATAAAATCACTCAGGATACTGTCTTCAGAGTGTCTACTGCCTATTATCAATTGCAAAATAGCGATGCTCAGGTAAATATTGCCGAGGCAGCAGTGGAGGATTTTACCCAAACTCTTCGGGATGCACAATTATTAGAAAGGGCAGGTTTAGGAACTCGTTTTGATGTATTACAGGCAGAGGTTGACCTTGCCAACGCTAACCAAGCCCTAACTAGAGCCGTGGCAGATCAAAGAAATGCCCGTCGGGAATTAGCTAGAGTTATTGGTGTGCCTGAGAATGTGGAATATTCATCTGCTGATGAGGTGGAGGAGAGGGGAGAGTGGAATCTTCCTCTTGAGGAAAGTATTGTTTTAGCCTATAGCAATAGAGAGGAGTTAGACCAAATTTTGGCTTTGAGGGAAATTAATCGACAAAACAGGGAAATTGCTTTATCGGAAAGAAGACCTCAAGTTAATTTATTTGCTAATTATAATTTTAATACTACCTTTGCAGATAGTCGTCCTCTCAGTTCTACAGGTTATAGTGATGGTTATGCCATTGGTGCTAGACTACAATGGCGTTTTGTGGATGGTGGAGAGAGTGCGGCTAGGGCGGAACAAGAAGAGATTTCCATTGCCATTGATGAAAATAATTTTGATGATCAAAAGAGTGAGATTCGCCTAGAGGTAGAAACTGCTTATAATGATTTGATAGCAAATAGGGATAATATTGCTACCACCGAACAGGCTGCCGTCACTGCCACGGAGAGTTTGAGGTTGGCGAGGTTACGTTTTCAGGCGGGGGTAGGTACTCAAACTGATGTTATTAATGCTCAAAGGGCATTGACGGAAGCAAGGGGGAATTTTTTACAGGCAATTATTGGTTATAACCAATCTCTCAATCGTCTACAAAGGGCTGTCGGGCAGTATGAATAAGAATTAATCTTTGCAACCAAGACTATCTCGGGTGGCTACTCCTGTTACAGGGTTGACTCCATCGGCTCTTTCACACATCAAGGAAACTTGATAACGATCTATGACTGCGTCGGTAAAGTCGGCTCCTGTAATATCGGTGTCATAAAATCTGGTTCTAGTGGCGATCGCACCGATTAAAATAGCATCACTAAGATCGGAAAAATCAAAGGTAACTCGATCAATTAAAGCCCCTGAAAAATTGACTCCGTGCAAATCGGCATCTAATAAAACACTTTCGGTCATCATGGCATTGGTTAAATCGGAATTGCGCATGGATACCCGTCGCATACTAGAAGCGGCAAACACAGCACCTACCAAATCTTGATTGGAAAAATCTTGATCATCCAATTGGGCATAGGTCAAATTGACGACTTCCTGAGCATGGACAGGGGTAGCACTACCAAGGACGAAACCCACCGCCAATAATAAAATTACAACTATTCTTAATAAATGATTCATAAACATTAAAATTGCTAACTTTTCTTTATGATAAACTCTAAAGTTGCTCCAAGGAACGAACATCTCCCTGATAACCAAATCGATTGAGGGTAATGGCGGCCTCTTCCATGGTGACGGTTTTTTGGGGTTGAAAAAGAGTCGTAAAGCCAAAGGTGCGGCGTATGTTGGCATTATCGCCATTTTGCCAGTCAATATAAAGTTTTTGCCATAATTCAGGACTCATCTGGTTTGCATCCTGAAAACCCCATGTTTCTCTGATATTATCAAGGGTGGTGGTGGGGAAACTCTGACGAAAATCAAAGGGGACTTTCCATAATATTAAATCTTCCCTCGTTAATGGTTGATCAGGGTTAAAGGCGATCGCATCAGGATTATTAGTTAAACGGGAAGGGATCAAACCAGCATTTGCCAATCCCTGAATATAGGGAAAATCGGGATCATCATTGGCTACATCACGAAAAACAGCCTCACTGTTGGCACTAGCGAGACGAATCGACTTACCATCATTACTACCAAAAATGACATTATTGGTTTTTACCAACCAACGGGCATATTGACGGCGAGTAATTTCCTGACTACCATTAACCGACTCTCTTCCTTCCTCAATTACCCCTACTTGCACCAACTGCTCCAAAGGTTCAGAACTTGTCACCTCTGGGGTTTCTTGTTCCTCTTCATCATCCCCTGACGGAGATTCTTCTTGATTGGTGGTATCAGAAGCCAAACGACTATCGGTTAAACTAAAAATAGTTTCCTCACCTCTTATCTCAAAATTCATCGTCACTGTTACGGCTTCATCCTCCTTCACACCCACCAAGGAATCATCCTCACCCCTTTCCACCTGCCAATCAAAAGCCCTTAAACCTCGTTCATAAGCATCTATAATTAAATTAGCTGGATCTGTAGAAGTCCATGTGAAAGTATTACCATCAATACTCGTCAACTGCGCCCCTTCATAGATGGGAATATCGTCAGGAAAATCATCAGGTAATGTCAAGGTAACATTATTTTCCCCCTGTCCATTGGTTTGCTCTTCCGTTGTTAAACTAGGATCAGCAGCAAATCTTGACTGTAGGGCTTCGTTGCCACTGCAACCGTAGATAAATATGGGTAATACTAAAAATAATAGATAGCGAGAAATAGACATATATATTTAAAATAACTCCTCATTTCATTATAGTGAAATTGATTCTTGGCTCTCATCACCAAGGTAGTTGGTTCCAATATCTGAGATGCAAAAATTTGATAACTGATTTACGATTGCTATATGCACTCAAATTCGATTATCAAAAATTTATGTTTAAATCCCTCGGATTCATCGAAAATATTGCCCATACTAGCTTAGGAGATATGATTTACTACACCTCTGATAGTGTATTTTGGCAATCATTACAAAATTTGGATCAATCCTCCTCTAGGGAGCAAAAACCGCCAAATTTAATATTTTTGCATGGTTTTGGGGGTGGTTCTTCCGCCTATGAATGGTCGCAGGTATATCCTGCTTTTGCGGGGGAATATCGTATAATTGCTCCTGATTTGATTGGTTGGGGTAAGTCAGCCCATCCTCAAAAAGACTATACCATTGATGACTATCTCACCACCATTACTGAGTTTTTAGAACAGGTATGTCCAGAGCCGACTACCGTTGTAGCTTCCTCCCTTACCGCTGCCTTTTTAGTGCGCGTTGCGATCGCCCATCCCCACCTATTCAAAAAATTAATCCTCTTCACCCCCGCAGGACTATCAGACTTTGAAGAAAACTATACCAAAAGCCTCTTTGCCCAGATAATTAGTACCCCTGTGGTCGATAAATTTTTCTATAACGTTGGAGTTGCCAGTGAATCAGGCATTAAAAGTTTTCTCGAAAAAAGACAATTTGCCAATCCCCAAAAAATTTACCCCGAACTAATCGCCTCCTACCTAAAAAGTGCCTCCCAACGCAACGCCGAATATGCAGCCCTTTCCTTCGTCAGGGGAGACTTATGTTTTGACCTATCCAAATATATCGAAAAATTAACCACTCCCACCGCCATAGTATGGGGTAGAGAATCCCAGTTTACTAGCCCCGAAATCGGTAAACGCCTTGCCGAGATGAACCCCCAAACCATCAAATATTTTCAAGTGATCGAAGAAGTTGGTTTAACCCCCCATCTCGAACTCCCTGCCGTTGCCATCAGTCTCATTCACAAATACATTGAGTTGTTATAAAAATAACTGACTTGGCAAAAATAACAACATATTTATCCCTTTATTTTCTAGTAATAAAACTTAAGTAATCATGGTTAAAATTATCCTAAAAATAAAACAAAACCAATTAATATATAATAGAAAAAAAGAATAAATAAAATAAAAAAATGAATACTAGCAGAAATATTATTAAGCTATTAACCATTAGTAGCCTTGTTATAATTCCTGCCCAAGCAGTGAAAGCCATGCCAGAATGCTACGTCATAGATACCATGGGAAAAATCGTTAATTTAGGGTTTATGTGTAATATTCAAATTACCACCAATGAAAGACCAACCCCTGCAACGAATCAAACCCCACCACCATCCCAACCAGTCAATGGTGTAGAAATACCCCAATCCATACCAGAAAATAACCAACTCATTACTCCTACCCCTCCTCCTAGCAATACCAGCACCCCCCCCACCAACAACAGAGGTACAGTACCAACTTTTTAAAATCTCATAAACAAAGATGGCAAATCAATCTGTCCAAAATATCAACAAAACTATGATCCCATTCGAGCCATTTGTATCTGTAATTATTCCTATATATAATGGAGAAAAAGATCTCAAAGATTTAATAGAATGTTTAAGCAAACAAAGCTATGATTTTGATAAAGTAGAGTTTATTTTAGTTGATAATAACAGTAATGATAACACCGAAAAAACTATCAAAAATATCAGTAAAAACTTAAACAATATTAATCTTAAATATCTCCAAGAAAATAACATTCAAAGCTCTTATGCCGCCCGTAATTTGGGTATCAAAAATGCCCAAGGAGAAATAATGGCTTTTACAGATGTTGATTGTCGTCCCCAAGCAGACTGGTTAGAAAAATTAATACAGCCATTTTCCGACCCTCAAACAATGATTGTGGCAGGGGAAATAAAAGGAATTGAAGGAGATAATTTGTTAGAAAAATATGCTACTAAAAGAGAAATATTATCTCAAAAATACACCCTCGCCAATGAGTTTTTTCCCTATGGACAAACCGCCAATCTTGCTGTTAGAAAACAAGCCTTAAAAGTAGTGGGGTTATTTCGTCCTTATCTAACTACAGGAGGAGATGCTGATATTTGTTGGCGCATTCTCAAAGAAGTTGAAGCAGAAATAAAATTTGCCCCTGATGCCTTAGTGTTTCATCGTCATCGAGATAATTTAAAAGATTTTACCAATCAATGGAGACGTTATGGTCAATCTGCCAAATATCTCCACCAACTCCACGGCTCAAAATTAATGCCAGAGTACCCTGTTTCTAAATATATTTATCGCTTATTGGTTTGGTTAATTAAAGAATTTCCCAAAAGTGCTATTAAGTTATTATTAGGGAAAGCCACCCTTGTGGATTTTATTCAGACTCCCCTAGATATTATGGTGGGTAAAGCTAGAAGTAATGGGCAAAAACAGGCTGATTTACCAGAAGAAGCGAAAAAGATAGATCAGTTATAATATGGTGGGCAATGCCCACCCTACATGATTTACAATAAACCTTTCGCCCTAGTAGTCAGAGCATCGGCGGTTAAACCGTTAAACGCCATCAACTCTCCAGCGCTGGCGGTGGTTTCTCCCCGTTTCCAAGCAAAAGTATCCCGTTTAACGTTACTGCGTAACATGATAGGCTCTAACATTCCGCTAGTGCCACCCGTTACACCTACTAAAGCATCTCCACCAAAGAGAGCCTCAAAACCAGCATCATCAAGGAAATTACCATCCTTAGCGGTACAGGTTTCCCATGCCACATCCGTAGGACGATACAAGCGACGGGGATTGATAATTGAAACAATACGCACCCCGATTCCTTCAGACTCTAAGGCTTTGGCGGCCTCAAACACGGGAATTAAAGTCATATCACCAATAACAGCAAAAACTACCTTTTTACTGCCCTCGGATTCATGGAGAATTACTCCGCCTTTTTCAAGGGCTTCTTTTGTTTGATCAAAGGTGGTGAGAATGGGTAAAGGAGACTTACTAACAGTGATGGTAATACCCTTATTTTTGGTATTTAACGCCCATTCATAACAGGCTTGGGTACTGTTGGCATCACAGGGAAAGAGGGGAAATACGTTACCGTTACGCATCATTCCTGCGAAGTAATTTTCAATCTCAGGGCGTTGGTGTGTCCAACCGTTACGCCCTTGTTCCAATGCTCCTGCGGTAAAGAGGGTGATGGTGGAGGGGGTTTCTCGTCTCAATTCTGCCATGGCTTGGGTGACGGTTTGCCAGATGGGTAAGCCATTGATGGCAAAGGATTCATAGGAACACCAAAGGCTACGAGCGCCGAATAGAGCCTGTCCGACAGCTAAACCTGCACAGGCATCCTCACTCAAAGGCTCATAAACCTGTCCTTGGGGTTGTTGGAAGTAGGTTTCGTCGGTGGTGGGGTGGAGGATTTTTAAACCGATGTTGATGTTATTAATACCCGATGCTGCGTTACCGTCGGCGTTGGTAACGATGAAATTAGGATCTTGTTTACCCACATGGACAACTAATTCACCCATGGCGGTGGTGGATACTATTTTATCTCCCCCTACGGCATACTCGGTAAGGGGTAATGTGCCTAAGTCGGGTAGGGGTAATTCTTTCTCGGTAACTGCCACCTCAACGTTAGGGCCTCCGTTGGCACGGGAGAAGTTGGTGCGCACTAATTCCCACGCCTCTTTGGATAAGGCTCTTTCTTGGAGGGCTGAGACGATATAGTCTTTATCTAGGCTATCCCCTGGGTAGAGGTTATGGGATTTTGATCCTGTTTTGTGGACTCCTGCACCCTTTAGCTGTTTGACGATGAGGACTGTTAGTTTACCACCGAGGGCGGATTTGGCGGCTTTATCGGTGGCTTCTAAGACGGCTTGGGTAAATTCGAGCCTTTTGGCAAAGGAGAATTTGGTGCTATCTACATATTCCCCTGCTTGGTTGCTGTCGTCGTAGTCTTTGGCGTTGACGAGGATGATTTCTTGGAAGCCGTTGCCTTGCCAGTAGGCGATCATTTCTTCGTTGGTTTTGGTGGATACCATACTATGATGCTCTTGGGAGTATCCATTCCAAACGAGGATGGGTAGGAAGTTGGTGGCTTGGGGATAAGCGGTGTTGAAGTGTCCAAAACTACTCATGATATAAGGTTCTCCTAATCCGCCATCACCGATGGTAACGGGGAAAAGGGTGCCGGGATGGAGTTTTGCTCCTGCCATGGCGAAGTGTTGTCCTTGTCCGAGGGGGCCTGCGGGGTTGAGGAGTCCGGGGATTTGTCCTGAAAGGTGTCCGAGAAGTCCGTGCATTTCCCTAAATCTTTTACCCATATCTTCCACGGTGTAGATGCCCATTTTTTCGAGGGATTGGTCAAGAAAGACGGTGCTGTAAAACCCGGGGGCGTGGTGTCCTACTTCGGTAATTAGGTTTTTGTGTCCTAACATGACTAAAGCTGCGATCGCATCGGCGATACTAGCAAAACCCCCTGGGTGTCCTGATTGTTTGGTGGCGGTGATGTGTAGGGTTAGGTAACGTAAGGCATCAGCGGCGAGGAGGGTTTGATATACTGCTTTTTTGTCGGTGGCAGAGGCGATGGCGGTTTGACCCTGTGCGATCGCACTTTCTGTGCCATATTCAGCAAAATGGGGTAAGTCTTCTTTAAAGTATTGTATTCCTTGATAGAACGGGGAATTTGTCATGATTTCCGTTGATCCCTCTTAATTAATGCAATTGATTATTAGCTCAATTTTACCTTAGTTTCAAACGGAAAAGGCAAGAGGCAAGAGGCAATAGGCAAAAGGCAATAGGCAATAAATAATTATCAATTATCCATTATCAATTATTCTCTGTTCCCTTTTAAATGTATTGGAAAACACATCTACAATAATAGAAACGAAGATTTAGTGATAATGTGGACTTTAAGCAAAAAAAAGTCATGTTAAATGATCTTTTGAGTACCAATAATTGGTAAATTAACCTAAATATTGATATTAAAGTACAAATAGTAAGATGAAAGCATTAGTAATAGGTGGAGATGGTTATTGTGGATGGGCAACAGCCCTACACCTCTCCAATAAAGGATATGAAGTCGCAATTCTCGATAGTTTAGCCCGTCGTCACTGGGATGACAAATTAGGTTCACAAACTTTAACTCCTATTGCCCCTATTCAGCAACGTATTCAACGCTGGTATGAGTTAACGGGTAAAAAAATTGAATTATTTATCGGTGATATTACTAATTATGATTTCTTGATTAAGGCTTTTCGTAAATTTGAGCCTGAGTCAGTGGTGCATTTTGGGGAACAGCGCAGCGCCCCCTATTCTATGATTGATAGAGAACATGCTGTATTTACCCAAGTTAATAACGTGGTGGGTACTCTCAATATTCTCTATGCCATTAAAGAGGAGTTTCCAGATACTCATTTGGTGAAATTAGGTACCATGGGCGAATATGGTACTCCTAATATTGATATTGAAGAAGGTTATATCGAAATTGAACATAATGGTCGTAAGGATGTATTACCCTATCCTAAGCAACCCGGTAGTTTCTACCATTTAAGTAAGGTACATGATAGCCACAATATCCACTTTGCTTGTAAAGTATGGGGTATTCGTGCCACTGATTTAAACCAAGGTATTGTTTACGGTGTCTTGACAGAAGAAACTGGCATGGATGAAATGTTGGTTAACCGTCTTGATTATGATGGTGTATTTGGTACTGCTTTAAACCGTTTTTGTATTCAAGCCGCATTAGGACATCCTTTAACTGTATATGGTACTGGTGGACAAACCCGCGCTTTATTGGATATTCGGGACACTGTACGATGTATGGAATTGGCGATCGCCAATCCTGCGGATGCCGGAAAATTTAGAGTATTTAACCAATTTACTGAACAATTCAGTATCAATGATTTAGCTTCCATGGTACAAAAAGCAGGACAAACCCTCGGCTTAAAAGTGGAAGTGAATAACATTGAAAACCCCCGCGTAGAAATTGAAGAACATTACTTCAACGCTAAAAACACCAAATTATTAGATCTTGGTTTACAACCTCACTATCTCTCTGATTCTCTTCTCGATTCTTTACTTAACTTTGCGACTAAGTATAAAGATAGAGCTAATTTAGAGCAAATCTTACCCAAGGTATCTTGGCGCAGATAATTGCGATGGAGAAGGGGCATTCCTCCCAACTCATTTTATATCGAGTTAAGGCTTATTGTAAAAAAGGTGGATTTGCCCCCTAAATCCTTACCCCTCTGCCTTCGGCATCTCCCCTTTCAAGGGGAGAGGAAGAGGGGGACTTTCTATTGTAATTATTTATCCCGAATTGAGGTTAAATAATATTAACGCTTAGTTAACTTAGTTAAAACATTGTTGGAACGTTCTACAAAAGCAGTCATCCCTTCAGCATCAAAAGCCCTTTGTGCCATCAAAGCTAAATCATAGACGTGTTGACACATCATATTAACCATCTCTTTGGTGGTGGATTCTCCGCTACCTTGGATAATAGTGCCTTTATTGAGTTGATAGATATTTTCGATGAGGGGATGGGAGGTATTAATCACCAACATATGCTCATCAGGGAATTTCATTTCCCTTTGTTGCATCATAGCTGTCATCTCTTGGAGACGGCGCATGGCTTCGGGTAATAATACCATGGCGGGGGGCGTTTCTTCTTGGGATTCAGCTTTCAGGGATTGAGTTTTGATGTTTACTTTGGGCTTATTGATAGCCGTTTCAAACATTTCTTTGATTTCTTCTGAGCGAGTTTTATTGGTGCTGGGGTTGACAATATCACTGGCTTTATCTTCTTCGACGAGGTTAGAGTCTAATTCGGAGTCAACCCGAGAGAATTTCACTTCGTTGTATTCTCTTTCGAGGAAGGGGATAAAGTAGTTGGTATCGATAAAGGAATCCATGAATAACACTTCGATGCCTTGGTTTTTGTACAAGTCAACGTAGGTGCTTTGGGTTTGGGGATTGGTGCAATAAAAGACGTTGTTTTCGTGCTTGGTTTTATTTCTTTCGAGGTATTCCTTGAGGGTGGTAAAGGGTTGATTGTCATCTTCCTTAACTTCTGCCCATGCGTCATCCCCTGAGTCGACTTCTACTTTGGGTTTTTCGGCGTTTTTATCGGCTTGGTAGGTGGTGCGATAGATGATTAAGTCTTCTACTTGTTTTTTGAATTTCTCGTCTCTCAAGGCACCATATTTAACGAATGTGCCAACATCTTCCCAAGAGCGGATATATTCTGATTTATTATCATTGTATAACGACTTGAGGCGATCGCCCACCTTCTTGGTAATAAAATCAGCAATTCTTCTCACGGTGCGATGGTTAGTCAAAGCACTACGAGACACATTAAGGGGAATATCAGGGCTATCAATCACCCCCCGTAAAGGCATCAAAAACTCAGGGATAACTTCTTCGCAATGATCACTAACAAATACCTGATTACAAAATAACTTAATTTGCCCCTTAGTCACATCCACATCAGGTCGTAATTTAGGGAAATATAGAATACCATTGAGCAAAAAAGGATAATCAGTATTTAGATGTACCCATAATAAAGGATCTTCTTGAAAAGGATAAAGATAACGATAAAATTCTAAATAATCCTCATCCGTCAGATTTTGGGGAGACTCCTTCCAAAGGGCTTTTTGACGGTTAACAGTTTCCCCATTCATCTTAATCGCCACGGGGACAAAATCAGAATACTTTTTAACCAGATTTTTTACTCTTGCTTCCTCTAAATATTCTGTCTCCTCATCCAACACCGTCAAAGTAATGGTAGTGCCGGGGGTAGTGCGAGAAGATTCGCTCAATTCAAACTCAGGTGAACCATCACAACTCCAATGGACAGGGGTTGCACCATCACGGTATGATAAGGTATCGATTTCCACCTGCTTGGCTACCATAAAAGCAGAATAAAAACCCAAACCAAAATGCCCGATTAAATCATTAGCAGTTTTTCCATATTTAGTAATAAAATCCTCAGCGCTGGAAAAAGCTACTTGGTTAATGTATTTTTTCACTTCCTCCACCGTCATCCCAATACCATTATCGCTAATGGAGAGGGTTTTTTTCTCCTTATTGATAGCGAGGGTAATTTCAGGCTCTGGTAAACTTGTACTAAATTCCCCCGCCAGAGATGCCATTTTTGCCTTAGAAATAGCATCCACGGAGTTAGAGATTAATTCCCTTAAGAAAATTTCATGGTCAGTGTAGAGGGATTTTTTGATAATAGGAAATATATTCTCGGTATGGATGGAAATATTACCTTTTTCTACTACGTTACTCATAGGTGATTTTTGTTTAATTTTTTATCCGATAACTATAACAGCCTGTTGATTGTGGCTAGTTTTTATCATGTCACAACTTATCTATCCCTTTCAAGATGTGGTTTACCGTATCAGGTTTACTCCTTTTCCATCCAACTTAATTACTTCTGCCTGGAGGAATAAAACGAATTTCCATCCGTCTTCTAGTGTCATCCTGACTACGATTAACAGGTGCGAAACCCCCCGATGGTAAATATAACTGAGCACCTGAATATGCCCTAAATTGAATATCTCTAAATTCTCCTTGTCGCTGTAACTCTTGCACTACAGCTAACGCCCTCATCAAAGCTAAATCAGCATTGGAACCAGCGGTTAACTGTGTAACACTGATTTGATTTTTGGCTACTCGTTCAAGATTTTGATCTAAATTACCTGTAACATTACCCAAAACTTGTCCATCAGTATGTCCTATGACTTGGATAAAATCAATATCCTGTGAGTTAATAATTTGATTAATTTGTGGAGTAACAGTATTAGTAATATGGTTTCTTAATTCTGAGGTTAATTCGGCACTACCCGAGGGAAACTGAAAATTACCCGATTTTTCGTCAATAATGATAGGGGAAGCATTATAAAGATTGTCGTTTTGCGCCCTTAATTCTCGATTTAGACTTGCTAACTGTTGATTTTCTTCTCTGAGATTATTTAATTCTTCTAGCAATTTTGACATATTTTCCGTTCTGCTAATAAGTTCCAAATTTTCTTTATTGCCCTGCCATATTTGCATGGTTGCCAGAATGAGGAAAAAACTAAGGATCATAAAAGCATTAGACATTAAATCTGTAAATGCGTTAGTGATGTTTAAATCCTCTGTTTCATCTTGATTTCTTCTTTTTCTATACATAATTATTCTTAAGATCTAAATTTAACTTTTGGGGCTAATAAACGAAAAGAAATGCTTTTTTCTTCTAAGGTATTAAAAGTTTTTAGCTCTTCTCTTATATCCCTTAAAATTTCGGTAAATAGGGCTAACTTATAGTTAATTTCTTGGATATTTTCTAAGTTACTGCTTGATATTTCATTATTACTACTAGATGGATAATGATTTAAAATTTCTTTGTTTTTGACTTGCCAAGAGTCAAGATAAGATTCTAGTTTTCTAATTTCTTGAGTAATTTTTTGATCTAGTTGTAAAAACTGAGCTAAATTATCATTTAAACTACTAATATCTGATAAGGATTCAGGTAATTTATTAATAGTATTATCTATCAAATTTATTTTAGTTTCTAACAATTGGTTTAATTCTATAAATTGTTCTTTACTACTTACTAAAGTATCAGTTATTTCCCTTAATATGATGCTTAAATTTTCATCTTTTATACCATCAGTTAAGTTAGTAAATCCTGTCAAAGTTTTACCCAGTTGCTCAACCAATATTCCTAATTCTAAATAAATATTTTCATTCAGGTTTTGTGTTAATTTATTTTGGAATACAAATTCTTGAACATTATCAGCAATATTTATCGTGGATTGATTAAACTTCTCTTGTACATTGAGCAAACTATGGGTTAAATCTCCTAAATTATCAGCAAATTTACTGTTTTCAATTTTTATGGCACTATCTTGAATTTTTGTCGCACTCAATTCTAATGCGTTAATACTATCCGTAAATTTTTGTAATAAAGTATCCATTTTATCTGTGGATTCTTTAAAAATATTTGCTCCGTTATTAAGGGTACTAGATGAACCTAATAAGTTTTGATAAACATCTACACTTAATTCATGACTTCTTTTATTTTGTTCTATTAGTTGATCTGTTGCTTGTTTAAATGTTCTTTCTAAAACTTGTCCCACATTTTCATGAAATCGAAGTAAAAAATCTTCCTGCTGTTTAACCATTCTATTCACGGCTTTATCAAGTCTAGTTTCTCCTTGTTGACTTAGTTGATGGTGATTATCAAAATAATTTTCTAAGTTATTTATCAAAGCTCTTTTTTCGAGACTTACATTCCAAAAAATATTAACTACTATCAATAATGAACTAAAAAATAAAGCAGATAAACTACTAACAAAAGCAATACTCATGCTTTCTAAGGGTATCTGTAGTTGATCAAGAAGATTATTTATATCTTGACCAGAATTACCACCAATAACATCGTAAATGCTACCTAAATTAAGGGTAATGCCAATAAAAGTACCCAATAAACCAAAACCTAGCAGTAAATTGGGTAAAACTTTTGTTATGTATTCTGCTTGATCACAACGTACTTTTTTGCCTAAAAAGATAAAGGTTTGCTCATAAAATAAACCATCAATTAAAGCAATGGTATTAACATTTTCTAATTTGTTATTGAGTCGTTCAAACTTTTCTCTTAAGTGTTTATTAAAGGGAGTTTCTTTTTCCATTCTGATGGTTGCATATAAATCATTAGTATTTTTTTTGAGATTAACTAAATGATTGTGTAGTTTAATGCGTAAACCAAGGGTTAGTATGGCTGGAATAATAATGAAAATAACTATACTTACCCATAAATATAGTGGTAATGTTTGTAACATTGATTATTTGTTTTGAAATAAATATGTAACGATTGTGGTAATGATTTTGATTAAGAATATGGTAAAAATTAGGTTGTTTCTACATCAATAATATCCTCATCATTATCATTATTTGTAATGTTACTTGATGAATAATTTATATTTTCAAAGAATGCTTTAAATTCTTTATAAATTTTAGCTAAAATTCCATCAGATGTAGGGGAAGAATTATCTCCCATTAATAAGTCTTTTTGATTGAAATTATCATCATAATCGGTTAATTGATTGACTTTTGCCACAAAAGATTTAAAATTATTTTCGTAAATTTGCCAGAGAGATGGATTATTGCTGATGTCTTCTATTAATTTTTCTTTGTTCTGTTTTAAACTTTGATATAGGAAGGGCTTTTGCCAAATTTCTTCCAAGGCTTCTGCCCAAATAGGGCTTAATGATATATCCTGATGATGGTTAAAAATATCATCATATTTTTGGATGACAATGGCTGTTTCATCTTGATTTTCTGTAAACATACCGTTATGTTTTGGAACTGAAACGGTTTTGGTAATGACTCCGAAGGCTAAGCAAGTATAGAAAACATTTTGTAACTCCCTCATTTCTTTTTCTGGGGGCGGAATTATATCTAAAAAGTTTTTGGTGTAATCATTATGTAAATAAAAGGATTTTTTTTGGGCTTCGTATTGTTTTCGTAAATCTTCGATACCGTTAATAATTCTGAGGGGAAAACCACCTATTTCTTGGAGGAAAATAATTTCATTTTTGGACTGAATTGATAATAGTTTATCTGCACTGACACCTATTTTATCTAGTAATATATTTTTGAAATTTTGATTTTCTGGTTCGTCTGTTTGTCTAAAAGCTATGGTTTCTTGGGTTAGGGGTGCTGTGGGAAAATTAACGAGATAAGGATCATTTATATTGAGAGGTAATAACCATTCTGCTTCTTGGCGTATTTGTTGTAATCTTGTTTGTGCGTTCGTGAAAGGATATTTATCCATAAATCGACTGACAACAGATTTTGTTAAGTCAATGGTTTTTGAGCTAAATGTAATTTCTACGGTGGAGGTAATAACTTGATTTAATTCTTCTTTACTGATAATTCTTTCGCTGGTGAAAAAGTGCGATATGGATTGAGAAATAATGGTTTTTTGGGTTATGGATTTGGTGGTTTCTATGAGTAGGTTATATTTTTCTAGTTCGGGTAATAAAAACTGATAATAGTAATGGTTATCTTCAATACTGAAAATGGCTTCTCCGTTAATTTCTTGGGAGTTAATTTGGGTTAGTTGTTCTTCTCTTCTTCGATAGAAACTATTTAAGTCATCTAGGAGGTTGTAAAAGCTATTGATTTTGGCTCTTAAATCTTGTACTTGTCGCAGAAGATGGTTAACAATGTTAATACTTTCGTCTAGTAATGCGAGGTCAAAGTTACGAATAATTAGATTATAAAGACGGAGAATTTCCTGACGAGATTCATCTTTAAATTTCTCCATTTTCGCTTTGTTAGAAAGAAATCCTAATCCTAAACAGCCCATTTTTTCTGTTTCGATGGATTGTAAATCTTCGACGATACTTTTGGTTTCTTTTTCTATTATTTCTAAGGTAATTATGAATTGAGAGTTTTGTTTTTCTTCTTGTAATTCTCTGAGACACTCGTTTAATTTTGTTACCATGGCTTCTAACCATGAACGAGCATTTTCGATGGAAAAGTTGTTATTAAATGGATCCAATAATTCTTCTAGGTGAGAATTAATATCTGATTTAAGTTGTCTTGTGATACCTACACTATTTTCTTTGATGATGGTTAACCATTTTCCTCTAATCTTTTCGGTTTCTCCTGTTTGAATGTCTTTAAATTCTCCTTTGACTTCTTGCCATAGTTTACTGGTAAATTGTTGTCTTTCCTCTGGGGTGCGATATGATTCGACTTCATTCATCAGTCGATTTTGCCATCTTTTAACTTTTTGCTTGAAGGTTTGGTTATTTTCGAGGCTAATTTCTTCTAGTTTGGTGGAGAAAATTTGATAGTCTTGTTCGTTTCTGGTTTTCCATTGGAGTAAAAATGTTTTAAGTAAGTCTTCGGCGTAAATTACTTTTTCTTCGCCTCTTAACCAAAAGGAAATTACGTTTTGTCTTAATTTATTGAGGCAGTTAGCAATAATTAAGTCTCGGGGAAAATATATTTTGGCTAAACCAAAGGTAATATATCTTTGAACGTTGGGGCGAGAGTGGCGATCGCACAGTTCCATTGCTTGACGATTATTGTCTCTGATGCCTTTAAATCTGTTACTGATGGAGTTTTCTTCGGCAAATTCAGCAAAGATACGATGGGCAATGAGATAGGATAAATTTTCTTTGTTGGGTATTTTGTGACCGTTAAAAGTGCGATCGCCCATAAGATAACAAAAATCAAAAGGGGAACGAGGTTCATTGACGGAAAAAATCCCTTGAGCGTCATAATCACACTTAAATCTATTTTTTTCAGAACTATAATAATCTAATTCCTTGAGCGCCGCATAGGTATTGGCTTGACAGATATTATTATTACCATATAATTCAGGGGCGATGACAAAATAACCAATGAAATCTGTTCCTGCTTGATGCTGATACATTCTTCTTAGGGTATAAGCCATATCAATAAACGTACCGCTTCCCGTTCCACCGCAAAGAGAACCGACTACAATGATATTTAACCCTTGCTCTACGGCAATATTTTTTCTCATCAAAGTTTCTGCATGTCCGTTGGTGCGGTTGTCAGCGTTTTCAATGCTTTGTCGAATGTCTTTATGATTATGAAAAAATCCTAATCGCCCAATAGAACGAACTGCACCAGCTCCATTTTCGATAGATTGTAAATTTTTCAACAGTTTCGGGTGAAACCATTGAGCAATATGATCATAAGGGGATGATTCTTGATTGTTGTGCGTCAGATGTTGACTTAATTGGTTGATGTCCTGCTTATTCATTGTCGCCGTAACCACTTCAGAGGGTTTTAACAACAGATTTTCTCCCCTATGGCTATCACCGCTTTTTAACCCGGTGGTTGTATGTTCGTATTGATTAGTGTCAATGTGGAGAAAGGTAACAATGGGTAAATTTTCTAGTTTCTCGTGGCGATCAACGATTAAACGTCTAATTTGCATTAAAATTTCTTTTCCCGTACCACCCAAACCGATACAGATAGTACGTTTTATGTTTTGAATTTCTGGCATAACAACAAAGAGAGATAAAGCGAATAATTAATGATCAGTAACAATCAAACTAACGATTGAGATAAAAATCTAATTTCTTGACTGGGCGATCTGCAATAGTTAAGCTAATTTAATTCTAATTACTTATTTTGATATTAATACTTAAATCTTGTTTTTCATCAGGAAGATTTAAAAATATTGACTGATTTCGTTTCATGGGCAAAACTATTTTTTCAGTTATTTGTCGATGGCGATATTCGAGGGGTAAGCTATGGGCTTGAGGTTGGATGATTAATTGTGTGCCTTTTCTTTTCAAATATCCCCTAATTTCTCCCCCTGCACATTGTATATCTTCTCCAATGGATAGGGTTTGATTATTTTTGAGGTAAATAATCTGGCTATTATATTCATCATTATCTAATGTAATTTCTAATTTCCAGATATTTTTTACCGCCAGATAATATTTGGCACCGTAGGTAGTGGTACCTATAACCCCACATAAACCTAACAAAATAATGCTAAAAGGTAGCCATAGCTGATTAAAAAGATAAGGATTAACTAAACAGGTTTGCCTACCACCCGGTGCTGGGGTACAAAATTCTTGGACTGTGGGGGCAATATCCACCACAGTTAACTGATAGTTGCCGATGGTGCGACTGTTAGTGGTGAGGGGAAGATTGTCTAACCAGTTTTGACGATCAATACTTACGGTGGTGGTAGCATCACGATAAGGACTATGGGCGGGGGTTTCTATCCACACATCGGAGGTTATACCTGGCTCAGTTTTTAATGGGGCATCAGTTAGCCACACCACTGATTGATGCTTGATGGCTTCTCTTTCACAAAGTCGATTTTGGTTAACTTGAGCCAGATTTTGATAGATGAAATGTTCTGCTTTTTGTATGTCGGTATTGCTTTCGTTTAAGTCAGCTTGAAGGGGTATTCTGTTTAAGATGGCTTCGATGCTTTCTTGACGATTACGAACTTTGATGGCTTCGGAAACAGTTAAGGGGTTGTTATCGTTTCCAGGGTTTACTTCAGAGGAAAAAGGTACTATATAAACGGTGTCACCTGATTGAAGGCTATCGTCAACAATTTGCCTAAGACGTAATCTCCCTTCGTCGTCTAAACTGACGCTTTCGGTTAAGTCGATGGCAAAAACTACATCTCTGCCTCGAAACCATGAAACGATTTCTAAGCCTCTTATTTGCCATGGTGTGAGGGTTTCACCGACGGTAATTTGGGAGCAATTATCTATTACTGACATGGGGAATGGAAAATACGGAATGGGCAATGGTGATAATATTTTGAAATCTCAATTTTTAATGTCATTTCATTATATTCCACCCTCTAAATGCTAATTTAATTTACTTCAATAAATGGATCTAATTCTTCATAATCAGGCAGTTGAGCATCTACTATTTTACCATTTCTGATTAAGCTGCGATCGCACTGATTTCGTGACAATAGCTCACTAAAATAACGACCTTTAAAAAGGATTAAATCTGCGGTACTTCCTACGCCTATTTTGCCGAGGTGAGGTAATTTGATCATTTTTGCTGGAGTTTTGGTTACAGAGGTGATCCAGTCGCCATAAGGGGTGTCTAGGTGAGCAATGCGCACGGACTGGGTAAATACTTCTAACATATCATGGTCGCCAAAACCATAAAAAGGATCTCGACAATTATCACTGGCAAAAGCCACGTCAACCCCCGCCTGTTTCAATTCTTTTACCCTTGTCACCCCACGCCAAAAGGGGGTAGTGTCTTCCTGTCTATCTTGCAAATAGAGGTTACACATGGGCAAACTAACGATACTTATATTAGCTTCTTTTACTAACTCGATGGTTTTTTTGACCACTTCTGGGGGTTGTACTGCTAAACTGCAACAATGCCCACAGATTATGTTACCTTGATAATTCATTTTAATAGCAGTTTCGGCTATTTTTTGTAAGCAAATGGAATCAATTTCATTATTTTCGTCGGCATGAAAATCTAAGTCTAAATTGCGCTCGATGGCGAGTTGAAATACTTTTTCGATCTGTTGATCTATATCTTTATTCATATAGGCAACTCCCCCCAAAATACCTTCTTTTTCTGCCATTTTATTGGCTAATCTTGCTCCATCAGGGGTGAGAAAATAATCTAAACTAACGAGGGATACTGCTTGAATAGTTAGTTTATTTTGCCATTCTTTTTGTAGTTGTTTCCAAATATCGACACTGATAAAATCATCATAACTATAACAGTCTAAATGGGTTCTAAGGGCGATCGCACCGTGAGCATAACTACATTTTAAACCAAAATTCATCCTCTGATAAATTTCTTCTTCTGTCCAATATTGAGCATCACTTCTCGCCATTTTTAAAGCCGTTTCAAAATCACCTTTTAAATTAGGAGAACGTTGATAAATATGTCCTTTATCTAAATGAGTATGAATATCCACAAAACAAGGTAAAACAATACCTTTTTTTAAATCTTTACCCTCAGTTTTATCACTAGCTCGAATAATTTGTTTAATCTTTTCCCCTTCAATTTCAATATCACAAAGCACTAAACCTTCTCGTGTTTGTTGCTCAAATTTAACTGTATTATTTTCAATTAAATCTAAAGGAATATGAGCATTTTTTAACCAATATTTATTATTCATTTTTTTATCATAATAGTAATTAAAGTCCCCCAGAATTGGGGGATTTAGGGAGCTGGGGCTTATCATTCAATTTTCTCTCCCCTTTCAAGGGCAGGGGTGATTCATTCTAAAATTTTCTAATTAGGGGAGGGAACTGGGAATAGGGAACAGTTTTTAATGGTTCATGGTTATAAATTGATCATCTAAACTACTATCTTTAACTATTTAAAACCGTTTTTATTTCCTCTAATTTAGTTAATAATTTATCAGTATTCAATAAATCTCTAACCGTATCAATCCCATCCTTTAAAGAAGAAGAAAAACCGCAACGCCAGAGATAAAAACCCCCATTTAAAATCACACTATCAGATAAAGTTGATTGCTGTCCTTGTAACAGTTTATGTAACTCTTGATAATAACTTTCATAATCCTTTAACTCCACATCTTCACGACTCAAATTAAACTCTTCTGCATGGATTTTAAGATACTCATAACCCTCTTCTTTCTCAGCATTATTGACGCAAATAATGGTAGTTTGACCTAATTTTAAATCAGGACTACCTTCTAAACCTTTAATAAGGGTAAATTTTTCTATGCCCCTTAACTGTAGAGCTTCCCTAATCATTTTTTCCGTGGGAGGGTGGACAAAACCTGCCATCAAATGACTATCTCCTTGATAGGGTTGCCACATTAATTCGAGGGTAGCAAGGGGAGGACGCTTACCAATTTCTTCTCGGTATTGTACCAGTTTATTTGCGAGGGGAAAATGTTGGGGTAAATAGAGGAAAGAAAAGTTAGTTTCGTTTAATAATTTTTGGGCTTTTTCGATGGTTAATTTAGTTAAATTTACACCCAGTTGTTTCCAAATTTCGATGAGGGGCAATCCATATTTGGTGGGCATGGTTTTCCCCCCGTGCATCAATACGGGAATGTCATGATACGCTAAAATAAGGGCTGTAATGGGTGATATGGGAGCAGTGCGCGATCGCCCATCGTAGGGTATTCCGAGAATCGTTAAAGGATAAGAAGTATGGGGGATAGTATTTAATTTGGCACCCAAATCAGCATAAGCATCCAACATACCAGCCAATTCTGTGCCTGTGGGGCGTTTAATACGATGAGCAATCAGAAAAGCCCCTATCTGGGCAGGAGTTGCTACCCCTGTTAACATCATTGTAGCTGCCTGACGAGCTTGTTCTCTGGTTAAATCTTTGTGAGTATGGGTGCCACTACCAACTTTTTTTAATAATTCTCTGAATTCTGCGCTCATTATGATGGACTTAAATTAAAATTAGGGCTTATCTTGTGCATAAGACAATAACAATATTTTAATCTATTTAGGGATTTTTATTTAATTGTTTAAGGGCTGATTGGGCATAAATTTTACTTTTTTCCTTTCCTTTACTGATAATCTCCTTGAGGATTTCTTTACTTTCTTTTGCACCTATTTTCTGCCATGTATAACACAAATTTTGGCTAATTTTTTCTGATTTTTTTGCTAGGTTATGATTATAATAAAATTTAATAGTAATATCAATTAGCTGTTGCTTGATTTGGGGTTTATTTATTCTACTAAAACTGCTGATTATATCACAGACAATCTCTTCAGATAGTAGATATAATGCTTTGGCAAGGGCGTAAATACTATGGTTGGTTTCCTGCCATGCTAAAGCCTTAACGATGCTAGTTTGTAGGGGAATGGGTGTGTATTTTTGAATGAGAATATCAAAAAGAATATCTGTGGCGAGGGTGTCTTGCAGACGACTGAGGGAAGTAGCTGCCTGTTGACATACTGTCAAATCAACGTCTTCGAGAAGGGGGCAGATGAGGGCAATTAATTGGGAGGAAGCATAGTATTTACTTTTAAGAGACAATCCAATTAAGGCTTCTTTTCTGATGGTCGAGTTATAATCTTTTAGGGCTTTTTCGAGGATACTATTAATCCTTTGATCATCAAAATGGGTTAAAGAAGCGATCGCACTTTGTCTAATTTCTACATTATCATCATCCACCACAGACATCAAAGGAGTAATAACTGAAGGATGGGGAATTTGTGCTAATGCCCTAGTGGCCGATAAACGAGATTCGGAGGAATGCAAAAGAGGGGTTAATACCGAAACCGCATTTTCCCCCTGACTAGCTAAAGTTTGAGTAGCTAAATTAATTAAATCCTCATCCTCCGTCATCATTAATAACTGAGTAATAATTAAAACAATGCGAGGATTTTGTAATTGACTCAAAATTCTGAGGGCAAACCAACGATGTTCACTATCTCCCCCCTCATCTAAAATTACACCTTTTAAGGGTTCAATAACATCATTTCCATATCTTACCAGAACCTTGGCGATCGCCCATCTTTCCTCAAAACTACCATATTCCAAAGTTTTCAGGGCGGAATGTAAAGATAAAGACTCGAGATTATCCAAAGAAGTTGTGCGCTCTTGGGGTAAATACATTATATGCTTGGGCAATACCATCTATACAAGTGATGATCAATAGTTTAAAGCAACTAATTATTCTATTTTCGTCATCATTAATACATTTTATTAGCTACCATGCAATAGTTGCATTTATAAACACCATAAACCTCATAAATAAAAGAAGGTATGAAATTTTATCCCAAACTTAAATTCAGTATACCCTCTTTTAATCTTCCCTAGACTAACTCAATTTAAGAGCATTAACAGGCACATCATCCCAACTATTCACAGTACGCAAAACAGCCCTCCAGCCTTGTTTTTGTTGATCATCAGTCAACTTTTCTTGCCAATCACGATGACAATCATTAGCCGCCTCCTGATTTACACCAGCAATACAGGCTTGAACAATTCCACAACCGTCAATTTGTTCATTTACCCAAATAGTCATAAATAAAACCTCATTATTTCATCTGTCATACCTATATTGTAGATCTCAACTCAAAACTGAAACGATAAGTTAATTTTTTGTAAATTTTTTATGGCATTGTGGCAATGTTACCTTAGACAAAACAAAATAGTTAAGACACTATGCAAAAAAATAATAACTTTCCCTTTACCCCTGCCCATGAATTAGAAAAACTAATTCGCCAAAAAGAAATCTCCCCCCTTGAGTTAACCGAACTATATTTACAACGTATTGAAGATATTGATACCCACCTAGGAAGTTTTGCCCATATTGCCGCCGATAGTGCCATCAAAGATGCCCACCTAAAGACAGAAATCCTCAGCAATACCAAAGACACCCAAGAGTTACCCCCTTTTTTTGGCATTCCCACCGCCATCAAAGACTTATATTCTGTCAAAGGAATGCCCACAGCTTATGGAAATGGGTTTATTCAAAACAATATTGCCGACTTTGACAGTGGCATTGTCACCAAAATAAAAAAAGCAGGGATGATCATTTTAGGAAAAACAACCACCTCCGAATTAGGCTCATTACCCTACATTGACGAATCCCCAAATCTGCGTGCCTCTCGTAATCCCTATAACCTAGAATACACCTCTGGAGGTTCTAGTGGAGGTGCCGCTGCTGCCGTGGCGGGGGGATTAATACCTGTAGTACATGGGTCAGACGGTGGTGGTTCAGTACGAGGCCCTGCTTTTTGTTGTGGTTTGGTGGGCTTAAAACCCTCTCGAGGTCGAATTTCTAATGCTCCTGTGGGGGATTATTTGGCAGGGATGGCAACCCATGGTTGTCTGAGTCGTAGTGTCATGGATTCGGCTATTTTACTAGATATTTTATCGGGTTATACGATAGGAGATCCCTACTGGCTAGAAAGTCCTCCCGAAGGTTTTGCCCATTTGGTAACAAAAAATCCTCCATCTCTCAAAATTGCTTTTGCTAGGGAAATAGTACCTTTTGGTAAGGCTGATGATTGTTTACAACAACAGGTAAGGGATACTGTGGATATTTTTGCAGATATGGGTCATCAAGTTACAGAAACTTGTCCTGATTTTTCTGGTATTGTAGAACCTTTTAAAATTATTTGGCAAGGGAGTATGGCACAGGGAGATTTTCCCAATACTATTCTTAACCCGATGAATCGCTGGTTACGAGAAACTGCACCTAGTTTGAGGGAATATTTAGACGCTATCCACCGAATGCAGGTTATTTCTCGTCAAATAGTGGCGTTTTTTGCTGATTTTGATGTGTTAATTTTGCCTACTTATCTTCAACCTCCCATTAAAGTAGGGGAGTGGGCTAGTTTATCATCTGAAATTACTTTAAATAATATCATTAATTGGATTGCTCCCTGTCCACCCTTTAATGCGACAGGACAACCTGCGATCGCCCTTCCCACTTCATTCACCGATTCAGGTTTACCCATTGGTATCCAAATTGTAGGTAAACCAAAGGACGAAATAACCTTACTTCAACTTGCTTACCAATTAGAACAAATAAAACAATGGCAAAAATATCGCCCTGCCATGGTGGGAATATAAAAACAAAATTAGTCGTTTCTTAAACTAACCAAATCAATAAGTTGATCAAAAGCAATGGGGCGACTAAATAAATAACCCTGAAAAGCATCACAATCATTACTTGCCAAGAAATTCAATTCTCCGGGGGTTTCTACCCCTTCGGCCACCACCTTTAAATTTAGTTGATGGGCCATCTGAATTAAACACCTAACAATACTGGCATTTTTATAATTAGCATCAATATTTTTAATAAAATCTCGATCAATTTTCAGAGTATCAAAACTAAAATGTTGTAAATATCCCAAAGAAGAGTAACCCTTACCAAAGTCATCAATGGCAATTTTTAACCCTGCTGACTTGAGTTTATTTAACTTTTTGATGGCGAGGGAAGGATTTTTGATTAACAAACTTTCCGTTAACTCAATCTCTATAAACTCAGGATTAAAATAATGTTCAGCTAGTATCTTAAAAATCTTTTGTTCCAATAAATTATTGTTAAATTGACGGGAAGAAAAATTGATAGAAATTTCTAACTGTTTATTACACTTTTGCTCAAGCATTTTAAAATGCTCACAGGCTTTATTTAAAACCCAATCCCCAATACGATCAATTAAACCAATTTCCTCGGCAATGGGAATAAAAATACCGGGAGAAATATTTTTATTATCAGGATCATTCCAGCGCAAAAGAGCCTCCACACCGATAATTTTATTACTAACAATATTTACTTTTGGCTGATAAAATAACTCAAATTCTTCATTATTTAATGCGTCATGTAATCCTGCTTCGATGGAAACCTCATCCTTATGATGGGTATGAAATGCAGGAGAATAAACTTCATATTGATTCAATCCTAGCTTTCTATTATCACTTACTACGGCTTTAGCATTATTTAATAAGTCATTAATATGATCTCCTTGTATGGGATAAAAACTAATACCTATATTAAAATCAATGTAAACTTTACGATTTTTATAAATTAAGGGAGGGGTAATTTTTTCTAATAAATCTTCTGCTAAATCAATGGCGGCTTGTCGATGTCTGATGGGTAAACTAATGACGCAAAATTCATAATGTTCTAATCTGGCAATAATAGCATCATCTCCAAGGTTGGCTTTTAGTCTTTTGACGATGGCTTTAAATAATGAATTGGCAACATCAATGCCCATTTCATCTCTGATTAAATTAAAACGACTAAAATCGAGATAAAGGATAGGTATTAAGGAGGGAATTGTTTCTTCATAACTCTCTGCTTGAGCATTGATTTGCTGATAAAAAACTTCTAAAATAGCGTTAAAATTTTCTACTAATGAGAGTTGGTTGGGTAGTTGGGTTAGGTTATCATATTTACTAATTGCGTCTAGTTTTTCCTGTTGTTTTTGTAGTTTTATTTGTTTTTCTGTGATTTCTTGATGTTTGTTGAGGGCGATACTGATGCCTGTCTCCAAAAGCTCGATTTTATAAGGTTTGGCGATGAATCCGTAGGGAGAACTTTTGATGGCTCTTTTGATGGTTTCTTTATCTGTATAGGCGGTTAAATAAACAATGGGGATAGAATTTGAGCTTCTTCTATTTAATTCTTTTGCTAGGGTAATACCATCTTCATCTTTTATTTTTATGTCCATTAAAATCAGGTCAGGTTTTGTTTTATAAATACCTGAGACGGCCTGTTTTTTATTATCTGCTAATCCGACTACTTGATAACCTAATTGTTCTAAATCTAATTTTAGGCTTTCTGCTGCGATCGCCTCATCTTCTACAATAAAGATACTGATGGGATTACTCATAGTGTTTTAGGTTAAGGACAGATTTGAGAATGTCTATTTAAATATTCAAATATTCAAATTAAACGATGAAGAAGACCAAGCAATTTACTTGATAATTGTATTAGTTTTAAGTGAATACAAAGAAAAAATCTTTTTCTATTATAACTTAATATCAACTTTTTTTGATAAAAAATCAACTAACTTAATTATAATTTAATTTCACCTATATTCTAATATAAAACCTCGTGGTATTAAACAACAGAATGAAACTCAAATTAAATCTCGGGGCAGCAAAACGAAACAAAGGATTGACTAATTATCTTAAACGAAATTTGACAAAATAGATCAACATTTATACTAATTGCTCCAAGAGGTAAAACCTCCACATCTTTTCTGAAAAGCTAGAATTAAAAAAGATTGTCATAACATATCATCTTAATGAAACAAAAAATCACCCTAGGTACAAGACTCTTTTTATCCCATTTAGCCGTGATGATAGTTGGTTTAAGTACCTTTATTTTCATTGCGAAAGTGTCCTCACCTCAGTTTTTTGTCCTCAGACTAGAACAACTAGAAAGAAAAGGTTTTTTGACGGTAAGATCAGCTAAAACCTATCTTATTGATGGTTTTGAGATGGCATGGAATCGTAGCGCCATCTGGTCATTAATTTTGGGTGGTGTCACCGCAGGGGGATTGAGTTACTATCTCAGTTTACGAATCATGAAACCTTTGCAACAAATGAAGGACATTACCCATAATTTTGCGGCAGGACATTGGGAACAAAGAATGCCAGAGAGTGAGATTCCCGAGTTAAATCAACTCAGTGTGAGTTTTAATCGTATGGCGAGTAGTTTGGAGGATGTGGAAAGAAGGAGGAGGGATTTGGTAGGAGATTTAACCCATGAATTGCGCACTCCTTTGACGGTGGTTAGGGGTTATTTAGAGGAATTAGCTTCGGGGGATATGGAGGCTTCTCCTCAGTTGTATCTTAATTTGGTGAGGGAAACTAGGCGTTTAGAAAATTTGACCCGTGATTTGCAGGAGTTGTCAAAGGCGGAGGCAGGTTATCTTTCCATTGATGTTCAACCCCTTAATCTTTTACCTTTGTTACAAGGATTGGTGGCTAGATTTAGGGATCAGCTTTTGGATGATGGTCCTGTATTAAAGTTATCTTGTGCTGATAGTCTACCATTGGTAATGGCTGATTGCGATCGCACCGAGCAAATTTTAGTTAATTTATTGGGCAATGCCATTCGCTACACTGAGATTGGTTCCATTGAAATCTCCACCGAGGTAGTAAATAAATATTTGTGGATAGGGGTAGAGGATACAGGCACAGGTATCGCCCCCGAAGATTTACCCCATGTATTTGAGAGATTTTGGCGTGCAGATCCTTCCCGCAACAGTTATTCTGGTGGTAGTGGTATCGGTTTGGCCATCACCAAAAAGCTGGTAGAATTACACGGCGGTGCGATCGAGGTTTCCAGTGAAATCAATCAGGGAACTAAGTTTTGTTTTTCCCTACCCCTTGCCAAAAATTATAACCTCAGTTCGGGATAATGGTTGTCAGTAATGTTATCCGGAACTCGAGTTAATTATTGTCAATTGTTCATTTCCCCTTACCTCTAAACCTGATATGATATAGAAACCCCTCAAACTATAGTTTTTCTTGCAGACATAAATTCATGAATCAAATGATTAATAGACAGTGGTGGGTAGAAAAATGGCTCGAATTATTAGATTCTTACCGCTTTAAAAAAAGACTCGAAAGGGCGCGTAACTATGCCAGAGAAGGTAATGTTTTAAACATTGAATTTAAACAAAATCATCTCATCTCCGAGGTACAAGGCAGTGAATCTCAACCCTATCGAGTAACCCTTTCCCTAGAAGCATTTTCCGATGAGGATTGGGGATATGTCATTGAAACTATGTCAGAAAAAGCTCTCTTGGCAGCGCAGTTGTTGGTGGGGGAAATGCCTTCAGAAATTGAACAAGTATTTATTAAAAATGGTCTGAGTTTATTCCCTTTTAATTTAACCGATGTCAAATCCCGTTGTACTTGTCCAGATAAGGCTAATCCTTGTAAGCACATTGGCGCAGTTTATTATCAACTAGCAGATCGTTTTAGTGAAGATCCTTTTATCATATTCCAACTCAGGGGCAGAAGCAAAGAACAAATTTTAGAAGCCTTGAGGGTTTGTCGTGGTCTTAAATTATCAGGAAAAGAGCCACAGCCTGAAATGTTGGGCAAAATTAAATCGTTACCCAAGCGAAAGGCTAAAACCAACAAAACTTCTGTGCCTTTGAGCATCGACAGTTTTTGGGAATATAACGAGCCTTTGGATTCTTCTTTGGTGGTGATTACTCCCCCCACGGACAATAAAAACATTCTCGATGTTTTGGGGGCAATTCCTCTCCCTTACAATGACTCTCAGGCTGTGATGCAGTATTTACAGCAGGTTTACAACACTGTGCCCATGAAGGTGATGGAAATTGCCCTGACGAACGATTAATCCTTAATCATTAGTCGTGGGAAACTATAGCTAGTGGTTTTTTTCTTTTTGTGGGAAATCCGATAATTGGCAATGGATTCAACGATGCCAAAGGCGAGAAAATTGGTCAATAAAGAAGATCGCCCGTAGCTGAGGAAAGGTAAGGGAATTCCTGTAATGGGAGCTAGTCCAACGGTCATGGCAATATTAATGATAGCTTGGAAGGCAATCATCGCCAAAACACCGATGGCTATCAAAGAACCAAAATTATCTTTGGCACCCATAGCGATAACTACTAAACGCCAACATACTAGCCAGATTAAAACTAATACTACCACAGAACCCACGAAACCGAATTGATCGGCGATCGCACTGAAAATAAAATCAGTATGTTGTTCAGGAACAAAATTTAATTGAGTTTGAGAACCATTCATAAAACCATTGCCCCATAGCCCTCCAGAACCGATGGCAATGCGGGATTGAATCAAATGGTATCCCCCCCCCCAAGGGATCTTGTTCGGGGTTAAGGAAAAGGGTAATTCGGGCTTTCTGATAATCTTTGAGCAAGTCCCACAAAAATCCTCCCAACTTACCAGCACTGTAGTTCACAAATAATACTAAAATGCTCCATAGGGCGCGATCGGGTAAAGTAAACCAAGCAATTAAGACCATCAAAGCCGTAAATATTACCCAACCGGGTAAAAACAAATTGAACAAAAAAGCAGAGAAGAGAGGGGATAACATCAAAATAATCCAACCAAAATTAGCATTTGCCCAGTAAAGCATCGCCAAAGTTACCACCCCAAAAACCAACGATGTTCCCAAATCAGGCTGAATAAAAATTAATGCCCAAGGTACAATGACAACCCCCAAGGCTTTGAAAATACTAGAAATCTTGGAAGCATCCTGATGATGCAATATGGCAGCCAGACTGATGATAATACCCAATTTGGCAAACTCCGAAGGCTGTACATTAAAACCTGCAATATTAATCCAGCGAGGCGCTCCATTAACCGTAATTCCTGCAAAAATTACGACCAATAATGAAATATTAGTCAAAGCATAAAGTAGCCAATGAAATTTGAGAAGAGAATCATAGCGCCATCTACTTAGCCCAATCAAACAGGCCAATCCAATCACACCCATAATTAACTGTTGTTGCCAGTTATCTACCTGTTCGTAAATTTGGGTGGTGTAGATGGTAACACAGCCAATGGCGGTTAAAATTACCGCTAAGATGATTAAAAACCAATCTTTATTATTCTGAGAAGTTATCATTTTGTCATTAATAGGCCATAGAACATTGCAGCCTAGTATTTTTTAGTGGATTATTAACTAGCTCAATGGTAGCGAATAATTAAATTTGTTGTGGTTTTTATCTTTTCCCTTCCCTTGTTAATTGCTCTAAAGACACAAAAACTGGTATCTTAACGAAAGAAAAATAATCAAAAAGAAAAGGCACGACTAGAAATGATTTACCAACGGGTTTTACTGAAGTTAAGCGGTGAAGCATTAATGGGTAATTTAGGTTATGGTATAGACCCTAAAGTGGTTGCCGATATTGCCCAAGACATTGCACAGGTTGTACAAGAAAAAGTCGAGGTCGCTATTGTCGTTGGTGGGGGTAATATTTTTAGGGGTGTCAAAGCATCCGCCGCAGGGATGGATAGAGCAACGGCTGACTATGTCGGCATGATTGCCACTGTGATGAATGCCATGACATTACAAGATGCTTTAGAAAGAATTAATATTCCTACTAGAGTCCAAACTGCGATCGCAATGCAAGAAGTAGCCGAACCTTATATTCGCAGACGTGCCATTCGTCACCTAGAATTAGGAAGAGTCGTTATATTTGGTGCTGGTTCAGGAAATCCCTTTTTTACCACCGATACCACCGCAGCATTACGGGCGGCGGAAATAGATGCCCAAGTCATTTTTAAGGCGACGAAAGTTGATGGTGTCTATGATAGTGATCCCGTGAAAAACCCTGATGCCCGTCTTTATAAAAGTTTGAACTACAACCATGTTTTAACTGAAGATTTGAGAGTGATGGATGGAACGGCGATCGCCCTTTGCAAAGAAAACAATATCCCCATTGTGGTGTTCAACCTTGCCGAACGTGGTAATATCATTCGTGCAATCAAAGGTGAATCCATAGGTACAATTATAGGAGGTTCTTATGACGTTAATTGATGATTTAAAAGCCAATATGCAAAAAAGTGTCGAAAGGACACAACAAGACTTTAATACTATTCGCACAGGTAGGGCTAACGCCAGTTTACTCGACAAAATTATGGTGGACTACTATGGGGCAGACACCCCCCTAAAAACCATCGCTGGTATCAGCACCCCCGATGCTACTACCATCTTAATTCAACCTTTTGACCGTGGTAGTATGGCTCAAATTGAAAAAGCCATTTCCCTATCTGATATTGGTTTAACCCCCAACAATGACGGGCAAGTAATTCGTCTCAACATCCCCCCCCTCACGGCCGAACGTCGTCAGGAATTTGTTAAACTAGCAGGGAAATATGCCGAGGATGGTAAAGTTTCTGTACGTAATCACCGTCGAGATGCCATCGATAAAGTAAGAAAACAAGAAAAAAATAGTGATATTTCCGAAGATGAATCCCGAGATTTACAAGACGAAATTCAAAAAGTAACTGATATGTTTACAGGTAAAATTGATGAACTTCTTGCAGTTAAAGAAAAAGAATTAACCAGCATTTAAGTTGCTTGGGGTGTTAGGGAAGTATTAGGTGTTAGGTGAATTGATAATGGAGAATTGATAATGCATAATAATTATTTACCATTGCATTTCGCTTATTTTATATTATAAATATTTTTATGATTAATATTGCTATTTTGGGGGCAGGACGTTGGGGAAATCACTTTATTAGGATTTTTCTTAATGATCCTGATGTTAAATTAGTAGCAATTTGTGAACAAAGACAAGAACAATTAATTTTAATTCAAGATAAATACAAGATTAATTCTAGCGAAATAAAACTACTAAAAGATTATCAAGAAATTAAAAAAATAAATAATTTAGATGCTGTAATAATAACCACTCCAGCTATTTATCACTATGATTTAATAAAAGATTTACTAGAGCATCAATATCAAATATTATCAGAAAAACCTCTTACCACAAATTCATTTCAAGCAAAAGAATTAACAGAATTAGCTAATAGCAAAAATTTAACTTTATTTGTTGATCATACTTATTTATTTAATCCTCTCATCCAAAGATTAAAAAAAGAAATTACAGAGGAAAAAATCGGCTCTCTCAAATACGGTTATGCTTCCCGTACCCATGCCGATGCCATTAGAAAAGATGTTAACGTCATTTGGGATTTAGCCATCCACGACATTTCGATTTTTAATTATGTTTTGGGGCAAAAACCTACTCATGTGAAAGCAGAAGGACAAAATTTCCTCTCCCATGATTTGATTGATATGGCATGGTTAAAATTATTTTATCCCAGTGGTTTTGTGGCAACCATTCACGTTAGTTGGTTAAATGCTGATAAACAAAGAAGATTAACCATGGTGGGGGAAAAAGGTAGTTTTGTTTTTGATGAAATGATGCCCCAATCACCTTTGACTCTCTATCAGGCAAATATTAACCAAAATTCATCACCCATGAGCGTAGATGGTTATAATACAGAAAAAATCGATTTTGCTTCTTTTAATACTTTACAGATAATGGGCGATCGCTTTTTATCCGCTATCAAAACAAATAAGCAAGAAAAAATATCCACAGGAGAATTTGCCACCGAATTAATTCAAATCCTCGAAGCCTTGGATTTATCTTTACAAAGTAATAACTCTATGGTGACAGTTAATTACAAATAGTAGCCAATCCCAAATATTTAACCCCCTCTGGAGATACATCAAAACGACAGGGCAAAATTTTCACCCCCTTCTCCCTCGCCTCATCAAACAATTCCCCATATTTAGGATCATACTTTCTCCCAGGGGCAAAAAAATCGCAGTCACTACGATTGATAAAATAAAGCATTACAGGAATCGCCTCATCCGTAAGGGCAATTAATTCCTTGAGATGTTTTTGTCCTCTGGTGGTTTCTGTATCAGGAAACAGAGCGACATTATCATGGGTAAGGGTAGTATTTTTGACTTCCAAATAAATGGGTTTTTGATGGTCATTTCCTGTCAAAACAAAATCAATACGACTTTTTTGGTCATGCCCAAATTTTACCTCACTTTTAACCGTGTCATATTGACCTGCCAATTCCGCAATTAAATTATTTTCGAGGGCAATTTTGACAATCTTATTGGGTAAACCTGTATTAATGCCCACCCATACTTTTTGTTTTTCTCCCAACTCAATCATTTCCCAACTGTGGGCGAGTTTTCTTTTGGGGTTATCACTGTGGGATACCTGTACCCGACTGCCCACTTCACACACCCCTATCATCGGGCCTGTGTTGGCACAATGGGCAGTTATTACCTCTCCTGTATCTAATTGAATATCAGCTAAAAATCTTTTGTATCTTTTTAGAAGTATTCCTGATTTTAGGGGAGGATATTTATAAAGATAGGAATCATTCACAGCAATGTTTGTTTAAGGAACAAGAAAATATTAATTTATCGTAATTGTCCATTGTTCATTGTCAATTGTCAATTGTTTAAGGTTCATTGATCATATCCAACAAAGATTGACCAAGATGGATATTAATAACTTCTTCATTGGCACTAGCAGGTAAATCAATTAAAGGCTCATTGAGAGCAATCATTAAACTTTCTTCCTCTGGGGTATTTTGTTGTGCCATTTGCCAAATGGGGTTACGATTTCCCGTGAATAGTCCACCAATGGTAGCTAAAACGGTAATGGCGATCGCACTGCCCCCAATCACTAAACGCTTCTTATGCTTTTCTTCCTTATCTAATTGAGAAAATACACCATCACACACCTGTTTAGAGGTATATTCAGGCTTAGGAATAGGTAAACTATTAATTTCTTGTCGTAGGGCGAGTAAACGACGATAAAGCCCTTGAGCTTCAGGATCTTGGGCTAGTAATTCTTGTACTTCTTTTCTTTGTGCCGAGGTCACCTCCCCATCTAAATAAGCGCTGAGGAGTTCAAAAGTACATTTATCGATAGGGTAAGAGTGATTAGACATGATATTTACAATATATAAGTTTGAGGAGTTCAGATAAAATTAATTTTGATTCTCTAAATATGGTTTTAACAAAAGCTGTAATCGGTTTCTCGCTCTAGCGATTCTCGATTTTACAGTTCCCAGAGACACTTGGGTAATTTCGGCGATTTCTTCATAGCTCAAGCCTTGAATTTCCCTTAAAATAATAGTGACTCGGAAGGTTTCAGGAAGATCGGCGATCGCACGGTTCAACAAATCATAAAATTCAACGGTACTTAAATTATCTTCAGGTAAAGGAACATCAGAAGGAATTTCCCATTTTAAATCATCATCATCACCACGGCTAATAGAAGCATCCAAAGATAGAGGGGGAGCATGGCGTTTTCGTTTCCGTAATTGATCATAAAACAAATTGGTCGTAATTCTACTCAACCAGCCTTTAAATTTACTAGGTTCTTGGAGACGTTGAATATTTTTATAGACTCTAATCCATACCTCCTGAGCAAGATCGGGGCGATCGTGCCAGTCAGGAGCTAAATTATAGAGAATCTTATCAACATAAGGTTGATAGCGGTTAAGTAGCTCTGTAAACGCCACCCGATCAGGTTTATTGCCCTCTTGGCAACGCAATATTAGGTCTGTGTTTGAGAGTTGGTCGATTTTCACTCTTTGTTTTGGTAAAGCAATTGATAAACTAGACCATGATAACGAAATAGAGGATACCATAACTTATTCTATACCCATGTTGATTATAAGTACTTCTATATCAGAAGACTACATGATCGGGTTTTATGTTCCGTATTCATTAGGGGCTGATGAAAAAGTGGGGTAATTGTGACAGGCAATGGGCAATAGGCAATAGGCAATGGTTTCAACTTTTTAAATTTTTGTCAAAAAAGCGTTATTTTTCAATCTTTTTTAATGTTTCTGGGATCTTAAAATCCTTGTAAGTCAATGTTTATAATTTATTCGGCAGACCCTAATTAGGGGCTGATGAAAAAGTGGGGTAATTGTGGCAGGGAATAGGGAATGATTTTATTCATTTTCTTATTAGCCCTTAAAACATTACACAAAACATCCCTATTGTTTTAGCAACTTACAAATCGGCAAAACCGCGCTTTTTCTTTTTCTTCTTGGGTTTACCGCCGCCTTTGGCACGGGAACCCGGCATAGGGGCATTTCCGCCAAACATTCCCCCCAAACCGCCCATACCGGGCATACCACCCATACCGGGCATACCAGGGAAACCTCCCCCCGTGGTCATTTGCTGCATCATCGAGCGCATCCTAGTAAAATCACTAATCAATCGAGAAACTTCCTTTTCCTGATGTCCAGAACCTTGGGCAATACGACGACGACGACTGGGGGATTTTGCCAAGAGTTCAGGGTTTTCCCTTTCCTGCTTGGTCATAGAATTAATGATCGACTCAGTAATTTTTAATTGGCTCTCTCCTTTTTCCAAAGCCCCTGCCCCGATTTTGTTCATCCCAGGGATTAATTTCATCACCCCTGCAAAAGAACCCATATTTTTGAGCAGACGCATTTGTTTGAGAAAGTCATTAAAATCAAACTTCGCCTCCATCATCTTGCGTTGCATTTTTTCCACATCGCCGATGTCAAGCTCCTCTTGAGCTTTTTCCACCAAGCTGACGATGTCACCCATATTAAGGATACGGGAAGCCATGCGATCGGGATAAAAAGGTTCTAAGGCTTCTACCTTCTCCCCAACCCCGATAAATTTAATGGGTTTTCCAGAAATAGTCCTTACCGAAAGAGCTGCACCCCCTCGACTATCCCCATCCATCTTCGTGAGAATCGCTCCAGTAATGCCGATTTCCTCGTGGAAAGTACGGGTCAAATTTGCCGCTTCTTGCCCTGTCATGGCATCTACCACCAACAAGACTTCATCAGGATTAACCGTGGATTTGATTTGAGATAACTCCCCCATCATTTCCTGATCAATTTGCAATCGTCCTGCCGTATCGATAATCACCGTATCGATGCCCTGCTCTTGGGCGCTTACTACCCCCTGACGAGCAATTTCCACAGGGTTAGCATCGCTTCCAAGCTCGAATACGGGAATTTTTATCTGTTCCCCTAGGGTAATCAACTGGTCGATGGCCGCAGGGCGATATACGTCTGTGGCGACCATTAAGCAGGAGCGTTTTTGCTTCTGAAGATAGAGGGCAAGTTTAGCAGTGGCCGTGGTTTTACCCGTACCCTGCAGCCCTGCCATAAGGATAACGGTGGGGGCTTTTTCTGCCTTGGCAAGGGGGACATTACTTTCTCCCATCACCTTCACTAACTCATCGTAAACAATTTTGATGAACTGCTGTTGGGGGTTAACTCCTGAAATTACTTCGGCACCAAGGGCGTTTTTTTCCACCTCCGCCACAAAACTTTTGACAACCTGAAAGTTTACGTCGGCTTCTAATAATGCTCTTCTAACCTCTTGTAGTGCGTCTTGAATATTTGATTGCGAGATTTTTCCCTGACCACGCAATTTTTTCCATGTATCTTCTAAACGCTCTGCTAGTGCATCAAACATAATTGAATTAATTAATAGTGATTAATATTTCGAGAGAAAGTACGGATTATCAATTATAACAATTCTTGAGCTAGAGCATAGTTAATTGTTGATAATACCTTTCCCATCTAGGATGCTAATTCGAGATTCTCGTCGGCATCGCCTTCGTGCACAGTTTTAACCCATTTGAGGCGTTTTTGACGCACAGACATTCTCGCTGTGGTCAGGGGCATGACGATAAACCAATGCACCATATAAATCATACCTAAGAAACTTTGGGCAATGATGGTAAGGTGTTCACCGATGGTGAATGATGATGGTTTATTTTGACTACGTTTTAAGCCCGTGTACATTCCCCAAAAGGCAAGAAAGAGGGTAAGACTACTAAGGGGGGCAACCAAGGGTAAACGATGGCGTGTCAATACCATTACGAGGTCAGGAATGGCGGCGGTAGGGAAGATATATTGCACCACAAAAAAGAAAATGAGGTCGAATTTTTTGCGCCACCCAAGGCGGTTACTGAGGATAAAACGCCAATAATCGAAATAGCGTTGATAACCACCCTCTGCCCAACGGCTTCTCTGGTGCCAAAGGGCGATCGCACTTTTTACCCCTTCTTCACCCACGGGGGGATATTCTAAAATGTCAATATCCCAATTATCAAGGTGTAGACGGATGGTAAGATCAAGGTCATCGGTGATAGTTTCTTCATTCCAACCACCACAACTATTGAGAGCATCACGGCGCACAAACTGCCCATTACCCCTTAATTCCCCAATGCCGCCGCAATTAATTCTTTGCTTTTGAAAATAACTGTCCAGAGACATTTCCACCCATTGCCCCCTAGTCCAAAAATTTTCCCGAGCATTGGAGATGGCTTTTCTCACCTGCACAGCACCTATGTTTTCCCTCACAAAGAGGGGAACCACTTTTTGTAATAAATTCTCAGGAATCACCGCATCGGCATCAAATACACCGATAATATCCCCCTTACATTGAGAAAAAGCAAGATTCAAGGCTCCCGATTTTCCTCCCTTCGCTAATCCATCTCGGTGGATAACGTTTAATTGGGCATATTCTTGAGCTAACCCGTCTAATATTTTACCAGTGCGATCGCCACTATTATCATCCACAATCCATAATTCATATAAATGACGGGGATAATCAATATTAAGTAACATCGTCACCAACTTTTTAATCACCGCCTCCTCATTTTTGGCAGACACCAATAAAGAGACAGAAGGCAAAGTCTTCATATCAGAAAAAGCAGGAAGATTATTATCTTGAGGATTGCTAAAAACTAATCTAAAAGTTTGAAAAACAATCAATAATCCTAAAAATGCAATGATGCCAATATTCCAAGGAATAAGGTGTAAACCAATGGTTACACCCCAAATAAGAGTCAAAGCAAAAGCAGCCTTTTTTCTTCTACCTGACAACCCCTGAAAGAAATCATTTCTAAACTCTTCTTCTTCCATTTCAGGATCACTAAATTCCGCTAACAATGAGGGAATAGGGTCAATTTCTGGGTTTTTCTTGTCTGGCATAGTTAAATATCAGCTCCTTTTCTTCTATTTAGCTAAAATCTTCTATATTCTAACGTGAGTGATGCACTAAATTTTAAGTCACCAACGCTACAATACTTAATCTCGTATTTTTAAGCATAATTACAAAAATTAAGACAAAATAAAGAAAAGAACTATTTATCTGAGATAGTAAAGGCAGATAGAAAAAAATAGGGGAATAAAAATATAATGCACATAAGCGAACTTACTCACCCAAATCAACTACATGGCTTATCCATACGCCAATTAGAAGACATTGCCCAACAAATACGAGAAAAACACCTAGAAACCATTGCCGCCACAGGAGGGCATTTAGGCCCGGGGCTCGGAGTCGTAGAATTAACCATTGCCCTCTACAATACCCTTGATTTAGAACAGGATAAAGTAATTTGGGATGTAGGACATCAAGCCTATCCCCATAAAATGTTAACAGGACGTTACCATGATTTCCATACCCTCAGACAAAAAGATGGCATTGCGGGGTATCTAAAACGTTCGGAGAACAAATTTGACCATTTTGGAGCAGGACACGCCTCCACGAGCATCTCAGCAGGGTTAGGGATGGCTTTGGCAAGGGATGCCAAGGGCGAAAATTTTAAGGTTGTGTCGGTAATTGGCGATGGTGCCTTGACTGGGGGCATGGCCTTAGAAGCCATTAACCACGCTGGACATTTGCCCAATACTAATTTAATGGTGGTGTTGAATGACAATGAAATGTCCATTTCTCCCAATGTAGGTGCCATTTCCCGTTATCTGAATAAAGTACGTTTATCAGATCCTATTCAATTTTTAACAGGTAATATTGAGGAACAGTTTAAGCATTTCCCATTCTTTGGCGATGGTGAAAATCTTTCTCCTGAAATGAGAAACCTCAAAGAGGCGATGAAACGCCTTGCTATGCCCAAGGTAGGGGCGGTAATTGAGGAGTTAGGATTTACTTATTTTGGCCCGGTGGATGGTCATAACATTGACGAGTTAATTAATACTTTCCAAAAAGCGCACAAGGTGAAAGGCCCTGTATTTGTCCATGTGGTAACGGTGAAAGGTAAGGGTTATTCCATGGCGGAAAAGGATCAAGTGGGGTATCATGCCCAAAGTCCTTTTAATTTAACTACGGGTAAACCCATCCCTTCCAATAAGCCTAAGCCTCCTAGTTATTCTAAGGTATTTGCCCATACCCTAACTACTTTGGCGGAAAATGACCCCAAAATTATCGGGATTACGGCAGCTATGGCGACGGGTACAGGATTGGATAAGTTACAGCAAAAGTTACCTAAACAATATATTGATGTGGGTATTGCCGAACAACACGCTGTGACTTTGGCGGCTGGTTTGGCCTGTGAGGGTATGACTCCCGTGGCGGCGATTTATTCTACTTTCTTACAAAGGGCTTATGATCAGATTATCCATGATGTTTGTATTCAAAAAATTCCTGTGTTTTTCTGTTTAGACAGGGCGGGAATTGTGGGTGCAGATGGCCCTACCCACCAAGGGATGTATGATATTGCTTATCTTCGTTGTATTCCTAATTTGGTGATTATGGCACCCAAGGATGAGGCGGAGTTACAACGGATGACAGTGACTGGTATTAAGCACAAAGAAAGTGCGATCGCCATGCGTTACCCCCGTGGCAATGGTTTAGGAGTACCTTTAGCCGAAGAAGGTTGGGAAGAAATTCCCATCGGTAAGGGGGAAATTTTACGCAATGGGGATGATGTTTTATTAGTCGGTTATGGTTCAATGGTTAATAATGCCATGCAAACCGCCGAGATTTTGAGTGAGCATGGAGTGGAAGCCACGGTAATTAATGCTCGTTTTGTCAAACCCCTTGACACTGAGTTAATCGTACCTTTAGCGGAGAAAATAGGTAAGGTTGTTACCCTTGAGGAAGGTTGTATTATGGGCGGTTTTGGTTCTGCTGTAGCAGAGGCTTTAATTGACCATAATGTTAATGTGCCTGTTAAACGTATCGGTGTACCTGATATTTTGGTAGACCATGCTACCCCTGCGCAATCCTTTGCGGATTTGGGTTTAACTAGCCCCCAAATTGCTGAACGGGTTTTAAATACTTTTTTCAGTGATAAACCTGAAATGGCAGTTAAGAGTTAGTTAGTTTTTTTTGGTTCCCACGTTGTTTTTATATAATCTATTTCAGCGTGGGATTTGCCTCTCGCTACATGGGCAAAAAAAATCTTCACAACTTTAATAGGTTGATTATGATATAACCTATATAGCAAATATAAATAAATCTTAAAAAATTTATGAATTGACTAGATAATTTGATGAACCATGGCAATGGGGCTTTAATATGATTTAAAACTCCTGATCTATCACATTTCTGGTAACAGTATCAATGGTTCATAGATTATGGCAAGTAAATTTGTCGCTCTAGTGTGAGACATAAATTTTCTAATTATTAATTGTGTGAGGATATAAAAAATGGTTATGTCTTTTGATCTTGCTACCAATGGCAGGGTTGCTGATGGTTTGGTGGGGCGTTTTGGACTCAAATCTTTACCAGATAAACTTTTTGGCACCGATGGCATCAGAGGTAAGGCGGGGGAATTACTAACTCCTGAGTTGGCTTTAGCGGTTGGTATGGCGGCGGGAAAAGTTTGGAGTCAGGAAGCTAGTGCCTCGAAAACGGTGATCATTGGGCAAGATTCCCGTAATTCTAGTGATATGTTAGCTATGGCCATCGCCTCTGGTTTAACTGCCATGGGTTTAGAGGTGTGGAATATCGGTTTATGTCCTACCCCCTGTGTGTCTTATCTCACCAAAACCATGGGAGCGGTGGGTGGTATCATGATTTCGGCTAGTCATAATCCCCCAGAGGATAATGGGATCAAGTTTTTTGGGGCTGATGGCACTAAGTTAAATAGTCAAAAGGCGATCGCCATTGAGAACCTTTTAAGGGATCACAATCTTAGTAACCATGGTGACAAGTACGGAAAAAATGTCCATCGTCATGGTTTGACAGAACATTACCAAAGATTTTTAAGCCAATCTCTCCCTACTAATATCGATTTTCAAGGAATGCGCATCGTTCTCGATTTGGCATGGGGGGCGGCGGTGGAAATTGCACCTCAAGTGTTTGCAGAATTAGGGGCAGAAGTAATCACCCTTCATCATCAGGCTGATGGCGATCGCATTAATGTTAATTGTGGTTCTACCCATTTAGACCGCATGAAACAAGCTATCCAAGAACATAAGGCAGATATGGGCTTCGCCTTTGATGGAGATGCAGATCGAGTCATGGCGGTGGATGCTCGGGGTAATAAGGTATGCGGAGATTATATCCTTTATCTTTGGGGTCAGTATTTACAAGAGCAGGGACAGTTACCCAATAATTTGTTGGTGGGTACAGTGATGGCAAACCTAGGGTTTGAGTTGGCATGGCAAGAATTAGGAGGTCAACTATTACGTACCCCTGTAGGTGATCAACATGTTCAGGCGACCATGTGGGAAACGGGCGCTATGTTAGGAGGTGAACAGTCAGGACACATTCTCTGTCATCATCACCATTATTCTGGGGATGGCATTCAAACCGCCCTTCATCTAGCTTCCCTTACCCGTCAACGGGGGGTTGATTTAGCCGAATTAGTTGCTCAAAGTTTTACACCCTATCCCCAAATACTGAAAAATGTACGGGTGGAAGATCGGGAAAAACGTATGCGTTGGAATGAATGTGAACCTTTGATAGGGGCGATCGCCAAGGCAGAATCAGCCATGGGCAATCAAGGCAGAATTTTAGTACGTCCATCGGGTACAGAGCCTTTAATTCGAGTTATGGTAGAGGCTCAAAACCAAAACTTAGTTAACCATTGGACAGATAATTTAGTGGCGGTAGTCGAGCAACATCTAGCATAATTGAAGAGAAAAGGATTACTTATTTTATGGGTGATTCTTTTCTGTCAATTATTAACCAAGCATTATGACTGCTTCTAGGACTCGAAAATTTCGTAATCGCAAAAGAGGGGGAAACAATGCTCCACCCACTACCCCTCCTCCCCTTACTCGCAAAGAAAAAATGCGTGTCAAGCGGGAAAAAAGGCAACAACGACAGAAATTGGTTAGTTCATGGGCGATCGCCATTATTTTCGGTATTTTAGTTGCCCTCCCTTCATTTTTCCTCTTCTCACCAAAAGTCGCCATTAGTGCCGCCATTGGTGTCATGGCAACAATATTATCCTATCAATTTCCCAAATCAGCCCTCTGGGCATTCTTAATCTATATGCCCTTTGGAGGAACAGTAGTATATGCCTTTGCAGGGGGAAATCTAATTTTCCAAATCGCTAAAGATGTATTCTATATTCCTGCCCTCATTGCCCTACTACTTCAGGCATGGAAGAAAAGAAAACCCATTATCATCGCTAAGCCTTTACTACCCACCCTGATGATATTGAGTGTTGTTTGCCTGCTGGTTTTAGTATTCATGAACCTTCGCCTCGAACTTCTAGCCCCCTCCTGTGATTTGGTAAGGGAAATTCGTCCTCGCCCAACTTGTAAAGAAGGACAGCCGTTTTTACAAGGGCTTTTAGGATTAAAAATTTTTATCGGTTATATACCTCTTATGTTCTGCGGTTACTATTTGATCGAAGACAAAAAAACCGTCCTCAAACTAGGGCGACTATTGGTCATTTTGGCAATTATTTGTTGTCTTCTGGGTTTAGTACAATATTCTTTTCTCAGGAGTGGACGGTGTCAAGCTACCAGCGAACTCACCGATGGTGCGGGTTTATTCCGAGCTAGTTTAGATGCCCGATGTTTTGTGGGTGGTTCATTACTCTATACCCCAGAACAGGGTCAAATTAGGTTACCCGGTACATTTGTATCCCCTTGGCATTGGGGCTGGTTTCTCATCGCTAATAGTGCCATTTGTTTTACCGTTGCCTTTTTTGAAACCTCCCGTTTTTGGCAGTTAATAGGTATGGGAGGCATGGGCATAGTTTTTATCAACGCTGTAGTATCAGGGCAAAGAATTGCACTTTTTTTGGTACCTGTATTTATCCTTGTTATGCTTGTCTTAACAGGGCAAATGTTCCGCCTCAAAAAATTTATTCCCATTGCGGTTATTATTACCATTGCAGGTTTTATCTTCGTTTCTGCCAACCCAGATATGGTCACGGAAAGAGTTAATAGTGCCATTGGTAGATGGAATGCTTCTCCTCCGCAAAATTTTATCATACAACAATGGCAGTGGGCTCTCAGAAACACCGATAATTTACTACTAGGTTCAGGATTAGGTAAAGCTACTAATTCCGCAAGAACTTTTGGAGACATTGCATTTTTAGAAACCTATCATCCTAAAGTTATTTATGAGGTGGGAATTTTAGGTTTAACAGCATTTTTGGCATTCATAACCCACTTGGTGATATATACTTTCAAAAAATATCGCTCCATAAAAGATCCTACTCTACAAAGTTTTGCCAGTGCTTTCTGGGTATTCTTGTTATTTCTAGGCTATTTCCCTTACTGGTACCCCCTTGATACGGATCCTGTTGCTGTTTATTATTGGCTATTTGCAGGGGTTTTAATTAAACTAACAGTAATAGATAAGGAGAAACAAGATCAGGAAGTTCAAGCTATTTTTGATAATAATCGTAAAAGCAGAAAAAAATTTAAGTCCGTTAAAAAAAGACGTAATAATCCATGAGCAAACCTTTAGTTTCGGTCATTATTCCTACCTATAAACGAGAACAGGCCTTGGTAGATAGCATTAAAGATGTACTTAAACAAAATTATCCCCATTTTGAAACCCTTGTAGTCGATCAAACTGAAAATCATGATCAAGATGTGGAGTCTTTTCTTCGTCTCCACCATGAAAAAGGACAAATAAAATGGTATCGGGTTGATTGGGCTAGTTTACCAAAAGCAAGAAATTATGGGGTTAGTAAGGCAGAGGGAGAAATTGTTATTTTTATTGATGATGATGTTCAGTTATCGGAGGATTATATTTCTTGCCATGTACAAAATTATTTGGATAATAACAATATAGGAGCGGTGGCGGGAAGGGTTTTAGACCGCATGAAGCAGTTTTCGGCTCAAACAGGAGAAAAAGGTTATTCAACGGCATTTAAGGAGCATTTAGACCCAAAAGCTAGTGATCCGGGATTGGCATGGTATCATTTGGATTTTGTTTATTTAATCAAACCCCAAAAAATTATTACGGCAAGGGGTTGTAATATGTCTTTTCGGCGAGATATTTTTACTAAATATCATATTTGGTTTGATGAAAGGTTTAGGGGCAGTGCGGTAAGGGAGGAGTCGGATTTTTGTTTGCGCTTAAGGAGTACGGGATATGATATTTGGTATGATCCACAGGCGCGGTTAGTTCATCTGGGGGAGGAGATTGGGGGATGTCATGATATTGCTACTAAGTCTTTGAGTTATCAGTTTGCTTTTTATCACAATCATTTTCTCATGGGCCTAAAAAATTTGACTCTAGCTCAACAGTTACGTTTTTATGGTAAGCTATTCGACTGTCATGTTTTGGGAAATCCTCCTTGTAATAAGAGTGGTTCTTTGGATAAAATTGTCACTCGAGGGGTGTTTTATTTTTTAGGTTTTATAGATGCTTTAAAAACTCAATTTTTAGGTTTATTTAAAAGTTATTATTCAGATTTTACTGTAAAATAAGTTATTTTTTGTGTGATGAAATTAGTTTTATATAGTAAAAAGGGTTGTCACCTTTGTGAAGGTTTAGAAGAAAAATTAAGAGAAATTGATGATTTAGATTTAGAAATTGAAATAAGAGACATTACTACTAATGAGCAATGGTTCGAGTTATATAAATATGAAATACCTGTTTTATTTATGAATACATCTAAGGGCGATCGCCCCATACCCCGTATGTCTCCTCGAATTTCTGTGGCACAATTAAGTAAAACTTTAAAGAAGTTTAATGAACAATAAAAAACCCTCTCCCAAGGGAGAAGGTTTAAAAAATTGTAGAGTTAATCTTAACGCTCAATTTGAGGTATGGCAGATAAATCAGCTTCAGCTACTCGAAGGGCAGTGACATGATTTTCCACAATCACAGGTAAAGAAGCCCTTACCCTTGATGCTACCTCAACAGTATCTACATCATAAGTAGTGGTAATTAACTTGGGATATAAACCAATACCAATAATAGGAAGGATTAAACATACAGTAATAAATACCTCACGGGGTTTGGCATCTACCCCAAAACTAGGTAACTGTAAGGCATTTTCTTTTTTGCCATAAAATACCACCCTTAACATGGATAGTAGATAGATGGGGGTCAAAATTAAACCAACTCCAGCCAAGAAAACAATCACTACCTTAAAAGTAGAACTATAAGCATCACTCTGGGCGATACCAAGGAAGATAGATAATTCACTGACAAAACCACTCATACCAGGTAGGGCAAGGGATGCCATGGAAGCAGCGGTAAAAAGGGCGAAGGTTTTGGGCATTAATTTTGCCATACCACCCATTTCGTCCATCATTAGGGTGTGGGTGCGCTCATAAGCAACCCCAGAAAGGTAAAATAAAGCGGCGGCAATCAAACCATGGGAGAGCATTTGTAACATTGCTCCATTCATACCCAAATCTGTAAAGGAGGCAATACCCACCAACACAAAACCCATGTGAGAGATGGAAGAAGAAGCCAGACGACGCTTGAGGTTGGTTTGTCCAAAGGCACTAAAAGCACCATAAACGATATTTACTACCCCAAGGGTAATTAGAATGGGGGCAAATTTAATATGGGCATCGGGTAAAATTTCCATATTGAAGCGAATCAAACCATAACCACCCATTTTTAACAAAACCCCTGCTAAAACCATGGATACGGGGGCAGAAGCCTCACTATGGGCATCGGGCAACCATGTATGGAAGGGGAAAATAGGTAATTTTACACCAAAGGCGATGAGGAAACCTGCATAAGCTAATACTTCGAGGGCGAGGGGATAATCTTTTAGTCCTAATTCGGTAATATTGAGGGTGAAGGTGTCGCCATAAAATGCTAAAGCTAATCCTGAAACGAGAATGAAAATAGAGGCTAAAGCGGTATATAAGATAAATTTAGTGGCGGCATAAAGACGTTTTTTGCCTCCCCAGATAGAAATTAATATATAGACGGGAACTAATTCTAGTTCCCACATGATGAAGAATAATAATAAGTCTTGGGCGGCGAATACGCCAATTTGGGCACTGTAGAGAACTAATAATAAGAAGTAATATAGTCTTGGTTTGTTATCAACTTTCCAAGATGCGAGAATAGACAATGTAGAGATTAAACCTGATAAGACAATCAGGGGCATGGAAATACCATCTACGGCTAATGACCAACTTAAGCCGATTTGGGGTAGCCAGTCGTAGCTTTCTACCATTTGATATTCGCCGATTCCCATGGTGTAGGTTTGGGAAATACCGTAAACTATGAGGGCAAAATTTAGTAGGGCGATGATTAGGGCATAGTTTCTGGTGTTTTTGCCGTATTTGTCGGGAATGAGGGGAATGGCTAAAGCACCGATTAAGGGTAAAGCTATAATTGCTGTAAGGTACGGAAAATCATAAGTAAACATGATAAATAGTAATTTATACTTATTACATTTCCCATTATATGAACTTTTGTAAAGATTGACAACTAATTATTTAACCCAATACCCGACACCTAAAACCTATTTTTTAATGCCTAATCGTTTGAGGATGGCTTTTCTGCCTTGGTGGGCGAGGGTATCATCAATGGGAGTTAGGGTGATGGTTTCTTGATATTTATGCTCGATCGCCTTTACAATTAACCAATCTGCTAAAAAGGGATTTTTGGGTAATAGAGGACCATGGGCATAAGTTGCGATCGCACTTTGATAAAAAGCCCCTTCAAAACCATCCTCCCCATTATTACCATAACCACTTAACACCTTGCCCAGGGGTGATACATCTCCCAAATAAGTCCTACCGCCGTGATTTTCAAAACCCACCACCACAGGAGACTCACCCCCCATCATTTTTTTGATGTCATCAGCAAGAGGATTCCCCACCAACTCAAACGCCACATTACCTATGCAACGAGGTACATTTTGCCCTGGGTGTTTAGTTACCAAATCCAAAATACCCAAACCCTCAATCCTTTCCCCCAAGGCAGGTTCATAATATTTGCCCAAGAGTTGAGGTGAGCCACAGGTAAAAACTCCGGGGGTACCTGAATGTAATTTTTCCTTGATGATTTCCGCTTTTTTACCCTGTAAATCGCGCATGACGATTTCTTGCTGTCTATCCTGTGCACCTCCCCCTACCACTAAATCAAACTTTTCAAAATTACTTATATCCGCTTCTTGATCTAAGGGTAAAATGTTGACATTTAAATGGCGCCATTGACAACGTCTTTGAATACAGATAACATTACCACGATCGCCATAGGTACTCATGAGATTAGGATATAACCAACCGATATTTAATTCCATAGTCAGGGAGTGTGAGAGTAAATACTTAATTCAAGTAGCATTTTACCACCTCCGTTATTAGGCAACCCATTGATTTTGTCCTTGCTGTCTAACCACTTCACAGGTGCGAGAATGTTTGGGAGGAGTAGGCAAGTCAAAATAGTCATGAAAGTCGGTTTGTACTTTGAAGCTGAGGCGAGGAGATACTTGTTTGACTATTTGGGTTAAAAGGCGATCGCCTGTATTTTGTATTAAGTTTGTAGGTAACTTGTAAATAAACTTAGGAAAATTTACTTTTACCTGTAAATCAAGCTCCCAGTTAATACGGGTAATCTCATCGGAGATATGACTATAATTCCTATTTCCTTGGAGTTGTTGGGGATAAATGGTTTCTATATCCATCACCGAATAATAATCTACCTCATAACCCTCATCTTGTAGTTCAGGGTTGGTGACAGAATACATCGTATAATGCCCACTGATAGGAGGCTCTAAAATAACGCTCATCTGAGGCTCAACCTCGTAGCCAAAAGCACCATAACATCCCACTGTCAAAGTATAACCATTCTCTCCAAAAGGTTCTACTTTCATCGGAGAAGCACAACGCACAAACCAGCCTCGATGATTATTGAGATAATCAGTAACAGTATTTCTGTCACTGTACATTTCCATAATGCCACGAAACTTGGTACTAAAAACTAAGGGTTGATTCAGGATGATTGTTTCCATATTTATTTTTATAAACTGGTAATTAATGATCTTGGGATCAAAAAAGATGATTGAGCAAAATTAACTATCAACAATTATGGCATTTTCATCAAAAGATAAAATGTACCTTATTATTCATTTTCATAACATTCTTCCTAATTTCATTTTGCCCTATATCAATCATTAATGTATACCTATAAATACTGAAGTTACAATCAAAAAGGGTTTACATAACTTAAACAAATTATAAGCACAAAAAAATACTCGCTCAATTTATAACTACAATACTTGTCAAAAAAAATTAAATTATGATCATGAAAAAACTAATTACTATTTGGAAGTAAGTAATTTAGCACCATAAACACCCCCCAAAAAGCCAAATAAGTGTCCTAACCAAGATACACTGGGATCAGATGGAAAGATACCCCAGATCATACCACCGTATAAAAATATTACCGTAAGAGCAAGGGCGATCGAAGGAGCATTTTTTTGAAAATAACCCCTTGCCAACAAAAAACCAAGATAACCAAAAATTACTCCACTAGCACCCATAGTAATAGAATTAGGCTGGGCAAATAACCATACTCCAACCCCACTAAACAACGCAGAAATAGCCGTCACAACATAAAAATGTTTAGTATTTTCCAACATCACAAACCAACCCAATATGGCAAAAGGTAATGTATTTGCCAATAAATGAGCAAAATCCACATGAAGAAAAGGTGCAAAAACAATCCCCCTCAAACCCACCACACTCCTCGGCATAATACCGAAAAAATTGAGACTGTTGGCAAATAGGGATTGATTAATAATTTCTATGCCCCAAAAAATAACCAAAAATAGTCCGATAATTTTAAATTGAGTTTTTAACTCAGCAACAAAGGCCTTCATTTCTTCATTCTTACTCATGTTAACTTCCCTGAGTGTGACTTACTCAATAATTTCTTTTTCCATTTTATACCTTTGAAAAGAAACCACCCCATATTTGACGGTTTCCATTTCCAAGACAACAAAGCCACAACGTAGGAATACGGGATGAGAAAAAAAACTGGCTTCGGTATAAAATCTATTTATTTTTGCTTTGATGCCTTGCTCTAAAACATATTGCAATAACTTTGTACCGTATCCTTGACGATTATAACTAGGATCAACATAAAGGGAGGCTATATGTCCATCTTTTTCCAATCCACAAAAGCCAATAATTTCCTCTTTATTTTCAATCACATAGGTATCGGGATTAAAAACAAAACTGTAAAATTTCTGAATGTTATTAGGAAATAATGACCATGCCATTACTTGCTCTGGGGAATAGAGACTAGGGGCTAATTTTAATACCGAGTTTTGATATATTTTTTGTACTCTTACAAAATCCGAAGTTGAAATAAGACGGAACATAGAGTTTTTTTTTAATATGTTTTAAATATTTTTTTCAAAGTTTGACAATAGGTAAAACTTGCTTTATTACTTTATTTTACTAAATAATAGAAGAGAAAAAATTTTACTTACTGATAATTATGAGAAAAACTATAAATTTGTTTTCTTTTAGTCTTAGCTGTTTATTAATTTCTTTGTCTGTTTCAGGAATCAGATATGGGATTGCCCATGAAAATCAAGGAAATCAACACCACCACACCCAGGAAAACGAACATCATCATCACCATACATCCATTGATGTGTCTGATCATAATTTAATTCCTCGTGTTCAAATAGAAGTGTTAGAGGATGCCATGAAAGGATGGAATGTCAAAATCAGTACCGAAAACTTTGATTTTGTTCCTGATACTGTGAATCAAGAAAGTTCTATTAATCAAGGACATGGACACTTGTATATTAATGGGGAAAAAATTACTCGAATATATGGCAATTGGCATTATATTTCTGAGTTGCCAAAGGGGGAAAATGAGATTAAAATAACTTTGAATACTAACTTACATGAAGAATTAATTTATCAAGGTGAGATTATAGGCGATCGCACTGTAATTATTAATGATTAAACAATAATGAAAAAAGCAATAATTTGTGGCTATTATGGACAGGGAAATGCAGGAGATGAAGCATTATTATTATCTTTATTAGAAAGATTACCAGAAGATATAAAGCCCATTGTTTTATCAGGAAATCCATCTTTAACGAGTACAAATTACGGAGTTGAAAGTTATTCTCGCCTTAATATTGCCAAACAAATTATGCTCCTTGGAAAAAACGATTTATTTATCTGGGGAGGAGGGAGTTTAATGCAGGATGTCACCAGTATTAAAAGCCCTCTTTTTTATGCAGGATTAATGAAATTAGCACAACTAAAAGGATTAAAAACCATCGCCTACGCCCAAGGAATTGGCCCCCTTAATTCTCCCGTTAGCCAATGGGTGACTAAAACAGTTTTAAAAGGCTGTGTAGGTGTTAGCGTAAGGGATCAAGGTTCAGCCAAAATTCTTGATAACTGGGGTATATCCCACTTTTTAGCCCCTGATCCTGTTTGGGCTTTGTCTGGTGAAAATCCAACGAATATCAACCTTTTACCTCCCCCCTTAATTGGGGTTAATGTACGTCAACATTTTAATTTTGATGAGCAAAAATTACAGCTATTGATAGAAGCATTAATTAAGCTAAAAAACGCTACGGAAGCCAATATTATTTTAATTCCTTTTCAAGCTCAAAAAGATTTAGTTTTATCCCAAAAAATAGCTCAAGAAATTAACAACAATTGCCAAATAATAGAGATAGAAAATCCTCAACAATTAAAAGGTCTTTTTTCACAAGTTAAAATGTTAATCGGTATGAGATTACATAGTTTAATTATGAGTGCCTCTGAAGGTTGTAATTGTTTCGCTCTCTCTTATGATCCAAAGGTTTCTCAATTAATGAAAGAATTAAATATTACAGGATATGAGTTACAAAATTTTCCCCCTAACTCTGAGCAAATTTTCCATGACTTATTAAATGTTTATCAAAATAATTCTGGCTTATCTTTAGAAAACAGAAATAAACTAGAAAAATCCGCCCTCACCCATGAAAAATTGCTTTATAAGACATGATTATATCTCAGGTAATGATTTATTTATTATTTACCATAATGCAGGGTCTAAATGGTAATATAACCTTAATTGTTCATACAATAAAGGATGATGAATAGCCATCAACTTTCCTTTAAGAAAAAAAGCCTCGGTAGCCACAGCAAAAAACTCTACGAGATTAGTTGCCCCATATTTATCAATAATAGTTGGCTGTCCTTTATCAGAAAAATGACATAATATTTCATATTCCTTTTTAAAAATATTTTGCCAAATTAGTATCTGTTCTAAGTTAGCTAAACGAGGAATACCTGTCGCATTACCAAATTCTTGATCTAATTGATGGCTAAATTCATGCAAAACTAAATTAGTTTGACTATGGGGGGAACTAGACTCAAACTTTACATTAATCCATGACAGGAGAATCATACCATCTTTTCCTGATTTGTAGCCCACTGATGAATGACCTAACAACCGATTAGTTTTGGGACTGTTTTTATTTAGTTTTTTTTCAATTATTTCCGGGTAAATATGGATATATTTTAGATAAGGAAAATAGTTACTTCTATTAGGCTGTAAAAAGTTAGGATTTTTATCAATTAATAATAAACAGGCTTGGGAGGCAATGATATATTTCATTTCTTCAGTAACTTCTATACCATCTTTGCCAATAAATTCTTTTTCGGCAATAAAAATTTTAATATAATTATGTAGTTGTGATTTGTATTGCTTTGGAAGTTTATGGTATAAGTAAATTTTATTTTCCAGAAAATTAATCCAACTATTATCCATAGGATTATTATAAATTAATTTTCTTTCTCTCTTTTTTCTTATGGGTATTGTAATATAACAACAAATTATTATAAATAAAAATATTGACAACAAGATTGAGACAATGAAAAATTCGGTCATTAGTATATTAATTTCCTATCAGAATAAGATGATAATTGGGTCAAGCAGATAAAAAATTATCTCTCATAACATTCATCTTATCCATCTGCCCTTAAAATTGTGTTGTGGTATAGTTACTGATCCTAAAATTAAAATATCAAGATAAAATTATTATGACTAAAACCCTTAAAACAACTATTATCGGTGCCGGGGCATGGGGTACAAGTTTATGTTTTTTGCTTAACCGTGCAGGTTTTGAGTGTGAGGTGTGGAGTCGTCGCTCGGAAAAATCCCTCGCTGAAGTAGTCAAGGATGCTGATGTAATCATCTCTGCGATTTCTATGAAAGGGGTAATGGCGGTTAGTCAACAACTCAAAGAGATTGGCTTGAAGGATAAGGCTATTATCGTTACGGCTACCAAGGGTTTGGATTTTGAAACCACTAAAACTCCTTCTCAAATTTGGCAGGATACTTTTCCTAATCATGCGGTGGTGGTATTATCAGGGCCTAATCTTTCTAAGGAGATTAAGAAAGCCTTACCTGCGGCTACGGTGTTGGCTAGTAATGATACTGAGGCGGCGGAGTTGGTACAAAGTATGTTTGCTTCTGATATTTTTAGGGTATATGTTAATAATGACCCCATTGGTACGGAATTGGGGGGAACATTAAAAAATGTAATGGCGATCGCCTCTGGGGTGTGTGATGGTTTAAACTTAGGTACAAATGCTAAGGCTGCCCTTTTGACCAGAGCATTACCAGAAATGATTAGAGTTGGTACCCATTTAGGGGCATCGGTGGAAACATTTTTCGGTTTGTCGGGGTTAGGGGATTTATTAGCTACCTGTGATAGCCCTTTATCTCGTAACTATCAAGTGGGTATGGGATTATCTCAGGGGAAATCCTTGGATGATATTTTGGAAAATTTGGAGGGGACTGCCGAGGGGGTAAATACTGCTACGGTATTAATTAAGTTAGCTAGTAAGGAAAAAATCCCTGTGCCTATTTCTTATCAAGTTTATCTACTGCTAAAAGGAAAAGTTTCTGCGGCTGAGGCTGTGGAGAATTTGATGGCGAGGGAGTTAAAAGAAGAGTTCTGGTATTTAGAATTTTAAACTTATTTTGAACAAAAAACTGCCCTTTTCCTCTTGCTTTTATCATAGTGTGGGGAGAAGGGCCACCGACCATGTTGGCAACATCTATATATTATTTTCAATTATGGATATAAAAACTCAATGGATTACTTTGCACAATCAAGATGTTGATATTTCTGCCTTTGTAGCTATGCCTGTCACAGAAGGTATTTATCCGGGAGTGGTGGTAGTGCAGGAAATTTTTGGGGTAAATGAACATATTCGGGATGTTACTAGCAGAATAGCACAAGAGGGCTACGTGGCGATCGCCCCTGCCATTTATCAAAGAATTGCCCCCAATTTTGAAACAGGTTACACCGCCGAAGATGTAAAAATCGGTAGGGAATACAAAAATCAAACCAAAGCCTCGGAATTATTACAAGATATTCAAACCGCCATCGACTACCTTTACACCCTGCCCCAAGTCAAAAAAACAGGGGTAGGTGCCATGGGTTTTTGTTTCGGTGGTCATGTAACATATTTAACCGCCACCCTCGAAGACATCAAAGCCACAGCGTCCTATTATGGGGCTGGAATTGTCAACTGGTGTCCGGGGGAATCTGAGCCTACTATTACCCACACGAAGGACATCAAAGGGGCTATAAACTGCTATTTTGGCATGGATGATCAAAGCATACCTCCCGAACAGGTAGATCAAATCGAAAACGAACTACAAAAATACAACATTAATCATCAAGTGTTTCGCTACCCCAACGCTGAACATGGTTTTAATTGCGGTCGCCGTTCATCCTACAATCCCACTGTAGCACGACAAGCATGGCAGGAAACCCTTAAACTATTTCAATCCTGCTTGTAGTACGTTCATAACGTTTGTAACACAAAAAAAGATGATAAGGAACCAAGATTAGGACTTATTATTAATAGGGTAGTAGAAACAAACCGAAGAAAAAAGAATGGCTATATCACTACAAAAAGGGCAGAGAGTATCCCTTGACAAAATCGCTCCCGGACTAAGCGCAGCTTTTATTGGCTTGGGATGGGATACTAATGTAACAGATACAGGGTATGACTTTGACTTAGACGCATCTGTATTTTTACTTAACAGTCAAGAAAAATTAATATCCGATAATCACTTTATCTTTTATAATAATTTAACCAGTCCAGACCCTGATAAGTCTGTCAAACACATGGGAGACAACCTCACAGGGGAAGGAGAAGGGGATGACGAGGTGGTCATTGTTGATCTGCGCAAAGTGCCTCAAGATGTACAAAGAATCGTTGTCACCGTCACTATCCATGAAGCAGATAAAAGAGGTCAAAATTTTGGACAGGTGCGTAATGCTTTTGTCAGACTGGTGGATGTTGCCACCAAGGAGGAGGTTTTACGTTACGACTTAGAAGAGGATTTTTCTGTGGAAACAGCCCTGATCATGGCAGAATTGTATCGCAAGGATGGTGAATGGCGGATGAATGCTGTTGGTGCTGGTTATCAGGGTGGTTTACAGGCTTTACTAAATCGTTATTTATAACCTCATTTAAGGACAATTGACCATGGGAAATTCCTTATCAATGGTCCGTTTGCCATGGTCTGTTTTTCATCTTTCAAGCTCAATATTTAACAGGGTCATTTACCATACAAATTGTTTTTTGTTTTATGCTTGTAGTACACAGTATATGCTATAATAAGATTCTTTAGAAGGAATCTTTTAGGTAAACGACACAAATGTTATTCGATACTCAAGAACAGGCAATCGAAACGTCAATCAGTGACAGCAACAAATCAAGCAATCATGTAGAAAACTCATCTAATAGCATCAAGGTAGTTAAGAGAAGTGGCCGTTTAGCTGATTTAGACATTAGCAAAATCAGGAATGTAGTTAACTGGGCTTGTACTGATAAAGATGTAAATGCGATCGCCCTTGAAGCAGGATTAAAAACCCGTATCCGTTACGGAATCAGCACTAGGGAAATCCAAGACAACTTGATCAACTGTGCTTTGGAAATGTGTAACATTGATGAGCCTGATTGGCGTTACGTTGCCGGACGTTTATCGATGTGGAGTCTGTGGAAAGAGATTCTGGTCAGTCGTGGTTACAACTATGGAGACTATGCCAAAACCGTACAGTCTTTTGTGGAAGCAGGAAAATATGACGATCGCATTTTGGTATATTCCCAAGCCGAATTAGAAACCGCCAACGGTTGGATTAATCCTGACTGGGATTTGGATTATGACTATGCAGGTACTGTGTTACTCACCTCCCGCTACCTATTGCCCGATGAATTACCCCAAGAAGCCTTTTTAACCTGTGCCTTGTTACTCGCCAGTGAAGAAGCCCCCGAAAACCGTTTACACTATGCCAAAAAGTTCTATGAGGCGATCGCATCTCGCCGTATTTCCCTTGCTACCCCTATTCTAGCTAACCTAAGAGTGCCTAACGGCTCCCTTACTAGCTGTTTTATTATTAGCATGGAAGATAACCTCGAAAGCATTTACCGAGAAATTACCAATACCGCCCGTATCTCCAAAAACGGCGGTGGTGTGGGGGTAAACGTATCCCGCATCAGGGCTACAGGTAGCGCTGTCATGGGCAAAAAAAATGCCTCCGGGGGGGTTATTCCTTGGATTAAACTGCTCAATGATACCGCCATCGCCGTCAACCAAGGAGGAAGGAGGGCAGGCGCCGTTACCGTAGGTTTAGACATTTGGCATTTAGACGTACCCGAATTCCTCGAAATGCAGACAGAAAACGGAGATCAACGCCGTAAAGCCTATGATGTATTTCCCCAATTAGTCATCACCGATGAATTTATGCGTCGGGTAAAAAATAAGCAATCCTGGACATTGGTTGATCCCCTAGAAGTTAGGGAAAAATTGGGCTATGATTTACCCTTAATGTGGGGCGAGGAGTTTGAGAAAGCCTATCAAGACATTGAAGCCAACCTCGATACAGTGATCAAACTTTATAAACAAGTGAATGCGAGGGAACTATTTAAGCATATCATGCGATCGCAGGTAGAAACAGGGATGCCCTATCTCTGGTTTAAAGATACCGTCAATAAAGCCAACCCCAACAAACATGATGGCTACATCCCCCAAGGGAATCTCTGTCAAGAATCCTATAGTAATGTTACATCTGGACAATACGCCCACTGTTGTAACCTTGTATCCCTCAACCTAGCCAACCTCGAACAACAGGAGTTAGAAGAAGTTTGCACCCTCGCCGTCAGAATCCTTGACAATACCATCGATATTACTAACCCTCCCTTTACCGATGCCAAAAACCATAATAATCGTTATCGCACCATCGGCGTAGGTGCCATGGGTTTAGCGGATTGGTTAGCAAAAAGAGAGTTACGTTATAACAACCTCCAAGAAATTAGTAATCTTTTTGAGGATATGGGTTTTTATTGTACCCAAGCATCCATGAAACTCGCCCAAGAAAGGGGTGCTTTTGATGCCTATGAGGGCAGTGATTGGAGTAAGGGGTTGTTAATTGGTTCTCGCCCCGTAGAATGGTATAAAGCGAACGCCTATAGCCCTGAAAGATGGCAAATCTTAGCTGATGATATTCAAAAATATGGCATTCGTAATTCTCACATAACGGCGATCGCCCCTAACACCTCATCAAGTCTTGTCCAAGGCTGTACCGCAAGTATTTTGCCTGTTTATAGCCGTTTCTTTTACGACAAATGGGCAAAAGGTACCGTACCCATCGCCCCTCCCTATATCAACGATAAAGTGTGGTTTTATCAAGAAAACAAGAACCTAGATCAAACCATGGTAGTTAAAACCACAGGGGTAATACAACAGTGGATAGATACAGGTATCTCCATGGAATTATTATTTAACCTCAATGAGGGAGTATATTATCCTAGTGAGCCTGAAAGAGCCTTAAAAGCCAAAGATATATTTGATACCCTCATCATGGCATGGGAGGAAGGTTGTAAAGCCGTCTATTATGTGCGCATCGTCCAAAAAGACAACTTCAAGGATGAATGTACCGCCTGCGCCAACTAAATATCTCTTTTTAACCCTCTCCACCCCGAGAGGGTTTTTTGTCAACTATCCCTTTGGTAGAGCATTAATATTAACCTCAGTTCGGGATAACAGTTGTCAGTATGGTAGGGGACGTAGCATGCTACGTCCGTACAGGTTGCAGGTTGCAGGTTACAGGTTTAAAATACGACCAGCCTTTGTTAGTTCCTTGATGGAACTAAGTATCAGAAAATTAATTAACATTACAGTTTTTGTAAATTTCTTAACCTGATACCTGACACCCGATACCTAGCACCTTTACAAGACTATAAATTTTATCAAAATGGGAGCAAGAATACCCCATCCCTCTTTAGGGTGGGGATGAATTGCGACCAAGAGAAGATACGCCCGATAGAGCATCTATAAAAATAGTAGCGGTTTGAGTTAAGCCACTACTATAATGAAAAAATATCAAAAAATGTTCTGACGGTTCAGAACAAAAAGTAACTATGATCGTAACTCATAAATACAAAATTAAGCCATCTGGTTCACAACAACAAGTGATCAAAGATTGGATAAATATGCTCCGAAGTCACTACAATTTCTGCCTTCGGGATAGAATAGAAGCCTACGAGCAAGTTAAATATCCCAAACTAGGGGGAATATTGTGACCTAAAACCAAAGCACACTGCTATCCTCTTGCCTGTTCTATCTCCAAGAACTCTAGCTTGGGAGAGCCATTCAAGAAATCAGGCAAAAAAGAAGTGCGTATGAGCAACAATCTTCCGAGTTGCCTACCCTTAAAAAGCTCCGTCCGTGGTACAAGAGCATTCATTCTACGGTACTTCAGCAAAACTTGAGACGATTAGATAGGGCTTTTCAAAATTTCTTCGATGGTAGGGGGTACCCCAAGTTTAAAAAGAGACATCAGTTTAAGAGTTTTAGTTACCCACCAAACCAAGTAAAAATAGATAATAACAAAATATATTTACCGTCTATCGGTTGGATGAGATTGTTTTTGTCTCGCCCCATCAAGGAAGGGTTTACTATCAGGAGTGTAACGGTAAGACAAAAAGCTGATGGGTTTTACGTTGCCATAGGATTAGAGGATAAAACTATTCCTGACATAGAGCCGATAGACTTAAGTCAGGTTAAATCAGTAATGGGGTGTGATTGTGGAGCTAGACCTCACAAACTCCTAGCCCTATCCAATGGTGAGAATATCCCTAACCCTCAGTATGAAAAGCGATTGGCAAAAAGAAAAACCCGAAGACAGCGTAGAGCTAGTCGTAAAAAACGTGGTTCAAATAATCAACGTCAAGCCTTTCGGGAATTGGCACGGTTAGATCAAAAAATAGTAAATCAACGGGAGGATTACCAGTGGAAGGTTGCTCACAAGTTAAATCGCATTGCAGACGTAATAGTAATGGAAGACCTAAATATTCAGGGGATGGTTAGGCAATGTAAACCTAAACAGGACGAAAATGGTAACTATACAAAAAACGGACAATCTGCTAAAAGAGCTTTAAATAGCTTGATTCGAGATTGTTCTTGGGGAGAACTGAAAGATAAAATCCGTCAGGTAGCTGAAAAGTTTGGACGAATTTTCCTAGAAGTTGATCCTAAGTATAGTTCTCAAACCTGCTCTCATTGTGGCTTTAAGGACAAAAAAAATAGACACAAAGAAAGTTTCTTGTGTCTAAATTGCGATACTCCTGCCGATGCTGATACGAATGCTGGTATGATTTTGGCACAGCGAGGAATCGATATACTTGGTATCAGTTTGAATACTCTACTGGCGGTCAGTCAGGAAGTTACGGGTACATCTGAATCAACAGATGCGAAAAATCGGGATATATCAGAGGTGTTAGCTTCTGAGCCTACCAACCCTCTACAACTCACGTTGTTTGAGTGGATGAATGGTCGAGCAATCGGCTGTTAGAATCCCCACTCGCCATGCGGTGGGGTTCTTCAAGGCTCTTTATATTAAGTTCGGATAAATGATTACAATAGAAAGTCCCCCACTTTCCCATCAAACCCTAACTATAGTATTTTTCTAAATATTTTTGATAACCGATTTCGCCTAATTCTTGCTGTTTTCCGTCTACCATTACTTTTAACTGCTCACTGTATTCTAGGACTTGTTGCAATAATTCGGGTTGTTGAGATGCCAAAATTCTGATCGCTAATAAACCAGCATTTTGAGCGTTACCAATGGCGACGGTAGCCACAGGGATTCCCCTTGGCATTTGCACGATGGAATAAAGGGAATCTAAGCCGTTGAGTTGTTTGGTTTGCACCGGTACTCCAATTACAGGTAAAGGGGTAAGGGATGCCACCATACCCGGTAAGTGAGCGGCTCCCCCTGCCCCAGCGATGATTACTTTGATCCCTCTTTGATGGGCATTTTGGGCATATTGCACCATTTTGATGGGGGTACGATGGGCAGATACTATTTCTACTTCCCAATTAACTTTAAATTGTTCACAAATGGCGATCGCCCCTGCCATGGTAGGTAAATCAGAATCACTACCCATAATAATCGCCACTTCGGCAGTTGTTTGTTCCATAAATAAAAAATACTCAGATTAATCTAAACCATAATCCCACATTTTAACTCTCAGGGATTTTTAAATACGCCTCAATGAAAGCATCCAAATCTCCATCCATCACATTATCAATGGCATTGGTTTCCACATTAGTTCGTAAATCCTTAACCATTTGATAAGGATGAAACACATAATTACGAATCTGCATCCCCCAAGCCGCTTCGACAATATCACCTCTAATTTCGGCAATTTCTTGGATTTTTTGCTCCTGAGCAATGACCAACAACTTCGCTTTTAAAATAGCTAAGGCTTTCTCCTTGTTTTGTAATTGCGATCGCTCCTGAGTACACCTTACCGCAATACCTGTCGGTAAATGGACGATACGCACCGCCGTTTCCACCTTGTTAACATTTTGTCCACCCTTACCCCCTGCCCGAGAGGTAGTAACTTCCAAATCCTTATCAGGAATATCCACATCTAGGGCTTCATTCTCCAACAAAGGCATCACATCCACCCCAGCAAAACTCGTCTGTCTTTTACCATTGGCATTAAAAGGAGAAATACGCACCAAGCGATGGGTACCCTTTTCCCCCCGCAGATAACCAAAAGCATAACGCCCCTCAATTTCGAGAGAAACAGACTTAATACCAGCCTCATCTCCCTCCGACATATCCGTCAAAGTAACCTTATAATCTTGTTTTTCCGCCCAACGAGTGTACATTCTCAAGAGCATCTGCGCCCAGTCTTGGGCATCGGTACCCCCAGCCCCAGCATTGATAGTTAACACCGCCCCCCGTTGATCATAAGGGCCACTGAGTAGCTTTCGTAACTCCCAACGGTCTAACTCTTGGGCAAGGCGAGTTAAATTATGTTCTGCCTCAGTAAATAACTCTAAATCTTCCTCTTCCAATTCCAACAATTCCACAATGGCTTTAGTATCTTCCAAAGATTTTTGCCATCGAGTTATCTGTGCTAAGGAAGATTTTAGCTCATTTAAATCTTGGAGAATTTTTTGGGCTTTATCCGCCTCATCCCAAAATTGGGGCTGACTGGCGACTTGTTCCAAATCATGAATATTAGCTTTAAGACTAGGTATGTCAAAGATAGTCCTGAGTCGTACTCAGGCGCTCTGTGATCACACTTATTTCTCTTTTTAAATCGGCTAACTCCATTCCTTTTTCTCTAAAATAATCTCTAAAATAATTAGCGTAGGCTTTAGTATACCTTAGATTTGGTTTTCAGGCTAGGGTTGCCCCTAGTCTACCTACCCCCAGCGTACTAGCTGTTTAATCACCTCTTGAGCAGATTCTGGATTCAAAGGTTTATTACCATTGGTTAAAACAGATCTTCCCACTACGTTCATCCCAATATAAGATAATTGAGTCCTCATGGCGAGTAAAACATATTGCCCACCACCACCGCTGTGGGTAGCTAAGGCGGCAGGTTTACCATTAAAACACCCTCGCCAGTCTTCACCGCTCACACTCAACCAGGCGATCGCACTGGTTAAACTAGGAGGAATACCACCATTATATTCGGGTGCTACGAATATCATGCCCCCACTGTTGGTTAGGGTTTGGTGTAAATCCTTGACTTTATGGGGAATACCCAACTTCTCTTGAGTGGTGGGAGTATAAAGGGGTAGATTTTCCTCCACCAAATCAATGATTTGGGTTTCATTACCGAGATCCATGGCAATATTTTTAAGTTTTTTGGCAAGGGCTAGATTTTTATTATTACTAGCAATAACGATAGCAATTTTCATAAATTAACAGTTGAGTAATTATTTAACTTGAGTTCCTTAAATGTTATCAAAAAAATAAGTTCATTTCAGATATAAAAATAATAAAAAATAACTTTTATTGATAAAAAGGGATTAAATTTTCCCAACTAGAAAAAACATTATTCAAACATTCCTGCTCATATTTAATAGTAGCTAAACTTAAAATACTTTCACTATTATTTCCTAATTTGTCAGGACTAATAACTAATTTACCATGATATTGATCAACTAAATTTTGCCATTCTTCTAAATTGTATAATTTATCCCCTACAATTGTTGTCAAAATATCTTCTTTTTTAACCTCAAAAATAGCTCCAAAAACCTCCTGATTATTTGCTCTCATTTGTACTAATATTGGAGAACTATTTTCATTTTTAAACTCTTGCCATGCTAATGATTTCAGGGTGGAAATACCATACACAGGAATGTGCAGTTGTTGGGCGATCGTTCTAGCAGTTACCACTCCAATGCGAGTACTGGTATAACTACCTGGCCCTTTTGCCACAGCCATAAATTGAAAATCTTGCCATGTTAAAGGTTTAATAAAATCTGTCAATATTTGGTGTAACTTTTTCCCTAATTCCCTACCTAAATCCCATGTTTGCGATTTTTTTTCCCCTTGGTTATTGACAATGGTAATACCTAATTCTCCGCTGGTAGTATGTAGGGCTAAACTTGCTTTCATTAAAGTAATTATTCTAATAAGTTTTGGTCTAATTGTTCTTGTAATTGTTGTTCAATAATTTCCAGTCTTTTATTTAAGTTATCATTATTTTGTAACAACACCTGATTATCATTTTCCAATCTTTGATTTTTTTGTTCTAGTTCCCGAATGCGGTTATTAAAACTACGAATCATATTTTCATTATTACTCACTTTTTGGGCTATATCTTCGGTGCGACGAATGTTATTCGATTGTGTACGGCGGATTTCATCACGCAAACCTTGTTCTACATTTTCGATCTGCTCATTACGATTATTAAAAATATTGAGGGAAATATTATTTAGGGCAAATAAACCAATAATAGTACCGATGGATAAAATACCAAACAGTCCTAAACTCAAGTGTATTATTTGTCGGTTTTTAATAGACTTGTGTAGTTGTCCCAGTAATTGCAAACTTTCTTTATCATCAGGCTTTATTTCCAGACATTGTCTAATGCGCATACGAATTTTTTGCTCATCATCAGCTTGATGGGTTTCTCGCCACCTTCCAAGGTATGATGAAATGAGAAAATGGATCATTTCAATATTATAGGGGTCAAAAGCCAAACCCTCTTCTAATTCATTAATGGCATCATCCCAATGACCTAAACTGAAATATCCCTTTGCCCTAGCAAAGTTTGCCTGGGATTGTTTTTGGGCGAGGGATATTTCTTCGGGGCTAATACCTACCTCCGAGACTATTTTTTCTAATTCTTCGGGAGAGGGAATTTTGCGCCCCGACTGACAAAATTGGGTAACTCTTTCTATATAGTCTTCTACGGTTTGGTGGGAATGGCTTTTGATTTCTTGCATATAGGTTCAGCTAATTTTCTGGGCTTAATTCTTGATTGTAGCTAGAAATTATTTCTGATTCTGGTTCAACCTCTATGGCGACACGAATTAAAAGGGCTGCAAGTAAAATACTGCTAATAACTGAACTTCCGCCATAACTTAACATGGGAAATGGTACCCCTGTGGTGGGTAATGCACCTATGGCAACTCCTACATTAATAAGGGATTGACCTATTAAAATGGTCATTACACCTAGAGCAATGAGTTTATTAATGGGATGACTAGATTTTAAGACTACAACTAAGGCAATGGTAGCATAAACTCCCAAAAACAACAGCAGGGCGATCGCCCCTACAAAGCCAAATTCTTCTGCAAATACAGCAAAAATAAAATCGGTATCTTGGAAAGGAAGATAAAATAACTTTTGCTGAGACATGCCAAAACCTAAGCCCCAAATTTGCCCAGAGCCAACAGCCAAAAGACTTTGCACCAATTGATAACCACTGTCACCAGCATCAGCCCAAGGATTGCGAAACGATGTAATCCTCCTCATTTGATAAGAATTAGAACTAACACTGACTACCGCCCCCAACATACCCAATATAGCAACGCCCAAAAGTTGGATGATAGGTACCCCTGCCGCCAAAGCAATCAACCAAAAAGTCATGCCACATAAAGCAGTGGTACTCAAATTGGGTTGAAGTAAAATAGCCAGTAAACTAAGTCCAAAAATCAGCAACCAAGCCCCCTTAAACCACCATGTTTTACGATCCCATGTACCAAAAACATAAGCACCCTGTAAAATCATAAAAGGTTTTAAAAGTTCCGAGGGTTGAATTTGCACCGGGCCAAGAGAAAGCCATCTTTCCGCACCATTAACCTCCTGTCCAAACCCCAAAATGGTAGCCAATACCAAGGCGAGAATAACTCCGTAAATATAAGGAGAAAACTGTAAAATTCTTCTAATAGAAGTTCTGTAAATCAACTTACTACCAATCAACGCCAGACAAATCCAGATAAACTGTCGTTTAAATACATACCATCCATCCCCCGTATTATGAATAGCAACGGGATAAGAAGCTGAAAACAAAATCATTAAACCCACAAGAAGCCACAAAAAAGTAAGCCATCTCAACAATCTTGCTTCAAAGCTCCATTTTTCAACGTTATGATCATAGAAAGGAATCAGATGATGCAACATACGCCCAACATTCAAAAAAGATAATAGTAAAAGTATATATTATCCATCGAGGATTCATCTGCCATTTTTACAGGCTTCCCATGGTCATGTATTTACCTGACAACCGATTTGAGGACTTTTTATGCAAAAAACGCATAATTAAGTTTTGTAAAAAGCATCATTTTTGTGAGTTTAGTAGTAAAACTGACAAAATAAAAAGAATGTGATTGATAGTCTATGGTCACAGCTAAAAAAATATATATATTAATGGGGTTTAACCATGACCGCGATGACAGAAAAAAAAATTAAATTAAATAAAATAGAAAAAGTAAAAGCCGCCAAACACGGCTTAGATGTAAAAAAAGAAATAGAACACTTTGCCGAAATTGGCTGGGAAGCCCTCAACGATGATGATTTAATTGTCAGATTAAAGTGGTTAGGAATTTTTTTCCGCCCTGTTACCCCCGGAAAATTTATGTTACGACTAAGAATGCCCAATGGTATTTTAAATAGTCAACAACTAACCACCTTGGCGCAAATTATTCAAAGATATGGAGATGATGGTAGTGCAGACATTACCACCCGTCAAAATATTCAATTAAGAGGGGTACTATTAGAAGACATCCCGACTATTTTTGGTCAACTCCAAGAAGTGGGTTTAACTTCTATTCAATCGGGTATGGATAATGTGCGTAATCTCACGGGTTCTCCCGTAGCAGGAATTGATCCCCACGAGTTGTATGATACTAGGGAGGTTAATTATAAGTTACAGGCAATGATTACCAATAATGGCGAGGGTAATTATGAATTGAGTAATCTACCCCGTAAGTTTAACATTGCCGTAGAGGGAGGAAAAGACAACTCTATCCATGCAGAAATCAATGATGTGGCTTTTATTCCTGCCTATAAAAATGGGGAATTAGGATTCAATGTTTTAATCGGGGGTTATTTGTCGGCACAACGCTGCGCTGAGGCGATTCCCATGGATGTGTGGGTAAAGGCTGATGATGATGAAATTGTCGAACTTTGTCGGGCTATTTTAACGGTATATACCACCAATGGTTTAGAAGAAAGATTAAGGGAAAACCGTGGTAAAGCCCGTTTGATGTGGTTGATTGATAAGTGGACAATGAACCGTTTTCGTATCGAGGTAGAGAAAGAGTTGGGTAAATCTTTGGAGTTTGCCGCCCCTGAAGATGAAATTACCATGGATAAACGGGATCATTTGGGGGTACATCCTCAAAAACAAGAGGGTTATAATTATATCGGCATTCATATCCCCGTAGGACGTTTGGATGCAGAGGGAATGTTTGAAATTGCCCGTTTGGCTGATGTCTATGGTACTGGGGAAATTAGGGCAACGGTGGAGCAAAATTTTATTATTCCCTATGTAGCAGATGATAAGGTTGAGGCGTTTTTGAGTGAGCCTATTTTAGAACGTTATCCTCTTAATCCTAGTACCCTGGTGCGCTCTTTAGTTTCCTGTACAGGGGCAAGATATTGTAATTTTGCTTTGGTAGAAACTAAGGCAAGGGGTTTAAAATTGGCTCAAGAATTGGATGAGGAGTTAAATATTCCTGAAAGGGTGCGTATTCACTGGACAGGTTGTCCTAACTCCTGTGGACAAGCTCAAGCGGGGGATATTGGCTTGATGGGTACTAAAGCGAAAAAAGATGGCTCTGTGGTGGAAGGGGTTAATCTTTTTCTCGGTGGTAAGGTTGGCAAGGATGCGAAGTTAGGGGAGTTATCCCAGAAAAGTATTCCCTGTGATGATCTCAAACCTGTTTTAAAAGATATATTAATTAATCAGTTTGGGGCTACGGTTAAATAAGTTTATTGGGTGTTAGGTTTTTATTAAAGGCTGGAAAACCAGCCTTTTTTCTGTTTTTAAGCGGAAAGAAGTTCGAGATTTTCTTCTTGAGAGTCGGAGGATGGATTATGGTTTGCTTGGTTATCATTCCCCTCTATTTCTTCTTGAATGGATAGGGTACTGCAGGGTATGGTATCAGAAAGAATTGAACTTGCCATCATTCCTGAGTGAATTTCTAATAATGCTTCTGGTAGGGCTTCAAATATCAGTCTTTGTCCGGGAAATACCACTCTTTCAAAGTACCAATTGGCTACGTTAGTAATTCTTGCTACTTGAATTTGACTGGTAGCATTTACATAACAACACATAATCTTATTATTATCATCGTTAGGAATTGCATCTAATATCTGTGCCATAATAATTTATGATATTTTTAAATTTAGTTTATCTTTACACCATCTACGTTAACATTCCTTGATCCCTGTTCGCTGTAAAGATAATTACCAATTTGATTGAATTTGTTATTTTTCTTAGACCTTGAAAACATTAAAAAAATATTAACTTTTTATGTTGTTTAAAAAAAAGTTTAAAATTGATAGAAACTAAGGTGTTTTTTCTGAAAATAGATATGTTGTTTATTGCAAAAAAATAATGGTTAATTTTTATCAATTATAAAAAATGATGGTTTGCAGATCTCACGGAGTATGCAAAAATAATATGGTTGCCTCTTCAGGGATTGGATTTTTTAGAATCTGGATCTATTTGGGAGGTTTTTTTACTCTTATTCTGAGGCTTGTTAGTCAAGGCAAACTAGAAGAGTTAGTTTATTCAAATCATTATATCTAAATTATGAACGTAGGCGATCGCATTAAGGTAACTGAATCAGTAATTGTATATCATCACCCTGAGCATAAGAAGACTGCTTTTGATATTAAGGGCATGGAAGGAGAGTTAATAGAAATTGTAACAGAGTGGCAGGGAAGACCTGTAAGCGCTAATTTCCCTTATTTGGTTAAGTTTAGCAAGAAGTTTAAGGCTCATTTTCGGGAGGATGAGATTTCAAAAATTGACAATTAGAGTTTAGGTTTTGCCCCCTAAATCCCCCAATTCTGGGGGACATCCATTCTAACAATTTATCCGAGCTTCATATTAAACCATTGAGCGAATTTGTTTAATGAGGTTTTCGATTTCTGATTCGAGGGAGAAGTAATGGACACAAGCCCTGACGCAGGAGGGATAGGCAAGGGTGCGTAGATAATAGCCTTTGTTTTCTAGTTGGGATACCAATTGACTAGGATTTTCGGTATAGAAAGAGACTAATCCTGATTGGGGGGGTGAGTTTTTTAGGCATTGGATGCCGTCTATTTTGTTTAATTCTTCCCAGAGATAGGCACTTAGTTGGCAGATGCGTTGATAGCGTTTTTCGGGGTTGCCCCATGCTTGGTGAAGGGCGATCGCCCCTGCTAATCCTGTATATAATGGATATGCTGAGGTGGCTATTTCATATCTACTACCATCGGGGGCAAAGGGTAAATCGGATTTACTAAAATCAAGACTACGCCAACCGATAAAAGTGGGATGAAGGGGAGTTGCTAAATTCTCTTTGACATACAAAAAACCAACTCCCGTAGGGCCACATAACCATTTATGCCCTGTACATCCATAGAAGTCAACTCCTGTATCGGGAAGGTTGAGGGGCAGTAATCCTGCGGATTGGGCGCCATCAACAAGGATTTGGATGGGTTTTTTACTGGGGTATTGATGGCATACTTGACTGATTTCTTTGAGGGGTAATACTTGCCCCGTATTCCACAATACATGACTAATTACCACTAGGCGAGTGGCAGGGGTAAGGTGATTTTTGATTACTTCTACGGGGTTTCCTTGGTTGAGGGTATCCACGAGGGCAAAGGTGGAAACTTTAACACCAAATCTTCTACTAATTTCTTTGATACTGGCTATTACCCCCGGATGTTCGGCATCACTGAGTAATATTTCATCCCCTGCTTTCCATTCAATGCCCCAAAGGGCAATATTACAACTACCTGTGACATTTTCGCTCAGGGTAATGGTTTCTATTTTACTGTTAGTTTCAAGGGCGATCGCACTTTTGACATTATCAATATTTTCATTAACCCAACTATTTATTTTTAAACCAAAAGGTCCTACTTTTTCTACATATTTATAGGTATCAAAAATAGTTTCTAATACTGAATCAGCAAGGATTCCTTGACCACCAAAATTAAAATAATACTTATCTTTTAACCCTGCGAAATCTGTTCTTAATTCTTTAATATCCATAAAATTAGGGGTCGAACATTGTTCAACCCTTTTAATGTAGACTTGTCAATTGTCTATTGTACATTGTCAATCTTAAAAGACTATTTTAGCCCCCTAATCATTATCCCATCTCTCGGCCCCTAAAAGGTCGGCGATGGAATCACGCAATAAGAAATCTTGCTCTTCGAGATTTTTCTCAACTCCTGCCCATTCCCTCGCAGGAATAAATTGAGCTACGCTATAGATGGGTTGGTGGCGACTAAGGACACCTTTTTCTACTAACGCCCTAATCTCATCTCGAATAAAATCGAAGTTATATCCATAGGAGGATACAGTGGGAAAAATTTGAGTATTCATAATCATAAGATTGCTTGTTTTCAGTTGCTACTAAAAAGTAATAACTTTCTGTTAAATTTTATACTTTTCATTTTAAAAGTCGCAACTTTTTCCCCTTTTTGATTTAATTAATGGTAATACTTTTATTTGAGTGTTATAATTGCTAACTACTTTTTTCGATAACTCTTTTTTATGGACTTATTGCGATCGCTCCCCATAGGCTTATATGTAGAAAAACCCTTTTCTTGGCTTCATCGATTAGATCCGAGGGTAAAACTAGGGTGGTTAATGAGTCTTATTTTATCACCCTTATTAGCTAATAGTCCATGGAGGATATTTTTAGTAGTTTTCTTACTCTTAATTACTTGGTTATCATTTATTCCTTGGCGAGTACAAAAAAAACAAATTACTTGGTTATTATTAATTGGAATTTTTATTTTTATTTTAACAGCGATCGCCCCTGATGGTTTAAGTATTACTTATCAGCCTCGTTTACCAGAAAGTGAAATTGCTATTACCCAACCGACAGAATATCGATATACACTATATAGTATTGGAACCTTTAGTGTGACGAGAAGATCTTTCGATTTAGCTATTCGGGTAAGTACCCTATTTTTTACCCTAATTTACAGTAGTAATCTTTTTTTATTAACCACTGCTCCCGAAGAAATTACCGCAGGATTAGAAGATTTATTATCCCCTTTAAATAAATTTAAATTTCCTGTTACTGAAATGATTTTAACTCTCACTTTAGCCTTACGTTTTATTCCTTTAGTATTAGAAGAAATCCAAAACTTAATCAGATCTATCCGCACTAGAGCCATAAAATGGCGAAAACTAGGCATCAAAAAAAGCATTCAAATATGGGTAATAGTGATGGAAAAACTATTAGAAAATATCCTTCTCAGAGCCGAACAAATTGCGATCGCCATGGAAGCAAGGGGGTTCACTTCTCCCCAAAAACATCAAGTACAATGGCACCAATCAAGAATCAAAACAAATGATGTGGTTGCTTTATTTTTTCTAGTAATTTTTTGGGTATTTAGAGGCTTTATTGGCTAACATTAAATCAGCTTAAAAAAATATCAAATCAGAAACCAATATAGAGAAAAGTTTTTGATAAGCTAACAATATTAAGCCTAAATTATCAGTCAATATATGTTGAACATTACTGTAATACATAATATTAAAAAAAGGTCGTGAAAATTGTAAAAAATAATGCTAGGATACATATTAATTGGTGACTTATTACCAAAAAAAACTGACAAGATAGTCAATAACTAACCATCATAAACTTATAATTAGTGTTCTTAAAATTCCCAAAAGAAAAAGAAAACCCCATTTTCTTTTTTATTATCATCAACCTCGGGTTGGTGATACTATACATTTTAGGTATAAATGCTAGTCATCAATTTAGTACCCTTCATTCCGAAGTGGCTTCTGTATGGTTTCCCTCAGCCATCACCTTACCCATGGTATTTAAATATGGCATACAAGTTTTTCCCGGTATTATTATCGCTTCAATTATCGGACTAACCCCCTCCCTCGAAAGAATTAGCCCAGATTTATCCTTTATCGGCTTTGCTTTTATACAAATAGCTTGTGCATTAGCCAACTGTTTTCAACCCATCGTTGCCCTATATCTAGTCAGAACATTTGCCCCCAGCAAAGATATATTTATTAACATAAAATCAGTGTGTATTTTTATCGGGGCAGTAATTTTTTCTCCCATTATTTCCGCATTAATGGGTATAACAGGATTACTGATTATTAATGTTATTACCATCGCAGAATATCCCACATCATTTTTAACTTGGTGGTTGGGTAGTGCCTTAGCCCATGTTATTTTTTCTCCCACCATTATGCAATGGAATAAGAAGGATTTTATTCCTCAAAGTGCGAGTATATGGGAAATAATTTTTATGGGTTTAATTATATTATTTGCCTGTCTTCTTGCTTTTATATTTGCCTATCCTATTGAATATCTATTAGTACCTCCTCTAATTTGGGCAGTTTTTAGATTAAAACGTTTTCAAGCTAGTTTATTAGTCAGTATTATTGCCTTAGTTGCCATTATTGCTACCAGTAAAGGTTATGGGGTATTTGTAAAAGAATCTACCAATTTATCTTTGATTTTATTACAATCATTTACCGCAGTCATCTCCATTTTTACTTTAATTCTTTCTGCGGCCCTGACAGAAAAAACCATTGCTCAAAATCAGTTAAACCAAACTTTAGAAAATTTAGAAGCTACGGTATTAAGACGTACCAACGAACTAGAAAAAACCCAAATTAATTTACGTCATGCCAATAAAACTTTGGCAAAAATGGCCTATATTGACAGTTTAACTCAAGTTGCTAATCGAGCTTATTTTGACAAAATTATACAACGAGAATGGGAACAGTTAATAGTAGAAAAAGAGTGTATTTCTTTATTATTAATAGACGTTGATTATTTTAAAAATTATAATGATTTTTATGGACATCCAGAGGGAGATATTTGTTTAAAAAAAATCGCCCAATGTTTCAAATCTGTTGTGCGTTATTCTTCCGATGTTGTGGCGCGATATGGTGGGGAAGAATTTGCCATTATTTTACCCTATGCCAATTGTGATCAAGCCATGCTTGTAGCAGGTAAAATTCAAAATGCGATCGCCTCTTGTGCCATAAACCATGAAACCTCCGAAGTTTCTGAGAATATCACTGTTAGTATCGGCATTACCACCATGAAACCGAGTTATGATAGTAGTCCTGATGATTTAATCAAAAGGGCCGATGAAGCCCTCTATTTAGCGAAACAAGAAGGCAGGAATAGATTTAAAGTCAATGGAATTGAGTAAGTTAAAATTGTTTAAAAAATGGCATCATTTAAAGACCTAATCAGCTACTACGATAAATATAAATTAGCGGTATTTTTTAGCATTGGTGCATCAGGGTTATTTGAAATCATTGATTTAGCCATACCCTACCTAATTGGTCAAATTCTTAACGTTTTGTCAGGAAATCCCCTCGACATTTTTTTAGAAAATATCATCATTTCCCTCGCAACACTGTTCAATTTATCCAGCGAAGCCCAAGTCACCAACTTAATTATATTATGTGGATTTATATTTATAATTGCTGTGGTGCGATCGCCCATACAACCGTGGATAGGCTCTTGGTATCATTGGGAAATCACCCTCAAAGCCAGAAGAGACTACTCCCAAAAAGTGATCGAAAAAATCCTCACCTTACCCCTAGGATTTTATGACGAAAATAATCCGGGTAGAATCGCAGGAAGAATCGCCCGAGGAATTTCCAATCATACTTGGACATACCCCGAAATTGCTGGACAATTTATTCCAAAACTCATCAGAGTATTGGGAATCTTTGTAGTTATTCTCCTAATTGAAAAATGGTTGGCATTAGGATTCATAATCTCTTTTACCCTCATTCTTACCCTCACCTTATTTCATCTCAAAAAATTAATAATTCAAGAAGAAAAATTAGACGCTCATCAAGAAAACACCGAAAGTAGAACCTCAGAAATCATTACCAACATAAAAACCGTTAAGGCTTTTGCCACCGAATCGAGGGAGTTGGCAAGACAAAAGAAAAGATTTAACCGTGAATATCAAGTGGTCATCCATCGCATTCACCTAGGTTATGTCAAATTAGCCACTTGGAATCGCACCGTAGTGCAGTTATCCCTATTTTTGGTGTTTGTGGGGGTACTAATCCCTACCTTTAGGGGGCAGATGTCCCTCGGGCATTTTATCACCACCTACACCCTTGCCAGTATGGCCTATGCCGAATTAGAACCCCTAAGCAACTTAGCGGAAGTTTTTGCCCGTCGCTACGCCTCCATGATTCGCTTTCATGAGTTTATGAATTTACCCGTAGGGCAGGATGCGGCGAGTTTGATTCCCGAATATTTACCTGATAATCCCTATCAATTTACGGGCAAATTGGAATTTAAAAATATTTCCTTTGGTTATCACCCCAGTAGTTTGGTGTTAGATCAAATTAATTTTAAACTTGAACCCTATCAAACCGTAGCTTTGGTAGGACGTTCAGGCTCTGGTAAATCCACCTTGGTTAAGCTCTTATTCCGCTATTTTGACCCCTTGGAGGGAGAAATCGTCTTGGATGGTCAAAATATTAAAACCCTTGATATAAGCCGTTATCGTCGTCGTCTGGCTATTGTTCATCAGGAGGTGGATATGTTTAATGGTACTATTCTTGATAATTTGACCTATGGTAATCCCCAAGTGGGTTTGAGAGAACTTAAACAAGCCTGTGCGATCGCCCGTGTAGATGATTTTATCGAAAAACTACCCGACAAATATCATACCATTGTGGGAGAAAGGGGAGTAAGACTATCGGGAGGACAAAAACAAAGATTAGGCATCGCTAGGGCATTAATCGTTAACCCAGACATTCTCGTCTTTGACGAAGCCACCTCCAGCCTCGACTATGAATCAGAAAGAGAAATTCAACTGGCAATGAAATCCATTTTTGGCACTCGTACTACCCTTATTATTGCTCATCGTCTAAGCACCGTAAGAGAGGCAGATAAAATAATTGTCCTTGACAATGGTAAAATTGCCGAAGTAGGTAATCATCATCAATTGTTAAATCAGGGGGGTATATATCAGCGATTACATTCCTTACAAGAGACAGGAGACTTATATTGACCTCAGTTCGGGATAATAGTTGTCAGTATGGTTAGGTTACAGGTTTATAATACCACCAGCCTTGGTTAATTCCTTGATGAAAGTAAATACGGGAAAATTAATTAACATACAGTTTTTTTGTAAATTTCTTAACCTGACACCCGACACCCGATACCTGACACCTTTACAAAACTATAAATTTTATCCCGAACTCAGGTTATATTGATAGTTTCAGTGTTCATTTACTGATTATTTTTTGCTCAAACTATTATTGATAATGAATGTTGATGAATTACTAAGATTATATTCCCAAGGACAAAAAGAATTTAGTCGTTTGAACCTTTCTGCTAGTGAAATAATCCAAGCTAATCTGACTCAAATCGAACTAAATCACAGCGACTTAAGTTGGAGTAATTTAAGTTCAACGGATTTGAGTGGTGCTAATTTTTGTCATGCCGACTTAGTAAATACCCGTATTATTAGTTCTCGTTTAATCGGCGCCCTGATGCAACATTGTGACTTGAGTTATGGTGACTTGAGTTGGACAAATTTAAATAGTGTCGATTTGAGTTATGCAGATTTAAGTTATGCCAATTTATCAAATACCTTCCTCTCCAATGCCAATTTAACCGGTGCAAATTTGACAGGGGCAACCTTGACAGGGGCAACTTTGACAGGGGCAAACTTTACGAGGGCAGATTTAACCGAAGCAAATTTAAGTGGTTTGAATTTAATGGAGGCAGATTTAACGAGGGCGAATTTATCTGCGTCTAATTTGCAAGGTTGTAGTTTTAATGAGGCAAATTTTAGTCGGGCGGATTTAAGGGAAGCGGATTTAAAAAATTCTATTTTGGAGGGGGTTTTTCTCCATCGAGCCAATTTATCAAGGGCAAATTTACGGGGGGCAAATTTTTCAGGGGCAGTGTTACACGGTTTGGGAAGTAAAAGGTTTAGTTTATCTCCTTTACGCAAAAAAACAGGGGGAAGGGGGCAAATTTTGTTTGTTTATGCTAACTTAAAAGGGGCAAATTTAACGGGAGCAAATTTGGAAAATAGTTATTTGAGCCATGCTTATCTACAGAAGAGTATTTTTAATGATGCTAATTTGCAAGGCTCAAATTTTATGGAAGCAGATTTAGAAAAAGCAGATTTAAGAGGTGCAGATTTAAGGAATAGTAACCTCGGAGGGGCAAACTTAAAAGAAACCATTATGCCCGATGGTTCGACTCATCCCTAATGGGCAATTTTTTTTCAAGATACCTCAATAATCTCCTATCATAGGGTATCTCCACCGTTATAGTGTGTCAAAATGGTAGTATCATTCATTCCTTAGAGTTATAATGACCAGTGCTTATGTACTAATTTTTGCGGTGTTGATATTGGGGGGGTTAATTGCCGCTTTGGGCGATCGCATTGGTACAAAAGTTGGTAAAGCTAGGTTAAGGTTGTTTAATCTGCGCCCCAAACAAACGGCCATTGTCGTCTCTATTATTACGGGCATATCTATTTCTGCTTCAACCCTTGGGGTATTGTTTGCCCTCAGTGCCTCTTTACGTCAGGGAGTATTTCAACTAGACGAAATTCTCAACCGTCGTCGAGAAGTTGAAAATGAGTTGGCACAGGTAACAGAGGAAAAAGGGCGAGTAGAGAGAGATTTGGACGAAGCCCAAAAAAGGCAATCAGAAGCGAGGGATATTCTTTTAAATACCGAAAAGGAATTAAGTGATACTCAAAAATTATTGGATGAGATATATCAACAAACCCAGCGTTTAGCCACCGAGGTAGAAAACATCGAGGCGGAAAGGGCTGCTTTGTTGCAAGAAAAAAATCAAATTCAACAAGAAAGTAAGGCGTTACAAGCACAAATTCAGGAAAAAGATCAAGAACTTCGTTTAAGGTTAGACGAAATCAGTGAACAGGAAAGAATTTTGGCTTTACAGTCCACTACTTTACAAGAATTACAAAAACAACAACAGGATTTGCGCGCCGAAATTCAATTTCGAGATCAGCAAATTAGTAATTTAGACAGTGCGATCGCCCAAAGAGATCAAACATTAACAGAAAAAGAAGAATTACTCTCCCGACTCGAAAGAGATTTAAGATTTTTTGAGCGAGAAGTGCAAGTTTTAGAACAATATTATCGCACCTATCAAGACCTAAGAGAAAGACCCATCGCCATCGTTAGAGGACAACTTCTAACCATTACCCTCGTTAGGGTTGAGGAAGACACTAACCTAGAAGAATTAGTCGATGGGGTTTTAAATGAAGCCAATCGAGGAGCCATGAGAATTTTGGGATATGGAGATGAATTTGTCAACAATAGATTTGTCCAAATCAGTACCACTCAGGTAGAACAAATGCGAGCCCAACTAGCCCAAGAAGGAGAATATCTAATTCAAATTCTAGCCGCAGGAAACTATGTTCAAGGAGAGCAAACTATCAGAATTTTTACCGATATTGCCCCCAACAAAAAAGTCTATGACAAAAACGAAGTAATTGCCCTTTCCGCCATCGAATCTGGCGATACTTCCCCCAGTAATATCCAAGAAAAACTAGATTTTCTCCTCTCAGTCACCCAGTTTAGAGCAAGACAAGAAGGAGTATTAGGTCGAATTGTCATCGGTGACGGACAAATAGTTTCCCTCGTCAATTTTATTCAACAATTAGAAGGCTCTAGCCAAGGTATTGACGAAATCAGGGCCGTTGCCAGTCAAACCACTTATAGCTCAGGCCCCCTACAGGTTAATCTTCTGGTTATGTCCCAAGGACAAGAAATTATGAGATTATAGTTTAACCTCATTGCCCTGACTGCCCCCTAAATCCCCCAATTCTGGGGGACTTTTATTATCAATGTTTCCCCGAACTCTATCTGTCAAAACCAGAGACGAATTTCATAAATACTCGTTGATTTAGCCACAATCATAGTTTTCTTTTGCTCTCTTGTGTGAAGAAAAATAAAATTTTCATTGAGGAAATTTGAAACTATAATAACCTTAACGATTAAGGAAGAATCATCAACCAAGGATCAATTTAATCTCGTTTTAGGTAAAAATAAGCCTATACATAATCAGTGGGCGAATTTTTAAAATTCTGTCAATAATATATTACCGTTAGAATTTAGTGCATTTTTACTATGACAAAAAACACTCTTAAAGGAAACCAAAAATCTCGAGTCACCTCCTACAACCTTGAAGTATCTCGCCCTCAGCCAAGGAAAAGAAGTGTCTCCCCCGACACCAAAAGATATGCCCTCAAAACAGTTAGTAAAAAGCCTGTCGGTAATACCAGAAAAAAAACTAATCAAAACCAATACAATAACATCAAAAAAACTTCTCGCAAAAAAAGTAATGCCGTAAATGAAAATGGAATCCTAAAATATCTCATCGTCGTTACTTGCACTATTTTCACTTTTGGTAGTTTAGGATTTGGTTATACCCTCAGATATGCCAATAAATGGCAGGAGTTAATGTCGGAGGAATCTGGCATACCCAACACTCTTATCCAAGGGCAGGAAGTCATTAAACAAGAAATGATGAAGGAATTGAGAATTAATAACTGATGTTACGCAAAAAGATAATTAGTTAACAATTGACAATGAATAATTATTATCTTTTGCCTTTTGTCTCTTGCCTACCCGAACCGAGGTTAATTCAAATTGTCTACAATCGATTGCCATTCTTGGGCAGAAAGGGGTTGATGGATAAATTCACAGTTAAAACATTCTTCTGCGGCATTAATGAGATTGTCAATGATGGTTTCTGTGGTGGGGAAACTAGATAAAACAGCCTTGGGGGGTAGAGTACCAAAAACCTGCTCAAATAGCTCTGCATCGGGTTGTAAGAGCATCGAACCATGTTGGAGGGTAAATTTACCCTTTTTTAGTTGGGCGCTGCCAATAAATTTATTTCCTTGCTCATCTATTAAGTCGGCATTGGTGGAAAGGGCGAAGCAATTAGAGGATTTTAAATATTGTCGTTGAGGTTTACCAAAGGATAGGTTAACCCCTAATTTTTGCCATCCGAGAACTAGAAACTGAGAAATTTGTCGATAAACTTCATCTAAATTACCTTCAAACTGAGAGGAAATGACGGCATAGGTTAAATCCCCTTGGTGCAATACTCCCCTACCTCCGCTGGGGCGTTTGACTAGATCTATTGATTTTCCGTGCCATTGCAGGTTATCCCAGTGGGGGGGATATTTTTTTTGTTGACTAAATCCGAGGGAGATGGTGGGTATATTCCAAGTATAAAATCGTAGAGTGGGGGGATGATTATACTTTTGATGTTGGGTTAACAACCATTGATCGATCGCCATTTGTTCGTTACCTGAAAGATTGAGGAGGGGGATAAAACGCCATAGGGATGGTGGTTTCATGGTAATGTCAGGAACGAAATATAAGGAAAGTAGTCATTATATAATTAATTGGGCTATGCTTAAAATATGACCCAAAATAATCAGTTTTGCATTTTTGATTCAAGATACCATATAATAAATTTGGCAAATCTTAAATTATTGTTAAGAATGTAAAGTTGAAATTACCCAAAGGAGGTGTCAATGTTTATAAGACTTGCGCAGGAATATCGGGAGTTTGTGAAAGATTTAGTCATGAATCTCCAAGCCTTAGCGATTGTATTAGAAAAAAGAGGTTATATTGCTTCCTGCTACACTTGTGGCACTCAGTTAACCAGTGCTTCTTTTATGGTGAGTTTAGGTGATAATCATTTAATTCGTTTTTTGGTTTCTGATTATGGTATCACATGGACAGAAATGCAAGATGACCGAGAATTAATGAAGTTAGAAGGTGCAGAGGCCATTAGTCAGTTAGAAGAATTGGCGAATTTGGTAAAGTACCAAATCAAATCCTCTGAGAGTAAAGCCCCTCGTTATGATCATAGTTTGTTAGTAGGTTAATTTATCGCTAACATAAACTATTTTCTGATTTAGGAGAATATATTTAACAGTTGTTCTCTTTTTTCATAACTGAGGGCTAACTTTCAGTTACCAATTTTGTAATTTTATTGATCCCTGAAATAATACCTCATATCATGTTCAACTAAATTTTTGTTATAAAATCTCTAGTCAAGAGTTCAAAAATACAAAGTTTGGTTGTAAGTAGTCATCGGAATTTGATATTAATCATTATCGATTCTCCATTTTCCATTCTCAATTATTTCCCTTACTTGCTTTGATTGAAAAAGAAACTTTCCGACTTTTAGAATGGCAGAGATTATGCCACCATCTTTCGACATTTTCCGCTACGAAGTTAGGTGCGATCGCATCTAGCCATTTAACTATACCCAAAACCCTGTCGGAAACGCAAAAGTTATTAGAGCAAACCAAGGAAGTATATCACATCGAAACCAGCTTAAATCCGAACTGGTCTTTTTCTGGCATCCATGACATCGGAGACGCGCTCGAGAGGGCAAAATTAGGGGGTATCCTCAAAGGAGAAGAGTTATTAAACCTTGCCACCACCCTAGCAGGGGTAAGGAAATTGAGAAGGGTAATTGAAGATTTAGAAGATTCACCCACCCTCAAAGAATTGGTAGAAAGTTTAAGGACTTTCCCCGAATTAGAGCAAGAAATTCACTATTGTATTGATGATCGGGGGGAAATCACAGAAAGGGCATCTCCTCAATTAGGAGAAATTAGACAAAAAATAAAAGGTTTAAGAAGTAAGATTCAGCAAACCTTACAAAACATTATCCAGCGCAACGGTAACGCCCTCCAAGAGCCTGTGGTGACCCAAAGGGGCGATCGCTTCGTGCTCCCTGTCAAAGCGTCTCACAGTGGGCAAATATCGGGCATTGTCCATGATACCTCCACCACAGGATCAACCCTATACACCGAACCAAAATCCATTATCGATCTTGGCAACCGTCTGCAAACTAGCAGAGGACAAGAAAAAAGGGAAGAAGAAAAAATATTACGCACCCTCACCGAGAAGGTAGCCGAAGTTTGGGAAGAATTAGAACAGTTATTGGCGATCGCCACTGCCCTTGATTTAGCCACCGCCAAAGCTAGATATAGTATGTGGCTAGAAGGGAATCCTCCTCAGTTCGTAGATTTTCAAAGCCAAGAAAATATCACCCTGCGTCAACTACGCCATCCCCTGCTCATCTGGCAACAAAAAAAAGAGGAAAGCGGTGCGGTAGTTCCCATCGATGTGTTGATCAAATCCGATACGAGGGTAGTGGCTATTACCGGCCCTAATACGGGAGGAAAAACCGTCACCCTCAAAACCATTGGTATTACCGCCCTCATGGCAAAGGTGGGCATTTTTATCCCTGCCAAAGATCCTGTGTTGATTCCTTGGTTTGACCAAGTTTTAGCCGATATTGGCGATGAACAGTCCCTCGAGCAAAATTTATCTACCTTCTCGGGGCATATACGCCGTATTATTCGCATTATGGATGCCCTCAATGGCTCTACACCAATCCAAAACCCTGATGATGACTCCCCCACCGTAGAAACACAACATGGGCTATCCAATAGCCTTGTATTGCTTGATGAAGTAGGGGCAGGAACTGATCCCACCGAAGGCAGTGCGATCGCCATTGCCATCCTCAAACATCTTGCCGAGCATAATTTACTGACCATCGCCACCACCCATTACGGGGAACTAAAAACCCTCAAATATAACGACAGTCGCTTTGAAAATGCCTCCGTGGAATTTGACGATGTCAGTTTACAACCCACCTATCGGGTATTATGGGGTATTCCAGGGCGCTCCAATGCCATCATTATCGCCCAAAGGTTGGGTTTACCCTCCGATGTCATTGCCGATTCCCAAGAATTAGCAGGGGGCTTTTCTCAGGATGTAAACCAGTTAATTGGGGAGTTGGAAAACCAAAGAAGGGAACAGGAGGAGAAACATAAACAGGCTCAGGATTTATTGAGCAAAACCGAGCGTTTTTATCAGGAAGTAGAAGCCAAAGCTACCTCTTTACAGGATCGAGAAAGGGACTTAAAGTCTCAGCAAGAACAAGCGGTGCAGAAAATGCTCCTTGATGCCAAAAGCCAAATTGCTCAGGTGATTAAGGAGTTACAGAAAAAAGGCAATCCCACCGCACAGGATGCCCAACAGGCAAGGGAAAATCTGGAGAAAATTGGCGATCGCTTCTTAACCCCTATCCAAAAATCCCGTAAAAAATCTAGTTATAAGCCCAAAGTAGGGGAGAGGGTAAGAATATTAAGCCTTGGACAAACCGCCGAGGTGCTAGATGTGGACGAAACCGCCGAACAGTTAAGCGCCCGTTTTGGCATGATGAAAATGGTATTGCCGTTTACAGATATTGAATCTTTGGATGGTAAGAGGTTTGAGAAGGAAACTCCCCCGAAAACGGAGGTGAAACAAAAAACTCCCAAGGTGCAAAATAATAATCAAACTGCTAAAACTACTCCAAGGGTGCGGGTAGAAAAAAATACCGTGGATATTCGTGGGCAAAGGGTACATCTAGCTGAACCTGTACTGGAAAGGGCGATCGCCTCTGCCACGGAATTAGGACTATTATGGATTGTTCATGGTAAGGGTACAGGTAGTTTACGCAACGGAGTTCATGAGTTTTTACAACGCCATCCCCAAGTAAGTAAGTATGAGATTGCCCCCCGAAACGAAGGAGGGGCAGGGGTTACCATTGCCTATTTAAAATAAAATGACAGTATTGTTAAGTTAGGTAAAGAAAAAAATGGTAAAGTAGAAGAAGAATCAGCAAGCCGAAATAATAAAGTATTGCAATGAAATGTATTGTCAATCGCCGAGCAAAATTCAGCGCCAGTCATCGCTACTGGTTGCCAGAATTATCAGAGCAAGAAAACCAAAAGCGTTTTGGTCCTAATAGTCGTTTTCCTGGTCATGGACATAATTATGTCCTATATGTGTCCTTGATTGGAGAATTGGATCAATATGGTATGGTGCAAAATCTTTCCAACGTCAAAAAAGTAATCAAAAATGAAGTGACCAGTCAACTAGACTATGGTTATCTCAATGATATATGGGAAGAATTTAAGCAAACCTTACCTACCACAGAAAACATTGCAAGGGTAATTTGGCAAAGACTAGCTCCTCATCTACCATTAACAGACATTCAATTATACGAACATCCTCAACTTTGGGTAAATTATCAAGGAAAAGATATGGAAGCAACTTTAACTATTCAAACTCACTTCAGCGCCGCTCACCGTTTAGCCTCTAATCAACTAAGTTATGAGGAGAATTTAGAAATTTATGGTAAGTGCGCTCGTCCGAATGGTCACGGACATAATTATCATTTAGAAGTATCCGTCACAGGGGAAATGGATAGTCGCACAGGAATGATTGTCGATTTGGTAGCCCTGCAAAATGTTATTGATGAATATGTGGTTGAGCCTTTTGATCATACTTTTTTAAATAAAGATATAGCTCATTTTGCTGATACTGTTCCCACCGCTGAAAATATTGCTTTTTATATTGCTACTTTGTTAAAAGAGCCTGTAAGTAAGTTGGGGGTAGAGTTAGATAAAATCAAATTAATTGAAAGTCCTAATAATTCCTGTGAAATTTTCTGTCGTCACCAAAATTTTAATAATGTTCAAGGGGAAAATAAAGTTCCCGCTTTAGTTTAAACACAAAAAAGGGGGCTACCATAATAGCCCCTGAAAAGCCTAAAAAATCCAATCAGCTTGAGGATTACGGTTCAATTAAAGAACGTTTACCCCATTTGGGATCAGCTTTAGTTTGGATTAGGATGTAACCTGCGATCGCCTCTAGGTCATCATCAGTATAGTTTCTCATTTCAGACCAAATATCGGATCTTTCAGTGTTCATGTGTAACAAGGAAAGATCATCTTCACCGTCATAGGTAGTAGGATACTTCATATAGTCCACCAAAGCTAAAACATTATCCCTGGCAGGAATAGCGTTGGCAAGAGCTTCGATACTAAGACCAACGTTAGGATTAGTTTTAGTTTTACCTTGGATGTGACACTGAGTACAACTTGCCACAAATAATTTGGAACCTAATTGAGCTTCTTGGTTACTAAGGGTGATTAAATCTCCTTGATCATTTAAAGGAACAGTGCGAAGTTCTTCGCTTAAACTAAGAGCATTTGCTGTACCAGTGAAAGACTGCCACATCAAAAACATCCCAGCTAGAATTATTAAAAAAAATCTTTTCATAATTGGCAAACTAATATTTTTTTTTGTATTTTCTTGGGATTTTAAAGATTATACGTTACCTATTTTCCCTTAAAATAGGTTCTTATTTTGCCCTTTATTGTAAACTTTTGTTAATATATGGGGTTTTTATCGCTTTTTTAAGGATGGAAAGAATCAAAAATTAGATTTTTTGTCTTTTTGAGAGATTGGAGTCGTATCATGTCTATAAGAGGAAATGTACTACTTTAGTATATAAAAATTTTTATGCTTTCATTTCTCTATAATATTATCCATAACTAAAAGATTGGAACGAAGATACAGTTTTCACTTAATAAATGATAATGGTAGAAAAATGATTTAAATTATTAAATTATGTTTTTTAAGAAATATATTTAACATGAATATGTTAGTTGAAAATAACGAAAATATCCAGTTATTTACTGAATATTTTAAAAAACAAATCCAAGAAATTTATAAAGATAGATTAAGTCAACTCATTTTATTTGGCTCACAAGCTAGAGGAGATGCCAGACCTGATTCAGATATAGATATATTAGTGGTGTTAAAAGGAGAAGTTAATCCCGTTAAAGAAATAAATAGAAATAGTTATTTGATTAGTAATTTATGCTTAGAATTTGATGTTTTAATTAACTGCTTTTATATATCTGAAATACAATTTAACGAAGAAAATAAACCTTTGATAAAAAATATCAAAAAAGAGGGTATTATTTTATGAATAAAGAAAGAGATAACTTGATAATTAAAGCACGACAAAGTTTAAAAGCATCACAATTATTGTTAACAGGGGGTTATCCTGATTTTGCTGTAGCTAGAGCCTATTACACTATGTTTTATCTTGCTTCTGCTTTTTTAGCTCATAAAAATATGAGTTTTTCCAAGCACTCTGCAGTGATTTCAGCTTTTGGAAGAGAGTTTGCTAAAACTGATTTAATACCCAGAAAATATCACGAGTTTCTCAAAAAAGCACAAGATTTAAGACATTTAGGAGATTACGGGGAAATTGATTTAATTGATACTTTTCAAGCTCAATCCGAAATAGAAAAAGCAGAGGAGTTTTTAAACTTTACCATTGATTATTTTGATACGGAGCTTTCTTGATGTGTTGCTAATAATAAAAGGGTAGGCTATGCCCACCCGATATTTTAAGGATCAACCCATCTACCATCATCTTTGATGAGTTGAATAAGTTGCTCAACTCCTTGCTCTTCAGGTACTTTTCTGATTTCTTCTCGTCCACGATAGAGAGAGATAAATCCGGGTTGTCTGCCGACATAACCATAATCGGCATCTGCCATTTCCCCTGGCCCGTTGACGATGCAACCCATGACGGCAATATCAAGTCCCGTAAGGTGTTTGGTGGCTTCCCTTACTTTGTGTAACACTTCTTCTAGGTTAAATAAAGTTCTACCACAGGAAGGACAAGCAACATATTCCACCATGGTTTTGCGTAAACCCAAGGCTTGTAAGATACTGTAACACACAGGGATTTCTTTTTCTGGGGCTTCGGTGAGGGATACCCTAATGGTGTCGCCAATACCTTCGGCTAGTAGGGTACCAATCCCCGCGGTGGATTTGATTCTGCCATATTCTCCGTCTCCTGCTTCGGTAACTCCTAGGTGGAGGGGATAGTCCATGCCTAATTCATCCATTTTTTTGACCATTAAGCGATAGGCAGAAAGCATTACAGGCACTCTTGAGGCTTTGAGGGAGATGATCAGGTTTTTAAAATCGAGGGATTCACAGATTTTGATAAATTCAAGGGCGGATTCGACCATTCCCTCGGGAGTATCTCCATAGGTGAATAACATTCTCTCGGCTAAGGAGCCGTGATTTACCCCGATACGCATCGCTTTTCCTTGATCTCGTAGGGAGATTACCAAGGGTTCAAGGGTTTCTTTGATTTTTGCTCCGATTTCCTTAAATTCTGTCTCAGTATATTCGGTGCGATCGCCTTTAGGCTTTTCAAAGACGTATAAACCGGGATTAATTCTCACCTTATCAACGTGTTTGGCAACCTCAAGGGCAATTTTCATGCCATTGTGATGAACATCTGCCACCAAAGGCACGGGTTGATAAGTATCAGCCAATTTTTGTTTAATTTCTGCCAATGCTCTGGCGTGAGCCATACTAGGTACCGTTACCCGTACAATTTCGCAACCAATCTCATGGAGACGGCGAATTCCTGCGACTGAGCCATCTATATCCAAAGTATCTTCGTTAATCATTGATTGTACAACCACGGGATTATTTCCGCCGATGGTGACGTTACCTACCTTTACCGCGCGGGTTTTGCGACGATGGATGGTCGTATCAAGTAATTTATCTTCCCTAGGGGCGATCGGTTGTTCTATAGTTTGCATCAATTTATACAGATAGTTGCTGTTCTTTTTAATTTATATTTTACTGTCACTTGGTACCTAGATAATTTCAGCTCCACATAAAATTGTCGGTATGGCTAGGTTTCAGGTTGCAGGTTTAAGTTGTCTAAAATCAACAACGCCAAAAAATTATAACTGCGATAGCAACTGTCGATAATATTCTTGGCGGTGATTAATTTCTTGGGCAATTTGTAGCGCTCTGATGAAAGAATTTCTTGCCTCAGTAATATTTTGTTTTTGCTGATGGATAATTCCTATACGTTCATAGGTTTCCATTAATCCAAAATAATTGTATGCCTGTTGTTGTAGTTTAATCAGCTCATCATAAACGACTAATGCCGAGTCTAATTGTTCATATTCTTGATATAAATTACCCAATCTTTTTAGGGCATCAGTGGCGATCGCAAATTGTCCCTGAGACCAAGCAGTATTAAAAGCCTCCTGATAAAAAGCCGCCGCCTCTTCAGGATTATCCAACAACTTATAATCATCACCGATGGCAATTTCTACCAAAGCCACAGCCCGTAAATTATTATTCCTCACATGATTAGCAATCAACCGCTTTCTATACTCAATGGCATTCTCAGGGCGTAACATTGCCCCATTAATCTGAGATAACCGTCTCAAATAATTTGACTCAGCGATAAAATCCCTTTCCCTTTGGGCAATAGTTAACAACTCCTCATAGATAGGCTTCGCACTAAAATAATCAAACCTACTCAGATACAAACTGCCCAACGACTCCAAATTACCTTGAATCTCCTCCTCATTTCTTCTTTCACGGGCAACCTCCAACAACTGCCTCCGTAAAGAAATCAACTTATCAACATCCCTCAATGTTTCATAAGCATCTATAAAATAAGGCACAAGTTGAGGATTTAAACGATTATTAGTGGTATTCTGAGCCTGTAAAACCGATAATCTCTCACCCAAAAAATTAACATCATCCCCCCTACTTCTCTGCCAAGCAACTGCACCCACATCCCTAATTGTCTTCACCTCTTCCCTAACTCCCAAAAAGCGAGTTAAACGAATCTGACGATACCAAATCTCGAAAGCCTCATCATTATTACCCATCTCCAACTGATTTTGTGCCGACTGATTCAACTCTTCCAAGGCCGCCCGTAAAGCCTCTCTTTCCTCCTGAGTTAAATTATTTGTCCTTCTGGGTAACAACTCATCCCTACTAAAATTTTGATTAATGGGATTATTTCTCCTACTCTGAGCAAAAACAGGACTAGAAACAAAAACAATACCGAACACCAATAACCAACAATAGATAGCAGAACTTTTTTTGAAGAACATGATAAACTGATTGATTTTTCAACCAAGAAAATTTAAGACAGGCATCTATTATAATCTTTTGAAAAACTGACTCGAAACAAAAAACCCTATCTTGAGCAGAGATAGGGCAATGGATTTTTATAATAGTTTTAAAGCACGAAAACCATAATATAAACCAACAGCCGCCACGGTGAAAGCACCGATGATGCCGACATAAGCAACTACACCAGACATATATAAAACTCCTTAACTTAAAATAGATAACCCATATATTGTACAATAGAGTGCTAAGTCAATCTAGTTATCGCACCTTCAGTCTTTTTCTTAATAATTTACGATGCAATCAATTATTCCTGTTAAATTGCCCCAAAATGCCTATGAAATTCATATCGCCACTGACGGAATAAAAGACATAGGGCAAAAAGCAAAATCTTTAAACATCGGTCAAAAAATATTAGTAATTTCTAATCCCGAAATATTTAACTATTATGGACAAATAGTTATCGAATCTTTGAGACAAGAAGGTTTTGAAGTTGATCATCACCTTATCCCTGCGGGGGAAAGTTATAAAACCCTCGATTCTATTAGTAGCATTTATGATAAGGCTTTGAGTTTACGCCTAGAACGAAACTCCACCATGGTAGCCCTCGGGGGGGGAGTCATCGGTGATATGACAGGATTTGCTGCGGCTACTTGGTTACGGGGAATCAACTTTATTCAAATTCCTACCTCGTTACTTGCCATGGTTGATGCCTCGGTAGGAGGAAAAACAGGAGTAAATCATCCCCAAGGAAAAAATTTAATTGGTGCTTTTTATCAGCCCAAATTAGTGTTAATTGATCCCATGGTATTAAAAACCCTCCCAGAAAGGGAGTTTAGGGCTGGTATGGCGGAGGTCATTAAATATGGAGTGATTTGGGATAAAGAACTTTTTGAACAGCTAGAATCGGCAGATAACCTCAAATCCATGGATGTTTTAAGTCCTGAGCTACTCAGTTACATTTTAGAACGTTCTTGTCTTGCTAAGGCGGAAGTTGTGGGACAAGATGAGAGGGAAGGGGGTTTAAGGGCTATTCTTAATTATGGTCATACTGTGGGTCATGGGGTGGAAAGTTTAACCAATTACCATACTTTTGTCCACGGGGAGGCAGTTGCTATTGGAATGGCGATCGCAGGTAAAATTGCTCTACAAGCCCAACTGTGGACTCAGGATGAGCTAATCCGACAAAATAATTTAATTAAAAAAGCAGGATTACCCCTTGATATTCCTAGTAGTGTAAATCAGGAAGATTTACTCAATAGCCTACAATTAGACAAAAAAGTTAAGGCTGGAAAAGTACGTTTTATTTTACCTACGGAGATTGGCAAAGTAATTATTACTGATGATATTTCTCAAGATTTATTAAAAACTTGTTTTTAGAGGATATTTTCCTGTAACAATTATGAATTTCAATCATTACTAAAATCTACATATTGCACCACAACCCTTTGCCATTGAGTATAACCTTCATTGTTCAAATGAAGTCCATCGTTAGTATAGTCTAGTTTTAACTGATTTTCCGAATTAATAAATTGACTATGCAAGTCGAGATATTCAAAATCAAATTCCGATGCTAGTTGCCGTAGTTTTTCATTAAAAGCCATAATATCTTGATTATCAATGAAGGGATACTCTTGATTATTAACAGGCAGAAGACTTTGAATATAAATGTTTTTGTGTGCTATGCCAGAATCAAGTTCATCTAAGATTAAACGATAATTGGTAAGTATTTCATCTACAGTCTTTCCTTCGTTACCAAAATCATTAATGCCGATGGAGAGAAAAAGTTGATCTGGTTGTAGATCAATTACTGTATTTATACGTTGTAAAATACCGTTAGTGGTATCACCGCCGATGCCTAAATTATAAATTGGTTTATCTGTATAATCAGCCAATAATCGTGACCATCTTCCCTGTTGAGTTAAACTATCACCCAAAAAAATAATCAAGTTTTCCACGGGGGGTAATTGTTTAAATTCCTCTACTCTAGTGGCATATCTTCCCCTCAAATGACTTTTTCCTATCTGAGTTCGTGGATTTTCTGGTCTGGTGTTTTCTTCAACCAAAGAGTTTCTACGATTCATCCACAGTCCGAGAACAATTAACAATACTACAATAATAACACCACCGACCAGAAAACTTTTGCGATTAAAGTTCATTTCTTTTTGATGAGACACTTTTAACAATGTTCGTAATTAATCATATCGAAATATTTTCTTGTTTTGACTGTTCTTTGTTGAGAAACTCTTAGAGTTAAACTTTCTAATTAACTTGGCTTGTTAGAATGATAAAAATAAAGAAATTATAAATAAATTTATGCAAGAAACAGGACTAAATATATTAGCCATTAGCATTTTTACCATCACATTATCCGTATTACTCGGCCCTCTTTTTAATCTTTCCCCTTATATACCAGCAGGGGCAACATTTATTTTACTGAGTTTAATTACGGTAGATACTCTCAACTGGCAAAATAAAGGAGTTAATTTACTGATCAATATTTTCGCTTCTTCAGAACAAAAAGAGCGAGTAATCTATCATGAGGCAGGGCATTTTTTGACAGCACACTTGTTCAATATTCCTATCCAAGGTTACACCCTCACCGCTTGGGAAACTCTTAAACAAAGAAATGGAGGCATTGGTGGAGTTATTTTTGATACTCAATTCTTGGAGAAAAAAGGTCAAGATATAAGGGAATTTAACTTAATGCTTGAGCGTTTTGGGGTGGTATTAATGGGGGGTATTGCGGCGGAAAAGTTGCAGTATAAAAATAGTGAGGGTGGACAGGAGGATTTGATAAAGTTTGGGGAAATTTATGCCCCTATTACTCTGACGAGTTCTAATTTGGAGATGCGTAAACGTTTGGCAATTTTACAGGCCACTACCATGATTGAAACTCACAAAGAAACTTATTTAAAGTTGGTGGAATTCATGCGTCAGCGGAAGTCTGTGGCGGAGTGTCAGGCTTTGATTGAGGAAAACTTAATGGTTAGTTAATTTGGCGTTGAATTAATTGGTGGGCAATGCCCACCCTACACTTTAAGTTTCGGTGGGTTGAATTTTTACTAATTCCACCTCTTTCTCGTCTCCCGGTTCAAACCGTATGGCGGTACCTGCGGGGATATTTAATCTCATTTGTTGGGTAATTTTCCTGTCAAAATGGAGGGCAGGGTTAACTTTGTGGAAGGGAAAATGAGAGCCTACTTGTATGGGGCGATCGCCTGTATTACTAACAGATATAACTATGGTTTGTCGTCCTGCATTCAATTCAATAGAACCCTCGGGGGTAATTAATTCACCGGGAATCATAGGATAAAAAATGATTAATTTGCAAAAATTATATCAATTTTCCTCTCTTCGTGACAGCTAAATTTTTTCGCTCAACTGCCAAGCCAACTTCGCCGCACCGACAATACCTGCATTATTACCCAATTGGGCAACCAATAGTTTCAAACCTTCCCTTGAACTAGGTAAAACTCTTTTTTCTACCTCTTCCCATGCAGAAGGTAAAAAATACTCGGCACTAGCACTTACTCCCCCACCAATCAAAATCGCTTCTGGGGTAAAAATATAAATATAGGTTGCTAATCCTGTACCCAGTATTTTGCCATAATCCCGCCAAAATTGTAGGGCAGTGGGATCATTTTTTTGTGCCAACTTTCCCCATTCTGATGATTTTTTGCCCGTGTCACGATAAATGGCCGTAGCTGAGGCGTGTTGTTCAAAGGAGCCTTTATTACCACTATTACAAGGGTGTCCGTTGGGGTTAAAAGTTACTAAGCCTAATTCTCCTCCTGCCCCTTTATGTCCAATAAATAATTTACCATCAAGGATAACAGCACCCCCTACCCCTGTGCCAAGGGTAAGTAAAATTAAATCTTGATAGTTTTTTCCTGCCCCTAACCATGCTTCTCCTAATCCTGCACAATTGGCATCGTTACAAATAATAGTTTTTAAACCCGTTTTCTCTTCCAATTCATCGGCTAGGGGTACATCATGCCATCCATCTAAATTAATGGCAACCTTGGCGATTCTACCCTGTGCATCCGTTGCCCCCGGCATCCCAATTCCTAAAGCGACAGTATTGTTATTTTGATTGATTTTATTAACAGTAATGGCGATCGCATTTATTACATCTTCAGGGGTTGCAGGTTTGGGGGTAAGAATACTAAAAGACTCTAAACAAGTACCATCTGCCAAAAAGCGTCCAAATTTAATGGCTGTACCACCCAAATCCACCCCAATTACCTGTTTTTCTTCTGTCATATCGAAATATATTTTATGATTGCTATGTCATTTATATTACCTTGAATGCCATGGAATGATTAATTAAGATGAGAAATAAAAAAACTACAGTAAATTTTTAGTGGTTTTTATCCAATTTATCTTGATTCGATTTTCTCACTAACCAATAACTAGCTGAAAGACAAATAATTGCAACTCCAAGGGATACTAAATCTATTTTTTCATACTGTTTAGGATCAAAAATAATTATTTTTCTAGCCACTGCCACTAAAGCAGTAGTTAATACTAACTCCAGTTGTAAAATATGTTTACGAAGGTAAACAGTGATGTTTTCTAATATTTCTAAAGCTATTAAAATATTTAAAAATAAACCAAATATTTCAAATACCGTACTAGCAAAAAAACCTAACTCTCCTGTTACAAATACATATCTAGCTAAAATAAAAACTAAGTCAATTATACAAACAAAAATAACAATAATAATTCCTAAAGATAAAATTTTAGAAACAATATTTTCCGTGATATGAACAATTTTTAAAAAATTTTTATCCTTAAAAAGTTCAGCTAAATAATCAATAAAATTTTTCATAATACCCCTAAAAAAAGTATAGGGAGGAATCAATCATCATCCCCCCTAATGACTTTAGCCTAATAATCAGCTAGTTATTTCAACATTAAAGCCACTTCTTTGGCAAAGTAAGTTAAGATCAAATCCGAACCTGCTCTTTTCATACTGGTAAGGGTTTCAAGGACAATTTTTTTCTCATCAATCCAGCCTTTCTCCGCCGCTGCTTTAATCATGGCATACTCACCACTAACGTTATAGGCAACCACGGGAATATCAGTATAATCCCTAACTTTACGGACAATATCAAGGTAAGCAAGGGCGGGTTTAATCATCACCATATCTGCACCCTCGGCAATGTCCAACTCTACCTCGGTAATGGCTTCACGGGAGTTGGCAATGTCCATTTGATAGGTTTTTTTGTCGCCAAATTTGGGAGCGGATTCGAGGGCATCACGGAAGGGGCCATAATAGGCAGAGGCATATTTGGCAGAATAAGCGATGATACCCACGTGGGTAAATCCTGCCTCGTCTAGGGCTTGACGAATTACCCCAATTCTACCGTCCATCATATCAGAGGGGGCCACCATATCGGCTCCCGCTTGGGCTTGGGAGACTGCCATTTTGGCTAATACGGCTACGGTTTCATCGTTGAGAATTTCGCCATCAACTACGATACCATCATGACCGAAGGGGGAATAAGGATCAAGGGCAACATCAGTGATAATGGTAATTTCGGGTACTTCTGCTTTGATGGCTTTGATGGTGCGCTGTACTAATCCATCGGGATTATAGCTTTCGGTACCTTCGTTGTCTTTTTTGTCGTCGGTAATGAGAGGGAAAAGTGCGATCGCCTTTATACCTAAATCATAGGCTTCTTTGACTTCTTTGATCAATAAATCAAGACTATAACGATAACAGTCAGGCATGGAAACAATCTCTTGTTTGAGGTTTTCCCCTTCCATGACAAACACGGGATAAATTAAATCATTAACGGTTAACTGGGTTTCTTGTACCATCGCCCGTAATGCTGAAGTGCGACGCAAACGGCGAGGACGATTTGTTAAATTATATAAGGGCATTTTTAATAAAAGTTTCTCATCAAAACATTGGCAACATACCATTATAAGGGAGTTTCAGTTTTTCTCCCCCTCTCGTTAAATAAATTAATATTTGGATAAGGGAACAGGGAATAGGCAACGGTTTGCCCCCTAAATCCCCCAATTCTGGGGGACTTTCCATTGTCAATTGTCTCTCACGTTTACTTGTCCGAGGATAAACTTAAGACTGTCGTAGTCATTTTTTAATAAAACACTCAATACCCGTCCTGCTTTGACTAACCAGGGGCGATCGCACCCTCGAATGTTATATACTTCTCTGAGGGTAGCTGCCGTAAGGGATTCAATGGGAGTATTATTCACCTGAAGTAAAACTCGCAAAAAATCGGGATTTTCTGTAAATCTAATAATTTCATCGGTAGTACAACTAAATACCCCCTGATGGATTTGGGGAGGGCGAGGAGGTAAATATTGAAAAATACGACCATGGGAAGGATTTACGCCATTATTACCCACCGCAGGGGTTTCAAAGCCAATAATAACCGCTCGAAATTCTGTTTTCAGCATAGCGAAAATCTGCGGTTGTTGTTCCTTCAATTCTGCTAATGATAAACCCAAAGCCCTCGCTCGATGGATAGAGTCAATGGGGGCAGTAGTTACATTGGTGACGATGGCATAAATTTTATTGCCCGACTGTTCATCAATGGATTTTACCCAACTACCAAAGGGAGGCATCACAGGAAAACTCAACTCTTCAGGTTCCAAACATTGAGCGACAAATTCTGTCGTCGAAGTTTCAATGACTTCCCCGATATGACTTATCGTACCATTTTGATTATCAGTGATCTGCATTATATTTTCGGGCATTGCTTAATCATGATATGAAATATAATTCAATGACACTAGAAATTGAGACTTCAAAATATTATAACCGTTCCCTGTTCCCCGTTCCCTATTCTACAATTGTTAACATTCTTGTACATTGCGGGAAGAAAACCAAATCAAGTTAGAATGTAATTGGGGTAAACAAAGAAACCATGTACGGAGGCTTAGTTATGACAACATTAACATATACCGACAAGGATTTTGCAACCATGACCATAGAAGATGTTGCGGAAATTGCCACAAGGTTGGAAAATGATGATTATAAAACTCCCTTTGAAAGTTTACAGGATTGGCATAAACTAAGGGCGATCGCATTTCACCGTGAAGATTTAATCGAACCCTACTTTTATCTCCTCGACATCGAAGCCTATGACGAATCATAAAGGATTTTTACAATCTTTTAAAGACAAGAAAATTTTAGTATGTATTGGGGGAGGTATCGCCGCTTATAAGGTATGCGGGGTAATCTCCCAATTATTTCAAAAGGGGGCGCAAATAGAAGTCATCCTCACCGAATCCGCCCAGAAATTTATTACTCCCCTCACGGTTTCCACCCTTGCCCGAACACAGGCTTATACCGACGCAGACTTTTGGCAACCCATTCACCCTCGCCCGTTACATATTCACCTAGGGGAATGGGCAGACTTGATTTTAATTGCACCCCTCACCGCCAACACCCTCGCCAAATTAGTCCATGGTATGGCGGACAATCTTTTGACCAATACAGTTCTGGCTTCTAATTGCCCCATAGCAATAGCCCCCGCTATGAATACGGAGATGTGGCTACAGTCCACGGTACAGGATAACTGGGAACTTTTAGGGCAAAATGATCGTTTTTTCCCCCTCCATACCAATACGGGCTTATTAGCGTGCGATCGCACTGGGCAGGGTAGAATGGCAGAGCCTGAAGAAATTTTAATGGCGTTAGAATCGGCACTGCATACCCATGGAAAACAAGACTTGAAGGGTAAAAATATTTTGATTAGTACAGGAGGCACAAGGGAATTTTTTGATCCCGTGCGTTTTATCGGTAACCCTTCCACAGGAAAAATGGGCATCGCCCTTGCGGTTGCTTGTCATCATCGAGGAGCAAAAGTTACCCTAGTGGGTGCCAATATTGCCCCTGAATTGTTAAAAAATCTTCCCCCTTTACAATTTATTGATGTGACCACTGCCGAGGAGATGGAAAAAGCCATGGTGAGTAATTTTCCTACCTCCCATTGGGCAATTATGGCTAGTGCCGTGGCGGATGTGAAACCGAGGGAACATTATAAAACCAAGTTGAGTAAGGCGAATTTACCCCCCTATATAGAATTGGACATGGTGACGGATATTGTGGCGAAACTGGGTAAAATGAGGCAACCTGACCAAATTTTAGTCGGTTTTGCGGCTCAAACAGGGGATATTGTTATCCCTGCACAGGATAAATTGAGCCGTAAAAAACTAAGTGCGATCGTTGCTAATCCTATCGATAAAATAAATGCAGGGTTTGGCAGTGATACCAATGAGGCTATCTTTATCAATGCCCATGGACAAAAAACCGTCTTGCAACCCTGTTCTAAGTTAACCTTGAGTCATCAAATTATTGATTTAATTTTGGGTTGTTAACAATTGATAAATTATTATCTGTCACCTGTACGGACGTAACATGTTACGTCCCCTACCATACTTACAACGATTATCCCGAACTGAGGTTATATTATTAATATTATTGGACTATTCACCTTTGGGAAAAGGGATCAGATATTAATTTAACCATGAAAAAATTTTTACAACAGACTTTTGCTAGTTTTATCGGTAGTTTAGCGGGTTTATTTTTCTTTTTTGCCCTGAGTGCGGGGGGGCTATTTTTCTTTTTCATGGCGGTGATAATGAGTAGTAGCACCCCCCAAATTGAAAATCAATCGGTATTAGTTTTTAATCTCAATAGTCAAATTACTGATAGTTCAGGCGATCGCCCTTTATCAACGGTTTTAGGAGAAGAAACCCCCAGCACTCTTACTCTGCGACAAATTACCACGGCAATCAATCAAGCCGCAGAAGATGATCGTATCACCGCTTTATTTTTAGATGGTAGTAGGGGTAATATTAATACAGGATATGGTAGTTTATCTGAGATTAGAACAGCGTTAGAAAACTTTAAAAATAGTGGCAAAAAAATTATTTCTTATAATGTGTCCTTGGGAGAAAGAGATTATTTTTTAACTTCCATTGCCGATGAAATCCATCTCAATCCTTTAGGTTCTATGGAAATGAATGGTTTAAGTTCAGCTCAATTATTTTTTGCAGATGCCCTCGAAAGATATGGAATTGGAGTACAAATAATCAGGGTTGGTCAATATAAGTCTGCCGTAGAACCATTTACCAGAAATGAATTTAGTCCTGAGAGTCGTTTACAAACAGAGGAATTATTAACCAACTTATGGGATACATACACCGATGAGATTACTAATCCTCGGGCTTTAACTACTACCAGTATTAATGATATTGCTGATAATATGGGTTTTTTAAAAGCAGAAGAAGCTCAAAATTTAGCTTTAGTTGATAGTCTTAGTTATCTTGACGAAGTTAACGAAAATTTAAAAGTTATTTCTAATAATGAAAATGCTGACTCTTTACCCACCATTGATATTAGAAAATATTTAGATATTAATAATAGAAGAACTAGCCAAAATATCAAAGATAAAATTGCCATTCTTCACATTGATGGTAATATCGTTGATGGTATTGGTAGAGTAGGAGAGGTAGGGAGTACTCGCATGGTGCGAGAAATTGAAAAAATTAGAGAGGATGATAATATAAAAGGGGTTGTGGTCAGAATTAATAGTCCGGGAGGAAGTGCGATCGCATCAGAAATCATTGCCCGAGAATTAGAACTTACCGCCCAAGAAAAACCCGTCGTAATATCCATGGGAGACGTAGCCGCCTCGGGAGGTTATTGGATAGCTACCGCAGGAGAAAAAATCTTTGCCAATGATAGTACCATCACGGGTTCTATCGGCGTGTTTGGACTACTCTTTAACCTAGAAGATATTGCCAATAATATTGGTATTAGTGCCGATGTGGTGAAAACTAATGAATTGGCGGATGTTGGTAATACCTTCAAAGCCAAAACCGAGGAAGAAGTTCAAATCTTTCAAAGTAATGTAGATCAAATCTATGACGCTTTTCTCGAAAAAGTGTCTGAGTCCAGAAATTTATCCATGACAGAAGTTGATGCCATTGCTCAAGGAAGGGTATGGGCAGGAAATGTTGCCCAAGAAATAGGCTTGGTGGATGAAATAGGCGGATTAGACAACGCCATCGAATATCTCAATACAGTATTGGAACTCGATGATCAATATCAAATTCAAGAATTTCCCCAAAGAAGAAACTGGGAAACAGAATTATTAGGCGCCCTAGGGGGCAGTCAATTAAATGCTAATAATTTGGATAAAATTACTCTTGCCAATACTATTTGGAATCTCAATTCAGAATTAGAATTGGTTGATATTATCAAAAATCCTAATCGTGTCTATTCGATTATTCCTTTTAAAATGAATATTCAATAACCTAGCAGTGCTTAATTAGTGAATGAAATATCATTGAATTATTTAAATAACATTAGTATTCAAAATATTATCACCATTCCCCTTTCCCTGTTCCCTATTCCCCGTTGTTTTAAATGATCAATATTCCTCAAATTATCGCCCAAGAATTAACCCTAAAAATTGACCAAGTAAATAGTGCCTTAAATCTTTTTTCTGAAGGGGCAACAATTCCCTTTATTGCTCGTTATCGTAAAGAAATAACAGGCTCCCTTAATGAAATAGAATTACGAAATATTGAGGAACGTTTTAACTATTTACAAGAATTAGAAAATCGTAAACAAGTTATCCTAGAGGCGATCGCCCTCCAAAATCAACTCAGTGAACCTTTAAAAGCCCAAATTAATGCCTGTTTACAAAAAAATGAGTTGGAAGACCTTTATCTGCCTTACAAACCCAAAAGGCGTACCCGTGCCACCATGGCAAGGGAAAAAGGATTAACTCCCCTCGCCGAATTTATCAAACAACAAAATCATCCGCAAACTAAATCATTTCCCTTAGAAAAAGAAGCCCAAAAATATCTCCATCAAGAAGTCACAACCGTAGAGGAAGCCTTGTCAGGGGCAGGGGATATAATTGCCGAAGAAATTGCCGAACAAGCAGAGTTTAGAGCTTATGTGAGAGATTTTGTTTTGAATAATGGTTGGTTTATTTCCCATGTAAAAAAAGATTATGAAGAAGGCAGTACAAAGTATGAAATGTATCGTAATTTTCAAGGAAAACTAACTAAGGTTGCTCCTCATAATATTTTGGCTTTATTCAGAGGAGAAAACGAAAAAATATTGACTGTTGATATTAATTTCGATGAAGAAAAGGTAATTAATAATCTTCAATCAAAGGTAGTTAAAAATAAGGATAAAAATTTAGTTAATTACTATCAAAATATTATTAAAGATAGTTTTAATCGTTTAATAAAACCTGCTATCTTAAGAGAGATTCGAGCCGAAAAAAAAGCATGGGCAGATCAAGAATCGATCAAAACCTTTGAAGCCAATTTGCGAGAACTCTTGTTATCAGCCCCCGCAGGAATGAAACCCACCATGGGAGTTGATCCTGGATTCCGAACAGGTTGTAAAGTTGCTATTCTTTCGGAAACAGGGCAATTTTTAGAGTATCAGGCGATTTTTCCCCATACAGGAGATAAAAAAAGACAGATTGCCACGGATACTATTCAAAATCTTATTCGTAAATATAGCATAGAACTAATTGCCATTGGTAACGGTACCGCAGGAAGAGAAACCGAGCAATTTATCACCGAGGCGATCGCCCCTTTAAACCCCAAACCCATCAAAGTAATGGTCAATGAATCAGGGGCTTCCATCTATTCCGCCAGTGACATCGCCATCTCGGAGTTTCCCGAGCTTGATATTACCGTCAGGGGTGCCATCAGTATCGGTAGAAGACTACAAGACCCTCTGGCGGAATTGGTCAAAATTGATCCCAAATCCATCGGTGTAGGACAATACCAGCATGATGTAGATCAAAAATTGCTCAAGAAAAAACTAGAAGAAACCGTCGAAAGTTGCGTTAACTACGTGGGCGTTGATTTGAATACCGCATCCCAACAACTCCTCACCTTTGTTTCTGGCATCAATGCTACCATTGCCAACAATATAGTTAGTTATCGTAATCAACATGGTGCTTTTAAAACTCGTCAAGAATTACTAAAAGTGAAAAAGTTGGGAGCCAAAACCTTTGAACTAGCCGCTGGTTTTCTCAAAATCCCTGGGGGTAAAAATCCCTTGGACAATACCGCCGTCCATCCCGAAAGTTATGGCATAGTAGAAACCATCGCCCAAGATATTAATATATCTCTCCAACAAATTCATGAATTTAAAGCTCATACCAAAGGTTTGCCATTAAAAAAATATGTCACCGATACCATTGGTTTACCTACCCTTGAAGATATTATGCAGGAATTGGAAAAACCGGGTAGAGATCCTCGTGCAGAATTTAAGTATGCTACTTTTAGGGAGGGAATTAACGAAATTAACGACCTCAAAGAGGGTATGGAGTTGGAGGGAGTTGTTACGAATGTGGTTAATTTTGGGGCTTTTGTGGATATTGGTGTTCATCAAGATGGTTTAATCCATATTTCTCAGTTAGCTGATTATTTTGTTGAAGATACCAACGAAGTTGTCAAAGTGGGGGAGGTTGTAAAGGTGAGAGTTTTAGAAGTGAATCCACAACTCAAGCGCATTGGATTACAAAAAATTTAATCTTTGTTTTTGTAAATAAATATTAAGCTAATGTTAAGTTTTTCCAAAACTAATAGTTTAATCCACCAAAAATCGATTTTTTTTAGTAAAGTTATTTACAATTCTTGATAATAAAAAGGATTAATTCATTGTATAAAATACTTGTCAGTGTGTTAAAACTGAGACCATAGCAAAAACATCTTTATGACCAAAAAGGTGGAGGGCTAAAATAACCTTTATCCTTTACACCTTAAGGTTTATACCATTTTATAATCTACCAATTAACAAGCTACTTTTTGATTAGTCACTCACTAATCGAACGGATACTTGTGGCTAAGATGTTAAGTTTTGTGACAAAACTTAAAAAAAAGAAACATTAATCCACACACATAGGAGAAACATAAATGTCTTTAGAAAGAAGTGCTAATTTAGGCTTAAGCTTTTATGAAGAAGATGCAATCATTGAAAGAAAGCCTAATGATTCTGATGAACGCACCAATCAAATTATTAATGCGGTTTATCGTCAGGTTTTAGGCAATTCTTATGTGATGAAAAGTGAGCGAGTAGTAAATGCTGAATCTCGTTTTCGTAATCGTCAATTGAATGTCAGAGAGTTAGTAAGGGCGATCGCCAATTCTGACGCATATCGTCGTCGTTTCTTTGAAACCTGCCCTCGTTACCGTTTTACCGAGTTAAACTTCAAACATCTTTTAGGGCGCACCCCCGAAAACCAAGATGAAATGAGATTCCATAGTGATATTCTCGACAACTACGGTTATGAGGCAGATATTGATGCTTATGTTGATAGCGAAGAATATACTGAAGCCTTTGGAGATGATATAGTACCTTATTTCCGTGGCTACAAAACCAATAACAATCGTACTATGGTTGAATTTACCCATAGTTTTGCTATGTTAAGAGGTGTAGCTAGTAGTGATTATGGTGCTAATTTAACATCCCCTGTTATTCACAAAAATGTGTTAACTCAAACTCCCATTTCCGTGATTCCTCCCTCTGGTGGTTCCGCTGGTAATGGCTGGGCATTCCAAGGTACTGACCTTGATTCTGCTACCCGTCAGGGAGTAGGTGCCGACGAAGATGGCAGAGTTTTCCGTGTTGAGGTAACAGGTTATAGTGCGAAAAAATTTAATCGCATTCCCAAATTCTCCCGTGCCAATAAGGTTTATAAAGTTTCTTATAATCAACTCTCTGAGTTATATCAAAGAATTCATAAGCAAGGCGCTTCCATCGCATCTATTACCCCCATTAACTAAATTAAAATAAACCGGGATAATTGGTAATCATTGATTATTGATTATCCTGTTTTTGTTGCCATTATCATTGAACGTAGTATTATAATGACAGTCTCGAATAAGGATAAAAAAATTAGTCAATCCACAGCCATCCGCAAACTGCAAACATGGATAAAAAGTAAACACTTGATCTGTAGCGGAAGTTTTTTTATTCTTGAAACCGTTGAGTATTCGATGATCGAAAGGTTTGAAACTTTTATCAGAGTATTGGGTGGTACTCTTATCACCGTTGACTCTAGTAAAAGAGTATTAATTGGCAACCATCGCAAAGTAATTCTTTATCAAGCAAAAGCTAGTCTTCATACTCCACACCATGATTTAAGAGACTACTGGAAGGAAAATGGTTGCACTTATACTTATTTTGATGAACGCCAAGGCTTTGGGGGGGAAAGCTCTACTTTTTCCCAGAGTTGTTCTATATATTTGTAGGCTTGTTGAGAGGACAGTTTGCCATTGCTGTGTAATGCCGATATGTAACCCACTCGGTGAGTGAACTCCTGTAAATTAGTGTTAAAAAGGAATCCTTGTAGATAGTCTTGTCCATGATAAGGAGTTTTGGGACAAAGAAAATCGTTTCGGGAATTGTTAGAAAGATTTTTCATAGTTTTTTGACCTTATACACTACTTATTTTTTTAGGTTAATCTTTTTGTTAACCTTTTCTTAACTTTATCTTAACCTAAGAAAATGGAAAGGTAGAATAGAAAGATCAAAACTTAATAACATAATCCTTATTTCGGCAATCAATCCTACAGATTTTATAATAAAATATTAGTACAATATAAGAACATGGCAAAAAAATGAGTCTAAACATTGTCAATTTAGTTGGTCGTACAGGCACAGATCCAGAAATTCGTTACTTTGACTCTGGGAGTGTGAAATGTCGCCTTACCTTGGCGGTAAACCGTATTAGAAGAAGAGATGAAGGACCAGACTGGTTCGAGTTAGAAATTTGGGGAAAAACCGCCGAAATCGCCGCCAATTACACAAAAAAAGGTAGTTTAATTGGGGTGCAAGGTTCCCTTAAAATAGATACCTGGAGCGATCGCAACACAGGGGTAAATCGTTCCAAACCAATTATCAGAGTAGATCGTCTTGATTTATTAGGTTCAAAAAGAGATAATGAAGGCTACAATTCCGATAACGATGAATTCTAAATCTTCATGAAAACAGCATTAGTCCATGAATGGTTGACTCCCAAGGCAACGGGAGGATCCGAATTAGTGGTCAAAGAAATTTTGCAGTTAATAGATGCTCAACTATACGCTTTGATTGACTTTGAATCTTCCAACCCCCAGAGTTATCTTTATGGACAAAATATTCGTACTTCTTTTCTGCAACATTTGCCCCTCAGTAGAAACGGAGTACAAAAATATTTGCCCCTATTACCCATTGCCATAGAACAATTAAACCTCACAGAATACGATCTGGTCTTGTCCTCCTCCCATGCAGTAGCAAAAGGGGTAATTACCCGACCAGATCAACCCCATATATGTTATTGTCATACTCCCATGCGCTATGCTTGGGATTTAACTTTTGATTATCTCGATCGCACCTCCGCCATCAAAAGATTTTTTGCCCGTTATTTCCTTCACCAACTACGACAATGGGATGTCATCTCTGCTAATAGAGTGGATTTCTTCATTGCCAACTCCCACCATACCGCCCGAAGAATATGGCGCTGTTATCGACGAGAAGCAGAAGTAATCTATCCCCCCGTACAGGTGGATGATTTTCCCTTTGAAGCTCAAAAATCCGATTATTATGTAACGGTATCTCGTTTAGTAAGTTATAAAAAAGTGGGCTTAATCGTTGAAGCCTTTAATCAACTAGGAAAGCCCTTAGTGGTGATTGGGGATGGTCCAGAATTTAAGCAAATACAAGCCATTGCCAAGGACAACATTACCCTCCTCGGCTCTGTGGATGACAAAACCCTCAAAAACTATTTATCTTCTGCCAAGGGCTTTATATATGCTGCCTGTGAAGATTTTGGCATCGCCGTAGTAGAAGCCCAAGCCTGTGGCACCCCTGTAATTGCCTATGGTAAAGGAGGGGCCTTAGAAACGGTCATCGATATACAACAAAACCCTCAAAATGGTACAGGGATACTATTTCCTTCACAAACTGTAGAATCTTTGGTCAATGCCGTTAAAACCTTTGAAAATGTAGGCTTTTCCTTAAATGCCGAAAATTGTTTAATTAACGCCCAAAAGTTTAGCCTGAGAGTGTTTCAGCAGTCTTATCAAAGATTTATTGCCCAATCTATGGAAAAATTCGCCGAAAAATAAGTCATCTTTCACAATTTTGAGTAATAATAAAACCAACTTAATTAATGAACTATTTTCCCTTTATTGTCGAGTAATCAACTATGTTTATTCTCGAAAATAGTTAACTTGGTGTGAATTAGAGGAGTAACAATGACAATAGATACCCAATTTGTGTCTTTAAAAAAGGCTCAAGATACAGTGACGCACCGTCGCAGTCTTGATTTGCCCAGAAAAAGTGCGATCGCCCAAGAAACAACATCTCAGAGCTATCGTTACAAAAGAATATTTGACATCATCTTTTCTGCCACAGTTTTAATTGTCTGTTTTCCCATCTACTTCATCATTAGTATACTAATCCTTGTTAGCTCCCCCGGACCTATTTTTTACTACCAAGAAAGAGTCGGCAAAAACTTCAAAAGTTTTAAATGTATCAAATTTAGAACCATGGTCAAAAACGCCGATCAAATTTTAGATCAAGTATTAGCAGAATGTCCCCTCAGAAGAGAAGAATTTGAAAATAACTTTAAACTCAAAAAAGATCCTCGTATCACTTGGATTGGTCACTTTTTAAGAGCCAGTAGCCTCGATGAATTTCCCCAGTTTTGGAACGTCTTAAAAGGTGATATGAGCATTGTTGGTCCTCGTCCCCTCGTTCCTGATGAGCTTCACATGTACGGAAACAAGATAGATAAGGTATTAACCATTAAACCGGGTATCACTGGATTATGGCAGGTGTCAGGGCGTAATGACATTCCCTATAATCGCAGGATATTAATGGATGTTTATTATGTTATTAATAATAATTTTATATTTGATATTTGGATTATTCTTAAAACCATTACAGTAATGTTTTTTACTAAAAATAATGGAGCCTATTAATCTTGAATCCATATTTCAAGTTGATTTGTTGGGGTTCTAAATCCTCGTGTTGATAAGTCAATCATTTCAATATTTTTAGTAACTCCCATATTTCTATAAAACGACTCAATTTCATTTTTAACAGCTCTTGCGAGAGGTAATGCAGAAGAATTTGAGTAACGTATATCATTCCTCCTAATACCATTTTGACGGTCAATATCATCTCCTATATTTACTCCTTGTGATAATAAATAATTTTGTAGAGAACGAGCGATGAATTCGTCAGATTGATAGTGAATATAAATAGTTGCATTAGAAAGAATACTATGGTCACTATTATTACTTATTGGTGTTGTAGTATTATCTTGTAGGGAACTATTGGAAGAAGAATTATTACTAACTTGAGGAGGTTTGTTTCTCGCTTCTGCTTCTGCCCTTCTTCTTTCTTCCTCAGCCTTATTTCTCGCCTGTTCGGCTTCCAATCTTAATCGCTCTGATTCCGCCCGTCTTAATTCTTCCTCTTCTCTCTTTTTTTGTTCCTCAATTAATTTTTGTTCAGTTTCCGCTTTTTCTCGTTCGATACGATCTAAATTAGCTTGATTCGCCCTTAGTTGCTGAGTCATAAAAAAGCTACCCGATATTCCAAGGGTAACGAGAATACCTGCCAATAAAATCACAATGATATTATTATTATCCTGATTATTATCATTTCGAGAAACATAACCTTGACTGTCATTTGGACTACTAACAGTATGAGCAATATTTTCCACGTTTAAATTTTCTCTTACGGGAAAAACAGCTACAGTGCGATCATAGCTAATGGTATCTTGGTTTATAGTATGGGGTTGACTTTGATGTAGAGCTAAATACATCTCCTGTGCCGTATGGTATCTTTGCCCCACCTCCATTTTTACTGCTTTTTGTAATACCCCTTTTAAATTATTGGGAATATTGGGTAATGCACTATGCCAATCCAACTCTCCTGTAAGGGGATTATTGCTAAACTCAATAGGATATTTTCCCGTCAAACCATAAATCATGCTTAAACCGAGGGCATATAAATCACTACTAAACAAGGTTCTACCTGCCCCCTGCTCTGGTGCCATAAAACCCCTTGTTCCCACTATTACAGAGCTTACCGTAGAGCCATTACTTCTGCTTTGCATCCCCATGGTTTCTTTTACCGCTCCAAAATCAATCAGTACTGGTAAACCATCACTTTTACGAATAATGATATTTTCTGGTTTGATGTCACGGTGAATAATGTTTTGACCATGAACATATTTAAGGGTATTGAGAAGAGAGGAGAGAATGGCTTCACACCTTGCAAAATTGATCACCCCAATTTCTGCGAGGCTTTCTCCTTCGATATGCTCTTGAATCAAATAAAACTGCTCATCTTCCACAATATAAGCATAGAGAGTAGGAATCTGAGAACAGTTTTGTCCCAGTTGTTCTAACACTTGAGCTTCTTTGGCAAATAGTTTTTGTACCAACTCAAGGTTAATGGAATTATTATCGAGGGGTTGTAGTTTTTTGATAACAACAAATTTCTCCGATGGCATTTGAGTATCTTTGGCAAGAAATGTTTCCCCAAAGCCCCCTCTTCCCAGAGTTTCTAAGATTTCATATCTGCCATTAATTTTTTCTGCCATCGTTATATCGCCCTAGGTGCTATTAATATAAAAACTGATTTCTTTTGTATTACTAAATGTAATTAAAAAACCTTTAGGTACTACTATTTAATGTACCCATTTTTTATATTTTTAATAACAGAAAATAAAATTAGGCGGCGGGGAAAATACGGGCGGATTGGGGGGCTATGTTCAATTTTACTTTGGTTCCAATGGGTAACTGCATGGAGGCGTTGGTTCGAGCATGAACCCTTTTGCCTGAAGGGGTTTGTAAACAGTAACGATATTCCCTCCCTAAAAATTCTCTTTCTTGAACAATGGTCGGGCTTTGTTCATCGGGGGATAAAATCACATCTTCTTGACGGAACATTAATTCGCCAATATCACAACTGGCGGCTATATCCAATTCTAGTTCTCCTAGTTCCGTTGTCCAGATGTTATCTCTTTGTCTTTTTGCTTGTACAAAGTTGGCTTGAGTCACAAATTCAGCTACAAATCTTGATTCGGGTTGCACATAAAGATTTTCTGGGGTATCCAACTGTTCTAAGTTACCGCTGTGCATTACGCCAATGGTATCTGCGATCGCCATGGCTTCCTCTTGGTCATGGGTTACAAAGATGGCGGCAGTATTGGTAGTTTTAAGGATAGTTCTGATTTCATGGCGCAATCTCTCTCTTACCTGCACATCCAGATTGCTCAAAGGCTCATCTAAAAGGATTAATTCTGGTTGGGGTGCTAAAGCTCTTCCTAGGGCTATACGTTGTTGTTGTCCGCCAGATAGTTCATGGGGATAGCGTTTTTCCAAACCTCCTAAACCCACCAAATTAAGAATTTCCCGGACTCTTTTCCCAATGGCAATACGATTAAGACGAGGTTTTTTACTTCTCAAACCAAAGGCAATGTTATCGGCCACTGTTAGATGGGGAAAAAGAGCATAATCTTGGAATACCATACCCGTGTGCCTTTTTTCTGGTGCTACCCAAAAACCATTACCACTAACAAACTCCCCTGCCAATTCAACGGTGCCATTATTGGGCTTTTCAAAACCAGCAATCATTCTCAATAAAGTTGTCTTACCACAGCCAGAAGGACCAAGTAACCCTAATAATTCTCCTTTCTTCAACTCAAAGCTGACTTTATTCACGGCGGGGGGTTGACTACCATTAAACTGTTTGGTTACTTCACTGACCTTAAGAATAACTGACTCTGACATAACTTTATGAATAGAACTGTAGATGATGTTGATAGATTTAGATAAGAATACTTCTCAACAGTTATCAATATAACCTAAATGTATCACTTGTTGCTAAATTTTCTAGTTTATTTTTGCTCAAAAATCAAAACGATAATGTTTTTCTGACGATCGCACCAAGGACTATCATAGAATTATTAACAGGATTTTTCTTACAAAATAGTAATGTTTAATCAAAAATTAGAGCAGGAATCGGTCTGGGATTATCCTCGTCCTCCTAAGTTGGAGGCTATTGATGCTCATATCGAGATAGTTTATCAAGGAATCAAAATAGCTGATACCAAAGGGGCTTATCGTGTCTTGGAAACTAGCCATCCCCCCGTCTATTATTTACCTCCTGATGATGTGCAGATGGAGTATTTAATCCCTGTTTCTGGACAGTCTTTTTGTGAATGGAAGGGAGTGGCAAAATATTATAATATCCAAGTAGGAGATCAAGTTTTATCAAAGGTGGCATGGTATTATCCCGAACCCACCGAAAAATTTGGGGCGATCGCCCATTACATCGCTTTCTATGCCTCTCCCATGGATGGATGCTATGTAAATGGGGAAAAGGTGACACCCCAACCGGGTAACTTTTATGGTGGTTGGATTACTTCTAATCTTATTGGCCCATTTAAGGGGGAACCGGGTAGCTGGGGCTGGTAATTGATATATTATACTAAATCCTGTTTGAATAATAAATACCCTAATTAGGGCGGGGAACAGGGAACGGGGAACAGGCAAAAGATGATAATTTTTTATTGTCAATTGTTACACGGTGGATAATAGTAACCTTTACTAATCGGATTTGGTATTATTAAAAATCTGATTCTCGATTCGTTGCAACATTTTTAATTGATATGGTTCTTGTTTCAAAATCTGATTTGGTCAAAAGTGCGATCGCCCTTAATGTGATTAGTTTTCCCACGGACACAGTACCAGCCTTGGCTGTAGCCCCCCATAAAGCCGATTTAATTTTTGAGTTAAAACAACGTTCCCAAGAAAAACCCCTTATCCTCATGACAGGGGATATTAAAGATATATGGGAATATGTGCAGGGGAGTAAAGAGGAGTTGGCAATCTGGGAACAGATGGCTCATAAATACCTCCCGGGGGCGCTAACCATGGTATTACCTGCATCCCCCAAAGTACCTGCCACCATGAACCCCCTAAACCCCGATTCCATCGGTGTCAGAGTACCTAACCATACCATCGCAAGGGATATTCTTCGCCAAACTGGTCCCCTAGCCACCACCAGCGCCAATTTATCAGGGGAGGATGCTTTAACGGATATGGGTGCGATCGCCCTTAAATTTCCATCCATAGCAGTGTTAGATCATCAGAACAATATTACCGAGGCAACCCCATCCACGGTGATTAAATGGACGGGGGAAACTTGGCAACTACTTCGCCAAGGAAAAATAGTCTTGTGAAGATGATGGAGAGTGGGGGTGATTCATCTAGCCTTTGTAAAACAGAGACTTAATAAAAAAACGGGGTAACATCATCATCCTCTTCCAGCGCCAAGGTTCCTGATAAAGACGATATAACCACTCCAAGTTATTATCACAAAAAAACTTAGGCGCCCTTTCCTTTACCCCACCCCAAATATCAAAACTCCCCCCTACCCCAATCCAAACCGCATTAGGAGCAAGATGGCGATGGTTTACAATCCATTCCTCTTGACGGGGTACACCCAAACCCACCAAAATTAATTTTGGTTGTACTTGTTTAATTTTTTCACACCATGCCTGAAGGTCATCACCCTGCAAAAAACCATGGTTGTTAATAATATATATATCTGGAATCAAAGCCTGAAATTTTTTCGCAGCTTTATCGGTTACTCCCACCGCCGCACCATAAAAACAGATGGGATTTTCCTTCCCTTTTTGTCCCAAACGTTTAACCAAGGATTCCGCCAACTCAATCCCTGCCACCCTTTTTTGTTTTTGTCCCCTTTGACGCAGATATAAAACCACCCCAGAGCCATCAGGAACCACCAAATCAGCGTTTTGGATATATTGCTTGAGATCGTTATTTTTTTGTGCCATCATTGCCATTTCAGAATTCATGGTGACAACGTGGGTACCAATATTATGGTAAATGCGATCGCACAACCATCCTTCATAATCATCACTCAAATGGATAGGTAAATCAAAAACAGAAAAAGTTTTCATTTAAAATTAATAACGATCTTATAGACATCCTGAGAAATATTATCGCAAAATTGTAATTTTTTTTACCCCCTCCTTTGGACTATAATGTCACAGCGACACAGTTTAAAAAAAGAGTATATAAAATGACTAAAATAGCATGGGTATTTCCCGGACAAGGTTCCCAAGCCCAGGGAATGGGTGTAACCCTTCAGGAAACAGAAATCGGTAAACAAAAATTTCAACAGGCAGAAGAGATTTTGGGTTGGTCAGTATTAGAAATATGTGAGGCAGGGGATGAACGTCTTTCTCAAACCCTCTATACCCAACCCTGTTTATACACCGTAGAATGTATCCTCGTTGATCTACAAAAGCAAGAAGGTAAACAACCCGATTTAGTAGCAGGGCATAGTTTGGGGGAATATGTTGCCCTTTATGCCGCAGGGGTTTATGACTTTGCCGAGGGGTTGAAATTGGTAAAACGTCGTGCCGAATTGATGAGTACCGCCGCAGGGGGAAAAATGGTCGCCCTCATGAAATTTGATCGTAATATCTTGGAAAGTGCGATCGCCTCCGAGGACAATGTGGTCATTGCCAATGATAATAGTGAAGGGCAGGTGGTAATTTCAGGAAAACCAGAGGCGATCGATATAGTATTAGAAAAGGTACAAGCCAAAAAAGCAGTAGAACTAAACGTTTCGGGAGCATTTCATTCCCCTTTCATGGCCCAAGCCGCCAACGAATTTACCCAAGTATTAGACACCATCACCTTCAAAGATGCCCAAACCCCCATCATGTCTAACGTAGACCCCACCCCTAGCACCTCCGCATCAGCAATAAAACAAAGACTAATTGAACAGATGACAGGGGGGGTACGTTGGCGAGAAATCATGTTAAACTTCCCTCACCAAGGCATTACCGAAGTAGTAGAAGTCGGGCCAGGAAAAGTCCTCACAGGATTAATAAAACGCACTAATAAAGAATTAAACCTAAGCAACATTTCTGCCTAACCGAGAAATAACCCCTCGGACTACTCCCACACTAATATCAGTTATAGTGTGGGCTTTATTGCAGATGGCACCAGATTTTATTGATTATTCCTTATCAGTCAAGCTACCATAGACATAAACAAACTATCATAGTTATTAACAACCCGTTTACCCGATCAATCCTTTGTCTTCCAGATTATATATTTGTATCTTTGTTCCCGAACCAACTACCAACCAGTCATTAACCCAATGGCTGGAAAATGATGCTGTAAAAGAATCTCAACATGAACACCACCTACACATCATCAAATCATCATCAGAATTTACAGAATTTGTCACCGAGAATAAAGAAAAAATAGATTGCCTCATCGTACTCTACAACGCAGTCAGTGAGGAAATTATCAACAATCTCTATGAGCAAGGATTAATTCTCCCCATCGTGATCATCGAATCTCCAGATTACCCCATCAACAAAGGAGAATATCAAACCGACTTGACCGCAGAAATGCCCCCAGAGCAGGATCTATCTATTCTCTATCATGTTGGAGAGATAAAAATAAAACCTGAACAAATCAAAAACATTGCCAATCATATAGACAAAGCCATCACCCAATTTTTATATCTTGCCCCCAGTTGTTCTATTAGTGAAAAAGAAAAAGCCATCCCTCCCCAAAGTGAAGAAAAACAAAACTTTTTATTACTACAACAAAGAAGACTAGCATCAAAACTAAAAGAAAGGCTAGGATATTTGGGGGTATATTATAACCGCAAAACAGATTACTTTTATCGTAACTTATCCAACGAAGAACGCCAACAATTACTCAAACAATTAGGAGCAGAATATCGAGAAATTATTATTCTTTATTTTGGACAAGAAAATGAAGTAAATCAGTTAATTGATCAATTTGTCAATCAATGTTTCTTCGCTGATTTATCCGTTTCACAAATACTTGAAATTCACATGGAATTAATGGATGAATTTGCCCAACAACTAAAACTAGAAGGACGAAACGAAGAAGTATTATTAGATTATCGTCTTGCTTTAATTGATATAATTGCTCATCTTTGTGAGATGTATCGTCGCTCAATTCCTAGGGAAGATTTGCCCTTTGAAGTATTGTTTCCCGTTGATTAAAATAGTAAAATATCACCTTAGTTAAAAGCCGATAAAAATAATAATATGAGTCCTTTAAAAAAAACTTATGTCCTCAAATTATACGTGGCAGGGAACACTCCGAACTCTGTTAGGGCATTAAAGACTTTAAAAACCATTCTCGAAGAAGAATTTAAAGGGGTGTATGCCCTCAAAGTTATTGATGTATTAAAAAATCCTCAACTAGCCGAGGAAGATAAAATATTAGCAACTCCAACTCTTTCCAAAGTTTTACCTCCCCCCGTGAGAAAGATTATCGGTGATCTTTCCGACCGAGAAAAAGTCCTTATCGGTTTAGATTTACTTTATGAAGAAATCAAAGACCGAGAATAAGTTATGATCTCAAAAGGTTAAAAATATAACAATTTTAAATAACAATTTATTTTTTTTTAATATTAATTTTTAATAGAATAAATATTGACAATGACTAAAGATTTTATTAGTGAAGAAAGAAAAGAAGAATTAAGAGCAAAAGGGGTCAAAAAAAGACGCACCATGATAGAAGGTTTTGACGAAATCAGCCATGGTGGATTGCCCATTGCCAGAACTACTTTAGTCAGCGGTACATCGGGAACAGGTAAAACTCTCTTAGCAATTCAATTTTTATATCACGGTATTAAACATTTTGATTGTCCCGGTTTATTTATTACTTTTGAAGAATCCCCCAATGATATTATCCAAAATGCCTATAGTTTTGGTTGGGATTTACAAAGTTTAATTGATCAGGGAAAACTGTTTATCTTAGATGCTTCCCCAGATCCCGAAGGGCAAGAAGTGGTGGGCAATTTTGACTTGTCAGCTTTGATTGAAAGAATCCAGTATGCCGTCAACAAATATAAGGCGAAATTAGTTTCTATCGATTCTGTCACTGCGGTTTTCCAACAGTATGATGCGGCTTCGGTGGTGCGTAGGGAGATTTTTCGCCTAGTGGCAAGACTAAAACACCTAGAGGTGACATCTATCATGACCACCGAAAGGATTGATGAATATGGCCCTGTGGCTAGGTTTGGGGTGGAGGAGTTTGTGTCTGATAATGTGGTAATTGTGCGTAACGTTTTGGAAGGGGAAAGAAGAAGGCGAACCATTGAGATACTCAAGTTACGAGGTACTACCCACATGAAAGGGGAATATCCTTTTACTATTACAGGGGATGGTATCAATATCTTTCCTCTGGGTGCTATGCAACTTACTCAGCGCTCGTCCAATGCCCGTAGTTCTTCTGGCATCAAAACCCTTGACGAGATGTGTGGGGGTGGTTTCTTCAAAGATTCTATTATCCTTGCCACTGGTGCCACGGGTACGGGTAAAACTTTGTTGGTCAGTAAGTTTTTAGAAGAAGGTTGTCGTCAGGGAGAAAGGGCGATTTTGTTTGCCTATGAGGAATCGAGGGCGCAGTTATCCCGTAATGCTTCTTCTTGGGGTATTGATTTTGAAGATATGGAGCGTAAGGGTTTATTAAAGCTATTATGTTCTTATCCTGAGTCCGCTGGTTTAGAAGATCATTTACAGATGATTAAGTCAGAGATTGCCGAGTTTAAACCAAGTCGCATTGCGATCGATTCTTTGTCGGCTTTGGCGAGGGGAGTTACTAATAATGCTTTCCGCCAATTCGTTATCGGGGTGACAGGATATGCAAAACAGGAAGAAATCACTGGTTTCTTTACCAATACGACGGATCAGTTTATGGGTGCCCATTCCATTACCGAATCCCATATTTCCACAATTACCGACACTATTTTAATGTTGCAGTATGTAGAAATTAGGGGTGAAATGTCGAGGGCGATTAATGTCTTTAAAATGCGTGGTTCTTGGCATGATAAGGGCATTAGGGAATATAGCATTAGCAAGGAAGGGCCTAATATTAAGGATTCTTTCCGTAATTATGAGCGGATTATCAGTGGTTCACCTAGTCGGATTAGTGTGGACGAAAAGAGTGAGTTGTCCCGTATTGTTAAGGGGGTAAAGGATAAAACTCAAGATTAATTTTTTCTTAATATTTTTATCCGTTTTATTGTTAGGTTGTGCCCCTTTTTCTGTGAGGGGCTTTTTTGTATGTGTGGGATTGAGAATTTTTCATAATTAAAAATTAATAAATATCTTATTGATGGATAAGAATATTAACACTTCTCTTATTTCTGGTCATTTTTGTATGTTGATATTTCAAATAATTTAAGATAGTTTTAAAGTGGAAAAATAAATTTATTTTCAATAATTTAAGATAATGAACATACAAAATCAATTTAACAAGAATAATTCATCTACACAGGCACCAAAGCAAATTGAGGAAATAACCTTAACTATTGGAATCAAAAATTTGAGTCCTAATATGGTGAGTGCTGAGTTTTTACAAATGAGTGGAATTACTCCGGGGGATTGGGAAGTGGCTCAACAACCCATTGTTACCCCTAATGGTTCCCAGATTACTTATAAGAGTGGTGTAAAAATTATTGTTCAACCGGGAGTGATTAATTTTGTTGAAGGTTTGGGTACAAAAAGCATTAGTGATTTAAGTTTTGCCAAGGTTGCTATTCGTTATATTGAGAAGTTTTCCAATGCGGAGTATCAAGGTTTAAGTATTGCTCCTAAAATAATTGCTCCTTTATCTGGAGATGAGACAGCAGGAAAAAGGTTTATTAATGAACAGTTGTTAAAAACTGGTGGTTGGTCACATTTTCAGGGCATGGAGCCTCAAGCGGCGGTCAATTTATTCTATCAGTTACAGGGTTACACTTTGGCGGTTAATATTAATCCCGCTCGACTACAACAAGCTAATAATATGGTCATTCCTGCGGTTTTGTTTGCGGGAAATTTCACTTATAGATTTGATGGACTTCAGGGGGGAGTGAGTACCTTACAAGGTTTAATGGATAGGATTAATGGCTGGGAAGATAATTTAAATACTTTTCGGGTATTGGTAAATGAGCAGTTTTTACATCAAGCCATTTCTTATCCCCAAAGTTTATTTAATTAGATTTTCATGTTGGTGGGGGGTTGAATGGTTTTCAACTCCTACCTCACGATGTACTATGAAAGGGAAATTTCATCCAAATTTGAAAGTACACGACTATTAAATATTTACAACATAAAATTTACATGAGCATATTTGAATCAATATTATTGGGAATCATTCAGGGAATTTTTATGTTTTTTCCTGTTAGTTCAACCAGTCACCTTGTTTTAACTCAACATTGGTTGATTGAAAGGGGTTCTAGTATTCCTGCCCCAGAAAGTCCTGAAATGATTTTTTTTGATTTAATTGTTCATGTGGGTACTCTTGTTTCTATTGCGGTGGTTTTTCGCAAAAGTTTGGGTCGTTTTCTTTTTCGGGTTTGGCAGGATGTTATCAGTGTAATTAATAATCCTAAATCTTTTCCCCGTAAACCTTTAACGTTTAAATTGTTTGTCAAGGAAAATCCTTCTTTGAGCAAAATAAAACAGGATAGAAGGGATGAAAAACTTTATTTACGTTTAGCATTATTGGGAATGTTGTCAGTTTTTGTGACGGGCTTGATTGGTTTTCCTCTCAAGTCGGTTTTTAAAGAAGTTTTTGCTACTCCTGGGGCGATCGCCGTTACCCTAAGTATTACAGGAATATTGCTATGGTACACAGATATGAAACTAAAGCAACCGAGGGGATTAAGAAAAATAGATCCCTTTGTTGCCACCATCATCGGTATTGGGCAAGGATTAGCCCTTATTCCGGGCTTAAGCCGTAGTGGTATGACCATCTCATTTGCCCTGTTTGTGGGCTTAAAACGGCAATGGGCAGCCGAATACAGCTTTTTTATTGCTTTTCCCACCATTTTAGGAGCTACCCTACTTCAACTGATTGAAATATCCCAAGCAGATACCATTAACCTAAATCTTTTACCCCTTACCATCGGCTTTATAGTCTCCGCCATCGTCGGTGTATTCGCCTTACAAATCGTTCTCAACTTTCTCTATCGAGCAAAATTCCGTTATTTTTCCTTTTATCTTTGGATACTCGCCATCATCGTCGCCTTTGGTATGGGAAGCAATTAACATTTTTTCCATACACGGATCCTGCGATAAATACAAAAGTCTGATAAGATAGAGAAGCTATACTAAAAATCTTAGAAAACAAAAGTCGTAGGGAAAAAAAGCGCAATCGAATATGGGCAATAAGCCAACCATCGCCGTCTCTCATTTAGGATGTGAAAAAAATCGTATTGATTCTGAGCACATGCTCGGTTTGTTAGCACAATCAGGCTATCAAATTGATAATACGGAAGAATTAGCAGATTACGTCATTGTAAATACTTGTAGTTTTATTGAATCTGCCAGACAAGAATCTGTCAGAACCTTAGTAGAATTAGCAGAAAATAATAAAAAAATTATTATCTCTGGTTGTATGGCGCAGCACTTCCAAGAGGAGTTATTAGCTGAATTACCAGAAGCTGTGGCATTGGTAGGCACAGGAGATTATCAAAATATTGTTGATGTCATTCAAAGAGTGGAAAAAGGAGAAAGAGTAACCGCTGTTTCTGCCCAACCCACCTACATCGCCGATGAAAATATACCTCGTTATCGCACCACCACCGAAGGAGTTGCCTATTTACGGGTAGCCGAAGGTTGTGACTATAGTTGTGCTTTTTGCATTATCCCCCATCTCAGGGGCAAACAAAGATCAAGAACCATTGAATCTATTGTTAACGAAGCCAAGCAATTGGCGGATCAAGGGGTTCAAGAATTAATATTGATCTCCCAGATTACTACTAATTATGGCGTTGACATTTACGGTGAACCCAAATTAGCAGAATTATTAAGGGCTTTGGGTAAAGTTGATATTCCTTGGATTCGCATTCATTATGCCTATCCCACAGGATTGACGGATAAAGTAATTGAAGCTATCCGAGAAACTCCCAACGTTCTACCCTATTTGGATTTACCCCTACAACATTCTGATCCAGATATTTTAAAAGCTATGAACCGCCCTTGGCAGGGTCAGGTAAACGATCGCATCATAGAACAAATCAAGATCGCCCTCCCCGAAGCAGTAATGCGCACGACATTTATTGTCGGATTTCCGGGAGAAACGCAACAAAACTTCAAACATTTGTTACAATTTGTAAAAAGGCATCAATTTGATCATGTGGGAGTGTTTACATTTTCCCCCGAAGAAGGAACCAAAGCCTATAACTTAGGTGATCAAGTTCCCGAAGAGGTGAAAATTGCTCGTAGAAATGAATTAATGGAAATACAACAGCCCATTGCGGCGGCAAGAAATGAAGCCGAAATAGGTAAAGTAGTTCCTGTATTGATTGAGCAAGAAAACCCTGCCACTGGAGAATTAATCGGTCGTTCTCCTCGCTTTGCCCCCGAAGTAGATGGTATCGTCTATGTCGGTGGTGAGGCCAACCTAGGTTCAATAACATCAGTCAGAATTACTGATGCCGATGTCTATGATCTCTATGGTGAAATTGAAATAAGTTAGTAAATATTTTTAATCTAGTTTTCTTACTGGGTTACACCGTTGTTTACTACTTGTGTATCAAGGAAGAGTTTACTATGAAGTAAGAACCAATAAAGTAGGGAATAATTGCATAATAATATGAAATTATAGATTCCGTAAATCCTTTGATCCCGTACCCTTAACCAGTTTTGCTTCATTTCAGGTTTTCCCCCAATTCATCTGTGGAGACATCTTTCAGTTCACAAATAAAATAAAATACAGATGACAACTTCTTTCGCAAGTTTAGGACTTTCAGAAACTCTCGTTAATCAATTAGATAATATTGGTTTTAATACTCCTACTAAAATTCAAACCCTTGCAATCCCTGAACTAATTGCAGGTCGTGATGTGGTGGGACAATCGCAAACTGGGACGGGTAAAACCGCCGCTTATTCTCTACCTATTTTGGACAAAATCGATAAGAGTGACAAAAATGTACAGGCTCTTATCCTCGCTCCTACCAGAGAATTAGCTCAACAGGTGGCCGAAGCCTTTAAGGATTTAATCGGCAGAGAGAGAATTTTTGTAACCACCGTTTATGGTGGTCAGTCCATGGAGCGTCAAATTCGCTTTTTGGAAAAGGGATCCCATATTGTGGTGGGTACTCCCGGACGTATCATTGACCTACTCAATCGTAAACATCTCAAGCTCGATAGCTTACGCTATGTGGTACTAGATGAAGCGGATGAGATGCTCAGTATGGGCTTTATCGATGATGTGAAAACCATCCTCTCCCGTACTCCTGATACTCGTCAAACCACTTGTTTCTCGGCTACCATGCCCAAGGAAATTCAGTTATTGGTTAAAGAGTTCATGACTGATGCGGTAAATGTCACTGGGGAAAAACCTCAAGACACTCCTTCGCGCATCGAACAGGTGGTTTATATGGTGCCTCGGGGTTGGTCAAAAATTAAGACCATTCAGCCTATTTTGGAAATTGAAGATCCCCAGTCGGCGATTATCTTTGTACGCACCAAGCGCACAGCTTCTGAGTTGACTTCTAAGTTACAAGAAGCCGGGCAAAGTGTGGATGAGTACCATGGTGATTTGAGCCAACAACAACGGGAGCGTTTAATCCAACGTTGGCGTGATGGCAAAATTAAGGTGGTAGTGGCGACGGATATTGCGGCCCGTGGTTTGGATGTGTCGGATCTTACCCATGTTTTTAACTTTGATTTACCTGATAATACCGAGACTTATATTCACCGTATTGGACGTACGGGAAGGGCTGGTAAGGAAGGGAAAGCCATTGCTTTGGTGGAACCGAGCGATCGCCGCTTATTACGTCAAATTGAGCGTCGTTTAAAACAATCTATTACTGTGGAAACGGTGCCTAATCGTTCTACCGTAGAAGCCAAAAGAATGCTCAAACTCAAGGAGCAAATCCAAGAGTCTCTTAGTGGTGAGCGTTTAGCCTCTTTCCTTCCTATGGTAAAAGAGTTAAATGATGAGTACGATTCCAGTGCGATCGCAGCGGCAGTGTTACAGATTCTTTATGATCAAAACTGTCCTGCATGGTTACAGCAAGATTGGGAAGTTCCCCCCCCTGCTACTCCTAAGCCCAATATCGGCGGTAAAAAATACGGTCGTGGCGGCGGAAAATATAACCGTGGTAAATCTGGTTATGGTGGTGGTAAACCCAGTCGTAAATACGATCGCCCCCGGGTAAGATAATTTTTATCAATCCCTAAATAGTTAAACCCCTCTTTATGCCTTTATTCTGGTGATATGGAGGGGTTTTTCATTGGTCACTAATTGACAATAAACAACTGTTATCTTTTGCCTGTTTCCCGCCCTAATTAGTATATTATTCAAACAGGATTTAGTATTAATTATTCACAGATGGCACAAAAAATAAAAAGACAAGTCAAAATGGAAGTAGAGAACTAATTTTATGACGGTATTTTCGGAGGCAGACTAATGAATAATGTTCCTACCAGTTATCTATTTTGGTTATTTTGGTTAGCTGGTTGTGCTGGAATACATCGTATCTACAATAAAAAGTATGTAAGTGGGCTATTTTGGTTATGTACTTGGGGTGTTTTTGGTATTGGACAGTTATTGGATTTATTTTTGATTCCCGATATGGTAGAGGAACATAATTGGAAGATGCAACGACGTTTGGGTATGACTCCACAACCCAATTATTTGGCAGGAGGTTTCCATGCACCAAATCAAATCTATACTCCCTCAGTACATCCCCCTGTGATGGAAGTCAATCAGGGTAAATCTGAAGAAATGAAACAACGCTTGTCGGATGAAGATATTATGGTCAGATTAGCTCAAACTGCCAGTAATCATAACGGTAGGTTATCAGTGACTAGGGCTGTCATTGACACGGGTATGACTTTTGAGCAGGTGGAAAGAGGTTTACAGATAATGTTGGAGAAAGGTTATATTGTGATGGATAATGATCCTGTTAAGGGTCATATTGTCTATGACTTTATGGATATTTCTTAGTTATTACCGTTGATATTAAAGACTTTCCCATTCATTAATATTCTGGTAATACCTTTAGATTTTAGGCAAGGGGCAGTTTTTTCAATTATTTTTGTATCGGGTAATTTTATTACCTTACCACGGCGATCGCAAAATCTCTTGGCAACACGATGATTATCAAAAATAGGCAGGGTTTTTTGATTAACTTCCTCTTGGGGTATTTTTCCTAATTCAGCAAAATCTTTGAGAGGGCGTGTCATTAATTCGGCGGTGCGATCGATAGCTAAATAACAGTTACGATTAAATTTAGCTTGGGAAAGGGGTAAAACAGTTAACTCTTGTACTTTAATCTGAGGTTTAGCATTGATTTCATCATAATCTTCATAATCTTCATCCTCATCATCGAATTCTTCTTCGTCATCCTCATCAACGATTTCCTCCCCAAACATTTCTTTAACCGTGTTAACGGATTCTAAATCTTGTTGGTCATCTTCATCATCGATGTCTTCCTCCTCCAATGGTTCAGGGGAAGTAACATTAACGCTCTCCTTTTGTTTTAAAATTGGTTTTTCGATAGGATTTTCTATCTCCTCAGAGGTAGAAGTGGTTTCATTGCTAGAAGTGGTTTCATTTTGCGTTGTATCTGCTGACTCTTCTATTTTTTGATCCTTGCTAGAAGACTTGGTTTTTTTGGGAGTTGGCTTCTCTGATTGAGCGATGCTAGAATTAGCTTTTTTATTCTTGGAGTTGCTACGGGCAAGGCGTTTTTGTTGAATCAGGGAGTCGTATTCTTCTTGGGATAAACTATTTTTTAGGAAACGGCTGACAGTGGAATTACTCACCCCATAGCGATCTGCCAAAGTAGATGATGTTGCATCCGTATTACGGTACAAATCTAAGATTTCCGTGCGATCGCCTTCAGATAGTTTTCTGGGACTCATAGTGCCAACCCTAGGTATTTTCTAAAACGTAGTCTAATTCACTGCCTTTAATAATTTGACTTATTAATGACTCGTTTGTCAAGAATAGCTGATGTTTTGGTTCAATAATCAAAAAATTGATGTAAGTTTCTTATTAGGACAACTAAGTCAGTTGTTTTATTTTAACTTTTATCCAGAGTATTAAAACCTGACCGATGGTTAAATTTATCCTAAAATTTTAACCATAATGACAAAAAATTGTTGTCCTTGCTCTGTGGTAAAATCAACGAGAAATAAACAGCTAGACCTCAAATAAACAGTGAGACAGAAGGCTAACCATCTATCAAAATTATTTTGCCCTCAATCTAACTTGAATCACGGCTGTAACCATATTTCTTGACTCATAATCAATTTTCTCCCTTTGTCGTGGGGGAAAAAATATATTCAAAAATAAATCTTTCCTTATGTCTATCTTAAAAACCACAAAAGCGATTTTAGTTTTAGCTGACGGCACATCCTATACAGGTTACTCTTTTGGTGCAAAAGGAACCACTTTTGGAGAAGTGGTGTTTAACACAGGAATGACTGGTTATCAGGAAGTATTAACAGATCCTAGTTATTCTGGACAAATTGTTACTTTCACTTATCCTGAGTTGGGTAATACAGGGGTTAACCCCGAGGATGAGGAATCCTATAAACCCCATGTTAAAGGTGCGATCGCCCGTAACCTTTGTAAACGTCCTAGCAATTGGCGCTCTACCGAATCTCTACAAGACTATTTAACCCGCCATAAGGTTGTGGGAATCTACGGCATCGATACCCGTGATTTAACCCGTCGCTTACGCTCTTCTGGAGCCATGAATGGAGCTATTTCTACCGATATGCTAGAACCAGAAGAACTCTTAATGGAATTACAAAAAGTTCCCTCCATGGCAGGTTTAAACCTCGTCAAAGACATTACCACCAAAGAAGTATATGAATGGAATGAAGCCACCGATAAAGAGTGGGAATTTAGTCCCCGTGCCAATTTAGGAGAAGGAGAAAATTTAACAGTTGTGGCGGTAGACTTCGGAGTCAAGCGTAATATTTTGCGTCGTTTAGCTAGTTATGGTTGTAAAGTGATTGTCGTTCCTGCTAATACACCCCCCGAAGACATCTTAAAATATAATCCCGATGGTATTTTCCTATCCAATGGCCCAGGAGATCCCGCCGCCGTAGCCGAAGGCATTGCCACCGCCAAAGCCCTCTTAGAAGCCCAAAAACCGACCTTTGGTATCTGTATGGGGCATCAAATTCTCGGGCTTTCTTTGGGAGCAGAAACTTTTAAATTAAAATTCGGTCATCGTGGCTTAAATCAACCAGCAGGATTAAGTCAGAAAGTAGAAATCACTAGCCAAAATCATGGTTTTGCCGTCACCGAAGAATCTTTAGGGGTCGATGTAGAAATTACCCATCTCAATTTGAACGATCGCACCGTAGCAGGTTTAAAACACAAAACCTTACCTTTCTTTTCTGTACAATATCACCCCGAAGCCAGTCCGGGCCCCCATGATGCAGACTATCTTTTTGAGCAGTTTGTGAAGTTGATGCGCGATCATCGAAAATAATAATTTAGGGGTCATAAGCCATATTAAGGGCATCAATCAACCGTTGATTTTCTTGGGGGGTACGTATGGCAATACGGAAAAAATCATCCCCCAATTCAGGAAAACTGAGGCAATCTCGAATTAAAATTTGGGATTGCTTTAATAATTTTTGTTGTAGTTGACTACTAGGTATTTTTGTTTTCACCAACAGAAAGTTAACAGCACTGGGTAAGGGAGCAAATAGGGGATTTTGTTTGAGGGCATTTTCTAAGGCTATTCGAGCGGGGGTTAACCATTGATAAGTTTTTTGTTGAAATTCTTGGTCTTTAATCACCGTTTCCCCTACCAAAGAAGCAAAATTGTTCACACTCCAAGGATCTCGCCATTGTTGCCATGTCTGGCATCTTTGGGGGTTGGTGATGGCATAACCTAATCGTAACCCCGGTATGGCATAAAATTTTGTGAGCGATCGCACCACAATCAAGTTAGGATAATCTGTTACTAAATCTATTAAACTCGGAGCATATTCGGGGGTGATAAAATCCATAAAAGCCTCATCGATGATAACGAGGGCAAATTTATTGAGATGACGTTGTAGGGTGGGTTTATCCCATAATTTTCCCGTGGGATTGTGGGGATTATTAATAATTAAACCTGATGGGCTGGTATCCTCCTTAAATCCTTTCTCTAAGGCATCTAGGGGATAAAACTTGGTAGGTATTTCAAAAGTTTTGACTGCTCGGCGATAATCAGCAAAACAAGGGCTAGGGAGATAAAAATCTGTCAGTTTACTGCCTTCATACGCTCCCCATGTCAATAGTTCGGCGGCACCATTACCCACAACAATTTGCTCGGGTGTCACCCCATGATGATCAGCAAGGGCTTTTCTTAGTTTGTGATAACTGGGATCGGGATAATGTTGTAATGTATCGATATTATCACGGATAAGGGCGATCGCGCTTGGGGGAATACCCAGAGGATTGATACTGGCAGAAAAATCAAGAATATCATCGGGCGCACAACCTGCAATTTCTGCCGCCCAATCTAAATTACCGCCATGGATAGGTCTAACCATTTATTGATGGATAATTGTTAATTATTAATTGTCCATTGTCAATTAGTCACTTATCCCCCCTTTGAAAACCAAAAGGGGGCAGAAAGAGGGGTTGTTCTTTTTGCCCCTACAAAAAGTTAAGCGAGGCTATAACTATGATTTGGGGGGGGCTACTCTCTCTTTGAATAATTTACCTGCAGAGAAAGCTGGTACTTTGGTGGCAGGAATATCCATTTTTTCACCAGTTTTAGGATTACGTCCTTCACGGGCTTTTCTGTCACGGCTTTCAAAAGAACCAAAACCAACGAGGGTTACTTTATCTCCACTAGAAACCGCTTCCATAATGGCTTCCACGGTGGCACTAATGACGGAATCTGCCTGTTTTTTGGTTACAGATGCCTTTTCTGCTACTGCATCGACTAATTCACCTTTGTTCATAAAATATGCTCCTATTTATTTTGCTTTTACTTTTAACACTTTTAGAGGTTTTCAGATCTTAAGATTTTATTTGCTGAAATAACCATCAAATAAGTGTTTGACTGTTTTTAACACTAGATCTGATATTACCTGATTAATTGCTGAAATGTCCAAAAAATGTCGTTTTTCTCGTTTTTTTTACATTTTTTCCTATTTTTGTAAAGAAAAGTAACAGTTTAAGGGCGTTTGAGGTGATCGGAGAATGGGCAATAGGCAATAGGCAAAAGATAATAATTAACCTCAATTTGGGATAATAGTTGTCAGTGGGCAATGGGCAATGGGCAATAGGCAATAGGCAAAAAAATAATTGTCAATTGTTAATTCTTCACACCTTTACAAGATTATGAATTTTATACCGAACTCAGATTAATTATTTTTGCCAGATAGTTTTGATATTGACAAATTCTCGGATTCCCTCCACGCTCAACTCCCGTCCATAACCAGAGCGCTTGACACCTCCAAAGGGTAAACGAACATCAGATTTTACTAAGCCATTAATAAATACTGCCCCCGCTTCGATGTCTCGGATACATAATTCGATATGTTTTTCATCCTTTGTCCATACGGAAGCACCTAAGCCAAAACTGGTACTATTGGCAAGGGCGATCGCACTTTTGACATCTTTTACAGAAAATAGAAGAGCCACCGGCCCAAAAAACTCTTCTGTCATGGCGGGGGAATCCGCTGGAATATTGGTCAAAATAGTAGGGGGATAAAAATTACCTTTTCCTTGGATGGGCTTACCACCAATTAAGACTTTTGCCCCACACTCAACACTTTTTTGTACCTGTTGATCCAATTCTTCCAAAATACTAGGGGTGGCCAAAGGGCCTATATCCGTATCTTCTGCCATGGGATCGCCTATTTTCAGGGCTTGGAACCTCTCCAATAACATTTTTTCAAATGTAGGGGCGATCGCCTCTACGACAATAAATCTTTTCGCCGCAATACAAGATTGACCATTATTAAGCATTCTCGCCGTCACCGCAACCTCCACGGCTTCCTCTATATCCGCATCCTCCAAAACAATAAAGGGATCACTACCCCCCAATTCCAATACCGACTTTTTCAACTCCTCCCCTGCCACAGAAGCGACTTTCTGCCCTGCCAACTCACTACCTGTAAGGGTAACGGCTTTTACCCGAGAATCTCTAATTACCTGCTCCACTTGCCCCGATTCAATTAACAAAGATTGAAATGCCCCCTTGGGAAATCCTGCTGCTTTAAAAATAGTGGCGATCGCCAAAGAACATTGAGGCACATTAGAAGCGTGTTTTAAGAGGGCTACATTCCCCGCCATAAGCGTGGGAGCCGCAAACCGAAAAACCTGCCAAAAGGGGAAATTCCAAGGCATCACCGCCAATATAGACCCCAAAGGTTGATAGCTTACATAGCTATAGGAAGCATCTGTTTCTACCACCTTATCTTGCAAAAAATCTGCTCCATTTTCCGCATAAAAACGACATACCCAAGCGCATTTTTTTACTTCCGCCACGGCACTTTGAAAAGGTTTGCCCATCTCCAAAGTCATCAACTGTGCCCACTCATGAGCATCATCTTCCAAAATCATGGCGGCTTTCAGTAATTTATTCGCCCTAGACTCAAAGGAACTTTTGCGATAATTTTGGAAAGTAGAGTCCGCCAAGTCTAATTTATTCTCAATTTCTGCGGTGGTAAGAGGGGTAAAGGTTTGGATAGTTTCTCCCGTAGCGGGGTTAATGGTAGCGATCATGATATTATCAATCCTCAGAATATGTGATCCTAACCCCTCGATCTTAGCAACAAACCTTAAATTATTCCCATTTTAAAACAGCTTTGTCTATACCCTCTTCTCTTCTAATTTTGCTGTCTTTTTCCATCCAAGTAATGATTTGCTGAGGGGTTAATTGACTTATTTCTACTTGTAAATCTGCCGCAATTATCTTTAACAAACGTAAAGAAGAAATTGTTAGACGGGTCAAAAATTTTTCTTGGGAAGTCAATAAAGCCATTTCTACTTCCATGGATTCTTCTTGACTTAAGTATTGTTGATCATTAATCATTACATAACCTCAATATCAATCACTTTTTCTTACATAATAGATTAATCAATTGCAGACTATTCATGGGTGATCAAATAACCACAACGATGTTCTCCATCATTAATCCAATTTGTCCTTTCTACCTTACAATCAGGAAATAAGGAAACAAACATTTCCAACTCATGACCACACACTTGAGGATAAGACTCAGCAACATCAGAAATGGCGCAGTTATGTTCATTGAGAAAAAACTTTTCTACCCCCGGTTGATGGGAATCATTTAAACAGTATAACTCTGCCATATATCCTTCTCTACGGCGAATTTCGGCTAGTTTCTGTACCCTTTCTGCTAAATTTTTCCCTTTGATATGTTCACGATAAAAAGAGGCTTTTTTTTGCCATTGTTTGGCTAATACTTGGCTTACCTGATTTTCTCCCACTGTTTCCGCCATGGTGTCTAAAAAAGAAACCGCAAAATCTCCATAATTCTGAGGAAACAAGTCTCGCCCTTGCTGACTCAAATAATACAAGTGTTGGGGGCGCCCAGATTTGAGGGGCATAATTTCATGGTCTATCAAGTTTTGATTTTCCAAATCTTTGAGATGGCGCCTGATGGCTTGGGGTGTAATATCTATGGCATGGGCAATTTCTTGTACTGTCGCTTTATTGTTTTTCAATAGATATTGCAAAATTATCTCTTTACTAGACTGATTTAGGGAAATATTCATTGTCTCCCTCTATGTTAATCGGTAAAATTTATCATCTTAACCATGGATGGTTATGGGTAAAACAACATAAAGGTTGTTTAAATCTTAGTTTAACAGATATTTACCGTTACCGTGAAAACAAATTGAGAAATATTGTTAAAATGAACTGGTCATGATGATTTTTGTATATGTCTCTGATTACTGCCATTATTTGCACCCATAATCGAGCTAGTTATTTAGCTGCTGCCATTGATAGTTTATTACATCAGGATATGGATGATTATGATGTAATCGTGGTGGATAATGGCTCTACGGATAACACTGCTGATGTGGTAAAGGAGCGTTTGGATAATCCTCGTTTGACATATATTTATGAACCAAAGTTAGGTTTATCTGTGGCGAGAAATACTGGGGCTATGAATACTGATGCTCAGATTTTGGCTTATTTGGATGATGATGCTGAGGCTTCCGTGTCTTGGTTAAAAAATCTGGTGCAAGTATATCAAAATGATAGTCAAGTGGCGATCGCAGGGGGTTCGGTAAATCTCATTTTGCCAGAGGGGTATGATCAATTACCTGAATGGATTTCTGAGGATTTGGCGGGGGCTTTGGGGTTATACAATTTGGGGGAAGAAATTAAATACATTACAGAGGCAGGATTGACTCCTAGGGGATTAAATTATTCCATTCGTCGTCAATTTTTAATGGATATTGGCGGATTTGACATTAATTTAGGAAGAGTCGGCACGAAATTGTTATCAAATGAGGAGCTTTATATGACGGAGTTGGCTTTGAAAAAAGGTTATAAAGTTGCCTATATCCCCGATGCCAAAGTAGGTCATAATGTGCAACCAGAAAGGTTAAAAAAAGATTGGTTTTTGCGTCGTAGTTGGTGGCAAGGCATTAGTGAATATTATCGAGCGCAGGGTAAAAAAACCAACAAATCCCAACAGTTTTTAAATACTGCTGAGAGGATTTTGCGGGGGATTTATAAGAGTTTTAAATATTATGGAAATCCTGCTGTCCGTTTTGAAAATTTACTCTACGTATATGGACAGTTTGGTTATTTAAAACACTTGATCAGTGGAGGTGAATTAGAGACAAGGGAATAGTCTCTAATGTCATCAAAAAGTAATCTAGTTAATCTGAGTTCGGGATAAAATTTATAGTCTTGTAAAGGTGCCAGGTATCGGGTGTCAGGTATCAGGTTAAGAAATTTACAAAAACTGTAATGTTAATTAATTTTCTGATACTTAGTTCCATCAAGGAACTAACAAAGGCTGGTCGTATTTTAAACCTGTAACCTGCAACCTGTAACCTGTACGGACGTAGCATGCTACGTCCCCTACCATACTGACAATTGTTATCCCGAACTGAGGTTAGTTAGCTACAAAATCACTGTTGAGGGTAATATTCAGGTTAGTTTCAGGTCTGATGACTAATAAGTCAACTCGGTTTCTGCCCAAAAATTGGGGGATGAGGGTTGCCAAAAGTCCTGCTCCTGTACCGATTAATAACTCTCCTGTGGTGATGGTGCGATCGCCCGTTACCCCTGCAATAGCCGCTGCGGCAGCAGTACCAAGGGCGGCATTACGAACCAAAGTTCCTACATTAGTACCACGAGAAACACTTTCAGTTTCGGTGATAACTTGAGAAGAAGCGTTGATATTATAACTTCTGCCATCAGGTAACTCTAGGCGTTGAGCAAAAAATTGAGTGCCATTGCCACTGGGACGAAGTTGACCAACCACTACACTATTACGGGGAATAACCACAACATTGGAACTGTTAACAATATTTTCCCGAATAGTAAGACTAATAGGCACGGTTTCATCTTGTGTCAAGAGGATTTTTTCTGCTTCATAAGTCACAGGGATTTGAGTACCTGCCATCACACGATTATCCGTAGCCACAGGTAATTGGCTGACAATGTAAGGAGAGCTTAAAGTTGCCACTTGTCCTCGAGAAGACAATGCCTGATAAATAAAAGCGGCAACCTCTGCACGGGTAGCATTACGGGTAGGATTTAGCTGTCTGGTGTTGGGGTAGTTGACCACAATTCTATTCTCCGTGGCAGCGGCGATGGGCGATCGCGCAAAACCCGAAATAGCATTGGAATCATTGAAAAATCCCACCACCGTATCAACATTATTAGTAGGGGAATAATTTAAACCATTGGCCAAGGAAACCAACACCTGCTCACGGGGGATATTTTGCTCAGGACGGAACACATTACCCGGATAACCCGACAAAAAGCCCATGCGGTAAGCATTATTAATCGCCCCCGTAGCCCAATAGTTGCTAGGAACATCGTTAAAATTAATACCCCCACGAATAGCATCTTGAGGCAACGCACTTTGAACCATCGCCGCAAACTGAGCCCTCGTTACAGGTGCCTCTGGGCGAAAAGTACCATCAGGAAATCCAGCAATGACTCCCCTTTGTACCAACGCCGTCACAAACTCAGAAGCCCAATGATTAGGAGAAAGATCATTAAACTGGGTAGTCTGAGCCATTACAGGTGCGGGATTAAGTAAAGCCGTAGTTAAGGGCAAAGTAGAAGTAGAACCAAGAGTAAGAGATAAAAATAAGGCAGTACCTGCTTTATAAGAATTGAATTTAGACATAATATTTAAACAAATAAATGATTGCTAATATGTCTATGGACTAACTTAAGCCCCATCAAGTTCCCACTTTTTTCCCATACTAATTATTATTATCATTAAAATGAGCCGATAAAACCCTTTGTACAATGGGCGCAGCCACCGCACCACCACCACCGCCAGAATGCTCCACAAAAGCCACCACCACAATGGAAGGATCATCATAAGGTGCATAGGCACCAAACCAAGCATGGGATTTTCCAGGGGGGGCTTCTGCGGTTCCACTTTTACCTGCGACGGCTATATTCGGCACAGCTGATCCTCCACCAGTACCGCTAGTAACCACTGCTCTGAGAGACTGTCGAAGGGTATTAATAGTCTCGGGCTTCATATTTAAAGATTCCCGTCTGGCTAGATAAGTTTCGGGATCATTTTCCAAATGGGGAGTTACCCGATAACCACCGTTGGCTGGTACTGCAAACATCACCGCAACCTGTAAAGGGGTAGCAAGGGTAAAACCTTGCCCAATGGACATATTAATCGTATCCCCTGCTGTCCAATCTGTATTAAATCTTCTTTGTTTCCATTCATTATCAGCAATTAAACCGGGGGTTTCTTCCCTCAATTCAATACCGGTCCTACTACCAAAACCAAATTTGCGTGACCATTCAATTAAATTTTCTCCCCCTACTCCATAGCCTATTTGACCATAAAAAGTGTTACTACTCCACGCCATGGAGCGAATATAGTTCATCGGGCCAAAACCTGAACGATTCCACTCCCCCAATGCCATGCCCCCCCGACGCAAAAAGGCATAGGTAGGTAACACTGTATTGGGGGGATATTTCCCTGTTTCCATTCCAGCCGCAGCGGTAACTACCTTGAAGGTGGAAGCAGGAGGAAAGCCAACAATGGAGCGATTAATAAAAGGGTTGCCCTGTCCTTGGACTTCTCGCCAAATTTCATCGGTGATTCGATCTGAGAAAATATTGGGATCAAAGCCCGGATAACTAACCATGGCAAGAACTGCCCCTGTATTGGGATCTAGGGCTACAACTGCTCCTCGACGGGCGCCGAGGGCTTCTTCTGCCACTTTTTGCAATTCTAGGTCTAAGGTTAGTTGTATGTCTTGTCCAGATACCGCTTCTTGCATACCGACTCTACGGACTACTCTTCCTGCACCATCGGTTTCGAGGACAATACCGCCCCATTCTCCCCTCAGTTTATTTTCTAATCCTGCCTCTACGCCCATTTTGCCAATAACATCCCCTAAGCGATAACCCTCACTGCGGAGTTGTTCTAATTCTTGGGCATCTATTTCTCGGGTATAACCTAGTACGTGGGAGGCTATTCTATTGTTGGGGTAGTGACGGATACTATCAATATTTAATTCTACGTCTCCTAATACTTGTCTATTTTCTTCGATCGCCGTTATTTGTTGAGGGGTAAGGTTACTACCTACTTTAACGAGGGTGGGACTGTCTAAATTCTCGCCTTTGAGCTTTTCTTGTAATTCTTCGGGGGGTATGTTGAGGATGGTGGCAAGTTCAACCTTAACCTCTTCCCAGTTCGGTTGTATTTGTATGCGAGGTAATAAATAGGCAGAATGAGATAGACGAGTGGAGGCTAAAATTCTTCCTTGACGATCAAATAAATTGCCTCTGACAGGGGCTTGGGGAATAATTTTGGTACGATTACTGGTGGCTTTTTGGGCAAATTCTTGTCCCTGAATAATTTGCAGATAGGCAAGTCGAGAGGCAATGCCACCAAAGAGGAACAAACTGACCAAGATTAGAATCATGATCGGTTGATCTTTTTGTCCCACCGTTAACCATTTTTTCTTTTTCTGTTGGGAAATGTTGGAAAGGGTGGTGTAAGGTCTGGGATTGACTGGGTTTTTTGATTTGCGCCGACGGTTGACTATTTGCATTTTGAATGGAGGGGTGATTACTTGAGATCAGGGGAAAAAGATTATTACCAGTTAAGGTTTTACTAATTAGTTATTTTTTGGCACTCTAAACTTACATTGATACAAGTTTTATTAATAATACAATAAGGTTACAAAATTATTTCCTATTTCTCGGGCAGGGGGATATTTTGTGTTCGGGAAAAAGTGTGTGATTACAGATTGAGATTAACACATTTTGTTTATTTTTGTGACCATTTCAGAGTTTCGACATTACCTAGAAATAAACAAATCCCCTTTGACATACTCACCGTCCTAAAGGAGCGGTGATTCTTGACGCTTCACGGACTGACGCTACCGAAGTAGTCTTACTCTGTCTCTGCGTCCGTTTAGAGTCGTGGCAATGCCCTATCCCGACTTTGTTTATCATTTTTGCTGCATTCTCGTCTCTATCATGTTCCGTGCCGCAATTTAAACATTTGACGGTACGAACAGATAAATCAAGTTTTCCCCAGCGATAACCGCACTCTGAACACACTTGGCTGGTTGGCTCCCAGGGACTAATTACCAAGAACTCACGGTTAAATTTATCAGATTTTGCTTCGCACAAAGTTCTAAACTCTCGCCACCCTTGCTGACTAATCGCTCTAGAAAGTTTACGGTTTTTAACCATGCCCGACACGTTCAAATCCTCCAAGACGATAGTTTTGTTTTCACTAACGACCTTGGTTGATAATTTGTGTAGAAAGTCTTTACGGGTATCCGCAATTTGATTATGCAGTTTTGCAATCCTGATTCGAGTTTTGTTTCTTCGTCGTGAGTCTTTTTGTTGCCGTGCTAACTTTTTTTGGAGTTGACGAATTCTTTTGTCTAGCAATGAGTAATCTGGACTTTCAGCTTTTTCACCATTGCTCATTACCGCAAAAGTTTTGATTCCCAAATCAATACCAATGCTTTGGTTCTTAGCACCAATATTAACTGGTTCAATTTCTACTACAAAGCTAAGAAAATAGCGATTAGCACAATCCTTAATTACTGTAACTGAAGTAGGTGGCGCTGGTAATTCTCTAGACCAAATAGGGCTAACATTGCCAATTTTAGCAAGATAAATTTCATTTCCTTTTATGGAAAATCCGCCGATTCTAAATCGTGCTGATTGTTGATTGGCTTTCTTTTTAAACTTGGGATAGCCTAGTTTTTTGCCCTTGCGCTTGCCTTTGATGGAATCAAAATAGTTTTTAAAAGCTACCCCTAAATCTGCAACTGACTGTTGCAATGGAATATTTGATACTTCAGACAGCCAACTACGTTCATCAGTCTTTTTAGCTTGAGTAATTACCAACTTTTGCAAGTCGTTATTACTCGGTAACTTTTCTGACTGCTTGCAAATAGCCAGTGCATCGTTCCAAACCACACGGACACAACCAAACAACTGAGATAAACTCTGTCGCTGTTGGTCTGTGGGATAAAAACGATATTGATACCTAGCTTTCATGATTAATGATATAATTGGTCTGTATTTACATTATATATTGGTCTGCATAAAATGGCAACTATATTTAGAATAGAAAGACACAGCGTTACAGATTTAAAAATACACTTGGTCTGCGTGACTAAATATCGTAAGTCTGTGTTCACATCAGATAGTATTGATTTGATTGAAAAGTCGTTTAAAAAGGTTGCTGAAAAAATGGATTTTCAAGTGATCGAATTCAATGGGGAAGGAAATCACGTCCATGCACTGATTGAATATCCACCAAAATTGTCTATTTCTCAAATAGTGAATGCGTTAAAAGGCGTTTCTAGTCGTCGTTATGGGCAAGCTGGATATAAAAAACCACACAAAGAATCTTTATGGAGTCCTAGTTATTTTGCTATTTCAGTAGGAGGTGCGCCATTGGAAATTCTCAAGGAATATATTAAGAATCAAGAAAAGCCGTCCTAGAAGGACGGGGCTTGTATCCCATGATTTTTGGTCAATGCAAGGGATTTCTCGAGGGAATCGTCCCACACGAAACTTTTTTATGCGGTATATTATTTACGGTGTGGGGCTTCTCTCGATATTTAACCTAAAAAAACCAACCGTAGGAATGGAGTCCTTTTCCTAAAATATTGACTCCAAGATAGCAAATCCAAACGACAAAAAATCCACTGGCGGCGAGAATCGCAGGTTTTTTTCCTTGCCAACCCTTGGTGATTCGGGCGTGGAGGTAGGCGGCAAACACAAGCCAAGTAATGAGCGCCCATGTCTCTTTGGGATCCCAACTCCAGTATGATCCCCATGCTTCGTTTGCCCACACAGCACCTGATATAATACCGATGGTGAGCAGAGGAAATCCTAGACCAATAATGCGATAACTAATGTTATCGAGGGTATCTACGAGGTTTAGACGTTCGGGGGAAAGGGAAATGGTACTTTCTACTGGTTTTGTGAGTACAGCGGTACCTCCTTGATTATTGGTTAAGTCGGGTTGCACTGATTCACTGTTATATTTTAGGTTTAATTTTTTGACGTTACGATATGCCCCTGTACCGACGGAACTTCCTCTTAATTGGATTTCTTTTCCTTGGGTTAAGATTAAAAAGGCGATCGCAATGAGAGAACCAACCATAAGGGCAGAGTAACTAAACATCATCACGCTGACGTGCATCATCAACCAATTGGACTTGAGGGCAGGGACAAGGGGTTCGCTATGTTGCATTTCTGAGGGTAAAGAAAGGGTGCCAAAAGCTGTAATTCCCATGGCAACGGGGGTTGTAAAAACACCCACTAAGCGACTACCGCTCATATTCTCGGCGATAAGATGAATTACCGTAATACCCCAAGTGAGGAAAAAGAGGGATTCGTAAAGATTACTCAACGGGAAATAACCTCCCTCAATCCATCTTGCACCCAATAAAGTGGCGATCGCCAAGTTAGCAATAATCATTCCCGTAGTTCCCAATTTAGGCAACCAAGTAAAAGTAGGGAAAGCCGTACCTACCCAATATAAAAGCATTGTAACGAATAATACTGCAAAAGAAATATTATCTAAAGTATTCTGGAGGGCAACTAGATCCATAGGTTAATGTTTTTTAAATAAAGAGAATAAGAATAGTTCACATATATCTAGTACCATTTTAAACCCCCATTGACCCCATTAAAAAAGACCGATGGTCAATGAATAAATTTTTTCTTCTCATTGTTCATAGATAACATCAACCGAACTTCGGAAATCGCAACGAAAAGTTAAAATAGATTAAGAGTTAGCTTAATTATCAATTGTACTCGTTATTGAAAGATATAATTAACTATCTGCATCCAAACAAGGATCAACCTATTTATTATGATTGACGCTATTATTATTTTTATATTTGTCCTTGCCTTTGCAGGGGTTGGCTTTGATATAGTCCAAGTTTTGCCCGGTGATATACAAGGACAAGTTTCCAACATTCAAGCCCTTCGATGGTTAGCCGCAGGTTTTGCTTCTATCATCGGTTTAGCCATGGGTTTAGTGGCTCAAACCACTTATCGCCGTTTAGAACAAAGAATCCGCAATACTCCCATAGAAGTAATTATAACAAGGGCGATCGGATTGGTACTAGGTTTATTGTTGGCTAACCTAATGTTAGCACCCATCTTCCTCCTACCAATTCCTAGCGAATTTAGTTTCCTTAAACCCATGTTGGCAATACTCGGCAGTGTTATTTTTGCCGTGTTAGGAGTATCCCTTGCGGACACCCATGGTAGAACTTTCCTAAGATTAATTAACCCTAATAGCATCGAATCGATGTTAGTGGCAGAAGGTACTCTAAAACCCGTAGCAACCAAAATTCTTGATACTAGCTGTATCATTGATGGACGTATTCAACAGTTATTGGATACAGGTTTTATCGAAGGGCAGATTTTAGTACCACAGTTTATTTTACAAGAATTACAACAATTAGCAGACGCAACCAATGACCAAAAAAGAGTCAGAGGGCGCAGGGGATTAGATATTCTTAATCAAATGCAAGAAAGATACCCTGACATCATCGTTATTCACCCTGAAGAATATGAAGATGTGGCAACGGTAGATGCAAAACTATTACATCTTGCCCATGATATTAACGCCACTTTGATCACTAATGATTTTAATTTAAGTAAGGTGGCTAGTTTACAGAAAATTCTGATCCTCAATATCAATGATTTGGCCCAAGCCATTCGCCCTATCTATTTACCGGGGGATTATATCGATTTAAAAATTTTGAAAAATGGAAAAGAACCCAGTCAAGGTATTGGTTATCTTGATGATGGTACTATGGTAGTGGTAGAGGATGCCAATGACCATGTCGGGGAAGAGTTGAGGGTTACGGTAACTTCAGCCTTGCAAACTTCGGCAGGTAGAATGATTTTTGCCAAAACCAATAGTTCTACGGTGAACCAATATTAAAATTAGGATGAATCCTTATTATTGTTTTGTTCCCTGAATCCCCCAACTTGGGGGATTTTTCGGTGATATTAGAGTTGGTTTTCTAATTCTATTTCCCCAGAATTGTTGTTTTGTTGTTCCATTTCTCTCATTCTTTGCAGTTGTCTTTCCCTAAAACTTTGGGCGGCATTACGAATATTTCTGCTAGAATCTTCGGCGGAAGTGCCTCCACTCATACGATTCATCATATTAGCATTGTGAATTAACTGCATGGGATTGATACTGTCTCCAAAGAGGGAGTTTTGCTCGTTGGATTGGAACATACTATCTTGTGGACTGGTATTGATATTTTGGGCTTGGGCAAGATTACCATAACCAATAACTAAACCTGCCGTAAGGATGGTTGTGTATAAGAGTTTGTTTTTCATGATTGAATTATTCCTAATATTAATTTACATGGAAGATTAAGCAAAACGGCGACTTAATAGGGGTTTGATTGCCAAGAGAATCAGGGCATCAAAGGCACATAGTAGCAGTAGTACAACGCCGAAGTTAATTTCTGTCCAAGGGGTGTTAATCACTATACTAGCTAAGTTCGGGTCACCATTTTGATAAATATAGCGGATGGGTTCGATAGCGTAGGTTAGGGGGTTAAGACTGGCGATGATTTGTAACCAGTTTGCCATAAATGCCATGGGGGCAAGGGCTGTACTTGCAAATAATAGAGGTAAGTTAATTACAAATATTACGGCGAGTAGTTCGATGTGTCCAGGTAGGGCGAAAGCTAGTCCTAGACTTAATCCTGTCACTCCTAAAACTATTAAGAAAGTTATAAGGGCGATCGCACTTAAACCAGTCAAACTAGGTAAACCAGCCCCAATAAAAGCACTGGCAGTAATAATTACGGCAGTTTGAATCAAACTCAGACTAATAATATAAATAGTCGAAGCGGCCACAATGGAAAATCGAGAGGCTAGGGGGGCGACTAATAGCCGATTTAAAAAGCCAAATTCTCGATCAAACATAATGGGTAAACCTGCATTCAAAGCCCCAGAAAAAGCCGTAAAAACAATGATACCCGGAGCCAAAAACTGCCCATAACTAAAATCATCACCAAATAAACTTTGGGGAGCATTATAAAACAAAGCACCGAATAAAATTAACCACATAAAAGGTTGAATAACCCCCGCCACGAGGGTAGAAGGGCGACGTTGTAACTGAATGAAAAGACGCTTAGTGAGGGCAAAAGTTTCCTGCAAAAAATCATTAAACCCATTACTCTCAAAAGTTATATTTTCAGAGTTAGGGGCTAAAATTGCCCGATATTTTTGATTATCTATAGTTTGAGTCATTTTATTTTTAACAATTATAATAATTTCCCTAACTTCATTTTACCTTGCCTAATCAAAGCTCAAATTAAATTAATTAGCAATCTCAACGCCCTATGATGGTATCACCCCCTAACCTGAAATTTGTTAAAATAATCATTTACAGAAAAAATTTCTGCTAATATTAAATTTTAAAAATGCTCAATCCTAATTTAGACTCTATAGAACTGAATAAAGATGAGTACGAACGCTATGCACGACACATAATTTTGCCCGAAGTCGGATTGGAAGGGCAAAAACGTCTCAAAGCAGCGAGTGTACTCTGTATCGGCACGGGGGGATTAGGTTCACCCCTTTTACTATATTTAGCCGCTTCTGGTATTGGGCGGATTGGTATAGTTGATTTTGATGTGGTAGATCATTCCAACCTCCAAAGACAGGTAATTCATGGAACCTCATGGGTAGGAAAACCCAAAATTGAATCCGCCAAAAATCGTATTTTAGAAATCAATCCTACCTGTCAGGTTGACTTATACGAAACCCGTCTGAGTTCAGAAAATGCCCTCAAAATTCTTGAACCCTACGACGTAATCATTGATGGTACAGACAATTTCCCCACCCGTTACCTTACCAATGATGCCTGTGTATTGTTAAACAAACCTAACGTTTATGGATCTATCTTTCGTTTTGAAGGACAGGCCACCGTCTTCAACTACGAAGGGGGACCTAACTATCGTGACTTATATCCCGAACCACCACCGCCAGGAATGGTGCCTTCTTGTGCCGAAGGAGGAGTTTTAGGAGTTTTATGTGGCATCATCGGTACAATTCAAGCCACCGAAGCCATTAAGATTATTTTAGGAGTTGATCCTGCCAAAACCCTAAGCGGTAGATTATTACTATATGATGCCATGGGTATGAAATTTAGGGAATTGAAATTACGCCCCAATCCCGAGCGCCCTGTCATCGAAAAACTCATTGACTACGAACAGTTTTGTGGCATTCCCCAAGCGGCTGCAGAAGCCACCCAAAGCGAAGCAGAGTTGCAGGAAATGACTGTAACTGAATTAAAAGAATTATTGGATAGTAATGCCGATGATTACGTATTGGTTGATGTGCGTAATCCCAATGAATATCAGATCGCCAAAATTCCCCATGCTACCCTGATTCCTTTACCTGATATTGAAGATGGTGACGGAGTCGCAAAAGTTAAGGAGTTAGTGGGAGATAAACGTCTCATTGCCCATTGTAAGCTAGGAGGACGCTCTGCGAAGGCTCTGAAAATTTTGAAAGAGGCAGGAATTGAGGGAATTAATGTCAAAGGTGGTATTGCTGCCTGGAGTGAAGAAGTTGATCCTTCTGTACCTCAATATTAATTAATGTCAAAAAAGGGGTGTTTAACGCTCCTTTTTTCTTTTATCGGTAGGGACGAAATAAAGAAAAAGTTTGATTAAGATATGTGAATATGGGATAATGTAGGCGTTAAATTACGAAAAAAGCAACCATATATGTCAGCGCCCTTTACCCCTGAAGAAATCGCCTCCGAAGGTTTAAAACCCTCTGAATATGAAGATATTGTCCAACGTTTAGGCAGACACCCCAACCGAGCAGAATTAGGGATGTTTGGGGTAATGTGGTCAGAGCATTGTTGTTATAAAAATTCCCGCCCTCTCCTTTCCCAATTTCCCACCACAGGAGAAAGGATTTTGGTCGGGCCGGGGGAAAATGCCGGGGTGGTAGATTTTGGTGATGGTTTACAGGTCGCCTTCAAGATTGAATCCCATAATCATCCCAGTGCGATCGAACCTTTCCAGGGTGCCGCCACAGGGGTAGGGGGTATCCTCAGAGATATTTTTACCATGGGGGCGCGTCCCATCGCCATTCTCAACTCCCTTCGATTTGGTAATTTAGATAATCCCCACACCAAGAGAATTTTTCAAGGAGTAGTAGAGGGTATAAGTCATTACGGCAACTGTTTGATTGCAGAAGAAACCCTTATATGGCGTGATGAGAAAGGAATACATTTTGACACCATTGGCAACTTTGTAGAAAAACATTTATCAGATACCCATGAGGATACCTTAGAACTACAAAAATCCGTTGAAACCCTATCCTTTAACCAAGAAACCCAAGAAACCACTTGGCAACCCATTCGCCGTATATATAAACGATTCACGAACCAACTAATCACCCTCAAAACGGCTTTAGGCAGAAAAATTACCCTCACCCCAGATCATCCCCAGTTAGTAGCGCAAAACGGACAATGGCAAATTAAAGATGCCAAAGAACTACAAAAAGGAGATTTAATACCTTTATTACTAAATTTACCCGTTAATGAAGCAAAAACAGAAGATTTAAACTTAATTTCCCTTTTAGGAGAAGAATTTAACGACGTTTATGTCGATTTTCCAGATCATTGGTGTGAATTACAAAGCGAAGCCTTAAAAAGAAAACTCAAGGAAATCGAACCTAATGCAGAACCAAGACACCGTTATCTCACACAGGGATATTTACCCATTAATCTTTATCGTCAACTAGAATCCTTAGTTAACATTGAACCTTCAGAATTACGTCTTTATCGCCGTAGTGGTAAAGCTAATTATATGAAAGCGGTTTTAAAAATAAATGAAGATTTTGCCCGTTTATTAGGCTATTACTTGTCAGAAGGTTGTGTTTCTCAAAATGGTAACACTTACAAAATCATCTTTACTTTTGGACTCCATGAAAAAGAATATGTGGAAGATGTCATTAACTTAATTGAAAAATTAGGTTTAAAAGCCTGTATTGAAGAAAGAAAATCAACTTTTGCTGTTTATACTACTTCTTGGCTACTAGGACATCTCTTAAAAGAAGTTTGGCAATGCGGACATAAAGCACCCCTCAAAGCCTTCCCTGATTGTTTCTTTACTTGGTCACCTGCATTACAAGAAGAAGGATTGAAAGGTTTATTGAGAGGGGATGGTTCATTAACCACAAAAACCAATGGTAATCACGCCAAAATAGGTTTTGCCACAACTAGCCAAAAACTATTTGAACAAACAATATTTTTATTACAAAATTTAGGGGTAGTTCCTTATATTTACCGTAAACCTGCCCAAATATCTACCATTGAAGGCAGACAGTATAAATCTTTACCCCAATGGCACCTAGAAATTAATAACGTTGATAATTTAGCTAAATTTGTCAAGGTTTTTAGTGAAGAAAGAAATCAACAATTAGTCTCTGCTTTAGAAAAATATCAAGGCAATAAACATTCGTTCCCTCGTTATCATGTTTCCAATCAAGTAGCCTTTGTCAAAATAAAAGACATCGAAGTTCAAGAGGTTGAAAATTACCCCGTGTATGATATTGAGGTTGATAATACCCATTTATTTGTAACTACTTCAGGAATCATTACCCATAATTGTATCGGAGTTCCCACTGTGGGAGGAGAAGTTTACTTTAATTCCGCCTATAAAGGAAACCCCCTCGTTAACGCCATGGCTATCGGCTTGATGGAAACTGAAACCATTGTTAAATCAGGGGCTTCTGGGGTAGGTAATCCTGTTTTATATGTGGGTTCGACCACAGGGAGAGATGGTATGGGGGGAGCTAGTTTCGCCAGTGCGGAGTTAACGGATGATTCCATGGACGATCGCCCCGCAGTCCAAGTAGGAGATCCTTTTCTGGAAAAATCCCTCGTAGAAGCCTGTTTGGAGGCTTTTAAAACGGGGGCAGTGGTCGCTGCCCAAGACATGGGCGCGGCAGGAATTACCTGTTCTACCTCAGAAATGGCCGCCAAGGGAGGGTTAGGCATCGAGTTGGATTTAGACAAAATTCCTGCAAGGGAAACGGGCATGATTCCTTATGAATACCTGCTTTCCGAATCTCAAGAAAGAATGTTATTTGTGGCTCAAAAAGGCAGAGAGCAAGAATTAATCGATATTTTTGAGCGTTGGGGACTCCATGCCGTAGTGGCAGGGGAAGTAATCGAGGAGCAAATCGTGCGCATTCTCCACCAAGGAACCATCGCCGCTGAAGTGCCTTCCACTGCCCTAGCTGACAATACCCCCGTCTATCACCACGAGTTATTATCCGAAGCTCCCGAATATGCTCAAAAGGCATGGGCTTGGCATGAGAAAGAATTGCCTGATTGCGATGAGAATGGGGTCAAAGGTCAAAAATGGTCTGAAGTGCTGTCAACTCTCCTAGATCAGCCTACTATCGCTTCTAAACGATGGATTTATCGTCAATACGATCACCAAGTACAAAACAATACCGTGATGCTCCCTGGGGGCGCTGATGCCGCCATTGTTCGGGTGCGTCCTGTAAATGGAAAACCTCAATTAGCAAAAACGGGTATTGGGGCAACCACTGACTGCAACCCCCGTTATGTCTATCTTGATCCCTATGTAGGGGCATCTTTGGCAGTGGCAGAAGCCGCCCGTAACCTTAGCTGTGTGGGAGCCGAACCCATTGCGGTAACAGATAACCTTAATTTTGGTAGTCCTGAAAAGCCCATCGGTTATTGGCAGTTACACCATGCCTGTAGTGGTATCTCCGAAGCCTGTCGTCAGTTTGAAACCCCTGTAACGGGGGGTAATGTTTCCCTGTATAACGAAACAGTGGATAGCGAAGGTAATCCTCAACCCATTTATCCTACCCCCGTCATTGGGATGGTGGGTTTGATTCCCGATATTACCAAAATTGCGGGACAAGGATGGCAAAAAGATGGGGATTTAATTTATTTCTTAGGGGCTTTTAATCCTAGTTTGGGGGCTTCTGAATATTTAGCGACTATCCATGACACCATCGCTGGAAAACCCCCTGCTCTCGATTTTGATTTAGAAAAGGCGGTACAAAAAGCCTGTCGTGAAGGGATTCGTCATGGTTTGGTGAAATCTGCCCATGATTGTGCGGAGGGTGGTTTAACGGTTGCCCTCGCTGAATGTTGTATCGGTGGCAGTTTGGGTGCTGTAATCAATTTACCTGCTTTTGCTGGTCGTCTGGATACGGCTTTGTTTGGGGAGTTGGCTAGTGCCATTATTGTTTCCGTTTCCCCAGAAGATAAGATGGCATGGGAACAGTTTTTGACCGATAATTTAGCTAATAATTGGCAGGAAATTGGTTCTGTACAAGGTGATAGTTTACAGGTTAATTCTTCTAGTATTTCCCTAGTTAATCTTAATCTTACTATTATGGTTGATACTTGGGAAAGTGCGATCGCCCGTCGCCTCTAAACGTGAATTTTACCATCAGGCATAGTCGCCCCTGTCAGAATCGCATCTGATAAGTCTGTGCCTGATAAATCAGCATCCCGTAAGTTTGCCCCTGTGAAATTAGCACCCTTAACTATGGCACCATCAAGACAAGCACTCCAAAGATAAGCACCGTGCAGGTTAGCATTGGTCAAATCAGCACCCCTTAAATTCACCAAATTCAGATTAGTAAAACTTAAATCCGCCATCCTCAAATCCGTTTCGCTCAAATCACTTTTCATCAAGTTTGCCTGAACAAATTGAGCCCCCTTCAACTGCCCTTGATTTAGCACCACATTTTTTAAATTTGCCTTATCCAACACACTACGGCGCATAAAAGCCGATTGTAGATTGCTACCACTAAAATTACTACCGTATAACTTCATACCACTCATTTTAGTTTCTTCCAAATCCATGGCACTAAAATTAACACCATGTAAATCTAAACCATTGAGAAAAGCTCCTTTCAACTTAATTCCATAAAGTTTCGCACCCCGTAAATTAGCACCACTCAACCTCGCCCCATTTAAGTTAGTCCAATTCAAATTCGCCCTTTCCAAATTTGCACCCCTTAAATTAATTCCCTCCAAATTTGCACCGCACAGATTAACCCCCGGTAAATTTGCCATGTAAAGACTTACCCAATTTAATACCGCACCGCTGAGGGTCGCCCCTTGTAAATTTACCTTATGCAGTTGAGCACCTTTTAAATCTGCTTTAGTTAAATCAGCACCTACTAATAAAGCCTCTTTAAGTTTCACAAAACTAAGATTTGCACCATAAAGAAAAGCACCCCTTAAGTCTGACTCTAATAAGAAACATCGTTGTAAATCTGACCATGCCAAATGAGCTTCTGTTAATTTAGAACGAGATAAATTCGCATAACTCAAGTTCATTCCACTTAAATTACTTTTACTTAAATTTATTTCTCTAAAGTCGCGATCGCCCTGATTGTAGCGTTTAAGTATATCACTTATGAGCATTTTCTTGTCTCCTCAGACTAGGGGTTAAATTAAATAAAGCTCCTCTTCAAATCACAAAAAATAACGATAATTTGTACCCAAAAAACAATTATTGAAGCTCTTTTTATCAATAGTTTAATTCAGTTTACTAATTTTAAAACAACCCCTATAAGTTAAATAATATAAACAATTTTAATAATGTTTTTGAGTCATTTGTCTTTATTATATGATCTTATTTTGAGAATACCTTTATTATTAATAAATTCTCGCCAAAGTTATTTAAACTTTATTTTTAGTTACAAAAATATACAAAAAAATACCCGTAGAAATACGGGTATTAATAATAAAAAACAAATATATAAAAAAATTAATTAAGACTCCCGAGGAATAAACTCCTTTTCATCTTCCTTATAAAACCAAGGAATGCCATCAGGATCTCGACTTTGACTCCAGATGCTAAAATCATCATCTAACTTTCTTTTACCAACGGTGCTAGGGCTAACCTCTAACCTTTTTGCCAACTCAGTTTGATTCAAAACCAAAGTAGAAGTTTCGATCACTTCCCCCAAATCAGATTGTATAACCTCTGGGGGTGTTGCCGTGGGTATTTCATCCCCTTCGGAAGAATTATCACTTTCACGATCATTAATAGATTCTTGTACCACCGATGAATTATCTTTATCCGCTGAACTATCAACAACCGCAGGGGATTCAGCCTGAGATTCACTTATTACCGTGGTAGCCTCACCTTTGGAGTGAGCATCAGATGAAGAGACTAAACTTTTTTTTGGTGCAGATTCAGTTTCACTATCATCAAAAATACTGCCCAAAGTATTAGCTGTTAAAAAATAATAAACAACTCCTTGGTCGTCATAAAGTCTTTTTACTGCTCCATATTGTTCTTTTTTGCGATCCAAATACCATTTAGATCCACTAGCACTCAAACCTGTTTTTGAGGATATATCCAATACGGTTAAACATCCTTGATTAGCGTTGACTAATTGATTAAATAAAGGATCAATTTTTGCAGATAGTTGTTGCCATTGGTAGGTTTGCCAGAGCTTCCATCCTAACGCAAAAGCAAAAACTCCTACAATTAGGGGCCAGGCGACAAAAACCACCATGGTTACAAGAGCGAAAGGCAGTAATACTAATAGTAAACCGTTAGCACCACTATCTATTACTTTTCCAGTCATAGTGTTAAGTGGTTAATTTGATTATGAACATTTTATTTTAGCTGATTTTGGGCTATATCCTGAGATTGCAAAAAAAAATTAATGAATGGGCTAAGAGCAATTGACAATGGACAAAAGGCAAGAGGCAATAGGCAATAGGCAATGGTAAACCATCATTGACAATCAACTGGGGTTGATAAACAATAAATGTATTATTCATTATCAATTCTCAATTATCCATTATCCATTATCCATTATCAATTAAGATCATGCGTCCAATATATTTAGATTGTCATGCGACAACTCCCATGGATAAAAGAGTTTTAGAGGCGATGATGCCCTTTTTTACCGATTATTTTGGTAATGCTTCTAGTGTTGCCCATATTTATGGTTGGGAAGCTGAAGCAGGGATAAAGAAGGCGAGGGAAATCATTGCGAGGGCAATTAATGCGAAGGAAAATGAAATTGTTTTTACCAGTGGAGCAACCGAGGCGGATAATTTAGCCATTAAAGGGGTGGCGGAGGCTTATTTTGATAAGGGAAAACATATTATCACCGTGGCAACGGAACATAAGGCGGTAATCGAACCCTGCGAATATTTGATGGATTTAGGTTTTGAGGTGAGTTTTTTACCAGTAAATAAAAATGGTTTACTGGATTTGGATTTGTTACGGCAAACCATCAGGGATGATACTATTTTGGTGTCGGTAATGGCGGCAAATAACGAAATTGGGGTATTACAACCTTTGGCAGACATTGGGCAAATTTGCCATGATAGGGGTGTTATTTTCCATACGGATGCGGCTCAAGCCATCGGTAAAATTCCCCTAGATGTACAAGCAATGAATATTGATTTGATGTCTTTGACGGCTCACAAAATTTATGGACCAAAGGGTATTGGGGCTTTGTATATCCGTCGTCGCAATCCGAGGGTAAAAATTGCCTCCCAGATTCAGGGGGGAGGGCAAGAGAATAAGATTCGCTCTGGTACTTTATGCACTCCTAATATTGTGGGTTTTGGTAGCGCGGTAGAAATTGCCATGAATTCCATGGAAAAAGAAAACCAAAAACAAAAAAAAATGAGGGATTATCTCTGGGAAAATATCAGCCAACTAGATGGCATTATCCTTAATGGAGATTTGGAAAAAAGACTATCGGGGAACCTTAATATTAGTGTCGAAGGTGTGGATGGTGCTGCATTGTTACTCGCCCTACAGCCCACCGTTGCGGTTTCCTCTGGTTCTGCTTGTACTTCTGAATCTACTAAACCCTCCCATGTTTTAACTGCTTTAGGACATCCGAAATCCCTCGCTCAAGCCTCATTACGGTTTGGCATTGGCAGATTTAACACTGATGAAGAAATGGAAAAGGTGACCGAAGCCACCCTTAAAGCCATCAGAAGTTTACGAAAATCTCATTAACTATGGTGAGTTTATTATTCTCTGATGACTCCTCTTAATTCACCGCCACGATTTTCGGTGGTGTGAATGTCGATGTATAAATTTCCTTCTCCTAATGCCTCAACTTCTTCATCGGATAATTGATAAGTACCAGTGAAAAGACCACTTAAACCATCTTCAGAGGTAGTTACAGACAAAGCATGGATAAAAGAACCATTTTCCTCTGGGGTACCAATATGTAAATGTACAGCAGAGGTAATAGCAGGATTAGGAGGATCTACAGGATCGGTTTCATAGTCTCTGAGGGGGCTACTTAAAGCGTTGAAACTACCATAAACCATTAAGGTGTTATTTTCGCTCAAAATCGCTACGGCAACACCACCTGCATTGGTTTCCACGGGGGTAGGATAAACATTATCTCCTGATAACATTGCTGTCATCACTTTGAAGCCCATTTCTTGTTCTTCTTCCATGGATGACTCTTCCATCATCTCCATTTGGGCTTCCATGGTTTCACTACCTTCCATTGCTTCCATTTCTTCCTCTGATGCTCCATCGTGCATCATGGCTAATTTTCCTGCCTCAAGGTCAGACTCAGAGGAGGATAAAGCGTGAGATGGTACGGCAAAATTGGTTGCAAAAATCAGGGCAAAGGCACTGATGGAAAATTTAGATAGTAATGTTTGATACTTTCTCATGTTTTTCATTAGGAAATGAACCTATTAATGTTTATTTAATGTTTTGGGTAAATGAATTAGTACGGAGTAGCTTAATGAAGACTACGCCCCTATAGACAGTGAATTAATATGTAAGGTTCACAAAATCTTAAAAAAATCTTTTATTTTTTTGGGGTTCGTATTACTAAATTTTATGGAGAGCCTTCTATTGTTATATAATGTGTAAAGAAAAGTTAAGAGTATGATAAAAAAGAATGCGAGTTGCCATCGTCGGTGCTGGATTAGCAGGGTTAGCCACAGCCATTGATTTAGTTGATGCTGGTTGTGAGGTTGAAATTTTTGAATCTCGTCCTTTTGTGGGGGGGAAGGTTGGTAGTTGGGTTGATAAGGATGGTAATCACATTGAGATGGGGTTACACGTCTTTTTTGGCTGTTATTACAATCTTTTTGCTCTGATGGAAAAGGTAGGGGCGATCGACAATTTACGGTTAAAACAACACACTCACACCTTTATCAATGAGGGGGGCAGAGTGGGAGAGCTTGATTTTCGTTTCATCACAGGCGCTCCTTTTAATGGTTTGAAAGCCTTTTTTACTACTTCTCAGCTTTCGGCGGTGGATAAAGTTGCCAATTCTTTAGCCCTTGGCACTAGCCCCATTGTAAGGGGATTGGTGGATTTTGAAGGTGCTATGCGAGATATTCGCAAGTTAGATAAGGTTAGTTTTGCGGATTGGTTTAGAAGCCATGGGGGTAACCAAGGTAGTTTGGATAAGATGTGGAATCCCATCGCCTATGCTTTGGGTTTTATTGATACGGAAAATATTTCGGCTCGTTGTATGTTGACCATTTTCCAATTTTTTGCAGCAAAAACTGAGGCTTCTGTACTCAGGATGTTGGAAGGTTCTCCCCATGAGTATTTACACAAGCCCATCGTCAATTATTTAGAAGAAAGAGGGGTAAAAATTCATACTCGCCGACGGGTGAGGGAAATTCAGTACGAGGAAAATGGCAAGGCTAACGTAACGGGGTTATTGATTGCTGACGGTGAAACGGAGGAGTTGGTAACAGCGGATAAATATGTATGTGCTTGTGATGTGCCGGGTATTCAGCGATTGTTACCTGAAGGGTGGCGTAAGTGGTCTGAGTTTGACAATATCTATAAGTTGGATGCGGTGCCTGTGGCTACGGTGCAGTTACGTTTTGATGGTTGGGTAACGGAGTTAAATGATCCTCAAAAACGTAGTCAGTTGGAGAAGGCGGAGGGCATTGATAATTTGCTTTATACGGCGGATGCTGATTTCTCTTGTTTTTCTGATTTGGCTTTGTCTAGTCCTGGGGATTATTATCGTGAGGGTGAGGGTTCTTTGTTACAGTTGGTGTTAACCCCGGGAGATCCTTTTATTAAGGAAAGTAATGAAAAGATTGCCCACCATGTTTTGGATCAGGTACATAAGTTGTTTCCTTCTTCTCGGGAGCTTAATATGACTTGGTTTAGTGTGGTGAAGTTGGCTCAATCTTTGTATCGTGAGGCTCCGGGGATGGATGTTTATCGTCCTGCTCAAAAGACTCCTATTGATAATTTTTTCTTGGCTGGTAGTTATACTCAGCAGGATTATATTGATAGTATGGAGGGAGCTACTATTTCGGGAAGACAGGCGGCCGCTGAGGTTTTGGCTTCTAAGGGATAATTTTAACTTATGAGCTAAGGGCGATCGCCCCTTACCAAATAACTTAGTTTCGCCCCCCAATACATCCCCCTATTGTGGGGGACTATCCCACATTTTGGCAATAAATTATGATGAAGGAAAGAGATAAATATGCGGTATTTTTGGGTCTTTTTATTGTCTTAGGGGCGATCGCCCAGAGATACTCGTTGATGTTGCCTCAGTTTTGGGATGTGACTATTACTGTGCTGACTAGCTTCTATTTAGGCTATTTAATCAAAAAGACCATGGCGAAATGACCTAGGTTAGGGCAAGTGGCAAAAGGCAAGGGGTAAGAAATGATAGTTATTTATTATCCATTGTTTTACCTCTGTTCCCCGTTCCCTATTCCCTGTTCCCCGCCGACCCCTGAAAATTTTATCCCGAATTGAGGTTACTTTAAAATTGATACTGCTCTTGATATAGTTCTCTGGTCATGGGTTGTTCTACTTCCAAACCTTCGCCTCCCAAAAGCTCTAAAGGTTCACCGTCAACACTTAACCATACAGGGGTATCAGGTTCAAGGCTACTGGCGGTATATATCACCTGACCCAAACGTCCTACCATAGAAGCACTACCGCCCCCTGTGGTAAATTCAAAGGATAAATCAACATGAACTCCATCCTCCCTTACATCCAAATCTAACAGTTGGGTATTTTCAGGAATGGCACTAAAATCATCGGTATCCGAACCCTGTAGAAGCATATTAAAGGCATTGGTTAATACTTCTTCTTGGGTGGTTGCCCTTGGTAAGTCGGTAGTACGGGGGATAATTTCTAAATTTTCGTTGAGCCAATAGAGATTTACCCTTTGTCCTTCGGGTTGGGTGGGTTGTTCTGGATCAGTTGGTTGGGTGGGTTCTACGATGGTAGGATCAGGAACCTGGGTGGTTTCTCTGTTGAGGGAAGTATAAGCCAGTAGGGCGGCGGCAGTACCTAGTACGAGAACGACACCGCCGACAACGATGGTATTTTTCAAAGAGGAAAAGGGGTTAGTATTTTTATCTGCCATGGTAAAAAATAGATATTTAAATATTTATAGTTGAACTAATTTTAACGATTAGGAACATGAATTAATGCAGTCATTCCTATATTGTCATCTTCTATATTGAATTCTGATAGTCTGGCGATGACACCAAATCTTTGTAAACCATTTAAGTCTAACCGAGCATTAAGATTTTGGGTGAAACCTTGTAATAGTTGATCTGATATGGCACGACCGTTTAATGTTCCCCTTGGTTCAACAATTCTTAACCTTTGTCCTGCTACTAATTCTATGCCAAATTCTAGGTTAAAATCTACTCTTACCCCCGGCATCTGGGATCTAGCAACGGTACTTAGTCTTAATCTTTGATCTGGTCTTAGGTTTATACTAACTTCTTCTAATTCAAAGCCTTCTGGTACGGAGGGGGGAATGGATGAGGATATAATTTCAAAGGCTCGGGGCGATCGCACCATAGCATTAAGATCATCTTCCGTCAAAACCGTACGAATACCCACATTAATATCACTCTGGACAATTTCTCGCCAAGTTTCGGCATTAATCTCTCGAATACGACCAAAATCAAATTGAAGGGGATCTGTTTCTAACTCAAAGACATCTAAGCGGAAATTTTCTCGCAATTCCCAACCCCGCACAGCCAACCTCACTCGATCAACTTTTCCCTTAACAATGTTGTGGGTAGGAACATTCTCCACCCTTACCTCTATTTCTTCCACGGATTCGGAATTTTGTTTGATGGCATTGGTAAAGGCACTATCAATAATAAATCCCCCCGAAGACATTAAAGTCGTAAAAATTGTAAAGGTGCTAATAAAAAATTCCATTATTTTAATAAATACTTAGAATGTGATAAACAAGTGAAATAGTGAGGCTGAAGAATAAGGAACGGTGTTAGCAATTAATAGTAATTATCCTCAACAAATATGATCGTACAACTTTTATCTTGGAACCTAAACCCTAACACCTCCTTTGGCTAAAGATCGATAACCGTAATCCAATCTTGATAATTAGGATCTCTATTTTCCGTAATAGCAGTCAAAGTCTCTTTAATTTTAGTGGTAATAGGTCTTTCGGGAGACAGGTGATAATTTTCTACCCTCTTCACAGGAGTTACCTTCGCCGCCGTACCACATAAAAATAACTCATCGGCAATGAACAATTCTGTTTTATCAATTTCCCTTTGTTCTACTTCTAAGCCCAAATTTTTGGCAATGGTAATGACACTATCTCTGGTAATACCTTCAAGAATATCTTGATCAAAACTAGGAGTAATTAGTTTATCATTTCTGACCATAAAAATATTCATCCCCGTGGCTTCGCATACCTTACCTTGGGAGTTCATCAAAATAGCTTCATCAAAACCAGCATCCACCGCCTCAGTCTTGGCTAACGCAGAGGTAATATACGCACCACTGATTTTACCTCTAAGGGGTAAACTACGGTCTTCTTGGCGATACCAAGAGCTAATCCTGCAACTAATACCATCGGGGGATAAATAATCACCCATTTCTAAACCGTAAACAAAAAAGTTTTTTTCAATATTATGTAAACGGGGGGCAACCCCTAAGTCGGAGGTATAAACGAAAGGACGAATATAAAAAGGATTTGTGGGAGCATTTTTACTGACAAAATCCTTAATGACATCATAAATTTTTGTGGCGGGTAAGTCGTAGTGAAGATATTTGGCACTATTACTTAATCTCTTGCAGTGACGATCTAAACGAAATAATAACACCTGTTTAGGATTTTGAGGGTTGATAGTACCTCTCAAGCCACCAAAGGCACCTGTGCCATAGTGTAGGGCGTGGGTAGCAATAGAAATATTAGCATCTTTAAAGGGAACGAAGTTACCTTCAAAATAGGCGATGGGTAAAAAATCAGGCATAATTTGGATCAATAAATTCTAGTCAGTCTTATAATTATATAGGTGTTTTTATCCTATCATTAAAACACTCAACATTATTTATTGTTAGGGTTTAGGGGATGGTTATTGAGTGGATAAAGTTTGAGGTCTGTTCTTCCTACCATGGCTTTTTTTTGGCACAAGATCAATTAATTTGGACTAATGCCTTACAAAGATATGAGGGGTTTATGGATAAGCAAGTTTGGCTCAATCCTAACCACAAAGATGAAATTATTTTTGTCATTTCTTGGGCTTCTCGGGAGTTGTGGAAAGGTATTCCTCCTGAAGATTTAGCATTAATTGATCAGGAGTTTCAAAGGGCGATGGGGGATATTTCTTTTCGGATGGTTGAATCAAGGGAGTTTAATCTTCATCAATTCCCTTGACAGTTTTTTGGGTGTTGCTGATTTTAGATATGATTTATCATTGAGGCAGGGAACAGGGAACGGGGAACAGGGGACAGTTATAATATTTTGAAGTCTCAATTTTTAGTGTCATTCAATTATATTTCATACCATGATTAAGCAATGCCGTCTTTTGAACAGTCATATCGCCTTAATTCACTCTTGTTAAGGGTTTGAGACGCACAGAAGCTATTAATCCAAAAGTACCTGCGATCGCCCCTATCAATAACCAAAGAGCAAAGGAATAACCCTTAGTATCAGCGACAATTCCAGCTGATAGACCGATAAAACAATGTAATAAAGCTAATAAAAAAATTACATTTGGACTAGGATTTGTTATTAAATCTAACATAATAAATAACTATAAATTTTAACTATATTAAAACGATAAATATATTAATTTTTATCGACTTGATAACCAAATTCAGCTAATCTTAACCGTGATTGTCTCCATTTTGGTTCAACCTTAACAAACAACTCTAAATATACCTTACCAGTTAATATTTTCTGCATTTGTTGACGGGAAGCAGAACCAATTTCCTTCAACATACTACCTTTATCGCCAATTATAATCCCTTTTTGGGATTTTCTTTCCACACTAATGGCGGCATAAATTTTAGTTAGCTTAGGAGTTTCCACCATCTTTTCAATGGTGACAGCCACAGAATGGGGTATTTCTTCTCTGGTTAATAATAAAATTTGTTCCCTAATCAATTCTCCCATAATAAACCTTTCGGGTTGATCTGTTACTAAATCAGGAGGATAATAATAGGGACCAAAATCAAGATTTGTGATTAATTTTTGTTGTAATTCTTCTAACCCAAAACCATTAACCGCAGAAAACTTTACCTGTTGCCAATTATCCCGACAAATTTCCCTATAACTAGCATCGATTTCCTCTCCATTACCCTTTTGTAAATCCGCTTTATTTAAACCCAGAATTACAGGGGTATTACTATTTTGCAATAAATCGGCTATGTAGCGATCGCCCCCACCAGCCTTTTGCGCACAATCAACTACAAACAAAACCACATCCACATTATTAATTGCTGACACCGCATTTTGTACCAAAACCCTTCCTAATTCATGGTGGGGCTTATGAATACCGGGAGTATCCACAAAAATAATTTGAGCCTCATCGGTGGTTAAAATCCCCTGTAAACGGTTACGAGTAGTTTGTGCCACTGGGGAAGTAATCGCCACCTTTTGCCCAATTAATTGATTCATCAAAGTAGACTTACCCACATTGGGGCGCCCGATAATAGCAATAAAACCAGATTTGAAATTTTCTGGGGCAATGGGGATAATACTAGAAACTAAATCATTAACATTCGACATAGAATATTTTATATAACTATTTAACTATACAATGCAATTATAAGAAATTAAGATTTCACCCATCTCAAAAGTATCCACAATAATTGGCATCCTTCACATTTTACTCTAATCACCACCAGCAAATGAATTTAACCACAGAACAAATCTTAACCAAATATCACAACGGAGAAAAAGACTTTAGCCATAGTAAGCTATTAGAAGCAGAAATAATCAAGGCTAACCTATCTGGTACTAACTTTGCCCATAGTGATTTACGACAATCAAGATTAGGGCAAACTGATTTTAGTGATAGTAATTTTAGTCATGCTGATTTGAGTGAAGCTATTTTGTGGGGAACAAATTTTAATCAGGCAAACTTAAAACAGGCAAGTTTTCGAGATGCAGATTTAAGCAATGCTCATCTGATAGACAGTAATTTGCAAGGTGCCAATTTGATTCAAGCTATTTTGTGTGGCGTTAACTTTAAAGGTGCAAATTTAACCAATGTTATGGCTATCTATGCCGACTTTCGTATTTCTTCTGATTATCGTACCAACTTAAGTGAAGTAAATCTGAGTAATGCCGATTTAAGCTATAGTTTTTTATCCCAAGCCCTTTTATATCGAGCTAATTTGAATGGTGCAAAGCTATGTCGAGCGCACCTAGGCAAAAGAAAATACAATCAAAGTAACCTTGTTACTGACTTAACCGAAGCTAGTTTACAAAATGCCGATTTGAGCTATGCAGACTTATCAGGAGTTATTCTGGTGGGTGCAAATCTTCGGGGTGCAGATTTAACAGGCACAATTTTGGATGGGGCAATTTTGACTAATGCTATCATGCCCGATGGTCAAGTTATAGTCTTGTAAAGGTGTGAAGAATGGATAATTGACAATTAACAATTAATAAACTGCACCCTGCAACTAGAAGCCTGAAACCTAACCATACTGACAGCTTTTATCCCCAACTGAGGTTATCTATCTTTGAGATTGTAGAAGTTGAGTAATTCCTTTTTTCTCCACTAATCCCAATAGGGTACCATCTTCTTTGATGACAGTTAACTCAGTTTCTTTTTGTTGTTCCAACATTTTAACTACTTCCAAAAGAGTTTCTGTATCACTGACAGTTTTAACATCGTCATGGGATTTCATTAATTCCTTGATAGTTGTTTCACCCCAAAGATGAGTAGAAATATTTTTCAAGTCTTCTACTTCTAAAACCCCTACTAACATATTTTCTTCGTTGGTAACAAGAAATTTGCGCCAAGGCTGTTTACCAATGATGTAGTTATTGGCAAATTCTCTGAGGGTTAAGTTTTCTTTGACAATGGGGCTTTCTTTGGTGATAGCGTCACTAGCTGTAAAGTGATTTAGCTTATCTTCTAATCTAGCAGACTGGGCAGCGGTACCTGCATTTTGAAGTAAAAACCAACCGATTAGGACTGTCCAAAAGTTACCAAAAGGAATTACTCCTAATGTACCTAATGCACCAATGATAACGGCTGTCCAACCAAAAAACTGTCCAAAACGTCCTGCGAAGATAACACCTTTTTGAGGATTTCCTGTAATTTTCCAGACAATGGCTTTTAATACGTTACCACCATCGAGGGGTAATCCCGGAATCATATTAAACAATGCCAAGATGAGGTTAATATAAGCCAATAGGGAGACAACAAGGGAAAGAGCCAATGGTAGGGGAGTAGTTACCTGAATGGCGGTAAAGATAGCAAATAGTATTATACTTACTAAAGGCCCGGCGATCGCAACGGCAAAGGCTTCTCCCGGAGATTTAGATTCTCTTTCTAAGGATGCTAAACCACCAAAGATAAAGAGGGTAATGGATTTTACCTCAATTCCTTGAGAAATCGCCACAAAACTATGCCCCAATTCGTGGGCTAACACTGAGGCAAAGAGTAGTAAAGAAGCAAATAAACCCACTAACCAAGGAAGTACCCCCGGAAGTTCGGTGGTAAATGCTAGTTGTCCACCATAGGTAAGAGTCATTAAACCCAATACTAAAAACCACGAGGGGTTGATATAAAAGGGAATCCCAAATAAATTCCCAACTCTGATATTACCATTCATATATTGTTCGTCTCCTTATTTGACTTAGTATTTTAAATCGCTTTTGGAAATACGATTATCAAAAAATAATGTTTATTATTGCTAATACTATATTACGATATATTTTGAAATATAAAAAGCAAAAATAGAGCGGTAATCCGTCTATTTATTGTTCGGTTAAATGTTTCTATCATTTCCTGTTTACCAAAATATATATTTTAAAAAACTAATATTTTTGGGTAAATAAAATTACCATAAAAGACTTTATAACACCTAACAAAAAACCCTAAACTCTTGTGTAGTAAGAATTTAGGGAGCATTTAATTAATTATTTAAGAGAAAATAAATTAATATAAATTTATTTTAGTCACGGCTATTAATGGCGATTAAAAGTCGAAGAATAAACACGAATAAATTGATGTAAGTTAGGTACATGGACAAAGCCGCACTCAGATATTGTTCATCTCTGTAGGTGCGAGGTAGGATATAAAAATCTACCACAGAAACTCCCGCAAAGAGAAAAACACCAAAACCAGAAATACCAACCTCTAACCAACTAGGAGTATATACCCCAAAAAGGCTAAAAATTAATTGTCCTACTAACACCACCAATAAACCAATCATCGCCATAGAGACGGTTTTAGTCAGTGCCAAGCCATCTTCTTCTGATAGATTAGAGCCAATATTTCGGGCGGCAATGAACGTTACACCACAGCCCAAAGCTGCGATCGCAACGCCATTAATACCTACCCCCTCAGTGCCTAACGCAACGTAAACCAAACCACTGAGAGTATAACCAGACAAAAGACTATAAACAGCCAAAAGAGGTAGAGCAGTAGAATTATTTGCCTTTTCTGCAATGCCTCTGACCACGAAAAATAGGATCAACTCAGCAACTAACGCCACGAAAAAAGTGGTCATAAAAATACCGGGGTTAGAGCGAAGCACCCCCAAACCGCCATAGGTACCCACAGCAGTTAAAACTAAGCCACCGCCCAAAAATGGTAACGCATTGGGAATGACATTAGGACCTACTAATGCTTTATTTTGGGCATTTTGAATTGCCCCACGAAAATTACTACTTGTAGCCATATATTTTGTTCTTAAAACCTAAGATATTATTACTATAGCTACTATTTTAAATCAGAAGATCTCTCTCCGACTTACGGAAAACCGATAACAAATATCGTTTGTGGGTGCAGAAATCAATAACTTCCAGAGGACAAGAAAAAACTTTTTACAAAATTTTACAAAACGTTACAAAACTATGATATAATTTTGCCACTCTAAATAAAACAATATAATAAAAGTGTATATGATAGCGGATCAATTTCCTTGGCTCACCGCAATTATAGCCTTGCCCCTAATCGCAGCCTTATTAATTCCCTTCATCCCCGACAAAGAAGGAAAAACCCTCAGATGGTATGCATTAGGAATAGGCATAACCGATTTCATTTTAATGTGTTACGTTTTTTGGCAAAAATTCGATACAAACAATGCCAACCTACAATTAGTAGAAAGCTATAGCTGGATACCCGACATCGGATTAAATTGGGCAGTATCTGTTGATGGTTTATCCATGCCCCTTGTGTTGTTAGCAGGATTTGTAACCACCCTCTCCATTTTTTCAGCTTGGCAAGTAGATCGTAAGCCAAAACTATTTTACTTTTTATTATTACTACTATACTCGGCCCAAATCGGCGTATTTGTCGCCCAAGACATATTATTACTCTTCATCATGTGGGAATTAGAATTAGTTCCTGTATATCTCCTCGTGTCCATCTGGGGCGGTAAAAAACGTCGCTACGCTGCCACCAAATTTTTACTCTATACTGCCCTTGCCTCTATTTTTATCCTCGTGGCAGGATTAGGGATGGCGTTATACGGTGGAGGTGCCATTACCTTTGACATGGTGGAGTTAGGCTTAAAAGATTATCCCCTCACCCTCGAATTATTACTATACGGTGGTTTATTAGTTGCCTTTGGTGTCAAACTGGCGGTTTTCCCCCTCCATACATGGCTACCTGATGCCCATGGAGAAGCATCTTCTCCCGTTTCTATGATTTTGGCAGGGGTATTATTAAAAATGGGAGGCTATGGTTTAATTCGTCTTAACCTTGGTTTATTATCCGAAGCCCATATTTATTTTGCACCTCTGCTCGTTATCCTCGGGGTGGTAAACATTATTTACGGTGCTTTTGCCTCCTTTGGACAAACTAATATGAAACGTCGTTTAGCTTATTCCTCTGTGTCTCACATGGGATTTGTGTTAATCGGTATTGCTTCTTTTACCGACTTGGGTATTAGTGGGGCTATGCTACAAATGCTTTCCCATGGTTTAATTGCCGCTTTACTCTTCTTCCTTGCAGGGGTAACTTACGATCGCACCAAGACCATGTATTTAGACGAAATGGGTAATATAGGTAAAGTGATGCCCAAGGTTTTCGCTTTATTTACCGCAGGGGCGATGGCTTCCTTAGCCTTACCCGGTATGAGTGGTTTTGTCAGTGAGTTAGCAGTGTTTGTGGGTTATAGTAACAGCGATGTTTATGGTTCGACTTTCCGCACCGTAACTATCCTCCTCAGTGCAGTAGGTTTAATCCTAACCCCCATCTATCTACTATCGATGTTAAGACAGTTATTTTATAGCTCGGATCAAACTTTGATGTGTAATTTGGGAGTACCTACCAATATCATTAACACAGACGAAGATAATGATGAGCCTGTATGTTTCGGGAATGATTGTATTTTGCCTATGAATGCAAAATATGAGGATGCTAAACCAAGGGAGATTTTCATTGCGGCTTCTTTCCTGATTTTGATCATTGGGGTGGGTTTATATCCTAAGTTGGCGACTCAGTTATATGATGTGAAAACCGTGGCAATCAATGCTCAGGTAACAGAATCATATCAACAGGTTGCCCTTACTAATCCTCGTTTTGGCAATAAATTTGTCGAATCCCCTAATCTGGTGGAAAAAGTAGCAATCAATCAGTAAAAACTTAATAACCTCAGTTTGATATGGTGGTTGTAAATATGCTTGGATTGCTGGTTTCGTACCTACAATTGTTCGTCAAACTGAGGTTACAATAGATTTATAGGAGCTAACTTGAATTATATTTTTAGTAGTTCTTTATTGTTCTATTCTCAATTATTAAATGTCAGAAGATTCTCAAACTATCTCCCTTCCCAGTGTTGAAAGTGCGATCGCCCTTGCAGGAAAACAAGAAGAAAACCTAAGATATATAGCGAAAATGACAGGGGCAAACTTATCGTTACAGGGGCAAGATGTCGCCATCTACGGTAAAGCAAAACCCGTTGCGAGGAGTATTGAAGTAATCAAGGCATTAGAAGCCTTTTGGTTAGAGGCAAAACCCATCACCGAGTCAGATATATTAGTGGTGTTTCATGCCCTTGACACCAATAAAATGGAAGAATACGAGGGAATCCAAAAAGAAGTATTAGCCCGTACGAGAAATGGGGAATTAATACGAGCTAAAACTTTTAAACAAAGACAGTATGTTAAAACTATCCAAAAATATGATATTACCTTTGGTATTGGTCCAGCTGGTACAGGAAAAACCTTTTTAGCGGCCGTTTTGGCAGTACAAGCCCTCTTGAATGATGAATGTGAAAGACTTATCTTAACCCGCCCTGCCGTAGAAGCGGGAGAGAAATTGGGCTTTTTACCGGGGGATTTGCAACAAAAGGTTGATCCTTTTTTACGTCCTTTGTACGATGCTTTGTATCAATTCATTGAACCGATTAAAATTCCTGAACTGATTGAAAAAGGTAAAATAGAAGTTGCTCCCATTGCCTATATGAGAGGGAGAACCTTAAGTAATGCTTTTGTAATCGTTGATGAGGCACAAAATACCACCCCTGCACAGTTAAAAATGGTTTTAACCCGTCTTGGTTTTGGTTCTAAAATGGTGGTGACGGGGGATATTACTCAAACTGATTTGCCCAACCAACAACAGTCGGGCTTGATTGTGGCGGCAAAAATTTTACAGGATGTCAATGGTATTGGTTTCTGCAATCTCACCCAAGCAGATGTTATTCGTCATCCTTTGGTACAAAAAATTGTGGCGGCCTATGAAAAGCATCTTTAAATGAGCTTTAGATTTACTTCGTAATTGGAAACTTGCATTACTTACTTGATACTTTCTTAAAAAGGTACTTCAATAATAAGTAATAAAGATCTCTCTCGGCTATATTGATCTTCCTGCATATATTGCATTCTGGTTAGGTGGTGCTGTCTATATCTCACACTAATTTCTACTGGATTACTTCTCTTTCCTTTTGGATCTATGATTCTTGCTCCAAAATTTCCCTCTAATGTTTTTCTTATATTAAACTCGATATTCCTTGGATTAAAATCTGAATTTGTAAGTAATTCTCCTCTTAAACTTCCTGTCATCCGTGCAAAAGGTGTAACTTCTTTTGAATAGATGTTAAATGATTGGAATTGCTGCTCTAGCCACGGTGATATTGTCAATCTAGCTCTCAATCTATTGTGTAAGGGGAAAAGATTTTCATTATTTTGAGAAAGGATAGAATTAGAGAAATCAAAATTCATACCTGATCCAGCCTTACCCAAAATATTTGGAGCCTCTTTTTTGAATTTTGCTAATAGTCGGGAATCTAGACTGACTTGTCCTCCTCTCTGTTGGTTTGGATATCTTAATGTTGTTCCAAAGCGCCCATTAATCGTTACTGAGTCTTTTACTAAATTATCACTCACCGATGATTTATTCATCAACCAAATAATGGCGACACCTAACTCTCTAAGGTTTTCATTAGTACCTAGTGTAAATCCTGATTCAACGCTAAACGGACCACCTATCGGCATCGTTATTTTCGTAAATTTTTGAAATCCAAATCGTTTTAATGGTGGTAATGGTGGATCTTGTGAATTGGTAACTTCTCTAACTTCTATTCTAGATTCTATACTTGCCTTTTTTTCTTTTTTAGCTTGATTTGGCTCAGAACTATCGGCTCTATCATCGGGGGAAGGTTCAGGATCCATAGAAAAATCATCCCTGTGGTCTGCCTTCGCTCGGTCGGTTGGTTGTGGCTCATCCTCTGGTAGCTTCTGTTCCATAGAATTACCCTGTTCGATATTCGCTCGGTCATTTTGATTTATTTCCTGATCTGAAACATAATCTGATTCTGGCGAATTTATATCCTCACTGCTTTCAGCACGATCAACAGGGGTTTGCTCTTTTGTGGGCGATTTTTCGGGCTGTCTTGGCTCAATCCCCTGCCCCTTTAAATTACCTGTATTATCATCATGGTCAACTGGTGTTTTATCATCTATAAAACCGTGGTCAAGAGGATTATTAAATAGCAGTGATGAGTCTGGATTAGGCACTCCATCGAAAAAATCACCGTCCCAATGATTGTATCCTGAAGCATTTCCCTGTGGATAATGGCACTGTGTACTATGACACTGAATAGAGGATATATCTTGTGAATCATTGCCAGCATTCATCTTTTGGCTAACAAGATCTCCTAATCCCTGAGAAGCAGATTCAGATAATGCCTCGATAACTGCAGTTATAAGGTCAGCCATTACTACCTCCATATTGTTTATCTGTTATGGGAGGACGAACAATAACTTGTGCATTCAAATGTGCTTCACAAATAGAGAAATAATCAGAATTTATTTCCAAAATAATGCTTTCATTTTCCACCAATAAAGCTGAGAGAGGTAGATAAGCTGTTAATGTTTGTAAAGGAGGAGAAACTTCCAAGATCGAAAATTCACTACATTGACTTTCCAATTCATGGAGAGAGAAAATAGTATATGTAGAATCAATAGATTCCAATAAATGAAATTTTCTTAGTAATGGTCTTCCTAATGAATTATTTTGTCCTTGGCGAAATTGAAATTCAGTTAAGTAACTATCAAACTGAACATCGGCTTTGAATAAAATTCTATAGGCAATAATATCTTCCTTGGATTCGAGATTTGTTTGATGTCGTAAGTCCTCTGGTTGGGAAGGGGATGTAGAACCTTCTGAGACAATTTCTATGGTGGTGGGGGAGTCATTTTCAGGATCTTGTCCTTGTACCCACATATCCAATGTCACCCCATATCCAAAACCATCGGAAGGTGTTAGCCTTGATGTTGCTAATTCCCAGGCGGCACCCTTTAACTGTATCGGTTGAGGAAAAACATAAATAGGACTTTGCCAACTACACTCGCCCACATTCAAAGATACAAGGGTTGCTTGTCCTTCCACTTCCATGGCTCGCATATTTCTTATTAATCCACGGTGAAAATCATCATATCCACCTATGGTGTGTACACGATGGGCATAGGGGTCCGCATAAAACTGCGGAAACATTTCCTTACGTAATGTAATCTTTAACATCGGTCTGTCTTCCAAGTTAGAACGTGACATTAATTCTAAAAGGTTGTCTGCTTTTAACAGTAAATTTATGCCACTAACGTCAACGCCCATACCCAGTTGAACAGATTTAGTTATTCCCATATTATTGGGGGATGAAGCTAAATTAATATCCTCTGCATCTCGCAGATAAGCGTCTATTCCTGCTAGTTGAACACGATCAATAATCATTTTTTACTACCTCCTCAAGCATATCAAACCAAACATCCATTACGAGATCTTGTTCACAAGATCCAATATTTCCAGTTCTAAGTTTTTTCAAACCATTAACCATCCCATTACCAAAACGAATTCTGACCCATTCGTCACGGGTTGTATACAATTTGTCAGTTAGGGCTGGAAGTTCGAGGTTTAAGGGAATCGTACCCACCACAATATCTAAGGGTAATTCTTGCCAATGAAAGTTTACCCCTTCTCTTCGATTACGAATAGTGCCTGACTGAAGTAGATCACGTACTATTCTGCGATTTAGCTGTCCTCCTCGGTATTCGGTATAGGATTCGGACTCATCATAACTATCATCACGGGTTTGAGCATAGTAACGACCTGTTTTGTTGGCTGTGAGACTAATTTTCCCTGTATTACCATTGGCGGATGTGCGGGTACTGGTGGGCAATGATGGAGTCATAGAAATACCTTTAGAAACTCCCCCCCCCACAATGAAAGATACACCTGCGTTGACTCCCAGATTAAATCCAATTCCATTTAACATAAAATATCTACGGACTGTTTCTTCCCCCACAAAACTGGTCAGTGTGCTTACATCTACTCCATCGTCTAGGGTAAGAAAATCTGTTGCTCTATTTACCATGTCTGTAAATATTGAATCGATGGGTGGGATAGATAAGTTTAGCAGTCCGTCAATATCAGTAAGGCGATTAGAATCTAGTCCTTGCCACATTTGCCCACTACCCCAGCCATCTCCTTGTAAAAGTACATTTTGTGGTGGTCTGTCAATAATTGTTGCACTCAATATACGTTGTAATTTAGTAACAAAACTAGGAATGGCGTTATTGCTTCCATCCACAAAACCAATATGTTGTGTATGGGTACGACTTTCAGCATTACTGCTCATATAAAAGGAATCTGGTCCTGGATTGGGATTGTAGGTTGTGAGAGGAGAAGATGAAAAAGGCCATGAGGTGCCTTCCCCCGTTTGAGAGCGTTTCCAACCCTGAGAACCTCCGTAATGATAACGGTGATCAAAACTTTTATCTAGTGTTTCTGATCTTTCTACACTGACATCTCTAACGGTTTCTAAGTAACGCTGGTTGGCATATAATTTTACCCCTGATAATTGCAATAAATCTGTAAGGCTACGGGCTTCAAACAATATTTCTTTTAGTTCTCCTCCAACAACATGCTCAATGGTAAATTTGAATCCATGTTTGCCTAGACGACTATAGTCTTCGGCTAAATCTTTACCGATCATTCGGAAGTTGAGTTGGCGCATTTGTTGGCTACGGGATTGACGAGAACTAATAAACACATGGGCTGATTGAATTAGCTCTAACTTTGTCAATGCGAGGTGTCCTTCTCTGGTACAGTGGAATACCGCCACAAAGTAACGGGCGTTGGTGGGACGAGAAAAACGGCATTGGAGGGTATCTCCTTCAAAGATTTGGTTTTGCTGATAGTAAATTAAATTACTGTATTGGTCATGGGCAGGATCTCGTTCCGATTCCATGGCAATAGGTGATACTCCTTCTACAGGATCAACTTCATAAATTAGTAAATCGAAGATACCAGAGTTATCATTGGTCAACGATGTAACTTGTCTAGGGTTGGGCAGACTGAGAGTTATGCCACTTAGACAGCGAGGATGTTCTTCTGTTTGTTGAAAATAAAGTCGAACTTGCTCTCTTTGTTGAACTTTTTGCGAGATAAAAATTTCATCGATATTTAAGGGGTTATTATCACTTGGTATTTGATATAGGCGACCACCATTAAAAAGTGATGCGGCACTCATGGGGAAATATCCCACGGCATTGGTTCGGGTGAAAACAAAATCGGTGGATGTATTTTTCATTTGGTTTCTCATCTGGCGGGGAAATTTTCCCTGCTCGAAATAGCTTTGTTCTAATGAGTCGGACATTTTTACTGCCCCTAACAAACCCGCTGGAACTTTTGGAGTATAACGGACATCTTCTGAGTAGCTAAAAACTCCTAAGTAAGGTATGAATACTCCCCAAAATTCTACGGTGCGATCGCTATCAGGTTGAATTCGACGTATAATACGGGGAAAATCGGCAAAGCGAATTCTGATTTTTTCACTTTTTACAGGACCTGTGGCGATTAGGTGTAAACCACTATGGGAGGTTGGTTCTTGTCGTACGAATGCTACTTTTTCATCAAGAAATCCTGTTTGGATGTGATCTTCCCAAGAAACATGAATTTCTCGGGGCAGACCAAAATTAGCGGAATTTTCGCCTTGAGGTGTGATGTAATAGGGAAGATAAGGATAACCACCGAACAAAATTCCTCCTATGATAGGGCATTGAGTTCCACGCATCGTCTCAAGGGTTATTTCAATTTCAAACCAGAATTCCTGTGACTTTTGATTTTCTTCTATAACTGGTCCACCCGCCCTTACGGTTATAAAAGGATTAGTAACATTAGAAGGTAATCCTACTACTGTCTCTACATTGTCCAGATTAGAAGTTGGAAAAGTTAATGTTCCTGTGCCAGGAGCTCCACCCCTAACAAGAACATCAGGCATGAAATCTTCTATATTTATGGGAGGAGGTTCAAATCCTGGTGGTGGTATCTCGTGAGCGGTTTCCGCATATACAATAGATCCCGAGCTTGATAATATTGGAGAGCGACTAATTATACTCACATTTACCACTTCAATTAATTGCCCGACTGTGGTACGTAATGGCATATATTTGGTGCTATACATTTAACCCTCTTGGTATTATTTACATCAGAAATGTTGCATATTCAATACCTATAAAAGTATTTGCTCAATACTTCAATTTATCTATATAAATGCAACAAGTCTAATAAAAATTACCTGTCATTCAAGAAAAATGGGAATATTTTTTGATGGGTGTTGTACAAAACCAAACACAGCAATCCCTCATTACTACCACAAAAAACTGATTTACAGGGATTATATTAACTTTCAGCTTTTATGGTTAATGGTAAATGTTTTAATAGTAGGTAATTTTATGGGTAAATTTTAACTGAAAAATTATTCAACTACCATAAATATTTTATTTTGTTTATAAAAATTAATGATATAAAATGTGGGTATATCATTTAATTGTTATACTCACAAAAAACAACTATACTTCAAAAAAAGCAACTCAGAAACCTATATCTGTTATGACAAAGTTTTTCTCTTTTGCTATATTTTTCTTGATTAAATAGACAGTTAAGATAATTCGTGGTTTTTTTCATGAACGCTCTCAAAGTCTTATTTATTCGACATTGCGATTATCTTCGATGAGGGTGGCGTCGACTTCTTGGGCATAGTCTTGATGATTGTCGTCGGGCAACATATTTTGATTGGAGGCAATTTTTTCTAGGGCTAAAAGGGCAATTTCCCTTACTTCAGGATCTGGATCATTATAAGCTGTTTGGGTAATAATGGGCTGAATTTGGATGATTAATTCATACACTTTGGTAATGTCTCTGAGGGCATTTTTGCGGACATTGCCATGATCATCCTGTAGGGATAATATTAGGGCTTGATTGATGGGTTTAATACTATTAAATGCAATTTGAGATATGGCTTCTAAAATTAAGGTCTTTTCTTGAGAGTTACTTTTAATCATTATATCCAGCAAAGGGGCGATCGCCCTTGAATCGGCTTCTGAAGCTAAACGCCAAATAATTTTACTCCTATTTTTCGATTCTCCTTGTACCAATTCTTGTAATAATTCTTCGGTTTTATCCCTAGGTTTTTTGACTTCAGGATTAATTCTTTTTGCTAGTTGTCCTTGAGCGTTAGATAACTCTTTTTTTTCTAAAATATTGTCATCATTATTTAATGATAATTGTTCAACTTTTCGTTGAGAAATTTTCTTGGCAGAATTGTTGTTATTTGCTAATATTTTTATACCAATAATAATCAAGGTAATACTAATAATAATTACGAGAATAACAAGGGAAATAAGTAACATAAATAAAATATTATCCATGTTCCAAGTATTGTTATCACGATTCGCCATCATGGTTTCAACATTATTAATCGCCCTTTGAGCATAGGCATCCTCGGGACGATGGGAGAGGGCTGTTCTAAAATAGTTCAAAGCCTCTTCATATTGGCGATTATTGGTGGCCTGATAACCCCTTTGCATATTCTCGTCATAAAGAACCGCAGGATCTTGATTGATTTCTTGTGCAGAGGCGATCGCCCTTACTTTGTAACTAATTTGAGAATTATTAGGAGAAGATAAGTTAGGGAAAAGGTTACAAAAAATGATAAATAAAGTCAATTTTAACAGCCATTTTTTGCTATTCATAAAATTTAATTAATAATTTTATTTAAATGATTAAATATATATTCCTAAAAGTTAATTGACTGTCATAACGAAATAAATGATTCCGAACATGATCAATTAACTCATATACTAATCCTATTTCATCAAAAAATTAAGGTCATCCTTTTCCCATTTATAACAAAAACTCCATACAACAAACTTTAAAGGGCGATCGCACTTAACCGTAAATCAGGATGATCAGCTGCTACCTGATTAATATTCCAATCGTTCTTAAATAATAATACAGGACGATCAAGAGCATCCTTAACCACCATAGTATTAAACAAACGACCCACCTTTTCAAGGGCTTCCCAACCATCTACCACCCAACGGGCAGCCCCATAGGGCATCGGCTCAAGCCTAGAATCCACATTATACTCATTCAAGAGGCGATGTTGTACCACCTCAAATTGTAACTGCCCCACCGCCGCCAAAATGGGATCTCGAATAAAATCATCCTTCGAGTACATAATTTGTACCGCCCCTTCTTCCTGCAACTCCTGTACCCCTTTCTGGAATTGTTTAAACTTAGAAGGGTTAGGATTTTTGAGATAGGCGAACAACTCAGGAGAAAAACTAGGAATCTTGTCATACTCAATCTTTTTACCCAGATAGATAGTATCCCCAATGGCAAACATCCCCGGGTTATTCAAGCCGATGACATCCCCCGGATAGGCTTCCTCGATAGATTCTCTCCCTTGGGCAAAGAGCTTTTGAGGGCGAGAAAGACGAATAGTTTTGCCCGTGCGCGCGTGGTTTACCGACATATCCTTTTCAAATTTGCCCGTACACACCCGCACAAAAGCCACCCTGTCACGGTGTCTTGCGTCCATATTTGCCTGTAATTTGAAGACAAAACCACTAAAATCGGGATAAGTAGGCTCTAATTCCCCTAAACTCGAATTTCGGGGGGTGGGAGGTAGGGCATACTCCAAAAAGGCATCCAGGAATAAACGCACCCCAAAATTAGTCATGGCACTACCAAAAAATACAGGGGTCATTTTTCCTGCGTGGATGGCTTCGAGGTCAAAATCCGAGGCTACTTCTTCCAATAATTCCAACTCTTCCAAGGTTTGCTCGTACAAATCCCCATCCAGATAATTCTCAATGCTACTATCCCCATCAGAGATGACCATTTCTGGCACTTCCCCCTTACCATGGGCTACCCTATCAAACAGGTGATAAGCCTTCTTACGGCGACTATAGACCCCTTTAAAGTAATCTCCCATGCCCACAGGATAGTTAACCGCAAAGGTTTTTAAACCCAATTCCTGCTCAATTTCATCCAATAATTCTAAAGGTTCACGACCGGGGCGATCCATTTTATTAACAAATGTAAAGATAGGGAGCGATCGCAACTTACAAACCTCAAATAACTTACGAGTCTGAGGCTCCAAACCCTTAGCCGCATCAATCAACATCACCGCATTATCCGCCGCCGCTAGGGTGCGATAAGTATCCTCACTAAAATCTTGGTGTCCAGGGGTATCCAAAAGATTAATCTGATAATTATCGTAGGCAAACTGTAACACCGTAGAAGTAATAGAAATACCCCTCTGTTTCTCCATCTCCATCCAGTCAGAAGTAACCTTCCGTTGCTCACCCCTTGCCTTCACTGCCCCTGCTTCATGGATAGCACCCCCATAAAGCAAGAGTTTTTCTGTTAAAGTCGTTTTACCAGCATCAGGGTGAGAAATAATCGCAAAATTGCGACGCTTACTCACCGCCTTTAATAATTCTTGCTCAATCGTTGAAGCCATATATTTTATTATCTCTATTTACAACAAAAAACTTAAAAATCCAATTTTTCTTCCTAGTATTTATCGAGTTAGGAAGCAAGGCAAAGCATAGTTTTTAATTAACCCCAAAAAACAATTATTTATCCCCCCCTTATTAAGGGGGGCTAGGGGGGATCAAAACTAAGGCGGACTAATAAAATTATCAAACAAAATCTTAGCCATAAAACCAAAATAACACTAATCAACCCTCAAAACATCCTTACCCAAATAAGGACGTAAAACCTCTGGCACCATTACCGAACCATCATCCTGCTGATAATTCTCCAGCACCGCCGCCATAGTACGCCCCACAGCCAAACCAGAACCGTTGAGAGTGTGGACATACTCAGTACCCTTAACCCCCTTCTCCTTAAAACGAATATCAGCCCTTCTCGCCTGAAAATCGCCACAATTAGAGCAACTAGAAATTTCTCGATAGGTATTAGCCGAAGGCAACCACACCTCAAGATCATAACACTTGTTCGCACTAAACCCTAAATCACCAGTACAAAGTTCCACCACTCGATAAGGTAATTCCAAAGCCTGTAAAATAGCCTCCGCATCCTTCACCATCTTTTGATGCTCTTCCTCGCTGGTTTCAGGGCGTACAATCTTGATCAATTCTACCTTATTAAACTGATGCAGACGAATCAACCCCTTCACATCACGTCCATAACTTCCTGCCTCCCGACGAAAACAAGGAGTATAAGCACAATGATGGATAGGTAAAACGTCAGCCTCTAAGATTTCCTGACGATAAAAATTAGTTACAGGCACCTCCGCCGTGGGAGTTAACCATAAATTTTCCCCCTCACATTTAAAACTCTCCTCCGCAAACTTGGGTAACTGCCCTGTGCCTTGTAAGGAGTCAGTATTAATCAATACAGGGGGCATTACTTCCAAATATCCCGCCTCAATTTGACGGTCTAACATAAAATTAATTAAAGCCCTTTCTAGCGCTGCCCCCATGCCAATGAGGGATACAAAACGACTCTGGGCAACTTTTACCGCCCTTTCGGAGTTGATAATGCCCAATTTTTCGCCGATTACATCATGGGATAAGGCTTTGTCGCCAGAAACTCGATTCTTAAATTCATCACCCCATCTTTTCACCTCCACATTTTCCTCCTCACTGGCACCAAGGGGGGTTGTATCACTAGGAAGATTGGGTAATTCTAATAATTTGGCTTCGATGTGGGCTTTTAATTCCCTTTCTTGGGGTTCTAAATCGGCTAATTTTGCCTTTACTTCGTTGCCTTCTTGTTTGAGGTTGGCAATTTCTTCCCCTGTGGGGTTGGCACCATCACGAATTTTTTGACCGATTAATTTACCAATTTCATTACTTCTGGCTTGTAACTCTGTACGCACCGATTGAATATCCCGCTGTTGGTTATCAAATTCAAGGAGACTATTTAAATCATAATCAGAGTTTCTGGTTTTTAGTTTTTGTAAAATTTGTTCTGGATTTTCCCTAATTTTTTTTAGATCTAACATTATTATTTACAATCAAATAGTGATAAAAGATAATGAATTATTACTTTAAATATTTACGAGAATTTAATATAACTTCAATTGAGGATAATTAATTATGGGTATGGTTCGGTTGTAGGTGTAATGTCTCTGAACAGAGGGTTATAAATTAAAACACGGAAACCGTTCCCTGTTCCCCATTCCCCGCCTTCACTACTCCACTTTCTCAGCACAACCTACCCTAATTAATATTGCTAAGGTGAAAAGAACTAAGTGAAATTTTGTTGATTGTTTGTCAGTTTTAGAAAAGAGTTTCTAAAATTAATTTTCGTTAGCTTCTTCTTTTTCTTCTGTTTTTTCGATGTTAATTCTTTTCTTTTTACTGGCTTCGATGGTTTCGGCAATCACCACTAACATCTGGTTAATTTTATCTAGGTTACTACGATACAAATCAACGTCTTTTTTGAGTTTATCTACGGGTAAATCTAATTTTTCGCTATAGGGGGCGATCAATTTTGCCAATTTTTCCTCATCTTTAGCCACATCAGGGGCAACTTTATTGATGAGGGTATAGAAACCAATGCCAAATAAACGACTATATTTAAATCTTTCACGCTCAAGGATAGATTTTAAAGAGTTGACAATATTTTCGTCTAAACCATTGTCAGCGACGGGGTTTAATAACCAGTTTACTAAGTCTTCGGCAGATTTTCCTTCCACAAAGTTTAATAAACTCTCCGACTGATGGCGATAGTCATCGGGGTTGGCTTCTATAGCTTTACAAAGGGCGTTAAAGATGGATGTTTTATCTTCTTCGGGTTTGTAACCTGTCATGAATTGTTCAAAACTTTGGCATACACCGACGGCATAAACGGCATCGGGTTGAAAGTCTGTATTGACGGAAAGCAGGTGCATTTCTACCATCAACTCTTGGACGACTTGACGATAAATGGAGTTGATGGGGCGGGTATGATATTGATAAAATGCTCTTCTGGTGTCTGAAACTGTACGAATTTTATCCACGAATTTATAATAGCTAAGTTAATATTTTGTTAACAATACTTAATTATCTCATCAAATTGGACGACTAAAACTCTTAATTGTCCATCTTCGATTGTATATTTTCTCGATGGAATCCTGTTATCATAGGAAAATCTTTGGATTTTAGTGGTGGTCAAATGAGTAACTGGTTGGAACATAGTGTACAAATAGAGGTTAATGCGCCCATTGATTTAGTTTGGAATTTATGGTCAGATCTTGAAAAGATGCCTTCTTGGATGAAATGGATTGAGTCGGTTACTATTCTTCCTGATAATGAGGATTTATCCCGCTGGAAGTTGGCTAGTGGTGGTTTTGAGTTTAGCTGGTTGTCTCGCATTGTTAACCTCGAAAAGCATCAAATTATCCAGTGGGAATCGGTGGATGGTTTACCTAATCGGGGGGCTGTACGTTTTTACGATCGCCACGAGTCGAGTATAGTAAGGTTATCGGTGGCTTATTCTATTCCGGGGGTAATTGGTCAAATTATGGATAATCTGTTTTTGGGTAAGGTAGTGGAGTCCACTATTCAGGCGGATTTGGAAAGGTTTAAGGTATATATTGAGAATTTGCCATAATAGTTCACATATTTTCAGGATGACTTACAAAAGGTAGGGAAACCACTTCCCCTTGCTGATTGTTAACCGTTACCTGCAAGCCTAATCCTCCAGCCTTTGTACGGATATAACCTAGGGCAAAAATTCCCTCTGAGGTGGTGCAATAACTGGTGATGGTGCCTACTTTTTCGCCGTTAATGGTGATCAATTTATTCTCTGTGAGGTTGACTGATGGGGGAAATTTGATACCCCATAATCTTTGTTTTACCCCTTTATAAGTATTTAGTCTGGCGATGGTTTCTTGTCCTATATAACAGCCTTTATCAAAGGATATGGCATCCCATAACCCTGCTTCGAGGGGATTATAATCGGTGGTTAACTCATGGTCTGGTTTTGGTTTTCCTTGCAGTATTCTTAATGTTTCATAGGTTTGGTTGCCCATGGGAGTAGCTTTTTGGGCGGTTAATTTTTTCCAAATGATGGGGGCTTTTTCTTGGGGAATAATGAGGATATAACCTTTGATTTTAAAACCACTGCCGATAACTAAGGTTGATTCAACACCATCAAGGTTAATCTGAAAATGACTATATTCTGGAGCGTTAAGTTGAGATTCTGTTACCCAGTCTGTCAAAATTTCGGGGCTTTTTTCTCCCATGAGGGTAAAAATAGCATATTGCCCTGTTAAGTCTTCTAGTTCTACTTTATCAAAGGGAAATATATATCGATCCATCCACTCTATTAGTGGCTGATTTTGTTGGGGAGATGTTAATAATAATAATTTTTCTTCTTTTACTAAAACGGTTACTAAATCGATGGTTCTACCTGTAGAATTTACAAAAACACTATTAGCTCCTTTTCCAGTTTTGAGGGATTGAATTTGATTAGTCGTTTGATTATGGATAAAAGAAAGGCGATCGCTCCCTGATACTTTTATTAAACCAGAACAAGTGCGATCGCAGATAACGACTTCCTGAAATGCGTGATTAAGGGCGATCGAATCATTATTAAAAGTGGAAGGGGTATTCTCCGATGCAAAAAAAATTGCCCCCTGAGTCTTTTGTAAATCCTGTAAACTTGTCATAATATACTGTAAAGAATTAACCTATAGCTATTATAACCATAAAAAGTAGTATAATTTAACTAAAATATTATTTTTTACTAATCACAAAAAATCTTATATTAAACTATTTAAAAGCACAATATTTTATTCAAACATGAAAAATAATCACACATTCTAAATTGTCAAAATAATAATTAAAATCAAAATAAAACGGTCTACTTAATTAATATAATTAATTTTTTTCCTGATAATTAATATTATATATAAACTTGCTTGAACAACAATAATTTGAAACATATACTATTTATCCTTCCTTATCTCAGCTTAGGAGGTACGGAAAAACAGGCTCTTAGTATCATCGAAAAACTAATCGGTCAATATCATATTTCCCTTTTAGCTCCCGAAGGGGAGGGGAAAGCGATTTTTGAGCCTATTCCCATGGAACAAAAACATTTTACTCGTTGGGATTTTAATTTTTTGAAAGGTTTTTGGGAATTATTTAGAGCCGTAAAAAGCCTTGAAAAAGAAAGACCAATTGACCTTATTCATATTCATGGAGCCCATGAATTAATGATCCCCATTCGATTAATTTTGAAAAAAATACCCATCATTTTCACTGTCCATGGCTACCATGGATACAATGCCAAATTTAGCTATCAATTAAGTTGTTTCCTAAGTAATAAATTAGCTACTAAGGTTATTAGTGTATGTGAAGCAGAGTTTAATATTCTCACAGAATTAGGAATCGAAAAAGATAAATTACATCTAATTTATAATGGAGTAAATCCACCCAAATTAAATTCAGAAATATCTTTACAATATATAGAAAAATTCGCCCTCAATATATCCCAAGACATCATCATAGGCACTGCCGCCCGTCTTGATGAGGTAAAGGGATTAACTTATTTATTACAAGGATTTGCCATAGTTAATCAATACCTATTAAAGCAAAATAAACCCTTTAACAAAAATCTAAAATTGATCATTGCGGGTACAGGAAAACTCGAAGAATCTTTGAGAAAAGAAGCTGAGGATTTAAACATCGCTCATCAAGTTATTTTTACTGGCTATATTAACGATTTGCCTAACTTGATGCACTTGTATGATATTTTTGTTTTGCCCTCCCTCCAAGAGGCAGCCAGTTTAGCTTGTATCGAGGCGATGTCTTTGGGCAAACCGATTATTGGTACATCCGTTGGGGGAATCCCCGAGCAGGTATATGATAATGTTAATGGCTTTATTGTTGAACCTCGTAATCCTCAGCAAATAGCTGATAGTTTAGTTAAACTAATCGAAAACCCTGACTTACGAGCAAAATTTGCTAAAAATAGTTATCAGCGTTATCAACAATTTTTCTCTAGTGAAATTATGGTTTCCAAAACCGTTGAACTTTATGAACAAAGTATGGATTAAAGTAATATGAGGCGATCGCCCTTACTAACTTACGATAGAGGTACATTGATATTACATCCACCCCCAAAGGGAAAAGCATGGATTGACTTCGCCACTTGGGATGATAGGGTAGAAAAATTCCGCATTCCTGCCCACCAATATCGCTCATTAATAGAAACCCTCGAAGAAAATCAAATCCACTTCATTGATGATGCCAAAGAATTTACCACCCTCAACCTAGAAACAAATCTCCACCTTACCCCCTATCCCCACCAACAAGAAGCCCTCGAAGCGTGGAAAAAAGCCCAGCGAAAAGGAGTCGTCGTCTTACCCACCGCCGCAGGGAAAACCTATCTAGCTCAAATGGCGATCGCCTGTACTCCCCGCACCACCTTAATTTTAGTACCAACCCTCGACCTAATGCACCAATGGTATGCCGAAATAGAAAAAGCCTTCCCCAAAATGGAAATCGGCTTACTCGGGGGAGGAAGCCACGACAGTAGCCCCATTTTAATCGCCACCTATCACAGTGCCGCCATCCATGCCAAATTTTTAGGCAATCAATACGCCCTGCAAATATTTGACGAATGCCACCACTTACCCACCGACTTTTTTAAAGTAATCGCCGAAGAATCCATCGCCCCCTATCGCCTTGGTTTAACCGCCACCCCCGAAAGAGGAGACGGCAGTCATAAAAAACTAGACACCCTCATTGGCAAAGTAATCTATCACAAAACCCCTCAAGACTTATCCAAGATAGCCCTCTGCGAATACGAAATCATCCCCATCAAAGTAACCCTCACCCCTCAAGAAAGAAAACAATATCAACAGGCCATAAAAACCCGCAACGACTTTTTAAAACAATCCCACATCTATTTATCCAGCCTAGAAGGATGGCAAAAATTTGTCATCGCCAGTGCCAAATCCCCCGAAGGTAGACGAGCAATGATAGCCCATCGAGAAGCAAAAGAAATCGCCTCGGGTACCAACGGCAAACTAAAAATACTCACAGAATTAATCAGCGAACATTACCCCGACAAAATGCTGATTTTCACCAACGACAACGCCACCGTATATCGCATCTCCCAACAATTTCTAATCCCTGCCATCACCCATCAAACCCCCGTCAAAGAGCGTCACCAGATTTTAAGCAAATATAGAGAAGGAGATTACAAAATTATAGTCGCCTCCCACGTCCTCAACGAAGGGGTTGATGTACCCGATGCCAAAATTGCCGTAATCCTATCAGGGACAGGCTCCACAAGAGAATACATCCAAAGACTAGGACGTATTTTACGCAAAGCCAACCAACAAGAAAAACTAGCTAAATTATATGAAGTGGTGGCGGAAAATACCAGCGAGGAAAAAACATCCCACCGCCGTCAAGGTAAAATGCAAGTCCAAAAACCAACAAAAGTTGTACCCTTATCCTACAGCACCACCAAAAATAACAGTAACTTCAAGGCCGCCGAAAAAAAAAGAGCCATCAGAATAAAATTAACAACAACTCACTAATTGAGCTTGTTTCAACCGTTGTTGAAGATCTAAAATTTCCTTATGTTGCTTTCTAATGGTAATCTGAGTTTTAACCCTTCTCAACAACTCAGGTTTTCTAAAAGGCTTAGTTACATAATCATCAGCCCCCAACTCAAAAGCCTCTATTAAATGATGCTCCTCTTGACTTGCCGTTAAAAAAATAATCGGAATATCCCCATAATCAGGATTAGATTTCACCCTTTGACACACTTCCAAACCATTTAAATCAGGCATCATTAAATCCAACAAAATTAGATCAGGAGTCAAGATAGTTAATCTCTCCAAAGCCTCCCTGCCACTGAGGGCAAAACTTGTCTGATAACCCTTTGCTTCTAAAATATAAGTCAACAACTTTAGATTTGCTTTCAAGTCATCCACAATTAAAATAGTATCCTGCTCACACCCTAAACTATCCGACTTATCCATTCTTCAAATATCTCCAATGTTACTCACTACTTATATGATGGGTTTTTTCTCTGTATAAAAGATCACAACTTTGTAATAATTAACTTGATATACCTTCATCGAGATTAATCACCTCATGTTCTGGTAAAAATTGATTCAAATGTTCAATTTTTTCCTACAGATATTTTTGTCAGCATCACCAGAGAAAAGCTAACTACTGCATTAGAAAATATAAAAAGTAAGTTCCGATACAATTCCATTGTAGTCCATCAAAAAATAGATGGAGATTTGATAATCCCTGCGAGATTCAAGAAATCTAGTTTAGAATTATCGGATGGCAACTTATAAAAAATTAGATATAGAAACGGACAATTAACCTATGGAATATGTAGATATTTTTGAGAGAATAGAAGGAGATTTATCAGATCGTGTCAAGGATTTACAAAAGAAGCAGCAGGAATTATTAGAACAAAAAAAATTTCTCACCGAGGCAAAACAAAGAATCCATGGCTTTTTGAGTGATGCCCACGAAATAAGACAAGTATTGGAATTTCACCCTAGTTTAATAGAGGTAGTGAGGGGAGAGTTAGACAAAATTTTTGCAGTTAATTCTCCATCTCACAATCTACAATTACCCAAGGCAAAAGGTGGAAAAATACCTGATAATTCCCCTCCTCAAAGTAAAGAGGTAGAGGTAAATTTACCCACCGAGGGAATGAAAAAACCGAAAGATCCTGAAAAGATTAAATTCTTTCCCTATGTAAATATGGAAGGTAAAACCACTCGCCCTCCAGAAGTGAGTGAAAAAGAATCATAGATTCAGGTATGTGATTAATCATTGATTTTTCGGCATTTAAGAGAAGAAAAAAATCTTTCTTCTCTTGTTTTTTTGTAAAAAAACTTAACATAAATTAGTGATAAAGCTATAACAACCAATAACCAAGTAATAGTAGGATAGAATCTAGTGCAATTAATTGTTATGTAAAGCGGATAGAGATTTACTTGTTATTTCCCAACCAGAACGCAAAGCTGACCAAAAATTAAGCAGATTCAATGAGCAATCCTAATTCTGTTGTTACAGATTTATTACAAGTTTTTCCTCAGTGGCGAACTCAAATCTATTTCAAATCTTCTTTAACAGCACTATCCCATGCGATGGAAGATCAGGTTTTGGCAAACACAGAAGAAGCCCTGATTATAGCTAGTTTTCAAAAAGAAAGGTTTTATCGTCAAGAAGCCCATCGCTATCGTCGTATTGGCAAGATTTCTCCCCATGTTTATGTTTTGGCAGCCCCTGAAACGGATTTTAGTAATGCAACGGATGTCTATGAAAAGATTGCTTTTGATGCTGATGATGCTTTAACTAATGAGTGGCATTTGGTGGTAATTGCCCAAAATTATACTAATTGTTTAATTTGTCGGGAAAAAACCCATTTACCGAAAACTGAGGCGGCGGAGATGTCTATGGATAATAGTCGTCGTTTTGAAGGAATTTGGACTTTTGATCGTGATATTACCATGGAAGGGGCTTCTCTTCTATTGCGGCGTATTGCCCAATATCGTCCTGAGTTGGAGTCGAAGGTTGATGAGGCTTTGGCTCGTTATTGTTCTCGGGAAAAGAAATTATTTACAGGGAAAACTGTCCAGCCTACAGATGGACAAATTAATTCGCCAATTATTAATCCTGATCCTTTTGTACAACGGTTGATTACTTATTTACAGTCGGGGCAATATAAGTTAATCAAGGCAAACCGTTTTTTGAGTAATAAGGAGAAGAAAGAAAGGTTATTAAATTCGGTGACGGATGCCATTCGTCGCTCCCTTAATCCTGAAGAAATTTTGCAGGTGGCGGTGGACAAGTTGGGTGAGGGTTTGGGGGTGTGTCGTTGCTTGATATATCGGTGTCAGGAAACTGATCAAACGGCGGAGATTAACCATGAGTTTTTGAGTCAAGGGATAAAGTCTATTAAGGGGCAAACTTGGCCATTGAAACAAAATCCTTTGTTTAAGGAGGTGCTGAATTTACGGGAGTCTATTAGTATTGATGATGTTACTTTAGATCCTCGTACTCAGGGAAAAACTCCTGTTCTCAAAAAGTTAATTACTAGCTGTTCGATTATTTCTTGGCTAATTGTACCGATTTTGTATCAGGGGCGTTTGTTGGGGGTGATGGAGTTACATCATTGTCAGGAACAACCCATTAATTGGAAACCTGAAGATATTGCCCTAGTAAATGCGATCGCAACTCAGGTGGCCGTGGCGCTGATTCAGGCAGAATCCTATACTAACTTAGAAGACCTTAATGAACAACTAGAAGCCCTCGATCGCACCCGTTCTAACCTTGTAGCCATCACTGGTCATGAATTACGTACCCCCCTATCTACTATCCAAATCTGCCTTGAGAGCTTGGCAAATGAGCCAGATATGCCCGAGGAGTTGAAGCAAATAATGCTCAATACGGCCCTCCAAGATGCGGAAAGGATGCGAAAATTGGTGCAAGATTTCCTCACCCTATCTCAGTTAGAAAGTGGTAGGGTGGAATGGAACCCCGAACCCTTATCTCTGGAGGAATGTGTGGAATTATCTATTTCTCATATTCGCTCCCGTCAGGATCAATCTTCTATTCCCGACATTGAAAATTTAGTACCCCAACAGATTCCCCTCGTACAGGTGGATGGAGAGTGGTTGGTGGAGGTATTGAGTAAATTATTGGATAATGCCTGTAAGTTTACCAATGGAGACGGATATATTCGTATTAGTGTCAAAGAAAAAGATCCTGCTAATTTGGAGGTAACTATATCTGATAATGGTAGGGGTATTGAACCTGATCGCTTAGACCAAGTTTTTGATCGTTTTTATCAAGAAGAGGGGGCTTTGCGACGTTCTGCAGGGGGTACGGGATTGGGTTTGGCTATTTGTCGTCAAATCGTCAATAATTGGGGTGGACAAATTTGGGCGGAATCCTCTGGCAAAAATCAGGGTAGTAATTTTCATTTTACTATTCCCATTTTTGATGCGATTAATTTTCCCGTCAAGACGACTCAAAATAAAAAATTGCGATTAAAAGAGCGTTATTAACTGACTTTTTCGATTATTTATCTCGACTGATTTAGAGGGGATAATCGGGTTACAATAGTTATTTGTTGATTATTTTAATACTAAATTTTTATGAGTAATATTTATAACGTAGAGGTTAGCAATGAAGGGCAAACCTATACTTTTCAGGTGGCAGAAAATGAAACTATTTTAGCAGTAGCCGAAAGAGAAAATATCACTTTACCTAGTTCCTGTAATGCGGGGGTATGTACTACCTGCGCAGCAAAAATTACCAGCGGAGAAGTGGAACAGGGTGATGGCATGGGGGTTTCCCCTGAGTTACAGGCAGAGGGCTATGCTTTGCTGTGTGTGGCTTATCCTCGCTCTGATCTAAAAATTGTCGCAGGGAAAGAGGACGAGGTTTATGATCGTCAGTTTGGCATGAGTCAAAAGTAATTATTGATTAAATAAGGTGGGCAATGCCCACCCTACAGGAAATAATGTTATGAATCTTGAGTCCATCTCAGAACAATTATACTATTTACAACAGTTTGCCAATGAGTTGGTTAATTCCCAACTAAGTCATCTCACGGTGTTTAGTGTGGGTATTATTTTATTGACGGGATTGTTAACCAGTCTGACTCCCTGTATGTTGTCTATGTTACCCCTGACCATTGCCTATATTGGTGGTTATCAGTCTCGGGGCAGGTTATCTAGTTTTTTTCAGTCGATTTATTTTGCCTTGGGTTTGGCCACTACTCTGGCTATTTTAGGAGTTGGGGCGGCGGTTTTTGGTAAGGTTTATGGACAAATCGGGGTGGGTTTACCTATTTTGGTAAGTGCGATCGCCATTATCATGGGTTTAAACCTACTGGAAATTATCCCCCTCAAGTTACCAAGTTGGGGTAACACTGACTGGGTAGCAGAAAATATCCCCGACAGTTTACGGTCATATCTTTTGGGAGTAACCTTCGGTTTAGTTGCTTCCCCCTGTAGTACCCCCGTTTTAATTACCCTCCTTGCCTACATTGCCAACACTCAAAATATCTTACTGGGCACAGTTTTCCTCCTCAGCTACGCCCTCGGTTATGTATCCCCCCTGATTTTGGCAGGAACATTTACAGGTACTCTCAAAAAGTTACTTAGTCTGAGGATGGTTACTCAGTGGATAAACCCCATTAGCGGAGCGATTTTATTAGGGTTTGGGGTAATCTCCTTGGCATCTCGCCTCAATCTTAATAGTCTTTTCCAATTCCTTTGATACTCAAAGAATAGTTGATCTGAGCTTGGTTTAATACCCATGCCACATAAGTATTACTATTGGGGCCTGGGAAATAACGATAAAGATAACAATGGGGATAATGGTCATAGCTGTTTTCAATCACCCTCATTAAGCGATGGGCTGTTTTTCCCTGCCAGAGGTATTCCTGCCAACTGTCTCCATTACCCACCCCTTGATAAACCCCCATCAAATTTTGATGGAGATGTCCCCAACTTTTTCCTCCCCTATCTCTGTTTTGCCACACCTCCCAACGATCGCACCTATGGACATCATGCACTACAAACCAATAGTGGACAGCCATAAAACCGATATAGGGAATCTTTGCCAGTCTTAACTCAACTTTTTTGTCCATATCCTCAAAAAGGAGTAGAAAAAAATCTACCCCTGTTATTTTTATATTAACCTCAGTTCGGGATAACAGTTCTCAGTATGGTAGGGGACGTAGCATGCTACGTCCGTACAGGTTGCAGGTTACAGGTTTAAAATACGACCAGCCTTTGTTAGTTCCTTGATGGAACTAAGTATCAGAAAATTAATTAACATTACAGTTTTTGTAAATTTCTTAACCTGATACCTGACGCCCGATACCTGGCACCTTTACAAGACTATAAATTTTATCCCGAACTCAGATTATATTAAGTACGGATAAATTATTACAATAAAATTCCCCCAGAATTGGGGGATTTAGGGGGCAATCAGGGCAATCTTGTTCATCACTGATTACTCGAACTTGATATTAACCATCCTGCTGAGTTTTTTCGATAAATTCAATGGTACGAGTGACACTTTCGGGGAAAATAACCACCAATCCTTTGGGTTTAACCTTTTCCAAACCAGTTTCCAAGGCTTCCATTTCATCGATAATAACGTTATAACTAGCTTCAGGATTTTCGCTGAGGATACCCTTAACAATTAAGTCCGCCGCTTCTCCCTTTTCCCTACCTCGCTTGTCATCGTCTTCCTTGACAATAATATGGTCGAAGGTTTGGGCGGCAATTTTACCGAGTAGCATCAAATCCTCATCCCGTCTGTCTCCTGGACCCCCAATGACCCCGAGGCGATCGCCCTGCCAATTTTTCACAAAAGCCCCTACAGCTTCATAACCAGCGGGATTATGGGCATAATCCACCAACACAGAATAATCCTTAATCTCAAATAAATTCATCCTGCCGGGAGTTTGAGCCGCCCCAGGGTTAAAGGTACGTACCCCTTGACGGATTAACTCAATATCTACCCCATTTACAAAGGCCGCTAAACTAGCCGCCAAAGCATTGGCAATCATAAACGGTGCCATTCCCTTCATGGTGACAGGTATATTTTCCGCCTTTTCGATGCGTAGAGTCCATTCTCCTTCAAAAATAGAGAGATAACCGTTTTCATAGATAGCAGCGATACCATCCCGACGGAGATGATCGATAATGATGGGGTTATTTTCGCTCATGGAAAAATAAGCGACCTTACCCTTAACATTTTTCGCCATCTGGGCCACCAAAGGATCATCCGCATTTAAAATGGAGTAACCATCGGGGTTTACCGCCTCCGCAATAATCCCTTTTACCCTTGCCATCTGTTCGATGGTGTCAATATCTCCTAAACCGAGGTGATCTGCGGCTACATTCAACACCACACCCACATCACAGCTATCAAAAGCCAAACCAGAGCGGAGCATTCCTCCCCTAGCACATTCTAAAACCGCCACCTCCACGGTGGGATCTTTTAAAATGACCCCCGCACTCAGAGGACCAGTATTATCACCTTTTTCCACCATGTACTCCCCTAGGTAAATGCCGTCGGTGCTGGTGTAGCCCACTACTTTTCCTGTTTGCCTGTAGATGTGAGCAAGAAGGCGGGTGGTGGTGGTTTTGCCATTGGTGCCTGTGACGGCGAGAATGGGAATTCTACTGGGTTGATTGTCGGGATAGAGCATCTCTAGCACGGGGGCGGCCACATTGCGAGGTAAACCTTGGGAGGGGGCTACGTGCATCCTAAACCCTGGGGCGGCGTTGACTTCTACAATTACTCCGTCCACTTCATCGAGGGGTTTGGTAATATCGGGGGTGACTACGTCTATCCCTGCTATATCAAGACCGATAATTTTGGCAGTACGTTCGGCAATCCAGACATTTTTGGGGTGAATGTCGTCGGTGCGATCGATGGCAATGCCCCCTGTACTGAGGTTGGCGGTGGCGCGCAGGTAAGCAATTTCCCCCTCTTTGAGTACGGTATCCATATCAAAGCCCTGTCTTTTGAGGACACTTAATGAGGTGCGATCGATGCTAATGCGGGTTAAGACATTATCATGACCATCCCCTCGATTGGGATCTGAGTTAGTTTGTTCAATTAATTCGTCAATGGTGGAAGTGCCATCCCCCACCACGTGGGCAGGTACCCTTTCGGAAACGGCAATTAATTTACCATTAATGACCAAAAGACGATGATCATTACCCTGATAGTATTTTTCGACAATCACCGAGCGAGTTTTTGAGGCGGCCGCCGCTAAATCGTAGGCATCCTCAGCATCTTCCCAATCGTTAATATCAATGGTGATGCCCCTACCATGGTTGCCATCAAGGGGTTTGATAACAATGGGATAACCCCCCACATCTTCGATGGCATCGGCTAACTCATCTAAATAATAGATTACTGTACCCCTAGGCACAGGAACCCCTGCATCACGGAGAATGGTTTTTGTACCTTCTTTGTCACAGGCTAACTCTACCCCCAAAATGCCTGAATGCTCACTGAGGGTGGCTTGGATTCTTCTTTGATTTACTCCATACCCTAGCTGTACCATGGAACGAGCGCTCAACATCATCCAAGGAATAGAGCGGGTTTCTGCTTCTTTGATGATGGTTTCGGTGGAAGGACCAAGGGCAGAAGTGGCTCGTAAGTCGTTTAAATCGGCAATGTCTTGGGCTAGTTCTTGGGGGGGGTAACTGCCTGTTTTGATGATGGAGTTACAGAGTCGGACAGCGGCTCTCCCTGCATAACGTCCTGCTTCTTCGTAAACATATTCAAAGACTACGTTATAAACCCCTGGGGTGCTGGTTTCTCTGGTACGCCCAAAGCCCACGGGCATTCCTGCTAGTTCTTGCAGTTCGAGGGCGATATGTTCGATGATATGCCCCATATAGGTACCTTCTTTGACTCTTTCGAGGAAACCGCCACGATGATCTCGGGAACAAAAATGCTCTATCAAAGTAGGGAGAATTTCTACTAATCCTTCATAAAAGCCGGGGATCTCATTGGATGGTTTTTCGGCAACATCTTCTAAGTCGAGACGCATTTGTATTAGTTTTTGTCTACGAATGCTCCAATAATTGGGACCCCTTAAGGTTTGTGTTTTGAGGATTTTCATGCTATTTCTGATTTTAGACGCTACTTAGTTTGAGAGCCATGTTTTAGTGTCTCGTTTTTTTGAGACTTTTTACTGTTCAAGGTGAACATTCTTTTATCTTTTTGATCTTGGTGGGGATCTTATTGGTCGTTAACGGCGGCTGTGGGTTGATGGGTTTTACGATTATAGCGATCGCCATGGCAGAGAATATGTACCCTCAAGTTATGGAGAGCCAGAGGTGATTCGGCATCTACTTTTCCTTGATTGGTATAACTCATGGCTTGAGCATCAACAACGGTAACGGTACCTTTACCAATTACTTCTAAATGATCATCGGGGGTAAAGAGGGCGCAGGTGTCTTCATCGATGCCGACTCCAATTCTTTCGGGATGGTTGGAAAGGGCGCTCAGTAGTCTTGCCATGCGGTTACGGTTGTGGAAATGTTGATCGACGATTACTTCGGGGATGATGCCTAAGCCCATGGCCATATCCACTAAGGCGCGATTGGGGGATTCTCCGCTACTACCTCCCGCGATCATGTGATGTCCCATGACGGCGGCTCCGGCGCTGGTGCCTCCGAGGGTGATTTCCCCTAGTTTTACCCGTTGGCGAATACGCTCCATCAGGGGGGTATCGGCGAGTAAACCGCAGAGTCGGAGTTGATCTCCCCCCGTCATGAATACGGCGGTACATTGTTCTACATATTCTTGATAGGATTTGTCTTCTCCTTCGATGCGATCGCGCACATCCAATACTTTTAAATCCTTGACTCCCATATCACGGAAAATGGATATGTAGCGATCGCCTATAATAGTAGGTTCCCGTGAAGCAGAGGGAATAATGCCGATGATGGCATCACTGCCTCCTGCACAACGCCAGAAGGTTTGTAAAATTTCCCGTCCATGTACTTTGTCCTCGGCACCTCCAATCACTAGCACTGAACTTCTTTGATATTGCTTCATGTTAATTCCTACTTGATTCTCTTCCTAAAATTACACCAACAGATAGACATTTTCGGCTCTCAAAAATGTTTATCCTATGATCATCTACACTATTTTATGGTTAAATCGGTAACATATCCAATAATTAGCGGTTCAGACAACAAGCCATTATCGATATTGACTCAAGCCAACTTTAGCAAATCATATTAACGGTGGAAATAAACGTTATTACTCTTTTTCCTGATTTTTTTACTTCTGCTCTTCACTCTAGTTTATTAGGTCGAGCTTTGAAAAAGCAAATCGCCACGGTGAACCTAGTTAACCCTAGAGATTTTACCACGGACAAACATCGCACGGTGGATGATGTTCCCTATGGAGGAGGGGTGGGCATGGTCTTAAAACCTGAGCCTATTTTTGCGGCGGTGGAATCTATAACTCCTCAGTGTCCCCAAGAGGTGATTATGCTTACTCCCCAAGGGCAAAGGATGGATCAGACTCTTTTTAAGGAGTTATCGACTAATTATCGGCAGTTGGTCCTTATTTGTGGACATTATGAGGGCATTGATGAGCGGGTACAAAATTTGGTGACACGGGAGGTGTCTTTGGGGGATTTTGTGCTGACGGGGGGAGAAATTCCTGCCCTAACTCTCATTGATGGGGTGGTGCGTTTGTTACCCGGTACGGTGGGCAAACAGGCTTCTTTGGAGGCGGAAAGTTTTGAGGATGGATTGTTAGATTATCCCCATTATACCCGTCCCCCTGTGTTTCGGGGGTGGGAGGTGCCAGAGGTTTTACGGTCTGGGAATCACGGTGCGATCGCCCATTGGCGTCATCAAAAACAATTAGAAGCTACCCAGAAAAAACGCCCTGATTTATTAGAAAAACAAGAAATCATATCCAGTTCGGATAAATCATTACAATAGAAAGTCCCCCAGAATTGGGGGATTTAGGGGGCGAAAAAGCGATCCTTTTCACAACTAATTACTCGAACTTGATATAAATCCCGAGAATTGAAGCATTAAAAATCAAAAAATATAAATGTTAAAATAAAAACATCAAACATATTACAAATATTACATAACATTTAATTTTTGTTAGGCTCACAAACATGGACAATAATAATTTCACAATTGGTATCATCGAAGGAGATTCCCGTGGTATTGTTCCTGCCTCCGATGTATTTCCCTTTTCGTCCGTGGTGACTTTGGATGCTCAATTTGAGAATAATCGAAATTCCAATGTAGTTGGTACGGGAGTAATGATTACCCCCAATCATGTCCTAACGGCTGGTCATGTGGTCTATAATCCTCGTAGGTTCAATAATCCTATTCCCACCGCCGTGAGAGCAACCCCTAGTGCTTTACAAGGGGAATTAAATTCGAGGGTAATTGGTAATGAATTAGATCCTTCGGCAAATGTTAATGGGATTAATTATTTATTAGATTTTGATCAAGTTTCTGGGACTGTTAGGGGTTTAACTCCTTTTGATCGAGATATTGCTTTACTTACTACCAATGATAACCCTGCACCCTTAGCACCTGATGAGGTGGTGGGAATTGTGACTTTTGTAGATCCTCAATCGGCTTTGGGTTTGGGTGTCAGTAGTGCTGGTTTCCCCTCTGATGGTCGTACCATCGGCGATAATAGTACCATGGCAAGGTTAAATGGTCGAACTTTGGTACAGTCTCCAAAACCCGGTTTGGGTTTAGATCCTCAAAACCCTGATACGGGTAGTATTCGTCAGGTGGGCGATCGCACCAGAGGCTCTAATGATGAATTTATTGATTTAGAAAGAATTATTTATTTTTCCTTTGATATTGATGTGGAAGGAGGGCAAAGCGGTAGCCCTGTATGGCATATCCTTCAAGGGGACACCACACCAAGGGTTTTAGGATTAATTACAGGTAGCCTCACCAGAAATCCCATGGATTTGGGTATTGATTTTGGTAATAGTGGTATTTTAATTACTACGGATATTTACAACAATATTACTACTCAATTAGAACAAGATGGATGGGGAGAGTGGGGTAATGTATTACCAGAAAATGCGATCGTTGGTTCTAACGAAAATGATTTAATTATCGGTTCATTTCGCCGAGAGAGAATTATCGGTGCGGGGGGTGAAAATCTCTTGTTTGGTGGGGGCGGTGATGACAGGTTAGAAGGGGGGGCAGGTATTGATTTGGCTTTGTTTGCTGAACCTGTAGAAAATTATACGATCATCATCGAAGACTTGGAAAACGGTATTTTTACCATCGAACATACGGGGGGAAGTCAGACAGAGGGCAGAAATTTACTCACCAACATCGAAATGGCTGTTTTTGGTTATGACATTAATTTATCTGCGCAAGAACAAAACAATCTTTCCTTTTTACCTTTAAACATTGAACCAAATCAGGATATTTTAACTAACCTTTCCGATCGATTTCCCAGTATTGCTAATATCAATGAGCTAATTTTACCAAGGGAAATTTATCAACCCACCGTGGCAAATACTACCCCAGAAACATCCGATTCCCTTTTCCATAACAACAATTCTCCACCAGCACCTGTCCATAACAATCCCTTTGCCAGTCTTTTTAGTGGTTTAACACCCCGAGAAGATGCCATTTATTTATCTTCCTCTGGCATTGATAATACTAATCATAATCCAATACCATGGCTAGAGTCTAATTCATTGGTACAACCTTCTCCTCTTCATCAGTCAATATTTCCTCAGACGACTTAGGTAGTCGTCCATTGATTAATTATTGGGAGTTGGCACGGGCATCCTTCACCGCAAACACAAAAGAGACAATGGTTAGGGGAATACTGAAGCCTAAAATCAGACTGGTAATATTTTCCCCTAACTCTGGATTTCCAGAAGTAAGCTCAAAAATAGAACCCACACAGGCGATCGCACTTATACAAGAAACGAGTAGTAAAATACCACTCTTAGGTGTCATATACATAAAAAGAATACCAAAATTAATTATTAAAACTATCTAAGTTATTTTAATTGATTGTCGGTTTAATAACTTATTAATTATCAGGATCATCATTAATTTTTTTCACCGAAACATCCACCGCATTTACATCAATAGTACCCTCGGGGGTAAACCTTTCAAAATGTCCATTTCGTGCCACTAAAATTTCCCCACAATTAGGACAACGACACTCCTTATCATTAAATCCAGCAAAAGTGTAATCACAAACAGGACAACTATCCTCCATCACATTCGCCTTCAACCACCAGCGAAATCCAAGCGCACCCAAAACAGGGGCAATAATTAAAAAAGCTAGGAAAATTAACACCCCATTAATTACCCAATCCCAACCTACAATTGCCACAACTACCGTTAGTATTAGTAGTAATGAAAGACAACCATAATTTGCATAATTAGGGTTAATCAAAACTGTTCTATAATCTGGTTTCATTTTTTGCTCCTATATTTTTTCTGAGTTATTTATTATAACTTTGAACAAGATTGCTCATAAAACTGCCCCATGCTAATTTTATTAATTTTTTTATAAAAAAATATCTCATAAATATTGTATTATTAACTCAAATATTATATTAAATAAAATATTAAGTATTCAATAATATCTAATGATTAATATTTCTTTTTTATGTTATGCGATTGTTTCCTTATTTTCCTTTGTTTTTGGAATTATTTATATAACTCGTGACAAATTCATGCCCTACCATGAAGTCGCACTAAATAAAACATGGGAAGACTTAGAACAAAATCAACAGACACTTTTATTAGCTTTAATGAGGGTGGCAGGAAGTGGCTTTATAGGAAGTAGCATTACCACTATTTTCTTAATTTATGTTTATAATCTTTATCCTACCAATATTATATTATTAATAACCCCTATTCCCTGTTTATGTATGTCTTTTGGATCTTTTTTAGCTACTACCATGGTTTCTCAAAAAACTCCTGCAAAACCTCCTTTAAAACTAACTATATTATCTTTTGCTTTACTATTTGTTGGAATCCTTAATAGTTTATTTTTTGTTAACTAAATCTATGACAATGTTTTTTGCCTTCGGCATCTTTCCGAACAATATTTAACATCATCCCAACACTTTTCCCACTTTTTGCGCCATGAAAAAGACAAACCACACACAGGGCAAATTTTTGTGGGTAAGTCAGATTTTTTCCGTTGTTTAGCCATGGTAAAAAATGAAAAATAAGATTAAATTAATTAGAAAAAGTAAATAAATTATCTAAATTTTCCCATCCTAAACCTTTTCTAATAACTTCAGGTTCGGAGGTACTCAAATCAAGAATAGTAGAAACTTTTAACCCTGGGTCATCATCGTTATCAATAATAATATCCACTAACTTTTCTAAATGATCAAATAATCTAGCTTTTTCCCAGTTGTAAGAGGGATACTTTCCTTCATCATCAGGAAAATGACCAGATGTAGAGATAATAGGATTATTTAAAGATGCTAATAAACTCTGACAAATATTATTGTCAGGTACTCTAATTCCTGTAGTTTTACGCTTAGGAGACATGACCAATTTAGGAACCAATTTAGTAGTAGGTAAAACAAAAGTATAAGGGCCAGGAATTAATCTTTTCATGATACGATAGGCTTCATCAGTAACTACCGCATATTCAGAAATATGAGATAAAGAAGAACATAAAAAAGTAAGGGGTTTATCACTAGATAATTGTTTTATTTGTCTTACCTTTTGTACTGCGGATTTAGCATTTAAATCACAACCGATAGCATATACTGTATCTGTGGGATAAAGCATAATGGCCCCTTGTTTGAGGGCATCGGTAATTTGTTCAATCGATCGCTCCTGGGGATTTTCGGAGTTTAATTGGTATATAGTAGCCATAGAATTAGTTATTAATTTTTATTAAAAAGAATTATAAAAAAAGGTTTGTAAAATGTCGAAAATAGCTTATGTACAATGCCCCACAGGAATCGCAGGAGATATGTTTCTCGGTGCTTTGGTAGATGGGGGAGTACCTCTTAAGTATCTCATCGATAGGTTACAAACTCTCAATTTAGGTGATGAGTATAGCTTAACAGCAGAGGAAGTACAAAGACAGGGACAAAGGGCAACTAAGGTTAATGTAAACCTCAATCAAACCAGTCACCATCATCATCGGCATTTACCCGACATAGAAACAATAATTACTCAAGCCAATTTACCTGAAACTGTTACTAAGAATAGTTTAGCAATTTTTCGACAACTGGCGATCGCAGAGGGGAATGTGCATGGAATCCCCTCCGAAAAAGTACATTTTCACGAAGTCGGTGCCACCGATGCCCTTATTGACATCATCGGCACTTGCATCGGCTTAGATTACCTTAACATTGACACCCTAGAATGTTCACCCTTACCCACAGGAGGAGGCACCGTCAAAGCCGCCCATGGCAGGTTATCAGTGCCTGTTCCTGCGGTGTTAGAATTGTGTCAGATGGGCAAAGTGCCTTTATATAGTAATGACATCGAAAAAGAATTAGTTACCCCCACAGGTGCTGCCATTGTGACTACCTTGGCTCAAAAATTTGGTCAACCCCCCACCATGAAATTAACAAAAGTGGGCTTGGGCGCAGGAAACCAAGATTTAACCATGCCTAATATTCTCCGTCTTTGGATAGGGGAAAAGGAGGAAACAACGGAGGAAGAAACCGTGGCAGTATTAGAAACCCAAATCGATGATTTATCACCGCAAATTTTTGGTTATGTGATGGATGAGTTATTGCAATTGGGTGCGAGGGATGTTTTTACTCAACCTGTTGCTATGAAGAAAAATCGCCCTGGGGTGTTATTGACGGTAATTTGTGATGTGGAGAAGGTGGGGGAGTGTGAAAGGTGTATTTTTGAGGAAACTTCTACCCTTGGCATCAGAAAACAAATACAAACTCGCTCTGTTTTGAGTCGTCATCTGGAAACTGTGAACACAAAATATGGTGAAGTTAGGGTAAAGGTTGCCCGTATGGGTGAGAAGGTTGTCAATATTCAACCTGAATATGATGATTGTGTTTTAATAGCTAAAAGATTACAAATTCCTCTCAGTGAGGTAATGTTGGAAACAAAAAGAGGCATTAACAATGGACAATAAAACCATTAAAGTCTCAAACATTTCACCATTGCCTATTCCCCATTCCCCATTCCCCCCGCAAGTTTGGATTGTAAGACATGGTAACAGGCATGATTTTGTGTATCCTGAATGGTTTAATCATGCTGAAAAAAAATATGATCCTCCTTTATCCGAAGATGGCATAATTCAAGCTAAAGCAGTGGCGAAAAGACTAGAAAATGAGCCTATCAAATATATTTTTTGCTCTCCTTTTTTACGGGCGATACAAACTGCTTATCCCATTGCGATCGCCCTTAACTTATCCATTAATCTTGAATCAGGACTAGGAGAATGGCATAATAAAGATTGGATGGATACAAAACCCCTCACCCAATACCCTGATAACCTAGACAAAAAATACCTCGATATAATCAATTGGGATTATCAACCTCAAATATATCCTCAATACCCTGAAACTTTAGAGGAAATATATCAACGCACCGCCCAAACCACCAACATATTAACTCAATATCCTAATCCCCTTATCGTAGGGCATAGTGTCGCCATCCAAGGAATAATCAAAGCATTACGAAAAGCAGAATATCAGCCCATAACCATCCCCCTGTGTAGCCTAAGTAAACTTAGCTATATCAACGATAAATGGCAGTGGGAATTACAAGCCGATACAACTCATTTAAATCATCTCCCACCACCAAAAATTGCCCAGTAGAGACAACGCCCCTACCATGACAGAAAATTATTAACCAATGGTTTTTAAAACATCTTGGGCATGGGTGCTAGTTTGTACACTACTATCTACATGGGTGATAACTCCCTCACCATTGATAATGTAGGTGACACGTTTTGCATAACCACCACCATCAACATCATAAGCCTTAGTAATAGCTTTATCACTATCAACCAAAAGCTGGAAAGGTAAACCATACTTTTCCTTAAAGGCTTTGTGAGAGGCTTCGTCATCCACACTCACACCCAAAACTACCATATCTTTGTTTTGATACTCTTCGTAGTTGTCACGGAAACTTTGAGCTTGTTTGGTACAACCGGGGGTATCATCTTTGGGATAGAAATACATGACCACGATTTTTCCTGCAAAATCGCTTAAAGATACAGTATTTCCTTGATCATCTTTGGTAGTAAAATCAGGGGCTTTGGTGCCTACACTAAGAGCCATAATTATTATTCCTATCTTTTGATTAATTTGCTACTTTTTATTATAAGTTTACATTACTTAACTAACCGTTACCATACCGAGTAATATCAAATTCGAGTAATTAGTTATGAACAAGGTTTCCGTTTTGCCCCCTAAATCCCCCAATTCTGGGGGACTTGCTATGATAATTATTTATCTGAACTTGATATTAGTTAAAAATTTGTTTTAGACGACTGGTTTCTAGTTCGAGGATACGACGAGAAAATTCGTGATCTTCTTCTAAAATTTCATCAAAGGTATCCACCGCAATAGCTAAAATTTTCGTGGGAGTAGTTTTGGCGACAATTTTACCTGATTGCTTTTCATGGGATAAAACTTCTAATTCATCTAAAACTTGTCCGGGTATTAAGCTAGAAATAATGGGAGTATCACCATTAGCAGAAGGTTTAATAATTTCTACTTGCCCTTCAATTAACAAAAGCAACTCACGACAGGTATCACCTTCATCAGAAATGATTTCATCTTTTTGATAATTTTTAAAATAAGATAATTCTCCTAATTTAATCAACGTTGTACTGCTAATACCATCAAAAAACTCTGCATTACCCAAAATAATTATTTTGTGCAAAGTTTCTGATTCTGATAAATTAATTTCTTCACTATTCATCAATGTTTTAGCAGTTTCTTTTCCTAAAAAATGATGTTTTTCTGTTAATAAATTTTGGGCTTCTACCTTGGCGATATTCAAATCAATTTGTGCCAAAATATAAACACTAATCGCTTGAATAATAGGATTGGATTCCACCACTAAATCTCGGAAATGAGAGATAATTTTACTCTCGTCTATATCCAGCGCACAACTAACATTATTTTCAGGTGTTTTGAGGATAGATAATACATTATCAGGTAATCTATGATGCCAGTTAGCGTCAGGGTTGTTTAAAACTTCTGGTAATACACTGGGGGATAAATTTGCTAAATTTTGAGCAATTTCTTCATCAATGGATGAATCCTCATTTGTTTCGATAATTTCTAATAATCCCCTAATTAAAAGTCGTTTTTTCTGTTTTACTGCTTTTCTAAGCAGGTTTAACTCTTCTCCTTGGGGTAAAAAACGAGGTTGGTTGAGGGTGTGATAACGTTCGATTAAATATTCTAATTGTGCTAGGATGTAGTCTGATTTTCCCCTGATGTCCGAGTCATGGTGCAAACCTTGCAAAATTTCTTCTTCTTCATCATAGGTAATACAATATTCTTGCTTGAGTTTGCGTATATCTTGGGAGTTACTTTCTAGTAAGTCTTCGATGGATTGTTTTTGCTGTAAAGACAGCATTCTTTCTAGGGCTTTACGATACCCTGTCAGACGGACGGAATTTTCGAGAGAATGTAATTTAGAAGCATCTAACAAGGAGGGATCTTCTACTCCTAATTCTGTTAGTATGGTACGGTGTTCATCATCACTAATGCTTAATTCCCATCGCATCTGAGATAACATTTCCAGACTACTAACGGTGTTCACGTATCCTTCTTCTAGGGATTCTTTGAGGACGTTTTTATATAATTCTTGTCGTTTGTCTTTGGTAAATTCGGGTAATACTTTGGCTAATACATAGACTTCGTCAGTATTCAGGTTGTCTATGGATTTGTCTTCCACAAAACGGCTGATATTTAAGCCCAGTTTTTTGAGTTGTTTACGTAAACGGCTAGTTAAACTTTCTTTGTTATACATTTCTGGGGTTTTATGCCATGTTTGATATAACCAAATTGAGCTTAAAAATACTAGGGAAAAATCCCATATATATTGAGCTTGTAGTGGTAATAATACTAACCAAGATCGAGCGGCAAATATAAAGAAAAAATCAAAAATAACAAAGGTTAATAAAGTAAAGGTACGATGTCTAATTGTTTCGTGGGAAAGTTGGTGATGATATTTTTTCTTGATAATTTTTTCTACGGTTTTTCCTATATAAATACTTGCGATGGTAAATAGTCCTAAAGTGAGGGGTACTGCGATAATTTTAGGAATATTAATGGGTTCTCCTAATATATAAAAACCGGGTGCTAAAAGAGTTCCTAGTTGATTTTGTTCGTAAGCCCAAATTCCTGAAAAATAATACTCCCAATTACCTGCATATAAGTAATAATACAAGAAATAACCTATTACCAAACCAAAGTAACCATAGTATAGTACAGTGCGATCGCCCTTAGTAATACCATCCCAATAACTTCTTTCTGAGTCAATATCGATACAAGGACTTTGACAGGCAACACAAGCACTTTTTTCTAGGTCATCTTCTACCGTACGACACATAGACTGAGTAATTTTATTATCATCCATGTGAGCTTTACTACCTAATAAGCCATTGGGTTCGGAATAAATTTTTTGGACTGGTGCCATGGGACAAAAATAATTACACCATGATTTTCCGCCATAATAGTAGCCAACAAAAATTGCAGAAAAAATAGTAAACAATAACCAAATAGCTAAGGCTAATCTATCGGCATTAATAAACAAAATGCGAGAACATAAACCGATAAAAAACCAGCCCATTTGTACATATAAATAATTACGTCCTAACCACGAATCTTGTTCAACCCTAGGAATTTGAAAACGTACCGAACCACTTTTACTTACATTTTTAATTTTGCGTTGCCAACCTAACGCTCTTGGTATCAATGAAAGGAAAGATAAAGGACAAATTCTGCGCCATAATTCATGACCAAAAATAAGCAATATAAATATAGAACTAGGTACAATAATTCCCCAAAAAACAGGTGCGCCTAAATAGTAATAATCTTTTTCTAAACATTCCCCCTGAACAAGAATACATCTGTCTACATCAACCCTCAAAGGGCTAACTAAATTATCGGGGGAGGTTATTAGTGGAGAAATAGGGTCATAAAACAAAGATAAAATCAATATCAGCCATCCCAAGGTTAAAATCCACCTCACGGAGTGCATGGTTTTTTCTCTGGTTTGATTAAACATAGACAATTTTTTCTCAAAGTTCTTCAAAATATAGCAATAACTCGCTTTGATGGGAGTTTTAGATATTCTCTATTTATCATCAATGTCCAATAGGGGATTAATCCTTTTTATCTTGACATTAATTTTTATATATTGCTTTTTGTCTATTAGTATAGCGATTATTATTGATAATTTGCTATATAAAATTACAAGTATATCTTGTAAAGATAATTTTTTGAGCAGACGACAAAACCACTCCCATACTATATGGGGAATAGTTTTGTCATTTTAAGGAGACAAGTTATCGAAAACTATTGCCTATTGCCCACCGCAAACAGAAAATTTTAGAATGAATCACCCCTGCTTTTCTATGGAAGTAGAATGTAAGGCAAGACACTATTCTAGTGGTGCATCCATTCGTCATTGTCAATGGTTTTTGCTCGACCCCAGAATGCTTCTAAACCGTAATATTCTCTGGCTTCGGGTAAAAAGATATGGGCGATTACGTCCCCATAGTCATGTAAAATCCAATTACCCTCGCTTTTTCCTTCTACTCTTACAGGCTCAATACCCATTTTTTCGCTTACTTTTCCTTCAATGGATAGGGAAATAGCCCTTAGTTGAGGAAGAGAAAAACCAGTGATAATTACAAAATAGTCTGCCAGATACGATAATTCAGAAACATCGAGAATTTTGATGTCTTCCCCTTTACGATCATCTGCCGCATCGGCAATAATTAAAGCTAGTTCTTTACTGTCAAAAGGTTTATTTACATTGTCATTGGTTGAATTTAATTGATGCTCTATTTGTAGATCAGATTTAGTCATTCAAAAACATTTTGCACTCTATTTTTTCTTATTATAACCATCCTTTGCAGAAGCTGAACCGTTGCTATAATTAGGGGATAAAATCCATTCATAAGTCTTCCATGAGAGAAAAAATTACCGCCCTTCAAGAAAATTTAGCCCGTGCGATCGTGGGTAAAGAAGAACCGATAAAATTAGTTATGGTTGCCCTCCTTAGTGGTGGTCATGCCCTACTTGAAGATGTTCCGGGGGTTGGTAAAACCTTATTGGCAAAGTCTCTGGCAAAATCGATTAATGGTAAGTTTCAAAGAATCCAATGCACCCCCGATTTATTACCTAGTGATGTAACGGGGACTAATATTTGGAACCCTAGCACTCGAGAGTTTGAATTTTTACCTGGTCCTACTTTTGCGAATATTCTCCTTGCTGATGAAATCAATCGGGCTACCCCTCGCACTCAGTCATCATTGTTGGAGGTGATGGAAGAAAAGCAAGTAACGGTGGATGGAGAAGCCCGTGCAGTGCCTAGTCCTTTTTTTGTCATTGCCACTCAAAATCCTGTGGAGTATCAGGGTACTTTTCCTCTTCCCGAAGCACAAATGGATCGTTTTACCATCTCCCTAAGTGTGGGTTATCCTTCTCCAGAGGAGGAGCTTTTGATGTTACAAAAACAACTAGATCAGGGTTTTATTGGTGATGATTTAACTCCTTGTATTTCCCTTGAGGAGGTGATTGATTTACAAAAATCCTGTCAAAAAATTAAGGTTGCCCCTGAGTTACAAAAATATATTGTGGATTTGGTCACCAGTTCGAGGAATGATGATGAAATTAGCTTAGGGGTGAGTCCTCGGGGTACGTCTGCCATGCAAAAGGCGGTTCAGGCCTTGGCATTTATAGAGGGAAGGGATTATGCCACTCCTGATGATGTGAAGTTTTTAGCTCCCCATGTTTTGGCTCATCGTTTGATTGCTAGGGGGGGCAGAAATCCTAGGGTGATTATTGATCGTTTATTGCGTACTGTGCCTTTACCTTAATATTGTGGTGGGCATTGCCCACCCTACTATATATAATGTTAAGTTTGGACAAATTTTTACAACAAAAGTCCCCCAGAATTGGGGGATTTAGGGGGCTAAACAACGATTCTCTCGATAACTAATTACTCGAACTTGATATAGTGCTTATTTGAAGAAACTGCCTTTCTTTTTCTTTTTCTTCTTGTTTTGTTCAAAGTCGATTTCTTTAATTTTTTTCATGATACGGCTGAAATATTCTTCTAAATATTCTTCGAGGCTAGTAATATCATCCCTATCAATTTGTAATTTTTCATATACTTCATCCATGGGGGCATCCATGGGTTTACCACTGGCTAAGACTTCGGCAAAAGCAAGACGATCTGAGGCGTTTAATGTCCACTTAAACCAACGGGTAAAACCTCTTAAAAATCTTAGCAGACGAATGGGGATACGGGATATTTTGGCTTGTTTTCCTGATAGTTTTTCACATAATGCTACGATTTCTCCACCAGTCCAGGCGCGATCGCCCATAATCGGTAAAGTCTGTTTCTCGGTGCCAGAAACTTCCACCGCTTTGAGGACAAATTTCGCCACATCCTGAGTATTCATATAAGCAATGGGGGTATTTTCACCACTCACCCATACAGGCTGATTATCCAAAATAGGAATACCATACTGAGGAATTAAACCCTGCATAAATCCAGCCAGTTGAAAAATAGTATAATCCAAACCCGACTCTTGTAAAAATAACTCAGTACAATATTTAATATTCATCAAAGGAACATTATCAAAATCCTTCGCATTAATAATTGAAAAGAAAATATAACGTTTAATCTCAGCTTCCTGGGTCGCCTGAATCAAATTAACCTTACCCTGCCAATCCACCTGCTTAATACTTGCAGAATCTGTTGCCCTTGCCGTGGCCGCATCAATTACTACGTCCACACCTTCTAATGCAGAAGGCAAAGTTTCAGGTTTACAAATATCTCCCCGAACTAGCTCCGCCCCCCATTCCTTTAAAAAACTAGCTCTACCAGTGCTTCTAACTAAACAACGTACTTGATGATCTTTATCTAGGGCATGGCGCACAATTTGTCTCCCCAGTGTGCCTGTTGCTCCGACTACTAATATTTTCATTATAATTATTAATTTATTTTACATATTTTAAACTTTCATTAAGATTTTATCAGAAAAGCCCTGTTTTAATTTTTTTAATGAAACTGAGATTAGTTAGGTGGAATGTTGCCCAAATAACCAGCCTGTCGTCCAAGCGTTTTGAAAGTTAAATCCCCCCGTCACCCCATCAATATCTAATATTTCCCCTGCAAAATAAAGCCCCTCACATTTTTTACTTTCCATGGTTTTAAAATCAATTTCCTTGAGAGTCACCCCCCCGCAAGTAACAAACTCATCTTTAAACACCCCTTTCCCTTCTATGGCATAAACACCCCTAGTTAATTCAAATGCTAATTTTTCTAGTTCTTTTTTGGTAATTTCTGCCCAAATTTTCTCGTTATTTAATAAACTAAAATCTACTAAACTTTGCCACAATCTTTTAGGTAAATTAAAGCCATTATAGTTAATAACTTTTTGCTTTGCTTTACTACTTTTTAGCTTGTTTAACTCTGATTTAATAGTTTCGGGATTGTCTTCAGGTAGCCAGTTAATAATTAACTCCATCTGATAATTATGATCATGTAATACCCTTGCTCCCCATGCCGACAGCTTAAGTACAGCAGGCCCACTTACTCCCCAGTGAGTAATCAATAAAGCTCCTTGTTGTTCTAACTTTTTGCCTTTGTTTTGTTTTAGCTGAATATGGACATTATCTGAGCTAATTCCTGCTAAATTTTTGATTCTAGGATCATTTATTTTGAAAGTAAATAAGGAAGGAATAGGGGGTTTTATAGTATGTCCTAAAGATTGCGCCCACGTGTATCCTAATTTATTACTTCCTGTGGCGATTAAAATTTTGTCGGCTGAAAATTCTTCCCCTGATTTGAGGGTAATTATAAATTGATTGGCGACTTTGTGAATGTTTTTAACGGGGGTTTGGATTTTTATTTTAATGCCCAAAGATTTAGCAGTATTTATCAGACAATCGATGATGGTTTGAGAGTCATCGGTGATAGGAAACATACGCCCATCTTTTTCGGCTTTGAGTTTCACTCCCCTATCTGTAAACCATTTGACGGTGTCTTGGGGTTGAAATCGGGAAAATGCTCCCCTCAACTCCCTACCCCCACGGGGATAGTTAGTAATTAATTGACTGGGGTTAAAGCAGTGGTGAGTTACATTACATCTACCGCCCCCAGATATTTTTACTTTGCCTAATAGTTGTTTACTGGCTTCGAGGATGGTAATTTCTGCGTCGGGTTGATGGGTAGCGGCGCTGATGGCGCCAAAAAAACCCGCTGCGCCTCCGCCGATGATGATTATTTTTTGATTCATTTTGATCCCCCCTAAATTCCCCAATTATGAGGGAGTTTTGATCCCCCCTAGCCCCCCTTAATAAGGGGGGAAAGATTATTTGATTTCAGTTGATTGACATGGATAAAAAAATTCATTATCCATTATCCATTATCAATTCTCAATTAAATTGCATTGAGCATGATGACGGAGGAGATGATCACATAATACGAGGGCAACCATTGCCTCTACCATGGGTACAGCCCTAGGTAATACACAGGGATCATGTCTTCCTTTGGCGGCGAGGGTGGTTTCTTCTCCTTCTTTACTGACGGTTTTTTGTTCTTTGCCGATGGTGGCGGTGGGTTTGAAGGCGGCTCTGAGGACGATGTTTTCGCCGTTGCTGATGCCTCCTTGGATGCCTCCTGAGCGATTGGTAACGGTGCGGGGGATGCCATTGTCGTCTAGGTAAAATTCGTCGTTGTGTTGGCTTCCTGTGAGGGTGGTTCCTGCAAATCCTGAACCAATTTCAAAGCCTTTGGTGGCAGGGAGGGACATAATAGCTTTGGCGAGGTCGGCTTCTAGTTTGTCAAAGACTGGCTCTCCTAGGCCTCTGGGAACGTTTCTAACGACACATTCGAGGGTACCGCCGAGGGAGTCTTTTTCTTTACGAATTTGGTCGATGAGGTCGATCATTTTTTCGGCGATCGCACTGTCGGGACAGCGAACAATATTACTTTCTACTTGTTCGAGGGTGACGGTATCTTGGTTGATGTTGGTGGCTTCTATGTCTTTGATACTTTTGACATAGGCGATAATTTCTACCCCTGCCACTTGTTTGAGGATTTTCTTGGCGATCGCCCCTGCGGCTACTCTACCAATGGTTTCCCGAGCAGAAGATCGCCCCCCACCTTGCCAGTTACGAATACCATACTTTGCGTCATAGGTGGCATCAGCATGGGAAGGACGATATTTTACAGCCATTTCATCATAATCTTGAGATCTCGCATCCTTATTTCTGACCAAAATGGCGATGGGAGTACCGAGAGTTTTACCCTCAAACACCCCCGAAATAATTTCGCACAAGTCAGACTCTTTGCGGGGGGTGGTAATCTTACTCTGTCCGGGTTTTCTACGGTTCAAATCTTCTTGTATTTCTTCGGCGCTAATTTCGATACGAGGGGGGCAACCATCAATTACTACGCCAACTCCGCCCCCATGGGATTCCCCAAAAGTGGAGATTCTAAATAATTCACCAAAGATACTGCTCATTTATAAAAAGATAATGTAAAGGTAGTGGAAATTTAAACTAGAAATATTTTTATCTTAATATTCATTGTTCATTGTCCATTGTCAATTGTCAATTGCTTTCAATCTACCTTAATACCCAAGTAAAAATCAGTCGGGGATGGCTTCAATAATATTAGTCAATACTCCTATACTTTCAATTTCTACACTAACAGTATCTCCTATTTGCATAGGGGCAATGCCTTCGGGGGTACCTGTGAGGATCACATCTCCAGGTAAAAGGGTCATGATTTGGGATACGTAGGCGACGATTTCGGCAGGGGAAAAAACCATGTCCTCTAGTAGGGCTGACTGTTTTGGTTTTTCTTCTTCGTTAATAATGGTTTCTAATCTCGCACCTGAAGTTAATTCTCGCACAATCCAAGGCCCTAGGGGGCAAAATGTATCAAATCCCTTGGCTCTTGTCCATTGCCCATCCTTTTTTTGTAAATCTCTGGCAGTTATATCGTTGGCAATGGTATAACCCCAAATTTTGTTTTTCGCTTCTTCTACGGTACAGTCTTTGGTGCGATCGCCTATTACCAAAGCCAGTTCTCCTTCAAAATCAACCCTTTGAGACTGTTTTGGATAATAAATCGCTTGTTCATGGGCAATAATCGAAGAAGGAGGTTTCAAAAAAATAAGAGGTTCCTTGGGAACTTCTGAATCCATCTCGGCGGCATGGGAAGCATAATTTTTGCCCACGGCAACAATCTTAGAAGGCGCACAAGGGGATAATAATTGATACTCATCCACATCTAAAACTAAATCCGTTTCACTACCATCTAGCCATGGTGGAGCATCCAAAACCTGAACGCTACGGTCAAGTTGTAACTTTCCGTAATACGTTTGTCCTTTTTTGGTTTTAACCCTTACATAACGCTGTGCCATGATATAAATTCTAAAAATTGAATATTAAATTTTATTGATAATAAACTTATTTTCTATCAGGAGAATAAAGTTTGTTTAGCAAACATTAACCATCAAGATTAGAGGGAAAATTACTCCAACGTTATGCTATAATAAAACCCCTTGCATTTCAATACGTAATACTTCGGACTTACTAAAAAAAACAATCTTAAGATGATCTCATCGATTGTAACCATCTTTTTTTCCATTGGCTAGTGGACTCGAGCCATGATGATGATTGTTCTTTTTCCCTGCGCTCAATAATCACCTCGGCAGTATCAGTTAGGGTAGGATCTCGATAGGGAATGGCGGCACGGGTTTGTAAATGTTCTAACTCCATTAATGACAAAGGTTGTAGGCAGATATTTCCCTTGGTGGCGAGGGTGCCGGGGGTTCGTTTTCCTACGGTAAAATTACGCCCTATTTTAAAACCCACTAACTGCATGGCATTTCTGACGGCTGCGGAACAAGAGTAAGTGGCGAGAATTCCATCATCGGCTAAACATTGGACAACTAATTCAAAAAAATCCACTGTCCATAACTGAGGACATTTAGGAGGAGAAAAAGGATCAAAGAAAATAGCATCGGCTTTAAATTGACGCTCTAATAATAGTTTTATTTTTTCTCGTGCATCACCTATTAATAATTCTATTGTAAGATTATTTTGATCTATTTTTTGCCTCGAACTTAGGATGCGTAAATATTCTTTTATATCTTCAGACCAAAGGGAAAGTAAATTATTGTTTATCGCCTGTTGAGGAACACTAATGTCTAGTTCTAGGGCAACTATTTCCAAAGAACAATTATGAGTATTTTTTGTATAAGTTTCTAAAAGAGAGGCTGTATTATAACCTAATCCATAACATAGATCAATAATTTTAAGATGTTTTTTTTCTGCTAATTTGGCATTAATATTACATCCTTTAATGTAGGTAATTTCTGATTCTTGTTTTGCTCCATATTTACTATGGAATGTTTCCTTAAATGTAGGGGAATAAAAAGTTTTTGAACCATCTTCGGTTAATCTCGTTTCTAATGTTTGCATAGATGACGTGCTATGTTTTTAATAAAAATTAATTTGCATAATAGATAAATCATCTGAAAAAAAATCATTATTATTATGTAACTTAGCTTGAGCTAAAATTTTATCTAAATCAGATTCTTCTTCTAATACAGACGTAAAATTATCAATGCCCCACATTTGCTGATTTTCTCCCAAAATTTCGTAAATTCCATCACTAAAAATATATAGAGTAGAAGGAGATTCTATTTCATAACTATTATTATCATAATTCACATTGGGAAACATCCCGATGGGCAAACCGGGAGTTTTTAGTTTAATGGTTTTAGTAGTATTAGAGTTATCTTGATAAACGTAAACTCCTGGGGGATGTCCTGCACTAGAAAAAGTTAATTTATTAGTTGTCAAGTTATAAATTCCATACCAAATTGTTAAATATTTATCATTTTTATTAGTCATTTGAAAAAAATTATTGAGACTAAATAAAACTTGATTGGGTTCTTTATAATTAACTTTTCCAAGGTTACCATAACGTAATAAATTGAGCATGGAAATAGAGGGTAAAGCGGCACTTAAACCATGACCAGAAACATCTAATAAATAAAAAACGAGATTTTCATCATCTAAGAAAAAGTAATCGAAAATATCTCCTCCCAATTGACGGGAGGGAATAAAACGAAAATCGATGTTGATTTTTTCGTGATGTAAGGATTCTGGCAATATAACACTGACATAGTCAGCGGCTTCGGATAATTCACTTTCTAATAATTGTTTTTGTCTTTGTAAATCTTGACTGAGTTGATGGAGTCGCAAACCTGCCCTAACTCTAGCTTTTAATTCTTGTAAATCGATGGGTTTACAGATGAAATCATCGGCGCCTGCATCCAATCCCTGAACCCTATCATCAACCGATACCCTAGAGGTGATGAGAATAAAAAAAGTAGTGGCAAGGGTAGGGTTTTGTTTTACCTGACGGCATACTTCTAATCCCCCCATGCGAGGCATTAGCCAATCGGAAATAATCAGGGCAGGTTTTATTTTTTCGGCTAATTCTAATCCGATGATTCCATCGGCGGCAATGGTTACTTCGTAACCGCTTTTTTTTAGGGTTCTGGTGAGGAGGATTTGAATTGTTCGGTCATCGTCTATGATGAGAATATGAGCCATTGTCAGATAATTTTACTTAAATAGTTCATGATTTTGGTGTAATCTTGATCCTTAGCTGTTACCCTAAAAACCAGATTATTAGCTTAATAGTCAATAGGATAACTAATAGTTGCTAATTTAGAGTATTTTATTTGGTTATCTATCAATTATTTATGGGTTTGGTTGAGTTAACATTTTTTTTGTATGAGAAAGTATAAGTTATATTTCCTTTTTGTTGGTATTTTTTTCCTGTCAGCAGGGGTTATCATCAGTTTTTTGTCAGAGACTAACTCTCTAGTGGGCTTTATTTTTTCCCTAGTGGGTATTTTGGTTTTAGGGGCGCTGTTAGTTTCTTACCTTTATCGAAATCAGGGTTTTTGGGCGATGCGCTCTACCGAAGCGAGTACAAATGCTTTGGTGTCTACGGGATCGGTTGTTTTAATTTTAGCGGTAGTTAACTATCTGGGGATTAATTATTCTTGGACGGTGGATTTGACGGAAAATCAACTTTTTACTCTCTCGCCTCAGTCTCAGGAGTTGGTGAGAAATTTGGATGAGCCTTTGAAGGTATATGTTTTCGATAGTCCTCCTAATCCTAACGATCGCACTTTATTGGAAGATTATCGTCGTAATAATAGTTTATTTGAATATGAGTTTGTTGATCCACAGGTCAGATTTAGTTTAGCCCAAGAATTTGGGGTACAAAGACAAGGGGATGTATATATCGAAAAAAGCGGTCAAAGGCAGTTGGTGCAGACAGTCTCTCCTAATAATCGCTTAACGGAAATTGCCCTCACAAATGCGATCGCCACTATCCAACGCACAGAGCAACCCATGGTATATATATTACAGGGTCATGGGGAACCCATATTAGAAGAAGGAGAAAACAGCTTTTCTCAGGCAGTAACTAGCCTTACGGATAGAGGTTATGTAGTCCAACCCCTCAACCTTACCAACACGCCCCTAGTGCCTCCTAACGCCGATGTATTGATAGTGAGTAGTGGCACAAGGGAATTATTAGAAGGAGAAATAAACGCCATTCAAAGATTTGTGGACAATGGCGGTAGTTTATTGGTAATGTATAACGCCCAAAGTCCTTCGAGCTTAGATCGTTTATTTGCCCAGTGGGGAGTAGTTCTCCATGATGGTTTAATAGTAGATGGCTCAGGTACTGGAGATGTATTTGGTTTGGGGCCTTCGGTTACCTTTGTGGTCGATTATGGAAACCATCCCATCACCCGCAACTTTGATAATAGTATTAGTATATTCCCCTTTGCTAGGGCGATTTTGACCGTGGAGGAAGAAAATATAATTCCAACCCCTCTATTTCTGACTAGCCCCCAAACATGGGCAGAAACAGATTTAAGTCAAGATACCATCGAATTTAACCCCGAGGAAGATTTACCTGGCCCTTTAAACGTTGGGGTTGCCCTAGTGAGAGAAAATCCTGACGCTCAACCATCCCAAACCGATGGCGAAAATCCTGTGGACACCGAAGAAATTTCCCCCGCAGAAGAAGAAAGCGATACTCCCCCCGATTTACCAGAGGGGCAACTACCCCAACCACCCACCATTAACGAACCAAATCCTCAACCCATTGAAGAAACCACTTCCATAGAATTACCCCCCGAAACGAGGATGGTAGTAATAGGTAACTCCACCTTTGCCACCAACGGCTGGTTTTCTCAACAGGTAAATAGCGATATTTGGTTTAATTCCATTGCGTGGTTATCTGGTGCCGATGAATCGGACTTATCTATCAGTCCAAAACAACCCACTAATCGGCGTTTGAATGTACAAAATTTCCATGTAACCCTCATCAGCTGGTTAGCTTTATTCATCATCCCTGGATTAGGTTTAGCCACGGCAATAGTTATGTGGTGGAAAAGAAGTCGTTAAGCAATGGTGCTGTTAGTCGGTTTATTTTTGTCTAACAGCATTTTCAAATTTTCTTGAATGGCTTTTTGTAACTTATGGCAAAAAATTTCTTTACTTTGACGATAGTCTTGGGGAGTATCGAGGAAAATAATGCTATCAACTTCCTTGAGGGTAAACATTTGAAAGAGAATTTCGCTGATACTAATTTCTTGGGCAATAATTTCTAATTTATCTATCTCACTATCAGCAAATTTTACTGCATCTTCTACGGTGGGAAAGGCATAAACTACTTTTTTTTCAATTTCTGGCTCGTCTTCTTTTCCCAATACGGTAAGCACCAGATTATTTTCGAGGGTTTGTCGGAGGTAATATTTTTGATGGTTTAATTGTTGGGCATATACTTTTAATACTGGCACTACGCCATATTGCATAATGGGGGCAGGTACACCATAATTTGGGGCTTGATTGATTAAATTTTCAAATTGTTGGTCTAAATTCATGATTTCGATTAGTTTTTCTTTCCCATGTTCATTATACTGACATCTTTTCAAGTGTTAGGAATCATTTATTGTTCGGTATTTAAAATAACTCCGTCAAGAATGGCATCTTCAAAATTGGTATTGTTGGTTTGAGCATCGGTTAAGTTGGCGTGGGTGAGGTTTGCCCTCATAAAATTAGACCAAGATAATTTCGCTCCAGAAAAATTGGCTTTGGTAAAATCAGCACTACGAAGGCTTACCCATGTCACCATGGCATCGGTGAGGTTGGCGCTATGAAAAATAGCACTGGCAAAGTTTCCCGCGCTTAGGTTAGCATGGCTGAAGTTGGTATGAGTGGCGTTGATACCCACCGCATTAACGCTATTGAGTTGGGCGAAAGAAAGGTTAGCCCCTTCGAGGTTGGTGTTGAGTAAAAGGGCGTTGGTGAGGTTACAACCCTGTAGATTAGCGCCTTGCAGATTGGCACCACTCAAATTTGCTCGACTGAGAAGGCAGTTGGTCATTTGAGCTTTACTGAGGTTAGCATCTTTGAGAATAGAATCATGGAGGAGGGCATAGACTAATTTTGATTCGCTCAGGTTACATTCGGTGAGGTTTGCGGCCCTCAAACTAGCATCGGTAAGGTTGGATTGGGATAAGTCGCTATGGAGTAGGGTTGCCCTGATTAGATTCACCCCTGTTAAGTCTCCTTTGAGGATACTATTGTTAACATTGGAACCTTTGAGGTTGGTTTCAACGAAGGAACAATTTATAAACTCAACTCCGCTTAAGTCTGATTCTTTGAGATTGGCACGACTGAGGTTGATATTACTCAAGATTTGACCGTGGAGATCAACTTTTTCAAAGTTTGTTTCTCCTTTTTGGTATCTTTCCATTAATTCTTGGATTTCCATAGTTATTTTGATATTTACTTCATTAACTGGTTGATTAGATGATGAGCTATTTTGTGAGATGCTCCTTCATTTCCCATTCTTTTGGTACCATTTTTAACTATCATTTGCCAATAGTCGGGATTTGTTAGGGTTTGCTCAATCTTATTTACTATTTCTTCTGGTTTTTGCAGTAGTTGGATGGAATTCCCGAGAAGGTAGCTCTGGTTTTTGGCAAATTGATGATTGAATTGTGGTCCTTTCCCAATGATTGCCATGGCACTTTTTCCTAGTCCTACAAATTGCTCGGTGGCTGTTCCTGCCATGGCGATCGCCATATCACCATAATGAAGACAATCGGCATAGGCACCCTGACTAATACTTAATTTACCTTGTTTTGCTGTAAAGTTGACAATTTTTTTGTCTCTTATGGGTAGGGCTGGTTTTAGGTTTGGGCATTCTTGCCATGGGGAGGGCAGGGCTTGGATAAATGGCTCTAGGGGGAGGGAAGGGGCGATCGCACCGATAAACAAAAATTGATAATTGCTAGATGCTAATAAACAATCTACGGCTTGGAGGATAAGTTGCCAATTTTCGAGGGCTTCGGGCATTCTCGAACCGGGTAAAAGTACCAATTTTAAATGATTTTCATAGGGATCAAATTGGAGGTTAAAATCATGGTCAGCGATGCCATCCATCATGGGATTACCCACATCAAAGGCTTTGATGTTAAATTTTTGAAGACTATGGGCGGTGATGGAATCCCGAGGAAAAACCCCCCGACAACGGGCATGACTCATTAACCATCTTTCCCAAGGGTAGTATACACTACCAAAAAAACGATCTAAACCATTGGTATGGGGTAACCAACCCCTTTCGTTTTTCCAGAGATATTCTGATTTGGCAGTGCCCACAAATCCATATTCCGCTCCACTCAACCAAGCAAACATGAGAGGTAAAATATCCCCCACTGCCAAAATTTTGCCACCGCCTTTTGCCCACTTTTTGACGGCTTGATATTGAGCAATGGTCAACTGAATTAAACCTTGTTTCACATCTCCCAATAGTTGTTTTTTATCCATATAAACAAATCCCCCAGAAGGCATTTGTTTTACGGGGGCTATAATGGGTATATTGGCTTTATGATAAGCATAGCCCTCCCCCACCAAAGGCAAAGAGGCGATCGTCATTGTCGGGTCCACTAGCTGTAATTCCTTGATGATTTTAACGGCGATGGTATCCTCTCCATGACCATTACTTAATACTAATAATTTCATCCCCTATCACACACATACTATTGCAAGGTTTAATCTTACGCATTTTTGAAGAAAATTGACAATCAACCATTAATTTTTTTCGGTAGGCTAAACTAAATTAGCTCATGGTATAGTCTCTTATGGAAATATTAATTGTCGAAGACGAAAAAGAAATCGCCCAACTGATCAACTCTTGTCTGACAAGGGAAGGATTTAACTGTCACCTTGTCCATGATGGTTTATCTGCCCTCCAAAAAGCCAAAGAAATACAACCTGACTTAATTGTTTTAGATTTGATGTTACCCCAACTAGATGGCTTGGAAGTGTGTAATCGTTTACGAAATCAACCCCTAGAAAAAGATCCTTATATTCTCATGTTAACTGCCAAAGGAGAAGAAATTGATCGCATTGTAGGACTTTCTACGGGGGCTGATGACTATTTAGTAAAACCCTTTAGCACCAGAGAATTAGTCGCCAGAATTAGGGCTTTATTACGCCGTAGTTTGCGCCATGGGGGAATGCAGGAGGCACAAATTTATCAAACCAATCATTTTTGCGTCAATTTTGACGAACATAGTGCCACAAGACAATTAGACGGAGAAAAGATAGAAGAGTTAGATTTGACCGCCTTAGAATTTAATTTATTATCTACTTTCGTTAGCTATCCCCATAAAGTGTGGAGTCGTACCCAATTAATCGATAAACTATGGGGTGCAGATTTTTTTGGTGATGAAAGGGTGGTAGATACCCATATTCGTCGTCTGAGGAAAAAAATAGAAAATAATCCTGCTCAACCAGTCTTTTTGAAAACCGTTGTGGGGGTAGGTTATAAATTTGAAGACTAAAAAACCCTCAGTAGATGAGGGTTAATTCTTTTGTAGATGGGGGATGTAATTATTGAACAACAACTTTTCCGTTCATTCCCGCACCACGATGAGGCTCACAGTAGTAGTTGTATTCACCGGGTTCAGAGAAAGTTACTTCAAAAGATTCACCGGGAGAGAATGCTAAACCTTTGTGGCTTAATTCGGGAGATCCATCAAATACGACGTTATGGGGAGCTAATTTATTGTTTACCCATTTTACGGTATCACCAGCTTTGATGGTTACTTCGGCGGGTTGGAAAGCCAACATACCGCTATCTGCACCCATTTTTACTTCTACGGTTTCAGCATTAGCGGGGGCAGTTGCGGAGATTACTACCATCATTGCTAATACTAAGGAAGATAAAAATAATCCTATTTTCTTAAACATTGTTGTTTTATTTTTTAAATGGTTCTTTATACCTACAGATCATAATATGAACTTTGACCTGTTGTCAATTTCTAGCATTAAAATATTTTTTTATACTGTTTTTTCGATGTAAAATCTTTTTTTGTCGGTATCGAAGAAGATATTATAGTTTTCTAATTCTTGGGGGGTGGCTTTTAAAAAGTTATCGTATCCTGAATGTTGAACGAAGGTCGTTTTTTTGAGTATCTGCCATACCTGGTGACGGGGTAGATATTTTCTGTTTTCTTCGGGAATAATTTTTGTTGGTTTGATAGGCTCTGTGGTGGATGATTTGATATTTTTAGTGGCTTTATTTTCTAATTTTTCTATTCTTGTTATCAAGGGGGCGATCGCCCTTTCTACTATGTCTTTAATTTGTTTTTGGTTATAATTTGATTGCTGTATGTGAGAAGAATCATGTCGAGCTAAAAAATCAGTAATTAGGTTATTTAATAATACATTAAGACTAAGATTATCACTCTTAGAAATATTGTTAAGTTGTTCTAAATGTTGTGATTTAAGTTTAATTAATATTTCTACTTCATCGGAATAGTTATTCATAAAAATAAGCTCAAACAAAAATTTAATAACTGGTTTGATTAACCATATAACGAGCTTCTTCGTTTACCTCTGTTGCCAATCTAAATAGTTCTTGGGCATTGTGTAAACAATCGTAATCATAGCTCATGGTAAATCTTTCTAACTCTTCAATGGCATCACTAATATGATTTAGACCATAATAACAATTGGCGGCTACCCCTGCATATCTAGGAGGGTTGGGTTGAGATTTTAAAATTGATTTTCCTTGCTCGTAATATTGACGACAATTAGTTAAATAATCACAAAAAATTGACATTAAATCATCATCAAAAGGATCAGCAGATAATTCTTCCAATTCTTCTTCAAAGGGATCGATTATTTTTTCAAATAAAAAGTTTAGAGGGGTATAAACATTTTGTAACCAGGCAAATTGAGAGAGATCTTCGGCTTGGTGCGATCGCCTTTCGGCGTGGTAATATTGGGAAGCTGATTGACTTTTTGCCTGACGATAATTGATCGAATTATATTGTTGATTAATTAAAGTGCGATCGTAATTTTGGCGATTTTTTTGATCCCCCAATACCTCATAGGCAGCATTAATTTTGATAATTTCTTCATGATTTGCCGTTGCCTCTTGACTATCGGGGTGATACTTTTTCACCAAACGGCGATAAGCCTCTTTGATTTCTTGGGCAGAAGCAGAAGATTTTATCTGTAAAACTTGGTAATAATCCATACGGAAAAATTTGAGTAAGGTTTTGGGGTAATCAATTATTTAGAGTTTGATCAGAAATCTTGAAATAAAGGAGTGCTAAGATAACGCTCACCGAAACTCGGTTGAATCATGACTATAATCTTATCCTTATTCTCTGGTCTTTGACCCAATTTTATCGCTGCTGCAAGGGCTGCACCAGTGGAAATTCCTGATAAAATGCCTTCTTCCCTCGCTAATTTTCTACCGTAGCTAATGGCTTCATCATCGGTGACAGTAATCACTTCATCAATTAAATCAACCCTCAACACTTCAGGGATAAAACCTGCTCCAATTCCTTGTATTTTGTGAGATCCGGGTTTATTGCCTGATATTACCGCACTATTGGCTGGTTCAACGGCGATCGCCCTAAATTCTGGTTTTTTACTCTTAATTACTTCACTTATTCCCGTAATAGTGCCACCAGTGCCAACCCCTGCGACAACAAAATCAACCTGTCCATCGGTATCCTCCCAAATCTCTAGGGCAGTAGAAAGACGATGAATTTCAGGATTAGCAGGGTTATTAAACTGCTGTAACATATAAGCATGGGGCATAGTTTCGACGATTTCCTGTGCCCTAGAAATACAGCCACGCATTCCCTCACTTCCGGGGGTTAACTCCAACTTTGCCCCAAAAGCCCTTAACATTGCCCTTCTTTCCTCGCTCATGGTTTCAGGCATGGTTAAAATTAATTGATAACCCTTTGCTGCTGCTGCCATGGCAAGGGCAATGCCTGTATTACCAGAAGTAGGTTCAACTAAAATAGTTTTGTTGGGGGTGATTACTCCTGCTTTTTCCGCCGCATTAATCATGTTCACCCCAATTCTATCTTTTACCGAAGAAGATGGATTCATTCCTTCCAATTTTACCAATATTTCCGCTCCACAACCTTCTGATTGGGGAATGCGATTTAATCTAACTAGGGGGGTTTTACCGATTAATTCGGTGACATTTTGGGCGACTTTCATTTTATTTGATGTTTTCCATTTAATTTTCATATTATTGATCATACCAAGAACAAAGAGTGAGAAATAGCCACCTGTTTTAACGGGTGGCAAAACGAACGTGGCAGAATAAATTTATGCTTATACCTTGTCCAAGCTAATACGATCAATATATGACTCAATTATTTGGGTCATAGTCATATCTTTTAATTGAGCATATTTTTTCAGTTTAAGAAATCTTTTCTCCGATAACTTTACTCCCAAATATTTAGTTTTAACTGCCATTTTATATTTAAACGATGTTATAATTTATGTATGTATTATAAAACAGTTAAAACACTATTAACTAATAATATTGATGATGAGTGTCATGCTTATTTAAAATTTGCTTGTGAACAATCCAATAAGTTGTATAACGTGGCAGTTTATGTTGTTAGACAAGCTCATTTTGAACAGTGTCTTGTAAAGACTTTTTTTGACAAAAACGACTTGTATCGAACAAGTTTAAAGTTGTCAAAAGTAAAAGTTAGTTATCCCCAGTTGTGCAAGGAACTTCAAAATAACTCTCATTATCAAGCTATAGGAGGAAGCCAAGCTCAACAAACCATCAAATCATCGGTGGAGGGATTCAAAGCCTACAACAAACTTTTACCTATGTGGTTTAAAGGTGAGTTATTAAATAAACCAAAGCTACCTACTTACCGCAAAAATGGTATGTACCCAGTGGTTTTTACAGGTCAAAATCTAAGATTTACGGCTGATGGTAAGCACTGTTATATCTCTATTCCAAAAAGTCAAAAAGATGAATTAATTACAGGGAGGTTTAAGTATTCCTTGTGGGAAAGGAAATACTAAAGACAATATCGCCGAGCTTAGAATTATTTCCTAGTAATCGGGAAATTCGTGGGCAGAATTTGTATATAAGTCTCCAGAGCAAAAAGCTACAGGACTAGACTATTCTCAAGCTATGGGCATTGATAGTGGAGTGTCGAACCTTCTCACAGTAGTTAGCACTGAGGGTAAAAGTTTTATTCTTTGTGGTAAGCGTCTAAAGTTTACTAACCAAAAATATAATAAATTTGTAGCTAAATATAAGGAAGGTAAATCAGAGTTTTATTGGGATGAAAATTTAGACGAGGTGATTCACAAACGGAATTGTCAAATTAGGGATACTGTGAATAAGTATGCTCGATTTTTAATCAATTACTGCCTTGCTCATAAAATAGGCAATATAGTATTTGGTTGGGGGCAAGGAGTTAAAACTGAAGCTAATCTAGGTAAAAGAAATAATCAAAACTTTGTCCAATTACCCACAGCGAGGTTAAAAAATCGAATTAAGGAATTAGCAGGGGAAGTAGGCATTCTGTTTACTGAAACTGAAGAAAGTTACACCAGCAAAAGCTCTTTTTTAGACGGAGACTTATTACCAAAATATGGTGAAAAACCCAAGGAGTATAAGTTTAGTGGGAAAAGAGTAGAGCGTGGATTGTACAAAATTGCCAATGGTAAAATCATCAATGCTGATTGCTTAGGAGCGATTAATATATTAAAAAAAGTAAGCACACAGCTAGGTTTAGACTTAGCCAAGGTGCGTAGGGGAGCATTGACTCTCCCCAAACGGTATGATGTTAACAATTTAGCTAAATCATATCGTAAGCACAGCGAACAGGTTTTAACCTGTGTTGCGACATCTGCTTAGAATCCACGTCATTTTAATCCGTGGAGAAGTCAACTAGAACTGGCACTTAATGATTTTTGATCGTGGTTTGATCAACTAAATAAATAATTAAGGATTATTTAATAAAAAGAAACATAGGCTATTACTGATATAAGATATAAGCTATGTTAGTTAACTTTGAAGAATATTTTTATGCAATCTTTTTTGATGAGCTTATTAAGTTAAGCTGTCTTTGTTTTATAGGTATTTAGTTTAAAATTTACTTAAATATAAATTAGTGAATAATATTGTAGTCAGTATTTTTTTACAGCAAATTTTAGAACAAGTAAGTCTTGCATGGCAAGAAAAAAAAATTCATAAGTCCAATAATTATCTACCAGATGTATGTTCATTGAAGCTCAATAAAAATAATCAAAAAATAACTTTTAATAGCGCAATTTGTTTGAAATTAGCACAGTATTATTCTTTGAATCCTTTAGATATAGCTGAAGATTTTATAATCATTTATGAGGGATTAGTGTTAAACCATGATTTAATTTTTTTTTCAGCCTCGGAAAATAAATTACAGTTTGCACCATCTGATTTGAAAGGATATTCAGAAAATTTGATTATTAATAATAATGTATTATCTATTTGCGATGATCCATTACACAAATTTTATTTTACTCTAAATATTTCTGGTAATGGTTGGTTAGAGTTAACCTTAACTGATGAATATTTGAGAGATTATCTTTTTCTTTTATCTAATTATAACTTTACTCATCTAGTTAGTAAACAAAATAAAATTAGTGCTGATTTTGAATACATTTATATCCATAGTCGTTTTTGTTCTATTTTAAGATCTGCTCATGATCAAGGAATTATTAATCTCAATGATTTTGATTTTCATCATAACTGGGGTATTCAGGGAATAGATAGAAATATTTTTAATTATTTAATAACCGAAAAAAAAGATTGTTTAGGTATAATAAAAACAATAATATATTGTTTGGAAAACGGTTGTCATAATCAAAAAAAACAGTATTTGACTATGATAAAAGTAATGTGTCAAGCCCTTTATAAATGGGAAAAAAGATGTAGTATTTGGGGTGCAATAAAAGACGATAACTTACCTTTAGCCCAAGGAGAATTAGCACTAAGTGCGATCGCCCTTAAATATTACCAAAGTTTATGTAAATTAGTATTTACAGAGGATTTTCCCATAGAATTATAACTACTCCATCACCCAAACATTAATATTAATTCTGCCATTAATCTTTCTGATCTGACCATTCCAATTTGCCACACTAAAAGATCTCAAATCCGTTTCTCCATCATTCACTTGTCGTAAAGCCTCTCGTACCACAGGAGTTAAATTCCCCCTCAATAAACGGTCAAAAGTCGCCGCCATGGTTTCCATGTCCGTAGAAGTTGGAAAAGATAAATCTACTTCCCTAACACGACCACTACTATCATCGATTTTATAACTAACCTGAGCACTGCTATTGAAAATATTATCATAACTCCAAATAGTGGCATTTTCCGAAGGATTAGACTGTCTTTGACTAGGTTGTCCAAGTCTACCGACAATTTCATTAACCACATTACCAGTAGTCAACACAGGTAAAGAATTTCCACCGCCAGAGTTACCACGGGGAGGACTATCACCCCTACCTCGCCCTTGAGAGTTATTATTATCCACGGGGGGAATAGTAGTAGGGGGTTGATTTTGTCCACCAGAAGACTCTGGAGGTATGGTGTCTGGGGAGGTGGTTTCGTTATCCGTAGCACCTGTATCACCTTCTTGATTTTCTGCCGATTCTTCAGGGGGAATCTCTTCCTCAGTTATTTCCTCTTCTGACTGAGGACGACGGAATATATCAGGGTTTAAAATGGGGTTACGGCGATTTGATTCAATGGTAGGGGGTTCAACATCCTCGGGGGTTTCGGTGGTTTGATTTTGTCCTGATTCGTTAGCAAAGTCACCGTTAGAATTACTAAATAAATTGGCAATTACCCCATAACCGAGGGTGAAAGAGGCGATCGCAATGAGAGATAACCATAAAATGGGTAGTAAGGCGCCAAAGAAGCCTCTTTTTTCCTCCTCCTCATATCCCTCCGTCGGAGAATCAACCGCCATAGTGCCACCATTACCCCTTCTGATGGTGCCATTATGGGAATTATTAACAATATTTGGACTACCATAACGTCCTCCCACAGCAATGGTGGGTTCATTACTAATGGTGTGGGCAGGAGGTACATGATTGGGTATTGCAGGACTACCAAAGCCCATCGTCGCCTGATGGGAAGTATTCGGTTTCAATGCCTCCAACATTTCCGAGGCACTAGAAAAACGCTCTCGAGGACTGAAACGAATCGCTTTATCTATAACTCCTGCTAAGTTAGAATGTAAATCAGGAATTTCATCCCGCCACAAAATTTCCCCCGTACGATTATCACTACGCAAATGTTGGGGGGATTTGCCTGTCAATAAATATACCGCCGTCAAACCTAAGCTATATAAATCACTAGAATAGATGGGGCGCCCTGCCGCTTGTTCAGAGGACATATAGCCGGGGGTACCGATTGCCATAGAGTAGGCGGACTGTCCTTGAGAATAAACAAAAGTGGTAAGGGCTTCTTTTACCGCCCCAAAATCAATTAAAACAGGTAAATTATCCTTGGCACGGAGAATAATATTATCAGGCTTGACATCTCGATGGACAATATTTTCTCGGTGAATGTAACCCAACACAGGCAATATATTTAATAAAAATTTCTCGACCTCTTCAGGGGACATTTTCCCCTCCTGTTGAATTTTTTTGGTAAGGGTAATACCTTCAACCCATTCCTGCACCAAATAAAAGTTTTTATCCTCGCAAAAATAAGCATGGAGACGGGGTACTTGATTCTGCTCATCTCCCACGTGTTCTAATATACGAGCCTCTTGTTCAAAGCGATCATACATCCATTCAGGAATGCTAGACTCATTAATAATCGGCTTGAGTTGTTTAATCACGCATCGTTTGCCCGAAGGGGAGTGGGTGTCAACCGCCAAGAAAGTTTCACCAAATCCTCCTCTACCAATCGATTCTATGACTTTATAACGATTATTTAACAATGTTGTGGTATTCATTCCTGTTAGGAAGTTATTGCTTCAAACATATTTTTCCCATCTATCATAACGATAATTTTTAAAATTTTGAGAGGGTAATTTCGACACTTTTTCCCGTAACGCTGATAAAAATGGGTAAAACGAAGGATCTTTTTTCTATTTTACCTTGTAAATTTTTTTTAGATTAGCTATAATATTTAACTGTGTCATCTGGAGAGGTGGCCGAGCGGTTGAAGGCGCAGCACTGGAAATGCTGTTTGGGGGTAACTTCAACGAGGGTTCGAATCCCTCCCTCTCCGTACCCCACAAAAAGAGCTAAGGTTAAACGCCAAGGCTCTTTTTTTTATGGGTTTATGGCGGTCATTATCCAGTTATGTTGTGTGTCCAACTGATATAAATATCTATGTTGGGGATTGCCTTTGAGTAGGAGATGATCTACTTTTTGGGGTTTAAACAGTAATAAGCAAAAGGTATCGAGAGGATTATCAAGATTCTCAGGAGTTATGGCAGATTCATTATTGAGCTTTTCTCCGGGGTTTGCCCAGCTAAATTGAATTTTGGCGTTATCGCTTAACTTTTCCCATACTTCTTGACGGGCATTGAGCATTATTTTTTCTTCTTCTTGGTGGGTGATAATCTGAATATGACCATCTATCCTAAATTGTTCTCTGGTTTTGGTAAAGTACCAACAGATTTCGCTTCGGGATTGTTGTTGGAGATGCTGATATTTTTCGCTTCTGATGTCGGTAATGATTTGTAGCCAGTTGGTATCATTATAAAACCCTCGAAAAACTACTGTACGATTGCTTGGTAATCCTTCGGGGGTGACGGTGGCCAGTTGAAAATAACGACTGAAGGGTTTTGACCTATTCAAATGTAGTGCTTTGGCTAAGGGCGATCGCCACGGTGCTATATTATTAGTCATAATACTAAATCCTGTTTGAATAATATACTAATTAGGGCGGGGAACAGGGAACGGGGAACAGGCAAAAGATAACAATTGTTTATTGTCAATTGTGACACAGTGAATAATAGTAAACTTTACTAATCGGATTTGGTATAAGGTATTCTCGAAGATAATCGGGCAACGCTCTTTAATATACCCTGTTAGTCTGATGCCCTTTCGATTTTTTTTCCAAAAAACAACCCTCCCCCCAGAAATAACAATCCCATGAGGGAATTTGCTTCAGGTATTGGTACGAAATCAGGATCATTTAAAGAAGCCATTGATAAAAAAGTTTCATTTTCTGGATCAAGTTCTAAAGCATTCAAACCGTAGTCACCAAGACTTTCTGCCCAATCATTTTCCTCCGAAAAAGGATTGATGAGGGGGGATTCTTCATCCTGCAAAAAAGAAACTCCTTGGGTGAGCATATCTGCCAATCTTCTTCTATGGGAGTTATCTCGTGACAAAGAATCTTGTTGGGCAGAATCAGATTGCCTTCTAGCATTATTTGATGGGAAATTTTGTTGGTCAGAAAAAGATTCACCTGTGCTACGGTTAGATGAGGAATTTTCCCCATTAGAAATACTATTGCTTCCTTCTGGGGAATTGCTGACAATGTCAGTGATATATCTTCTACCGAGGGAAGGGCTAACAATATCTGTGATGGAGTCATTTCTACCTGAGAGTCTCCTTCTCAAAGGATACCTCATCCATGGAAATTGAGAGTTTAGCCCATAAATTATTTCTGATTCATGATTGATGCCTTCTGCTAAGGGGAAAGAGAAAGATTGAATTCTTGATGCTAGAGAGGGGGAATTTTGCCTGTTGTTAGCAGAGGAATTATTATCTTGAACGTTATCACTTCTTCTTTGATTTGATGGGTTTGTGTTATTCTCTGGGCGAATATTTACTTCTACCCCTGTTAAACTCTCCGTTACAGTTGTTTCTATGGAACTTTTCATGATTTTTTGCCAAATGCTTGATAAAGCATTGGTATTGATATAGAGAGTCGCTCCCTGCACTGGTTTTAGCACCATGGAACTCATTATTATTGTGGTCGTTGCGATCGCACTTTTTAAAATAACTGTTGGTTCTCTCATTATCTAATATGGACTTATGGAGTAAAGAAAATTCAATAAAAAAACAATCTTTTATCTTCATACAAAAGATTAATTTTTTTGTTGTTGGTGTTATGAAATGGGTTTTTATTTACTTACATATATTATTGTAACACTTATGAATATTTGATTAATAACTTTATAAAAACAATACATTTTTTGATAAAAAAAGATTAAATACCTAGGTAAAATCAAGATTGAGACGGATATTTATCTTATTGATTAATATAAAAAATAAGTATTTATATGTAGATATAATTTTATTTATAATTAACCATTGATCCCATCACTAGAACCTCACTGACAATAATTAATGGCTTTGTCAAGGAATGATAATGATCTTAAGAAAACATCAAGGTTCAGGTAAATTCGGGGTTAGTGGTCATAGGATAGTGATATTCAAGCACACAATTTGATTATGAACTCCACAACATCCTCACTATTCCGACAAATCACTATGGATATTCCTCCCCTATCAGGAAAAGAAAAAGAGATAGAAAAGATTGTCAATGATCAAGAAACGGTTTTTTTAAACAAAACCGATATTAACTTAGAAGAAAAAAAAGCTCTGTTTGCCTGTGCTTTACACATGCACCAACCTACAATTCCAGCAGGATATAAAGGGGAATTAATTTGTAATTTGCAACAGATGTTTGAGCATCAAGGGGAAGGGGATAATCATAACGCTTCTGTTTTTGCTTGGTGCTATAGTCGTATGGGGGATTTTATTCCTGAATTGGTGGCAAATGGTTGTAGCCCTCGCATTATGTTGGATTATTCGGGTAATCTTTTATGGGGATTACAACAGATGGGTAGGGAAGATATTTTAAATAATCTTCGTAAAATTACTGTAGATCCCACTTATCAACCTTATGTAGAATGGTTGGGTACGATGTGGTCCCATGGGGTGATTCCTTCTACACCTATTCCCGATATTAAGTTACATATTCAGGCATGGCAACATCATTTTATGGCTATTTTTGGGGAGGATGCTTTAAGACGGGTGAAGGGTTTTTCTCCTCCTGAGATGCACTTACCAAATCATCCTGATACTTTGTATGAATATATTAAGGCTTTAAAGGAGTGTGGTTATCGTTGGTTGTTGGTGCAGGAGCATTCGCTGGAAAGGCTGGATGGACAAGGATTGCACCATGATGATAAGTATATTCCCAATCGTTTGATGGCTAAAAATTCTCGGGGAGAGGTTATCAGTATTACGGCGTTAATCAAAACTCAGGGTTCGGATACTAAGTTGGTGGCACAGATGCAGCCTTACCATGAGGCGAAAACCAAAGATAAGTTATCGGTAAATGGGGTGATGATTCCTCCTTGTGTGACGCAAATTGCGGATGGGGAAAATGGGGGCGTGATGATGAATGAGTTTCCTCGGGATTTTCCTCCTCTATGGTATGACATTAAAAATTCTGATGTGGTGGGGGTAAATGGTACTGAATATCTGGAGTTGTTGGAGGCTTCTGGGGTGTCTGAGGATGATTTTCCCGTATGTCAGGCGGTGGGCCAACATAAGATATGGCAAAGGGTGGGGGATAATATTACTCCTGAAGGGGTACAAGGTGCGATCGCCTTTTTAACGGAAAATGATCATCAATTCCATACCGAAGGCGCTTCGTGGACTAATGATTTAAGTTGGGTAAAGGGTTATGAGAATGTATTACAACCCATGAATCAATTAAGTGCTTTATTTCATCAGAAATATGATGTTTTAATAGAAGAAAGTCCTGAAATTACTAAAAGACAAGATTATCAAGAAGCCCTTTTATACAATCTTCTTTTGCAAACCAGTTGTTTTCGTTACTGGGGACAAGGCACATGGACGGATTACGCTAAACAACTATATCAGCGAGGATTGGAAATTCTCTGATAATTGTCTCTTTTTGCCAGATACGCCATTAGGATTAAATCGATTCGATGGCTTTTCTTTCTTGGGGGGTTAATTCTCTGGTTTGTCCAACATCTAAGTTATTAATGGTAAGCTGAATTTGGGGGGTAAGGGCGATCGCTTTTCGTACTAATCTTAGGGTAGGATGGTTTACTGAGGCTGTCATTCTCCTTACCTGTCGATTTCTGCCCTCGGTAAGGGTTAATTCTATCCAAGAGGTGGGAATGTTCTTACGGTAACGAATAGGGGGATTTCTTGGGGGTAATAGAGGTTCTTTTTCGAGGTGACGGGCGATCGCTCTTTTGGTTTTTTCCCCTTAATAATTACCCCATTTTCTAGCTTTTTTAAAGACTCTAAAGAAGGGATATTTTCTACCTGTACCCAATAGGTACGAGGATGGGCAAAAGAGGGATCGCAAAGACGATGTTTAACCCTCGGATTATCCGTTAATAATAACAATCCCTCACTATCTAAATCTAATCTGCCCACTGAATAAATATGGGGTATATCAATATATTTTTTGAGGGTTTCTCGCTCTGAAGCATGGGGACTATCATCAGTGAATTGACAAAGAACATTATAGGGTTTATAAAATAAAATATAGGTGTATTTTTTCATAAAAACTGTTTAATAACTTCCAAAGTTTCCTTTCCTGTTTTATCCCAACTAAATTGTTTTACCCTTGCTAATCCTGCCTCTATTAAGGGCGATCGTACATTCTCCTTAATAACTTCAACCATCGCACCAGCAATGTCATCCACATCATAAGGATTAACCAACAAAGCACAATCCCCTGCCACTTCAGGCAGAGAAGAAACATTCGAAGTAATCACAGGAGTACCACAAGCCATCGCCTCCAACACAGGAAAACCAAACCCCTCCCAAAAAGTTGGAAACACCAAAGCCTCTGCCTGATTTAACACTCTCACCAAATCTTGTCGATCAAGATAATTTAAAAATTTAACCTGCTCAACAATACCCAAATCATGAGCCAATTGTTTTAATAAAGGAGTATAACGTTCATCCTTACCACCTACTAACCATAACTCATAATCTTTACAATATTTGAAATTAGCAAAAGCAGAAATAATATTCAACAAATTTTTGTGAGGATCATGTCTTCCTAAATATATAAAATACGGTTTTTGACTCATTTTTTTCAAACCATTAATTACCTTAAAAGTCGCAGAATCAAACCCTAAATAAATAGGAGTAATTTTTTTGGCAGATACCCCATAAAAATTGACTATATCATCCGCCGTACTTTGAGAATTACATAGAATATGCTTTGCCTGATTACATACCAAAGGCACATAATAACGAAAATAAGCACTCAAAGCCGACTTTCTTTGCGGAAAACGCAGGGGAATCAAATCATGTACCATCACCACCGCAGAACATTTAGACGTAAATAAAGGTACTTCAGGCACAGGAGAAAATAATAAATTTCCTGCTAACTTTTTGTACATCGAAGGCAAACTGAACTGAGTCCATAATAACCGCAAAAAATGCCCTTTACTACCATAATCAGGACTAAATTGATGGGAAATATGATAATTACTTTGGGAATTATTGATTAAAATTTCATTTGCCAAACTAATATAATTTAAATCCTTTAAATAAGGAAAAATATGATTAATATAATTACTAATCCCCGTTGGTTTTTCAATCAACATTGAAAAATTTAAAATTAATTTAGACCCTTGATTTTTCACAAAACAAAACTCAGTATTTACACATTAACACGGTGGGCATTGCCCACCACTAAATAAAAAATTGTAATATTCCCCAGAATACCCACAAAAACTATCAATTATCCGTTTTCAATTATTTATTGTACTCCCACAGAACGACCACCAGAACCAAACACCAGTAAACTATTTTGTGCAAAAGGTTCCCAACCCACTTCAAAACCATTACTAACCGCCTTTTCCCTAGCAGCACGAAAAGCAGGAAAACTGTCAGGACGAACTATAAAAGCAATATACTGCTGAGTAGAATCCAAATTTTGTAAAACTTGAGCAAATTGCGAATTATCCGCCCTTAACTCTTGATTATCTTCCCCTTCAGCATTAGGATTTTGCTCATATCGCAACGCCCCTCCCTCAGTAAAAGTAACAGTATATTGACCATTATCCACTAAAAAATTACTTAAACGACGACGCACGGCTGAGATACAATTATTATAAATATTAATTTCATTAATATAAGATTGATAGGCACGTTGAGAATTAATGCGAGGTGGTTCGGGAGTATAACAAGTTGGCAAACTAGACTGTAATTGATCGATTTGTGTCTCTATTTCAGGGTCACTAATATAAAATAATTGATTGTTTCTAAGCTCAAAAAAAACACCTTGTTTTGTGGTTTCTGCCCTCAAAGGAGTTTTTATTATTCTTTCTGCTTCTACGGTGAGTAAACTTACAAATAAGCCAATAAACATTAACACACCGACAGTATTTGTTAATATATCAAGGAAAGAATCTAAATTTTGATTAGGATAATTTCTTTTACGAATAAGGCGTTTTCTATTCATAATATATTTGCTCAATTTATTCCTCAAATCTAAGGGTTAAACCTTCATCTATCGGTTCATAACCAATATCAATATTTCGCGCTTCAATCAAATCTCTAACCTCATAAAATGTCTCTAACCCTGTAGGTCTTAAAATCACGATAACATATTCACTATCTCGATTATTTTCTACTTGCCTAATAAGCCTGAGAAGAGGAGAATTACTACTACTTAGTTGATTTCTCGGCACAAATTCCTCACTAGGATGGATGATAATTCCATCTTCTCGACATTCAATATAACGGGGGGTTTTAGAAATGTTTTGCCCCTCCTCTGTTTGCCCAATTACGGTTACTTCAGAACTGCTTTCGATGCTTTCTGTACTAATGACAATAATCAATAAAATTAGTGTGCCAATGGTACAGGCTAAGACAGATAGGAAAGGAAATAACTCCATTTCTATTTTATTAGAGCGAAATCTTCTACGCATAATAAATGCTTAAAATATTTATTGATCAATTTGTTCTACTAAACGGACAACTCTTGGTTTACTCAAATCTTTTATAACTGGTTGTAAAAGGGTAATTTGTTCTTGAATGAGACTCAGGGAGTTTTCCATTTTTCCTGCACTTTCGAGCGCCCTTACAATGCCATTAAAGCTATTTTCTAATTTTGATAATTCGGCTATTTGTTCACTAGATTTTTGAAGAGAATCAATTTTTTTATCTAATAGAGAAACTATATTTTCTAATTGATTCTTAAAAGTGCCAATTTGCTGCTCTAGTTCTGTTTTACTAATATTATTTTGTTCTTTTATTTGCGTAATTATGGTTTTAATGTCATCTACTAATGTAGCATTAAAATTTTGTTGCTCTTGATAGGATTGGATAATTTTTTCCCTATCGGTGAGAATAATTTGATTAACCTCTTTGATTCCCTCCACCAATTCCGACTCTTGGCTTTGAATTTGGTTAAACTGATGGAGAAATTCCTTCAGTAAATTTTGGGCGGCTTCTCTGGCATACATTTCTGCGGGTTGAATCAATTCTTCAGGAGTGGGCAAAGATTCTTTGATAGCTTGATTGATGGTTTTGCTGATGGTGTCTTTATCTAAAGAAGGAGAAGATTTCGATTTTTTGTCTCGAAATCTGGGCAAAAGTTTGTCGTTGATGAATATATCAATTTGCAAAAGTAATTGGGATTCGAGTCTTTCTACCAAGACAAGGGGAATCATTACCACCACACTCAAAAGCAATGCCAAAAGGGTGGTGTCAAAAGCAACAGCTAAACCGCTAGTAACTGTACCGATACCATCTCTAATTTGGTCAACTTCTGAGGCACTATCTAAAAAACCAGAAAATCCGCTTACGGCTTGACTAATACCCAATACTGTACCGATAAAACCTAAAAGAGGTATTGCCCAAACCAAAATACGGGGAAAACTATAAGAAGACTCTGAGGCACTGAGGTAAAAGGATGAGTCGTCAAGGGCTAACTCGCTGGAGGCTTTTCTGCTTCCTGAATGTATGTAAGCACTTAATACCCTCGATAGTCTATTATCTACCAATTTTCCTGATTCAGAAAAATATTCATACATTTGTTTGATTTGAACTGATTTTGGATTATCGAAGGAGATATGGCTAGGTATGTCGATTTTCCTTAAGGATTGTAATTCGGTTCTGATTTTGGTTAATTTATCAAGGCTACTGGTGATGACAAAACAGGAGATAAATACCACTAAATATTGAGTTATTCCTCTATCTATCAGTAATACTCCTAAATAGGTATCTCTAAAGGGTAATAGTAATGTATATATAGCTACGGTTAGCAGGGTGGAAAATAGTAAGACAAGGGGAAGATTAATATCTAATTCTTGACGATTATTGACAATGGATTTGGGCATTGGTGAGCGGATAATAGTTTTTCAAGTTACAGTTTAGCTTATTCAACAATTGATAATGGATAATTGATAATGGATGATTAACTTGACACTCCCACCGACAAATCAAAGATTATGTCGGGGGATTCTTACTTCACAGACACTTAACTAGCTTAGTCAAATTACTTTGGCTAAACCCCGTCAGTACGTCTCCACAAGCATTTTGACTCACGGTATGTCCTACCGCAATTAATCCTCTATTTCTAATGACTTTTGCACTCACCACATCTCTTGGTGCGGTATAACCACAAAACTGGCAACTATGTATTCTCTGAGTCAAATGCTTTTTGCCAGTGTGATTCCCACAGTTACTACATTCTTGAGATGTTCCGTTTTTGTCAACTTTCAGATAAAACTTACTTCGTTTCCAGCACACATATGGCAAAATTTCATTAATAAACTGCCCTATACCCGAGTCTAAAGATTGCTTTCTCACAATCCCTCTACTCCAAGAAACAAAATTTATATCCTCCACAAAAATGTTATCGGTTAAATTACAGAGGTAATTAGCTAACTTAAAATGCCAATCACGGCGAGTGTTAGCTACTTTTTCATGAATTTTTGCTATCTTGTTTTGGAGTTTTAACCAATTATTAGAGCCTTTAATCTTATGTTTCAAGCATCTTTGTAGCAATTTAAGCTTACTTTGTGCTTGTAACAAAAACTTAGGGGCTTTGATTAACTCTCCTCTATCCGTAGCAATAAATGATTCTATCCCTGCATCAATTCCTAAACTTGTTTTTCCCACAGGTGCATCATAGCAAGATTCTTTAGATTGAAAAGCAATCATCAAATAATAACCTGTAGCTTTTTTCACAATTCGAGCTTGTTTAGGCTCAAACCCAGTGGGATAATCCCTAGATTGTTTAATCCTTAACCAACCTAATTGTGGTAACTTAATCCTACCTTCAGCTAAACAATTTTTTTAGCATGGCAGGGGAAAACAAAACTTTTCATTTGCTTTTTAAATCTAGGAAAGCCATAACCCTTAGACTTCATATCGGAGAATGCTTTATCTAAAGTTTTCAGAGTTTGTTGTAATACTTGAGCATTAACAGATTTTAAATCTGGGTTAGTTTTCTTGGCAATGGTTAAGTTTTTTGCTTGGTTGTTATAACTAGGATATGGTGCGTTAGCGGGGATTATATACTCAGCAAATAATGAACAACGATCAACCAGTGATTTACGGCTGTTATACCAGTGCTTACGTTCAGCTAAAGCGTAATTATAAACCGACTTACAGACACTCAAAATGTGCTCCACTTCTTGAGTTTGTTGTCTATTTAGTTTTAGCCTGAACTGGTAAGTTAAGGTAATCACTGGTTATTAGCCAACATTGTTTGTTACTCTAATACTATAACAAATTGTATATAATGTTAATGACTAGAGAAAAATTATTGTTGGTTAGGTTAACTGATGATGAAAAAGCAAGACTGGCGAAATTTGCCAAGTCTAAGCAAGTAAGTATGTCAGAGGTGATTCAAGATTACTGTAAGCAATTACCCGAAGTTGAAGAAAAATAAATACTCGCTGTCGCTCGGTTTCTTGGTTGCTCAAAATTCATCTCCCGTTGATTTGAAGTGTGTGTTTTTTTGCTGTCAAATTCAACGGGAGTCCTCTTTTGAGATTCAAGATAGAGGTTATGCCGAGGATGATAAATATAAATCTCCTACTCTCTCTATGCTCATCCTTGATGATACTTCAAGATTAAGGGGCGATCGCCCTTGATGGTTAAAATGTTCCGCCGCTGCACAGCCAATCATCGCCGCATTATCGGTGCAATACTTGAGAGGAGGAAAATAAACCGTCAAACCATGCTCCTGACAAGCGGATTGTAAACAATCCCGTAACCCACTATTGGCAGCCACTCCCCCCCCTACGGCAATGGTATCTAATCCCAAATCTAAACAAGCCCTAACCGCCCTTTTGGTCAGGGCTTTGGCAACGGTAGCCTGAAAACTAGCACACAAATCAGCGATGGGCAAATTTTCTTCCCCCATTTCCTCCTTTAACTTAGTTACCAAACGCAACACCGCTGTTTTTAAACCACTAAAACTCGAATCATAGGGATGAAAACCCTGATTATTAGGCAAGGAAACTCGCCCCTCTGGTAACTTAAAGGCTTGGGGATTCCCTTCCCTTGCTAATTTATCAATAACAGGCCCCCCCGGATAGCCCAAATTTAATAATCTGGCTACCTTATCAAACGCCTCCCCCGCCGCATCGTCACGGGTAGAGCCAATATTTTCGTATTCACCACAACCTTTAACATGAATCAGGCTAGTATGCCCCCCCGATACCAAAAGACAAAGGAAAGGAGGGTTTAAATTGGGTTCGGCGAGGTAAGAAGCATAAACATGACCTTCGAGGTGATGAACTCCCAAAAAAGGCTTATTATGTACCATAGCGAGGGTTTTTCCTGCCATGGCCCCCACCATCAACGAACCTACTAATCCCGGTGTCACCGTAGAGGCGATCGCATCTATACCATCCCAACCCAACCCCGACTCCTCCAAAGCTCTAGCAATGCAGGGGTTAACCATTTCCAAATGTTGGCGAGAAGCCAACTCAGGCACTACTCCCCCATAGGTTTGATGTAATTTTATCTGAGATGCCACCACATTACTTAAAACGGTGCGATCGCACACCACCGCCACACTGGTATCATCACAACTACTTTCAATTGCTAGAATAGTCGCCATTATTTCGTCAATTTGTTAAGAATAATAAAGTTTCTTCCTATTACTTTACTGCATTTCCCGAATCGCTGTAAGATCACGTTTGAAGCAAATTTTTATGCTTCATTTTTTGTAACAATAACTTGTTGTTTCGTAACAAAAGGAAACAATTTTATGGGTAAAATATTCAGTCTCGTATTAGCATTTACACTTTCACTAACACTATGGGCTAACTTCAGCGCCCCTGCACAAGCAGATTTATCTCACCTCACTCCCTGTAGTGAATCTGCTGCTTATCAAGCAAAAGCCAAAAACTTCCGTAATACCACCAACGATCCCCAATCTGGTCAAAAAAGAGCAGAAAGATATGCCGAAGCCCTCTGTGGTCCCGAAGGCTATCCCCGTCTTGTGGTAGATGGCAGATTAGATCATGCGGGTGATTTCGTTATCCCCGGTGTACTCTTCCTCTATGTAGCAGGTTGGATTGGTTGGGTAGGTCGTGCCTATCTTATCGCCATCAGAGGGGAAAAAGACACCGAAATGAAAGAAATCATTATCGATGTACCCCTAGCATTGAATAAAATGTTACTTGGCTTTAGCTGGCCTCTCCAAGCATTAGCAGAACTAAAATCTGGAGCATTAACTGCCAAAGATTCTGAAATTCCTATTTCACCTCGCTAATATTCATTGATTTTTAATTATTTTTTGGGAGATTTTTTTGATGAAAGGTTTACCTGCTTTTTTATCTACAGCACCTGTTTTAATTACTGCATTGTTAGTATTTACTGCCGGTTTATTAATCGAATTCAATCGCTTTTTTCCTGATCTTTTATTCCATCCTATGGGATAGTTTTTATAAAAAAAAAGATTAATATCCAAGGGTGTAGCTGGTTTTTTAACTAAGCTATGCCCTTTTTAATAATCTTTATGTAGTATAATATGTGACATAGAATCAAACAAAAAAAATCCCAAAATGGGGTTTGAACAATACAGTCTTTACGATATGATTAGGGTCATTACAAAAATTTATTGTACTTAATTAAAATACCAGAGGAAATAAAAACAGTGGTTAGAGTAGCTATTAATGGTTTTGGAAGAATCGGACGTAACTTCTTACGTTGCCTATTAACCAGAGAAAACAGTGGTTTAGAATTAGTAGGAATCAACGATACTTCCGATCCTCATACTAACGCACATCTTCTAAAATATGACTCCATGTTAGGAAGATTAGATGCAGACATTCAAGCTGATGAAAATTCTTTAATTGTTAACGGTAAAACTATTAAATGTGTTTCAGATCGTAACCCTCTCAATTTGCCTTGGGCTGATTGGGGTGTAGATCTCGTGGTAGAATCCACCGGGGTATTTGTCACCGAAGAAGGTGCATCCAAACACATCCAAGCAGGTGCAAAAAAAGTATTAATCACCGCCCCCGGTAAAGGTGGTAATGTGGGAACCTATGTAGTAGGTGTAAACCACGAAGATTATGACCATGACAAGCACAATGTAGTTAGTAACGCTAGTTGTACCACCAACTGTTTAGCACCTGTGGCCAAAGTATTACACGAAAACTTTGGCATTATTAAAGGTACCATGACCACCACCCACAGTTACACTGGGGATCAACGCTTATTAGATGCTAGTCACAGAGACTTAAGACGTGCCCGCGCTGCCGCCATCAACATTGTACCTACTAGCACTGGTGCTGCCAAAGCCGTAGCTCTTGTATTACCTGATCTTAAAGGTAAATTAAATGGTATTGCTTTAAGGGTTCCTACTCCTAACGTTTCCATCGTTGATTTGGTAGTACAGGTAGAAAAAAGCACCATTGCTGAACAAGTGAATGATGTACTTAAAGAGGCTGCTGAAGGTTCTTTAAAAGGAATTTTGGGTTATAACGAATTACCTCTAGTATCCTGTGATTATCGTGGTAGTGATGTATCTTCTATTGTTGATGCTAATTTAACCATGGTAATGGCTGGAGATATGGTTAAGGTTGTGGCTTGGTATGACAACGAATGGGGTTATTCTCAAAGGGTTGTGGATTTAGCTGAGTTAATCGCCAAGAAGTGGAAATAAGTTCGGTTAGTTGGTCATTGACTTGAGTTAAAGGAAGGGTAAACAACACCCTTCTTTTTTTATGATTTAAAAAGGACATTCTGCCTTGGCAAAATGTCCCGCTTTTTTATATAGAGTTATATATGCTTAAGGTCTTTATATAAGCTGACCTCAATTTATCTTCGAAAACTATAATGACACATATCTAAAGTTTCCTTAATTTTCTTAATATTTATTTAATATTTATTTTCAGATTTTGAAGAAATGGTAAGAAATGTTACAGATATTAACTTTTATAAAGGGAAACACCTATTTTCTGGGATAACCAAACTTCAAAATTACGGATGGAAAAAAGAGGGCTTTTTGACATTTTTGATTCTCCCATCATGGGTTCTACAAAAATAGTAAACATTCCTAAACGATTTCCTGCCAGTACGTCGGTAAATAATCTGTCTCCTACCATGGCAACTTGTTCGATGGGGTGATTCATGGCGTTGACGGCTTGGCGTAGTTTTTTTCGGGATGGTTTTCTGGCACCAAATATGAAGGGTAATTCTAGGTTAGAGGCGATCGCACTGATACGACTTTTACTAAGATTATTACTCACCAACCATAAATCCACCAAAGGACGAACTTCTTTCACCCAGTCCATCAATTCGGGGGAGAGGGTACTTTCTTTGAAGGGAACAAGGGTTTCATCCACATCTAATACTAAACCCTTTAAATCATGCTTTTGAATTAAAGAAGGGCTTAAAGTAGTTACCACATCCCCTAAAACTAAATCAGGTTGTAACAGAAGAGATTTTGACATAGAGAAATAAATAGATAAAATATTACAGACTTAGGCATTTTATCAAGATTCGGCAGGTCAAAAAACGAATTATTTTTATCCTAACTACGCCCATTGTATCCTGCTATACTTAAGTATACCCGTAGTGTAAAAATAAGATGAAAATACCACAAATAATGTAAAGACTATTTAAAGAAGCTAAAACGCTGATACTATATAGAAAAAATAAAGTCTCAGTATTTTTACGGAAATTTGAAAAATAAGGGAAAAAATCAGTAAAGATACGTACGTTTTTGCAAAAAATTGGGTATGATTAGATCAACAGTTAAGTATACTGAGATAAAGCCATGATGCTAATTAATCCCAAAAATCTTACAAAGTCCCCTTTCAACTTCAAAAGAACGTCTCGCATCGAAAACTTAAGCCATCAGTATGTTCAATTTAGTGAAGAACATTCTTCCATCAACAACCATTGGAAACGTTTAATTGATATTGTTGGTGCCTTCGTAGGATTAACTATTACTGGTATTATTTTTATACCCCTTGCCATTTGGATTTATCTTGATAATCCTGGTCCTATTCTCTATTCTCAAGTTAGATGTGGCTTGAATGGGAAAAGGTTTACCATTTGGAAGTTTCGTTCTATGACCGTGGGTGCAGATAAAAAACAACATTTAGTTAAAAATCATGCGGATGGTTTTATTTTTAAAAATCCCCAAGATCCCCGCATTACCCGTGTCGGCAAATTTTTGAGATGTACTAGCATTGATGAATTTCCCCAGTTTTGGAATGTTTTAATGGGAGAGATGAGCTTAGTAGGAACTCGTCCTCCTACTGCTGATGAAGTTGCGAAATACAATAACTATCATCTCCTTAGATTGAGAGTAAAGCCCGGCTTGACAGGGGAATGGCAAGTGAAAGGTCGCTCTAAATGTTTAAATTTTAATCAGGTAGTGGCGATGGATTTGGCTTATCAAGACAAGTGGACAGTATGGTATGATTTATACTTGATTTTCAAAACCATTGAGGTTGTCATTAAGCGCGAAGGGGCTTGTTAATTATTGGATGAATCTTCCCAATACTATTACTTTAATTCGGATTGTTTTAATTATTCCTATTCTCTGGTGTTTGTATCAGCCAATAGAAATATATCAATGGTGGGCTTTCAGCTTATTTCTCATCGCTGCCCTAACGGATTGGTTAGATGGTTACCTAGCTCGAAAGTTGGATCAAATTACGGATTTGGGCAAGTTTTTAGATCCCCTGACTGACAAAATTTTGGTCATTGCTCCTTTATTAGTTTTGATTGAGCGTCAAATAATTCCTGCTTGGGGAGTGTTTTTAATTTTAGTACGGGAAATTACTATCGCTGGATGGCGGGTAAATCCTCAACAAAAAACTGTTTCTGGGGCTAACCTCTGGGGTAAATTTAAGACTGTTACCCAAATAGGTGCGATCGCCCTTCTTCTTTTGCCTAAATATCCTTGGGCATTATCAACGGGGATAATAATATTTTGGCTCTCAGTAATATTAACCATCATTTCAGGGTTAATTTACCTTATTCCCCCATCTTCAAAAACCTAGTATTCCTCCCTCAGCGAATCAAGACAACGAGGATCAATTAAGGTCGCCTTTTGTGGCTCTCGGGGAAACCAAAAAGCAGTTTTTTTACAAAACTCCACCAGCATCAACATTACAGGTACTTCGATTAATACCCCCACCACCGTAGCCAATGCCGCCCCAGAGTTTAGTCCGAATAACATTACCGCCGTTGCGATCGCCACTTCAAAATGATTACTCGCCCCAATTAAAGCCGCAGGTGCCGAATCCTCATAGGATAGATTCATCTTCAAGGCAATGACATAGGTAATCAAAAAAATAAAATTAGTCTGCATAAACAAAGGAATTGCAATCAAAAGAATATGCAGAGGATTATTAACAATCAATTCTCCCTTAAAAGCAAACAACAAAATAAGAGTAACCAACAAAGCCAATACTGCCACAGGGGAAAGATACTGTAAAAATTGCGACTCAAACCACACCCTACCCTTATACTTAAAAATCCAGTATCGACTCATAACCCCCGCCAAAAAAGGCAAACCGACATATATCACCACAGAAAAAACAATAGTTTCCCAAGGCACCATCAAATTATTCGCAGACAATAACCATTGCCCCAAAGGTGCGTATAAAAACAGCATCGCCAGAGAATTAACCGCCACCATCACCAAAGTATGACCTTGATTACCATAGGAAAGATAACCCCACATCAACACCATCGCCGTACAGGGTGCGATTCCTAATAAAATACAACCTGCCACATAGGAATCCGCCAAAGAAACCTCAACCCCTCGAACTATCTCGGTATCCGACAACAAATTACTAAAAACATAACCGAGAAAAAATTGAGCAAAAACTACCATGGAAAAAGGCTTTATCAACCAATTCACCACCAAAGTCAAAATTACAGGCTTAGGAGTTTTAACCGCTTTGAGTGCCTGAGAAAAATCTATCTTCACCATAATAGGATACATCATGAAAAAAAGACAGATAGCAATGGGAATCGACACATTATAAACACTGATACTGTCCAAAGTCTGTGCAATATCGGGAAAAACCCTACCTAAACCAATGCCTACAATAATACAAACGAAAACCCAGAGAGTTAGATATTTCTCAAAAAAACTTAGGTTACTTCCTGCTTTTACCGCTTTGGGGTTGATGTTTATAGCCATTGAAATCAATTTTTTTTATTTTAATCTTGACTTGATAACAATCTACTTTCTCTAAAAAAAGGGAAAAAAGAAAAATAAATTATTATACTCATCATATTATAACAAAAAAACTTGTTCTATAAGTCCCTTGAATCAATCACAACATTTTCTCGAAGGCACTAGGGAAGTCATGCGGCGAAAATCTGCCAGATATTGTTCTAAAACGACTAATTGCGGTAAATTTAAGCTGTAATAAATCCATCTTCCCTCTTGACGAGTCCTTACCAAACCAGCTTCCTTGAGAGTTTTTAGGTGAAAAGATAACTTTGATTGGCTTATATTTAAAACTTCTAACAACTCACAGACACACAATTCTTGAGTCCTTAATAAATCTAACACTTCAATTCTAATGGAGTCAGATAAGGCATGAAAGCCTTTTTTTATCGTGGATTTATCTGCTACTTCTGTAATGGTCATCAAAACTATATTATAAAGGTTCAAAACTCAACTATAACAATTAACTATCAACAATAGGGATTGATCAAAGTTAATTTGTATAGTATTTTGCCTCTATTTATGAAATATTGAACATCAGTAACAAATATTGGGCCTATTATTTGGCACAGGTTTAAACCCCTTATCTCTAAATTCTTTATAAGTCATTTTGGATTCCTTGATTCTTACTTATTATATAAAATTTGACTCAATATTGATAGTTATGCTATGATTAAAGTCAGCTAAATTACTGCATTAATTGAGTAATTTAAATAGTCAAACTTAAAGGTAACTTATAATACATAATTTTGTTTAAGAGGAAAAAAGCCTAATATCTAAAAACATTATTTTGTATTTTTAAATATATGATTATATTTGAATACTGATTTAGAAGAAAGATATTAAAACCACGAAAAAAGATGTAAAATATATTAAATATTATAGTAAATTAACGTTTTTGTTTAATTTAAAATGCAAAAACAAACTTACTTTTACTTATTAACATCAAATAAAAATTACTAATTACTATAATTGGTAAAAAAATACTGTAATTATTCATAAAACATAAAAAACATGAAATCATCCCTCGTAATTCTCTATCATCGTCAACCCTATGACGAAGTAATCGAAAACGGAAAAACTTTTTATCGTGATAAAAAAAGCCCTAATGGCATCGTTCCCACCCTAAGAAGTTTCTTTAACAGTGTTGATAAAGGAACTTGGATTGCATGGCGACAAGTATCCAAAAAAGAACAGGCTAACTTTCAGGAAAGGGTACAAGTAGAACAGGAAAACTCTAACTATAGTGTATTGAGGATTCCCCTTTCTGCTGATCAAGTCAAAGAGTTTTATCATATTACCTCCAAGGAGGCATTTTGGCCCATTCTCCACTCCTTCCCTTATCATTTCACTTCTGAATCTTCTGAATGGGAAAACTTTAAGGAAATCAACCGCTTATTTGCTGAGGCGGCTTGTAAAGAAGCGGCTGACGATGCCTTAATTTGGGTACATGATTATAATCTATGGTTGGCACCTAAATATATTAGGGAAATGAAGCCTAATGCTAGAATTGCTTTCTTCCACCATACTCCTTTCCCTTCGGTGGATGTATTTAATATTCTGCCTTGGCGTGAAGAGATTGTTTCTAGTTTATTATGTTGTGACGTGGTTGGTTTCCATATCCCCCGTTATTCAGAAAACTTTGTCAATGTAACCCGCAGTTTATTACCTGTGGAAGTATTGGAAAGACAACCTGTACAAGGACATTTTACGACTTCTGGAACCGCTTTAGCCGAGCCAGAAATGGTAACTAAGTTAGGTTATAAGGGGCAAGAGGTAACTATCGATGCTTTCCCTGTGGGTACTAATCCTGATTATATTGCTTCTGTGTTAGCAACTCCCGAAGCCCAGAAAAAATATGAGGAAATTAAGGCTGAGTTACACGGACGTAAGTTGATTATTGCCGCAGGTAGAATTGATTATGTGAAGGGTAATCAGGAGATGTTGGAGGCTTTTGGTCGTTTGTTGGAACGTCGTCCTGAGTTACATGGTAAGGTTAATTTCCTTGTTAGTTGTGTGTCGGCGGCGGCTGGTATGAGGGTATATAAGACTACTCAAAATAAAATTGAGCAGTTGGTAGGACAGATTAATGGTAAGTTTGCCCGTTTAGATTGGACTCCGATTATTTTGTTTACCCAGCCCATTCCCTTTGGTGATTTGTTGGCTTATTATAAGGCGGCGGATATTTGTTGGACTACTCCCCTGCGGGATGGTTTAAATTTGGTGGCGAAGGAATATGTTTCGGCACATAAGGATGAGAGTGGTGTCTTAATTCTTTCTGAGTTTGTAGGGGCGGCAGTGGAATTACCTCAAGCTCTGTTGACTAATCCTTATTCGGTTACTCGTATGGATATGGCTATTGATCGGGCTTTGGAAATGCCAGAAGATGAGCAAAAAGAGCGTATAGAAGCTATGTATAAAACTGTGTCTACCTATGATGTCAAGTATTGGGGCGATCGCCTCTTAAAGGTATTTGGCAACATTCCGACAAAATAAAGATTGTTTGGTTAACGCTTCAAATAAAGAGTGAGGGGAAATATTTACCCCTCTTTTTTATGTATCGAAATGATTGATTACCAATCAATTTAAAAACGAGTAAAACTCGCGAAAGTATATCCTAAAAATAAACCAATTACCATTGCCCAAACCTGTCCTGATTCGACAAAATTATTCCACGCATTAGTAATTTGACCGATAATATCAGGATCTTCGATCATTTGAGCAAATAAATAAACGGAAAAATCGGCAAGTGTCATAAAATTATAAATTTATTTAAAATCAATCCCCTTCAAATTATATATCAAAGCTCAAAAATCAATCATCAAAACCATTTCTTATGGTCTAAGAACCATACCCTGTTCCCCAATGGGGCTTATTCACGATATGATGGTATTAACTTTTATTAAATCCCCGACGGTTGTTTAGATCATGTTTACTGCTACTCCCCCCCGTAAGATTGAAAATAATATTCCCGATGATTTATTCAGTGCGATCGCCCTTTTAAAGGAAGAATTAAACGCTGTAATCCTTGCCCACTACTACCAAGAAGGAGACATTCAAGATATAGCAGACTATATTGGCGACTCCCTCGGTTTATCACAACAGGCCGCCAACACCTCCGCTGATGTAATTCTCTTTGCAGGGGTACACTTCATGGCAGAAACTGCCAAAATTTTAAACCCAGATAAATTAGTCTTACTGCCCGATTTAGAGGCAGGATGTTCCCTCGCCGACAGTTGCCCCCCCGATGCCTTTGCCCAATTTAAAGCCCAACACCCCGATCATATTGTTATCTCCTACATCAACTGTACCGCAGAAATAAAAGCCCTGAGTGATATTATCTGCACCAGTTCCAACGCTGTTTCTATTGTCAATCAAATTCCCCCAGAACAAAAAATTATCTTTGCTCCTGATAAAAATTTAGGTCGTTATGTCAGCGAACAAACAGGACGAGATTTGGTACTTTGGGATGGTAGCTGCATTGTTCATGAAACTTTTTCGGAAAAAAGAATTGTTGAGCTAAAGGTTCAAAACCCCGATGCCCAAATACTAGCCCATCCCGAATGTGAAACCCCCGTATTACGCCATGCTGATTACATTGGTTCAACCACTGCTCTTTTAAAATATTCTCAGGGTAGTGAATGCGATAAATTTATCATCGCCACCGAACCAGGGATTATTCACCAGATGCAAAAACAAGCCCCTCACAAAGTTTTTATTCCCGCCCCCTCCACCAGCAACTGCAACTGCAATGAATGCCCTTATATGAGGCTTAATACCCTCGAAAAAGTATATCTTGCCCTCAAAAATAAAACCCCAGAGATTATTATCCCTGAACCGACCAGAAGTAAAGCATTAAAACCCATTCAAAGAATGTTGGAAATGTCTAAGTAAAGTCAAAAAAGTAATCGATAATTGTCCATGATTTTGGTGAGTTAAACTGGAATAGTAGGACTCAAGGCTAAAATCATGGCATCATTAACCGAAAGACGAGAGCAAAATGTTGCGGGTAATTTTTATGTAGATAGTAGCTGTATTGATTGTGATACTTGTCGTTGGATGGCAAGATCCACCTTTTCAAAAATGGGGGAAAAATCGGCAGTATATGATCAACCTTCTAATTTAGAGGAGGAGATCAAAGCATTACAAGCGTTGTTATCATGCCCTACTAATTCTATTGGTACTATCAATCCCCCTGAAAAGATTAAACAGGTGCAGGATACTTTTCCTATCCCTATCGATGATAATGTCTATCATTGTGGCTATCATTCCCATAAATCTTTTGCGGCAACCTCTTATTTTATACAACGAGAAGAGGGTAATATTTTAGTTGACTCTCCTCGTTTTAACCCTGCGTTGGTGAAAAAACTGGAGGAAATGGGGGGAGTTAGATATATGTATCTTACCCATCGGGATGATATTGCCGATCATCAAAAATTTCAGGAACATTTTAAGTGCGATCGCATCTTACACCGTGACGAAATCAGCGATCAAACCAAAAATATCGAAATCCCCCTAGACATCAACCAACCATTACAATTTGCCCCAGATATTATTATCATTCCTGTACCCGGTCACACCAAAGGGCATACCGTAATGTTATACAAAAACAAATTTTTCTTTACAGGAGATCATCTAGCATGGTCAGATCAACTAAATACAATCATAGCCTTTAAAAATCATTGCTGGTACTCTTGGGAAAAATTAGTACAATCCACCGAAAAATTAACCAATTACTCCTTTTCATGGATATTACCGGGTCATGGTAGAAGACATCAAGCCCCCCCCGAAATCATGCAACAAGAACTAAGAAACTGTATCCGTTGGATGCAAACCACCATCTAAGAAGGATTATCCAGAGTAATGACATAACTATTAGTGGGGGTTTCAATGTTTGCCTTTTCCAAGGCCTCCTTAATTCCTTGGCAAACGTCGGATGTTACCTTGATAAAAGATTGACGACGGGAATTAACCCAAAAAAGAACCTCTAAATGAACTGTGCTAGGAATCAACTCCTGTACCAAAATGATGACTTCACGCTCTGACTCTACACCTTCGATACCCATTATCGCCTCTCGGACAACTTCTTTCACTAAATCTAAATTTGAACTATCATCAACCCCAAAAACGATACTGCTACGGCGAAAAGGAGAAGCAGTAATATTAACGATGCTACTTTGAAAAACTTGTTGATTAGGAATATAAACTAATCTCCCATCATAGGTTTGTAAAGTAATCGCCCTCAATTGAATTTGGGTAATTGTACCTTCATAATCACTAATAACTACTTGATCATTAATACGAAATGGACGCGCTGCCAATAAAATAACCCCAGAGATATAGTTACCCAACACATCCTTAAGACTAAAACCAATTGCCACACTGGTTAAGCCCAAAGTACCTAATAATAATCCAAAATCTAAACCTAAAATTCCCAAACTGATTACACTACCGACTACCCATACTCCTCCATAACACAAGCGACTTATTAATATGTCTGTACTGCGATCGCCCTCAGTCTTTTCAGCCCACAAAAGAGCAACATTTTTAACCCCCACAGCCACCAACCAAGTAACAAAAATAACAATTAAAGATCCAATCAAAGAAGGTAGATTATCAATAGTATCCCGAATTAAACCTTGATTGACACTCCCACCGACAAATCAAAGATTATGTCGGGGGATTCTTACTTCACAGACACTTAACTAGCTTAGTCAAATTACTTTGGCTAAACCCCGTCAGTACGTCTCCGTAAGCATTTTGACTCACGGTATGTCCTACCGCAATTAATCCTCTATTTCTAATTACCTCTGCACTAACCACATCTCTTGGTGCGGTATAACCACAAAACTGGCAACTATGTATTCTCTGAGTCAAATGCTTTTTGCCCGTATGATTACCACAGTTACTACATTCTTGAGATGTTCCGTTTTTGTCAACCTTGAGATAAAACTTACTTCTTTTCCAGCAGATATAAGGCAATATTTCATTAATAAACTGCCCTATACCCGAGTCTAAAGATTGCTTTCTCACAATCCCTCGACTCCAAGAAACAAAATTTATATCCTCCACAAAAATGTTGTCAGTCAAATCGCAGAGGTAATTAGCTAACTTAAAATGCCAATCACGGCGTGTGTTAGTAACTTTTTCGTGGATTTTTGCTATCTTGTTTTGGAGTTTTAACCAATTATTAGAGCCTTTAATCTTATGTTTCAAGAGTCTTTGTAGCAATTTCAGCTTACTCTGTGCTTTTAACAAAAACTTAGGGGCTTTGATTAACTCTCCTCTATCTGTAGCAATAAATGATTCTATCCCTGCATCAATTCCTAAACTTGTTTTTCCCACAGGTGCATCATAGCAAGATTCTTTAGATTGAAAAGCAATCATCAGATAATACCCTGATGCTTTTTTCACAATACGAGCTTGTTTAGGCTCAAATCCGGTAGGATAATCTCTTGACTGTTTAATTCTTAACCAGCCTAATTGTGGTAACTTAATCCTACCTTCAGCTAAACAATTTTTTAGCATGGCAGGGAAAACAAAACTTTTCATTTGCTTTTTAAATCTAGGAAAGCCATAACCCTTAGACTTCATATCGGAGAATGCTTTATCTAAAGTTTTCAGAGTTTGTTGTAATACTTGAGCATTAACAGATTTTAAATCTGGGTTAGTTTTCTTGGCAATGGTTAAGTTTTTTGCTTGGTTGTTATAACTAGGATATGGTGCGTTAGCGGGGATTATATACTCAGCAAATAATGAACAACGATCAACCAGTGATTTACGGCTGTTATACCAGTGCTTACGTTCAGCTAAAGCGTAATTATAAACCGACTTACAGACACTCAAAATGTGCTCCACTTCTTGAGTTTGTTGTCTATTTAGTTTTAGCCTGAACTGGTAAGTTAAGGTAATCACTGGTTATTAGCCAACATTGTTTGTTACTCTCATTGTATAACATAATCTCAATAACTAAAGAAAAATTATTGTTAGTAGTTACCAGAAGTTACCGAAAAATAAAGACTCGCTGTCGCTCGGTTTCTGTTGTGGGTCAAAATTCATCTCCCGTTAATTTCTGTGGGCTTTTTTTTCTTGATAAATGTAACCAGAGTCCTCTTTTGACACTGCCAGATAGATATAAAATGTCAAAAAAAATTCATATCGCCATTTCAACAGATAACCTCCTTGAAAGCATTAAAGACTATAATAAATTTTTATCTGCTTTACCGATTATAGTTGTTGATAATCAATATGCCCTCTGGGAAACAGAAACCGTCAATTTTTCAGTAAGAGTCGATAAAAATGTTCCTTCTGGTACTCTCAGACACTTAGGATGGCAAGATTCTACCGCCGAAAAATTCACCGAAGAAACCGATGTAAACGGCATTACTTGGGAAAGATTTAACCGACAAAGTCAGTTAGATGAAATTGAGATTCTGAAAAGTACAGATAATGGAGGCAAAAACCCTTAAATTTTTATCAATAAAAGTATCGGTTTTTTGTTAACTCAACAGCATAACAATATTACAAATTGCTCAGATCATTAATTTACTTTAATCTATTTTTCCATTAAAGCTGACAGTTGATTAACCGTCTCCTCCACCTTAACCGTACTACCCGGATTTACCAAGCCAAAATAATCAAAAACGTGAACATTATCCTCCTTTACCGCCCGTAAATTTCCCCAAAAAGACTCTGCTTTCATCTGTTCCTCAATACCCTGTTGCCCTGGATCTACTAAAATGATAATCTCGGGATCAGTTTCCAAAATTTTCTCAGGAGATAAAGTTACATAGCCCCCAAATTGAGAGCTACCCTGTAAATCTGCCAACACATTCTTAAATTGAAATTGAGTTAATAAATCTCCTGCCCAGCTATTTTTATTAGGGGCGAGAATGGGTTGACGACTGACCAAAACTAACATAGAAATATCAGGATTTGCCTGAGCAGGTATCCACCTTTGATAATTATCAAGGAGAGTTTGAGGATTTTCTCCCATGATAGACGCCAAATTTTGAGTTAATTCGGTCAAAGACTCCCAACTGCCCACACTGGTGGACATGGTTTTAATACCAACTTCCTCTAATCTTGCCAAGGTTTGGTCACTAAAACCCTCCGCACCGATGACTAAATCAGGCTTAAGGGAAACAATTTTTTCTAAATTTGGGGGGGCATTTCCTTCACTGACAGTAGGATAATCAGCAAACCGAGGATCATTTCTGGTGAGGCTACTGCCCGGAATTGCTATTAATTTATCAGGGTTTAATTGATAAATAATATCTGCGGTAAGGGAAGTTAGGGCAACAATTCTCTGGGGTTGATTTAATTCTTGTAATTCGCTATTAATGCTTTCTGGTTGGTTTTCTTGTAATGCCAGATTTTCGGGATTATTACAAGCAGTAAGAGTGATGATAGAAAGAGATAATAAAAGTGATTTTATGATTTTATTTTTCATGGTTAAAATATTTATTATTGACTGATATTTGATGGTGGGCAATGCCCACCCTACCTTAAAAACGTAGTCTAAAATTAATTCCTGCATTAAATCCGGGAGGAGCTAAACGTTCTAAGTTGGGGCTATCTGGTGCAGTACCTCGTACACTAGACCATTCAAAATATTTTTGATCAAATAAGTTAAATAAACCTATATTTAAAGAGGCATTTTTAGAAAAATTATAGTAACTAATTAAATCTAGTAAAAAGTAACCATCGGGAAGAAATAAATTATCTCCCTCAATCCTTCTTTTTGCTCCTACAAATGTTCCTACTAACTCCGAACCCCATCTATCTTCGGGCGCTCGATAGCGTAAACCTACCACTGCTTGAAATGGATCAATGGAGTCGAGGGGTACAGAATTACCATCACTATTATTGTTTCCTTGAGTCCAAGCTAAACTACCGAGCAAACTAAAACCATGCTCTCTGGTAGGATTAAAGAAATATTCTGCCCTTGCTTCTAAACCATAAATTTCAGCACTGCCAATATTTTGAGCTTGGAATACCTGAAATCCATCACTGGGGCGAGTCCCCAAGGTGGCATTACTAATAAAATTACTGTAATTGTTATAAAACCCTGCCAAACTAAAATCCACTTGAGGGTATGAACCACGGATACCAATTTCAAAACTATCACTGGTTTCGGGTACTAAATCCGCATTGGGCAATACTGCATATTGAAAAGCGAAGTTGGTAAAACCAATATTGGCATCATCAAAGGGAGGACTACGAAAACCTCTGGCATATTGTCCATACAAGGATAATTCTGGAGTAGCACGATAAACTACACCAATTTTAGGAGAAAAGGCGGAGTCATTACGATCTTCTACCTGAAAATTATCAACATTGATACGGCGAAAATCATCGTCTTCATTGGCGTTGAGACTAAAGAAATCCCAGCGTAAACCGGGAATAATAGACCATTTACCGATTTCAATTTCATCTTGGACATAAACCCCTAGGCGAAGGGTGTCGGTATCAGGGAAAGTTTTATTAGGAAATTCCTCACCTATTACAAATTTACTGGTGCTACCATCAGCAAAAATAAGGGTATTATCCCTCGGGCGGGAGGTTCTGGTGTTAAATAGTTCTAAGCCATAAACCAAGCGATGGGATGCTCTAGCGGTTTGAAAATCGCTTTGTAGTTGAATTTCACCGCCAAATAATTCTTGGGAAAACTCGTTAATTTCATCTCTGGTGACTGGGGCAAATCTCGGTGGCCCCATACCGAGGCTTTGTTGGATGCCACTAGATATTTTTTGTTCTCTAATGAAGGCATCTTGATAGTATATCTTAGCGTTAATGGCGTTTAACCATTGAGGATTTGGGTTTGTGCTGTTGTAGTCAAGGCTGAAACGATTCCTTTTGCGGGTATCGGTAGCTTCGGACACTTGGCGGTCAAAAAATACAAGATTAGGAGGACGAAGGTTAAAAGGTGTTCTGCCAATCTCATTGAGTAAGTTTGTTTCTACTTTTTCGTCTAAAAATTCCCCTGTAAATTTGAGACTACTATTTTCGTTAAAGTTATAAACCAATTTGGCGGTAAGGCTTAAGTCTCTGGTATCTTGAGGATTGGCGATCGCATCTCCCCTTGTTTTAAATTCTGACCCTGTGGCGGTACGAAATACAGTGGAAAATTGCAATTTGCCGTCTTCGTCTTCCCCTGCTAATACTCCTGTGAGGGAAATGCTTTCGTCTCGGCTATCATAACCTATCTGCCCACTGGTATAAAAGGAATTTCCAAAAACGTTGAGATAGTCTTGAGGGTCTTTGGTAATAAAAGAAACTACACCGCCGATGGCATCGCTACCATATAAAGCGGATGCAGGCCCTTTAATAATTTCTACCCTTTTGGTGGTTTCCATATTGAAGTAGTCTCTACCCCTACCCACATAGTTATCGGGTACTCTAATACCATCTACTTGTAATAATATTCGGTTGCCGTCAATGCCTCGAATGTTAAAACCTTGATTCCCAAAACGATTGGCAGCCCTGCCGACGGATACCCCCGGTTCATACCTAACTAAATCTTGTATGTCTTGAATGAGTTGTCTTTCGATTTGTTGGGAGTCAATAACGGTAATGGAACTGGCAGAATCAAGGAGTCGTCGGGCGGTTCTAGTACCTGTAATAGTAATGGTGATGTCGTCTCGGTTAAAAATGTTTTGTGCGGTGGTTGGTCGCCCCATGGTTAGGCTTAAAATTAGGTTGTTGGGGGAGGGTAATATTTCACTGAAGGGAGTTTGTTGGGTGCCTGTAACTACCATTCTGACGGTGTTATTATCAAGGGTGGTAAGGGTAATGTGACGAATATCTGAGCTAACGTCATTTACCTGAAATTGGTTGTCACCGTTGATGTTGAGGGTGGTATCTACAAAGTCGATAATTACTTGCTCGGATTCGTTCATAATTAGGGGAACGGGGCGCGTACCGTCTTCGGTTTCGATGGTGATTTCGATTCTTGATGGTTGGGGGTTGATTTGGATGCCTGTAATGGTGGTTTTGCTATTATTTTGGGCAACTATTAGGGGTTGCTTTTGATTTTCGATGGTTGTTTCTTGGGCTTCTGCGGGATTAGCTATGGTGAGAATTATTAATGATAATAGGGTTGATTTTTTGATTATTTGTATTTGTGTTTTGTTCATTTTTTTGATGGTTTAAAAATAGTTTGAATAGATCCCCCCTAGCCCCCCTTAATAAGGGGGGAATGAGTGTTAGGGTTTTTTCTAAATCGGCTGATTATGGAGCAATGAGTGTTAGGTTTTGCCCCCTAAATCCCCCAATTCTGGGGGACTTGAAATTATAAAAATAGATATTTAATTTAAGATGGTTAACTGTTTAACCATTCCCTATTGCCTATTCTCCATTCCCTGTCTTTAAACATAGGCAGAAACAGAAGTAGTAAGGGGACAAATTTGTTTGCCGATGGGGGTGTCGATAATGACGGTTTCTACGTCAAAAACGGCGGATATATTTTCGGGGGTTAAGACGGTTTCTATGTCGCCGATTTGATAGATTTGTCCTTGTTTGAGGAGGGCGAGGCGATCGCTATAGCGCACTGCTAGGTTAATCTCGTGTAATACTGTAATGATGGTTAAACCTTGTTTATTCAACTTTTTCAATAGTTCCAATAGTTGTAATTGATAGTGAATATCAAGGTAGGTGGTGGGTTCATCGAGTAATAACACTTGGGGATTTTGGGCAAGGGCAAGGGCTAAAAAGGCTCTTTGTCTTTCTCCCCCTGATAATTGGCTTACGGGGCGATCGCAATATGCCATTAATTCGGTTTCTTGGAGGGCTTGATATACCGCCTGTTGGTCTTCCCCTGTCAAATCCCATTGATACCATGATTGGTGAGGGGTACGCCCCAAACTTACCAACTGACGGACTGTTAAACCTTGGGGTATGGTTTGCTGTTGGGGTAGGATAGCTATTTTTTTGGCTACGGTTTGGGGAGGAAGGTTATGAATATCTTTACTGTCTAGTAAAATTTTTCCTTGACTGGGTTTAAGGATGCGACAGATGAGCTTGAGGAGGGTGGATTTTCCTGAGCCGTTAGCACCCACTAAACTAAGCCATTCTCCCCTTTCTAAATCGAGATCAACGGATTTGATAATGGCACTTTTTCCGTAACCACCATATAAGTTATAAGTATTTATAGGCATAGTAAATTATCTTAAAAAGAGCGTCTGTACAATAGCCATACGAAAAGGGGCGAACCAATCAGGGCGGTAACAGCGCCTACGGGTAACTCCACCGCACCGATGCGGGATATTAAGTCAGCCCAAGATAGTACCATGGCACCCCCTAATGCAGACATGGGTATTAAAAGACGATAATCATTGCTTTTGAATAAAAAGCGCATGGCATGGGGTACGAGTAAGCCCACAAAACCGATTAACCCTGCGATACTCACTGCCCCTGCTGCCAACATGGTAGCGGTGCCACCAATGAGTAAGCGCGATCGCCCCAGGGGAATCCCCAAACCCACCGCCAAATCATCACCGAGGTTAAGGACATTGACAAAACGGGCTAGTAAACAAGCAAAGGCGATCGCACCTAAAATGTAAGGACTAGCAAGGGTTAACTCCGCCCAACCCCTTCCATTAAGACTCCCCACAATCCAATTAAGCGCCCTTTGAATCCTGCCATCATCCGAGAGTAAGAGTAAAGTAGTTTGGATTGCCCCAAACAAAGAAGATACCGCCACTCCGCCCAAAATTAAACGTTCTACCCCGATGCCATTACCAGTTCTAGCGAGGGAATAAACCAAAGCAGTGGTAAGGATTGCCCCCAACCAAGAAGCAAGGGGAATCATGTACAGAAAAACATTCAGGGTGATTAACACCACCACCACCAACCCCGCCCCTGCGGAAATACCGAGCAAAAAAGGAGTTGCCAAGGCATTGCGCAACATTCCCTGCAACAAAGCTCCAGAAGTACCCAAAGCCGCCCCCACCACAAAAGCGGCTAAGATGCGAGGTAATCTTAAATCCCAAATAATTACCTGATTAATTTGCGCACCCTCACCTCGTAGGGCTTGATAAATTTCTGTAAAAGTTAGAGAAACTGAGCCTGATGACAAAGAAACAAAAAAAGTCAATAGTAGAGTAACACAAATAATTATTATTATCAATTGAGTTTTTCTACTACTGTTATGACTTTTAAGACTATCTAATGAACGGCTAGTTTCAACAGGTCGAACTCCTGTCTCAACAGTCATGGCATTTTGCTGTGATTACTATTATTAAAGGATTTTGTGAAAACATGGCATAAGTCGATAATTACGAACACCATTTATTTCTTTTCTCATTTATAACCAACTTTATAAATAATTGCAAATAATAATCAATAAAATATAAGTATCAAATGATTAAGATATTTATTAAAAAAACTCCCCATCACCTCTACCCCTCATCTTCCTTCTCCGCTCTTGATTTATTCATCGCCCTTAGCAGATAATGGAGTATGGACCAGTAAAAGAAAAATTATATGTTAAGAGCAGGAATTGTCGGACTCCCCAACGTAGGAAAATCAACCTTATTTAATGCCGTAGTAGCCAATGCCAAAGCCGATGCGGCGAACTTCCCCTTTTGTACCATTGAGCCTAATGTGGGAGTTGTAGCCGTGCCTGATGAGCGTTTAGATGTACTGGCAAAAATATCTAACTCCGCCAAAGTAGTCCCTACCCGCATCGAATTTGTGGACATTGCAGGGTTAGTCAAAGGTGCTAGTAAAGGGGAGGGGTTGGGAAATCAATTCCTTGCTAATATTAGAGAAGTAGATGCCATTATTCATGTAGTCAGATGTTTTGACAGTGATGATATTATCCATGTTTCTGGGTCAGTGGATCCAGTGCGTGATATGGAGGTTATCAATTTAGAATTATCCCTCGCTGATTTAACTCAAGTTGAGCGCCGAGTGGAAAGACTCAAAAAACAAGCCAAAAGCAACAATAAGGAAGCTGTGGCGGAAATGGAAATTTTAGAGAAAATTTTGCCTATCCTCAATGAGGGCAAAGCCGTTAGGGAATTAGAATTTACCCCCGAAGAAGAGGAAATTATCAAGCCCCTTGGTTTATTAACCTCAAAACCTGTTATCTATGCCGCCAATGTTAGTGATGAAGATTTAGCCACAGGTAACCAATGGGTAGAGGGTGTAAAAGCAGAAGCTACCAAACAAAATGCCATGGTTGTCATCGTTTCCGCGCAAGTGGAATCGGAGTTAGTAGAGTTAGGGCCAGAGGAAAAGGCAGAGTTTTTAGAATCTTTGGGAGTTGAAGAGGGAGGTTTGCAGTCTTTAATTAGGGCTACTTATGAATTACTCGGATTGCGTACCTATCTCACCACTGGAGAAACTGAAACTAGGGCATGGACTATTATTGCGGGAATGAAAGCACCTCAAGCGGCAGGAGTTATTCATTCTGATTTTGAACGGGGTTTTATTCGGGCTGAAACTGTTGCTTATAATGATTTGGTTAGTTGTGGCAGTATGGGGGCTGCCAAAGAAAAGGGTTTGGTTAGGGCTGAAGGTAAGGAGTATGTGGTGCAAGAGGGGGATGTTTTATTGTTCCGTTTTAATGTTTAGGGGTAATAATATTAGTTTTATTTAAGTTTATTTTTGATTGAAATCTTTTTATTTTAGTTGATTAGAAAAGGGCGATCGCCCTTTTTTTTTACTTATACTTAAGAAGCAATTTTTTTTGTCATACTAATAAATAGAGTACACAAGAATTGAATAAGAAAATATTATCACCAAAGATATTGATAATTAAAAATAGATAAGTCATAATAATTGCTACAACATTAAGAACAAGTTAAGAAAAATGAAAAGCAACAATATTTGGACAATTTTAATGATTTTATTATTAGGCGGCACCTCTGTATCCCTTGCCGCTTGTGCAGAAGATGGGGAAATTGCTCCTCCTCCTGCTGAGGAAGGTATCGAAATAGAAGAAGATACAGAAACACCTGAAGGAATTGAAACCGAAGAAGAAGAAACTGAAGAAGAAACCACTGAAGGTGAAGGGCAAGAGTGATTGGGATTAGTCAAAGATTTACAAATCGGTGATTTAATGTGTTACGCCACCTTAGAAAATGAAAACGGCGAGGAGTTTTATCGAGGGGCAAGTTTTGAAATTTGCGAACAATCGGAAACTTATCTTAATCAAACCGTTGCTTTAAGCTATGAGATGGTAAACATTAATGATTGTGAATCTATCGAACCCTGTGGCAAAACTCGTCAAGAGGAAATTATTACAGCCATGGAGATTATTCCATAATTTTGACTAATCATTAGCTAATTTTTTGGTGTCAGGAGTTAGGGTAAAAGGAAAAAGTTTATTTGAGTAAGATAAATTTGATTACTTTTACCCGAAATTTTTTCTGCCAAAGAGCAATAGATAATATCACCTCAATTGGGGAGGTTCAACAATTAGTTTACGATAGGGGGGAACTTAGTTAATAATAGGAGATTAGGTTATTACAAAAAATTTATATTTTAAACAATGCGTATCTCCTTTAAGTGGTTACAAGAATTAGTCGATATTAATATTTCCCCCGAAGAATTAGCCAAAACCCTCACCATTGCAGGGTTTGAAGTAGAAGACATGGAAGATAGACGCACTTGGGCTGATGGTGTGGTTGTTGGTAGAGTTTTAGAGTGCGATCGCCACCCAAATGCTGATAAACTGAGTCTATGTCAAATCGATATTGGCGAAGAAACCCCCTCCCAAATCGTCTGCGGTGCGCCCAACATCAGAAAAGATATATTTGTGGCGATCGCCACCCTTGGTACATATTTACCCAACGTAGATTTAAAAATAAAACCTGCCAAACTCAGAGGAGTAGAAAGTAAAGGCATGGTTTGCTCATTAGCTGAGTTAGGATTAACCAAAGAAAGCGAAGGTATCAAAATCCTCGAAGGAGACTTAACCGTAGGGCAAGATGTGCGCCCCCTCTTGGGCTTAGATGATGTCATCCTCGACATTACCGCCACCGCCAATCGTGCTGACGCCCTCAGTATGGTAGGCATTGCCAGAGAAGTAGCCGCCCTCACAGGGGGAGAGTTAAAACTACCCACCACCGAAATTATTACCCCCAACAATCAAACCGATAACCTCACCCTCCACATCCAAGAAACCTCCGCCTGTCCTGCCTATATTGGTACAATTATCGAAAACGTTAAAATTGCTCCCTCCCCCCCAATGGTTGCAATGGAGACTTGAAGCATCAGGAGTGCGCCCCATCAACAACGTCGTTGACGTTACCAACTACATCCTCCTCGAATGGGGGCAACCCTTACACGCCTTTGACAGGGAAAAACTAACCCAAATTACTAACAGCCAAACCTTAAATATTGGGGTGCGCTTTGCCCAAGAAAACGAAACCCTCACCACCCTAGACGGGCAAGAAAGACAACTAAAAGAGCAAAACCTACTCATCACCGCCAACAACCATCCCATCGCCCTAGGGGGAGTTATGGGAGGAGAAGAAAGCGAAGTAGATGACAATACCCAGAATATCATCCTAGAAGCCGCCCTCTTTGAACCTGTGCCAATCCGTAGAAGTGCCAGAAGTCAATCCATCCGCACCGAAGCCTCCACCCGTTACGAAAGGGGAGTTAACCAAGTGCAACTAGAAAAAGCCCTTAACCATGCCATAGCCATGATTACGGAGTTAGCCCAAGGTAACGTTACCGCCCAAGTTACCGCCGATAATCGTCGGGGAGAATTTACCAACACCATCCAACTCAGACTCAACCGTTTACACCAAGTATTAGGGAAAGTGATTGATGGGGAAGGGTTAACCGATGTTGCCCCCCAAGACGTGGAAAGAATTTTAACCGACTTAGGTTGTCAGTTGAAAGTAGAAACAGAAAACCCCTTAACCTGGGTTGTCACCGTGCCACCTTACCGTTATCGTGACTTGGAAAGGGAAATCGATTTAATTGAAGAAGTAGCCCGTTTATATGGTTATGATCGTTTTACCGATACCTTACCCCCCCAATCTCAAGTGGGTTATTTATCCTCCGAGGTGACAATCCAGCGCCAAATTAGTTCCGCATTGCGTGGTTTAGGCTTAACGGAATTGGTGCAATATTCCCTCGTTAAACCCGAAAAAGCCCAAATCAAAATCGCCAATCCTCTTTTCAGTGAATATTCTGCTCTCCGTAGCAACTTAATTGATGGTTTAATCAATGCCTTTGAATATAACCAAGCCCAAGGAAATGGTCATTTAAACGGCTTTGAAATTGGACGAGTTTTTTGGCTAGAAGGTGACAAAAGATGCGAAGGAGACGCACTGGGGGGTATCCTCGGCGGCAATTTATATAGGGATGGTATCTGGGTAAATAGTGGTAAACCTCAACCCATGTCATGGTATGAAGCCAAGGGCGTTTTAGAGAGTTTATTTAACAGTCTCAAAGCACCGATTACCTATCAGGCAGAATCCGATGATGAGCGTTTACACCCAGGGCGCACCGCAGGGTTATGGTTACATAAAACTAAAATTGGGGTATTTGGGCAACTTCATCCCCAGCTAAGGCAGGAAAGAGATTTGCCTGAGAGTGTTTATGTGTTTGAGTTGAAACTTGCTCCTTTGATGGATTATATCAGCCAAAGATATTTACAGATTCCCACTTTCAAGGCTTATTCTACTTATCCTAATGTAGAACGTGATTTGGCTTTCTTTGCACCCATGGATTTGACGGTGGCAGAAATTACCAACGCTATGCGCAAGGCAGGGGGTAAAACCTTGGTGGATGTGAAGTTATTTGATGAGTATAAGGGGGAAAATGTGCCTGATGGTAAGCGTAGCTTGGCTTTTAGTTTAATTTACAATTCCCCTGATGGTACTTTGAAGGATACTGATGTTGATCCTATTCATAACAAAGTTAGAGATAAATTAGCGAAGCAGTTTCCTGTGGAATTACGCAGTTAATCTGTAGGGTGGGCATTGCCCACCATTACGATTAGAAATTTTCTAAAATACAATTTGGTTGATGATGGTGGATACCACAGAAACTATTACGGAACCAAATAAGGCGTTGAAAAATCCACCTACTTTGAATCCGGGGGTAAAGTAACCCACCAGAGAAAAACAAATGGCGTTAACTACTAGCAGGAATAAACCCAAGGTGACGATGGTAAAAGGGAAGGTGAAAAAGACGAGGATGGGTTTAATAATCCCGTTGACTAATCCCAAAACAAAGGCGCCAATAAAGGCGGCTTGGGCGCTTTCCATGATGATGCCGGGTATGATTACCGAGGCGATATACATGGCCAGGGCTGTAATACACAGGGTAATAAGAAATTCTACCATGATTGATTTATAGTTAAATTTTATTTGTTTTGATTATAGTCAAACTTATTTTATCTTGCGATTTTTGAAAATAAATTTAATAAGTTGATTGTTTTGTTTATGTTTCCTTCAGTGCCTTATGAAATGGGGGAAATATATCAATTATTGAAAATTAGAATTGCCATACTATAGTAACTATGGTTAAAATGGTAAAGTTGTCTAAACGTAAAACCTAGATATAAATATTATTTAAAAACCATGGCAGTACCAAAGAAGAAAACATCTAAATCAAAAAGAGATCAACGTAAAGCTCATTGGAAGAGAAAAGCTAAATTTCAAGCAGACAAAGCTCTATCTTTAGGAAAATCTGTTTTGACCGGTAACTCTAATAGTTTTGTTTATCCTTCTAAGGATGATGACGAAACCGAAGAGTAAGAGTGTTTCATTGTACAAGAGAGGGGTAAGTTTACCCCCTTTTTTTATTTTCCCAAAGATAATTCTCCTTTTTTACCTAAAATTCCTTGGGGTCTTAGGACAATTAAAATCATTAAAATTAAGCCAATAATCATAACTCTTAAAGAGCTTAATTGAGCACTGGAAATAAAGTCATAATTATCAGAAATAAATCTAGTCAAAGACTCGTAAGCCCAAAAAATTGTGGCTCCCAAAATTGTTCCTGCATTGTTTCCTGAGCCACCAATAACGACAATTATCCAAGCATTAAAAGTAATCAGTGCCTCAAAACTACTGGGATAAATGGTGGTAAATTGCCAAGCATAAAAAGAACCCGCTAAACTGGCGATCGCCCCTCCCAACATAAAAGATTGCAGTTTATACCAAAAGATATTTTTACCCAAAGCCTTGGGAATTTCTTCATCCTCACGAATAGCTTTTAGAACCCTACCCCAAGGAGAATGCACCAATAAATCTAAACCATAATAAACCATTGCCAAAGCAATTAAAACTAACAACATCAACCCTGATTTATAGGTGTAATTATAAAGTGCAATTACTCCATTTATATAAGTAATTAAAACTAAAATTAAAGTAAAAATAGTAGAAAGTAAAACACTATTACGACTCGCATATTGAAAACTTTTTCCTTGGATTTCTTGACCATCTTTTAACCTTGTTTTTGCATTTATAAATAAACGCCAGACCACAAAAAAAGCTAATAAAGTTAAAATAAAAATCATCAAATACTTTCCTGCCAAATTAGGCTGAAAAGTACCCAAAGGTAAAGGATAACGCTGGATGCCAAAAGTTCCTCTGGTTAACCATTCCTCATTTTGAGCCACCAAACGGAGAAACTCTGCCACACCAATAGTGACAATAGCAAGGTAATCCTCCCTAAGTCTGAGGGTAGAAGCACCCATCAACAAACCCAACACCGAAGAACCAATAATACCAATTATCACCGCCAAAAAAATAGGCATTCCTTGCAGACTTAATAAAACTGTGGTGTAAGCACCAATAATCATAAATGCTACGTGACCAAAATTAATTAATCCCGTGAAACCCCATTGTAAATTTAAACCAAGGGCAAAAAGGGCATATAAACCCGTGGAAATTGTCAAAAAAACAAGGTATTGAACCATAAAAAATATCTAACCTCCGCCATTTTTCTTGTTCATTGTCCATTGTTTTATGTTTATTGTCCATCATCACGGTGGAATTTATACCCTTTACGGAGATTGTTCTTGCAAAAAGTATCAATTAATACCAAATAAAAAAACCATTGTTAGGATAATTGCCTTGTGACATTAACTAGGACACGAATAACAAAATGGTAAGTACAGCCCAATTTATTCCTAAGAACAAAACCCGCAATTGGTGGTTAAAAGTCTCTCTTATTGTGGGTATAGTAGCTATTTTGGCGATTGTGCTACCGTTTATAATTCCTGCTTTTCGGCTCAGACTATTAGGCAGATTTTTGGCTTTGGCGATTACGGCCCTAGGAATCGATTTAATCTGGGGCTATACAGGATTACTAAGTTTAGGTCATGGAATTTTCTTCGGTTTGGGGGGATACATTTTTGCCATGTATCTCAATTTGCAAACTGCACAGGGTGGTTTACCTTCTTTTTTCACATCCTATGGGGTAAGTGAATTGCCTTTGATTTGGCAACCATTTCGCACTTTGCCCATAACAGTCATCGGATTAATTGTTATTCCGGGTATTGTGGCAGGGATTTTAGGTTATTTGGTATTTCGTAACCGCATCAAGGGGGTATATTTTTCCATCCTTACCCAAGCGGCGTTGATTGTATTTTTCAATTTTTTTAATGGGCAACAGCGTTTGGTAAATGGCTCTAATGGTTTAACTACGGAGACTCAGACGATTTTTGGTACGGTGGTTAGTTCTCCTGTGGTGCAAATCACTTTTTATGAATTAACTATTGTTTCCCTGATTTTAGTTTATTTACTCTGCTTTTGGCTGACTAGAGGGCGTTTTGGACGTTTGTTGATAGCGATTCGAGATGACGAGACTAGGGTTCGTTTTTCAGGTTATGATCCTACTTGGTTTAAGGTGGTTGTTTTTTCCGTTTCAGGGGCGATCGCCGGGCTATCTGGGGCATTATTTACAGTACAAACAGGCATTGTCACTCCCGGCAGTAGTATGGATGTAGCATTTTCCATTGAGATGGTGATTTGGGTTGCTGTGGGGGGCAGAGGTACTTTGTTAGGGGCGATCATTGGTGCCGTGTTGGTGCGATCGGCACAAACCTTTTTGAGTGAGGAATTTCCAGCGGTATGGTTATTTTTTCAGGGGGCATTATTCCTGATTGTGGTAACAGTTTTACCTAACGGCATCGTTGGTTGGTGGCGCGAATGGGCATGGTTAAAAATTAAATCCCTATTGGGATTACAACCCACCCTCCTTACCTATCCTGAAATTGATCTCAATGCCGAGGTGATGGTGGAGTCTAACCAGCAAGAGGAAGATTAAGGCAATTGTCAATTAAGCCCCTTGCTCTTAAAATGAAAGTCTGTATGTAGTCAGTGCAAGGAAAAAAAAGAACGTGAAAGCATTAGTCGTTGGTAATGGTGGAAGGGAACACGCTTTGGCATGGAAATTATTACAATCCCCCCAAGTAGATCAAGTTTTTTGTTGTCCGGGTAATGGAGGCACTGCCACCCTCAAAAATTGTCAAAATATCGCCATTGCAGTGGATGATTTTCCTGCCATGGTGGAGTTAGTCAACAAAGAAGCCATTGATTTGGTGGTAGTAGGGCCTGAGTTGCCCCTTTCTTTGGGCATTACCGACTATCTTAGGGAGCATAATATCAAAGTTTTTGGTCCTGATAAGGCAGGGGCTACCATCGAGGCGAGTAAGTCTTGGGCAAAGGATTTAATGGTTAGTGCCAATGTGCCTACGGCAAAATCCGCCACTTTTACCGATGGAGAAGAAGCGAAAAAGTATATTCAACAACAGGGCGCGCCCATCGTGGTAAAAGCCGATGGTTTGGCGGCGGGTAAAGGGGTTGTGGTAGCCATGACCCTAGATGAAGCGTTAGGGGCGATCGATGAACTTTTTGCCCAAAATTTCTCCACAGTGGTGGTAGAGGAGTTTTTAACAGGGCAGGAGGTGTCTGTTTTAGCCTTGACTGATGGGGTTACAATTCGTCCTCTGATTGCGGCACAAGACCATAAACAGGTAGGGGAAGGAGACACGGGGGCAAACACTGGTGGCATGGGAGCTTATGCACCTACTCCTTTGGTTACTCCTGAATTGGGCGATCGCATTTACACGGAAGTTTTACAACCTACCCTCAAGGCATTACAGGATAAGGGTATCGACTATCGGGGGGTACTGTATGCAGGATTAATGATTACCCCCGAGGGGGAGCCGAAAACCCTAGAATTTAACTGTCGTTTTGGAGATCCTGAAACTCAGGCGGTGTTGCCCATGCTTAAAACTTCTTTATTTGATGTACTTTTAGCCTGTGCGGATCAGAATTTGGCTTCTTTACCTCCCCTAGAATGGCAAGAGGGCAGTGCGGTATGTGTAGTAGGGGCATCTGCTGGTTATCCCGGTAGTTATGAAAAGGGTAAGGAAATTACGGGCATTACTGAGGCGGAAAATACAGGGGCAACGGTATTCCATGCGGGAACAAAATTGAGTGATGATCGTCTCCTAACCGATGGTGGTAGGGTTTTAGGGGTGACTGCCATTGCCGATGATTTTCAAGGTGCGATCGCCTCTGCATACCATGCCATGGATAAAATATCCTTTGAGGGTATTTATTTTCGCCGTGACATCGGACATAGGATTATGAATAATTGATAATGGATAATTGATAATGAGTAATGGAGGAAAGAAACAATTAATATTACAGTCAATGGTGACACTCACCAGTTAGAAACTAATCTGCTTTTATTACAACTTTTGGAGATCTTAAAATTTAACCCTCGTTTAATTGCTGTGGAATATAATGGCGAGATTCTCCATCGTCAATACTGGGATTCTACCATGGTACAGGATGGCGATCGCCTCGAGGTGGTGACTATTGTGGGCGGTGGTTAATCTTTTGTATTAGTTGGTAAATGCGATCGCCCATAATTTCCCACTGTTGCGCCCTGACTAAATCCATGGGGAATAAATCCCCCGAAAGTCCAACGGCGATCGCCCCTACCTCAAGAAAATCAAAGGCTTCCACCACTTTGATGCCCCCCGTAGGAATAAGGGGAAACCCTGCCATGGGGCCTTGTAAACTTTTGATATAATCCACTCCTCCCACCGCTTTGATGGGAAATACCTTCACTGCCTGCGCACCAGCATCAAAAGCATGGATAATTTCCGTGGGGGAAAGGGTACCAGGATTAAAAGGAATATGATGAAGATGGGCAAAAGTCAGCAAATCTTGATGAAAATGGGGACTAAAAGCAAATTGCGCCCCTGCATTGATAGCGTCTTTTAAATGGGAAATCGTCAAAATAGTACCCACCCCGATATGACAGTCTGGCAGTTGTTGACGGAGATGATTAACTAACTTATCTGCTTGATAACTATTCCAGGTGATTTCAATTAACTTAATTCCTGCCTCCGATGCCGTATAGGCCATCTTTTCCCCCAATTCCCAATTAGATGCCCTAATGACGGCGATAAGACGGTATTTTCTGAGGAGAGATAGCCAACTGTGGAGCATTAACTTTTTAAGAACTAGAATTGATTATTATTCAACAATAATGAATAATGAGTAAGCAAATATTTTGCCAAAGAGAGAATCATTTACCAGAGTATCATTGCAGTTAGGATCATTAATTGCCATCGCTCTGGATAACACATCATCTAATTAACAAGGAAGGGATAGCGTGAAAATACTGGTACTAGCATGGGAATTTCCGCCGAGAATAGTAGGGGGTATTGCTCGTCATGTAGCAGAATTATATCCTGAAATTGTTAAGTTAGACCATGACATTCATCTTATCACTGTGGAGTTTGGTAGCGCCCCTGCCTATGAACAGGTAGAAGGAATCAAGATTCATCGTGTGCCTGTGGCACCCCATGATCATTTTTTTGATTGGGTACATAATATGAATCGAAGTATGCAACATCAAGCCCACAAATTAATTAATCATATTGGTACTTTTGATCTAATTCATGCCCATGATTGGTTGGTAGCCGAAAGTGCGATCGCCCTTAAACATCAGTATAAAATACCTTTAGTAGCCACCATCCACGCCACGGAATACGGCAGACACAACGGCATCCATAACCATAGCCAAGCCTATGTATCTAGTCAGGAAGGCAATTTAATCTATAACGCATGGCGAGTAATTGTCTGTAGTAGTTATATGCGCGAAGAAGTCCATCGAGCTTTTAACTGTCCTTGGGATAAAATTGATATTGTGTATAACGGCATTCGGGCGGAAAAAAAACAACATCCCCCCCATTTTGATAAACAAGCATTTCGCCGTCAATATGCCGCCGATGATGAAAAGATAGTTTACTACGTGGGTAGGATGACTTATGAAAAGGGTATTCAAGTATTATTAAATGCCGCTCCCCAAATTTTACGAGCCACAGGCTATAAAGCCAAATTTATCATTATTGGTGGTGGTGATACCAGTAATATCAAAGCCCAAGCCGCTAGATTAGGAATTTGGGATCGATGTTATTTTACAGGGTTTATGTCTGATGAAGATCTCAATAAATTTCAAACCATCGCTGACTGTGCAGTTTTTCCTAGTTTATACGAACCTTTTGGCATTGTTGCCCTCGAAAGTTTTGCCTCTCGGGTGCCTGTGGTGGTTTCTAATACGGGGGGATTGCCAGAGGTGGTACAACACGAGAAAACAGGTATCACTACCTATGCCAATGATTATAATTCCCTTGCTTGGGGAATTTTACAAGTGTTGCAAAACCCAGACTATGCCAAAATTTTGGTAGCTAATGCTTATCAAGATTTAAAAGACAGGTTTAGGTGGAGTGACTTGGCAAAACAAACTGTGGCAGTTTATACTCACATTTTAAAAGAGCGTCGCTCAGTTACGTGGCATTAAACATTGATTTTTGCATCAAAAGTTAATTCTAAACCTCTGGGGATGGTGGAATATAACTCCAAAATAGCCTGGGCTTGGGGTGATTTTTGGATTTGTTCGATCATAAATTCGATCATAGGTTTCGCCACTGTACATTGTAAGTTGCCTTGGGTGTCGTAGGTGCGATCGCTCCCTTGCATTTCGGCAATGGGAATTTGATGGCATTTTTGATCAAATGGACAACTGCGACAGGTTTCCATTCTCATTTCTCTTCTGATGATGGTTTGATTATGTTCTGGAGAATTGAGAATATCAGTTAGGGAGTTATCAAAGATATTACCCATATATCCTTCGGGTAGATATGCCTCTCCGTAGTTATACAAATCACCGTTAAGATTAACAATAGTTACCCATTCCCTTTTGGAGGGGTTAAAACGACGAATATTGCGATCTAAGAGATAGCGCACCGCTGCGATAAAATAATCCCAGAGAGGATAAATACGAATATGACTAGGATTTTTAAATTGTTCTAGGGTTACGGCTTTATATGCTTCGAGAATTTGCTCACTATCAATCATCAGGGGTTTCATTCGCTCGGAAGGTTCTACACTATTAGAAACTGGTAGCATACGATAAGTAATCCCTAGATTGTTGAAAAAATGATAAGTGTTTAAGATATAGTCTATGTTGAGGGCATGAACGACATTTATCACCCCAAAAGGGATTTTTCGATCTATTAATTTTTGTAAATTATCTACCACTTGATCTCGAGAGTCTTTTCCTTTTATATCAATCCTTTGTCCGCCAAATACATCAAAGGATACCCCCAATGATATATTTAACTCCTCTAATAAATCTAAGGTGCGATCGCTCAGATGAACTAAATTAGTTTGTAAACTATTACGAAAAGAAATCCCCCGCTGGGTTAAATACTTTTCCTGAAGACTACAAAAATCACGAAAATAATGCTCGGGTAATAATAAAGGTTCTCCCCCATGAAAAACAAATTCAGGGGAAAATTCTTGCTGTTGAAAATAGTCCGCAACATGGGCAAAAAAGGATTCTAATTGCTCCAATGACATTTTTTCCTTATTTCCCAATTCATCATATTCATAACAATATTCACAGCGTAAATTACATAATTTACTTAATTTAATAACAAAATACATAGTTATATAAACATATTATTTTTGATAATTTTTCTTACTTTATACGGACATAATATACTGCCTCCTTTATCAGTACATAGGTTAATAAATTGAAATTAAAAAACTAGGAAAGAGATATATTCTTTCCTAGTCCATAACATCCTGATGATGTTATTTAAAAGGATCGTTCAGGGAGGCTTCTATTGGGCAATCCGGGCAAATCACGCTGTGGGGTAATGCGATCATTCGGTTCAATCATCGGCTCTGTAGGAGTCACCTGATTTAGAGAATCTCTGACATTTCCTCTGGGCATAATTTCCCCTTCGGGTTCATCAGGACAACGTCCCCCAGGGCAATATTGAAGCCAGAGGGGTTCATCATCTCCGCCATCGTCTCCACCACAACCATCACAGCTAGTGACGATACCATTTTCAACGGTGAAAATGATGTTATTGTTGGTATAAGCACCATCTTGTAAGGGTGTTTGTCTGCCACCGTCAAAAAGAACGATCGCCCTTCCATCTTGTACAGCGATACTATTTCCCCCAGTTTGTCTCAAAATATTATCTAAGGGAACTGCACGAGTGCGAATTGCCGGGTCAATCTCTCTAATTTGGGCATGGGCAGAAGAAACCATTACGCTATCTAAAACGCTGGTCAACTGATGAAGCAAACCACTTCCTCCTGCGACAGTTAAACCTGTAACAGAGGCGATAATAATGGCAGTTTTCCCTTTGTTTTTGATGTTTTGTTTAGACATTTATCATTTTTTGTTGACTACATGGTTATGGATAACTGCGATCGCCCATCAACCATTGATGATAGGGATTAACACTAAGTGTTATTAATGTAGAGGTAAGTTGTTCCATAACCTTAAACACATTAGACGTATTTGATCATTAAAAGTTCCCGTTTTTCTTGTGTTTACCGAATTTTAAAATCGTCTTTGGTATCTAATCCTAAACTCGTTGAAAATATAATCATAAGATACAGAAATATTAGAACGATTTTCGAGAGGATAAACTCCTTCCACGAGGGGAAATACCCTTAAATCACTCATTCCTAAAGGTCTTCCCCAAGTGCTTACCCTTTCATTTACCCCAAAGGTAAGATCATTAAATAAGGGTACTACAACTAATTGCAATAATCCACTTTCAATTAAATCAATATTTCCAGCCCCTTCGAGTTGATCGAGTAAACCCAAGAATTGACCTCCTACTATCAGATTAACTAATTCCCCTTGACTACGTCCGGGGATACTACTTAACCTCACGAGGGGAGAGTTGAGGATTTCGAGGTTCGAGTTTTCGGGATTAAAACTTCCTGCAATGTTGGTGCATCGGGCGACAGAATCGAGTCTTTCTTGACTCCAACCTTCTTTGTTTATAGCTGTATCCGAGGAAGGAATATCACAGGGATTAACCCCTGTTCCCCCTGCAATTAAGGGGGTGAGGGATTGTAAATTGCCTGTGATGGCGAGTTCTACTCTGACAGTTTCCCCCCTACCTCCTCGAATGATAGGATCTGAAATTTCATTAGTTCTAATGGTAGTTAGTTGACGGGAATAATCGATAACATCTCCCTCTACTAATATATCTACCTCGGGATTAAAGACGCTTTGGTCAGGTCGAAAGACAATTCTGTTTTCGTTGGTGCGGGAGAGGAAAAAGGTGGTTTGTTCGGTGATAGCAGTTCCCAAAATTCCAAAGGGAGATGCAGTGCCTATGGTAATTCGCCCTCTACGAATGTTTAATTCGCCATCAGCAGTTATGTTTTCAGGATTTAATCCCCTACCGTTAACTAACAAATCACCGTCAAATAAGAAGCGATAAACCCCAAATTGGGAAATATCTAAATCCCTTAAACTAACTTCCAGATTGTTAATTTGTGGTTGAAAAATTCCTTCCCCTGTGAAGCCGTTTTCCCCTAACCATTGACTGGCGATGTTGATTTCTTCGGGGGTGAGGGTTTCTCCGTTGGTATTAAGGTTGGGGATGCTGACTCTACCCCCAGCAAGGCGGAAGAAGCCCCCTAAAACGGGATTTAACACTGTGCCATCGATACGGATTTGGGCATCCACTCCCCCTCGGTAGAGGTTAGTTAAATCAAGGGTTTGGTTAGGGATGGAGATGGTGAGGGGGTTTTCATTGTCAGGTTGGGCAGTGGTTAGAGGTAAACTACCCCCCAGATTAATCTCCGTATCCTTTATTTTAGCTTGTACTTGGTTAAGGGCGATCGCCCTGCCATCCACATCCACCTCCCCAGAGACAATTACAGAATCCTCAATAGAAGAAGAATCAAGCCTTGCATTATCCAAATTCACCCTACCCCTCACCTGCACCTGATTTAAATCAGGATTTTCAAAAAAGCGATTCAGAGAAGCAATTTCCACATCAAATTCTGCATTGGCATCTCCCCCCGTCAAAGCCAACTGCCCTTGGGTTAGAATCCCCAACACCTCCAAAGCCTCCTTCGCCAGAGACACATTTAAAGTGGCAGGAAAAGGAGTCGCAAACAGAGGATGATAAGGCAAAGTAGAAGTTATCTGTATCTCCTCTGGTGCGGTGGAAGCAAAATTAAATAAATAATCCTCATAAATAAAATCCCCCCTTACCTCTTGGGCTAAAATTGCTCCATCGAAACTACTATCCCTTACTACCACATTACCCTCAATGAGAGGATTTAATAAATTACCAGCCAATCTTCCCTCAATATCCACAATACCCCCAAAATCAGACTCAGGAATAAAGGCGCTAAAAGTATCTAAAGATAAATTAGACACCCTAAAATCTCCCTCCTGCCTAGTTAAAGATAAATTACCAGCAAAAGCCACCTCACTATCATTTACCCCCAACACAAAAGGCTGTATTTCCACATTATTATCTCGAAACTCCGCCCGTAAACTTATCTGAGGAATAATCACAGGCTGACTCTGTTGGATAACCAAACCCAAACCATCTACAATATCAGGATAAGCAGGTTGCGGTAACCATTGCCAATTTTGCCCCTCAAAACCCACATCTAACACAGGATTTTGCAAATTACCGCCGATAACAATTTCCCCCTGATAACCCCCCATCACATCCAAATTAGAAGGAATACCCCCCTCCTCAATTTGTTGGGCAATAGCCTTAATTTGTCTATCAATATTCGCCAACAAATTAACCTGATTACCGATGGTATCATCCCCATCACCCACCGACTGAGGAGGAATGCTATCCGCCGAAGCAAAAACATCCTGAGTTTGAATCTGTTGTACAATAGAAGCCAAAGTTTCCACATCACTAATCTGTAGAGTAGTGAAAATATCCCTCACATCACCATCCACATTTAACCTACCCTCAATATCCTGAGTCGCCAAATTAAAACTACCCTGCAAAGCATAAACACTATCCCCAAAACGCAAAGAAGCCTCTCGCAACTGCGCCACATCATCCCTAAACACAAAATCTGCATTAATTTCGTTGGCGATAATATTACCGATGCCAATTTCCCGTAAACGAATATTTCCCCTACTACTAAAATCCCTTAAATTAACCGTCGTCTGTTGCTCTACCCTACCCTGTAGATTACCCACTATACCAAAATTTGCCACAGGGCTAATCCTTAAACTAGCCAAATCAAAATTACTAACCGTAGCCGTAAACTCCTCTCCCCTTCTTTCCCCTTGCACCAAAAAACCAGCCTCTCCCCCCTGAGAAATAAGCACTTGATCAGGAATAAAAGGAATATAATTATCAGAAGTAACAGGAGTAATATTATTGGGAATCAAAGCCGTGTAGATAACATCCTCTTCACCCCGTAAATCGAGAATAATTCCCTCACTACCATTGACATTTAAATTACCAGCCAACAAAGGCTCAAATTGAATATCATTAAAAATCAAATTAGCTAATTCCACATTCCCCCGCAAACGCAAGTTATTCTCTCCGAGGGGATTAGTTAACAAATTATTGCCAGTAAACCTACCTACAAAATTACCCACCCCAGATAAATTTGCCTCATCAGGTAATAAGCGAATACCATCCTCTTGGGGAAACTGTGCCAAGATAGCATTAGCAGGAATTGTCTCCAAGTCTGCTTGGGTTTCTATATCCAAAGCCACATTAGTTATATCCAGATTAGAAACCAAATTAATCACATCAAATCCACCCCTAGCATTGAGACTCGTTTCACCCACATTAACCAAGGCTTGGGTAACTTCCACAATCGCCGAGGGATTGTTACTAAAAATAGGGGCAAGACTTCCCCTCAAATTCACTTGACTATTAAGGGGAGAGTTAGCTAGTAGTTGATTATCTAAATTTAAATCTAATTGTTGGGCAAGGTTATCAATATTTATATCCTCAGTATTTAAATTAATGCCCCATTGATTGTTACTTATATTCGTCACCGCAACTCCTCCCCCTTGGGCAAGGTTAAAGTTACTATTGGCATTTAATACCAGACTATTGAGAGGGGAAAGAGTTTGAGTATCAAGATAATTAATTGCCGTGGCGACAACCTCTTGGAGGGAGACATTAACATTTATCTGACTATTAACTTGATTGACATCGAGAGGAAAATCAGCAATCAATTGTTGGGCGTTAATATTTTGGGCATTGGCGTTAACTCTTACTAAGCCATTACTAATATTCGTTTGACTGTTAACAATTCCTCCTCCTCCACGAAGACGATTATCTGCATTAACTGTCAAACTGGGTAAGGAAGCGATAATATTTTCAAGGGATGTGAAGTTAGTTTGATTATTAATTAATTCGGCAGTCAGGAGGGATAGGTTTACTCGACTGGTTTCGATGGTAATAGGGGAGGTGGCATTGAGATTATTTAAGTTAATTCCTGAAGCGGTGGCAAGAAAAGCGGTATTTTGAGGATTAACCCCCCCTGAAAGATTAACTAATCCTCCATTAACTAATACCTCACTACTGAGATTGAGGTTAAGGGTGGTAAGGTTTCTTTGCCCAAGGGTAATTAATTCTTGGATACTACTTTCTAGCTGTAAGTTACTGGTAATAATATTAGTATCTACCGCAAAATCGGTGATCAAATTATTTAAATTAATTTCCCTTGCATCGGCATTGGCAAGGATAACACCATTTTCCAGACGGCTATCAACTTCTATACTTCCCCTATCTACAGTTAGTTGTAAGTTGCTGATAGCGTCAATGTTATCTAAATCAAGATTGTTAAAATTACCCCTTGCCTGAATATTACCTTGATTGGCGCTGATGAGGGTGGCGGTGTTTATATTTTCTGGGCAGTTACCCATGGTTAGACAATATTGACGCACAAAGGGGGTGAGGGTAAGGGAGTTGATGACTAAGTCGGCATTCCAGTTGTTGGTTTCTAAATCTGTTAAGCCGTTAACATTAATAGTGCCATCGTTAACTATTAATTGGGTATCATCAACCCTTAATTGATTGTCGCTATAGGCTAACTCTCCTCTGCCTGTAATCTTGCCCAAATCTTGGCTACCGTCATCGGGGAGATTAAAGTTTACAGAGGCGGAAGGGTTGCCGATATTTCCTGTAATGTTTCCTGTGGCTTGTAATCGACTAACTTTAATCTCAGGGGGTAAAAGGTTATAGACGTTGATTAATTCTTGGGTGGGTAAGTCGGCATCAAGATTTATTTGTAGGGGAAAGTCGTTAACATTGATGGTTTCTTGATTGGTTATTTTTTCCCGAAGATTCGTATTTATTAAACCTGAGAGGAAAACTTCTCCCCCTGCAGTGGGATTAATTTGTAATCTGTTTAAGGTAATGGCATCTAGGTTACTATCTAAGGATAAAACAGTTTGCCCTAAGTCAATTTGATCGACTATGGTATTTTCAATGGCAATATTACTGTTAATTTGGGGGTTATCAATCTCCCCTGTGATGGTTAAATTTCCATCGAGGATACCGTTAAGAGTAACGGGGGAAATCACGGCAAGGGAGGCAAGGGCATCGTTAACATTTATGGGGTTAAGATTTCCTTGGATGTCGTAACCTTGGTTTAAATCAATGTTTCCTGTGAGATTTCCTGCGAGACTACCTAAACTGGCGTTAATTTCTTGAAAGTTGATGATTTGCCCGTTAACGGTAATGTAGGCTTCACTGCGTAGGGGTTGAATGATGGCTTGAGTATCATCTTCAGCTAAAAAGATATAATCTCCTTCTACCTCGGTAATAGCTATACTTCCTCTGCCTTGGGTTTGACGAAAATCTTGAAAGGAGGGGATATTAATTTCTAGGTTGGTATTGACTAACCCTTGGCTGAGGTTGAGGGGAAGGGTGGAGAGAAGGGGATTGATTTGGGTGAGGTTGAAGTTTGTTATCTGGATTTGGTTATTGCTTTGGGTGGTGGAGAGGATGGTTTCCCCGCTGAGATTGATATTACTATCATCGATTTGGGATTCAATATTATAACTAAGGGGGTTTGTCTGGTTGTCGTAGAGGAGGTTAAGGTTGATTTGATTTTCTATCTCAACGGCTTGGGTTAATTGGTTGGGGGTGATGGCAAGGGTGGCTTTTTCGATACTTAGATTGATGTCGGCGGTGATGGGTAATTCTGGTAAGTCAATACTTTCGGGGATTTCGGTTTCTTCTTCTTCGTCAACGGTGATGAGGGTGTCGAGTTGCCCGAGGGCGGTAATTTCTTCGATGGTAATATCAAGGGGGAGATGGCTTTGGAAAAGAATATGGAGGGGATTAAATCGGGCGTTGATATTTTTGATTTCTACAAAGCTGTTATCTTGGCTGGTGGGGGGAAGGGTAATATCATCGATGGTGAGATGAGAGAAGCCAAAACTGCTTATTTCCCCAATATTAACTTCTCTATCCAGGGCTTTTTTTAATTCTTCTTCAATGGTTTCTGGTATGACTTCGGTAATAATATATTTTGCACCTAAATAAGCACCCGAGGCGATCGCCCCTACACCTACCACTACAATAATGATAGTTTGGGGAGAAGTGACTATTTGTTTTACCTTACCAAAAATAGTATTAGAATTTTCTTCTGGTTGGGGGGATTGTGGATTTGTCATTTGTCTCACTCACACCTTTAGGATTGCTAATCATAAGTTACCTCAACTTTAGATTTTTTTCATTATCATTATGGAAAAAGTGCTTTGGTTTAGTGAATTATTTTTTGTATAATCATTTTACTATTTCTACTCATTTCTCCCTCAGATATTTTATGTTAAATTCCCAACTTCCTGATATTACCCTTGAGAAAATTAAAGAAAAAATCTTACAAGGTGCCAATAATAAGGATAATGAGCTACCAGAGTCGCTAAAAAGTTTACAGAATGACGCTCAAGCAATAGTAAATCAGGATGTTAATGAGAGAGAATTTGCCACGGAGTCAGACGAATTTGATCATTATATTAATCTTGCTAATGCAAGAGGACAAATAAGAGATAAGTTACCAGAATCTTTTGATCGTTTTCCTCGTTCAATTTTTAAACCTTTTGGAAAAGTTTTTTTAAAAGTTTTATCATACATTTTTAAAGATCAAAGGGAAGTAAATTTTAACATAGAAAAAACTTTACATAGCTTAAATAAAAAAGATCAAGTTTTACTTAACTATATTCAAGAAACAGTCAAGAAATATGACAATTTTCAACAGATAAAACAAGAAGTTAATTTATTAAAAGAAGAACAACAAAAAGAAAGAGAAAAAATAATTGCGAATAATGAAAGTAATAATCGTCTTTTACAAAGACAAATAAATGAGAAATTCACGAAAAATCAATGGGAAATAGAACAACTTAAATTATCTATTCGGGAATTAAAAATAAAAAATGAGGATTTATTGCAAAGGAATATTTATTTACAAAAAACAATATTACAACAAGAGAAGTTGATCGAAAAATTAATAAAAAGTTTTAATAATAATGATACTCAAGAAAAATCATCAATAATAAAAAACATTAATAATGACATTGAAAATCATTCCTTAGATAGTTTTTATTTAGCCTTTGAAAATAAATTTAGGGGCGATCGCCAAGACATCAAAGATTTATTAACTCAAGATTATCGATATTTAATTGACAGTTTAAATATTGATAAAAAAAATAATTTATTTATTGACGTAGGTTGTGGCAGAGGAGAATGGCTAGAAACTATTAAAGAATGGGGTTATCAAGGTAGAGGAGTTGATCTTAATCAGGTAATGGCGGAAGATTGTAACAATCGTGATTTACAAGTAATTATTAGTGACTGTGTGGAATACTTAAACTCCCTCGATGATAACTCCGTGGATGTAGTCACAGGATTTCATATCGTAGAACATTTACCCCTAAAAGTTATCCTAAATTTATTTAGTGAATGTCTACGGGTACTCAAACCCCATGGGATGGTCATATTCGAGACTCCTAACCCCGATAATATTTTAGTAGGTAGTCGTAATTTTTATCATGACTTAACCCATCGTAATCCTATTCCAAGTTCCACTTTAGCTTTTATGTTGGAATCTGTTGGTTTTCCTAAAGTAGAGATTTTAAACCTACATCCCATACCAAATCATAATATTACTGGAGATGAATTGGCTTTACGTTTTAGTCAATATTTTTATGGATGCCAAGATTATGCGGTGATTGGATTTTTGCATTAATTAATATGGCATTGCTGATTTTAACTGATGATAAAAGTCCCCCAGAATTGGGGGATTTAGGGGGCAATCAGGGCAATCTTGCTCACAACTAATTACTCGAACTTAATATAATCTTGCATTCCTAAGATTTTCGTCATAATAGTAGGTAGAGATTTGCCAAAAGGAAATGACATCAAAAACTTCCCCCTCCGTATCATCAATTATCGGTTTAGCCCGTGCCAGTTTACAACAATCCCTCTCTTGGTATGCCAGTAGTCGTCGTCATTGGAATTATCCCCCTGATGCCAAGTTACAAGGGGCAGTTAAGGATGATTTACGTAACCTTAAAGGGGCGTTGGAAAAGTTGGAACAACAAGTAATAAAGGTTTCGGCTTTTGGTTTGGTAAGCAGAGGAAAATCCACGGTAATTAATGCCTTGTTGGGGGAAGATGTCTTGGCGACAGGGGCTATCAATGGGGTGACAAAATGGCCAAAATCTATTCGTTGGCAACCACCCACTGGCAAGGTAGAAATTGAGTTTATTGATACTCCGGGATTGGATGAGATTGATGGGGAAAGTCGGGCGCAAATGGCAAGGGAAGTTAGTCTGCAGTCGGATTTAATATTATTTGTGGTGGCAGGGGATATTACGAGGACAGAGTATTTGGCACTTTTGGAGTTACGCCGTACCCAAAAACCATTATTACTGGTATTTAATAAGGTAGACTTGTATCCTGATACGGATGTGAGGAGTATTTATCAGCAGTTGCAGGAGTTGAGTAATGAAACAAATCAACCTTTGTTGACTCCTGATGAGGTGGTGATGGTATCGGCAAAACCACAACCCATTAAGGTGAGGGTTGAATTGGCGGATGGTAGTTTTCGGGAGGAGTGGGAAGATTTACCTCCTCGGGTGGATGATTTGAAGGAAAAGATATTAATAATTCTCAATCGGGAGGGTAAGGCTTTATTGGCGTTGAATGCATTGAATCAGGCAAAAATTGCTCAGGAAAATATTGCCCATAAGACGGTGGAGTTGCGACAAAAGGAGGCGGAAAAAATTATCTGGCAATATGCTAAATACAAGGCTTTGATTGTGGCGGTTAATCCTATTGCCTTGGTCGATTTATTGGTAGGTGCGATCGCCGATTTGACCATGATTAGGGCGTTAGCAAGGTTATATGGTTTACCGATTACCAGTTATGAGGCTGGTAAATTGTGGCAAACGATTGTAAAAAGTTTGACAGGTTTAATCGTGGGGGAAATCATCACCATGATTATGCTGGGTTTTGCCAAAACAGGTACGACTTTAAATAGTTTATGGGAAAACCCGGGTAATTTTACAGCTTTTGCCAGTGCAGGATTGCTTCAGGGGGGTATTGCTGGATATGGTTCATATTTAGTAGGTAAGGCAGCCCAAATATATTTAGAAAACGGTTGCACTTGGGGAAATTTTGGCACTTCTTCAGTAATTAAGGAAATTATTGCCCAAGTACCTGCTGAGTCTATCATTTCCCGTTTGAGTAACGAATAAAAAAGGGCTGAATATTTTTCAGCCCTCAACATAACTTTGAATTATTAACCTCAGCCTCCAGCAACCGCAGGAACAATACTTACTTCATCGCCATCACTCAAAGCAGTGTCGGTATTGTCCAAAAATCTGATGTCCTCACTATTTACATAGAAATTGAGGAAACGACGGGGTGCGCCTTGCTCATCACAAAGACGGGCTTTGATACCGGGATAATTTGCCTCGAGGGCATCAATTAAACCAGCTACGTTGGTGGCATCACATTCAACAGTCGCCTCTTCTTTGGTGAATTTTTGTAGGGGGGTGGGAATTAATACTTTTACTGCCATTTTTCTCTTGATATTTTTTTACTAATAATAATTTTTGCAAAAAAAAGACCCTTAAAAAGTCTTTGGTAAACAAGGGGTTATATAACCCCCTGTTCGGAAATCTATCTTACACTAAAACTTGTTGCCATTCTAGGCGATCAAGGGTGCGAGAGCGTTCTAAAGCTCTTTCAAAACTTTCTAATTTGGGTTCAATTAAGAGAGGTTCACTAATATAACCCTGTACTGCTTCTTGGGTTTTTAAACCGTTACCAGTAATATATACTACGGTGCTTTCTTCAGGATCAATTTTACCTGCTTCTACTAATTTTTTGAGTACCGCAATGGTGGTACCCCCTGCGGTTTCGGTGAAGATACCTTCAGTTTCGGCAAGGAGTTTGATTCCTTCGATGATTTCGGCATCGGTAACGGATTCGATATTACCGTTGGTTTTACGGGCAATATCAAGGGCATAGACACCGTCAGCGGGGTTACCGATGGCGATGGATTTAGCTATGGTGTTAGGTTTAACAGGGGTGACGAAGTCTCTTCCTTCCTTAAAGGCTTGGGCGATGGGGGAACATCCTTCCGCTTGCGCACCGCTAAAACGAACGTCTTTATCGTCCACTAAACCTACTTTGACAAATTCTTGGAATCCTTTATAAATTTTGGTGAATAAGGAACCTGACGCCAAAGGTGCCACGATGTGATCGGGTAATTTCCAGCCGAGTTGTTCTGCTACTTCGTAACCGAGGGTTTTGGAACCTTCGGAGTAGTAGGGGCGGAGGTTGATGTTGACGAATCCCCAGCCGTAGGTGTTACCTACTTCGGAACAAAGGCGGTTTACTTGATCATAGTTACCTTTTACCGCCATTACAGTGGGATTATAGATGAGGGTACCTAATACTTTACCTGCTTCGAGGTCAGAGGGAATGAATACACAACAGTCTAAACCTGCATGGGCGGCGATCGCAGCGGTGGAGTTCGCAAGGTTTCCTGTACTTGCACAAGATACGGTAGTAAAACCTAATTCTTGGGCGCGGGTTAAAGCAACGGAGACTACCCGATCCTTAAAGCTAAGGGTGGGCATGTTTACAGCATCATTTTTAATATAGAGATTTTTGAGACCTAAGCGACGAGCCAAACGGTTAGACTTGATTAAGGGAGTCATTCCTGTACCGACATCGATGGGGTTATCGGTTTCTACGGGCAAAAATGCTTTATAACGCCAGATGGAATTAGGGCCTGCGGCAATGCTTTCACGGCTTACCTGACGACGAATTTCATCGTAATCATAGGCTACCTCCAAAGGGGCGAAGGTTTCTTCACAAATATTGATCGCTTTTAGGGGATACTCGGTACCGCCTTCTTTGGATACTAATTTGGTGAAGGTGGGTTTTTTCTTGGTGGTGTCAGTGGCGATCGCAGTTGTCATGATGCTTTTTTCTCCGTGTGCTTTAACTACTTGTGTAAAAATTTCTAAATTATTTATGATTGCTTGACCATAAGCATAACAACTCAGTTTACAACTGTCAACTATACCCGACTAAAATAGTCGGGATTAAGGTCAAAAAAAATGGGATTCTCTCCTCAAAACGAAAAAATATCCCCCTTTGAACCTACCAACATTGAGAGATAACCCCGATTCACCATACAATAGCAAAATACGAAAATAATTATATTAACTAACATCTCCTGCGATGAGTGAACCCAAAAGCTATAAAGATACAGTAAATCTGCCCCAAACTAGCTTTAACATGAGAGCTAATGCGGTGCAAAAAGAACCAGAATTACAAAAATTTTGGGCTGAAAATCAAATCTACGAAAAATTAGCCGAAAATAACCCCAAAGAATTATTTGTCCTCCATGATGGCCCTCCCTACGCCAACGGAGACTTACACATGGGCCACGCCCTCAACAAAGTTTTAAAAGATATTATTAATAAATATAAATTACTACAAGGTCACAAAGTTCGTTATGTACCGGGGTGGGATTGCCACGGTTTACCCATCGAGTTAAAAGTATTACAAAGTATTCCCGAAGAAAAAAGACCAGAATTATCTCCCATCAAATTGCGGTATAAAGCCCGTGACTTTGCCCTCAAAACTCAAAAAAAACAAGCCGAAGGATTTAAACGGTATGGCATCTGGGGAGACTGGGAAAACCCTTATCTCACCCTCAAACCCGAATATGAAGCCGCCCAAATCGAAGTATTCGGTAAAATGGCGCTCAATGGTTATATCTACCGTGGTTTAAAACCTGTCCATTGGAGTCCTAGCTCTCAAACTGCCCTTGCTGAAGCAGAGTTGGAATATCCTGAAGGGCATACCTCCCGTAGTATCTACGCTAGTTTTACCATCACCAAATTGAGCGACAAAGCCTCGCATTTAGAGCAATATATGCCTAATTTGGGGGTTGCCATCTGGACTACTACCCCTTGGACAATCCCCGGTAACTTAGCCGTGGCGGTTAACGGTAAATTAGATTATGCCGTGGTGGAAGTAATTGCAGAAAATGATCCTCCCAAACCCCCCTTGATAAAAGAAGGGCAATTCCTCATAGTTGCTCAAGATTTAGTAGAAAGCCTTGGGAATACCTTCGGTGCGAAACTAGCAGTTAAAACCACAGTTAAGGGCGCTGATTTAGAATTATCCACCTATAAACATCCCCTGTTTGACAGAGAAAGCCCCGTGGTTATCGGTGGTGACTATATCACCACAGAATCTGGTACAGGATTAGTACACACCGCCCCCGGTCATGGACAAGAGGACTATATCACAGGGCAAAAGTACCATTTACCAATCCTTTCCCCTGTGGATAACAAAGGTAACTTTACTGAGGAAGCTGGGGAGTTTGCAGGTTTAAATGTACTAAAAGATGCTAACCAAGCCATCATCGATGCTTTAACTGATAAAGGTAGTCTTTTAAAAGAAGAAGCCTATCAACATAAATATCCCTATGATTGGCGCACCAAACAACCCACCATTTTCCGTGCTACTGAGCAATGGTTTGCATCGGTGGATGGTTTCCGTGAGGAGGCTTTGAAGGCGATTAAGGAGGTTAACTGGATTCCTGCCCAAGGAGAGAATCGTATCACCCCCATGGTGAGCGAAAGAAATGATTGGTGTATCTCCCGTCAACGGAGTTGGGGTTTACCTATTCCTGTGTTTTATGATGAGGAAACCAATGAGCCTTTATTGAATGAGGAAACTATCAACCATGTGCGGGATATTATCGGGGAAAAAGGTTCCGATGCTTGGTGGTTGATGTCGGTGGAGGAGTTGTTACCTGAGAGTTACCGTAATAATGGTAAAACCTACCGTAAGGGTATGGATACCATGGATGTATGGTTTGATTCTGGCTCATCTTGGGCGGCGGTGGCAAATCAACGGGATGAGTTGAAATATCCTGTGGACTTATATTTGGAAGGTTCTGATCAACATCGGGGCTGGTTCCAATCTAGTCTTTTAACCAGTGTAGCGGTGAATGGCCATGCTCCTTATAAGACTGTGTTAACCCATGGTTTTGTGTTAGATGAGAAGGGCATGAAGATGAGTAAGTCTGAGGGTAATGTGGTTGATCCAAATCTTATTATCAATGGTGGTCTAAATCAAAAGCAACAACCTCCCTATGGTGCTGATGTATTACGCCTTTGGGTATCTTCTACAGATTATTCCGCGGATGTGCGGATTGGGGATAGTATCATCAAACAGTTGGCGGATGTTTATCGGAAGATTCGTAATACGGCTCGATTTTTAATTGGTAGTTTACATGATTTTGATCCTGCTAAAAATGCGGTGAATTATGCAGATTTGCCTGAGTTGGATAAGTACATTTTGCATGAAACCCATGAGGTTTTTACGGAAATCACTGAGGCTTACGAGAGTTTCCAATTTTTTAAGTTTTTCCAAAAGGTACAGAATTTCTGTGTAGTGGATCTTTCTAATTTCTATCTCGATGTTGCTAAAGATAGACTTTATATTTCAGATCTTGATTCTGCCCGTCGTCGCAGTTGTCAGACTGTTATGGCTATTATACTGGAAAATTTGGCAAGGGCGATCGCCCCTGTATTATGTCATATGGCGGAGGACATCTGGCAAAATCTCCCCTACTCAAAGCCCTGTAATTCTGTGTTTGAAGCAGGTTGGGTGAAATTAGAACCTGAGTGGGTACAAAGCCCCGAATTTGTCCAAAAATGGCAGGAATTACGCCATATCCGCACCGGGGTTAACAAAATTTTGGATGATGCCCGTAACCAAAAGCTCATCGGTGCTTCCCTTGAGGCGAAAGTGTTGGTATATGACACCACAGGTAAGTTAGCGGATACTTTGGCAAGTCTCAATCCTGATGATGCGCTTAATGATGGTAACAGGGTTGATGAGTTACGTTATCTGTTGTTAGTTTCCCAAGTGGAGTTAGTAACTGATGAGTCTACCTTAGATGGCATTGATTATCAGGGAGAAATCACTTTAACCGATACTACCCTTAAGGTAGCAGTAGTCAATGCAGAAGGGCGTAAGTGCGATCGGTGTTGGAACTATTCTAATTCCGTGGGTACTTTTGTTGATGAACCTTTAATTTGTAACAGGTGTAAAGAAGCCTTAGCAGGTAATTTCTAATCATATTATGGGGTGAGAAAATTCTCACCCTTTAATTTTGATGAAAATATTTTTATAAATACTGAATGAAGAAAAAAGATTACGAAGATTTTATAGACCAAGACTTGATGCCTAAATTAACAAAACAAATTGCAGCTGAATTGCACAATTCTCAAACAGAGTTGCAACGATGTAAATGGGCAGAAGGGGAAGCAAATACAGATACAGATTTTTCTTATCTAGCAGGGCAAAAAGCTCTAAATATCTTTCAAGACATCATCAGCTTATATCCATTATTTAAAAATAAAATTGCTATTGAGGTTCAATCACCCGATTTAAAAATATCTTTTAAAATCTTAGATAGTAAAATTACGGTAAAGAGAAAAATAGAACTCAAGAGTGGTTATACTGAAAAGGGTCATGATGTTATCATACCAGGATCTACTATAGGAAAACTTGATATAAATATTTGGGTGATTTTCGTTTTAAGAAAAGATAATAATCAACAATTTGATATTAGATATGGAAGATATTACAAAGGAATAAAAATTACAGAAAATGATCTTTTTCAAGATAGAACTCCTCGACCGAAATTAGCATGGAGTGGTTTTCAAAAGATAGACGAAAATCCTGATGATAAAATTGTGGACAAAGATAAGGAATGGATTAAAAGATACGCTCAAGTAGCAGTAAACAGAATCATTAATGATGAACTAAATAGGAGTTCCTGGCAGGATGATTTAGTAATTGAGATCATTAAATATCTCTTAAATAACCCAGAAATTTTAGAAGAGATTATGAAAAAACTATCTATTGATAAAAATATATTAATAGCAAAAATTAAAAAATAAATAAAATAGTTTGTTTAAAAAATAGCCGATCTTTGTTGCTCTAGGTGATCTAAATAATTATCATTAAACAAATTGTCCCAAATAGAATCTAATTTCATTGCAATGTGATAACTCAACAATGGCGGTACTGCATTACCTATCAATTTATAAGCCTTACTCGCAGAAATAGGTAAATCAGTTTTGAATATTTTATTATCTCTAACAAACTCGTAGTCATCGGGAAAAGTTTGTATTCTTGCACATTCTCTAACTGTTAAACGTCTCATTTTTTTTCCAGAGTTTATCTCATCATGATAACGTCCTCCTAACTCTAAAGAGAGTCTTCTAAATTCAATATTTCCATGATGCTCTGCTCTAATTGTAGGACTTAACCCATCTAAATTTATTTCTATTTGTCCTTGAGTTTTTCCATAAAATTTAGCTCGAGAAAATTTCATTTGAGCTTGATCGTTTATCTCTAATTCTGGTTCTAATAATCCGCTTAATGCAGATCTAACTGTGGAATAAGATTTTAAATTATTATTATGAATAACACTATTTTGTGGATCATAATGAGTAATTTCTGGAAAAGGGTTAATGAAGTCTTGTAGGTTAGAAAGTTTTATCCATTTTCGACTTAAGTATTGTTTGTTAATACCGATAAAAAACAATCTTTCTCTAGTTTGAGGAATACCATAATCTGGTGCATAAAGTAATTTAGAAAAAACTATATAGCCCTGATTATTAATTGCTTGAAAGTCAGATTCTATCTTCTTTTTTACTTCAAATAAAGAATTTAAGCCTTTGACATTTTCCGCAATAAATATTTTTGGTTGAGTAATTTCTATCACTTTTTTCATCCAATAGTAAAGCATTCCTCTGTTTTTGAGATAATTATCAGTTTTTTTATCTAAATAATTACCATCATGATTTTTGTGAGATTGTAAACCTCTTCTTTTCCCCGCAACGCTAAAATCTTGACATGGAAAACCTCCAGTTACTATATCTATATCTTTAGGAAAACTAAATTCTCCTCTATTGTGTTTTTCTACTAAGTCAACGACACTTTCTTGATGAAAAATATTCCTATTAAAATAGGATAGCCAAGCATTTTTTGCACTAACCTCAATATCGTTAGAGAAAACTGTCTCAAAGGATGTTTTAGCTAATTTTATTAAATGCTTATTTTTATCAATAACCCAATCAGGATGTATTTTTTTATTAATGAAATCTTCATGAACCCAAAAATTTCCTTCCATTCCTAAATCCATTCCTCCACAACCTGAAAATAGGGATAAGACTCTTTTTTTTGAATTCATAATGGAATTTTAAGTATGGCTACTTTGATTAACGAATATAAAATTATAATATATTTTAAGATAATCATAATTTTATAATTACCACGAATCAACTTCCATACACACTGACTATTTCAAATCAAACTAAGGTATGATCATATACACAAGGGTAATCAAAGTTACATTGTATTCAAACTAGACGCTATTCTTTCGAGAAAAAAACATAATCACACTGCACTGTTAGGATAAGTCAAGTTGTGAATTATCAAAAACATTAATCGATCTTACCCTTACCTTATTCATTGAATATTTTATAGTTAGATAATGACAGTTAATAACACTTTAATCCCTGCCCAAAAAACAGAATTAGCGTCTATTCCGCCCCGTGTTGCTGCAGTTAGTCGTGATACCAAAGAAACTGACGTTAAAGTAGAGGTAAATTTGGATGGTACGGGAAAATGTAATGTTAATACAGGGGTGCCGTTTCTTGACCACATGTTACATCAATTGTCATCCCATGGGTTATTAGATTTAGATATTCAAGCTACAGGGGATATTGAAATCGATGATCATCACACCAATGAGGATGTGGGTATTACCCTAGGTATGGCGATCGCACGGGCGGTAGGTAATAGAAAGGGGATTAATCGTTTTGGGCATTTTATCGCCCCTTTAGATGAGGCTTTGGTGCAAGTTAGTTTGGATTTTTCGGGAAGACCACATTTAAGCTATGGTTTAGAGATTCCCACGGAAAGGGTTGGTACTTATGATACTCAATTGGTAAGAGAATTTTTTGTGGCGATTGTTAATCATTGCCAAATTACTTTACATATTCGTCAGTTGGATGGCATTAACTCCCATCATATTATTGAGGCGACTTTTAAGGCTTTTGCGAGGGCTATGCGTATGGCGTTGGAATATGATATGCGTCGTCTGAATGAGATTCCTAGCTCTAAGGGAGTGTTATAAATAAATATATTTATAATAAATAAACAAGGTCACTTATTAATAATTTTATTATATGATTTCACGACCATCATTGTTGATTTAGTTGATGCGGTTTTCTTTTTGGATATTTTCTTTTGTACAAGGGAAGGAAAAAAGACCGTATCGAAAATTTTGACAATGTTGGTTATCAATTATTTTTCATCCATTAAATAATTTTAGAGGAAAATTAGTCATGTCCCATCAAGGAAAGTATTTGTTAGTTGCTTCGAGTCAACCCTATACAGGGAAAACAGCAACTATATTAGGTATTGCTCATCAGTTGAAACAAAGAGGGATTAAGCTAGGATATGCTAAACCTATCGGTACTTGTTTTAATGATTCTGATACGACTCAAGACGAACAGGATATAAGTTTCATCACTCAAACCTTAGATTTATCCCCTGGTCAAATCCAGTCTCCTTTGGTTTTGTTGAATAAAAAAACTATTACTGATGCTTTGAGTGGCAATGTTGATCAGCAGATTGATGTTGTTGATTATTGCAACTCCATTGAGGCGGATTTGGTTTTGGTAGAAGGGGCAGGAAATCTTTGTCAGGGTAATTTGTTCCATTTATCTAGTACTGAGGTTGCCCAAAAAATTGATGCTTCTGTTTTGTTGGTGGTTAAATATGATGCCCTACAAATTGTTGATCAAATTCTCTCGGCAAAACAGTTATTTGGCGATCGCCTCTTAGGTGTTACAATCAATAGTATTCCTCACAATCAACTAGACACCATGACTAATGTAATAAAACCTTTTTTAGAAAGTCATGGTATAGATGTATTGGGAATGCTACCCACCGACAGACTATTACAAAGTGTTAGTGTTCGGGAGTTGGTATCACAACTAAAAGCTAATGTATTGTGTCGTCCTGATCGATTAGATTTGATGGTGGAAAGCCTCACCGTAGGGGCGATGAATGTTAATTCTGCGTTAGAATATTTCCGTCAACGACAAAATATGGCAGTAGTTACAGGGGGCGATCGCACCGATTTACAGTTAGCCGCCCTAGAAAGCTCCACAAACTGCCTAATTTTAACAGGACATACCCCGCCCCAACAACTCATTTTAGCACGGGCAGAAGACCTAGAAATCCCCATCCTGACCGTTGATTTTGACACCCTTACCACCGTAGAAATTGTCGACCAAGCCTTTGGCACAGTGCGCCTCCAAGAAACCATTAAAGTTGAATGTGTACAACAGCTAATTGAAGAACATTTTAACCTTGATCAACTATTACAAAAAATCGGTCTAAAATAACCACAGTTAGGGATAATAGTCGTCAGTATGGTAGGGGGACGCAGGGACGTAGTGCGCTACGTCCGTAAAGGTTGCAGGTTGAAAATACGACCAGCCTTTGTTAGTTTAACCTCAATTCGGGATAATAATTATGAGTATCGTTTAGTGTCAGCCTTGACGGTGAAAAGTTTACGGCGGTTTTTAAATTGCTAAATAACACCTAGAAATGCTGAAAAATATTCACTTCACTATTGCCCATTGCCCATTCCCTATTGCCTGCCTTAACTAGAAAATGTTATCCCGAACTCAGGTTAATTGACTTCACACTCCCTCTCATCCTCCTCAATTCTTCTTTCTAATCGATCCGTTACGCCCAAAATTGCATCATCATAAAGACGCTCAAACTCTTGATTAAAATGTTCTGCAATGGTCGAATTATTAATAACTAATAAAGTCTCATCATTAGTATAATTTGCCGCCGCTGACCAATTATGAGAACCTGTAATAATTATTTGATTATCAATCAAAGCAAACTTATGATGTAATTTATCGCCCCTTTCAATGCGAGGAATTCCTACAGTATCAATAGGATTTGACCACGGGTTATTATCATCATCAAATTGACAATTATTGCTCAATTCAACTCCTAATAAATCTAGTGCTTCACTGTAATATCTATAAGCAAAAAGAGGATCTATCAATGCCCTTATCTGAGTACCTTCTAAATGTCTTCTTTCCAGGGTATTAGATAATGGTTGTTTACTGAACACAAAAAGAGCTAAATCCACCGACTCTGTAGCTTGTTTTAAAGTTTTATTAATTAAACCATTGGTACTTTCTTCCCATGGACGAGTGCGAGAAGTAGGGGAAAATTGGACAGTAACCTGGCTCTCTCCAATTCTTACAGTCTGAGCAGGACGAAAAGGTTTTTGTAACCCAAATAAACTATCTTTTTGATTACCCACTCCATCACCCCACATGTAGTTAAACTCTTGTTCAAAAATACTTGCTAAAGGGGTATTATCTATTACTAAAAGATGGTTAGTATTTCCCCTTGTATTGTGATTTTCTAAGTCTCCATGGATGCCACTCAGGGTAAAATTTGCTGATCCTGTCACCACTTTTTGATTATCAATTACGACAAATTTATGGTGCATTAAACCACTACCTTTGCTACCATCTTCTGTATCATCAATAAGGGGTATATCGTTCCTTTTTAAAATGGCTAAACCATGATCCGCACCTAGTTGATTGAGACTTAAATTATAATTATTTTCTATTACTATTCTTACTTTTTTTCCTGCTTGATATTGAGATACGATCGCCCTTGCTAAATCTGGTAAATTAATATCTTGAATGGCTATATCGATGGTATTTTGCGCGCTGTTAATTGCTTCAATTAAAACCTCTTCTAAGTTATCCCCTTGTCTAATAATTGGTCGGTATGGCTCAGTATATTCTGCCTGTGGATTATGATTAAAATATACTTGAATATAAGGGTCTTGGGGAAGGGGTAAAAAATTATTTACCTGGGGAATTGATACTTCATTTTGACAACCATAAAGCACCAAAAAACAGGAAAGTATCGCAATCAGTATATTATTGATTTTCATCTGGTTGGAAACTGCATTACTCCTGAGTATTAAACCATAAATTGTCCTCCTATCAGCAAGGTTTATTGATTATGAGCGGGAACGAGATAAGATTAAATTAGCGATGGAAAGAACCAAAATCGCCATAAATAAAACCAAACCCATGGCACTGGCATAATTTATATCCAAGTCTTGAAAGGCTTTCTCATAAATATAATAAACAATGGTTTTTGAGCTATTTCTAGGGCCTCCTTGGGTTAATAAAAATACCTCTTCAAATACTTTGGTGGCACTGAGGGCAGAAATAACCGCCACTAAGAAGATATAGGGCTTCATCAGGGGAATGGTAATATCAAAATGTTTTTGCCAACCGTCTGATCCATCGATCGCTCCTGCCTCGTATAATTCAGGAGAGATACCCTGTAAACCTGCCAGATAAATGACCATATAATAACCCAGTCCTTTCCACACGGTGACTACCATCACACTCCAAATCGCCCAATCAGGGCTTGTCAGCCATGGTAAACCCGATGAAAAACCTAATCCTAGCCAAATTTGGTTCAGGATACCATTTGACCAATATAAAGCCCTCCAAGCGATTCCTGCCACTACCATGGAGATTACCACGGGGGTATAATAGGCGGCACGAAACCAGTTGATTCCTTTTAATTTTTGGTTAACGGCGATCGCCAAAAATAGGGGTAAAATAACCAAAGGAGGTACAACCCCCACCATATAAAGAAGACTATTAAACAATGTTTTTCTGAATAACTCATCTTGAATCAACCGTTCAAAATTTTCTAAGCCCACCCATTCAGGGGGTTGAGTCAAATCATAACCATACCTAGAAAAACTGAGACTAAAGGCTTGTAGGGCAGGATAAAAGACAATGATAACTAGAATGATGAGGGCAGGGGCTAAAAATAAATAGGGTTTTAATTTTTGCCCTGAAATGTCAAGTACAATCTCTTTGAGTGAGGGGAAAATTTTTCCTGAAGTAAGATTTTTTTTAAGCATCCTGATATAAATAAAGAATTAAAAGGAAAGATAAATCAATATTGCTCACTTACTTTTTAGGAATAATCAAATGAGCTTTTTTTAAGTTTTTTTATAGCAAAAAGTCTGTTAATACTTCGTCGGGTTCGTCTTCAAATTCATCATCCCATTCACCGTTATCATTATCTTCTTGAGTATTTTTGGTTTGTAAAGTAGCGACTAATTTTTCCAAAATATCTAATTTGGTAGTTAATCTTTCTATTTGGTAGTCTTTTTTTTCTAAGGTTTCTAAACGTTGACTAAGTTGTTCATATTTTTCTAATAGTTGGTTATTTTCTAAAGTTAATTTACTTTCAGATAAATAATTGCCGATAATATCTAATACTAATTCTTCTATATTTTGTTCCTTTTCAAGGGCAATTTTATCTAATTTTTCTAACCATTCATCAGAAATATTTAAATATAAATTAGCTGTTTGTAATTTTAAATCTTCAGACATAGTGAGTATTAATAAAAAAGTGGTAAATTATCATTTAGTTTAATGCTTAAATATCCATGGTACATTCTTTAAACTTATTTCGAGTAGAATATAATGGTACTGTAAGATGTTTAGTAAAAGACGGTATGAGCAAAGATAAACTAGAGAAATTAAAAAGTATCTTCACCACCATGGACAAGGCTTTGATTGCCTATTCTGGGGGAATTGATAGCACCCTAGTTGCTAAAGTTGCTTATGATGTCTTAGGAGACAAAGCGGTTGCGATTACGGCGGTATCTCCTTCCCTTTTACCAGAAGAATTGGACGAAGCCCAAGACCAAGCCCAGTTTATTGGGATCAATCATGAGATGATTGTCACTGAGGAAATGGATAACCCTAACTATACCTCAAATCCCGTTAATCGTTGTTATTTTTGTAAAAGTGAATTACATGATAAATTAAGGGCGATCGCCCTTAAAAGGGGTTATCCTTATGTCATAGATGGGGTGAACTATGACGATTTACAAGACTATCGCCCTGGCATAGAAGCCGCTAAAGAAAGAAAAGTGCGATCGCCACTAGCCGAAGTAAAAATATCAAAATTAGAAGTAAGAGAAATAACCAAACTCTTGAATCTACCATGGTGGGATAAACCTTCTCAACCCTGCCTATCCTCCCGTTTCCCCTACGGAGAAGAAATCACCATCAATAAACTTCATCGTGTGGGTAGAGCAGAAATTTATTTACGCAATCTAGGCTATCTCAACTTAAGAGTGAGATCCCAAGGGGATACCGCTAAAATTGAACTACTACCCCAACAAATAGCCACTTTTGTTAACGAGGTTGATTTACCCAAATTAGTCAACTATTTTCAAGAATTAGGTTTCACCTACGTTACCCTCGACTTAGAAGGTTATAGCAGTGGAAAACTAAACAGAGTTATTAACCATTCTTCCAGTGATGACCTTGTCCTGCGATAATCTCTATAGTCAACAAAAAAATTATGAGAAAATAACCCGTGAATGCAGAATATTGGATACAAAAACTCGAACTACAAAAACATCCCGAGGGGGGTTATTATCGAGAAACTTATCGTAGTAATGATATTATCAAAAAAGATGGTTTGTCATCTCGGGCAATAGAACAAAGAAATTCCTCAACAGCTATTTACTATCTCCTTTCCGAAAAAGACTTTTCCGCATTCCATCGCCTCAAGAGTGATGAAATATTCCATTTTTATCATGGCGCACCATTACAAGTTCATATTCTCACCTCATCAGGGGAATATAAATCAGTATTACTAGGGGATACACAGGGAGAAAATCCTACATTTCAATTAGTTATCAATCAAGGTGATTGGTTTGCCTCGGAAGTGAGTCAACCAAATTCATATAGTTTAATCGGTTGTACTGTATCTCCCGGATTTGATTTTAGTGATTTTGAATTAGCCTCTGCCGATGAATTAATAAACCAATACCCAAATTATGAAGAAATTATTACAAGATTAACCATAGAGAAAGAGCCTTGATAATGGAGTTTTTTTATTAAGGTTATAATTAAACAAAAAATTTTCTTAAACAGTCAAAATAAAGATATAAAAAACCAAGATATTAAATATAGATCAACCATAATAATACCCTTTACCTTTGACGTCTTTGTGAGATAAAAACTATTGATAAACACCTTCTATTGACAAAAATGCCATTAAATTTTATAATATTTTTTGCTTTTTAAAAAAGTTATAAATGCCAACAATTTAAAAACTAATCGAGGAGAAAAAGAATGGATGGAAACTATCAAAGCTATATCAACAGAGTTGTGCAAATGACTGCACCTGTTAATTATGAACAACAAATACAAAATATTCAGTCATCCCCTAAGTTTGAAGGGCAAAAGCCTGTTGAGTTTCCTGGATATACTATTATTACTCCTCCTCACGGAGAATCTAATTATAATCAAGAGTTTTATCAAAAGTTAGCTCAAACTCAACAAAAATTAGTAAAAGGATTGGGGGCTGATTTTTTTGTGGCTTTACCTGCGGATAGTTTTCATATTACTTTGGCGGATTTAATTTGGGATAATATTTATCTGGATGCGGTGACAAAAAATCCGAATTTTGATCAGTTATTAATTAGACAAGTTGAGAGTATTTTTAAGGACTATAAGACTGTTTATAAGGAGTTAAAGGCTTATGAGTTTGATGTTTTAGGTATCTCGATTTTTCCCCGTGCTATTGCGGTATGTTTAGCACCCAAGGAGGAGTTTTACGAGTCAGTGGTCAAACTAAGAAAGTTAATTTATCAGGATGAGCAAATTATTGATTTAGGCATTGAACAAAATTATGAGTTTGCGGCCCATGTTACCCTTGGTTATTTTAGTAATGTATCTGATGATTTTGATCAGGATAAAGTAAAGTCTGTAATTACGGAAATCAATGATCAATGGTTAGAAAATTCTCCTTCTACTTTCACGGTGGAACAGTTTGAGGTAAGAAAATTTACTGATATGACTAATTTTGTTCGTCAGGATGATTGGGCTGTAATTAAGTTGCAAAAATAGATAAAATTTTGACTAATTTAAGTAATCCGATTATTGAAAAAAGTTTTGCCATTATCGATGAAATTGTTGGGCAACATTCCTTGACTTTTTCTGAGTATGAAATTGCCCGAAGAATTATTCACACTACGGCAGATTTTGATTATCTCAATCTCTTATATTGTAGTCCAAGGGCGATCGCCCTTACCCTAGAATTTCTCAAAAAAGGAACTCCCATCGTCACCGATGTAAGTATGATCAAAGAGGGCATCAAAACCATGGTAGGGCGTACATTCCAAAACCAAATCATTGTGGCGGTAAAACAAGCCCCCATGGCGGAGGAAGGAAAAACCAGAACCGAAACTGGTATGCTGAGGTGTATCCAAAAATATCCAGAAGCCATTTATATTGTCGGCAATGCGCCCACCGCCCTTCTGGCATTGTGTGAGCAAGTGAAACAACAAAAAACCAAGCCCCCCGTCATTATCGGAGTACCCGTGGGCTTTGTAGCCGTATTAGAAGCCAAAGAAGCCCTGCGCCAGTTGGACATACCCCAAATTCAAATCCAGGGCAATAAAGGAGGCTCGACGGTAGCCGCCGCCATCCTTAACGCCCTCTTGGTTATGGCTTACCGTCAGGGTTAATTCTCAACTTCACCGAATCCCCATGGGAAGGCAACCCTTCCGCCTCTGTCAGGGCCATGATGGCATTAGACACTTTTTGCAAAGCGTGGGGATTATATTCAATTAAACTTGAGTATTTCATAAAGGTTTCCACCCCCAACGCAGAAGCGTAACGAGCCGCCCCTGACGTGGGTAGGGTGTGGTTTGGACCTGCTAAATAGTCTCCCACCGCCTCGGGGGTGGAGTTGCCCAAGAAAATCGCTCCTGCGTGGCGGATATGGGTCATTAATTCCCAAGGTTCTTCTACTTCTAACTCTAAATGTTCAGGGGCGAATAAATTGGATAGTTGCGCCGCTTCCTCTAGGTTTTCAGTCACTATCACTACACCATAATGGGCGATCGCCTTTTCCGTCAACACCTTACGGGGATGATTTTCCAACTGCTTAACTACCTCCTTCTGCACCCCCTGCGCAAGGGGTAAATAGTCTGTAATCAAAATAGCCGCCGCCAAGGGGTCATGCTCCGCCTGGGCTAGTAAATCCGCCGCTACATGAACAGGATTCGCCTGTTTATCGGCAATTACCAACACCTCACTAGGCCCTGCCAAAGAATCGATGCCCACCGTGCCAAACACTTCCTTTTTCGCTAGAGTGACAAATATATTACCCGGCCCTGTGATCACATCCACATTAGGAATCGTTTCCGTACCATAGGCAAGGGCTGCCACCGCTTGGGCGCCCCCCACCCGATAAATTTCCGTTACCCCCGCTTCACTAGCTGCCACCAACACCGCAGGATTAATTTTCGCCCCCTCACTCGGAGGAGTTACCATGACAATACGAGGAACTTTCGCCACCTTCGCAGGGATAGCATTCATCAGTACCGTACTAGGATAAGAAGCCCTACCCCCCGGTACATACAAACCAGCCCTATCCACAGGGGTATAACGTCTACCCAAAGTTACCCCATCGGTGGGAAAACTGACCCAAGACTTAGGCACCCTTTGCTGATGAAAAGCCTCAATTTGTTTTGCCGCCAACTTGATAGCCGACAGTAAATCCCGAGAAATCTGTTGATAAGCAGTATCAATTTCCGCACCGCTAACCTTAAGGTTACTTTCGTTGATAGTTTGTCGGTCGAACTTCTGAGTATAATCAAATAAGGCTTGATTTCCATGCTTTCTCACCGTCGCAATGATTTCCTTAACGATGGACTCTTGAATATGAGTTTCATCATTGTGAGTGCGATTCTCTATTCTTTTTAACTCTTGTTTTGCTTCACCCTTATCTGTGATTATTCTCAGCATCTGTAATATATCAAACGGTGTACCTTACAATATATGTTTTATGATAACAATGTTATTCGGTGATTTGTAGTCAATACCCAAAAATAACTCATAAAATATTAAATCATGTAACCGTTGCATAGCTTTCATGTTCAACCAAATTTTTCGCTATACAAAACGCTCCCTTGCCCGTAGTGCCGAAAATGCCCTTGAATCAGCCTATCAAGCAGCGTTAAAAATTAAAAACCTTGAAATTGATCATTTTCAAGGAAAAAAAATCACCCTTCAAAATGGAGTCCATAGCGAAAGAGTATTTACTTATTTTCAAGGGGAATTAAAAAGTAATTTAAAAATTATTGATCTCAAATTAACTCAATTTAAAACCAGTCAATATTTTAATAATTTATTTTCTAATCACAAACAAAATTATAACTACGATAGCAACAATCAAAAAATTACTCTCAGTCAATCATTAATCATCGAAAAACTTGATTTTATTGACCAAATAGTTAATAAATATCTGCAAGAGTCAGACACTAATCCTAAACAAGTACCTAACCTATCTAAAAACACTAAAAATCCCGTCATTGACATTCCCGCAGGAGACGACAAAAAACTAGAAACAGTATCTGACAAAACCAGTGTCCTACCCCGTTCTTTTTTACGAACATTAACCAAGATCAAAGATGAAATTAATCCCGATTCTCAAGACACAGAAGAAGAATTAATTAATCGTTTTCGTCGCTCCAAATATAAAACTGCCGTATCTGTAAAATTTCTTTTATTTCTGATCATAATACCGATTTTAGTTCATAATATCAGTAAAATTGCCATCGGTAGAACATTCATTGATCCCTACTTTGCTAACCATCAAGAAATCGTTTTTATCAATCAAGACTTACAAGAAGAAGCCCTCAACGAATTAAGAATTTTTGAGGAAAATCTGGAACTAAAAACCATGATTGGGTTAATGCCAGAGTTAACCCCAGAAGAAAGAGAAATCAACATCCAAGAAAAAGCTCAAGAGTTAGCCCAAAACTACCGCCGTCAGAGTGCCAATGCCATAAAAAATATTTTCTCCGATATACTTGCTTTTATTGCCTTTGCCATCATCCTTGTGTCTAGTCGTCAAGAATTACAAATTCTCAAATCCTTCTTAGATGAATTAATTTATGGCTTAAGTGATTCTGCAAAAGCATTTTTAATTATTCTTTTCACCGACATATTTGTCGGTTTCCACTCTCCCCACGGATGGGAAATTGTTTTGGAAAGTGTTGCTCGTCATTTCGGCTTGGCAGAAAATAGAGACTTTAATTTCCTTTTTATCGCCACATTTCCCGTAATCCTTGATACGGTTTTAAAGTATTGGATTTTCCGTTACCTTAATCGTATATCTCCCTCGGCGGTGGCTACCTACAAGAATATGAATGAATCTTGATTTTTTTTCCTCCGTTCTCCAGATGTTAGCTTGTTGTGGGTGGAAGTTTCAATATAAATAATGTTTTGTCGCTCGTCTTTTTGATAAACTTAATAAAGTTTGAACATAGCTATCAAAAAAAAGGAGTTTAGTTGTTGTGGCAAATCGTACGATTTTGGTAATTGACGATAGTATGGTTATTAGACGTACTGTTAAAGATATGTTACCCCCCGGTAAATTTGATGTGGTAGAAGCAAAAGATGGTTTACAGGGAATGGAGTTGTTAAAAAGTAACAATCCTGACATGATCATGTTAGATTTTTTCTTACCAAAAATGAGTGGTTGGGATGTTTATCAAGAAATCCAGAAAAATCCTCAACTAAGGGCGATTCCTCTTTTGCTAATGTCAGGAAGAAAGGATGAAGTTACTGACAAAATTCCTGAACCTTTTGAATATTTTGCCTTTTTAGAAAAACCTTTTGACCAAAAACAATTGGTACAGGGCATCCGAGATGCCATGGAAAGATCGAAAAAACTGGCTCAAATGCTACAACAGTCTGCCTCAAAACAAACTACTACAGCGGTGGCTTCTTCGGGAGATAGTGCCAATGTTGCTAAATTAAATGCCCGAATTGCTCACTTAGAAGGGGAAGTGGATAAGTTGAAAAAACAAATGAATCAGCTAGTGGGTTTTATTAAGAAAAAGTTACAGTAAGTTTTGCTCCCCTTGGGTGATACTGTGTTTGATAAGATTAATTTTTTTGCTTCAATATGACTGTTAATAACTCCTTTTTTTTCATTCTGAAGGTATTAGTAATTTCTGCTTTAATATCAATTATTATTAAATACGTTCCCAGTAATTTTAATTTAATTAGTCAAACACATTTAGCGTTACCCATCGTTTTTACACCAACTATTATCGTTTTAATTATTTTATCTTATAGAAGTTTATCAGCTAAAGATATGAGTAAATAATTAGCTTCTTTTTTTAATAATTAAAATTTGACCAGAAAAAATAGTTTTACCTCTCAAAAACTATTTTTCGCCAAAACTAAAGGTTAATCGCCATGAACTTTGCAAAATGGGTAAGTTTTTCCCTCGTTATTATTTTAGTTTATATCACTTGGCAGATAAGACAATTACTTTTGTTGGCTTTGACGGCGGTAGTTTTGGCCATTAGCCTTAATATCTTAGTATTACAAATGCGTCGCTTTGGGATGAAACGAAATTATGCGGTTGCATTATCAATTTTGTTTTTGTTGGGTATCATTTTTCTATTTGGTAGTTTGGTTGTTCCTTCTTTAATTACCCAATTGGAAGAGTTATCCAATTTAGTACCTAAAGGGATTGACCAATTAATTTTGGAATTAAATAATTTGAGGGATAGTCTTGCTTTAGATGTGATTGATGCCTTACCTACTTTGGAGCAAATTTTATCTCAATTACAACCTATTTTGAATGAGTTGGTAAGTCGAGGGGTGACGATTGTTTCAGGTTTCTTTGGGGTTTTACTAAGCAGTATATTACTCTTGGCTTTAAGTTTAATGATTTTAGTAGATCCTATTCCCTATCGTAATGGTTTTATTCGTTTATTTCCTCAATTTTATCGTCCTCGTATTGACCAAATTCTTGTATACTGCGAGAAGGATTTACAGGAATGGTTAACGGATACTTTAATTAAGATTTTTAGTGCTATTGTTCTAAGTTCTTTAATCTTATTTATTTTTAGTATTCCTTTGGTTTGGGTGCAAGGTTTGTTGGCAGGATTTTTAGTGTTAATACCCTACATTGGTCCTACTATTAGTGTTATTTCACCCATGGCGATCGCATTTATAACCTCATCATGGAAACCATGGGTAATACTATTTTTTTATATACTAATATATCAGCTAATTGAATACGCAATCTTGCCGAAACTAAGAAAAAATAGACTAAGATTATCCCCTGCCAATGTAATTATTGGAGAGGTTTTTTTTGGTAGTCTATTGGGCATTTTAGGATTATTTTTAGCCCTTCCCTTAACTATTATTTCCCAAATTTTTGTCAAAGAAATATTAGTTAAGGATATTTTAGATCAAATCAATCGTCAAAATGAGCTATAAAAATATTGCAGATATTTCACTCTAAAGAATTGGATAGGCAAATACAGGGGTTAATTTTGCCCCCTTGCTTTGCTACACCTTAGTGTAAATGGGATTCGATAAACCAAAGACGCTTATCAATGGTACGAGAAATTTCGGTGTATAAATCGGCGGTGTCAGCATCCCCTAAATTTTCTGCCAAATCAATGGCTTTTCTCAAATGGGCGCCATAGGTGGCATATCTATCTGCCAAAGCGGTTAAATGTTCTTCTCCTGTCACCGCAGTGAGGGGATAATCTTCTAAAATAGAGTTAGTAGCGGCGACTTTTACAGTACCAAGGGCAACAGCCGCTAGGGCGGTTACTCTTTCGGCAACCATATCCACATACTCTTCCAATTCTCCTGCCATTTCGTCAAAAAATTCATGGAGTTGGTAAAAGTCTTTACCCTTTACATTCCAGTGGGCTTGTTTGGTTTGGGTTTTTAAATCGATGGTACTGGCTAAGGTTTGATTGAGCAGGGTGGCTACCTTATCACGGGTTTCCTCGCCTAAATCTAATCTTGTTTTATATAAATGAGTTCCCATATATATGTGATTCTCCTTAATAAATAATTGCTATTTCATGCAGTGTATAGCTTACAGTCAGCTATGCACTAATTCCACCTTAACAAACATTTACACAAAACCGCAAAATTTACATGTTTCTTTTCGTTTTAAACCACTGTTGTAATAGGTTGCGACAGTCGTGGGCTTTGATACCTGCAATCACTTCCAAATGGTGATTTGAGCAATGGCTATCGGGTAAATTAATCACCGTGCGCACGGCGCCTGTTTTGAAGTCATCTATCCCATACACTAGGGTTTTGATTCGGCTGTGGATGATGGCACCAATACACATGGGGCATGGTTCGAGGGTAACATATAAGGTACATCCATCCAAGCGCCAATCTTTTTTTATGCGGGATGCCTGACGGATGGCGAGTATTTCTGCGTGGGCGGTGGCATCGTTATCTCTTTCTTTTCGGTTATGGGCGATCGCCATTAATTGATTATTTTTATCAACAATTACCGCACCGACGGGTATTTCCCCCTGTTTTCCTGCTTCTTGGGCTTGTTGATATGCTTGATTCATCCAATGAAGATGATTTTTATAAATGGGATTATTAATCATTTTTGCCGTTATAAAATGAAGTTTATAACTCTTTTTTTTCTAAATTTAATTCATAGGAATAAAGAGCCACAGGTTGATTAAAGGCAAGAAAATAATCAGGATCTTGGGGAGATAAATAAACAGCGGTATATTGTTGGGCTTGGATGTGATTTGAATCTATCAATGTATATTTAGTAGTGGTTTCCACAAAGTTGATATACACATTACCCGGACGACGAAAAAATTGTCTGGTAATTTCGCTGGTGATAAATTCTTGCTCATTGATACTTTCTGTTTCTCTACCAATTACTGTTGAAATTAATTTATTATCTTGACTAAATTTGGTTATTTGTTCAGTAGAATTATTAGAGTTAACCATAACATTTTGCACATTTTCTTCTCCTAAATAGGCTCGGGCGATCGCCCTTCCATTAAAGGCACGATCTGCAATAGTTACTATTTTATCGTTAATTTTATTAGGGAAAAAATTATCTTGATTTTGGTTAATGGTAGCAGAAATAAATTTAACAGGAAATACAATTTTTTGATCAATATATGTAGCATTTTGAGAAAAACCGGGGGTTTGAAATTTAGGGGCAAGAGGAGCGATTTGCTCTTTTAAAATATTAGTTACTTCCCATGTTCCTTGAAACCACCGGGGATAAATTAATTCTTGCTCAGGAGAAGGCAAAGATATTTGACTGTCCCATTGAGGAAAGTTATTAATGCGTTTTTCTAGGTTATCTGCCCAGGTAGGATTAATATTGATCAAATTAAAAGCTATAATAGTTATGGTTATAGTTAAAAAATATTGGATGGTTTTAAACATTATTTAAAGATTTTTTTATTAATTTTTTTAATAAACAAAGTATTTTTTCAAACCCTAACATTTTAAACGAAATTAAACCTGTACGGACGTAAAATGCTACGTCCCCCACCATACCGACAACCATTATCCCAAACTGAGGTTAAAATTAGTATTGTTTTAGTCATAGCTGATTATGAGCAAAATTTTAATTGTCGAAGATGAACAAAAATTAACCAAATTTTTGAAACAGGAATTACAGTATGAGGGATACGAGGTAATTGTGGCAGAGGATGGGGTTACGGGTTTAACCATGGCAAGGGAATCTCACCCAGATTTAATTTTAATTGATTGGATGTTACCAGCCCTTTCTGGGTTAGAAGTATGTCGTCGATTGCGTTTAGCAGGGGATAGGGTACCAATTATTTTACTAACTGCCAAAGATGAAATTAGTGATCGAGTAGCGGGATTAGATGCAGGGGCGGATGACTATATTGTTAAGCCTTTTAGTATAGAAGATTTGTCAGCAAGGTTAAAGGCAAATCTGCGTCGTGGTAGTGAAGAAGATCCAGATCAATTAAACTTCCTTGATCTTAGTTTAAATCGTCGCACTCGGGAAATAAAAAGGGGCGATCGCACCATAGAATTAACCGCCACAGAATATGATTTATTAGAATACCTCATTTCCCATCCCCGTCAAGTACTTACCCGTGATCAAATTTTGGAGAGGGTATGGGGTTATGACTTTGGGGGAGACTCCAACATCATCGAGGTATACGTGCGCTATTTACGGCTAAAACTAGAAGCCAACAAAGAAAAAAGATTGATTCAAACCGTCAGGGGAGTAGGCTACGTCTTAAAAGAATAACACCATTGACAATAAACCATTGACAATCGACAATAAAAGGCAATGGGATAAAAAACCTCATCCTCATTGACCATTTTCCAACCCTGTAAATATGAATAACCAACCTAAAATAATTGTATTAGACGATGACCCCACAGGTTCTCAAACCGTCCATAGTTGCTTATTATTGATGCAGTGGGATGTAGATACCCTCAGAGATGGCTTGAAAGATGAATGTCCCATTTTTTTCATTTTAACCAACACCCGTGCCTTAAATCCCCAAGAAGCAGAAAGCACTACCAGAGAAGTATGTCGTAATCTAAAAAGTGCGATCGCCCTTGAAAACATTACAGAATACGTCATTGTCAGTCGTTCAGATTCTACCCTCCGAGGACATTACCCCATCGAAACCGATACCATTGCCCAAGAATTAGGGGAATTTGATGCCCATTTTCTCATCCCCGCCTTTTTTGAAGGAGGCAGAATTACCCGTAATAGCACCCATTACCTAATCATAGACGGAGTAGAAACCCCCGTCCACCAAACAGAATTCGCCCAAGACTCCGTATTTGGTTACAGCCATAGTTATCTCCCCGACTATGTGAGCGAAAAAACTAACGGTAAAATAAAACCAGAACAAGTACAATGTTTTCAGTTAGAAGACATCAGAAAAGGCAGTCAAGACAGACTCAGAAAACTAGAAAATAACCAATGTTGTGCCGTAGATGCAGAAAATCAAAGCGACTTAGATAAATTTGCCCAAGACTTACTCACCGTAGCTGCCGAAGGCAAAAAATTCCTGTTTCGCAGTGCCGCCAGTATTCTCACATCCCTAGCAGGGCTTGGCAAACAACCCATCCAAGCCGAAAAAATGAGCCAATATAAACCCACTAATAACACAGGAGTTATCTTAGTAGGTTCCCACGTCAAAAAAACCACCCAACAATTAAACCAACTATTACAACAACCCCAAATTGTAAGCATCGAGATTGACGTAGTCTTACTCAGAGACAATCCCAACTCCCGTAATACTATTATCACTCAGGCTTTGGAAAAAGTAGAAAATATCCTTTCCCAGCATAAAACCCCTGTGGTGTATACCAGCCGCAAAGAATTGACTTTTGCCGATATTGCCACAAGGCTAGAATTTGGAAAGCAAGTCTCTAGTTTGTTAATGGACATAGTCAGAGGATTACCCAAAAATATTGGCTTTTTAATTAGTAAAGGAGGAATCACCTCCAACGATGTCCTAAGCGATGGTTTAAGCCTAAAAGAAGCAAGACTGTTAGGGCAAATTTTGCCCGGATGTTCAGTGATTACAACTCCTGCCAACCATCACCTATTCCCTAGTCTTCCCGTGGTTTTATTTCCCGGTAACGTAGGAGATGACAATGGTTTAGTTACCGCCTATGAGCGTCTAAACAATTAGGTTTACTATTTAACCTCAGTTCGGGATAACAGTTGTCAGTATGGTAGGGGACGTAGCATGCTACGTCCGTACAGGTTGCAGGTTGCAGGTTACAGGTTTAAAATACGACCAGCCTTTGTTAGTTCCTTGATGGAACTAAGTATCAGAAAATTAATTAACATTACAGTTTTTGTAAATTTCTTAACCTGATACCTGACACCCGATACCTGGCACCTTTACAAGACTATAAATTTTATCCCGAACTCAGATTATTTAATTTTCCAAACGAGTCTCAGTGGTTGTTAACAACTCCACTGGATTAGTTTGTAAACTATACATCATCCAGGTAAAACCACCAATCAACACAGCAAAAGAAGCCGCTAAGGCCCCAGTTAAAACTCTAACTCTTCCCTGTAGAGACTTAATTCTTTTTTCAGTGGGTAATGCCAAATTTTCGATTACCTCCACCTCTTTCGCCTTAGACTGGGGAAACTCCACCAAACTATAAAGCCAATCGGTGATTAATTGAGGACACTTGGGCTGTAAATACAACTTACAACCCAAATGTTTAGCAATGGGACGAGGCAAACGACTAATATATTTTAAAGTAGGATTGATACCCCATAAGGGACAATATTTATTGATTAAATTCAAAGTGGCAATGTCATAAAGACAGCCGATAATGGCTTTTGCTGTTGCCTCTTCTCTTTTAAATAACTGTTCTAATAAAACCAAGATTTCTCTCAGGTTTTCTTCCTCTTTTTGATATTCTTGTAAGGTTTTTTGTTTTCCCATAGGGTGATAAATGTTGATTTATTTTATAATTTCTTATTTATCTGATCTTAACATTATCAACTGAAAAAACAACCATTAGTATTATCGAAGGAATAATAGCCGACTTTATATAGGTGACAATTTATTCAATATTTTTAGTTATCAACAGTTCTTAATTTTGCTCTTAAATTTTTAATTTTATCTCTCATTTCTGCTGCTTTTTCAAATTCCAAATCTTTCGCATATGTTTTCATTTGTTCTTCAAACTGTTTAATTAAATCAGGAATCTTATCTAATGTTACCTCTTCTATGTGATCATAAACTTTTTCTAATTGTTCACTATTTAATCGACGGGTTATATCCAAAAATTCTAAAATAGAGCTACTAGATTTTTTACTAATAGATCTAGGAATAATATTATGTTTTTTATTATAAGCTAACTGTAATTTTCTCCTTCGATTGGTTTCATTAAGAGCTTTTTCCATACTATCAGTCAAATTATCAGCATATAAAATCGCTTCCCCATTGACATGACGGGCCGCCCTGCCGATAGTTTGAATTAAAGACTTCTCAGAGCGCAAAAAACCTTCTTTATCCGCATCCATAATTACCACCAAAGAAACTTCGGGCAAGTCTAAGCCTTCTCTTAATAAATTTACTCCGATTAAAATATCAAATTCCCCTGCCCTTAAACTTTGGATTATTTCGATGCGTTCGATAGACTGTATTTCTGAGTGTAAATATTGAACTTTTATGCCCCTTTCTTGGAGATAATTGGTTAAATCTTCTGCCATTCTTTTGGTCAGAGTTGTAATTAAAACCCGTTCGTTTTTGACTACTCTTTTTTTCACTTCTCCAAGTAAATCATCGATCTGATTTTCCGTTGGTCTAACACAAATTTCTGGGTCTAAAATACCTGTGGGGCGAATAATTTGCTCAGAAATATTACCCTCTGATTGGTCAATTTCCCACTGGCTAGGGGTGGCGGATACAAAAATACATTGATGGACTTTTTGCCAAAATTCTTCGGCTTTGAGGGGGCGATTATCGGCAGCGCTTGGCAGTCGAAAACCATGATCGATCAAAACTCTTTTTCTAGCTTGATCTCCGTTATACATCCCCCTAATTTGTGGTACGGTAACATGGGATTCATCTACTATTAATAACCAGTCTTTGGGAAAATAATCCACTAAACATTCAGGGGATTCCCCCGCTTGTCTTCCTGCGAGATGGCGAGAATAGTTTTCCACACCGTTACAGTAACCTACTTCTTGTAACATTTCTAGGTCATAACGGGTTTTTTGTTTTAATCTTTGGGCTTCTACTAATTTTCCTTGTTTTTCTAGTTCTATGAGCCTAATTTCTAATTCTGCTTTGATAGAGGCGATCGCACTTTCTAACTGTTCTTGGGGAGTGACAAAGTGCCTTGCAGGGTAGATATTAATGCGTTCTAATTCTTTGATAAATGAACCATCTACGGGGTCTAAAAGGGAAATTGAGTCGATTTCGTCTCCAAAAAAATCAAGGCGAATTACTCGATCCTCGTAGGCAGGGACGATTTCCAACACATCCCCCTTAAGGCGAAAACTACCCCGTGCTAGTTCAATGTCGTTACGGGTATATTGAATGGTGACTAAATCTCTTAATAGTTGCCGAGTGTCATATTCTGCCCCTACCGCTAGTTTTACCGAGGCTTTGAGATATTCTGAGGGGATACCCAAACCATAGATACAACTAATAGAAGCCACCACAATCACATCTTGACGCTCAAATAACGAACGGGTGGCCGAATGACGCAACATATCGATTTCATCGTTGATGGATGAGGTTTTTTCGATATAGGTATCGGTAACAGGGATATAGGCTTCTGGTTGGTAGTAGTCGTAATAACTGACGAAATATTCGACGGCGTTATGGGGAAAAAACTGTCTCAATTCCTCACACAGTTGGGCGGCAAGGGTTTTGTTATGGGCTAATACCAAGGTCGGTTTTTGGTGATGGGCGATGGCATTTGCCACTGTATAGGTTTTTCCTGTACCCGTTGCCCCAAGAAGGGTATGGAATTGATCGCCCCTTTCTAAGGCTGTTACAATGGACTTGATAGCCGTGGGTTGATCTCCTGTGGGTTTAAAGGGCGCTTGTAGTTGAAACATGGGCAATTGATTATGAGTATTATTCATTATCAATTATTCCTCGTTGCGATCGCCCATTCCCGAATTTTACGACGAATAGTCCTTCTGCCCTCACTACGATATTGATCAATTACCTCTGGAATTTCCTGTACCCGTAACTTAGGAAAAACCAAACTAAATTCCGATTCCTGATAGGTTTCGTCTTCTTGAAGCAAATAAATTTTCAATTGCCCCTCATCATAACACCACAACTCAGGAACACCGATACGGGCATATATGGGAAAACGATTAAGGGATTTGCTAGTAATATCAATTTCTAAAGCTAAGTCAGGGGGAGGATCTTGATTTAAATCATAATGTAATTGTCCTCTGATTTTTGGCTCATTTTGAAAATAAAAACAATTATCAGGCTCAAGCCCTGCCATCTTAGCCTCTTTTCGCCATGTTGTTGAACCAAGGCTTTCGTAATCCATTTCCAACACCTCTGCGATGTCTTTAATACAATCACCGATATTTTCTTTGTAATATTCGTGTTCAGGTAAAGGAGTCATAATTTCTAAAATGCCGTTATCATAAGCAACACGAGAACTGCGGGTTTGCCCTATATCCACAAGGATATTCTCGAACTGTTGCCAAGAAATATTATTTAATAAAACTCTATCCGCACGGGCTTTTGTAAGCATATTTCTTAACCATTAATTTATTACTATTTTATTCAAATACAAAGACTATTAACCCATTCCCGTTAAACATTACTATTTTTCACGGTTAGGTAATTGATCAATAAATTCTCGATGTTTATCACTATTTAAATTATGTTCCAATATTTTTAACACTTGGGCTAAATTGCGATCGAGCATATGGGGAATAGATAACACCAAACAGGGAAAAACCCGACTCTCAATAATTCCCTCGGAAGAGGGTTGATATTTAAGATAGTTTCCCTCATGGAGATAAAACCAGTCTATTTTTTTGTCATACACTTGCCAGACAATATATTCTTTTACCCCATGACGGCGATAGACTTGCATTTTGTCATACATATCATAGGAAGCACTCGAACCGGCAATCTCCACAATCAACTCTGGCGCCCCCTCAATATAATCATCTTGGCTAACCCTCGATTGCCCTCCCTCAATGCGCAATAGGGCATCTGGTTGGGGTTGATTATCAAAATCTAATCTGATAGTGGTATTATCTGCCAATGCCACCCCTGGGGTGTTTGCCATATAGAAAGCTAACCAACCCATAATATAGCTATGGGGTAAACCATGATTTTCATATCTTAGGGCTGCTGCCATATAAACAACTCCATTAATTAATTCGGTTTTTATTTGGGGGGCTAGGTTTTTTGTCCGTTTTTCATATTCAATACTGGAAAGGCGATCGCCATTTTCGAGGGGAGGAAAAGTATTCATAGCTTCATCACATCTGTCAGAATTAATTTTAAATTTATTATACAAATTAGTTTTTTTCCCTTTTTTACGGTTAGTGAACAAAATGTTCAAATTAACAGGATCATTGTTAAACTAAGTAACAGGGCTAAAAGTACATCTCCACGTCCGTTGTGCAATATTAGTAATAATCATGAATCCACTTAACCAGCCATATCAATCCTTTATTGATGAAGTACCCCAGTTATTACAAGAGATAGAGAAAGGGCTACATAATATTAGGCAAAATCACTCTACCGAAGTCGAAAACCTTATCAATGCAATCAATACTCTGCAAACTGGCACCCAAGAGGTGGGTTTAGAGTCAATTAGTAGCATCGCCCAGAAGTTAAAATATTATTTACAATCCTTTCATCATCAAGATTCGGTAGTTGATCAAGACTTGGCAGAGCTTTTTATGGATGGTTATGATTATCTTGCTCAGTCTTTGGTTTTACATATAGAAAATGGTAGTTTTGACGAAAATCAAGGGGAGGAAGTATGGCAAAAGTTGGAGGAAAAATTAGTGGATTATCTTAAGTCGGGGGAAAATAATCTTTCTGGAGAGGATGATATTGTTGCGTCTATTTTTCATGGAGAAATAACCCAAGAAATTTTGCGTCTCAGGGGTTTGGTGGCTTCTCCCGATATATTTCAACCTTCGGAGGAGTTGTCGGCTTGTTTTCAGGTTTTGCTTGACTGTGCAGAATCTTTGGATTTATCAGGTTTTACCTCTTTGGTTACCACTGCCCAAAAAGCCTTTAGATTACATCCTGATCAAGCAATGGTTATTGCTAATTTGTTGATTCAAGACTTAGAAAAAAGTCGTAATTTAGTTTTAGAGGGCGATCGCACTTTAGGGGGTGAACCCTGTACCGAAATTGTAACTTTAGCAGAGGATATTAACGCCTATATAAACTGGGAAAGTCCTGTGAAAGAGACTAATCAGGTGGATGTAAATGATTCTAGTTATCAATTTTTTATCGCTGAAGTACCAGATATTTTAGAAAAAATTGAAAGAAATTTATTAGTTTTAAAAGACGATAAAAGCGTCAATAAAATTAATGACATTATGCGCGGTTTACACACCCTAAAAGGTGGCTCTGCTAGTGTCGGTTTAAATAGCATTAAAAATATTTCCCACCAGATGGAGGACTATGTAAAACTCCTTTTTGATGAAACGGTGGCAGTGGATACGGAGTTAGAAGGTTATTTGTTAGATGGTTTCGATTGTTTACGAGGGGCTTTGATGGAGCAAATCGAACAGGGAAGCCATGGTGAGCAGTGGGAGGCTCAAAGTCAGCCTATATGGGCAAATTTAGACCAGAAACTAGGTGATATTGCACCCAATGACTACTTACCTTCCTCCGCAGACTTGGGGGTTGATATGATGGCATCGATGTTTGAGTCGGATGTGGGAGAAGCCATTGAACATTTACAACAAATAGTGGATAGTCTTCCCGAAGAAAGTCTTAGAGAAGAAGTATTATTACAAACAGAAGTTTTCCTCGGTTTCGGTGAGATGTTTAAACTCTCAGGATTCCGAGATATAGCCAAAAGTGCCTCAATGGCGATCGCACTTAACCCCTCAAAAATCCAAGAAATTACCCATTTATTGATCGAAGATATTACCCTTGCACGACAAGAAGTGTTACAGGGCGATCGCACCCAAGGAGGAAATCCATCCATAGAGTTAAAAAGACTCTCAGGGCAAGAAGATTCAAATCTAGGTGCCGAACCAGAAAACCTCGATTTCGCCCATTTAGCTCAAGAAATAGCTAACCAAGAGGAAGAAGCCCTCGATTTCGCCGAAGAATTATCCCCCCAAGAAGAAGAAAATATGGAGGAAGAAACCCTCGACTTTGGGCAACTAATCGGAAACTTGGACTCCCTCGAGGAAGAAACCCCCAGTTATGCCATGGATGCAACCCCAGAGGAGGACTACAGCAACCTAGAAGATGCTTTCGCTCAATATGCCGAGGAAGAAGAATCAGAACAAAAACAGCTACAAGAACAATCCTATCAATTCTTTATCGAAGAAGCCCCAGAATTAATTGCACTCATTGACACGGGCTTAGAAAAAGTCATCCAAGATCCTCATAATATCAACGAAATTAACGAAATAGCCAGAGCAGCCCATTCCCTCAAAGGCGGAGGAAGAAGCGCTGGGTTAGAAGACATTGGCAACATTGCCCTACGGGTGGAGAAAAGTTTTAAGGCCTTGTTCAGCGAAAATATCACCCTAGATGATGATTTGACTGCCTATCTGGAGGAAATATATCAACTCCTACGCCAACCTCTCATAGCCCGTATTGAAAATCAGGAATTTGATGAAAAGGTTAACCTCGATTTAGCCAATGAATTGTGGGCAGAGTTTGAGGAAAAATATGGAGAAGAGTTGGCAAAGGCAGAGGATTTCTTGCCCTCATCCAGTGATTTGGGTATTGATATTGCTACCTCTATTTTCGAGGTGGATGTTGCCGAGGGCATCAAGGCCGTTGAGGAAGCCATGGCAGGGGATGAGGAAGCCCTACGAGATACCCTCACCATGCAAACGGAAGTATTTACAGGATTTGGCGAAATGTTGAATCTACCGGGGTTTACAGAAATTTGTCAGATTACAGGGGAAACTTTACAACAACAACCCCAACAGTTAAGGGCGATCGCCTCTGCTTTTTTAGATAACATAAAACAGGCTCATCAGCTAGTAATGGAAGGGGATAGGGAAACGGGAGGAAGCCCCAGCGAAGAATTGTTAACCCTCGCAGGAATTGGGCAAACAGATAATACCCCCATAGAAGAATACCAAGAAACCCCCATCGATACCAAAGATCCTAGTTACAACTTCTTTATCGAAGAAGCCCCTGAATTATTGGCAATGATGGAGGAAGGTTTATTAACCCTCAAACAAGAACGTAGTACAGGTAAAATTCACCAAATTATGAGGGCGGCACACTCCATCAAAGGCGGTGCGGCTAGTGTTGGTTTAGAAGCCATTAAAACCATTGCCCATCGTCTCGAAGACGTGATTAAAGTCTTTTACGATGAAACCATTATCATCGATACGGAGTTAGAAAGCCTGTTATTAGAAGGTTATGATTGTCTGCAAGAAGCCTTAACCGAACAGATGCAAACAGGCACCTATCAACCCGCCGTTGCCCTCGCCAAAGCCCAAGGGATATGGGAAGCCCTGGAAAACCGATTAGGGGATGCCCTCAACCGCCCCGATGACTTTATTCCTTCCTCCGAAGACTTGGGGGTTGATATTGTTCAATCCATGTTCGAGGTGGATGTGGCTCAAGAATTACAAAGATTACGGGCGGTATTATCTACCCCCACTTCTCAGCCCCTCGCAGGGGAGTTACGGGCTACCCTAGAAGTATTTGCTGGGTTTGGTGAAATGTTGAATCTCAGCGGTTTTGCTTCCATTGCCCACCTTGGTTTAACTGCCCTAGAAAATAATCCTGATCAAGCAATTGCCATTATTGAAACCGTCATTCAAGATGCCGATAATGCTCGTAATTTGGTACTAGGGGGCGATCGCACCACAGGAGGCTCTCCAAGTCAAAAATTAAGGGAATTAGCCGATACAAGCTCCACCACCGCCCCAGAAAGCGATTTTATCCCCGACTCCTCCGAAGATATTTTCTACCTTGATGAAGAGAACGAATCAAGCGACATCGAAGAAGTATTAAGCGATGTGGTTACCAACACCGATGATTTAATCAACTTTGCCCTCGAAGACAAAGAAACCCAAACCAACTCCCCCTCCCTTGAAGAAGTGTTCGGCAACCAAAAAGATGAGTTTGCCATCATAGAATCCCTTGATAATCAAGAGGAAGAAGAATCGGAAATTCCCTCCCTCGAAGAAATCTTCACCAACGAAATTAGTGAGGAAGAAATTAACCTGCTTTCCAAAGCCTCCCAATTGGCATTGGATGATGACAAAAATTCCACCCTACCCTCCCTTGAGGAAGTATTTACCAGTCCCGACTTTAGTAATATCGAAGTCTCTCCCGATACCCAAGAGGAGGAAGAGGAAGAAGATAAATCCCCCAGTTTAGATGAGGTTTTCGGAGAAAAAATTACCTTTAGCACCATCGAAGAAGCCCAAGAAGATAGTGAAGATGATCCCGACTCTATTCCTAGTTTAGAGGATTTGATCGGTAAAGTTCCCAATGTGATCGAAGATTCCAAACAAACCATTACCCCCGAGACTTTTATTCCCGTGGGGCAAGAAAATAATCAGGAAGAAAACGAGCCATCTACAGAAAGCAAAGAAGACATTGAGAAGAAAATTCAATCTTTGCAAGATGTCTTTGATAAACTACCCGGATTGAGGGATGAAGCAGATATAAATCTTGTCTTCCGTCGTCAAGAATCCTCTCCCAAAAAGAAAGCCCCCATTGCCCCCACTCCCAAACCTGCCACCCCTGCCCCAAAAAGTAACCTCACTGTCAGGGTAGATTTGGAGCGTTTAGAAAGAATGAATAACCTTATCGGTGAACTATCCATTAACCGTAACGGCTTATCGTTACAGAATGATAAACTACAAACATCTGTAAAAGAACTTTTAGAACGTTTTAACCGTTTCCAATCCACCGCCAACACTCTGCGGGAATTGTCAGATAAAATGCTCACGTCTCCCGAAAAATTTAATATTTCTCAGGGTGATTCTTCTTTCCCCCTTAGTCTTTCCGAAGATGGTGACTTGGATGTAACTGCTGCCTTCGACTCCCTAGAAATGGATCGTTACGACAACCTTTATTATGTGGTACAGGGGTTGATTGAGCAGATGATTCAGCTAGAGGAATCGGTGGATGATATTGCCCTCTATGCCGCCCAATCGGGGCAAACCATGGAAAATCAACGGCAAATGCTCAATCGGATGCGAGACGAGTTGATGTGGGCGAGAATGTTACCCCTTGGGGAGGTGTTAAACCGTTTTCCGAGGGTATTACGGGATTTATCGGTTAAGTATGATAAAAAGGTCAACTTAAAATTGAGTGGTACTAATGTTTTAGTCGACAAAGCCGCTCTGGAAAAATTGTATGATCCCCTTGTTCACTTGATGCGCAATGGTTTTGACCATGGTATTGAGTCTCCTGCACTACGTCGCCAGAAAGGAAAATCAGAAACGGGCATTATTGAGGTAAAAGCCTATCATCAGGGCAACCAAACCATTATCGAAGTTAAGGACGATGGCGGTGGTTTAAACCTCGATAAAATTGGTAAAAAGGCAGTAGAGCGTGGTATTCTCACTCCTGAACAGTTGACGGTAGCATCTAAAGATACTTTACTCGATCTCATTTTTCAACCCGGTTTTTCCACTGCCGCCTCGGTGACGGAAATTTCTGGCCGTGGAGTAGGTTTAGATATAGTGCGATCGCAACTTAGAGCCTTAAAAGGAACTATCTCCGTGGACTCTAATCCCAATCAAGGAACAACTTTCACCCTCAAGCTCCCCCTAACCCTCACCATCGATAAACTATTGGTATTGTCCGCCGAAGCCCAATTTTATGCCCTCCCCTCCGATAACATTGAGGAGATTGTCGTACCTGAATCCTCACAAATTAAAACCTCTGGCAATAAACGCTTCCTCCATTTTGAAAACCGCATTATCCCCATTTACTCCCTAGATAACTTATTACATTACCGCTGTCACATGCCCGACATCAGTAATACCACGACCCAAGCCCTAGAGGTGTTACCAACCCCCAAAGACTGGGGTAAACCCCTTTTACTAATCCGTCAAGGAGCAGAATTATTTGCCATCGAAGTTGATCACCTCGTCAGTGAACAAGAATTGGTAATCAAGCCCTTTGGTAGTGCTTTGAGCGCACCTAGTTATACCTATGGCTGTACTATTTTAGGGGATGGTACTTTAATTCCCGTCATTAACAGTGCGATTTTATTAGAAAACTATTTCCAAGCCACCCAACCCGGTAGTAGCCTCAATATGCCCATCTCAGGAGATGCTGACATCCCCCGTAAACCCTCCTCGGGAGTCTTTAAAATTACTTCGGTGTTAGTAGTAGATGATAGTGCTGCCATGCGACGTACCCTTGCTCTATCCTTAGAAAAAGCAGGTTATCGGGTATTACAAGCAAAAGATGGTAAAGAAGCGCTTGATCAACTCCAACAAACCTCTAACATTAGTTTAGTAATTTGTGATATTGAGATGCCTAATATGAATGGATTTGAATTTTTAGGACAACGTCGTCGTTTTCCTGAGTTGAGTAAAATTCCCGTGGCAATGCTTACCTCCCGTAGTAATGAAAAACACCAAAAATTAGCCACCCATTTAGGGGCAGATGCTTATTTTACAAAACCTTATATTGAACAAAAATTCTTACAAGCCATTAAAAATATGGTGGGAGACAATGCCACAGCCAATGTTTAAAAGTATTTAGGGGGTGTTGAAAAAGTGGAATCATCAAGGCAGGGAACAGGGAATGGGGAACGGGGAATAGTTTTCTTGCCTAGAAAACTGTCCCATTGTTATTTAAAGTAACTATATATATATTTTCTGATTTATCATCGATAGTAAAAACCAAAAATTTGGGCATTTTATATATATAGGAAGATTTTTTGGTGGTGTTGTGTAATGATCAAAGTAATTAAAAAAATTACCAATGATATAAGTAGTTTGTGTGTGCATAGTATGCTTTTCTTACTCAAAACCAGTCCTTTTTTACTGGTGATTTTTATCGGTTTTGGGGATCAATTTTTGCCCCAACCTTTGAGTAAGACGAGTAGAGATGTTCGTAATTCTATCACCAATGCTTTATCCATCGGCGAAAACTCAGAAGTGCTAGAAAACAATAAGTATAACAATAATCGCAGTGATCAGATTATCAAAGACCTTTCGAGGTAGGTAAAATATACTCAAAAGAGAGGAATTTAATTTAAACTGTGGGTAAAATTTGAGGGTTAGTTTCTTGTTTCAAATTACCAATCAGGTATAACAAAGCCATCCTCACAGCTACCCCACTGGTGACTTGGTCAGAAATTAGGCTCAATCTTTCATCGTCCATCAAATCCGAACTTAGTTCCACTCCTCTATTTACAGGGCCAGGGTGTAATACTTTTACGTCAGGATTACATAATAAAAGGCGATCGCGCGTAATCCCAAACAATTGATGATACTCCCTCAAACTAGGTAATAAATAATCCGCCATGCGCTCTTTTTGTAGCCGTAGAGTCATGACAAAATCAGCATTTTCCAAAGCAGGTTCAAGATGCCAATGGATAAATAAACGATCCTTATGCTCAGATTTTACCGTATCCGCAAATAAATTTGGTAAAAGAGTAGGGGGCGCTGCTAGGTGTAGATGGGCACCTGCTGTTAACAGACTGTTAATATTAGAACGAGCCACCCGAGAATGAATTATATCCCCCACAATGGCGATTTTTTTGCGTTTTAATAAGTCCGTGCGAGGATTTTTGGGATCTAATAAATTGGTGAGGGTAAACAAATCTAGTAACCCCTGAGAAGGATGTTGATGTAGCCCATCCCCCGCATTAAAAATACTTACCCCCGTTTTCAGTCGATCCATTTCCTGGGCAATATTTAAAGGCACTCCCGAATGACTATGACGGATTACCATGATATTGGCACCCATGGCGAGGTAAGTTTTCGCTGTATCAAGGATGGTTTCACCCTTGGTGAGGGATGATGAACTAGGGGCGAAATTCAGAATGTCGGCAGATAGTCTTTTGGCCGCCAACTCAAAACTGCTACGGGTGCGGGTAGAGGGTTCAAAAAACATATTAGCTACCACTTGCCCCTGTAGGGCAGGAACTTTTTTCGTCCGACTCTTTAGCACATCCCGAAAACTAGCAGCAGTATTTAATACGGTGTCGTATTCTTCTTTGCTAAAGTCTTCGAGGGAAATGATATGTTTTTTTGTCCAGTGGGTTGTGGTAGTCATATTTTGGGTTTTTGTTAATGTTGTAGGTGAAGATGGGCAATGGTTGTGTACTTCTCCCCCCAAACTTGGGGGGCAGGGGGGGCTTATACCGTCGGATTGTGTACTTCTCCCCCCAAACTTGGGGGGCAGGGGGGCTTACACCGTTGGATTTTGCCCCCTAAATCCCCCAATTCTGGGGGACTTTAATTGTTAGGAACTATTTAAAAGTGATCTTATGGGGAATAGAGAACAAACCATTATAACCTCTTGCCTTTTGCCTCTTGCCTTTTGCCTAACCCCTTAACTATTAATTTGTTGTTCAATGACAATCTGATTACCATAAAGAATTACCGAGGCTTCGGTTTTACACCATCTCAGCATCCAATTAGGTTGTAAACCAAAGATGATAATTAAAGCCGCAAGGGCGATCGCCGGTATTCGCTCAGACCACATTACACGGGGCAAACTAGCCAGTTCGGTAGTCAAACGACCAAAAAAGACTCGATTAACCATTAAGAGGAAATAAACTGCCGTTAAACCCGTTCCTACTAAACATAAGAGGGTGGGTATAGGAAAAATGGGGAAACTGCCTCGAAATACCAAAAATTCAGCAATAAAACCAACCATCCCCGGAATACCAGCACTCGCCATCACCCCCAAAATCATCAAGCTACCCGTTACAGGTAATCCCCTCTCAGGATTTAACAAACCACTGAGATAGTTTACATCACGGCTACCAGTCTTTTTGTACACAATACCCACCAAAATAAACAGCATGGCGGAGATTAAACCATGGCTCACCATTTGTAAAATAGAAGCCTCCAAACTTAGGCGGGTAGTGGCTGCCGCCCCCAACAAAATATAAGCCATGTGGGCGATAGAGGAGTACGCAACCACCTTTTTCATATCCTTCTGGGCGATCGCACAGGATGCTCCATAAAGGGCGCTAATGGCTGCCAAAAAGGCTAAATAGGGAGCTATTACCACCCAACCATCACGGAATAAACCAACCCCAAACCTCAATAAACCATAAGTACCCAGTTTTAATAATACCCCTGCCAACAATACCGATACGGGGGTACTTGCTTCCACGTGGGCATCAGGTAACCAAGTATGAAAAGGAAAGATGGGAATTTTGATAAATAAACCAATCAATAAAGGAATCAGTAACAATACCTGACTAGCCACAGGAATAGAATGGGATTTGAGAGGTTCAAAAGCAAAAGTCGATTCTCCGCTCAACCATACCAAACCTAGAAAAGAAACTAATACCAAAAACCCTGATAGCACAGTATAAAGTAAAAACTTCATCGCCGCATAACCCTTTCTAGCACCTCCCCAGATAGCAATTAGGAAATATAAAGGCGCCACTTCCACTTCATAAAAAAGGAAAAAGAGTAATAAATCCTGTGCCAAAAATGCTCCCATTACCCCTGCGCTTAGTAATAAAACTAAAGAGTAATAAAGTTTAGGGCGAGATAAATCTTTGGGAGTAATATAAATTGCCGTTAAAGTTAAAAAACTATTTAGACAAATGAGGGGAAAAGATAAACCATCTAAGCCTAAATCGTAACTTAACCCAAGCCAACTCAGCCACTGATAATGTTCTGTGAACTGTAAACTAAAGGTATTAGTATCAAATTTTAAAGCAATTAATAAATTAATAATCAGGGTAATAGTGGCAAAAACAAGAGCAACACTACGAAAAAGATTAGGGTTTTTATTCTTGGGTAAAAAGCCCACAACTAAACCACCTAATACTGGTATCCAAATCAATAAACTCAGCATTTTGTTTGTAAAAAAAATAAACGATTAGAAAATGTTTTTTCTGATGAACTAAACTAATTTTTTTATAAAAAACAAGATTATATATAGTAGTCTTCAATGATGGGTGAAAATGTTAAGTTTATTTCCCCTCTTATCAACGAGGGGAGCATTTTCTCAAATAAATAATCTTAGAAATTCCAATAACTAAGAATATTACCCCACTGACCACTCAAAATTGACCACATCAAAAGACTCACCCCAATGATGATAGTCAGAATATAAAATTGAGACTGTCCAGAAGTATTGTACTTTAAAGCGTTACCGCTAAAAATAGCAAATAAACTCACTAAATTTACCGCCCCATCTACCACATAACGATCAAACCATGTAGTTAGACGAGATAAACCTGTTACAAAAGCCACCACGGTATATTGATAAATTTTGTCCAAATAGAAGTCGTAGGCGAGTAAATCTTGTAAAAATCGCACCAACTTGTTTAAAGGACGATCCCATAATCGATGTAATGGTAAACTAAAACCAACCAAAACCCCCACCACTCCAGTAATAATCAAGGCGGGTACAGCGAAATTTAAAACAGGGGAATCATTACCTGATAATGGTGATACAGGGCTTAACCAAAGGGAGTATTTGATGGGAATAAGGGGAGTGAGTAAAGCAATAATGCTTAAACTTACCATGGGTACAGCCATGGACCAAATAACCTCGGGTGCTCGTTTGGTTTTGGGTTGAGTTTTACCGAGGAAAACAAGGCGAAATACTCGGGTAAAGTTAAGGGCATTAATGAAATTGACGGTTAATAAAATTCCTAATAACCACCAAGAAACCCCTAATTTACCGTCGAACCATCGGGAAAAGGTGAAAAACATTCCTAACGGTAATAAAGCCACAATTCCTGCACTACCAGTCATAAATGCGATCGTTGTTGCGGGCATCTTTGACCATAAACCCCCCAACTCAGTAATATTTTGAGCCGTGGTAGTCAGAATCACCGAAGCCGCACTCATAAATAGTAAAGCCTTGGCGATGCCGTGGGTTAAGACAATCAAAAAGGCAATATCCACATGACCCAAACCCACCGCAATAAAAGCCAAACCGAGATAAGCACTGGTAGAATGAGATAGAGTTCGTTTTAAATCAACCTGTGCCAAAGCAATCAACGAACCACCTACCGCAGTGATAGCACCGATGATAATTAAAGCACTAGAAGAAATAGGGGAAAGGGTAAATACAGGCTCTAACTTAATCAAAACATAAGCCCCTGCCGACACCACCACCGAATTTCGCAGAATACTAGCGGGGCTAGGTCCTTCCATCCCTTCATCCAACCATAAATTGAGGGGAAACTGAGCGCACTTACCCGTAGGTCCTGCAATCAGAGATAAACCCAACAAAGCGGCGGTAAAATCAGATAAAGGATGATCTGCTGCCCAAGTGGTTAACTCAGAAAAGGTTAAACCTGCCCCATAGCTAGAGAGGGCAACCAAACCCATCAAAAGAATAATATCCCCCACCCTTTTGGTCAAAAAAGCATCCCTAGCCGCTGTAACTACAAGGGGTTGAGCATACCAAAAACCTACTAATAGATAGGTAGAAAGGGTTAAGAGTTCTAATAAACCATAGCTCAAGAGTAAGGAATCACTGAGGGCAATCCCGCCAATGGCAGCCTCAAAAAAGCTCATCAACCCGAAAAACCTTGCCAAAGACCAATCTTTTTCCATATAGCCGATGGCAAAAATTTGAGCCAGTAAGCTCATTAATGTGACTAAACTTAGGGCTGTCATGCTAATTTGAGAGACTTCCACTGCAAAGGATAAGTCTAAATCAGCAACGGTAAACCATGGAAAATTGAGGTTAAAAGATTCATTTTTAAAAACATAGTTAAAGGCTAAACTACCATGAATGAATGATAGTAAAGTCATAAAAATATTTATATAAGCAGCTGGGCGTGGGCCTGTGCGACGCAAAAAACCCAAAGCCCAAGGAAGGGTTAATAATGCCCCTAGTAAACTATAAAAAGGGATTAACCATACATATCTAACGAGAAATTCTGTCATCACCTTGATTTTTTTCTATCTGCAACTTTAGTTAAATTTAAAATCGCCTCACCATGTGACAATGACTAAGCCATTGACAAATAACAGGAGAAATACTTAAAAACGTTTTCTTAAATTTGTTGTATTGACTTTACCATATTTTCTTGACGATCTTTGTCTTCGCCACTTTCGAGATTTTTGGTTAAGCTGAGTTGTCAACTAGAGTGGTGTTTTTCATAAATGAAAAATCAACGTTTTATATATAGTTTATATGTACTATTTTTCTGGGTTTCTGTGCTGTAATAGGTGAATTTGACCAAAAAAAAGATAAAGTTTTATTTCACAAGTATGAAAAAAAATGTTATCTATAATACGATTGTCCAAATATAGAAATTATTATTTTATTTTCCGAGGTTAATTATAAGTTATGACCAGAAAAAAGACTAAAGCTGGAACAGGTTTAGGTAGTTCTAAATCTAAAGTTAACATCACTCTTACCCCTGAAGCTAACGACACTTTGGTTGCCCTTGCAAAAGAAACAGGTTTAAGCAAATCAAAGTTTTTTGAGGAAATTTTGGTCGGTAGTATTGTTATCAATAGTCAAAATGCTGAAACAAAGGTTATTTTGAATAACCAAGATGGGGATCAAAAATTTTCTGTGGCGAAGCTAGATGATAGTGATGAGCATAGCATGAAGGAGTCTGATTCTGGATCCATTTCTTTGGAAAATAATGCCATTGAGCAAGAAATTAAAAGTCAGCAACAAAAAATTGCCGAACTAGAGGCACAAATCAATAAACAAAAAGATTTAGTCGCTGATAAATCTAAGGCGAATGAAGATTTGGAAAGTCAATTAGAAAAGCAACAAAACCAAGTCAAGACTATTCAAAGGCAGTTGGATGAGAAAGATAGTCAAATCAAAAGTTTAGAAAAAGATTTAAAAAATGCTTCAGCAAATAAAGAAAATGATAATTTAAATAATGAGGTTAAAGGCTTACAGCAAGATTTAAGTAAGGCTGATGATAGGATTAAAAGTCTCGAGAAAAAAATCTCTGATTTAGAATCTTTGATTACGGAAAAAGATGCTCAGATCCAGACCCTAGAAAATGAGGTTTCTTCTGGAAAGAATAATAATAATGAAGAGTTAAAATCGGTTATTGAAGCACAACAAGAAGAAATCAATAATTATCGTCAACAACTTGCTACGAAAGAACAAGAAAAAGTGGCTCTAAGCCAAAGTTATGCCACCAAACAAAATACTTTAATTCAAGGTTTAACGAAGGAAAATGCAGAACAAAGTGCGTTAATTGCTAGTTTAAATAAGCGTATTACTGATTTGGAGCCTAGGGCAAATATTGGGGATAGATTCCTCAATAAATGGCGTTAGTTTATCTTTATTTTGTATAAAAAAATCCCCTAATTTTAGGGGATTTTTTAGTATATTTATTATGCAGTTAATCTACTTAATAAATAACATTTCTTGATAGGTAGGCAAAGGCCATAATTCGTCATCTACTTCACCCTCGAGGGCATCAGCATATTTGCGCACTTCATTCATCATGGGAAGAATGGTTTGGGCAAAATATTTCATGTGATCTTCTGTATCGACAAAGTCTTCTTTTTCTAGGGCTTCGCTTAATTTTTCTACTTCTGCCATCAATTGATTGACTAAGGTAGCTATTTTTTCGATCGCACTGGTATCCAATTTAATACCAATATTATTCAAACTAGCCATAGTACTGGTGAGTTTAGAAAGATAATTAATCGCCGCAGGATAAATAGTAGTTTTTGCGATGCTAACCACTAATTTAGCCTCCACCTCAAGGGAAAGAATATACTGCTCTGCGTATACCTCAAAACGACTTTCTAACTCCACAGGAGAAAGTACACCCATCTTTTCAAATAACTCCTCAACCTCCTTGTATCTGAGACTGGGTAGAGCATCAGCGGTGGTAGGTAGGTTCGCCAAACCTCTTTCTTCTACGGCCATTTTGTGCCACTCTTCAGAATAACCATTACCTCCAAAAACTACGGCACCATGTTTTTCCATAATTTCCTGAAGCACCTTCTGAATGGCATCATTAAGTTCCACCCCTTGATTCAACTCAGCCTCTAATTTTTCGGCAATCCACTGTAAAGAATCTGCAAGGATGGTATTCATCGCCACCAAAGGACCCGCTACCGACTGACTAGCACCCACCGCCCGAAACTCGAAACGGTTACCAGTAAAGGCAAAAGGAGAGGTTCTGTTGCGATCGCCCGGATCCTTGGGAATAACGGGTAAAGTATCAATACCAATATTCATAGTTTGGGCAAGTTGAGATCCCTTGATTTCTCCCGTGCGAATCTGCTCGAACACATCTTCAAGTTGAGAACCCAAATACACAGACATAATGGCAGGAGGAGCCTCATTAGCACCCAAACGATGATCATTACTAGCCGTCGCAACCACCGCGCGCATCAAAGGCCCAAACTTATGAACCCCTCTGATAATCGCACCACAGAAAAGAAGGAATTGAGCATTACTATGGGGAGTATCGCCCGGATCCAATAAATTTCCTTGAGTAGCATTACCCACAGACCAATTAACGTGCTTACCAGAGCCATTAATCCCTGCAAAAGGTTTTTCATGAAGTAAACACAAGAAACCATGTTTTTTCGCCATTTTTCTTAAAATGGTCATGGTCAACTGTTGATGATCCGTTGCCACGTTAGCACTTTCAAAGAAGGGTGCAAGTTCGAACTGTCCGGGGGCTACCTCATTATGACGAGTTTTGGCAGGAATACCAAGACGGTACATAGATTCTTCCACATCCTGCATAAACACCTGTACCCTTTCTGGAATGGCACCAAAATAGTGATCATCAAATTCCTGTCCTTTGGCAGATGGTCTACCAAATAGAGTTCTTCCTGCCAAGAGTAAATCAGGGCGACTATGAGCAAAATTAGAATCTACTAAAAAGTATTCTTGCTCTGCCCCACAACTAGAACTAATGGGAGCAATATCTTTATGTCCCAACAATTGTAATACTTTACGGGCAGATTTGTTGAGGGCCGCATTAGAACGAAGCAGAGGGGTTTTTTTGTCGAGGGCTTCCCCTGTCCAAGAAACAAACACGGTAGGAATGCAAAGAGTAACACCGTTATCAGTTTCCATTACATAGGCAGGGCTTGTGACATCCCACGCAGTGTATCCCCTAGCTTCAAAGGTAGAACGAATACCACCATTAGGGAAAGAAGAGCCATCGGGTTCCCCTTTGACTAATACTTTCCCTGCAAATTCTGAAATTACCGAACCATCTCCCTGTACCGATACAAATCCGTCATGTTTTTCGGCAGTGGAGTTGGTGAGGGGATAGAATACGTGGGCATAGTATAGAGCTTTTTTGGATATTGCCCAATCTCTCATGGCAGTGGCCACCACGTCAGCGATGGAGAGATCGAGGGGTTCTCCTGTTTTGATGGTTTTTTGTAGGGATTTGAATACGTCTTTGGGTAAGCATTCCTGCATTTTGCTCAGGGTGAATACGTCTTTTGCCCACATTTCTTCCAATCTTTTGGGGCTATTGAACGGTTTTATCTCTCTGTTGGTGATTTGATAAATAGCTTGAACCCTTGATTGATTTCCACTCATAGTCTTTTGTCTTAAGGATAATCTTTTAGCATAATGATTATGTATTTTTTAAATAGTTCACGGTGAACACTTTTGTATTTTTTTTCTTCCATGGGTTAATTTTTCATTGAATTAAAGATAAAGAAACCTCAGTTCGGGATAATAGTTGTCAGTATGGTAGGGGACGTAGCATGCTACGTCCGTACAGGCGGCAGGTTGCAGGTGGCAGGTCATAGTTTGTTCATTGTTCATTGTCAATTCTCCCTCATGACCCCACTTTTTCATCAACCCCTAACATAGACTTTTTGTAAATTCTTTAACCTAACACCTGATACCCGATACCTGACACCTTTATTTGTAAAGACTAAAAATGTTATCCCGAACTCGAGTTAAAGAAAGGTATACTGCATATTAGATTAAGAACTATTAAGAACTACTAAAAAATATGAAGGAAACAATTAGAGAAATCTTACAACCTATCGCCGACATTTTTTCTGGCTTCAACACCCCCGAAGTGGTTGTACATTGGGGACATCCTTTTTTTATGGGCATTGTGATTTTTTTCATGGGTAGCGCTGTGGCAGTAACAGGATGGCGTAGTCGTCTTCTGACTACTGAAGGAGAGGTGGCAGAAAATAAAATGAATCATCGTAAAATTGCTCCTTTGATGACTTTATTTGTGACTTTGGGTTACAGTGGTGGTTTACTTTCTTTGATTATGCAGGGGGAACCGATTTTATCTAGTCCTCACTTTTGGACAGGTTCTCTTGTTATTGGTTTATTGGGTTTGAATGGTTTAATTTCTATCACTGGTTTTGGTGGTAATAAGGATAGTTTACGCACTGCCCATGCCTATCTTGGTAGTGTTGCGGTGACAGTAATGGTTATCCATGCGATTTTAGGACTAAAACTAGGTCTTTCTATTTAAGCTATGAGGGGGAAAAATCATATCCTTTCCCCTTTTTTCCCAAATAAAAAAAAGATGACAAAAATAAGTGATTTTGGGGAAATATTATCGTGATACAATCAGGTGTCCAGATTAAGATCTAACCACTGAAATTAATATATTATTGCTGTGGATGGTTTTTTGCCTCAGAAATTGCTCCGAAAAGGTTTGGTGTGGCTAAAATCTCGTCACTGGGCGAGAAATTCTATTTCACCCCGTTATGCCCTTGCAGAAGCGGCTTTGATCGGTGTTTTTGGTGCTTTGTCTGCTCTTTTTCTCAAGCAGGGTATTGCTTGGTTGGGGGGCATTCGCATTAGTTTGGTAAATCAATGGGGTGCGATCGCCATTTTACCTTTTTCAGGACTTTTTTTTGGAGCATTAGCAGGATTATTATTAGAATATGTAGCCCCTACGGCAGGGGGAGGGGGAGTTGCCCAAGTAAAAGCCTCCCTTGCCCGTTTTGCTGTGCCTTTATCTCTCAAAGTAGCTTTTGTTAAAATTATCGGTACCATTTTAATTTTGGGAGCAGGGTTAACCCTTGGTAGAAGAAGTCCCACGGTGCATATTGGTGCTGCGTTGGCGGCGGAGTTAACCCGTTTGGTGCCTACATCTCCCGAACATCGTCGACAAATGATAGCAGCAGGGGCGGCGGCAGGGTTGGCGGCAGGGTTTAATACCCCCATTGCAGGGGTGATGTTTGTCATTGAAGAGTTGATGAGGGATGTATCCAATCTCACCCTCGAGACTGCCATTGTGGCATCTTTTACAGGGGCGGTGGTATCGATTATTTTACAAAGTCCTGATTTAAGTCTTCCCTCTAGTTTATTACCTGCTGATAGTATTAGTTTTTCTCCCCAAGATATTCCCTTGTATTTGATTTTAGGTATTTCGGGGGGGGTATTGGGCGCTTTATTTAACAAGGGGGTGTTAAAAAGTGTCAAGTTTAATCAAAGTTTGAAAATGCCCCTCTGGCAAAAAATCGGTTTAACGGGGTTGGTATGTGGAAGTGCGATCGCCCTTTTACCCCCCTATTTCCGTGACAATGCGGGATTAAGGGAATTTTTGGTCAGGGGGGAGCTATCATGGGAACAAATTGCCCTCGTATTAACCGCCCATTTTATCTTAACCATCATCGCCGCAGGTTCGGGCGCCCCTGGGGGATTATTTGCTCCCGCCCTGATTATGGGTTCATCTTTGGGTTATTTAATCGCTGATATAGGGGGTTTTTGGATGGATATAGACGCTAGGGCTAGTTTTGCTTTGGCAGGAATGGGGGCGTTTTTTACGGGGGTGGTGAGGGTACCTGTCACCGCCATCGTGATGATATTTGAGTTGAACGCTAATTTTAACTTGGTATTACCCCTGATGGTTACTTGTGCGGTGTCTTATATCAGCGCGGAGGCAATCCAAAAAGGTTCTATGGATCAGTTATTGTTACACCACATGGGCTTTGATTTGGAAGATGAAAACCATAATGATAGTAACCGTCAAAAGAATTTTTTAAGGGAATTAAATGCGGGGGCTGTTATGCAAACCAACGTGGAAACGGTTTCCCCCCGTCTTCAGGTCATTGAATTGTTGGATTTGATGTCGTTATCCTCCCATCGAGGTTTTCCTGTGGTCAATAATGGTAAGTTGGTGGGCATCGTTACTCAATCTGATTTGGTGAAGGTGCGTAATCCTTCCTCTTTATTACTCACGAAGGAGATTATGACTCCCAATCCCATTACGGTACCTCCTGATGCTTATTTGAGCGATGTTTTGTACCTACTCAATCGTTATACCCTTTCCCGTCTGCCTGTGGTGCAGGATGGGCGCTTGGTGGGCATTATCACCCGTACAGATATTATTCGGGTGGAGGTGGATGAGTTAAAAGCGGATGCGGCGATAAAAACTCAGGTGGCTTATACAGTCTATCAAAGTCGTTCCCCTGCCACAGGGAAAGGTTCTATTTTAGTGCCTGTTACTTCTGAGGATGATTATGAAAGTTTGGCTAAAATTGCCGTGGCGATCGCCCTTTATCATGATTATGAAATTGAGTTTATAAAAGTATTAAAAATTGCCAAACATTTAGACCCTCATAGTACCTATGTTGACACAAAAGACGCTAGAAAATTGATGTTAACCCTAGAAAAAATAGGTAAAAAAGCTAATGTACCTACCCATACAAGAATAGTTATTACCCACCATCGCACAGGATTATTATTAGAAATTATCAAAAGAGAATATATTGATTTATTAGTAATGGGATGGGGTAAAAATTCTAGTTCTCAAGAGTTTATATTTTCTCATTTAGTAGATAATTTAATCACCCAAGCACCCTGTGAATTAATTTTAATTAAGTTGGGTAAAAGCCACAGCTATCCCCATAATTTGATGGCAAGGGGTAGTTGTTTGGTACCCATGGCAGGAGGCCCTAATGCACGGGAAGGTTTAAAATTGTTACCTGCCTTTCTCAATGTCTATCATAAGGGTAGTTTACCTCCTGTATGGTTGGCAAAAGTTTCCCCACCCAATGGCAAAAAGGTTGATTCTTCAGATTTATATTTTGCCGTGGAGGAGTTACAACCCCACGTAGAAACCATGGTAAAACCTCTCTCCATTACTTCCACTTCTGTGGTGGATGGTATTCGTTTAGTGGCCAAAAATCAACGGGCAGAATTGGTGATTATTGGGGCTTCTCGGGATGGTTTATTGAAACAGACTATTCATGGTAACATTCCTGATGCGATCGCCTCTAAACTAGATACTACAGTAATTTTAATTCGTTTACCATCTTAACTTATGTGTTATAACAAAATATAATAACATTATTTATTCTAGTTATGAAGCAAAAAACATACACCATAAACCCTGCCAAAATAGGAAATCAGCAAGGTTTTCGCCTTCCTAGTGCCTTTTATAAGGAAAATCCCCAATTTGCCGAAGCTACAGGAGAGATAGAGGTATTAAACGACGATACATTATTAGTGCGAATTAACCCCAAAAATAAGGTTGATGATGAGGAGGAAGAAGCATTAATGATGAGTCTTTTTCTTGACTTTTTAACTAAAGATGCCCTTAAAAATCCTGAACAACTCAAGCCCTATACCCAAGAAATGAGCGATGAAATAGATAATTTATTAACGGGTGTTGATATAGAAGAATAATGAAACCCATCCAAATAAATGGATATTTAATTTACTTTCATCCTGTTTTTTATCAACAGTGGTTAGAGTTAGTAAATAGGGTTAAATATCTTAAGCAAAAATTAGCACCAGAAAACTTCATTACCCATCCAGAAGTTAAACTATTAAAGGCTTTAGATCAAGGGATAAAGGATAAAATAGCAAACGATCCTTTTGCCTCCTATTTCGCCCTCAAAAAACCTTTACAAAAATATAGCCGTCTCAAAAAAATGGGTTTACCATCAAGGTATAGGTTATTTTTCCGAGTATTTAAAGAAGCAAATACAATTATTATTTTGTGGCTAGGATTTCCCCGTAAAGAAGGAGATAAAAAAGACTGCTATAAGGTATTTTCTAAGATGGTTATTAATGGTAATTTTCCTGAAGATATGAGCAGTTTTTTAGATTTGGTGAATAACTCAGAAAATAATAATTAACCCCAATTCGGGAGCTTGGTAGATGTCACAAAACAATCAACGACAGACTCAAATTTTCTTGATTTTCTCCATTTGTGAACTCAACTTGATATAATCAAACCACTTATATCCAATTCCTCAATTTTCATGATTAATTCACCCTAATTATGCAGTTTTAATGCTTCTGGTTATCATTGTCTGTTCTCTTAATGTATTAATGGCGATCGCTCATATTGTAATTTTAATAAAATTAATCCAAATTAAGCAAAAACTTATAGAAAGTAATCTTGTTTTACAAGAAATAGAAAAAGAATTAAACCTAGTATTAAAACAAATTCCTCTTTCAATTTTAACCCTAGGTTTAGAAATCAAAAAAACAAAAAATAATTACAAAAAATGGCACTCAAATTATAAAAAAATACAAAAAATAATCATAATAACAAAAACAATTTATAATATTTTACGCAGAAATAATATCTTATTTACTACCAATAAAATATAACCATGAAACCTCCCAAATTTAAAACTATTCTTGACTATGAAAAAGCCAATATCTTAATGCAACCCGTATTTATTAGGGTTGTTGATAACATCAGAAAAGAAGCAGAAAATAATAATTGGGAAATAAGTTATCAAGAAATTAACGAACCATTTCCCAGTCATATATTAACCCAAACCAAAGGAAATTTAGTCAAAAAAACCAATGTTTGGTTTATTTGTTTTCAAGTATGCTTTGATGAGTTTGAAATAGAACAAAACGAACCCGTACAAATTGATGCTAAATTGGTTAGTGATACTGGGGAGCTAAACTGGGATGAAATAGAAAATAAAACCAAAACTATCGTGACCAAATTATTTAAGAATGATTAATTATTAGTTGATATGAGGCAATCCTAAAGGAATTATCCCCCCCGGATTGAGAGGAAAAAGATTGCCATAATAATCCTGTTTAATAAGTTCAAAATTACAGGTTTCTGCCACTCCCTGCAAATTATAAATATCTTTTAGATAACGACTAAGATTTGGATAATCAGCGATTCTTTTTAAATTGCACTTAAATAAACCAAAATAAACCAAATCAAAACGAATTAAAGTAGTAAATAAACGTACATCCGCAAGGGTTAAGTTATCTGCACATATATATTGATTATTGCCTAACAATAGTTCAATCTCATCCAAAAGATTGAATAGTCCATAACAAGCCTCCTCATAGGCTTTTTGGGTTTGCGCAAAACCACAACGATATACTCCATTATTAATATGATGATATATCTTGTCATTCCAGTGATCGATAGTTTCTTTTAGCTCATCAGGATATAAATTAAGCTCAGGACGGGAGGAAAATTGGTTAAAACAATCATTAAGAAAAACAATTATTTCTGAACTTTCATTATTAACAATAGTTTGAGTTTTTTTATCCCACAAAACTGGTACGGTACAACGTCCTTGATAAGTAAAATCTGATTTAGAATATAATTGTTTTAAGGTATAACAATTTTCTGAACCTTGGGGAATTATCCATCCGCCATCCGCAGGGGAAGGGGTCGCAATAACCAAATCAACTATGTCCTCTAATCCTTTTAATTTTCTAACAATGAGGGTACGATGAGCCCAAGGACAACTTAACCCGGCATAAATGGTATAGCGATTTTTTTCTGGGGCATAGAGCGTATTTTCAGCAATTATATTTCTAAATTGGCTTGAAGGGCGCTGGTAATTACCGTTATCGCTCGGTGCTAGGTTCGACATCATTATTTGCCAGATGGTTTTCCATGTAGTTTGAGCGATTATAATTAACCATTTTTGATTTAACATGAGTAAATTTTTAAACGTTGGCGGCAATCAGTCCTAGGTCGATATATTTTTTTATTACTAAAGTATTTTGTTCTAAAATAGTATCAAAATCATAAAAATGATGAATTGAATAATTTTCTAAATTCCCCTTTAATTCTAATTTAAAAAAACGAGATTTTTTTCCTTTTTGCCTTTGATTATAGCGAATTTTAACAATGACTTTTTGATTCTTTTTATTAAAATACAATACCTCCCCTCGAATGGAAAAATAGTCCATTTTTAGGGTATTATCTTCTGGGGAAGTGGATGATTTATCGTCGGGAGCAATACCGACTATTTGTAAATAAAGTTGCTCACTATTACGAACTTTGTGAGGATAAACAATCCATTTTTGAGTTTGATTAATATCCACATGATTTTTGATTGAGCTAATGGCTTTTGCCAATATGACACAATCAAATTGCTGTTTATCCCTTGTTTCCATTATTCCTTTGGTTAGTTTTCCTGCCATGGGAGTGTATTTTCCTTGTATTATTCCGATCGCCCTATATTGTTTAGGATGATTAGGAGTAGGAATAGGATTATAAGAAAAAGAATTTAAATCGGGAAAAAATTGATTAGGATTAGATAAGGGGGGATTACTCAAATTCACTCTAATTAAGGATTGATAGAAAAAATTATATATTCAATTACCTTAAGGATAGCTTTTTCTGAGGCACGGGGAACAAATTAACGACAAAAATTTGAGGAGTAAATATGTCTCAACAAAACACCGCAGAATTATTAGTTAAATGTCTGGAAAATGAAGGAGTAGAGTATATTTTTGGTTTGCCGGGGGAGGAAAATCTGCACATCCTTGAGGCTCTGAAAGACTCTACTATTCAGTTTATCACTGTTCGCCATGAGCAGGGGGCTGCTTTTATGGCGGATGTGTATGGGCGTTTGACGGGTAAGGCGGGGGTGTGTTTATCAACCCTTGGGCCAGGGGCAACAAATTTAATGACGGGGGTGGCGGATGCCAACCTTGATGGGGCGCCTTTGGTGGCGATTACGGGGCAGGTAGGCACCGATAGGATGCACATTGAATCCCATCAATATCTGGATTTGGTGGCGATGTTTGCCCCTGTAACCAAATGGAATAAGCAAATTGTCCGTCCGGGTATTACCCCCGAAGTGGTACGTAAGGCTTTTAAGGTGGCACAAAAGGAGAAGCCGGGGGCGGTACATATTGATTTACCTGAAAATATTGCCGCCATGGGGGCGGATGGACATCCTTTGAGGATTGATCAAAAAGAAAAAATCTATGCTTCCTATCGTAGTATAAATGCAGCGGCTTTGGCGATCGCCCGAGCAAAAAACCCTTTAATCTTGGCAGGAAATGGCACCATTAGGGCAAAGGCAACGGAATCCTTGACGGAGTTTGCCACCCGTCTAAATATCCCTGTGGCGAATACTTTTATGGGTAAAGGGGCAATTCCCTACATTCATCCCCTCTCATTGTGGACAGTGGGGCTACAACAACGGGATTATATCACCTGTGGATTTGAACAGGCAGATTTGATCATTGCCGTGGGTTATGATTTGATCGAATATTCCCCCAAAAAATGGAACCCTGATGGCACCACCCCCATTGTTCATATTGCCACCCATGGCGCCGAAATTGATAGTAGTTACATTCCAGAAGTAGAGGTAGTCGGTGATATTGCCGATGCCCTTGATGAAATAGGAAAAAGGTGCGATCGCACTGGCAAACCTATTCCCTTCTCCGCCACCCTGCGCAAAGACATTCGAGAAGACTATGAACAATATGCCAATGATGAGGGCTTTCCCATCAAACCTCAAAAAATTATTTATGACCTACGACAAGTAATGGGATCAGAAGATATAGTAATTAGTGACGTTGGCGCCCATAAAATGTGGATAGCCAGACACTACCACGCCGAAGCCCCCAACACCTGCATTATCTCTAACGGTTTCGCCGCCATGGGTATCGCCATTCCTGGCGCGCTCGCTGCCAAATTGGTTCACCCAGACAGAAAAGTAGTAGCCGTCACAGGGGATGGAGGATTTATGATGAACTCCCAAGAATTAGAAACCGCCATCAGAACCAAAACCCCCTTTGTTACTCTCATTTTCAACGACAATGCTTACGGGCTGATTGGCTGGAAACAAAACAATCAATTTGGCTCATCAAGTTTTGTTGATTTCACGAATCCCGACTTTGTAAAATTCGCCGAAAGTATGGGTTTAAAAGGCTATCGAGTCACCGCCACCGAAGATTTAATTCCCATCCTCAAAGAAGCCCTAGCCCAAGAAGTTCCCGCCGTCATCGATTGCCCCGTGGACTATGGCGAAAACCTCCGTTTCTCCGAAAAAGCAGGGGATTTAAGTTGTCCCATCTAAAACCTAGTGGGAAGGCCAAGATTAACTATCTTTCCCACCAATGGAGTTTTTCGCCTTCTCAATCAAAGCCACTATATCCTGCAAAGAAATTTTTAAGAGGGATAAAATACCGATAACAATTAAAACAAACCCGATTAAAAAACTATCATCCGATAAATATAAACCGACAATAACAATAAAATAGGGAGATAAAATCGAGCTAATTTTTTCTACCAACTTAACAGTTTGAATTTGTTCCTTATCCATAACATTATCAGGAATAGGAACAGAGGATTTTTCTATGTCAATATCTGTATCAGTAGAACTTGGCGGAACAAAATTGCCAATATTAGGATTTGTGTCAGTTTTGCTTTCTTTATTTCCCTTACTAAACATAAAAAAATGATCCTTTCCTTAATTAATGTCAATCAATTAAACTATAGCAATCCTCAGTAATTTTTTAACAGATAGAATCTGATTTTAACCAAGACGACGCACTGCTAACATGGTAAGGTCATCAAATTGATCTGCTTCTCCGATATGTTCAATGACAGTATCTTTGACGGTATTTACCAATGTTGCCACCGAGTCATAGGGTTGATTCAATAACTGCTCTAATCTTTCAGGGCGGAAAAACTCCCTATTCATAGAACGCGCATCGGTTACTCCATCGGTGTTACCAAAAACTATATCCCCTGTTTCTAAATAAAACTGTTTAAAATTAAATTTCATCCCCGGCATCATGCCCACAGCCGGGCCAGTGGACTTGAGGAGTTGTTTGGTGTTGCCTTGAGTGTCTTTGACATATAATGATTCATGACCACCATTGATATAGGTCAAAAGACCATTTTCGGGGTTGAGAATGCCCATAAACATGGTGGCAAACATCCCTAAATCTCCGTGGTTATTACCGATATAGTTATTGGTGATGCTGACGGCTTGGAGGGCGTTAAGGTGAACCAAATTTGTTTGGGCATCTTCCCCTATCCAACCTGTTTCTAGGGGTTGATGGGTAGCAAGAATATTACTCATTTCTCCCTCGAGGCGATGTTGATGGGAGAAAATGCGAATCAGACTACGAAAAAGTCCCATAAATAGGGCGGCACCGACTCCCTTATCGCAGACATCCGCCAAAACTAAAACAACGTTGCCATTGGGTAGGGTAAAGGTATCATAGAAGTCTCCTGCCACCTGACGGGCAGGTTTGAAGAAGGTGGCTATTTCCCAGTTAGGTATTTTGAGGGGTTGGGAGGGTAAAAAGTTCAGTTGTACTTCCCTACCTTTTTCTAATTCCTTGTTAAGTTTGTTGAGGTATTGAATTTCTCGATCGCGCAGAATTTTTTTCTCGAGGGATGCTTCTATCCTTGCCCGTAAAAGAATTTTATTAAAGGGTTTGGGTAGATAATCCTCGGCACCGATTTCGATACAACGAATGACATTGTCCATTTCATCGAGGGCAGAAATCATGATCACGGGGATATGTTTTTTCTTCTCGTCTTGTTTGAGGGTTTCTAAGACTTGATAACCATCAATTTCGGGCATTAATAAATCGAGAAGAATGAGATCATAATCTTGTTGGGCAATCATCTCGAGGGCATTTTTGCCATCAATGGCAGTGGTGACGGTGTAACCTTCTCGGGTGAGTTGGCTGTGGAGTAATTCTCGATTATTTTCGTTGTCATCCACGGCGAGGATATGCCCTGTAATGTTTTTTGCCTCGACGGGTTTATTGATTTTGGGATGTCTGGTATCGACAAATTCCTTGATGGGAATGTTACTAATATCGTGGGGATTTTCCACGGGGACAATAAATTCAAATCTTTCTATGTCGATGAGAAAGTTTTTGAGGCGAATGGAGGATTGATGGATTCTGGCTAAGTCTTTGGCGAAGTCTTCTTCTTCGTGGTTGGGGCTAGTTTTGATCAGTTCGCAATTGTTGATAATTGTGGCAATTAAGGGGTCAGTTTTACTTCTGAGAAGAGATATTTTTTTGCTAAAACTATCTTTGGAATAGTCCTGATTTTCTTGTTTTAGCATTTGATTAATGGTGGCTAAAACTTCTTTACCATTTTTTTGAATTGAGCTTAGTTTTTCTATTACTATTTGGTTAAGGGCGATCGCCTCTGGCTCCAAATCCCCCAAATCTTCCAACAACATTTCACTATACCCTAAAATAGCATTAATAGGGGTACGTAAATCATGACGAAGATTAGCAATTATAGAAGAATTTAACTCGGTAATTTCGGGGATATTTTGTACTGTTTCACTCATTTTTTTGCCACAATTTTTATTAGTTAAGTTAGTCTAAAAAAGCCTTGATTTTATTTAACAAACGAGGTAATTCGATGGGCTTGGTGTCATAGTCATCACACCCCGCTTTCATGGCTTTTTCATAATCCCCTGCCATGGCATGGGCGGTGAGAGCAATAATAGGGGTGCTTTTGGTTTCTTCTTTTTGCTTGAGGTGTTCTGTGGCAGTCCAACCATCCATGACAGGTAAACTCATATCCATGAGAATCAGGTCTGGTTTTTCAGAAATTGCTTTTTCTACTCCCTCCCCTCCATCTACGGCAATAATAATTTCATAACCCTTACGTTTGAGACGACGGGAAAGCATATCCCGATTCATTTCATTATCTTCTACTAATAAAATTCTGTGCATAAATTTTTCCTCCTAATTGTTTTTTTGAAAATATTTTTTTGGTTATTTAAAAAGTTTAAGTCAGGGTAACATGACTGATGAGACGATGAATTTCTTTGAGTAAAAGCTGACGATCATAATCACCCTTTTGAATAATATCTTCGACCTGAGAATTTAGTTTTTGACGATCATCTTCATTAAGATCTTTCGCAGTAACAATTATAACAGGTACATCATTCCACGCTGGATTTTCACGCAAAATGTTAACAAATTGAAATCCATCAATTTTGGGCATCATTAAATCTAATAAAATTAACTTAGGAATTTTAGATTTAATCTTTTTAATACCATCCTCTCCATCTTCCGCCTCAATAACCTGCCAACCTTCTTTTTCTAGGAGGCGTCGCATCATTCTCCGGGTGGGTTCGTCGTCATCCACCACCATGACAACATTATCTGAAGTCGATTGATATTTATTGAGGATATTTTTCAGTTTTACCTGATTTAAAGGTTTTGTAATGTAATCTGTAGCTCCCAAAGTATAACCTATGCTGCGATCGCTCACTATGGTTGCCATAATCACGGGTATATGGGTCAATTCAGGGTCAGCTTTTAATTCCGTCAAAACAGACCAACCATCCATTTTCGGCATAATCACGTCCAAAATAATTACATCTGGCATGATTTCCCGAGCCAACTGTAACCCCTGTTCGGGATCCACCGTGGCAGTGATAGTAAAATTCTCATTTTTGAGATAACCCTTAATCACATCATGGGTGGTCACATCATCATCAATAATTAAAATATGCTTATGGTCTTCGCATTTCTCCACAGGCTGATTAATAATTTCCTCCACATTTACCTCGGGCTTTTTAATATCCTCAACCACCACAGGTAAATGAATGGTAAAAGTGGTTCCCACCCCTTCCTCACTATCGAGATTGATATAACCCCCCATCATTTCACAGAATTTTTTAGTAATGGTTAATCCCAAACCAGTACCACCATATTTCCTCGTCGTCGATACATCCGCTTGAGAAAAAGCATCAAACAATTTTGCCTGTTGCTTAGGATTCATGCCGATACCCGTATCCTTCACCTCAAAGAAAATCCAGTCTTTTCCTTCTTGTTGATACTTATCAATATTCATAGTGATAGTACCTTTATCTGTAAACTTACTGGCATTACTGAGTAAATTAAACATATTCTGACGAATCTTGGTGACATCCCCCACCATAGAACCCAAATTATCAGGATAATGAACCTCAAGGGTATTATTATTTTTTTCAATCAGAGGCTGAATAGTTAACATAATCTCCTCAATCACCGAAGAAACTTGGAACTCCTCGAGATAAAGCTCCATTTTTCCCGCTTCAATTTTGGAAATATCGAGAATATCGTTAATTAGACCTAATAAATGTTTTCCTGCCCCCTGAATTTTTTTCAAATCCTCCACAAAATCATCCTCGCCCATGTCTTCCGCCTCTTCCTGCAAAAGCTCACCATAACCGATAATGGCATTTAAAGGAGTTCGTAATTCGTGACTCATATTAGCAAGGAAAGAACTTTTTGCCTGATTGGCTTCTTCTGCTAATTCCTTCGCCTCTTCTAGTTCCTGGGTGCGCTCTTTTACCCTCACTTCTAAATCTTCATTGGTTTTGGCGAGAAAATCAAAAGAATCCCTCAACTTTTGAGCCATTTGATTGAATAAATATCCCAAATGCCCTAACTCATCACGACGGGTAATGTTCATCTGATACCTTAAATTACCCTGTGCCACAGTTTCCGTGGCATACATCAACTCATTAATGGGTTTTTCAATATCATTTCTGATCAAAGAGGAAATAATTAAAATGATCACCGTCAAGGATAAAATTCCCACTAAAATTAAGGTTCTTGTAACCACAAAAACCTGATTATTGACCCATGACTGAGGAACCACTGTTACCCAATACCAGTCTGGTCCTTCTATTTGACTAACAATGTAATACTCCTGATTGGTTTGGTCATAGATTTGAACAGTGCCATCAATGCGTTGATTGGGGTCAATATATTCCATCAACTTGAGGAAAAAATCAAGGTCATAGGTATTACCAATACTGTCTAACTCCGCCTCGGTGACATTGTCTCTGGTTTCTGCCTCTCTTATGCGATCTAGGAGTTGAGGATGAACAATTAACCGGGCTTTTTGGTCAAAAATAACGTTGTATGTTCCCTCAATAGCATCATTAATGGTTCTTTCTTGCAACTCACCGATCAAAATATCATGACCAATATTGCCGACTTGTTGACCTTCGGCATTGTCAATGGGAGTCACACTAGACACCATCCAATCGCTTTGGGTAGCATCATAATATATCCTTGTCCACATGGTATCCCTTTCGGGGTTATTTTCAGGGATGCTAATTTGGAAAGATTCATCGGTGGTAATAATTTTTTCGGTTTCAGCTTCTTCTACCCAGGGATAATTAGGCATATAAATGACAATGCCATTTTCGGGGATATGGATATAGGTATTCACAAAGGTTTCTTGCCATGCCAAACCGTAGGAGCGCACATTTTCAAAAAATGTCACTACCCGATTTCTCATTTCCTCATCCACATTTACATTAGTACCCAAAAATACTCCGGGGGTATCCAAGGTATTAAAGGGAAGAACGTTTCTGATGGTGGCATCTTCCCTTGTTTCGACAATTTCATCGAACCTATCAATTTTTTCGGGATCAAGGGTGTTAATTTCTTGGAGTAGTCTGTCTCTGAGGATGCGATTATTTTTTTCGGCTTCGATGAATATTTGGCTTTCTTTTTGAACGACAATGGTGGTATTTCTGGTGACGTAACCGAGTATATGATCCCTGATGAGTTGACGAAGATAGATATAGCCAATGGCATTAAAAAAAAGCGTAATAGTTCCCACACCAATGATGGTTTTCGCCATGGTAATTTTACCAAGGGAACGGTTAAATCTTTTCATGGACGTACATTTTTTTGGATCTTCTTTTTTATTATTAAATTTCATGGATTTTCAGGGTGGGATATATAGTGATTGAGATAGATATTTAAGAGTCGCTCATCTACGGGGGGGCAGGGTATTGACGGGGATATTTTTGCGAGGGTTTGATGATTTTCAAATTCAAAGGAACCAAGGGATCTTTGCAAGAAGTTTTCAAAGTGTAATAGGCTGACAAAGGGAGCAAGGGAGTTATAGGTTCCTATTTTGACGGTGTTTTCTAGTTGTTCGATCCATTGTGAGTGAGGCACTATGGAAAATTGATAGTTTTTATTTTTCATCCACTGCAAAATATGCTCGAAGGATGCGGGTTGCGGGTTAACGATATTAAAGGTTTGATTGAGGTAGTTTTGATGTCGGGAAAGATGGACAATGATTTGGCTAACATAGTCCACGGGAACGAGGTTAACGATCGCCCTTATTTGGGGAAATAATTTTAATTGTAAACAACCTTGAAACATTCTGGGTATAAATTCTGTGACAAGGGTAGGATCTGATTGGTGGGCATCGATGATATTACTCGGACGGAAGATAGATACTGGTAATCCTCGTTTTTGGGCTTGTTGTAATAATTCCTCGGCGGCGTATTTGGTTTGGGCGTAGCCACCGCAGAGATAATCACCATCAGGTTTCTGATTGATGGCTATTTTTCTGATGTCTTGGGAGGAAAACACATCGGTGGTGGAAATATAATGAATGGGTTTACAATCATTTTTACAGGCGAGTTTGATGATTTCTTTGGTACTTTCAATATTTGAGGCTCTCATGGAGGAGTAGGGATAAACGATATTTACCCAAGCCCCACAATGGTAAATCACATCTATTTTTTCGCTCAAAAGTTCCATCTGTTGGGGGTTTAAACCAAGGGAGGGTTTGCCCAAATCACCCATAAGGGGGATGATCCTTGATTCCCAGTGGGACTGCCAGAGATGATTTGTTTCTAGTTTGTTTCTAATTCTTTGTCGGGCTTGATCTTCATCTTTTGCCCTCACTAGGCAGTATATTTGATAATCGGTGGCGGTGAGCAATTCTGAGAGGAGGTGAGATCCTAATAAACCTGTAGCCCCTGTCAGCAGAGCGGTATGGTAGTTTTTATGAGGATTAAAGGGAGTTTGGGGGTGAATGTCATCGGGCAGTATGATGTCGGTGGCGAGGGTGCTGGTGTGTTTTTCGATCTGGGAAAGCTCCCTCTTTTGCTCAATATTTTTACTCAGGCAGGAGATGGTGGAACTTTCTAAAAATACCCCGAGGGATATATTGGTATTAAATTGGCTGTTGATGTCGTGGATAAGGGCGATCGCACTCAGGGAATTACCCCCAAGGTCAAAAAAGTTATCCTGAACCCCGATAGGTTCAATTTTGAGGACTAATTGCCACATTTGCACCAATCTTTCCTCCATGGCATTACGGGGGGCAACATAGGAGCATTGGGTGGCACTATCCCATAGTAAATGACGTTCTGGGGTAGGTAAAGCACGACGATTAATTTTTCCGTTGAGGGTTTCGGGCAACTGATCCAACACCATAAAACCCCCTGGCACTTCGTGGGGAGGTAGTTTTTCCCTTAAATATTCACGGATTTGGCTTAAGATCTGATTTTTGTCCACATCACTTTTTTTCAGAGTTACATAAGCAATCAATCTTTGATCATCATCATCAAAATGATGGAGAATTACCGCCGCCCTATCCACGAGGGGATGCTTGGTCAGGGTTGCCTCAATCTCCCCCAGTTCTACCCTAAAACCCCTAAATTTAACTAATTGATCCTGTCGCCCGACAAATTTTAATTGACCATTATTTAAATAGATACCTAAATCTCCCGTTTTATACATCCTCGAGGTGGTATCAGCTTCAAAGGGATTGGGTAAATAGCGCTCGGCAGTCAAATCAGGGCGATGACGGTATCCCCTCGTAATTCCTGCCCCTGTGAGGTAAATTTCACCAATGATGCCTTTTTCCACGGGTTCTAGGTTTTCATCCAATAAATGTACTTCTGTTTGGCTAATGGGTTCACCGATGGGGGGAACATCATCAAATCCTTTGGGAATGAGGGCGACGGTGGAGTAGGTGGTATCTTCTGAAGGACCATAGAGATTGTAAACTCTTTCTACCTGCTCAAATTGATAGACTTCCTGCACGATATTATTGGTCAGTGCTTCCCCTGCCAGGTTAACGGTTTTTACATTGGGGGGAATACTTTTTATTTTCGTCAAAGAGGCGATCGCACTAGGAACTGTATCAATGAGGGTAACTCGCTCCCGATGGGGAGATTCGGGTAAATGAAGAATGTTATTTACCAAAATAATCGTACCCCCCACACTCAGAGGCACAAAAATCTCAAACACCGATAAATCAAAACATACCGAGGTTGAAGCCAATACCCCTGACAATTCTTCGGGGCTAAAAAAGGCGATCGCCCATTCAATAAAGGCAATGGTGTTACGGTGTTCAATTTCCACCCCCTTGGGAATGCCCGTAGAACCCGAAGTATAGATGACATAAGCTAAATTATGAGCTTCATTAACTCTCGACAAATTATCATCGTCAAAACCCAGAAAATCATCCCGATCTACATTCACCACCTTCACCCCATCCTGCGGTAAATGAGCCAAAAAAGCATCTTGGGTGATTAACACCGACAATCCCGAATCCTGTACCATAAAAGCCAAACGATCTTGGGGATAGTGGGGATCAAGGGGTACATAACCACCCCCTGCCTTCAAAATAGCCAACAAAGCAACTATTAAATGAGCTTTCCTCTCTAAACATACCCCCACCAACATATCCTCACGGGAACCAATGCCCAAACTGCGCAGATAATGAGCCAGACGATTCGCCCGAGCATTTAATTCCCCATAGGTCAGCTGTTCATCGTCAGTCAACAATGCCATGGCTTGGGGAGATTGACTAACGCTATGTTCAAAAAAATCCTGAATCCCTTGATTTGCGATCATTAATGTACTTTGATAAAGAATAATATAGCTATCAATAAGAATGCCCTTAATCGGTGGAATGATAAACCGTTAAAACACTGATATTTTGTTCATTAACCCTCTGATAAGAAAAATCATCCACTCCATCAAAGGCGAGAAAAATTCCTAAACCGCCAATTTTTCGTTCTTCTATAGGTTCCTTGGTTACTTCTATTTCCGATTCTATTTTGTTGGTAGGATCAAAAGGAACCCCATTATCTTTGATCGTAATAATCAAAGCCCCCTCAGAAATATCAGATTCCAAAAAAATCTCCTTTTCTTGAGGGTTATCGTTATCTGCATAGGCATAATTGGCAATATTAGTTGCCAACTCATCCACTGCTAACCTTAACTTATACATTGCCTTTTTTTCTAATCCGAACATTTTAGCAACTTTCATCACATATTCAGCGATGGGTTTTAGGGAATCTAAACTGGCGGGAACCGTTAATTTTTCAATCATGGCTGTTCACAAGATTAAGGTTAATAATTAAAAACTAAAAATGGTTCTAAAACCACTGACCACAAAACTAGAATTATCCCGATCCTGATTGGGGGCTGTAATCCAGATTAGATAAGGAGTGATGGAAATATTGCGGTTAATTTGGTGGCGATAATAGGCTTCTATGTGCAAAGAGGTATCATTTTTGAAACTGGCATGGGGTAAATCGGTTCTTAAACCCGTCAAAGTAGGCTCTACTCCTACCACCAAACCTCCTAAGTTACCCTCCCGAAACAAGTCAGGAAAAGCCGCTTGAATAGAGTAGCTCCAAATTTCTGCATCCCCCTTTTCGATCAGTCGGGCATTAATAAAATTCACCCAACCACCGAGGGAAAACCTCGGACTAAATACATAATATCCTCCCACCTGATAAGCATTGGTCGATACCGCCGAAGCATCGGGGAAAAGTACCCCCGGTTTGGCAAAACGATTGGCAAGGGCTGTGCCGACAAAACCGCTATCTTGGAAAAATTGACCGTTGTTAAAACCGAAATTCCCCGGTCCAAAATAACCGTTTTGGTACAGTGCTTGTACAAAAAATCGGGGGCTAGGATTATATTTGACTTCAAAACTAGCCACATAATCCCCTTTACTTAAACCAAATTCGGGATCATTACCAAAGGTGGTGTTATAGTTTGCCGAAAGTACGGTGGAGGGGGAGGCTTGATAGGTGAGGGCAAAACCGCCATTACCGCCCCCGATAAGATATACAGGGGGGGCAGTGGCAAAGGCACTCACGGGCCCTCGTCCGAAGGTGTATTCAGTGACAAAGTTACCAAGAAAGGCTGGGGAAAAGTTGAAGCGGTTAACCCCTGTAAGGGTGGCACGAAGATTGTCGGTGATGGGAAAGTCATAATTGAGGTTGATAATTCGGATGTCTCCCCTCAAGTCTCCTGCGGAGGCTGCGTAGCTGGTTCCTTCTCTGGTGGCTCCTACCATTCTGCCATCGTTGGTGTTGGCAATATTAGGAAAGGTGGTATTGGTGGAGGCGAAACCCACAAGGAGGGAGTCTCTACCTGTGAAACTGGTAATACTAGCGAGAAAGGCGTTGTATTGTAAACTGGCTTGGGCTTCTCCTTTTTCTCCAAAATAAAAGTTGGTTTGGGTGACTAGGTTTCCGAGGAGTTTGGAGGTGGTGGAGAATTGGTTATCTTCGAGAAAGGCGATTCTGGATTCTAGGTTATCGATACGGTTGCCGAGATTAGCTAGTTCGGGGCTAAATTCTTGGGTTAGTCTTTGCAGTTGTTCTAAGTCTTCGGTGTTGACTCCCCCTTGCCCGATGAGGGTTTCTATTTGGTTAAGACAACTTTGTAATCCTGCGGCAAATTCATAGCGGCTTAGGGCGCGATCGCCCCTAAATGTACCATCAGGATAACCGACAATACATCCATATCGTTCTACCAAACTGCGCAATGCTTCATAGGCCCAATCGGTGGGGGATACATCCCGAAGATTGGACACCCGATTAATTTGGTTCATGGATGAGGTGTTTGTGGGCAAAAAATCGGGGGAGGCAGATTCCGTTTGCTCTTGGGCAAAAACTGATTTATTAGTCCATCCTAAAATGATTAGGGTAAATAATAGATATTTAAAAGTATTGCTTAAAAAAGCTGGTATGGGTCTGACATTATTAGTGAGCATTTTATATACATTTTTATAAAAGGGTTAATTAATCTTTTAATTCTTATTTTAATCGCCTTTTTTGTAATGAGAAAAATATTCAATATTTCTTAAAAAAATAATTATTCTGGTCAATGTTACTTAAGTATGAAGTTTTATCAATGAAGAAAATAAAATTAGGATTGTGGAAAAAAGATATTCAAAAAAACTTAATTTATTAATAGAAGTATAAATGCTATAAATTTAAAGAATCTATACAGTAAACTAAAAAAAGAGATAATGCTAGACGTTAATAACTTAATTAATTTATTGCCTGAGTTTCATGGTGGATTAGAAGGTATTGGATTAATGATTTTAAGAGGAACTTGGGGGGTGACTTTAATGTTTTATGGTCGTCCTATGTTAAGTAGACCTTTTACATGGATGGATATGCCTAAACCTTCAGGTATTCCAGGGTTTTTACAAGCCTTGGGGGCGTTGACTATTTTTGGGGGCGGTTTGGCGATGGCGGCAGGTATCCTAACTTTTCTGGCTTCCCTTGCCCTCACTGGGGCCATGGGTTTCGCTCTGATTTTAAATTTTATGAAAGGGGTACCTTTTATGAAGGAAAGACCAGATGCCCCCGGTACTTCCTATGAGGCTTCTTTGGTTTACCTTGCGATCGCCCTTATGTTTGTATTGGTAGGCCCAGGTAAATTCTCCTTTGATTTTCTTATTTTTGGCAATTTGTAAATTGAGAGTGAGAAAAAAGATAACTGCTTTGCTGCGTAAATCCCCCAATTGTGGGGGACTTCAACAAGTCTTATTCAAAGGTTTCTTGAATAATTAAACTGTGATGTAAACCAGTTTTTTCGATGGTTTCGAGGATCATTTCATCGGCACCAACTACATAAACATCGACCCCTGCACCCATTTTTTGTTTAGAAAACACTAATACCCGTAAACCAGCACTAGCCATGAACTCTAAATCATTCATGAACAAGACTAATTTTTTGGGTTCGGCGGCGGCGGCTTCTTCGATTTTGGTTTTGAAATCGGCGGCATTACTACCATCCAATTCCCCTGCGAGGGTGATTTTTGCCACTTCGTTTTCTACGGTCAAAGTTAAATCTAATGCCATGGGTTAAAACTCCTATGTGTTAATAAATTCAAAGGTTAAATTGTTAAAGATAGCGGTCAGGTTGTCAATTATTTGCCCACTAAAATAACTGTGGAGCGATCGCCCACTAACATCCCGTATTGATCTTGTAATACAGGTTCAGATCCCGGTGTCCAACTGTCTTCGGGGGAAGGCATAGCAGTATTAGCGAATACGTGCCATTGAAGCCCGGGGGGAAGTTGGGGAATCTCGAACCAGAGGGCATCCCAATAAACATTGGTGGCGACATAGACATAATTGTCCTCCACGGTGCCACCCTTGGCGTGTTCACCACAGAGCATAAAGGCGATGGCTTTGGCATCTTCCGACCAATCGGCATTCCAGGCTTGGGTACCATGCCAAGAAATATCGGCGTAGCCACTGCCTACATAATCACGGTTTTGGAAATGCCAAGTATTACGCAATACGGGGTGGGCTTTACGGAAGTTGATGCAGTTTTTGGTGAACTGGAATATATCGTTATTTTTCTTGAGTAAATCCCAATTGAGCCAGTTTAGTTCGTTGTCGTGGCAATAGGTATTATTGTTGCCATATTTGGTACGCCCCATTTCATCCCCCATCAACATCATCGGCACCCCTTGGGATACCATCAATAGGGCGATCGCATTTTTGATCTGACGATGGCGCAGGGCGTTGATATATTCGTTGTCGGTTTCCCCTTCCCAACCGCAGTTCCAACTATCATTATCATTACTACCATCATTATTATTTTCCCCATTGGCTTCGTTGTGCTTCCCGTTGTAGGAAACCATATCCATGAGGGTAAAACCATCGTGGGCGGTGATAAAGTTAATAGAGGTAGCAGGCGCCCTTCCTGCCCCTTCATAGAGATCTGGAGAACCCTGTAACCGTTGAGCCATTTCCCCTACGGTGGTATCCGCCTTGAGAAACTTACGAATGGCATCCCGATATTTACCGTTCCATTCCCCCCATCTGCCATAGGCGGGGAAAGAACCCACCTGATATAAACCCCCTGCATCCCATGCTTCGGCAATGAGTTTACATTTTGCCAAAATAGGGTCAAAAGCTAAGGTTTCGAGGAGGGGAGGATTGGATAAAGGAGCGCCCCAGGGATCTCGACCTAAAATGGAGGCAAGGTCAAACCTAAACCCGTCAATGTGGTATTCTGCCGCCCAATAACGGAGACAATCAAGAACGATACCACGGACGATGGGGTTGTTACAATTAAGGGTATTACCGCAACCGCTGAAGTTGTAATAATAACCTTCGGGGGTAAGCATATAGTAGGTTTTGTTATCAACCCCTCGGAAAGAAATGGTCGGGCCCCGTTCGTTGCCTTCGGCGGTATGGTTAAATACCACATCAAGAATTACCTCAATATCATTTTTGTGTAATTCCTTAACCATGGCTTTAAGTTCGTCCACCTGCATCCCAAACTTACCCGTGGCGGCGTAACCTGCCTTGGGAGCAAAAAAGCCCACGGTACTATATCCCCAGTAGTTATAAAGGGTTTCCCCAGTGGTGGGGTTGGGGCGACTGTTTTCAAACTCATCAAATTCATAGACGGGCATCAGTTCGATAGCATTGACCCCTAATTCTTTGAGATAGGGAATTTTGTCTCGAATCCCCGCAAAGGTACCTCTATGGCTTTCCTTGATGCCAGAGGATTCGTGTTTGGTAAAGCTACGGACGTGCATTTCGTAGATAATCTGATCCTCGGGGGCGATTTCTAAGGGGCGATCGTCTTCCCAGTCAAAATCATCAAAGGCGATACGCGCTCGATGGTGGTACATATCATCCCAGTCAGGGGGAGTTCCCCACACATCACGCCCTCCAATAATTTTGGCGTAGGGATCTAGTAATACTTTACTTTTATCAAACCAGTGACCTTCTTGGAAGTTATTGGGCCCATCCATGCGATAACCATATTCGATGTTTTCATAGTCCAAATCAAAGACAATCATCGAGTAAACATTACCGATTCTAAACTCATCAGGAAAGGGTATCTCTCCAAAGGGTTCGGGGGCGTGTTTTTTGAACAAAACCAAAGTACAGGAGGTGGCATGACTAGAGAAAATAGAAAAGTTTACTCCCCCCGGCACAAAGGTTGCACCAAAAGGGGCAGGGTTTCCCCGTCTTAGTTTAAATTTCCCATGGGTATGGGTAGGGTGGACATCAATTCTTTGCATTGTTATTCTTGCTCTTAATTTTTGCGGTGGAGAAGATGGTTAAAAACTATCCTTCTAGTTGTTTTTTGGCATCATCAATGGAATCACTGACGGTGAAAAAGTCGAGGAATCCTGTGACTGACATGGTATCTTTGATGTCTTCTGATAATCCGACCAAAATTAATTTTGCTTCCTTGGCAGTGGCTTGGCGGTAGGTGGAAAGTAGAATCCTCAGTCCTGCACTGGACATATATTCTACCCCTGTCATATTAAGAATAATTTTGGCGTTTTCGGTGACTAGGGGAATAATGGTGTCTGTCACTTCAGAAGCGACGGAGGAGTCTATATCTCCTTGAATGGTGGCAATTTGGATACTGTCTTGATTGGTAATATTTATTTCCATTACTCTGATTGATAGTTTGGATAAAAGGAAGAATGACAGGTATTACGCCTGTCATTGCTGGTTTTATACGGGGGCGATGGTTACTTTTACTTTGACTCGGGTATCAGTTTTGGGTAACTTCACAGTCAAGGCATGGGCATCAAAGTTGCTGTAGGGTTCGCCATCAATTTCTACCCTGTCAATTTTGATACTACCGGGGGGCAAAATATCGGGGGATACCCTTAAAATATCGTCTTCAAACCCACCGGGGATGGGCTTAAAGTAGAAGTCCATGGGTTGTTTAACCACCAACAGATTAGTATATACGGCGGCAAGGTAGCAGAGTTCAAAGGAGTGATAACCACTCATGGAGTGACTTCCTTTGCCTCTTTCGTTACCCCCTGCGAGGAAGGGAATACCGTTGGCAAGGACGTTAAAGTAAACTCCGCCGTCTTCTAAGTCCAAGAACCAAGCGTTATAGAAGGCAGATGATTCACGGGCAAGGCGATGGTAGTCTTGATCGTCTAGTACCCCCGCAAGGATGAAGTAGGCAAGGATCATTTGTTCTTGTTGCCACCATGGTTTGCGATCATGCCATACGTAGCGATGATATTTTTCCCCTTCGGGGACGATTCTTTCTACCACATCATAGCATCCACCCCGTTGGCGATCGCTCCCGTGTTCGTTCATCAAGTCAGCAATCTTCTTGGCAAGTTCTACATATTCTTCCTTGGGTTTGAGGCTTTGCATCCTCATCAAGTTCCAGGCAATTTTGTAGTTATGTCCTACTACACCCCTGTCCTGTTGCCATCCCCAAGTTTTGTCGGGAGTCCAATCTTGATAAAACTTCTCCTGTACAAAGGGGCTGTTATCAAAATCAGGGAAATATTTGGCAATGGTATCAAAGGTATCCTCCAACATATCGGCATACTCCTGTTTGCCTGTGGCTAACCAGAGATTGATCAAATAGGCAGGAGCATGATCCCCCACGGAGTTCCAGTTTTTACGCCCTTTATTGCGTCCTAGGGTGTCGCTGAGGGGGTCTAACATGATGGGGTCTAGGTGGGAGAAATAGCTACCATGTTCCCCTTTATCTAGGAAAAATTCGTTAAATAGTTTGATGGTTTTTTCCGTATCCTCCATAATGCGAGGATCCCCTGTACAACGGTAGGTTTGAATCGGACCTGCGAGGGCGTAGATTTGTTCATAGGCAGGAATAGCGTCATAGTCATCCCCAAATTCTGAGGCAAATATTTTCTCTTCGCGATCGCCATTAACATCAATACCATGATACCAATAGACAATCCCCTCATCGAGATCCTCAAATTTCATGTGTTCCCGTAAATATTCCGTTCCCCTCTCCGCAGCTTTGAGGAAACTATCATTACCTGTCATCATAAACGCCGTAGCAAAACCATATACTAAACGGGAAATAGTATCGGTTTCTTGACGAAAGCTAGTTTCTGATTGAATACCACTAATGGAAAGAGAAGTTCTATATCTACGGTAATCAAACTCCCCATCCCCAAATTGAGCTTTGAGATAAAACTTACCTAAAGCATTGACTTGATTGATCCACCAGTTTTGTTTTTCAAAGACATAATCATTTTTCTTGCGTCCTGCAAAAACAATTTGTTTGGCATCAAAATATTCACTATCAGGATAAAATACACCGTAAACAAACAAAAAGCGTCCAACTTGCAACATTGAACGCATATTGCCTGTGGCATCAGGATAAGCCTCATCAAAATTTTGAATCAGTTTGGCATAGGCCATGGGGCTAAGTTTGACTTTAAATTCTCTCTCGTCAGAGGTTTTGATGGTGAAAGAATCATTAGCAGAATCATGGCTAGTTACATAACCAGCGATGAGATCAGAAAAGGGAAAATCAATGGAAAGAGTCATTTGTTTTGTCCTACGTTCAGATAATTAATTGTATTTTGTTTCAAAAAAATAATGGTTTTTAGAGGTAATCAAAATAACTTTTAGCTCGGTTTTTTATTTTTCTATTTCCGCCAAAAAAGCATCTAAAAACTGATCTACAACCCCCGGATGTTTCCCTGTAATTAAGTTACCATCAATAACCAAATCAGAGGTTACATCTCCCTCATAAACTACATCTCCCCCTGCGTTTTCCACATCACAAATAATGTTATGGGCACAGGTAACTTTTTTACCTTTTAGTAAATCAGGATCAGCACAAAATAACCATAAACTATGGCAAATTGTTCCCAATTTAACTTTATCTTCTTGCACTGCTTTTCTGAGAAATTCCACCGCAGGAGCAGTATTTTTTTGACCTTTTTTAACACTTACTTGATAGCGCAGTCTATCCATAGCGTAAGCTCCGATACAAATAATTCCTTTATAATCGGAGGGCTGAACATCATTTATTTCTGTGCTTACGGTGGCGTGAAATTCGATGACATCATTTTCAGGGTTAGAACCAAATTTCAAAGATTCATTACCCCATAAATGGGAAATATACTCCACTTCGTAGCCATGTTCTGGAAAGAACTCATTAAAACGACGATATTCGGTAGCGTCGAAATGTTCTTCAATAATTACACCAATTTTTCCTTTGGACATACTTTTATCTTTTCTTAAAATTGCAATTTATTTTATTGGACTAAATCGTAATTATTTAATAACTTATTTTAGTTATATTTTCGACCATTACTGATTGCTCCTAATATACTTCCTATATATAACTCTTTATGTAAAAAAAAGATATTAATTTATGTAAACTTTACTGACCATATTCACTTTCTCGAAAACAAGTTACTCTTTTACGATAAAGCAAAATACCAGAAAAAATATCTAAATTTTGTAAGTATTTTTTTCAAGATAAATATTAAGATAATCTTAAGACAATTATTCTCTTAGTATTTTTACCTAAGTACACTTAAGATTTTTGTTAAATAACAAAGAAAATTGTCATTTTCAAAGGTCGAAAAATATCAAGGTATTAAGAAATTAAATAAAACCTTTAAAAGTCGAACTGATTAACCATTGAGATTAACTGATATTTGCAACTAAAGGATTTTGATGACCCACATTAGAGATGGGATGATGCCCATGATGGGAAATAATGTCATGACCATGGGGCGAAGCTGATGAGGAACCATGATGACTAAAAGCAAAAGATTCTTGCATCAAACTAGCCAGAGAATGATGGCGAAGCATAATTAAGGGTTGGAGTACATCGTCAAAAATACCTCGAGGAGAAGAAACAGGGGGTTGGGGAGAAGGTGTATGACTATCAATGGCAATAAATTGAGGATTATTTTGTTGGTGTAAACTAATGAATTGCTCTTTACCGTTAATATCTTGAGCCAAAATGACTCCTTTACCTCTTTTGCTATGTATATCAGCAAATGTACCAGCAAAATTAGTTAATTCCACATCGGGGGTGAAGGATGTTTGTAGTAATATTTGATCATTGCCAGAAGCAGAATGATCATCTCCTCCATGATTACTATGATCATGAGCAGATTGGGGTGTCAGATGGGAAGAGCTATGATGACCATGTCCTCCGAGAAGGGCGTGGATTTTGATTTGATCATGACCATGGGGTATATCTCCCATCGCCATGGTGGTAATATTCGCCCCTGCGGTTTGTACTGGTAAGCCATTGGGTTCGTCGGGGGTTTGTAAGACATAACCCGATGTCACTTTCACTTCACCTGTAAAGTGGGGCCCGTAGGGTTGAAATTCACTGGTTAAGATTTCGGTTTCATGGGCGACACCATTGGGGCTTAGGGTGTTAATTTCCCCTGTACGAATGATGCGGTCAAATTCACGTCCATCATATAATTCAACTAATCCTCTTCCTCCTGCCCCTTGGGAGATGATAATGTCATCGAAGTTATCACCGTTGATGTCTCCCACGGCAATATTAATGTTACCCGTAAATTCTTCATGGTGGAAAGGATTAAAACGACCCAGTAATTGAAAGTTTTGACCGCTATAGATTTCCACACGGGGGGCGATTCCTCCCCCAATGCCCACCACTATATCGGCAAAGCCATCCCCGTTGATGTCTCCTGCGGCAATGGAGGTAATGTTATCGGTACTGGTGTTAATATCTTGAAAGGGTCTGATTTCGGCGAGGAGGGTATTGGGATCATTCCCTGAAAAGTGATATGCAAATTCAGAGTTGATAAACAGGGTGTCACCGTCAAATACTTTGATGGCAAATTCTTGGTTAGGATTGGTGAGTTGTCTTTGAATGGTGGCAACATCGGTTATGTTGTCATTGACATTGACATTGTTAGGATCTCGGATGGTTTTGTTGTTTATATCGGCGATCGCCACTTGAACCCCTCCTGAAAATCCGTGACCATAGGGAGTGAGATGGATTTGATTATCAGTATTACTAGCTTGGGATAGATGAATAGAATCCCCATGATCATTGTCCAAACCAAGCCAAGTATCTTCCGTATTCAAAATCACCCTTACCACCGCCATCATCCCCGCATCCTCATGGAAAAGAATATGACAATGATTGACATAAGCCCCAGGGAAATCAAGAAACTCCATTAAAATCCTCACCACCGATGGATTACCGTTGATTTGGGGAGTACCATAGGGGTTTTGGGGAGTCACCGAACCGGGGGCGTGGGCAGGGGGAAGGGCAACGGTATCACTTAACACCCGTTCTAAGTAGTTTTGTTGAATATCACTAACAGGGATACCATTAATTTCTAAGACCACAAAATCATTTTGATGGATATGGAAAGGATGCCATTCTAGGAGAGGAAAATCGACCTGTAAACTAGGATCCGAGATACCAGAAATATTGACCACATCCCAAATTTCTGTGGTACCCAACATGGGCATGGTTAAAGGAGTCATGGCGATGCCTTCGGTGGCATAATATTCTCCATTAATCCGATAAGTTCCCTCAAAAGTTGCTACATCCGTATCATCAGGCATTCTACCTTCACTGATGGCACCGCCCACATTTGCAGACCAAACAAATGTTCTCTCCTTATCCACATCTCCTGCCAAAGCCCGATCTACCAAATTATTGATCTTGTTGCTTTCTTGAATCAGAAAATCATACGCTTCAGGAAAAGCCCCCGTAGGAGTGGGATCCCCCGTCACTTCTACCGTCGCCAACACTTGAGGAGCCCAAGTTAGATGACCATCATCAAATCCTTTATTTTGGGTTAGGAAAGGAGCATGATCGCCAATTAATTCGGCGGTACCATTGGCAAGAAAATAATATTTACCCGGTTCCTCAAACCAGTTTTGTAACGAAATACGAGAACCCGGATTAAGGATGGGGCTGTCCATTACCTCCCGACGAATGCCCTCCACAACCCCCGCCGCATCACCATCGATCGCCGTTAAGAGTAGTTCTTGAGGGGTAAGGGTTCCATCCGCTTCTTCTTTATAGAGTTGAACGATAAAGAAAGAATTAACGCTCATGTTGGCAAAAGAAAATAAATTCCATTCCCCCGTGGTGGTTTCGATGGTGGGGTTATACTGTCCATTGATGGTATGGATGACATTCTCCACAGGTTCGAGGAACAAACCTTCTCCGTAGGGTCTTCCCCCGAGGGGATCAGTGGGATCATACCCTGCTACGAGTCCGCTATAGGTGACATAGGGGGCATTGGAGATGGTATATACAGGATCCCCATCTTGGTTGATGGTTTGGGCAAGGGGAGTCCCTGCGGGGAGAGAGAAGGAAGAATCCGCCGATTGATTGAGGGGATCATTAGGACGACTAGGGCGATATTCCTGTTGGATGCCGTAGGTTTGAATCGCCATGAAAAAGGCTGGGTTAGTAACGGGATCAAACTTATCTAGGTCAGGGAGATCATGACGGGGATTAATTAATAGATAACCTGCTAAACCCGAAGCTACCTGCTCATTGGTTAGTCCATGGAGGTGGGGATGGTACCATTGGGGCCCGATAAAGTGATTCTCAGGGATTTTTATTTCTATGTCCCAACTGTCTCCCGGGGCGATGGTAACTAAAACATTATCCCCATGACCGACGGGGGAAACGTGCAAACCATGGGTATGAAAATTGGTGGGCTGATCGAGGTTGTTATGGAGGGTTATTTTCAGGGTATCTCCCGGCTCTGTGATCAACATTGGGCCAGGGATGCGACCGTTGTAAGCCCTGAGAATGTCGTAGGGGGTCGCTTTTCCTAGCCAATCAATAAAACCGTCTCCTTGTTGTAGGATACCAAAACCATCGATGACGATCTGCTCTAGTTCGTCCATATAAAGATCGATTTCCAAGGTATCCGCAGGCCCCCAACTAGAATAGTATTCCCCATTGGCACCTCGGGATACGAATACACCATCTTGATAGTTTTGATGATCAATCTGCCATTGCAAGAAGGGATCTTGATAAACTACTTTTTCGTTAGGTCTAGGTAAAACTTTGAGGTATCCATCGGGGTTAAATCCTTGGCTCCAACTATCGAAGTTTTGTTGACCGATAATGTAGCCGTTTTCAAGGGAGGAAAGAAGCGGTAGTGTACTCATTAGGAGTTAGTCTGGATAAATTTTGAGTATTGATGATCGTCAGAAAAAATTAATTTTCTGACGAAATTATTTGTTGTTAAGCAAAAATGCTACTATCAGCAGAGGCAGTAATAATTGATGCTTCGGTGGTTTGGTTTCCCAACATGGCATTTTGGAATGGTCTTCCCTGGGCATTGACAGGGCCCATACCCATATTATTGGGGTTATTAAATCCGGGGGGAAGGTTGTTGGCGAAAAGGTTGGCTAAGACATTAGGAGCGTTACCCCGATTTTCCCTCGCCCCTTGTCCGGGGTTGTTGGGAATTCCTCGACCAAATAAATTGAAGCCCACAGGGGGGAAGATACTTGTGGGTGGTTCATTGGGGGAGGTGATGGGGTCAGGTTCTGTTCTGTCTCCTGCGATGGTAAATTGAATGACGTTGGCGGTTAAAGGAGTACCTCGCAATTCAAAGGTTTGACCTCGGTCAATATAGAAATAGTCTCCTTCTTGGGCTAGTTGTTCAAACTCGCCAATGCGGAAAATGACCGCCCCCTCAAGGATGCGAAATACTTCTTGATCATCGGTCATTTGAATGTAAACTTCATTTACCCCAATTTGAAATAAATTAGTAGCCACGGGGTTGGGGTTTAGGGGACCATCATTTTGTCCAAATCTCATTAAGGAGAAAGGAGTTTCAAAAGAAGTATTGGCAAAGGGATCTAGGGGGGCAGGAATGGCATCCTCTAGGGTAGGAGAATCATCCCCCACAATGGCAGACCCGGGGCGATCGCCCAGTACCAGACCACTAGGGCCGCCATCAGGGGGATCAATTTGAAAGGCAGGACTACCATCGGCAGGAACTCCGTATAACACCAGAGAACCTACTCCCTCAACGGTTTGGGGAATGGGATTAAAGCCCAAAAATTCTAATACCTCGGGCTGAAAATCCACCTGTTTAAAGAAGTCATAAAAATCGGGGTCATCAGGAACGATTCCCTCCACCTCGGTAGAATTAAATAATCGACCTGTGGGAATTAAATTGTTGGTATTATTGGCCGCTAAAATAGGATGGGGTTCGGGGGATGGATCGTATAATCCCGCAGGGGCACCTACACGGGCAAAACCTTCCCCAATACCCGCAGGGGTGAGTAGGGCGATGATTCTTGCGGGTATTTTTCCTGTATTTGACCAAGTATGAATTTTACCCGTTGCTAAACCGACAAAGGAGCCTTTAGTTAGTTCTACCCCATTAATTTCTATTTCCTCATCCCTGACAATGGAAAAAGGGTTCATGGGATCTGCTAAATTAAATACTCCGTCCAAATCAGCATTTAATTCAAAAATGACCTCATCGTTATCCGCAATGTTGGGGTTATCATCATTGAAAGGATCTCCCCCGAGTACATAAAACAATTCCACCCCTTGCAGATGGGAATGAAATACTGTCGTAGCTTCGGGAGGCACAAGAAACTCAAAAATATCGAAAGCTAACCCTGTCTGTTCCCCTGTGACCACATCCAGATACAAACCTTGGGAGGGTTGAAAGGTAGCAGTGGTTTTTTCTTGGAAAACTAGATTACCGCTACTATCAAACCCTGTGGCGATAAAACTAGGGGCTTGAATTTGTAAGCTATCAGGGTTGAGCAGATCGGAACCTGCTTCCACGTCGGCTCGAATGAAAGGATTACGTAAAAAATCAACGTCGATGATGTCATCCAAGTTGGCTGTTACATAGATAAATGGTGCTCTCATGGTTTTTCTTATTATACTTTTTACGGTTCATTAATCTGATTAGGGCAGGGAATAAAGGAAGGGTTTATGATTGTAATAAGGTTTCAGCGTTTTTGTATTCCCACTCTGAATTACCCCTGCCTTAATAAAGGGGAAAAGAAATTTCAAATTCTCATAATTGATTCATTAGCTAAATAATGGGGAATTAGCGCCCATCATATTGCTAGAACCTTGACCCGAGATTAGTTGGGATAATACCTGTGCAAAGATATTAGAACCCACAGAAGGAGGCTCTCCCACACCAGGGGGGGAAGGAATATCGACAATAATGGGAATTTCTGGGAGTTGGTTGGCACTGGTCACAAAATTATCAGTAATGACTGTTAGGGAGTCAATATCTAATATGTCTCCTGCATCACCAAAGTTGGATACTCCCGGATCCACCGCAGCACTGTTACCACTAATTAAACTGTCAATAATGGTAGTATTACTGGCAATGTCAGGTCGATTATCACCATTACCGACACCCCCTGCCCGTTGTACTGCTGAGTTATTGAGAATGGAAGTTCTGACTATTTCCAAAGTTCCGAGGGAATTTCCTAATCCTCCGTTGTTGAGGGCTTGGTTATTCTCCACGGTACTATCAACAAGGGTTGCACTGCCAGAGTTGCCCACACCACCATTATCTCCTCGGGTGATGTTATTGGCGATGGTGCCACGAATAACGCTGATATTACCGCTATTGAGAATACCGCCGTCTCCTAGTTCCGCAGAGTTGTTACTAATCACACTATCGACCACTTGACCACGGTTATAATTGGCGATCGCCCCTCCATTACCTGCGGTACGATTATCAACCACAGAGCTATTTTGTAGGTTAAAAGTACCATAGTTGGTGATACCACCACCATCAATGTTAGAACTGTTATTGCTGATTTCTGTACCAATAACGTTCATAAAGTTATAGTTACCAATACCGCCCCCTGTCTGCAAGGCTCGGTTGTTGATAACTCGACTATTAGTAAGGGTTAAAGCTCCATTATTACTAATACCGCCATTATCAAAATCAGCAACATTATTACTAATTTCTGTATTATTAATCATGGCATTGCCAAAATTAACAAATCCACCGTTAAACTGAGCGGCTACGTTATTACGAATGACACTGTCTTGAATACTGATAAAGCCACCATTGGCAACCCCACCATTAAATTGTCCTGAAATATTATCAGCGATGGTACTTCTTTCGATGGTCAAACTACCGAGGTTAGAAATACCACCATTATTAAGAATTGCCGAGTTGCCGATCACTTCACTATCAATTAAAGTCAGGGTATTACCATTAAAAATACCGCCCACATTTTGCAGAGAATCATTATTATTAATTCTCGTATTTTGAATCATGGCAGTACCAAAATTAGTAATACCCCCATTATCAAAACTAGCTCGGTTATTTTCAATGACACTATTGGTAATAACCAAATCACCCCCAGCAAAATTAACAATACCTCCAGTGAAACGGGTAGCTTCGTTGTCTGCAATCAAGCTATTATCGATTACTAATCGACCAGAGTTGTAAATTCCTGCATGGTCAAATTCGACAAAGTTTCCACTAACTTCACTGTTAGTAATGGTTAAATCTCCACCGTTGAAGATACCACCAAAAAATGTAGTACGTCCTCCCGTAATTTTTAGATTGTCAAAACGTACTTGGGCACCGGGGAAAATCTCGAAGACGCGATCGCCCTGTTCCAATCCTGAAGCATCAATAACCGCTTTTTGATCGCCAATGCCAACAATTTCAACCCTACCCCCTGCCAGAATATCCAAATCTCCTGCCAAGGCTTCATTTTCATCTCGGAGATCAATTTCGAGGAGATAAGTTTGTCCTCCCTGTAGTTCAATAATAAAATTATCCACAGGATTACGATTAGCAATAATAATCGCATCCCTTAAGGAAAGACCATTTTCCGCACTACCATCATTTTGATCCTCCGTGGTATCAACTCGAAGGGTAATAGTTTCAGGTAAAGGACTACTGGCAACGGAAAATTGAATTACATTAGCCGTATTAGCAGTACCCTGTAACTGAAGATTTTGCCCCGCATCAATATAAAAATAATCCCCTTCCGATGCGGTTTGTTGAAAATCACCAATGGAAAAAACCACCTCTCCACTCAAAACCCGGAATACTTCCTGAGTGGTTGTCACTTGAGAATAAAATTCATTGGCGCCAATTTGAAATAAATTAGTAGCCACGGGGTTAGGGTTCAAAATACCATCATTTTGCCCAAATCTCATTAAGGAGAAAGGAGTTTCAAAAGAAGTATTAGCAAAGGGATCTGAGGGTGCAGGAATGGCATCCTCTAAGGTCGGAGAATCATCCCCCACCAAAGCAGATCCCGGAATCACAGAGGTAACTAGACCACTAGGGCCGCCATCAGGGGGATCAATTTGAAAGGCAGGACTACCATCGGCAGGAACTCCGTATAACACCAGAGAACCAACCCCATCAACGGTTTGAGGAATCGGATTAAAGCCTAAAAATTGTAATACCTCGGGCTGAAAATCCACCTGAGTAAAAAAGTCATAAAATTCTGGATCTCCCGGGACAATCCCTTCCACCTCGGTGGGAGTTCTACCTGTGGGAATTAAATTGTTGGTATTATTGGCCGCTAAAATAGGATGGGGTTCGGGGGATGGATCGTATAATCCCGCAGGGGCGCCTACACGGGCAAAACCTTCCCCAATACCCGCAGGGGTGAGTAGGGCGATGATTCTTGCGGGTATTTTTCCTGTATTTGACCAAGTATGAATTTTACCCGTTGCTAAACCGACAAAGGAGCCTTTGGTTAGTTCTACCCCATTAATTTCTATTTCCTCATCCCTGACAATGGAAAAAGGATTATTGGGATCTGCTAAATTAAATACTCCGTCCAAATCAGCATTTAATTCAAAAATGACCTCATCGTTATCCGCAATGTTGGGGTTATCATCATTGAAAGGATCTCCCCCGAGTACATAAAATAATTCCACCCCTTGCAGATGGGAATGAAATACTGTCGTAGCTTCGGGAGGCACAAGAAACTCAAAAATATCGAAAGCTAACCCTGTCTGTTCCCCTGTTACCACATCCAGATACAAACCTTGGGAGGGTTGAAAGGTAGCAGTGGTTTTTTCTTGGAAAACTAGATTACCGCTACTATCAAACCCTGTGGCGATAAAACTAGGGGCTTGAATTTGTAAGCTATCAGGGTTGAGCAGATCAGAACCTGCTTCCACGTCGGCACGGATGAAAGGATTACGTAAAAAATCAACATCAATGATGTCATTTAAATTGGCTGTTACATAGATAAATGGAGCTCTCATGGTTTTATCATTATGAAGATTATTAAATCGGTTATATAAAACAAAGATGGTGAGCATTTTTGCCCACCGTGAAAAGAGTTCAGTTAACCATTAATCAAGGGTTTATAACTGAACTCCTGTTTGAGAAGCATCGGGATATACGCGCCACTCAAAGATTTTGTCTCCGTCAAAGCGATAAATATCGGTACAGGGTACTTGGACAAATTTCTGGGTTTTCTTGTTGACATAATTAGCATCCATTTCGAGGATGATGGTATTGTCCACTTCCCACATACCACGGGTGTTATGGGTGGTTAGTTTGAGGGTTTGGTAAATATGTTGTAGTAAACCCGCAATGTTATCAGGGCCGATTACAGGCTCATTGGCACCAATTTTATAGAGGACATCGGGGGTAAAGAAGGTTTTAAATTCTTCCCAGTTACCTGCATGGAGTGCCGCATACATTTTGTTGAGTTGTTCGCCAATTTTGGCACTGGGGGCAGGTTTGGCGGGTTCTACCGCAGGGGTGGCAAATACTGGGGTAATGTCCATATAGATGCGTAATTCCTGCACCTTATCCCCTTTGAAAACGATAGTGTCACAGCAGGGTAAGCGGAATACTTTACCGTCATGGCGAATATAGGTAACTTCCATTTCACAGATGACCGTGTCACCATATTCCCACATTTTAGTAATGTGATGGTAAACTTTGGCTACGGTGTTGAGAAAGTCCACAGAGGCACCTTTGATGCCTTCGGGCCCATAGGCTACGGGGAAGTTACTGAATTGATAGTGAGCATCTTCGGTGTAGAATTTAACGAAGTTGTTGACGTTCATAGATTCCCCTGCGAGGAACATTTGGCGAACGATTTGGCAGAGTCTGCCTTCGGTGGTGGGGTTGTTGGTGGTGATTTGACTCATAGGATTTTCGGGGTATTTTTGTTCAACTATATTTTTGATGTGTAAGGTCGCTTTTTCGATATATTCGGGATTAGCGGCATGAACAAAGGGCTGGGCTTCGGGAAGTTCTAAGGCTCCATCGGCTAGGGGTGTAAGTTGAAAAACATTCACTAGCATGGGGGAGGAGGGTTTTCCCGGTTCGTTGGGTTGGATTACCTGATTGATGAATCGAGGTTGGAACATGGGATAGTTGAGGATGTCGTAGGTGATCATCCGATTGGACTCATCAATGGTAATTCTTTCTCTGACTAGCATTTGGGAAGTTTTAACTTCCCTGAGCATTCCATCAGTATATTTTTCGAGGGTGCGGGTATATTCCACGGGGGAGGGCATATAGTTGCCGGGGTTTTCGATTTTATCGAGGAGAATTTCCCACACGGACTCGGCTTGGGCGTTAACGGGAATGCTGTAATGGGCTTTGAGTTCTTGGTTGGCAGGGCTAAATCCTCTACCGTTCAAACCCCAATACTGATTATGGTTATCGATGTTGTATTCCCGTTGCGCTCTGGTAAAGTTTTCTTTGGCTTTACGGCGTACTTGGTTAAATTCCAGTTGTTCGCCATTGGGCCCTTTGCAGTAAAATAATGCCCAACCGTCAAAGTCTCCGGGAAACTCGGTTTTGGCGTATTTTTTAGGAGCGATCGCCCTTGCCTGTTCAGAGTCTAGGCGGATGGTACGGTTTGCCACTACGTTAGTCATGCCCCGACGGTGACATTCTTCTTCTAACATACGGGCAAATTCATCTAAATCCACATCATCTTTGACAAAGAAGGAAAGATGGGGCGCGTTTACATAACCAATACCTGTGGGAATGGACTCGAAGGTATTGGGGGCGTGTTCATCTTGATTTGCCCCACGGAAGTGGATTAACTCCACGCAGGTATTACCAAAGGAAATAAAGCGCACGTCTAGGGCATCTTTACTACCATCCCGAATGTCAGGAACTCCTAAACTACGGGGATCAATACCTTTTTGTTTTGCTTCTAAATCTTCTTTTTGGAAGATCAGATTATGTAAGTCTTCGCCCACAAAACCGTTACCACCAATGGCAACTTTACCCCCTAATACCTCTAGGTAAAATTCGAGGGCAAGATCCAAATTATTTACGGTGATTCCGAAATGTTGGACTCCTTGCAAATGTTGGGCAATGGTACGGGGGGAAGCATTGGGATTAATGGCTTCTAGGGGTACTTTTCCGTTGGGCTGATGACCATTGCCATTACTGTGATGACCATTGGATGGTGCAGGGGCGATCGCCCCTTCATAGTTACCCTTGAGCATCAAATCAGTAATATCAGATCGCAGTTGGTTGGTTGCTCCGATGGTGGAAATGAGTTCCGATACCTTAGAACTTCTTTCTCCTGCTAGGGTCATTTTACCGTCATAGACAAAGGTATATACAGTGCGTTCGGGAAAAGGACGAATCAACTGAATATATTGTCCTGCTTGGGCTACAGCCTGTTGATATTCCGCCGATGCAAAAAACTGCTCCCTTTGTAACTGATTACCAAAAGCAATCTCAAAAGCCGCATCATACTCCTTGCCGGGGGTTTCTGAATGAATTACCCCTGCCGCATCAGGACGGGAATTATCGATGGCATCAAAAAGATGAAGACGAAATTTAAGAACCGAAGAAGATTTACTGATATAAGGAGCAAAAGTATTGCGCAAATAGTTGCGAAAATCCTCCACACTGACATGGGGCTGTTTTCTAACCATGGTATGGAATTTAACCGCTCCACTCACCCCGTTAGGGCTACCATTGACAATGCCATCCACATAGGTAATGGAGTTACCAGGGCTGGTGGTGTAACCGATGGCTTTTTTAAAGATATTATGCTCATCATCCATAAGGATACCTGCGGCGGTAAACCAGGTGGTGCGATCTTGTTCGTTGGCAAAAGTTAACTCAGCAATGCCATCGAAGTTATCTTCGGGATCAAAATAAGAATTTACCCCAGCAATATTAGGAAATAGACCATTTTCGCTATGGGCAACATGAAATTGCCAATATTGAAACTGCCCTGGGAGTCTGGCACACACTGGACCATGGACATCTTTCCAGTAGTTATCAAACAGATCCAAGGTGATGCCGTCTCGCTTCCAAAGAAGAACATAGAAGGCGACTTTTCCTGTGGCATCCCGTGGGGCGTAATTGTTAGTGGTGATGGTTTCTAAGGTCATAGGTTTATCCTCTACTGGGACTGGGAAAAAAAATCGTTTAAAGCTCCAAAACAACCAGCAGCTTTATTAAAACCTGTGTAGGGGCAAAGGAATAAAAGGAGTTCTTCTATTTCCTCTCGGGTTGCCCCTTGTTTCATTGCCATGGCAACATGGGCGCCGAAGGGACTCCCCGGACCATTTTGGCTTTGATTAACCACATCTAGGGCGATGGTAATTAATGCTTTGGTTTTTTGGTCAATGAGGGGTAATCCCCAAGCCTCCCCTGCCACTCTGGTGACAAAGTCACCGAATTTGGGGTTAATAGCTTTTAGCCCTTCCTGAAGTTCTAGGTCGTCTAAAACCGCATTTTTGTAGGGTTGATCCGTCATTTTTTCTCCTTACTAATAGTGGTTTATAAGTTATTGGTTAAATAAATCAATTTAGGTGGTGATTAATTGGATTAACTCCCCAGGGGCGAAGACATCACGGTAGAAGGTGAGTTGTTCGGTTTTGAGATAACAAGCCCCTCTATGTCCTCTTCTGACCCAAGTAACGTTACCTTTAGCGAGGGTTTCGTTGGTTTCGTCATCAACACATTTCCATTCAAAGTAGGTATGTTCCCCAGAAAACATGACGATGGGCCAACACATGGTAACTCCGGGTTGAGCGATTAATGCCCACCAGTGTTTTTCCCTTTCTCTCTGCTCGTTTAAGCCGTAGTAGGGTCCATCTTGGCAAAGATAGGTTAGGTCATCACGATATTCCCCGGTGAGAATGTCTCCCCTTCCTTGTCTGAGGGCTTCGCAATGGGTAGGCCACCATTCTTTGTTTTCGGCTTCGATTTGCTCAAGGGTGTAGCCTGGCCCAATTTGAGGTAACACAGGCTCTTTCATCGCAACGATCTTCTCGGCATCTTCAATGAGCTTTTTGGCTACATAGGAACTAACTAAGCCGGGGCGGGAGTAATCTGCGGAGAGTCCTTGATAATAGTTGGTTCTTTTTTTCATGGTGGTTTGTTGATTAGTGGAGGCGAAGTTACCTGCGAGGTTTTGATGCAACATCAAGTCGGTGATGTCGGGTTTTACTTGGTTGACGGCGCCAATGTCGGTGATCAGTTCGGCGACATAGGAACTTCTTTGCCCGGCGAGGGTCATGGTGCCGTCATATACAAAGGTGTAAGCGGTACGCTCGGGGAAAGGGCATATCTGTTCGATATACTGAGGAGCGTTTTTGATGGCATTTTGGTATTCGGAGGAGTTAAAGAATTTTTCTCGCTCGAGGTGATTGGCAAAGGCAATCTCGTAAGCGGCATCATATTCTTTGCCCACTGTCTCTGAATGAATAACTCCCGCCGCATCTGGACGAGAGTTATCTATGTCATCAAAGAGATGGAGTCTAAATTTTAAGAGGTGAGCATTGTTAATGATGCTGGGGGCAAAGGTATCTCTGAGGTAGCTTCTGAAGTTTTCCCGAGAAACACTTTTGTGTTTGCGCACCATGACATGGAATTTTACTATGCCCGTTTCTCCGTTGGGGGTACCTTCTACGATGCGATCGCAATAGGTGATGGAATTACCAGGGCTGGTGGTATAACCAATGGCTTTTTTAAAGATGTTATGTTCATCGTCCATTAACATCCCCGCCGCATTAAACCAAGTGTTTCGATCTTGTTCGTTGGTAAAGGTTAACTCGGCAATACCATCGAAGTTATCTTCTTCTGGAAAATATTCCTGTAAACCGGGTATTTGGGGACAGAATCCTCCTTGATTATGGGCAACATGAAATTGCCAATACTGATATTGCCCTGGCAATCTAGCACACACTGGACCATGAACATCTTTCCAATATTCATCAAACAAATCCAAAGTAATGCCGTCTCTTTTCCACAGCAACACGTAAAAGGCTACTGTCCCTTTTCGATCCCTGACGGAATAATCGATCTGGCTTGATTGATTGATCGTTGAAACCATGAAAGTATCCTTATATCATTTATTCCTGAAAACGAAAAAATTTGGATTATGGATGACCATAAACTCAAAATTGACTTTTATAAAATTTTTATGGCAATTTTTTTTACCTAAAATTATCTCTAACTTAACGTTAGTAATCGTTTTTTCTTAAAGTCTTATTTTTATTTTTAGCTCAGTTTTTATCTTTGAGATTATTTTTGAGATTTTTGTAATATTTCTTAATATTTTTTGTAAAAGAACTTTAATAATTTAGGTTGAAAATCATAAAATATAGATTAAATTTAAAAAGAAACAAGATTAATTTTAATCATATAGATTGATTGATTAAATTTTGTTGACAAAAATCGCTATATCTATATGTAGAAATAAAACGATTAAGATAAAGAAAAATTAATATTTTTTTAATAATTGTGGATTAATATTTTGGGTTATGAATAATTATCGGCGTTTGGAACAAAGATCGATTTATATTTCGATCGCAACGACTTTGTCAATGTCCATTTTCGGTATTGGTTTTGGTATTTGGATCCAATCAGATGCAGTAATGTTGGACGGCTTTTTTAATCTAGTCAACTTTTTGATGGCTTCGGCTTCTCTGTGGATTATTTGGTTAACGCAGAAGCAGGAGAATAAAGTCTTTAACTTTGGCTATGCTGGGTTTGTACCCTTGTTAAATTTATGCAAGGGTTTGCTAGTGTTTGGGGTATCTATTTTCGCTTTTACTGGGGCAGTGGGTGCTTTATTTCATGGAGGCAGACCTGCTAATACTGGTATTGCAGTAGTTTATGCTATCATTGCGGCTACGGTGGCGTTAATTGTGGCTTTTATACAGCGTACTTTGGCGAAAAAGACTAACTCACCCATTGTTAATGTGGATGCCAAAAACTGGTTTATCAATGGTATGATTTCCGTGGCAGTGGGTATTTCTTTTTCTATTGCCACTTTTTTACAAACCACGAGGTTTGATTGGTTAGTACCCTACGCTGATCCTACCATCGTAACGGTGTTGGTATTAATCGCTTTTCCTATTCCTGTAACCATTATCATCACAAGTTTAAAGCAGTTAATGCTGGGTTCGGCTTCTCCCGAAATTCGTAATGATGTCAAAGCCTTGATTGAGGAGGGTATTAGTAGTTTACCTTGGCAACGGTATGCCATTAGAATCACGGAGGTAGGCAATTCCTTATATCTCCATTTTTATTGGTTATTACCTGCGGATGATGCCCCTGTTACTCTGATGGATGTGGATAAGATGCGATCGCACTTTAATCAAATTTTGATGGAAAAATATCCCAACATGACCATCGATATTATTTTCACTCAGGATGAGCCGTGGTTTATGACCATGAATGACCAAAGAGGAGTAGAATCTATTGCTAAAATAAGTTAATCAATCACACGAAAAAGCATTACCAAACAAGATGAATCAGAAAAAAAGTTTTCTCAAATTGACCATTATTTATCTGATTTTAATACTCATTGCCATGGCAATGCTTTTCCCCCTCCTGTGGTTACTCGGCACATCATTTAAATCGGCGGGGGAGGACATTTTTAGTTTTCCCCCTAACTTCATTCCCGAACAATTTACCCTCGAAAATTTCATCACCGTATGGCAAAACTATCCCTTTGAAACCTATCTGTTAAACAGCATAATTGTGGCAGTATTAACAGTTGGTTTTAATCTGTTATTTTGTTCTCTTGCCGCTTACCCCCTCGCTAGGTTAGACTTTCGAGGAAAAAAACTCATTTTTATTTTAATTGTGGCAACCATCATGATTCCCTTTCAAATTGTGATGATTCCCCTCTATATTTTTACCGTCAACTTTGGTCTGAGAAACAGTTATTTAGGAGTAATTTTACCTAACCTCGCCTCCGCCTTTGGTATTTTTTTACTCAAACAAGCCTTTGAAGGAGTACCCAAAGAATTAGAAGAAGCCTCCCGAATTGATGGCTGCACCGAATTAGGTATCTGGTGGCATATCATGTTACCCGCCATCCGCCCTGCCACTGTTACCCTTGCCATCTTCGTTTTTATTGGTGCATGGAGCGATTTCCTTTGGCCTTTGATTGTTTTGGATCGTCCTTCCTACTATACTTTACCCCTAGGGGTAGCAACTTTGGCTAGTGCGTTGGATTTGAACTGGCGTTTGATTGCCGCAGGATCAATTATTTCCATTGCCCCTGTGATGCTTTTGTTTATCTTGTTGCAAAAGTATATTATCCCCAGTGATGCGAGTAGCGGAGTAAAGGGATAATAAAAAAAGGTGGACATATTGCCCACCCCAGAGTTATTTATAATCCTAGATTTTACCTGAGTTCGAGTAATCGGTTATGAAAAGGACTTTTGTGTAGCCCCCTAAATCCCCCAATTCTGGGGGACTTTCATTGTAAGAATTTATCCAAACTTGATATTAGTAGTCGAAATCTCCACCGGCAGGGGCTGCGGCTTTATCCTTTTCGGGTTTGTCAACGATGATACACTCGGTAGTTAGTACCATTCCAGCGATGGAAGCGGCGTTTTGAATACCAGAGCGAGTTACTTTGGCAGGATCAACGATACCTGCATCAAACATATCAACATATTGATCGTTGGCGGCATCGTAACCAGTGTTAAAGTCTTTTTCTTTAACTCTTTCAGCTACCACAGCACCATTTTGACCTGCATTTTCTGCAATACGTTTTAAGGGTGCAGTTAAAGCACGGGCAACGATTAAAGCACCAGTTAGCTGTTCGGCGGTTAAGTTGCCTTTTGCCCATTCTTCTAAACCGGGGGCGAGGTGAGCGAGGGTAGTTCCACCACCGGGGACAATACCTTCTTCTACTGCCGCTTTGGTAGCATTGATGGCATCTTCTAAGCGGAGCTTACGATCTTTCATTTCGGTTTCGGTAGCCGCACCTACTTTGATTACAGCTACACCACCGCTTAATTTTGCGAGGCGCTCTTGTAATTTTTCTTTGTCGTAGGAAGAATCGGATTCCTCAATTTGACGACGAATTTGGTCACAACGGCTCTTAACTTCTTTGTCGTTACCTTCGGCGACGATGGTGGTGGTGTCTTTGGTGATGGTCATGCGACGGGCAGTACCGAGTTGATCTACGGTGGTAGTATCTAATTTTAATCCTGCATCTTCGCTAATCATTTGTCCACCAGTGAGGATGGCAATGTCTTCGAGCATTTGTTTACGGCGATCGCCAAAACCGGGGGCTTTAACCGCTGCAACGTTTAATACACCACGGATGCGGTTTACTACTAAGGTGGCGAGGGCTTCTTTTTCGATGTCCTCAGCGATGATGATTAAGGGTTTACCTTGACGGGCAACTTGTTCTAAAACGGGAACTAAGTCTTGGACTAAGGTAATTTTTTTGTCGGTGATGAGGATGAAAGGCTCTTCAAATACTGCCTCCATACGTTCAGCATCGGTTACGAAGTAAGGGGAGATGTAACCTTTCTCGAAACGCATACCTTCGGTGATTTCGAGTTCGGTTTCCATGGATTTACCTTCTTCGAGGGAGATAACTCCTTCTTTACCTACTTTATCCATGGCTTGGGCAATCATTTCACCTACTTCGGTGTCGTTACCTGCAGAGATAGCACCCACTTGAGCGATGGCTTTGCTATCTTCGATTTTTCTGGCATGGGCAGCGATTTTTTCTACTAAATGCTCAGTAGCTTTGTCAATACCACGTTTGAGGGCGATGGGGTTAGCACCTGCGGCAACGTTGCGTAAACCTTCTTTAACGATGGCATGAGCCAATACAGTAGCGGTGGTGGTACCGTCTCCTGCGACATCATTGGTTTTGGAAGCGGCTTGACGAATCAAAGCAACCCCAGTGTTTTCGATATGATCTTCTAATTCGATTTCTTTGGCGATGGTTACACCGTCATTAACGATTTGGGGAGCACCGAATTTTTTTTCCAATACTACGTTACGACCTTTAGGGCCCAAGGTAACAGCAACGGCTTCGGCTAACAAATCAATACCACGCTCTAGGGCGCGACGGGCATCTTCGTTATAAATGATAGACTTGGACATGGTTATTTTTTCTTATTTACTCTAAAAGTTGAAATAATTTAAGGGTTATAAAGGTGTTAATTTTTAGCCACCTTTAGGGTTTCAATAATAAAATTAGGAAACTACAGCGAGGATGTCTTTTTCGGAGAGTAAGACATAGTCATCGTTACCAAGTTTGATGTCGGTACCTGCATATTTGGAGTAAAGAACTTTATCTCCTACTTTTACTTCTACTGCGGTGCGCACACCTTGATCATTTACTTTACCATCGCCCACGGTGACAACTTCACCAATTTGGGGTTTTTCTTTGGCGTTGTCAGGTAGGTAGATACCACCAGCAGTTTTTTCTTCAGCTTCACTTACTTTGACGAAAACACGATCGCCCAAGGGCTTTACAGTTGATACATTAATGGTAATTGCAGCCATTGATGGTTTACTCCTTATTTCTCTATAATTAATACTTTTAATCGCTCGGAGAAAATGTTTTTAGCACTCTCACCTCACGAGTGCTAATTTAACCGAAATCAGTGTACCATAGCAATGGGTTTTATTGTACGGGTTCCCGAACTGTGCTAGAAGTAATGAGGAGTAAAGGAGTGGAGAGGATAAAATATATTGGGTTGTCTGGTTCAACCCAAAACAAAATCAAAGTTCATCAGTAAAGCGTTGGGTAGGTTGGAAATGAAAAGGCCCAGCTACCGAACCCCACAAAAGTTCGTCTGTTTCCAAGTCTCTACCACGGTCAAAACTAATTAGTTTATTTTCGTCAATCTCAAAACTATTATCAAGATAGGATTTTTTGCCTTTACGTTCTACAATACAAGCCTTACCCGGTTTGACATGACCTTTGAAATGAGTTCCTGTCCAGTGGGCAATCATATCACAACCGTTCATTTTTTCGAGATGGTCAAGGGTTAATCCTTTGAGTTTTTCGGGGTTGCGAGAGGCTCCATAAAATTCTTTTTCTTCTTTGAGTTTATAGTGTTCTAACTCGAGATGGTCATCCACTGCTTTGATGGTGAATACTCTGAGACGGTAGGGTTGAGATAGTAAAAAGTCGTAGGCTTGTTCGAGGAAAAAACTTACTTCTCCCAATAAGGAATGGGGGAGAGGGCGCATACATACCCGAATATGGGCAAAGAAAGGAGGGTTTTCTATGGCTTGAGGTTCGTTACTAAAATCAGCCGCCATTAGTCTGGCGAGGGCTTTTACATCCGTGGAATTACTCATTTTTAAAAATTTTACTAATAATAGAAACAGTCTTTTTTATATATTTTTTTTATGGGGAATTGCAAAGATTTGATCCCCCCTAGCTCCCCTTGTTAAGGGGGGAAATAAAACTTTTTTTTCGTATTACCAACCAGTGATGGCGGGGGAATCTAATAATGAATCAAGACTAGGTTGGGTGGTTTTTTCATCATCAGATTTTTCCCTTACTTCAATACAAAAGGTAGCGGTGTTGAAACCGCCAAATCTTTGTACTGTGCTAGTGCGCAAACGAACATCATCACTGACAAACCAGAAACGTTCATGGATTGTCATGGTTTCGTATTCGGTGGTTAAAACGAGGGCATCTTCATGATCGAGATAATATTCCCCTGCTACAGGTACGATTTCTGCATAACCTCTTTCTCTGAGGAGTTTTCCTTGGCGGGGGTTATCAGTTTCGGGAATGAGGGCGAAAACTGTTTCTCCTTTGTGGCTTTCGTTTTCTTTATCCCATGCCATGGCACCATCCCAAGTGACGTAAGAGCCTCCCACAGATTTTTCGGGATCAAATTGGTGCATTTCGCAGATTTCTTTGATTTTGGGGTTATTTTTGTCGAGGGTTTCTACTCTTATTTCTGAACCTCCACTTTCAGCACGGCGGAAGGGTAAGTGATGGGTGGTACGTTGCGATCGCCACTTACCAGCACTATTTTGAAAAAAGGTTAATCCGTCCATTTTATATTTATTTTTTATCTTAATATTTTTCTTTTTACCATAACCTAATTAAGGTTTAAGGGTCAACTGAGCAATGAACAATCGACCCTTATCAAAAAAATAATTGAGATAACCTAAGCCGCCAAAAGTCCTTTATCAGAAGAGGATAGCACCCCTTGATAATAGTTTTGTAATTGACGGGTAGCAGCCGCCCAGCCCCACTTTTCGGCCTCTAAACGAGCATTTTGTCTCAATGTTTCTCTTTCGTCTTTTTGGGCTAATAATCTTTGGGTAGCGGCGATCGCCCCTTGAGGGTCATCAGGTTCAAACATATAACCATTGACTCCATCGGTGACAATATCAGGAATTCCGCCCCTTCTAGCGGCCACCACAGGGCAACCCGCCGCCATGGCTTCGAGTAATACTAAACCGAGGGTTTCGGTGGAAGAAGGGAATATAAAAGCATCGGCGGAGGCATAGGCTTCTCCTAACTCCTTACCATGGAGATAGCCCACAAAATTGGTATTTGTATCCGCAAAAAACTGTTCTAATTCTGCCCTAGCAGGGCCATTGCCTACAATAGCCAACCTTGCATTGGGGATACTTTCCAATACAGGTTTAATTTTGTCAATTTCTTTTTCTGCCGATACCCTACCCACATATAATAACAGCGGATCATTAGGATTACCCTGAGAAAGGCGATCGCGCATATCCTTAGATACTAAACTAGGGTTAAATGATTCCGTATCTACTCCCCTTTGCCACAAATCAACCCTTTCAATGCCATGATTTACCAACTCATCAACCATCGCCGTGGAGGTACATAAATTTAATTGGGCTTGATTATGAGCCAACTTTAATAACTCCCATAACAATCCTTCCAAAGCCCCAACATTGTAGTGATGCAGATATTGAGGTAAATGGGTATGGTAGGAAGCTACTAAGGGAATATTTAATTTTTTTGCGTAATAGATACCCCCTACCCCCAACACCGCAGGATTTACGACATGAACCAAATCAGGTTTAAATCTTTGTAATGCGAAACGAATAGAAGGATTAGGAATAGCCAATTTTAATTCAGGATATAAAGGCAAAGGAATCCCTTTTATACCATTAATTTTTGCTCCTTTATACTCTTTCAAACCACCTTCAGGAGAGAAAATTAAAACCTCATCTCCTTGTTTTTGTAGATGCTCAACGGTATGTTTTAAGCGAGTAACAATACCATCAACTTTCGGCAAAAATGTTTCAGTAAATAAGGCTATACGCATACAAAAAAGGGCTAAATTATTTATGGTTAATTTAACTCATTACTATATCGCAATTTTTGCGCAAATCCATAGATGATACTGAAAAAATGCTTTGATGAGGATTAGAAGTAGGGGGAATTCAGAATAAAAGAACTACTGATCAATTTTTCCTCGGTAGATCATTGGTACTCCGCCCTCTGGACGTAATACAACTCCCCGACGACGAGCTTTTAAAGGTTTTTTCTCGACTAAATCCAGTTGATATTTACTCAAAACTTGGGCAACCACCAAGCGCATTTCATAACTGGCAAGGGCTTCCCCCAAACAACGTCTAACTCCTCCCCCAAAGGGTAAAAATTCATACGGAGAATATTGTTTTTCCAAAAATCTTTCGGGAATAAATTCGTCATGGGAGGGATATAAATCTTCTCGATGATGAACTGTATAAATACATCCTGCCACTACGGTATTCTTGGGAATATGATAACCCATCATTTCTATATCTTCGGTGGCAAGGCGAGGAAAAGTAAGCACTGCCACGGGGTGAATGCGGAGGGTTTCGTTACATACCGCATTGAGGTAAGGTTGTTTACAAATGGTCATCCCATCTGCGTCATGGGGTAATTGTTCCAATTCTGCTCTGATTTTTGCGCCTACTTCGGGATAATAATGACTCCAGTATAATGCCCAAGTCATGGCGATCGCCGTTGTTTCATGACCTGCAAACAAAATTAACATCAATTCATCTCGCAATTCTTGGTCACTTAATCCCTCTCCTTGCTCATCAGTCGCCTGTAAAAGGAGGGAAAGCATATCCACCCTATCAGGATTTTTTTCTATCCTTCTTTGTTTTATTTCCTCATAAATAAGTTGATCTAATTCTTTTTGTACACGGAGAAAATTTCCCCATGGACTCCATTTCCCTAAATCTTGGCGTAAAAATTTATAAAATAAAAAGCTCACATTTACAGGCTGATTAAAAAGGCTTAAAATTCTCTTGATAAGATTAGCTATACGATCATAACGTTGCCCTTCCCTCAGACCAAAAACCACTTTCAGAATTACTTGCAAAGAAACATTTTGCATCAAATTCTGAGCGATGAATTTATCTCCTACCTGAAAATCTTTAAATAAATCATCGACAATATCATGAACCAAATCGCCATAATAAACCATTCTATCCCCATGAAAAGGAGGCATCATTAACTTTCTTTCTCGGCGGTGACGACTACCATCAAGGGAAAGAAGGGAGGAGTTACCCACAATAGGCACTAATAAACCATTTAAATCTCCCCCTGCAAAAAATGTCTTTCTGTCATTGGTTAATAGTTGTTGAATGCCTTGGGGATGATTGATAAAAACCAGTGGTTCACCAAATCCTGCGGGTTTACCCATAAAAATATCAGGGCATTCTATCACTGCCTGACGCATATATTCTATAGGATCTACAATCCATAAGATTTTTTTTCCCCAACCCGTGAAGATAGTTTTTATTTCTTTCATATCCCATTTAAAGTGAATCCCAACCCCATTTTAATGTACTCTATCTAATTAACCTGAGTTGGGGATAAAATTCATAGTCTTGTCAAAAAGGTATCGGGTATCAGGTGTCAGGTTGCAGGTTGTAACAGACAAAAGATTTTAAATTTACTTTCTTAGTGTTGGTTTTTCACACCTCATCTCCCCGTCTCCCTATCTCCTTATTTCCAAGCCATTGCCCGGTTGATGAGCGTAGTCGAATCAACAAGAGTGCCTTTTGCCTTTTGCCTTTTCCTAGCCGACAATTCTTATCCCGAACTGAGGTTAATTCTCAATTATCAATCATAAATTACCTATGTAGGGTATCCCGTCCTTAATATTAGTTCATCCGTGCCATTAAAATTAAGTTAAGGATTTATTTATATTTTTATATTTATAGAAAAAAAATGCAACCCAATAACCCTCAACAATTTACGGAGAAGGCTTGGAGTGCGATCGCCCGTACCCCAGACATAGCCAAGGAAAACAACCATCAACAGATAGAAACAGAACACTTATTTAAGGCATTACTAGAACAAAAAGGACTGGCTGTCAGTATCTTTAACAAAACCGATGCGGGTATCAGCCGTTTACAAGAGAAAACAGAGCAATTTATTAACAGTCAACCTAAAGTTAAAAACATAGGTGAATCAGTCTATTTAGGCAGAGCATTAGATCGTCTTTTAGATCAGGCAGAAAATTATCGTAAGGAATTTGAAGATGATTTTATCTCCATAGAACATATTATCCTAGCCTATGCAAAAGATGACCGTTTTGGTAAGAATTTGTTAAAAGAATTCAACCTAGATGAAAACAAACTAAAAACTATTATTAAAGAAATTAGAGGAACTCAAAAAGTGACCGATCAAAACCCCGAAGGAAAATATGAATCTTTGCAAAAATATGGACGAGATTTAACCCAATTAGCCCGAGAAGGAAAACTCGATCCCGTCATCGGTCGTGATGATGAAGTACGCCGTACTATTCAAATACTCTCTCGCCGTACCAAAAATAATCCCGTGTTAATCGGTGAGCCGGGGGTAGGTAAAACCGCCATTGTGGAAGGACTTGCCCAGCGTATTATTAACCGTGATGTGCCAGAATCATTGTTAGATCGTACCCTTATTGGCTTGGATATGGGGGCGCTCATTGCAGGGGCAAAATATCGAGGGGAGTTTGAAGAAAGACTAAAAGCTGTTTTAAAAGAAGTCACCGAATCCGAGGGCAATATTATCCTCTTTATTGATGAAATCCATACCGTTGTGGGTGCAGGGGCAACCCAAGGGGCGATGGATGCAGGAAACCTCCTCAAACCCATGTTAGCCAGGGGTGAGTTGCGTTGTATTGGTGCCACTACCCTTGATGAATACCGTAAGTATATCGAAAAGGATGCGGCGCTAGAAAGACGTTTTCAATCGGTATTTGTGGGGGAACCCAATGTTATCGATACCGTATCCATTTTACGGGGTTTAAAAGAGCGTTACGAAGTCCATCACGGGGTGAAAATTGCTGACAGTGCTTTGGTGGCGGCGGCGATGCTTTCAGATAGGTATATAAGCGATCGCTTCTTACCTGATAAAGCCATTGATTTGGTAGATGAATCTGCCGCTAAATTAAAGATGGAAATTACCTCAAAACCAGAAGAATTAGACGAAATTGATCGCAAAATTTTACAGCTAGAAATGGAGCGTTTATCCCTTAAAAAAGAGGAAGATTTAGCATCTGTTGAAAGGAGGGAAAAATTAGAGCAAGAATTGGCAAACTTGAAGGAAAAACAAAGCTCTTTTAATGCTCAGTGGCAGAGTGAAAAAGAAATCATTGATCAAATTCGTACCCTGCGCGAATCCCTCGAACAAATTAACGTGGAAATTCAACAGGCGGAAAGAAATTATGATTACAATAAAGCCGCAGAATTACGTTACGGTAAGTTAGCTGATGTACAAAAAGAGGTGAAAGAAAAAGAAGCCCTCTTGAGCGAGAAACAAACTAGCGGAAAATCCTTGTTACGGGAAGAAGTGCAAGAGGCGGACATCGCCGAAATTATCTCGAAATGGTCGGGTATTCCCATCAGTAAATTGGTAGAGTCGGAGAAAGAAAAATTATTACACCTTGAAGATCAACTCCATGAAAGGGTAGTGGGTCAAGAAGAGGCTGTAACCGCTGTTTCTGAAGCCATACAGCGTTCTCGAGCAGGGTTAGCAGATCCCCATCGTCCTACCGCTAGTTTCATCTTTCTTGGGCCCACAGGGGTGGGTAAAACGGAGTTGGCAAAAGCCCTCGCCCAGATTTTATTTGACACTGAAGATGCGATCGTGCGCATTGATATGTCAGAATATATGGAAAAACATACCGTATCTCGTCTCATGGGGGCGCCTCCGGGATATGTGGGCTACGAGGAAGGGGGGCAACTCACCGAGGCGATTCGCCGTCGTCCTTATTCTGTGGTACTTTTTGATGAGATTGAAAAAGCCCATCCCGATGTATTTAATGTGATGTTACAAATCCTTGATGATGGAAGGTTAACGGATTCCCAAGGGCGCACGGTGGATTTTAAAAATACTATCATCATCATGACCAGTAATATCGGTTCTCAGTATATCCTTGATTTGGCGGGGGATGATGCCCAATACGAAACCATGCGCACAAGGGTGATGGATGCTATGCGGGATAATTTCCGCCCTGAGTTTCTCAACCGTATTGATGAGATTATCATTTTCCACAGTCTCAAAAAATCCCAGTTACGCCATATTGTCAATTTACAAGTCAACCGTTTACGGGAAAGATTGGCGGAACAAAAATTGGCTCTGGATATTGCTGATGAGGCGCTCGATTTCCTTGCCGACATTGGTTATGATCCTGTTTATGGTGCTCGTCCTCTTAAACGGGCAGTACAAAGATACCTCGAAACTGCGATCGCCAAGGCTATTCTCAAAGGAGAGTTTAAGGACGGGGAAACCATCAATGTCACCGTAGAGGATGAAAGATTAGCTCTTAAATAACTTCAGTTCGAGATAATTATAGATAGGTTTTAGATTGCAGGTTAAATTTCTCTAAATTATTAGAGAATGAAAGAAAAAAGAATAATTGTCAATTTTCAATTGTCAATTATTCTCAGCGTCTTCAAAACGAATAATATCATCATCCCCCAAATATTCCCCATTTTGAATTTCAATCATCACCAAAGGAATTACCCCCGGATTCTCTACCCGATGACGAATATTCATAGGTACATAGGTTGACTGTTTGGGTAATAGTAATTTTTCCTCCCCATTAAAAATAACCTTCGCAGTACCTGCCACCACTACCCAATGTTCACTGCGGTGGTAGTGCATTTGGGTACTAATGTGATGACCGGGTTTAACAATAATACGATTAATACGATAATAAGGTCCCTCTTCTAACAGGGTTACAGTACCCCAAGGGGGATTACGTGTATATTCCGCTTCTTGAGCTTCTTGGTCTAGTTTACTGATTTCTGTCATGGTTTCCAAGGGTAAAGATAAAATTAATTTTTAGTTTTGATCATAAAGCTGGTCAACGTCAAGGACATAAAAATAATTAAATATTCCAATGGTTCTAAATCGATAAAGATAAAGATTTGTCTCGTAAATACTCAACACCAGATAATCTTTCCTTTGGGTTGTTTCTCTGATTACCCTAGGAATTTGACCCCTTCCTGCCTCCACCATCATATGACAAACTTGGCTTTTGATTACTTGATCTAATCCTGAAGCATCTGCCTGACATAAATTCTCCTTGGCATAGATAGATAATTGCTCTTCTGCAAATTCTTCATATTGCCTTTGATTTGGGTTAGTAAAAATCAACATTCCCCCAAACAGAGCAAGAATTGCTCCGCTGATGATGGCAATGGTTGAGAGGGAAAGACTTTTTGATTGGGAAAGAGGATTCATAAAAAAAGTTGGCGGATAACCTAGACTATTTTAGCAAGTTTGTGTTATAATCGATAATCGTAATGGCGAGCGTAGCCAAGTGGTTAAGGCAGCGGATTGTGGTTCCGCCACTCGTGGGTTCGAGTCCCATCGTTCGCCCTCTAAGTGTTAAGTGTTCTATATATTTTCCTCGGCTCGATTATAGCACTTTTATATTTGAGCTATTACATATCTTTACAGGGGATGATTTGAAACCCAGTTTTGTTTAGAGGGTAAGGGTTTTGAGTATCCAACCAATAATTATTCCTACTCCTCCAAAGCGAATTATTTGCCAGAAGGGTTCTTTTAAACTACTCCACTTGAATAGCTCACTTTCTAATCTCACTTCTATTTCTTCTAATTGTTGATTAATTAGTTGAATTTCGCTTTTGAGGGAATTTTGAGGGTTTCTTTTGAGTTGTTTTTCTAGTTCTTTTTTTTCTGTTTCTAATTCCTGTTGACGATGTTTATCGGTTTCTACTTGATGATACCGCTCTTTTAATCGGGCGATCGCACTTTCTAGCTCAAAAATAGCCGCACCGAGATCAAAATCATCATGGTCGGGGGAGGAGTTTTGATGGTCAGACATTCTACAATAAAAAATAAACGACCCATAAAATTGTACAACATGACTATCTCATCAAACAGTAAAACAATTTCTGATTTAACCACCCTCGAATTAGCTCAACTATTGGCGGAGAAAATGACCATTAGTTCCTATGATTGGCATAAGCAAAAAAATAACCGCAAAGCCCAAGCAGGTCAGCAATTAGCCTCTAGTTTGGTATTCTTGTTAAACAATCAACCAGAAGAAGCCCTCGAACGAATAAACCAAGCCCAAGGATGGTTAAATAAAACCATTAATCCTTTACCCTGTCCTAGTCATGGCGATCGCCATAATTCCTAAGACTCAAAAAAAATCCCCTAAAAAGCAGAAGAGGCTTTGCGGGGAAAGTAATGATGATGTACCTGTTTACACAGTTTTACTTGAGTACCCTGTTTATTCCATAAGACTCGATCAAAAATATGATACAACATACATAAACCTCGACCATTTTCCGCCTCTTCTGGGGGCAAATTTTCCGCCTTGGAAGAACATTCACACTCACAAAAACCAGCCCCTTGATCACAAATCAACCAAGAATATTCGCCTTTTTGATAGGAAAACTTGACTACAACGGGCTTACTAGGATCTAAACCATTACCATGTTTAGCCGCATTGACAAGGGCTTCTTGCAAACCTAAGCGAATTTCTGGATGAAGTTCTTGAGGAATTTTTGTCAATAATAAATCCAACACAGGACAGAGGTAGAGGGTAGAGGGAAAACTTACGGTTCGCCATCGCCCAAAATGAAGGGGTTTTGTCATGGAAATCATACTTTTTATCTCCCGATAATTGATTGAGCAATCTTTGATGTGAGTTGATGTCAGTAACAATGACGGGGACTAGATTGTTGTTTTTGTCCGAACCGATGAAGGGGGTTTGATAATCTTGCTAACATAGTGATTTTCTTAATTTTATGCCCACGATAATGGGTTAAATGGCAAAAGTTAATTTTTATTAATTTAGGTAAACAAATTTATTTTAACTTTACCTTTAATAATATTTTATAGTTTTTTGGTGGATTGTTTCGTTTTTTATGTAATTTTACTTATATTTACATAATCATTATATCACACTTATTAACCCGATAATTAATTGACAAATTAGGGATTAATCATAAAAAATCTTAAAATTGTCAATGAAGATTTGATCAACAATTATTCATTCTTGGTTCGTGAGGAAGTTTGTCCATGAAGTTTCAACCGATAAAACGTATTGCTGATAAAACTATTAATTTGTTTCGGGTTGATGAGGCTCAAGTTGCTAAGATTTTGGAATCAGTGCGATCGCAACTTCCCACCACAGAAGCCCTGTTGATAGGGAAACCCCAAGCAGGAAAAAGTTCTATTGTCAGGGGATTGACGGGGGTAGGAGCAGAGATTGTCGGGCAAGGATTTCGCCCCCATACTCAATACACAGAAAGATATGCCTATCCATCGGAGGATTTACCCCTGCTTATTTTTACCGATACTGTGGGTTTAGGGGATGTGGAAAATAATACCGAGGTCATCATTCAAGAATTAAGCCAAGAATTAGATCAAGAAACAGGTAAGGCGAGGATAATTATTTTAACTATCAAAATTAATGACTTTGCCACCGATAGCCTTAAGGAAGTGGCTTTTAATCTCAGACAAAAATATCCTCACATACCTTGTTTACTAGCAGTTACTTCTCTTCATGAGTTATACCCTGTGGATGTGGACAATCATCCCCCCTATCCCCCTGATTTAGTTGATGTAAACAGGGCTTTTGAAGAGATTAAAAATAATTTTATGGGTTTATACGATCAAGCTATGGTCATTGATTTTACCCTTGAGGAGGATGGTTATGATCCTGTTTTTTATGGTTTGGATACCATGGTAGATAATCTTGCCCAACTATTACCCGAAGCGGAGTCAAAAACCATTTACCAACTTCTTGATGAAAAGGCAGGATCACAGTTGAGCCATGTTTACAAAGAGGTAGCTAGGCGTTATATTCTTTCCTTTTCGATCATCGCCGCTACGGTGGCAGCAGTACCTCTGCCCTTTGCCACTATGCCTGTATTAACTGCCCTAGAGGTTTCTATGGTAGGACTTTTGGGACAATTGTATGGTCAAAATGTTACTGTATCTCAGGCAGGGGGGATTGTAAGTGCGATCGCAGGGGGATTTTTAGCCCAAGCCATCGGTAGGGAATTAATTAAATTTATTCCGGGATTTGGTAGTGTTGTGGCAGCTTCTTGGGCAGCTGCCTATACTTGGGGTTTGGGGGAAGGTGCTTGTGCCTACTTTGGTGACTTGGTGGGGGGTAAAAAACCTGACCCAGACAAAATTAAAAAGGTCATGCGTAATGCTTTTCAAGAAGCCAAGGAAAGGTTTAAAAATTCAGACAATGATTTAAATTAACTGAAGTTGGGGACAAAATTTATAGTCTTGTAAAGGTCTCAGGTATTAGGTGTTAGGGAGGCAAGGGGTTTAAACCCCTTGTTAAGAATTTACAAAAACTCTATTTCCATTGATTTTCCAGTTTTTATACCAAATCCGATTTAGGTAATATACCTATGAAGCAACTTAAAATAGAGATGATTTAGCCTATCAATCTACCACTATAAACCTTGAAAAACTGTTCCCCGTTCCCTATTCCCTGTTCCCCGCCCTAATTAGTATATTATTAGAATAGGATTTAGTATTACTTCCTTGATAGACTAAATATGATCGTATTTTAAACCTGCAACCAGCAACCAGAAGCCTGAAACCTAACCATACTGACAGCTATTATCTCGAACTGAGGTTAATTTAAGATAATAAAGGATTTTTTTGTTCGAGATTAGGTTGAACTTTTATCCTTGCTAAAACACAGGTGATATTGTCATGACCATTGATTTGATTAGCTAATTCTAGGAGATGAGATGCTCCTTCTTGCAAATTAGCTTTAGAACTGAGCAGGGGTAAAAGCACACTTTGCCAGTTATTTTCTAATAGGTCATTATCAGATAAACCATCGGAACACATTAGAAATAAAGTGTCTTCTTTGACCTCAAAAAAGTTGACTTCGGGATGAACAAATTCTCTTTTTCTAGGGCCTAGGGCTTGGGTGAGTTGATAAGCATCGGGACGGGCAAAGGCCTGTTCGGGTTCAATGCCGTTTCTGATTTCTGCTTGGGCAACGGAATGATCAATGGTTAATTGTTCTAAACCCCATTTTCTGGTAACTCGATAGATTCTACTATCTCCCACATGGGCGATCGCCACTTGATTATCTTGAACAAGGGTCATAACTACCGTTGTTCCCATTCTACCCGCACCAAGATTACCTTTTTCGATGTTGGCATCATAAATCGCTCGATTGGCTTCTAAGATACCTTCTTGGATAGTTTCCTCATCGGGTAATTCCTCTGTCCAATGGTCATTAAAATATTGATAAAGGGTTTTGACCGCTAAAGCACTGGCTACTTCTCCCCCTGCATGACCACCCATGCCGTCGCAGACAAGGAAAAATCCCCGACCACTACACAAAACCCCTTGAGGAGTTTCCCTTTTGTTAATCTTGGTTTCTACGGCAAAACAATCCTCATTGTGGGAACGTTTCATGCCGATGTCTGTCATACCGCATTCAGTTAGACTTAATAGGGTCATGGGTAAGACTACTGTAGGTTGTTCGTCAATATCTTCACCTTTATTAATTACCGTGGCTTCTTGATCGTCGGACTCGTCAAAATCAAATTGATCGGCTAGTTCGTCCAATTCGTCATCGGGGGGGATAAAAAATTCTTGTTCCTCGCCACTTTCTAATAAATCGTCTAATTGGGCTTGTTGATAAACCACATCTACCGCATCACATAGATTTTTGATATTATCAATTTTGCCCTCTTCGATTTGTTCCATCAATGTTTTGATGGGTTTACTGGCTTCGGTGCGATCGTGTTCTTCTAAGACCATAATCCACGTTTCCACCAGTTGCCTGAGATGGGGAAGGTTATCAAGATCATCAAAATAAAGTTTTTTGATCTCTAAATTTTCGGTGTCACCGATACCAATGTTCTTAATTTCTAGGAGAGTTTGGGCACATTTTAATTTGCTAAGATCTTTCCATAGCCTTGCCATTTTCTGAAAATAGTTGAAAATGTGGCTAGTTTTTGGCTCATTTTCTCCCAGATATTGATCTAAGGATTGCCAATTATTTCTCTGGTTGATGATTACATATTCTTGTCCTAGCTCATCTTGCCAAGCGTCTAACAAGTCAGGAACAAGGGGGGCGTATTCGGTTAGGGTAAGGTAGGGAAAGGCTAAACCGGGAATCCCTGCTTCTATCAAGCTCCTACGGTCAAATTCGACTACGGTTTCTAAATTAGCGTCTAATGATGATTGTTTTTCTGGTTGGGTATCGGTCACTAACAGCTCGTAATAATGGCGATCGCCCCTACAGGAAAAAGGTTTTAATTCATCCTTGTTATAGGAAATAGCAAGGGCATAACGGGAGATATTTTCACTATCATCTAACTCCCCGAAAGGTATTTCCAAAGTTGCATCTTTATGGGTACTGAAAATACATTGGGAAAGAATTAAATCATCAGGACTGGTGGACATATTCATTTTTATTGCTTGATATTTTATTATTATAGTTACCCCTCACATTTATTCCACAAATAATTAACTAAGTTTTATACTTAATTTACTTGCAGCAACCTGCAACCTAACCATTTCAAGATTTATAAATTCAAAATTCCCTCCGTCACAATTACTGACTCTCCCCCCACTTTAATTTCCTCAATTATATTATTTCTTTTAAGGGCGATCGCCTTTATCCGACTAGGGCGCCCCATCTCCAATCCCTGTTCAATGGTCCAACACCAACACCCATCCCCATGCTTATATTTTGCCAAATAACCAGCAAAAGCCGTCGCCGCCGACCCTGTAGCAGGATCTTCAGTAATATTAAGAGCAGGGGCAAACATCCTCACCTGAAAACTATCCTTCCCAGTTGGGACGAAAAGATAAACATGGGGCGACCAAAAATCTTTTAATACCCTCTCCCAAACCCCCAAATCCACCTTTGCCCGACCCAAAGCATCCCTATCACGAAGAGGAATTAACAAAAACGGTAAACCACAAGAAGCCCCCATAGGTACAAAATCATCCACCATCAAATCATCTATTCCCAAAGATAAAACTTGAGCCAAATCCTCCCTCGAAGGACAATCAAGATAAAATTCAGGGGTAGAAGGTGCTTGTAATTGAGTCCATATCTTATCCCCCTGCTCCCTAAAAATGGTTACAGGCACATCCCCCACCCCCTCCCGTAAAATAATCTCCCTTTGCTCAGAATTAAGGTCAAACTTACCCAACTTTGCCAACAAAAAAGCCGTGCCAATGGTAGGATGTCCTGCAAAAGGAATCTCTCCCCCCGGGGTAAAAATGCGTAGACGAAAATCTGCCTTTGAATCCGTAAACACAAACACCGTTTCCGAAAAATTAAACTCTATGGCGATTTTTTGCATAACCTCATCACTTAAATCCTCCACTTCAGGAAAAACAGCCAATTGGTTCCCAGAAAAAAGCTGATTTGTAAAAACGTCCAAAGTATAAAATTTCATCATCAAATAAAAATAAATCTCAAATAATCACAACACATCAGTACTTTAAATTAGCAGAAAATCGCCCACTCTAATCAAGATAAAGTACAAATATAAAAACTTGATCTATAATTGGTCAATATAGCTTTACCGTCATGATTGTTCATCAATATCCAACCTTTTTATTTCTCTTCTTAAAAAGAATATTAACTACAAAAATAATTTTAAAAAAGTAGTTTTTATAAGAACTATAAAAAGGAAAAAATCAATATGATTTTAAAGCTATTGACTGTAAAAATAGCAAATAATTGACTGTGGACACCAAAATAAAGACAAAAATTTCCCTTGTAGAATCAGAGACAAGAAAACTGATTAATGAAATCAAAAGAATCGAAAAATCTTCCAACACTGTTTTTGAAGAAAATCAAGACGTAGCCACCTATCTAGGAGCTAATTATCGAGAAGATGGGTTAACCCAAATCGGTTTTTGGACTCCTCAACTACTGAGGGAGGTAATGCACCTTAACGAAATTTATTTAGAAGTATTTACCCCCACAGAAGACATCAAAGTAAAAGATCTTTTATCTTCAGAGACTAACACCATTGAAGTAAGACGAGACTGTATTTTTCTCAAAAAAAGAGGTAAATTTTTCTGGGGTGTGGTTGAGGGTATGAAACCGGGTACAAGGGAAACCCTTGGTTCATTTTATTGGTTGAGGTATCGTAACCCTTATGGACAAATTGAAATTATTAGGGATCCTTTAGCCCATTCTTTGCCCTTTGGAGTATTTGCCCCAGCGGAATTGTACGACATGGGCAAACTAGAAAAAGAAAGAACTGACCTAGACTATTTTAAACTCACAGGGTCAAGGGAAGATAAAAATATCCCTCGCACTCCTGCCCCTGTCAATATTTTACAACTCCATGTAGGCACGGCATCCGATGAGGGTACTTTGGCAGGATTAAGCAAAATTTATCAGAATATTGCCCAAAAGATCAAAAACAATGAACCCCTAGAACCCCATGAGGAGCATTATATTGGTTATGATGCTGTCCAACTACTACCCATTGAGCCGACCATTGAATATAGGAAAGATTTGAGTCAGGACAGTAGGTTATTTGAAATTGTGGAAGAATGTTGCGGCATTGCTCCCAAAAGCATTCCTGAAGGAGATGATATTTTTAACAGCATTGAAGGTATCAAGGTTAAACTAACTCATCCCAATACCCAAGGATGGGGTTATGATGTGCCGATTTTAGGAGCTAGTGCCACTAGCCCCTCCATGCTCGGTAGTTTACGCCCTGATGAATTATATGATTTTATTGGTGTGTTACACAATTTTCCTAATAAGCCCATCGCCCTTATCTATGATTTGGTATATGGTCATGCGGACAACCAAGCAGAATTATTAATTAATCATCAATTTTTCAAAGGCCCCAATATGTATGGGCAGGATTTAAACCATCAACTCCCCATGGTACGGGCGATTTTGTTGGAGATGCAAAGAAGAAAAATCAACACAGGAGCCGATGGTATTCGGGTTGATGGAGGTCAAGATTTTCGCTTTTTTAATCCCCTAACTGGTAGGGTAGAGCAGGATGATCAATATCTTTTGGCCATGAGCGATTTGGTGCAGGAGATAGGGGGTTATAAGAGATTACTATTTACCATTTTTGAGGATGGGCGCCCTTGGCCAGAGGAAGGTTGGGAAACCAAGTCCACCTATATGGATTTAATTAATCTCAAGTCTGATTCTTATCAATGGGGACCTTTAATTTTTGCCCACAATACCCCCAGTATTAAAGGTTTTTGGCGTAAAAAGTGGCAGAGGGTATGCGAGGTAATGTATCAGGGACAAAACTGGATTACAGGCTGTGGTAATCATGATACTTTGCGCCGTGGTAGTCAGGTAGATACTCGCCTCGAGATTAATTGGCGTTTGGGAGAAACTCTCAATGATGTGATTCGGGCGGCCTATGATAATCCTGCGGTGTCCATGTGGGTGTATGGTTTTAGTCCGGGTTTACCAATGGATTTTATTAATGTTTTGATGCACGCACCTTGGATGTTTTTCCGTAACACTGATGAGGAATATGGGGTTAAGGTGGTTTCTGAGGAGGTGGGCTTTTTGGATTGGCAGATGACGGAGGAGCGTTATCGCCGAGATAATACTTTTTCTCGGATGAAGTCTTTAGGTTTTCAGAAGTTGGAACAGTTGAGGGAGTTTACCCACGCTCTTAATGCCAGTATGATTGCTCGTAATTATGATCTTCATGAGGTGGTTAAGGTATGTCAACTTTGTTTTGATGATGGGGCTTGTGATATTAATCAGTTGAAGGAGATGAAGGAGGGTGATATGATCACTTTCTGTCAAAATCTCGATATTGACAATCTCAAAAAGTGGGCTTTGATGTTTATGGAGGATTGTGCTGAGATTTGTAATGTTGCTCATTACACGAAACAAGTGGATCCTGACCTTGCTAAGTATAATCTCCGTCTTCGGGAGTTACGCAGTCGTAATCCTTGGCTTGGTAAAAGTTTACATGGGGGCGATCGTTTTAATAAGATTGAAGAAGAGGATGCTACTATTTATTATGGAGTGCGATCGCACCCTAAAAGACCTGACGAAAAAATAGTTATGGTGGCAAATCTGGAGGGGCAAAAGATAGAAGTTAATCTGCTCGACTGGTTGCAGTTAGATCCTACCCAATGGAAAGTAGAGTTAACCACTCCCAATTTACCCGAAATTGAAGACATTAAAGATTTGAATCATATCATTCTTGGTCAGAGTCAGGGAGTATTACTAACCCCTAATTTATAATTTTTGATTTTTTATTGCTCAATGTGAAATGTTACGAAATCTAAAGTTTCCTATAAGGACTCTTAATTTGGTAAAGTAGATTACGATAAATCTAACTATACTTAGATGATCTAATTTTCTGAATATGGCAACCCTTGGGAAATTAGTGATCATAAGTAAAATACGAGATTTAAAATTAAAAATTTAGAAAAAATCAAAAGAGAGGTAAAATGATGAGGTTTCGCAACCTGTTAGTAGCTTTCTTGATTGTATGCTTAGGGTTTTTAGGTGCTTGTAGTGATGGACAAGCCAAGGCATACGATCCCAGAACTATCACCTATGACGAAATTGTTAACACTGGATTAGCTAATAAATGTCCCCAGATTAATGAATTTACCCGTGGCTCTATCGAAATCAGCCCTGACCAACCCTTGGCAGTGGTTGATATGTGTTTAGAACCCGAGGAATACTTCGTAAAAGAAGAGCCTGTCAACAAGAGAAAAGAAGCTGAGTATATCCCTGGTAAAGTTTTAACCAGAGATACCACCAGTTTAGAACAAATCAGAGGCACTATTGTGGCTGATGACCAAGGTGTTTTAACTTTCCAAGAATTAGACGGTATTGATTTCCAAATCATCACTGTTTTATTACCTGGAGGGGAACAAGTACCCTTCTTCTTCACCATCAAAAAATTAACTGCCCAAACTGAACCCGGTTTCACTTCTGTGAATAGTTCCACTGACTTTACTGGTGCTTTTAAGGTACCTTCTTACCGTGGTGCTTCTTTCTTAGATCCTAAAGGACGTGGTTTAACCAGTGGTTATGATAATGCGGTTGCTCTTCCTGCTGGTGCTGATAATTCTGAATATACCCGTAGTAATCTCAAACAGGCTGAAACCATGAATGGTGAAATGTCTTTACAAATTACGAAGGTTGATGCGGAAACAGGAGAAATTGCTGGAATCTTTGAAAGTGAACAGCCTTCCTCTACTGATTTAGGTGCTGAAGAGCCTGAAGAGGTTAAAATTCGTGGTTCTTTCTATGCTCGTTTAGAACCTCAAATTTAGGTTTTACGAATATGTGAAGGTGTTAGGATATATTTTTGCAAAAAAAAGTTGGGTTACACAGAACCCAACTTTTTTATTACTTTTATTTTATAGGTCAACGTTTATGGTTGACGCTTCATAGGTTTGGCTTTGTTTGCTTCTGACTATGCCTAATCCTTGTTGTAGGGCGTAAAGGCGATCGCCCATCCAGTTATGTTGAGGAATCAATCCTGCTAAACCTAACTTTTCGAGACGGTGTTTGACCTTACCTGTTGCCCCGACGATAATTACCTCGTGATGTTCGTCAATGGCTTCTTTGATGGCATTTTCCAGAGCAAGGGAAGAAGTTACTCCCAAAATAGGTACTTCTGATAAATCTACAATTAATACATCATAATTATTAACAGCATTGTGTTCCCGAGAAATAGCCTTGGCAACTCCAAAAATCATTGGGCCACTGAGATGGAATAGTAACATACGACCCCCTGCCAAATCGAGGACTTGCTTTTCTTCATCATTGAGAACAATTTGATCATCAGCATCACTAACCATTTTCACAGACTTAGAACGTAATTCTGATAACTTATCAATGGTCATGACATTAGCGATAAATATACCTACCCCTACAGCTACCATCAAATCGACCAATACAGTGAGTAAAATTACCCCATAGACAATACCTGCGGCTTTCCAAGAAATTTTATGAACCCTTTTCAAGAATCCCCAGTCCATAATATTTAAACCAACTTTAAACGCAATCCCTGCCAACACAGCCAAAGGAATATTTGCCGTGAGGGGAGCCGCCCAAACGACCACCACAAAAAGGATTGATGCTCGAGCAATACCTGATAAAGCACTGGTGGCGCCTGTTTGAATGTTAACCACCGTTCCCATGGTAGCGCCAGCCCCTGCAATACCACCAAACATACCTGAAAATAAATTTCCTAAACCCTGTCCAATTAACTCTTTATTAGAGTTATGCTCTGTGCGGGTTAAACTATCAGCTACCACAGAAGTCAAAAGAGCATCAATACACCCCAGCATACCTAGTACCATGGCATCAATAACCATAGTTCTCAATTCATTGGCTCCAAAAGTAGGAACTTGTAGGCTGGGTAAGCCTGTGGGAATTTCACCGATGCGACGAATATCTACATCACCAAAAAATACTAAGGAAACCACTGTTCCTGCAATTAAGGCTAATAGTTGGGGAGGGCAATATTGACGATAACGACGGGGTACTACGTATAAAATTACCACGGTCATGACTGCCAAGATAGTTTCGAGGGGGTTGATATTTTCCAGCAGATTAGGAATATTTTGTAAAGTGCCAATGACACCTCCAGAGGGGCTTCCTTGTCCTAGGAAGGGGGCGATTTGTAAAATTACGAGGATCAGCCCAATGCCTGTCATAAAGCCCGAAATAACGGTGTAGGGCATCATGGTAACGTATTTACCTAATTTTAAAACCCCAAAAATAATTTGAAATACCCCTGCCAACATGACGACGGTGAAAGCCATGGCCATACCATTTTCTGGGTTACTGGCGGTCAAATTGGCAATTACCGCAGTCATAATAACTGTCATCGGGCCTGTGGGTTCGGAAATGAGGGTAGGAGTACCACCAAATAAGGCGGCAAAAAATCCCACTAAAACAGCGCCCCATAACCCCGCACTTGCCCCTGCACCAGAGGCGATACCGAAGGCGAGTGCCATGGGTAGGGCAATGACGGCGGCGGTTAACCCCCCTAATATGTCTCCCCGCACATTACGCAAATGTATTTGATTGGTTATTTGCATTGAAGTTTTCCTCTTTTTAAAAGATTATATAGATTTTTTTCTATGTATATAAATTAAACTATCGATTGCATCCTATAATAACCATAACTGGGGGTAATAACAAGTAAATTACAGTTATATTTTTCGATAGTTATGATTAGTTTTATTAATAAAATAGGGCGGGTTGTTTTCCTCTGAAGCACAAGGGCGTAAAGTGGATTAGCATAGGCGAAAATTGAGGAACAATATGACGATTTATTTTGTGGGGGCAGGGGTTGGTGGTGTTGATTATTTGACGGTCAAAGCTCATGGTTTGATTACTCGGGCGGATGTGATTATTTATGATGCTTTGGCGGATTCTCAAATTTTAGATCTTGCTCCTGCCCATTGTCTCAAGGTGGATGTGGGTAAAAGGGGAGGACGGGTAAGCACTTCTCAGCAGAAGATTAATCAAATGTTGGTGGATTATGGTTTGCAATATTCTCTGGTTATTCGTTTAAAAAGTGGAGATCCCGGTATTTTTGGTCGTCTTCATCCTGAATTAGAGGCGATCGCACCGTATAATATTAGTTATGAGTTGATTCCCGGTATCTCATCAGTTTTGGCGGCTCCCCTATGGGCAGGGATGAGTTTAACGGAGAAACATCAGGGCAGACATTTTGCGGTGGTTAGTGGTCATGATCCTGATGTTCTTGATTGGTCTATACTGGCTTCTATTGATACTCTCGTTATTTTGATGGGGGCAAGAAATCTCCCTCTAATTATTGATTATTTACTAGGGTGCGATCGCTCCTCAGACTCCTCCATTATAATTATCAAAAATGCAGGACGAAAAGATCAGCAGATCTGGCAAGGAAATTTAAGCAATATGATGGATCAAGTTCAAGGAATATCCTTATCTCCCTGTGTTATTGTTATAAGTAATATTATCAGTTAAAAAGATGGGTATATTTGAAGATTTTAGTAACTTTTTAGAATCCAGATTAGAAGAATTTTTAAACAGTAACCCTAAACTCAAATTAGAAGTATTATCAGAAGAATTAATTGCTCAAGAAAAGGAAACGATAAAACTAATTTTAAGATTACAATCCGAGCAAAAAAAATTAGAACAGGAAATTATTGAGTTGGGCAAAGAGATTCAAAAATGGCATCCTCGCATTGAGAAAGCTAGACAATCAGGACGCTATGACTTAGCCCAAGAAGCAGAGATGAGAGAAATTAGTCTCTTACAACAAGGTAAAATTGCTTGGGAAAAGATGGAAGATACCAAGAAAAAAATAGTTGAATCTCGAGAAATACTGGCTTCTATTGAAAGTAAACAAAAAGAAATTCAACAAAAAATTAAACAAACTCAAACTAACTATAATACCCCTAATTATCATAATTCTAGCCCCAAATATTCCTATTCCGACACCCTAGATCCCCTAGAAGAAAAATTTCAACAATGGGAGATAGATCAAGAATTAAAAAACATGAAACAAAAGTAAGTGGGGGTTGCCGCAACAAGTGGAGTCGTGAAGGCGGGGAACAGGCAATGATTTCCATGTTTTAATTGAATCGACTTTTTTCTTGACTATTTGATCAAAAATAGTGTAATATAGAAATGTCTTTTATATAATGGAGATCTGTGTTTTTGGATCTAAAAAAGGCAATATTCCCAGTATAAAATAAGTATATCATAATAGGAGCAACAAAAAAACAAAAACGACCTTTTTCTCACAAAAAGTTACATTCCCTTAATCAGGATACCAAAACATCCCCTTAATGCCTTCTGGGTCAAGGATAAAGCCTAAACGACGATAAAAATCGACCACTTGTGGATCAGCAAACAAAGTAACATTACTAATATCATCACTGCGTAACTTTCTGATCATATACTTCATCAAAACCTTACCTAACCCCTTATTTTGGAAACGGGGATGGATAACCACATCCCAAATAGTCGCATTAAAAGCGTGGTCAGAAGTAGCACGGGCAAAACCAATCATAGTTTTTTTTGTTCCTTTCACTTCCCATGCAGAAACCACTAGATAACTATGTTCAAGGGCTTTTCTAACCTTTCTCAATGGGCGTCTAGCCCACCCTACGGAGTCACAAAGTTCCTCTAGTTCATAGAGATCGATTTGCTCATGGGTGCTAAAGTATATCTTAGTATTACCAAATTTTTCTGGATCCAATGACACCCAGTCTCTTTCGTAATTGTTAGCTTCTAAGTTGTCGTCGCTACCTGTTTTCGTAAATAATTTTTGCAACCAAACCATGCCCTTGTGGCTAGAGTTAGATATTTTATAGTTTATGTGAGATATTGTTGAGTTCTGTTTTTAACTTTTCTCAACAATTCTCTAAGCATCATATCACAAAGAATTTAGAATCGATACTATTTTTAATTATTGATTCCTCCCCCTCCCGGTGTTTCAATGACAAACACATCATTAACATTCATTCTGACTTCACCAGTGCTACCAAGGGTTTCTATCTCCCCATTTTCCCTGATGACATAATTTTTACCCACAGCGCCCTTACCACCGCCATTTAAACCCGATGGAGGTATCCGACGATGACTGGATAAAATAGCCGCTGTCATGGATTCCAAAAAGCGAATTTGACGGATTACCCCATCACCCCCTCGAAAGTCTCCCTTACCACCGCTACCCCTGCGGATAGAAAAAGAATCTAGGCGTACAGGAAAACGCCACTCCAAAACTTCAGGATCTGTTAATCTGGAGTTAGTCATGTGAGTTTGGATAGCATCTGTACCATGGTAATTATATCCTGCCCCTGAACCTCCGCAGATGGTTTCATAGTATTGATATTTGTCATTACCAAAAGTAAAATTATTCATGGTACCTTGGGAGTTTGCCATGATACCCAAAGCGCCATAGAGACAATTGGTTATTTGTTGGGAGGTTTCCACATTTCCTGCCACCACAGCACAAGGATATTGAGGATTTAGGAAGCAGTCAGGGGGAATAATAATTTCGAGGGGTTTGAGACATCCTGCATTCAGGGGAATATCTTTGTCCACAAGGGTACGAAATACATATAAAACCACTGCCTTACATACGGACATGGGAGCGTTAAAATTGTTGTCTAGGGGCGCTGATGTACCTGTAAAATCGATGGTAGCCTGATCTTTTTTCTCATTAATGGTTACTGTCACGCTGATTTTGGCACCATTATCCAAGTAGCTGGTAAATTGACCATTTTTTAGTAATTTGATGGCATCTTTTACGCACTCTTCGGCATTTTCTTGGGCAAAGTCCATATATTGTTTAACGGTTTCTAAGCCGTAATAGTCTGCCAGTTTTGTTAACTCTTGTAAGCCTTTTTCATTGGCGGCAATTTGTGCTTGTAAATCGGCTAAATTTTGCTGATAATTGCGTACAGGATAGGGATGATTTGTTAGTAATTCCCGTAGTTCTTTTTCTCTTAGTTTTCCTGCTTCTACTAAACAGAAATTATCGATTAAAATGCCTTCTTCTTCGATGGTTTTACTCATAGGAGGCATGGAACCGGGAGTAATTCCCCCGATGTCGCTATGGTGTCCCCTAGAAGCTACAAAAAAGTCTGGTTTTTCTGAGTTGATAAATACGGGAGTGATGGCGGTAATATCGGGTAAATGAGTTCCTCCATTGTAGGGGTTATTACTAATATAAACGTCTCCTTTTTTTAGTTGATTTCCCTTACTATTAATAAGAGCTTTTACTGTTTCACCCATGGAGCCGAGATGTACAGGAATATGAGGAGCGTTGGCTACTAATTGCCCTTTTTGGTCAAAAATTGCACAGGAAAAATCAAGTCTTTCTTTTATGTTGACTGAGTAGCTGGTTTTTTGTAAGGTAATACCCATTTCTTCGGCAATAAAGCGGAAAAGATTATTAAAAATTTCTAGTAAAATTAAATCTTTTTCAACTACTTTTTTCTCGGAAGATATATCATGACTTTCTACTTGATTATCAACGGCTGTAATCATTAAATTATTATCCTCGGTGATTACCCCTTGCCAACCTAATTCGATAACGTTGGTACCTGTGGATTCGATGATTAATGCAGGGCCTATGATAGGTTGATGTGCTGGAATTTCTTGCCGTTGGAAAACGGGGGTATTATGCCATTGATTTTTGCTATAAAGTTGTACATGGGTAATGGGGGTTAGTTGGTTTACTTGTTTGTGAGTTATTTCGGGTACTTCATCCTGATAGGTGGGGTTAATTAATTCGAGGGAAATTTGTTCGACAATAAGAGGTTTATTTTCGAGGATAAAACCGTAAAGTTTTTTATGGGCTTGGTTAAATTGTTGGATAATTTCTGAATAGTTTTTATAGTCTATTTCTAGGGGTGAATCTGTGCCTTGATATTTGAGATATATTTTTTGTTTATAGGTAATTTTTTCGGGCTCAATTTTGTTTACTTGGTGGGATAATTCGCTGAGGGTTTCTTGTTTTAGTTGCTCAAAGTCTTGGTTTAATGCTGTGATGAGGGAGGAGTTTAAGGTTTTTTCTTGGCTTTTTTCTTTGATGATGCGAATATCTGCCAAGCCAATACCGTAAGCTGATAAGACTCCAGCGAGGGGATGGATAATGATATTTTTGATGCCTAAAGATTCGGCGATTAAACAGGCGTGTTGTCCTCCTGCACCACCAAAACAACAGAGGGTATATTCGCTGATATTATAACCTTTTTGTAACGATACCTTTTTAAGGGCGATCGCCATTTTTTCTACGGCTATTTGTAGAAAGCCCGAGGCAATTTCTTCGGTAGAAATGGGATTATCTAATTGATTTTGCAGATCAATAAATTTCTGTTTAACTATTTCTATATCTAAGGGTGATTTACCATCTTTGCCGAAAATTTGAGGAAAAAATTGGGCTTGTATCTTACCTAAAAATAAGTTACAGTCAGTTATGGTTAAATCTCCTCCTTTGCCGTAACAAGCAGGGCCGGGATTTGCCCCCGCTGACTCTGGTCCTACTCGATAATTTAAACCATCAAAAGTACAGATAGAGCCTCCTCCAGCGGCTACGGTATCGATTGCCATCATGGGGGTGCGTAGTCTTACCCCTGCAATTTCGGTGTCTAAGGTGCGCTCGTATTCGCCGTTAAAGTGGGCGACATCAGTGGAAGTACCTCCCATGTCAAAGGTGACAATTTTGTTAATTCCTGCTTTTTGACAGGTTTTTACCGCCCCCACAATGCCCCCCGCCGGGCCTGATAGGATGCTATCTTTACCTTGGAATTGGGATGCGCTAACTAACCCCCCATTGGACTGCATAAACATCAGCTTGGGTAAGGTATCTTTTTGTCCTCGGTTTGCCATTTCCTGTTGTACTTGCTCCACATAACGGCGTAAGATGGGCGATAAGTAGGCATCTACTACGGTGGTATCTCCCCTACTAACTAATTTCATCAGGGGGCTAACTTCATGGGAGAGGGAAATCTGTGTAAATCCGAGCTTACGGGCGATCGCACCTATGGATTTTTCATGATCTGGGTAACGATAACCATGGAGCAAAACAACAGCACAGCACCTGATTCCTTGGTCATATACTCGTTGCAAATCTTCAATTGCTTTTTTCTCATCAAGGGGGCTTAACTCCTCGCCATGGGAGCAGTAACGGGCAGAGACTTCGATTATCTGCTCATATACCATAGAAGGCAAAATAATTTCTCGGGCGAAAATATTGGGGCGATGTTGATAACCAATACGCAACGCATCCCGAAAACCCTCATTGGTAACTAATACCACTCTTTCCCCTTTCCTTTCTAAAAGGGCATTAGTGGCTACTGTGGTTCCCATTTTGATCACTTCAATATTTGCCAGAGGAAGAGATTGCCCTTGAGGAATCCCCATTAATAGCCTGATACCTTCTACCGCAGCATCAGAATATTGATCAGGATTTTCTGATAATAGTTTATGGGTAATTACTGTTTTTTCTGGGGTAAGGGCAACCACATCAGTAAAAGTACCACCCCTATCAATCCAAAATTGCCATTGATTATTTTTCACTACTTCCTCTTCTCCGTACGTAAATACACCTAAGTGCAGTATAGCTAAAAAAAATTAACCATCGTGCCGTTTTACTTCAGTTTATGACCTGGATTACCAGGGGGATGCCAATGTTTCCGTATTCGTTTCCGAGTACATGCTCGGTTTACTGCAACTAGAACTCAATCGGTATCCAAATTTTTCAAGTTATAGATCAAAAAACTTGATAAGCAGTCACCAACACGACAGCTAATTCTTTTACCATGATAATCAATTATCCTCAGAATCTCAACCTGACTTCATTTCGATGCAAGAGTATTTGAGGTGGGCAATAGGCAATGGTAATAATACTTTGAAGTCTCAACTTTTAGGGCTTAGCATCAATATTTACCCCAATTTTACTAATATCCACGGCATAACCTGCAACTACCAAGAAAACCTCATCAGCAAGTTGTCCGATTTGACGGGTTAAACTACCAAGACGATTACGAAATAAACGCCCCATTTTGTAGGCAGGAATCACCCCCCAGCCTGTTTCTTCTGCCACCAAAATTATATGATTATTACTACTTGCTAAACTGCTTAATAATTGTTCTGATTGTTGTTGCCAGAAAGTATCTTCTTTTTCTATAAAATTAGCTACCCACGTCCCCAAAGAGTCAATTAATATTAGGTGATGATTGTCACATTTATCAATAGCATTAGATAACTGAAAAGGAACTTCTAAACATTGCCATGACTGAGGTCTTCTTTGTTGATGAATTTGAATTTTTGTCATCCATTCTGTATCAGATTCTATTTTTTGAGCCGTGGCGATATAAATAACTTGTTGGGATTGGTTTTTGGCGAGGGATTCTGCCCACTCACTTTTTCCGCTACTGGCTGCCCCTGTTACTAAAGTAATTTTTGTCATCTTAGTTAAACCCTCTCTAACACTAATATTGTAAAGATTCTGAGCTCAATTCATTGAAAAAGAAATCATTAGCCATGTAATTGATTACACGGTAAGTGATAATACATTGATCTCAAGTATGGTTAATCAGTTATACAAAAAAGCTCGGTTTTGCCCCCTAAATCCCCCAATTCTGGGGGACTTGCAAATCATATATATGGTTTTTTTCCTAAAATAGATGTAATAGCAAAAGTTTTTTCGACTGTAATTATTCATTATCAATTATCAATTATCAATTATTAACATGATTGCCCATTATCCCTTACCAAAATTAAAGGATTTGCCCTCGGATGCGGGGGTTTATTTTATGCGCGATCGCACCGGGGAGATATTATATATAGGTAAGGCAAAAAATTTACGCAAAAGGGTGTCATCCTATTTTGCCCCTTCCCAGAGACATAGTAACCGTATAGCTTTGATGGTGTCTCAGATACGGGATATTGATTTTATCGTTACCGACACCGAAGCCGAAGCCTTGGCATTGGAAGCGAATTTAATCAAGCAACATCAACCCCATTTTAATGTGTTGCTCAAGGATGATAAGAAGTATCCTTATGTGTGTATTACTTGGTCTGAAAAATATCCTCGCATTTTTATCACCCGCAAAAGAAGGGTAAAAAGTAGGGGCGATCGCTACTATGGACCTTATACTGATACTAGGGGATTACGGCATACCCTCGACTTAATTAAGGGCAATTTTGCCCTCAGACAGCGCCCCAAGCCGTTACATAAAGATAGACCCTGTTTAAACTATGATATGGGAAAATGCCCTGGGGTATGTCAAAATTTGATTTCCTCCCAAGAATATCGGCAAACTATCCAAAAAATTGCCCTAATTTTTCAAGGGCGGACAAATGAACTAATTAGTCAGTTGCGGCAACAAATGGAAAAGGCTGCGGAAAATCTTGATTTTGAGAAGGCGGCAAAATATCGAGATCAAATCCATAGTTTAGAGCAATTATTTGCAACCCAAAAGGTAGCTTTACCTGATGATACCATATCCCAAGATGCGATCGCCCTTGCCCAAGATGAACAACATACCTGTATCCAACTATTCCAAATTAGGGCGGGGCGTTTGGTGGGTAGATTAGGCTTTTATACCGATAATGGCAAGGAAACGGAAGCCGGGGAAATCTTACAAAGGGTATTGGAACAACATTATCAACAAATCGAACCCTTGGAGATTCCCTCGGAAATTTTGGTACAACATCCCCTCGAGGATGCGGAAATGTTGATGGAATGGTTGGGGGAAAAAACAGGTAAAAAAATCACCATCATTAACCCCCAAAGACAAATCAAAGCCGAGTTAATCGCCATGGTGGAAAAAAATGCCCACATTGAATTGGAAAAAACCCAAAAATCCGCCCTCATTAACCTCGAAGCCATGGAGGATTTAGCCCAAATTCTTGGTTTAAAACACCTTCCTAAACACATCGAAGGGTATGACATATCCCACCTCCAAGGTTCCAATGCCGTGGCTTCTAGGGTGGTATTTATCGATGGACAACCTGCCAAACAATATTATCGCCATTACAAAATTAAAAACCCCACCATCACCATCGGGCATTCCGACGACTTTTTATCGTTGCAGGAGGTCATTAGAAGGCGTTTTTCGGGCAATGACCCCCGTCCTGACCTAATTATGATTGATGGGGGAAAAGGGCAACTCTCGGCGGTATGTGAGGTGCTAGAGGAGTTAACTTTAACAGGTAAGCTGAAGGTCATTAGTTTGGCGAAAAAAAGGGAGGAGATATTTTTACCGAAGCAATCCCAACCGTTACCCACAGATGCTGAACAGGCAGGGGTACAATTATTGAGGAGGTTAAGGGATGAAGCTCACCGTTTCGCTGTTACCTTCCACCGACAACAACGATTAAAGGCTTCGAGGCGATCGCAACTTGACCAAATCCCCGGTTTAGGGTTTGAACGCCAAAAACGTCTCCTAGCCCATTTTCACTCGGTGGATTACATCAGGGAAGCCAGTGTAAAGCAAATTCAAGCAGTGGATGGTATCGGGGTTAGTTTGGCTGAAAATATTTACGACTACTTCCACCCTAGTTAATCAAAAACAGCCTTTATTCTAAATTCGAGAATATAGAATAGAATAAGATTAGATTAAGTGATAAAGTCTTGGCATAAATGTTAAAACCTCAAGATATAGTAGTTTTATTGAAAGTTCATTGTTTAGGGGATGAATGGACTTATCAGCAATTAGCAGAAAGTATTAAGGCCAGTTCATCGGTGGTATATGAGGCTTTAAAACGTTGTGAAGAATGTCATTTGTATAATACCAAGAGACGAAGAATTTTAAATGGGGCTTTACTAGAATTTTTAGAACATGGGTTAAAGTATGTTTTTCCTGCTAAGGGAGGGGCATTAGTACGAGGTGTGCCCACCGCTCATTCAGCTAAACCGTTAAAGGATTTATTAATGACCAACGATAATTCTATCTATGTTTGGGCTTCAGGTAAAGGTAAAGTCAAAGGACAAGAAATTATCCCTTTATATCGCTCAGTGCCAGATGTGATAAACGGTGATCGAGAATTTTATGAGTTGTTGTCTTTGGTGGATAGTTTGCGCATAGGGAAAAGAAGAGAAATTGAATTGGCTATCATAGAGTTAGATAAGAGGTTAAATGGTTAATCCGCAGATTAAAAATTTAGAAAGAGTAGCTGAACTGTTAGCACCTATTCCCACTCGATTTATTTTTACTGGTGGGGCAACTATTATCTTATATGTATATGAAATCCTACACGATGAACTTCGTCCGACTTTAGATGTTGATTGTGTCATGGAAGTATTTTCAAGGGTAGAGTATTATGCTTTGGCACAAAAGCTACGGGAAATAGGATTGGAGGAATATGTTACTAAAGATGCTCCTTTATGTCGATGGAAATACGATAATCTAGTTATTGACATTATGCCTTGTGATAGTAATATTCTCGGTTTTACTAATCGCTGGTATAGGGAAGGACTCAGTAATTGTATAAATTATACTTTGCCTAATGGACGGATAATTGAAATTTTTGCTCCTGTTTATTTATTAGCAACTAAAGTAGAGGCTTTTTTGGGGCGAGGGAAGGATTTACGTTTATCTAAGGATATTGAAGATGTAATTATTTTGCTCGATGGTTGTGAGGGGTTAGAAGCTAGTTTTTATGAGGCGAGTGCTGAGGTGCAACAATTTTTAAGCACTTGGTTTCTAGATAATCTTCGTCAACTGGAGGAAGCTGTTTTCTGTTTTGTACCGGCTTCCAGTGTGGGGCGCGAAGATATAGTAATTGATTTGCTTGATAAGTTTGCTCATATCAGGAGTTAGTAACTGCCATGAAGTAAAACTATGTTTATCAAATAACCAATATTTACAAGGTTTTCAGGGAATTTATAAAAAAAGTTTAAAAAAAATGCTCCATTTCCTTGACACTAGAATATGGATTCGTTATATTAATATATGTGCGTTAAACGAAGGAACATAGACCAAACGTTAGGCACAACACCTAAGCCCCCATCGTCTAGAGGCCTAGGACACCTCCCTTTCACGGAGGCGACAGGGATTCGAATTCCCTTGGGGGTATATATATAAAGAAAGAGCTAACTCGTTGGGTTGGCTCTTTTTTTGTTATAAAAAAATTGAGGGAGATAGGATAAAGGGCGATCGCACTTTAGATGATATTTTAGAATCGTACTTAAAGAAAGATTTATAATTAGTTATTAAATAAAAAAAGCAGAACTAACTATGGTAATTGCTTTAGAAAAAAAAATTTCCCTAGCAGAGTTTTTAAATTTACCAGAAACCAAACCAGCACAAGAATATATCGACGGTAATATTTACCCAAAAATTATGCCCCAAGGGAAACATAGTCGTTTACAAACTCGTTTGTCTACTGCCATTAATCAAGCGGGTGAATCTGATAATTTGGTTTTGGCACTAACTGAGTTAAGATGTACCTTTGCTAATCGTTCAATGGTTCCTGATATTAGCGTTTTTTTATGGGGAAATATCCCTTTGGATGACCAGGAAGAAATAATTGATCGTTTTCAAATTCCTCCTGATTGGATTATTGAAATCTTATCTCCTGAACAATCTCCCAATAGTGTGATTAACAAAATTATTTTTTGTTTAAATCATGGCACAAAATTGGGTTGGTTTATTGATACCAAAGATAAATCAGTGATGATTTTTCAAGCAAATAAACTGCCAGAAATTAAATACGGTGATGATCGGCTAATCACATTAAATGTTTTGCGCAATTGGCATATTTCCGTTAATGAGTTTTTTAATTGGTTAAAATTGAGTAACTGAGTGAGAGAAAGTTACCATAATCAGTTACCATTAGGAATTTTTTCTCAAGATGTAATGGGATTTTTAGGGAAACAACCGAGGAGAAGTTGAGAGTGTTTACATGCTAATTTATTCCCTTTTGTGTTAACAGTGAAGTAACTTTATCAAATCTTTATAAAAAAACTCTTGATTTTTCATGAATGAACTGTTATATTCGTAGTCAAATACACTTAAGTAATAGACTACATTTTAACCTTTGTTTTGCTTGACCACTTACAAAAGAATCAAAGGGTCAAAAATACTTAAATTAACACAAAACATAGATTCAGAGAAAATAATGAAAAATAACTTAGTTAAACTATATACAGCTGGGGCTTTGGTGACAGCTGTAAGTGTACTTGCCCCTCTCCCGGCTAACGCCATACAACTTACATTGGGGGGTGGTGATTTCATAAATATTGCAACCTATGGTGCTCTGTTTACAGGGGAGGAGTTCGAAATAGATCTCGGCTTACCATTCGATGGTATTTATAACTCTGATGGTGCACTTATTACCAAGGCAGAATTTGATGATAATTCCGGTTTCGCAAATAACTTTATCCCACCTAACGGATTTGCGAGGGCTGATATTAATAGTACAAACATTTCCGCCATTTTAGGCAATTACACCACAAATATCGGCGTTGCTAGAATAAGAAGTGTTGACCTAACCAATACAGATTGGTTTCTCCCAACTACCCCTACTGGACCTGATGTTAGCTTTCCTGCAACAAACACTTTCGATGTCTTGCCCGCCTTCGGTAATTTTATTGAAATAGATGATCCTGCTATTCCTGGCAGTAGCATCACACCTGATTTGGCAATTCGTCTATTATCTATTACTACGAGCCAAAATAATAGTCTATTGACACCTGGAGCTCAGATTGGCGTGGGCTTCAGCGGAATAGTAGAATTTATTACTACTGGTTCAGATGGTCAACAAGTGAGACTAGGAACAGGCTCTTTTTCTACTACCTTTCCTTCAAGTGGTAGTTCTGAAGTTGAGGGTTCAGCTATCTTTAGTTTTGTCGTTGATCCTGATCAAGTAAAAGTACCCGAGGCTTCTCCTGTTTCGGGACTGATCGGACTTGGTTTATTAGGGTCTGTGCTTGCCCTAAAGAAAAAAGTTCAAAGAGTATAATTTCGGATCAACTTTGATAAATTTCGCTGAAATGCGAAATTTATCATTACTTGCTTGATATTTCCTATGCAAAATATAAATACCTACCATGCATATCGTAAATGTTAAATTTAAACAATATAACGCTTGGGAGATATAATATTATTAGGATCAAGAGCAATTTTCAAATTTCTCAATAACTGATTATAACTTTCCTCACCTTTTTTCATGGTATTCATGGAATGAATACCTAAGCGATAAGGATAATAACCAGCATCATTTAATTTATCCATCAACTCTTGATAACAGTCAAGAGCTTTTTGATCTTCTCCCTCCACATCCCGATCATAACCAATAGTTATAATACAGTCCAAAACTCTTTCTGTTAACAGAGTCATGGACTGTTGTGGCTCAAATCCATATTTGAGCAAAGTTTCCCTGACGATTTGATTAATTTCTTGAGCATATTTTCCTCCCAAGGGAGCAACAGGGGCACACCAAATCAGTCCACAACCGTCTCTATCTGGATCTGGATTTTTAGGAACAGGAGTTTTTTTTCTCCAATATGTACTGGCTAACTGAGTATTAGTAGGTACTCCTTTCATTAAGCCGTAAACGGGGTGCATTAAATTTAATAGTTCTGGTAAATGAGAACCTGTTAAATTTTGCCAAGGTTTAGCTATACCATCAGCAAGTTTAATGGTATTGTCATTTAAAAACTGTAATCTTTTGACCTTTCCTTTCAGAGCATTACGAATTAATCTTTTGGCTTCTGCTACTTGTCTTCTAGTACCATAAATTCCTCCTGAACCATTCCATGCCCCAATATCCCATTCTTGGGTAAATTTGTTTAATACCTCATCTGGTAGGGGGGTTTTTCCCTGACTTTCTTCCCAAGGGTATTGAGTTAAGGCACATAAAACTTTGTAGTTATTGCCAATATGGACTGCACTTTTTATAGTGCCATCTAGTCTGAGAGGACGTAGAGCATCAATCAACGGTTCTAGTTGACTTTCTTCGGCTATGCTAAAGAAAAAGGCTTCAAAATATTCTGGTTGGGGCATTAACCAAACGGTCATTTTAGTGACTATTCCCAGGTTAGATTGGGTAAAGAGTCCGTCTAAATAAGGACCTAAACCCCATCGATATACTGGGGAGGCTTTGGCATTAGCAAATTTGCCAAAACCTGTATGGATAATTTCTCCTGTGGGCAAAACAACCTCTAAACCACAAATATGAGCAAAATGATCGCCGTAGGGAGTATGACCGAACCCCCTTTCCATGGTGTTTCCCACCAAAGTACTATCAACACAAGAGGCATTGCAATCTAACCAAAGTTGCGACTTTTGTTCTTGCAAAAATTGGTATAGTTGACGCTGGGTGACTCCCGCTTCGATGGTCACATAACCCAACTCTTCGTTAAGATCGAAGATGTTATTCATCCCAGATAATTCCATTAAGGCACAACCGTTTGCTGTGGGTACTTTGGAACCATAGCCCCAATTTTTACCACTACTGATGGGGTAAATGGCTACTTGATTTTCATTGGCTATTTTCACACATTCTTGCACTTGCTCAACATTTTTCGGTTTTAAAACAGCATAAATTCTGTTGCTGGTAGAGTAAGTAGCAGTTGCTTTAATCTCTAAGACTGATTCTTCTGTAACGATATTGTCCGAGCCTAATGTATCAGTCCATTGTGCGATCGCATTTTGTTCTTTCATAAAGTTTCTAGGCAGCATAATAGTTAGAAAATAAATTTTTCCTTATTTTGTATTGTATTTTTTTAAATGACTCATCTATTGTTGGCTTTTGCTCAAAATTCCTCAAGATTTCTGTCGTTTTGAAAATGAAAGGTCTCCTCAAGCCGTTAAATTGTATGGATTCACCAATAGAGTGTGATGTAATACCAATAATAGCTGAATGTCTTGCTAATTTTGGCTGCATTAATGCTAAGCCATAGTCAAGATCAAATTCAACTAATAGAGCAATAAATGACAGATACAAATGTAAGGTAACCAAAGGAAAAGAAGTTGGGAATGAATAATTTACTAAATCTTTTTGATCACAGTTAATATTATTAGAAATAGACCAATTACGAAATTCTGGAAGAATCATAAGACGAGACACCTCGGCAAATTTAACACGAGGAACAGATTGGAAATTAGCTAAAGCATCTGGAAAAAAACCTTCTATGGGAAATTTTTTATTATAGTTATTTGATGGGGATAAGATTAAGCGAAAACCTGCTATGTAAGTATCTGTTAAATTATATCTTAGAAGACAATGAATTGAATGTGAATCATAAGAATCTTTTTCCATCTTATCAGGGAATTTACTTAAGGGTTCGTAATTAAGTTCTTGACAATATATACGATAACGGAGATGGAAACTTTCTTTTTGAAGTTCATCTGTATTCGCTATACAAATATCAAATAAATTATTGTAATCGATTATATTTTCCGAGGATTTGAGCTTCATGTGAAAATTAAATAAAATAATGTTCACAACATTATAGTAGGAAAATATAAAGTTTGTATAAAGTTATGATACAGTGCGTATATTTACTTTCGTATATACATAAACAAATATCAACGAATACAATAATCAGTGAAATAATGAAATAGTCAAAATAATCAGCAGACTCTATGATGTGTTTGATAAATACTAAGAGAATTGTGCTTTCCTATAAAACTATATATAGTTTCAAACAACCCATAAACATCATCATTTTTATGTAACTTATCAACTAAGCCGGGTATTTTAATGGAAAAAGGACCTCTCTTGCCATGAAAATCAATCTTTTCACCTATGGAGGTAAATTTTAAACCTGTCATACGTAAATGACGAGCCAAACGAGGTTCCATCAAAGTTAGAGCATATTCAAGTTGTAAATCTACAACTAATACAGTTGCTGCAAGATATAAACTTAATGCAATGACAGGGGATCTACGTTTTTGACTAATGGTTTCTTGTTCTTTCTCCTTCTTTTTTTCGTCAAACAATATTAACCCACTAGGACTACTTTCTTCCCCAGAACGTTTGCGAAATTGCGAAATGACTGCTAATCTTGATACTTCAGCTACGCAATTTCTCGGTATAAAGTTGTCAAAGTCCATAGTGTGGTTAGGACATACATATTCAAAAGGAAATTTTTCTTGGGAATTTTCTGTGTTTGATAATATTAAACGCACACATCCTGCATAGATTCCTGTGGGCTTGTGTTGTAATAGACAATGAACAGATCTTGCATCATAAGCGTCTTTTTCAAGTTTATCTGGAAATTTGTTCAAGGGCTCATAACCTAATTCTTCGCAATATACCTGATAGCGAATTTTAAAAACTTCTTGTTTTAACTCGGGAGTATCTGCTATTAATATCTTGAAATACTTAGTAAAATGTTGACCAAGATTTATATTTTCCATGATTTTTAGGATTATAATTATACCTAAATTAATTATATCTTTTTTATATGGTTTTAAAACTTTATAAGTTCAGGCTTTGATCACAATTATGATTACAAAACAACTATATTTTGCTCAGAATATACATACTCATATAAATCAAAATTTGTTAATTACTGTCAAGGTATATTTTTAATATGCTTAAGTCGTACTACGTAAGTTCGGCATTTTTAATGCTCAATCATCTTTTTCGTTAAACTGGGAGAACACTTAGGTAAAAACAATCCCAAACGAGGCGAGGTTGAACATAGCTTTTCAGCGCCCCTTTAACCCTTTCCAGACTCTCAATGATTTCCATATCCCTTTGCTTATCCCAATACACAGACTGTAAATAATCCGCTAACCATAGTTGGGTTTCTAGTTCCAAACTTTCACTAATTTCCTTAGCCAGGTGGAATCCCTCGATCGCCCCTAGGGGTAATTGAGATAACCTAGAAAGTAGGTCTGATGGTATTTCTAACAACTTAGTGCGATCGCCCATAGCCTTACCGGGGGAACCCTGTGCCAACTTAATCAACTGAGGATATTGCAACACATCCCCTGCATTTTGTCGCTGTAATACATAGGCAACATCATCCTCCGTCAAACGAGAAAAAGGAATTATCTGACAACGAGACACAAGGGTAGAAAGAATCGCATCCACACTAGAGGCAATTAAGATAATAGTAGCCCTCCCCGGTTCCTCCAGAGTTTTTAACAAAGCATTTCCCGCCGACTCCGCCATCAATTCCGCATCATCAATTACCACCACCGAGCGAGGCGCTTTCAGGGGTGGACGTGCTAAAAACTGACTAACTGCCCTGATTTGCTCAATTCTGATTTGGGGAGCATTTTTTCGCTTTAAACCCTGCTCCTGAGCCTGTGAGATGGTAATTAGTTCACCTTTATCAGTGTATGTAGGCTCTACCCAAAGAAAATCAGGATGATTTCCTGCCTGTATCTTTTGCACCATGGCACCATAATCATCCTCCGGGCGAATCATCAACATTTCCGCAAAACATCTCGCCCCGTAGGCTTTTCCCACCCCCTTCGCCCCTACAAACAAGTACGCAGGGGCAATGCGGTTAATGGCGATCGCCCTTTCTAACAATTCTACAGCTAATGGTTGTCCAATTAATTTCGCAAGAGGCTTCATGAGTAATTGATAATTGATAGTTGATAATTGATAATGAAAGGTAAACAATTTTTTGGTCAACATCGCATAATATCGAGTTTAGATCGACAGTGAAAATAAAAAAGTCTCCCGAACTCAGGTTATGATTAAGTTATACCAATAATTAAATTTTGACCATGCTGAAAAAAACCCTTGATGTCAATTTATTACAAAATGGTTTATCGGAGTTATTATCAGCTATTCACAATCAAGAAGAAATAACGTTAACCCGTGATGGTGTACCCTTGGCAAAAGTTTTACCTTTCCACGAGAAAAAGATAAATGAGAATGATAAACTATTAAAGCCCCGCATTGCTGGGGGTTGGGAAGGAGAAATTTGGATAGCGGATGATTTTGATGATGAATCTCCTGAAATTAACGCTATGTTTTATGAGCAAAACCAATGAAATTTTTGTTAGATACTCATATTCTCTTATGGTGGTTAGCAAATGAACCAAAATTATCGTCTCCAATAAGGGCAGTTATTAGTAACCCTGACAATAGCATTTTTGTTAGTGCGGCGACGGTATGGGAAATGTCTATTAAAAAGTCTTTGGGTAACTTGTCTGTACCGAATAACTTATTAGAAAAGTTAAAGGATAATAATTTTATAATTTTGGATATTACAGCCGAGCACGGATTAACGGTAACTGATTTGCCATTTTATCACAAAGATCCTTTTGACAGAATGTTAATTGCTCAAGCTACGATTGAGAGTTTAACCATAATCACTCTTGATACTAAGTTTTGTATTTATGATATACCTTTGCTTATTGACTAGCCTTTCAATTCTACTCTTGTAATTCCCCATTGCCTATTACCCATTCCCTATTCAAATGTCTTTACTTAGTGAATCTCTGAAAAAATACTTCGGTTATGACAGTTTTCGCCCAGGGCAAGAAAAAATAGTCCAAGATGCGATCGCCCATAAAGACCTTTTAGTTATCATGCCCACGGGGGGCGGAAAATCGCTCTGTTTCCAACTTCCTGCGCTCTTGAAGCAGGGTGTAACCATCGTTATATCCCCCCTCATATCCCTGATGCAAGACCAAGTTACAGCCCTACAGGATAACGGGATTGGGGCAACCTATCTTAATAGTACCCTTAATTACGAACAAACCAAAATCCGTCAACGGGATATTTTAGCAGGGAAAATAAAACTCCTTTACCTCGCCCCCGAAAGACTGGTTAGCGATACATTTCAACCTTTTTTAGTAACCCTTGCCCAAAAAATCGGCATTGCCGCCTTTGCCATCGATGAAGCCCATTGTATCTCGGAATGGGGGCATGATTTTCGCCAAGAATATCGCCAGATGAGATATTTACGCCAACAATTTCCCCAAGTGCCAATTACCGCCCTCACCGCTACCGCCACAGTCAGGGTGCAACGGGATATTATCGAACAGTTAAACCTCAGAAATCCTCAAATTCACCGTTTTAGTTTCAATCGTCAAAACCTTTACTACGAAGTGCAGGAAAAGGAAAGACGAGCCTATAATCAACTGCTCCATATTATTCGTTCCCATCAAGGTTCTGGTATAGTTTATTGTATCAGTCGCAAAAGTACCGAAGAAATTGCCGAAAGACTTGTCAAAGATGGGGTTTCTGCCCTCCCTTACCATGCCGGATTGAGTGATAAAGTGCGATCGCACTATCAAACCAGTTTTATCCGAGACGATGTACGTATAATGGTAGCTACCGTCGCCTTTGGCATGGGCATCAACAAACCCGATGTCCGTTTAGTGGTACATTACGACTTACCCCGCAACATAGAAAGCTATTATCAAGAGTCAGGGAGGGCAGGTAGAGACGGAGAAAAAGCTAACTGTATTCTCCTATATAGCCGTGGCGATAAACAAAAAATCCATTATTTCATCAGACAAAAAACCAATCCCCAAGAACAAAAAATTGCCTATGCCCAATTAGCAAAAGTCATCGAATATGCCGACACAAATTATTGTCGTCGTATCCCCCAATTAAGTTATTTTGGTGAAAAATTTAAAGGCGATTGTGGTAATTGTGATAACTGTCTAAACCCTAAACCCATAGAGGATTGGACTATCGAAGCACAAAAATTCTTGTCCTGTGTTTATCGTACTAATCAACGGTTTGGAATTAAACATATAATTGATGTTTTAAGAGGTTCAAGGGATAAAAAAATCTACGAATATGGACATCATTTATTATCCACCTATGGCATAGGAAAAGATCATACCACCGATGAATGGAAAAACCTAGCCACTTCCCTTGTTTATCAAAATTTAGTCAGACAAACCAACGATGGATTTAATATTCTTAAAATAAACGAGCAAAGTAAAAAAATCCTCAAAGGAGAAAAAAAAGTTTATATCGCCGTCAAGGGAAAAACCATCAAAAAAGTTACCAGAGATACTAACTCTCAAGCGCTAGAAGTAGAAATACTGCTTAATAAACTGAAAATGTTACGCAAAAAATTAGCCGACTTAGAAAACATTGCCCCCTATGTCATTTTCAATGACGCAACCCTTACCATCATGGCGCAAATGCAACCCGACACCAAAGCCAAATTTGCCCAACTGTCTGGGGTAAACGACTATAAATTAAACAAGTATGGAGATATATTTATCTCCGAAATTAGAACCTTTATCCAACAAAAACAACTGCCCTTCCAACTGCCCACCAATACCCAAATGAAAACCCTACGACTATATCAACAGGGGTTAAACATTGCTGACATTGCCAAGGAAAGAGGATTATCCGTCAGTAGTATCGTATCTCACCTCAGCGAATTGATCGAATTAAATCAACCTGTTACCATTGATAATCTCGTGAAAGCAGAGAAACAAAAAGTTATTCTCAATACTCTTAAAATAATAGGTAATAAAAAGTTAAAGGAGATTAAAGAGCGTTTACCTGATGAATATACCTATGATGAAATAAAATTAGTTCGAGCATGGTTTAAGAGAATTGACAATGAACAATGGACAATGGACAATTAAATTTCAATGTATTTTTCAAAGTAGGTTGGGTTGAGGAAACGAAACTCAACTATATGAAATAGAATCAGGTTAAGAGAGTATATTATTTTTTACTGGCTCGTAGTAAAGGCTTCAGCCCTAAAATGGTTATTATTGGAGATGTCTATTATTAAAAAAAATAGGTTTTGAACAAAGAATTTGGGGATATTATTCCACAACCAAAAAGTTTACGATTAGGTTAATTATTTTATTTTAAATAGGATCTTTTAAACTCAGGAAAAAAAGCAATGACAGCAGTTATAAGTAAACCCAGAGGAGAAAATATTGTTAGGTTAAACTCCGTTAGTTGGACGACTTTTAATCGCCTTCTCAATGAATTAGGCAATAAAAGAAATCAACGTTTAACTTACTATGATAACGTTTTAGAGATTATGAGCCCTTTAGGTGTACATGAAAATAATAATCGTTTTATTGAAAGTTTAATTTTTGTAATAGCCGATGAATTAGGATTAAATTTGAAGAAGTTTGGCTCATTAACCCTTAAATCGAACCAATTTCAACAAGCGGTAGAGCCTGATTCTTGTTATTATTTACAGAATGAGCCTAAAGTTAGAAATAAACAACAAATTGATCTGACAAACGATCCGCCTCCTGATTTAGTATTAGAAATAGATATAACTGGTGGTTCATTACATAAATTACCTATTTATGCTAACTTAGGTGTGCCAGAAATCTGGCGTTATGATGGAGAAAAATTAACCGTTTTTATTCTTAAAAAAGACATCAACAATTATCAGGAGGTAGATAAAAGTTTAGCGTTTCCATTTCTCAATTTAAGTGTAATTCCAGAGTTAATTGAACAAAGTTTAATTGATGGAGAAACTGCGGTTTTAAGAGGTTTTAGAAATTCTTTCAAAAATAGTCTGTAATCATTAATAGTTGTTAATTTTATCACACAAAATAACCATAGGCATTTAGGGGCTAACAATAATCTTATTTAACCACTGATTAGACACGTTTAATAATAAATATTTTAGGGCTGAAGCCCTTACTACGAGACAATAAGAATAAATTATAGATATTTTTTTTAGATGGATAATATACTATTAAATAGATACGAAATAATTAAACATTTAGGCACAGGGGGATTTGGGGAAACCTATCTCGCCAAAGATTTACATAGCCCTACCCAAAAAAGAGTAGTTGTCAAATCCCTAAAACAAATCCATGACAAAACCCGCTCAGAATTTATTGAAAAACTATTTTTAAAAGAAGCCTCTACCCTCGAAGAATTAGGGGAAAATTGTAAACAAATTCCTACCCTCCATGCCTATTTTCATCATCAAGATAGATACTATTTAGTACAAGAATATATTGAAGGAAAAAGTCTTAATAAATTAGGTATTATTTCTGCTGATAAATGTAAAGAAATTCTGCTTTCTTTTTTGGAAGTATTAAAATATATCCACAGTGAAAATATTATCCATCGAGATATAAAACCCGACAATATTATTATCAGGGAAAAAGACAATCTACCTGTCTTAATCGATTTTGGGGCAGTTAAAGAAAAAATGGGTAGCTTTACCACCGAAGACGGTTCAGTTTTAAGCTCTGTAATCGTTGGTACAAGGGGTTTTATGGCACCTGAGCAAAGTATGGGGCGTACGGTTTTTAGCTCGGATTTATTTGCCCTTGGCTTGACGATGATTTATTGTTTAACGGGTAAATCACCCATGGAGTTTCCTTCAGATACCATGACGGGGGAATTGCAGTGGCAAGATTTTGTGCCAAATTTAGAGCCTCGATTTAAGGAAATTTTGGAGAAGGCTACTAAAATGGATATTCCTAGCCGATATAATAGTGCGGAGGAAATGTATCAGGATTTGTCGGCGATTATGGGGGGAATGTTAATGGTTTCTCCTCCCCTTGTGACTCCTGCCGTGGAAAATACTCGGTTATCTTCTCCTCAAAATACTGATTTAAAAACGGAAGTGATAACCCCTGTAGCTAGTTACGAGGAAGAATCTAATTCCTCTGCTTTTTTGATGGCAATTTTGGGGGCAGTAGTTATTTTTCTGGCTTTGGTGGCTGGTTTTTTTGTCGCCCAACCAAGACAAAATAATGAGGTAATTGTTAGGGAGACGGAGGAGGAAGTTGAGGAGGAAGAGACTGCATCTGTGGAAAGGGAGAATGGGGAAAATATAGACATCAATCCTGTGGAGGAAGAAACTACCCCCATAAATCCTAATCCTGTTACCCAAGAAATACCTGAAGAGAATAATATGGCGGAAGTAGAGTCTCCTCCTGATAATAATCTCCCCCCTGTGGAGGAAACTCCCCCTGTGGAAAATAATTCTAATCCTCCTGCACAGGAAAATTCACCTCCTGATAATACTCCTGTACTATCCACTGGACAAGCGGTTCAAACTGTACAATCATTATACTCCTATGTGTCATCAAGGCAGTTTGACAGTGCGATCGCCCTTTTTTCTCCATCTATGCAAAGTCAATTCAGTCGTAGCTTTTTTGAAAATTTTGATCGAGTAACGGTAGAAGAATTGACCGTGACATCTCAATCAGCGGAGTCAATTACCCTCGTGGGTTACAACACTTATTATTATCCTGATGGTACAACCCAAAGGGAACAAAGAAACTTTACCGTAACGAATATTAATGGAGTACCGAAAATTAGTTCATCTCAATTTTTACGAGTGACTAAACCCCGTTAAAGGAAAAATAATCGCTCCAATATACTTAGGTATAAACATTAATAAACTTTAATAATTTGATTATTAATAGTTCATCCTTTACCCATATAAATTATACTAAAAATAATCTGGTCATATTGTGAGCACTGCGAAGTAGATACCTGCAGGATTGCCCCTTATTTTAATTATAAAATTGCCATGGATATACTTTTCTCTTTTTCCTGTTGGAATCAAATAAATAAATTAAATTATCATGAAAGTAATAATCTCTTAAATATCATTAGAGAAACCATTACGGCAAATATTGAACCACAAAAAATATCAGAATATCTGACCAATAATCAACCATTGATTATTAATCTTAGGATAGATGAAAATAATCATCTTATTGGTATTCTATTACCCCTGCCAAAAGTAATTAAATTGATCGGCTTTTCCTCGGAAACTGAACTTGATTTAGAAAGATATTCTTACCATAGTAAAACCATTGATATTGACCAAGATTTGAATGATATTATTACTAAAATCCATGGAAATTTCCAACTTAGTAATCATGCAATATCTAGCATAACTATCGAGGAAAATGATTTTTATCTTCGTAACTTAACACTGAATAACTTTAACAATAGTTCCATAATTTTATCCACTCAACAAAAAGAATTTTTAGACAAAAATAATACCCTCCCTATTCTTTTATCAGGTAATCAAGGAACAGGAAAAACTACTATTTCTCTATATCATGCCCTAAGCAAAATAGTTAAAAATCAAAATAATCCTGAATATAAAATTGTTTATCTCACCAGTACCCAAAGCGAACAAAAACAAGTTAAAAACATTGTCAAAACATTAAACAAAACTACCCCTAAAAATTTAGTAATCAAAGATTATCAATCATTCACGAAAAATTTTGCTACAGAAAATGAATTAAAAACTAAACATCAATTCTTTGCTCAAAGACAAATCACAGAATACAAATTTAAAGAACAGTTTTGTCAAGAAAATAATCTCTCTAATATTGACATCAATCTTCTTTGGCAGGAAATTAAACAATTAATAAAAGGTTCTCATAAATCTCTCAAAAATAGTCAAGGGCTAATTACTTTAAATGACTATTTAGCATTCAAACATCAAAGTCTCTTTTCTCTTGACACTGATTTTAACCAAGTTTATGAAGTAGCCAGTCAGTATCAACAGTGGTTAGAAAATAATAATTATTGGGATCAAATCGATTTAGTTCAGCATATTCTTAAAAAACTTCCTGACAACTATTCTGGCACTTACAATGCTATTTATATAGATGACATAGATAGATTAAGTGAAATTGAAATACAACTTATTTTTAAATTATTAAAAATAGAAAATAAGCAGGAATATATACCCCAATTATTTATCACAGGAGAAGATAATTCCCACTTAATTAGAGGACATTTCAACTGGGGAAGGGTGAAAAAAATTGCCCTAGAGGAATATTTAAAATCCCCTCAATGGATTAAAATCCGTCCTAGCCTAGAGCCTAAATATTTTAACTGTAGTTTTTCCACCACGGATAAAATCAACTATTTGCTTAATTGTATTGTTAACCTTGCACTTCGGGATGAAGCCAAAGAAGAAGTTGTTTTTCACAATCAGTTATCTTGGATTAAGTCTCATTATAAACCGTTAATTGTTTCTACTACAGAAACAGAAATTTTGAGCCAAGGAGATAGATTTAGTGGTAGTCATAGTATTATTGTTAAAACGGCACGGGAAAAGGAAAAACTTGCTAATGTATTTCCTAAAGATAGTGAAAGGATTTTGTTAGTTAATGAGATTAACGATTTGCAGTTTGATCAGGTTTTAATTTGGAACTTTTTTGAGAACATAGAGGATATTTTTCAGCAAAATAGAGACTTTCAAAGAAATTTTTATCAAGATTTATTTGTAGCCATAAAAAGTGCTAAAAAAAGAATTTATTTCTATGATCAATTTAATAATAGTTTTTGGAATCAAGACGAAATTAGTAATTTAGTGGAGTTGGGTTATCCTACGGAATTAGGCGAATTTTTCTCTGGGGATAGGGAAGAAGATATTGATGTTGTCATTGATAATTATTTATATACAGGCTCTTATAAAGCCTATAAAATCTGTAGTCAAATCTATTTTCAGGCCAATGATATTTTGGGGGCGGCTAGAATTGAGGCGTTATTAGAAGAGGTAAAAGGAAATTGGGGACAGGCAGGAGATATTTGGAATAAGTTACAAATTTTCGATGAGGCTATTCGTTGTTGGAATGAGGTAGATGGGAAGTTATGGGAGGCAAAATGGGCGACGACGAAAAGAGAAAATTGGAGTCAAAGGGGATTATATTTTGAGCAAAAAAGGGATTTTGATCTAGCTAATTTTTGTTATGATAAAGCAAAAGATTTTGCTGGAAAATTACGCTGTTTAGAAGCTAACAATGATTGGGAAATAGCAGGGGATAAATGTCAAGAAAAAGAGCTATTATCTCAGGCACAAAAATATTATGAATTAGCGGATAAATATTATCAATCAAAGGGTCAATTTCAGTCTGCAGTAAAAATGTGGACGAGGTTGGAAAGGTTAGATAAGGTTGCTTTAATTTGGGAAAATTTGGAGCAGTGGGAGAAGGCTGGAAATTGTTGGCAAAAACAAGGAAACATTCAGAGGGCTGCGGATTGTTGGCAAAAGGCACAAAAATGGTCAGAGGCACAAAAATGTTGGTTGGAGTTGGGTAAGTGGAATAATTTGGGTTTGTCCTATGAAAGTCAAGGGCAATGGGTATCTGCGGCACAAATATGGCAAAAAGAAGGTAATTTACAAAGGGCTGGTTTTTGTTATCAGAATGCCAATGAGTGGGCTTTGGCGGAGGATTTATGGCGAAAATTGGAGTATTGGGGCTATGTGGCGATCGCACTTCAACAACAAAAAAAATGGCAAGAGGCGGCACAAATGTGGGAGAAAACAAGCCCCTATGAGTTACAAGCCCTGTGTTACGAAAGATTAGAAAATTGGGAAAAAGCCAAAGAAGCATGGTTAAAAGCCAATAAATGGAGTCAGAGCATTATCTGTGCCGAAAAAGAAGAAAAATGGGAAGAAGCCGCCGAAAGTTGGGAAAATTTGGGAGAATGGCAATCCGCAGGTAAGGCATGGGAAAAGGCAGGAGAAATAGAAAAAGCTGCCCTTTGTTATGAGCAGGGAAATTTTTGGGGCGAAGCCGAAGAATGTTGGCGTCAATTAGAAGATGAAAGTGCGATCGCCATTACCCTAGAAAAACAAGAAAAATGGGCCTTGGCAGGGGAAATTTGGCAAGAATTAGGAGAATGGAAATCCGCAGGTAAAGCATGGGAAAAAGCAGGAGACATAGAAAAAGCCGCCCTCATCTACGAAACAGGCAACCACTGGCGTGAAGCCGAAGAATGTTGGCGCCTCCTAGGCAACGAAGCCAAAACCGAAGCTGCCGCCACCAAACAAGGTACATGGGTAGCCGCCGCCCACGACTGGTTAAAATCAAACCAAATTGAACAAGCCGCCCTCTGTTACGAAAAATGCCAAGACTGGGAAAGAGCAGAAAAATACTGGCAACAGGCCAAAAACTGGGAAAAACTAGCTCAAGTATCCGAACAACAAAACAAATGGCAACAAGCCGCCCAAGCCCATCTCAAGGACGATCACCCAGAAAAAGCAGCCCTCTGCTACGAAACACTCGAAGATTGGCAAAAAGCCGAAGAATGTTGGCGAAAAGCGTGGAAATGGGAGCAATTAGCCCGAGTTTGCGAACAACAACAAAAATGGAAAGAGGCTGCCGACGCTTGGATGAAAGCCGACAACCTCGAAAAAGCAGTTAACTATTACGAAAAAATCCAAGACTGGGAAAGCGCCGAAGAATGTTGGCGCCAACTCTCCAACTGGGAAAGACTTGCCATTGTCTGTGAAAATCAAGCCAAATGGGAAGAAGCCGCCCAACTATGGACATTTTTAAATAATTGGCAAAAAGCCGCCCTCGCCTGTTTGGCAATGGATGATGTTGAAACCGCCATCAAATACTACGAAAAAGGCAATTACACCGAGGAAGCAGACAAACTGAGAAAAAATAATTAATTAACCATCTCCTCTATATCCATCGCCGTGGATTCCTCACTGTTAGTAGGTGGTACATCCATAATTTCCTCAGTGATAATTTCCTCCAAAGATTTATTTTCTTCCTCCTGAGAAACCTCACTATCTTCCTTCAAAATCTCATCAATTATGTCATTTACCACATCCTCATCGGTTTTTTCCTCTGGGGTAATATCAGTTTTTTCTTCCTCAACCACAGGATTAACCTCTGTCACCGTAGTTTCTTCCTCTTCTACAATTTCTTCAGAAATCGCCTCATCCGAGGTAGTTTCTCCCTCGGTGACTTCAACCTCTTCCTCTTCGATTACATCCTCCACCACAGGCTCAGGAGGTAACCTATAGGTAGGAATAGTAATCGCTTTAGCCTTATTTAAACTAATTTTACCCATCACTAACTTAGATAAAGTATCCTTAATTTTCGGGTCATAATTAATAACTCTCACCGTGCTATTAAAAGAATTTTTGATCACATCCCCACGATCATCAATAAATTCTAACTTAACCCAGTTTTCACCCTTATTAAAACCAGTCAAATAAATCGGTTGCCAAGTATCTAACAAAAAAGTTTCCCCATTGACAGTTACCCGAATACGCCAATCCCGAATACTATCCTCCTGACTTTCTTGGGCGACAAGATGCAAAGGAGCATTGGTGAGGTAAAAATCAAGCATAATAGGCTCTGCACCGTAGTTTCCTTGGGGACGACTATAAGTCAACAGGGGTTGACTGCCCGAGGGATTATTATCTTCGGTGGGGGTGAAAACATGAAAAGTAGTTTGAGCGTAAGCCTCGGAATTTTTAAAACTTTCATGCCATGGACGAGACGCAAAAACCCTAATGGTGTGGGTACCGGGGGCTAAATCTGACAATCTTAAAGGTTCATCAGTATTATATACTGCCTGATAGGGTTGATCATCGAGGAAAAAGTGTAAATGAGGCCCCATCTGTAATTCTTCATTTTTGAAAATATCTAATCCCTTGATTGCCAATTTTACCTCGGCGGTAGTGGTAGAAAGAATTTCATCATTGGCAGGGCTAATGATACTTACTTGAGGTTGTTTGGAAAGAAAAGTTTTATTTAACTCTTGAATTAATTTAGGGGGGGCAACCTCAGCGATATTGTCCACCTTGGGAATGGGTGCATTATTGGTATTAAATGCTTGTACACTATCAATGGTGTCACTACAACTGCTGATCATTATACTTAGGGCAAAAATGACCAGACAAGATAATATTTTTTTGATTACCATATCTTTTTAATATATTATTCTTCGTTTCTATCATAATTCCTAATAGTGTTACAATGAAAACCGTTTATAGTTGCGTATAATAGCCTATGGTCACTACTCCTATTCAACCATCACAACATCCTTTAGCTGAATATATTTATCGATTAGAACAAGGACAAGCCCTCTTAAAAGATACTCCCGATAATCTTATTGAGGTGGTGGGGATTCTCAAATCCTATGGTGTAGTGTTAGATGCCTATTCTAATAATCTCAACTATATTGGCAAATATCAGTTTTTGGTATTGTTTCCCTTTTTCAAATATTTTAATGGGGATGTTTCCTTTTCTAAGTTACTAAAACATTGGTGGCACGATCGCATCAATTACGAGTATGCAGAGTATTGTATGCGAGGTATGCTTTGGCATGGGGGCGGTAAATTAGATGAATATGTTGATAGTAAAGAATTTAGAGTTAATTGCGATCGCGCCATAAAAGCCAAATTAAAAAGTAATCCCTTCATCCTTGGCTTAAACAAAATTTTTCCCAACTTTTTATTAGAACAAGCGAAAATGTCCGCTTACTATGCCGCCCTGGGACAATTTTGGCGAGTAATGAGCGATATGTTCCTTAGTTTATCAGATCGTTATGATGCAGGGGAAATCAATTCCATCCCTGATGTGGTACAACATATCCTCGATGGCTTGGTGGCTAATGCCTCTCGCCCCATTACCTTTGAAGTAGATATAAAAGGGGAAACCTATACCATCATCCCCGAAGAGGCAGGATTAACCTTCCTCATGGAAACCGCCGTGCCTTATGTAGAAGCCGTTTTCTTCCGTGGATTTCCCTTTTTGGGTACCGTATCCTACAACGCCCAAGCCAATCAAGTACCCAACGGGCAAGAATGCTTCACCTACGGGGCATTATACGCTGATCCTTTGCCCGTAGGCAGTGCAGGGATTCCTCCCACCCTCTTGATGCAGGATATGCGCCATTACATCCCCGATTATCTTCACAAATTTTATCAAAACTCCCTACGCCAAGAAGATGATTTATTAGTTAAAATCTGTATCAGTTTCCAAAAATCTATGTACTGTGTCACCACAGCTGCTTTGAGAGGTTTAGCCCCCCATTCCTTAGACACCAAAGATGAACAGGAAATAATGGCTAATCGTAAATTCCTAGAAGGTTGGATGAATCGCTTTCTCACTTCCCGTATGGTGGATGTGAATCAAGATGTACTTAAAATATAATTTAATACTAAATCCTACTTCAATAATATACTAATTAGTGCGGGGAACAGGGAACGGGGAACAGGCAAAAGATAATAATTGTTTATTATCAATTGTTACACGGTGGATAATAGTAAACTTTACTAATCGAATTTGGTCTAACCTAACAACTTCCTCCTCAATTGATCAAGCGCATTACAGGCAGATAAATAACGTACCAAATATCTGCCTCTACTACTGCCATAGGTGTCACGATAACTCCATACCTCTCCCGTTGCCGAGGCAATGCCGATATATACCAATCCCACGGGCTTTGATTCTGTACCGCCCCCTGGCCCTGCGATACCCGTAATACCAATGCCCCAATCTGTGCCAAAACGTTGCCTAACTCCCCTCGCCATTTGTTCGGCAACGATCGCACTTACTGCCCCCTCCCGTGCTAAATCATCCTCAGACACCCCTAGGAGGTTCATCTTGACCTCATTACTGTAGGCGATGACTCCCCCCACAAAATACTCCGAACTCCCCTCAATATCCGTCACCATTGCCCCTAAACCGCCCCCAGTGCAAGACTCCGCCACCGCAAGGGTTTCTCCTCTTTGTTTCAGTAAATTACCCACCACCAAAGCCAAAGTATCCTCATCACTGCCAAAATAATCCTGCCCTGCAATGATTTTAATTTCCTCGGCGATGGGTTGAATAATCTTTTTAGCCTCCTCCGCACTTTGTGCCTTGGTAGATACCCGTAACCTTACCTCTCCATGGGAGGCATAGGGCGCCACGGTGGGATTAGCCAAATCAAAAAGATGGTTTACTTTTTGGGCAAGGGATGACTCACCAATGCCCCGAAAACGCAACATTTCACTGTAAATAATTTCCTTACCCCAGCCTTTACTTTTGAGAAAAGGAATGGCGGTATCCTGCCACATTTGTTTCATCTCCGAAGGCACCCCAGGGAAAGTAAGAATTAATTTACTGTCTTTTTCCCACATTATCCCCGGTGCTGTACCTGTTTTGTTGGGTAAAACCAGCGCCCCTTGGGGGATAAGGGCTTGTTTGTAATTGTTTGCTGTCATTTCCCTCCCCCGACTAGCAAACTTTTGTTTTATATCCTCAATAATTTCCCTATCTTCAACCATGGTAGTCTGAAAATAAGATGCGATCGCCTCTGTGGTTAAATCATCAGGGGTAGGTCCTAACCCCCCCGTAAAAATCAAAATTGAGGATCTTTCCAAGGCGGTTTTAATAATACTATGAATCCGATTTAAATTATCCCCCACCACTGTTTGATAATAATGAGGGATTCCCAATCTTGCCAATTCTAGGGCTAAATATTGAGAGTTACTATTAAGAATATCCCCTAATAAAATTTCTGTACCAATACAAATAATTTCTGCGTTCATAAGTTTTTTAAATTGATAATTGAAACAAAAAAACCATTGCCTATTCCCCACCTTAACGACTCCAGCTTATTTTCAAGTTTTAGATAACTTAAACAATAAAAACTGGGTTTTCTCCCTTGTAGGAGTGAAATTATTATCACTAACTAAAATTAAACTTTGGCTACCATCAGCTAATCTCGGACCAAAAGTTATCCCCTCTAGGTTATCTAAATCTATGTTTAAATCCTTCAAATTTAAGACTAACTTTTTCTTAACTGGATTAATATTATCAATGTTTCCAGCCAAACTATTTTCAGCATAAATATCGGTGGCATTTGCCATAACTATTTGAAATATTTTTGCTCCAAAACCCCTTAAACCTAAATTCCTTTCCAAAGCTAATAAATAACCTTCTTCTGGCAGGGCATATATATCACTTAAACCATTAAAAATTACGCCAAAATCTGCTTTATTAACAGGGTATAAATTTTCAGAAATTAACACAGGTTGCCCAAAAGGATTGACAACATAGTGCATCATCCGACTACGCAATAAAGTTTCGGGCATATCATCGTTAAAATCTTGGCTAAGGGCTAATTCTGTGGCGGTAAATAGTCGGAAAGGATCTTGGGGCATGGTACCATTAGCTTTGATGGTCAAAGATTCAAAACCATAATTATCTTGAACTCCCTTGCCTTCTTCCCCATCATAGATATATCTTTTGGGGATGGGTACTTCAGAGAGTAAATTCCCTTCCAAATCATACTCATTGATAAAAGGGGCAACCCCCAAATGACTGATGCCTTCACTGGAGATGAAAACGCTATTTCTAGGGCTAAGGGCGATCGCCTCGGGATCAATGGTATCCTGAGCATATACTTCCCCTCCCCTGTCTTTTAACAATGTCACCCCTTCAATATTAACCTGAGCAATTTTATTATTTGCCAAGCTCATTTTTAGGGTATAAAAACGAGCAGGAGCAAGACGGGAACGATCATCAGAAATTACATAAAATAAATCTTTTTGTTTATCATAAGTAATACCTGAAAATCCCCCCACCCTAGTATTTTCAAAATCTTGGGTTGTTAATTCATAACTATCTAAATATTCTAAAGATAGATCTAAAAATACCCTTTCTTGAGCAAAAACAGCTTGATTATTAATAAATAAAAAGCCACATATTAAGCCAATTAAAACGATAAATTTTAAAAGTTTATTAAACATATTTCTTATTATATTATTTGATTAATTTTGAATTCAATTAATCAATTGTGAATAAAAATTCTCGTTTCACCCCTAAATCCCTACCCCTATGCCTTCGGCATCTCCCCTTTCAAGGGGAGAGGGGGAGAAAGAGGACTTGCATATTTCTTTATTATCAATTATCCATTCTCAATTATCAATTAACTATCGTATATTAACTATCATCAGAGAAATTTGTTCATTGCTACGGGCGATCGCCTGTGGTACAGTACCTAAAGCAGACCTACCAATGAGATGATTATCAATAGGATTAACCAACACCAACAAATCCCCAGTTTTTACTTCGCTCAATACCCTTTTAGTAAAATTTCCTCGCATTTGCTGAACAGGTAACTCTGCCAAATCCTTATTCACCATCGGGCTAGGTTTACCCGATAATACATGGATAATGAAAAACTCACTCTGTAACTGAGAAGATAAAGCCTTAGTAATATTCAACACCTCGGGAAAACCCGCCATATTATGCTGATTATCGGCGATCGCCAAAATAACCCTCTGAGTGTTTTTAATAGGCTTAGTAAAACGGGTAATCAACACCGTCACAGGGGAATAATTGACCAAATTATCGATAATACTACCGAACAAATTTTCCCGATAAGTAGAAAAACCCTTCCAACCACAAATAACTAAATTGGCATTGCGTTCCTGTGCCACATGAATGATACCCTCATCAATAGAACTATCAATACGGGCAATAGTTTCCACAGGAGTAGAAGTAGCATGGGCAATCATTTCCGCCGTTGCCAATAAATTTCCTTGATTTTCCTTGGTATCTTCAGAAATCGGATCCCCTTGATCCACTAAAATATTCAAAGGTAATAAAGTTCCTTTAGTGGCATTAACCAATAGTAAAGCCAAATTAAGTAAATTATCCTCAGTATTGGGATTCGCCACAGGCACCAACACCCGATAAGCCTTAGCTTTTTCCTCCTCTTCCTCCTCAAAAGACTCTCCAGAAGTATCTTCACCATCCAAAGCCTTTTGCTGAACTTGTTTCAACTCGCCGCCATAACGTTCCGTTACCCAAGGAGAAACTACACTGGTAACTAAAATCATGGCAATAGTACCATTTACCGTAAACTCATCCACCAAATCAATCTCATAAGCAACGGTAATCGCCGCCAAAGTAGAAGCCGCCTGAGCCACAGACAACCCAAACATTACCATAATACTCGGTAGCCTAAATTTAAAATATTTACCAATGACCCAAGCAGGAATAAATTTACCCACAATGGCCGCCACAATCATCACCGCAGAAACTACAATAGATCTAGGCTCTTCAATCAAAGTGGCAGGATTTACCAGCATACCCACAGAAATCAGGAATAATGGCACAAAAAGAGTATTGCCAATAAACTGAATTCGATTCATCAATGGACTAAGGGGAGGAATCAGAGGGCGAATACCAATCCCCGCCAAAAATGCCCCAATAATAGGCTCAATTTCGATTAACCTAGCTACATAGGAAACCACAAATAAGGTGGCAATGACAAAGGTAAATTCTGCACCCTCATCCCTACCAAATTTTTTGAAAAACCACCTACCCACAATGGGCAAACCGAACAGAGTGGCAAAAGTATAAACTGTTAAACTAGGAATGAGAAACAGCCAAAAACCTGCTGTTAACTCCCCTTGATCTGCTTTTACAACGACTGCTAACACTAGAAGGGCTAAAATATTTACAATTAATGTCCCCCCCAAAATGATGGTAACTACGGGGGTGCGCATAATACCCTGTTTGATGGCAATGGGTAAAGCCAAAAGAGTATGGGAGGCAAAACAAGAAGCTACCAAAACAGAAGCAAGGATATTATAACCAAGAACAGTAAAGCACAATGTACCGATAATCATCGGAACGATAAAAGTGCCTAATCCAAAGATTGTGGCTTTTTTTCCGTTTAATTTTAAATCATCAAGGCTGGTTTCTAACCCTGCCATGAACATCAAAAATAGTAAGCCAACGGTACTAAATAATTCGATGGTGTTGTCTCTTTCTAAGATACCTAATCCGTGCTCACCAATAAATACCCCTGCAATGATTAAGCCTACAATGCCAGGAAGTTTTATTTTTTCAAAAACAAGGGGGGCAATTAATAATACTGCCATCATTACCAAAAAAATGGCGACGGGATCTTCAATCGGACCAGGTAAAAATGCAAAAAATGGGTATTGAATCATATATATTTTTTAGTAATTAATAAGAGATGTTGAGATCAACAATTTATAGATTTAGATAGATAATATATAAATTATCAATAGCTTTGTATAAGCTAATAATTATCAGAACCATGATAAAGAGAAGAAAAAGTTAATTGTTTGTGCTTTTTCTAGGTTCCACATTTATTTTCTTTTGTTCCATAAAAGTATCTGGACTTAGAAAGTTATTAGTAATAGGGTAAGCAATATTGATGTTTTCCTGTTGATAATTTTTATAAAGGTTTTTAATAAATTCATGGGTGATAATTAGTTTATCAAAGTATTCATTAATTTTTAGATAAACTATAAATTTGATAGCAAAGGGATCAAATTTCTCATATCTCATAAAAGGTTCATATTCTTTATCACCTCCTTTGGTGTTTTCCAATACATATTTAGCGGTTTCTAGGGTTATTTTTTCTACTTGATCCAAGTCACTATCATAGCTAATACCAATTTCGATGGGTAATAACATGGAGGTATCTTCTAGGGTGTAATTTTTGAAACTACCGTTGATAACTTGACTATTAGGTATGACAGTAATATTGTTGAAAATGTCTTTGACGATGGTATAACGTAATTCCACGTCTATGACATAGCCTTCTTCTCCTTGTCTGATTCGGATATAATCCCCGACCCTAATTTTTCTGGCAAGGATAATATTTACCCCTGAAATCAGGTTACTGAGGGTATTTTGAAAGGCTAAACCGATGGACAAACTACCTACCCCAAAGGCGGTTATCAGGGCAGTAATTTCTACACCGATGGATTGGATAATTATTAAAAACCCTGTACTATAAATAATTACTTTGGTTAAGTATTCAAATAAGGAGCTAAGGGATACGGTGCTTTCGTTTTTGAGGCTATAGGCTTGTATTATACTAACCGCTAGACGGGAGGCGAGGATGGTAGCAGCGCCCAAGGCGACTACAATTAAGATCGTTTCTACCAAGGTATTAACTGAATTTGGTAGATCGAGCATGGGCAATATAAGGGCGATCGCCCCTACAATAGACCATATAAAGATAATATTATTAAAAGAAGTTAAAACAAAACTATATTGCCCAATATTGGGTTTAGTTTCCACATTTTTGGCAATACTTTTCAGTCTATTTTCTACTACTAAACCTAAAACAACAATCAGGACAAAAATTGAGATAGGTGTCAATAGTCTAATAATTAAAGCTACATTTAGAGAGTTCACAGGACTAATTAATAACGAAAATGAATAATTACATTATTGAAAAGAAAATTATTCAGCGACCAAATTTAGAAAAACCGTTGCTTGTCTAACTCCATCTTGTGAACCTTCACTGGTGATAGTGAGGGATTGAAGATTATCAAACAAAGGCTTAAAGCCCAATTCCATAACTTTAACAATGGGAAATTTACGATTTAAATAAGGTTCTAAATTTTGCCACTGTACATATAAATAACCATCATTTTCTGATGGTAATGCCTTAATAGTAGATTGAAACTCAGAATTATGTAACAAATTTTGAGCAGGATTTGCCAAAATATCACTCAAAACATCCACCGAATTAGTAATAATCTCATAGGGTTTTACCTCCGCATGAACTCCTTTTACCTGTGCCTCCAATTTAGCAAAGCTATTTTCAGAAGTCGTTACCAACTTTGTCCATGCCGTAATGGTATTACTCGCAAGGGGTAAATCACCCACACTCAAACCCCGACTTTGGGCAATATCATCAAGATTACTACTCAAGGATTCGTTTTGAGTCTCATTCACAAATAACCAATTAAGTTGTTTTGTCATCTCATCCACCGACAAAGAAAGGGCATATTCTCCCGTAACCTGGGGAAATATATCCTCTCCAAAGTTCAAACCACTAGATTTTTGGAGAGGGTTAAGACTTTGGTTAATAATTTGTTGTAATGGGCTATTGGTTTTTAAACCATCACTGACTTGTTGCCAAAATTGATCCAACTTAATACCACTAGCGGCAAAAATACTATTTTGGGGAATATAGTTAAGGGCATGGGGGGGAGTGTCTAGGGATGGGGCTTGATTTTCTTCCCCTGCCACTCCAGAAAGGGCGGTGGAGGCGATTAAACCTTTTTCGTTAACAGCCAGAGAAAGGGTTAAAGTTTGTTCGATTAAATCTTCTTCTGGGAGGGGTTGATTGGTAATCCAAGCGGAGGTGGAGGGAATATTAATATAAGCGAGGCTTACTTTTGGTTTGGTAATGGTGGCAATGGCTTTTTGATAGGGTTGATAATGTTCAAGATTGAGGTTAATGGCTTGGGCATTGTTAATGGCTTCTTTTAAAACGCTTAAATCATTGGCAAATAAAACATAGTCAGCAATGACGGCGGCGGCTACCCTTTGAATAGTGGGATTATCTCCGAGGGGTTTTTGATAAACGATATTAACTCCCTGATAGTCGTCAAAAATTAATTTGGCTTCGGTGGAAACCGCTTGTTTGGCGTAATAGTTTTGTAAAAATTCCCTTGCCAAGCTCGAATCTTTGTTTTTGACTACTAATAAGTAACCGGGTTGAGCGCCATTATCTCGATTTTTGTCTAAGTCTAGGGAGGTGACAGCGAGGGTGATTTCATCCCCTAACCAGTTTTTTAATTCTTGCACATCATCCACCTGAACTTTATTGAGTAATTTTGTTCTCAGTTGTTCCACGGCTTGAAAGACTTTTTTTTGTTCCCCATTGAGGGGTAATACTCCACTAATGGCACTTAGTTTTTCGGGGTTTACTAACAGTGACACCATCAGGGGTGATTGACGGGATACAAAAATTGTACCTTCGGGATTGTTGTTTACTCCTCCCCTTGCGAGGTAGTTGTTAAATTTCTGGTTAACGGTAATGATACTAATAACGGCAATAAGTGCGATCGCACCTAGTACAAGAATTAATTTTTTCATAATAAATCAAAGCCCCTGCTCACTTTTCTAATCTATTTTTCCATACTTTTGGAGAATCAATAAAACAATTGCTCATGGACAACGGAAATAATTGACAATGGACAATGGACAATAGACAATTACGATAAATTAATATTTGCTTGTTAGTGTCGTAAAACTAGAGTTAATAATTAATAATTCATCATTCATAATTTATAACCATGCTCAAAATCGAACTACCCAATATTCCTCCTCAATCTTGGCAATGTGAAATCGGTAAAAAATGGGATAATCCCTATACTGTGCGCTACGAGAGTAATTTGGATGATGGGCCAAACCATGGGATGCCTTTGGGAGGTTTTGGGGCAGGTTGTATCGGTAGGGCGCCTAGTGGAGATTTTAATTTGTGGCACATTGACGGGGGAAATCATACCTTTGAGACTCTTCCCGCTTGTCAGTTTGCGGTATTTGAACATTCCGAGGGGGAAGATGCCCAAGTATATGCCCTCAGTACCAATGCGCCGGAAGATGGTAGTTTATCGAGTTGGTCATGGTATCCTCAAGGAAAGGGTACTTATTCGGCACTGTATCCCCGTAGCTGGTTTAGTTATGAAGGGGTGTTTAAATCCCAGTTGGTGTGTGAACAATTTTCTCCCGTCTGGGCAGGAAGTTATCAGGAGTCTAGTTATCCCATGGCAGTGTTTGAGTGGAGTATTCATAACCCCACAGACAAGCCCATTACCATGAGTATTATGGTATCTTGGCAAAATACGGTGGGTTGGTTTACCAATGCCATTAAATCCCCTACGGTGAAGGTGAGGGATGATGGTAGCCCTGAATATGAGTATAAACCCCGTTGGGGCAACAGTACGGGCAATCTTAATCAATGGATACAGGATGGTTTTCGGGTAGGTTGTTTATTCGATCGCATCAGGTTGGAAGATGAACCCACGGAAGGAGAAGGGCAATGGGCGATCGCAACTACTACCAATCCTACCTTAGAAGTATTTTATCACACCCGTTGGAACCCCAAGGGAGACGGGAGCGAAATCTGGGATAGATTTGCCATGAATGGCTCTCTGCCTGACTTTCAAGACGAAACCCCCGCCGAACCGGGGGAACAAATTGCGGGGGCAATGGCAATCAGATTTACTATTCGCCCTGGAAAAACCAAAAAGATTCCTTTTATTTTAGGGTGGGATTTCCCTGTAACGGAATTTGCCCAAGGAGTTAATTATTTTCGTCGCTATACGGACTTTTTTGGCAGAAATGGGCGTAATGTGTGGTCAATGATTCGCACGGGCTTAAAACACCATGATATGTGGCAAAATAAGGTAAAAATGTGGCAAGAGCCGATTTTGAGTCGTTCTAATTTACCCGACTGGTTAAAAATGGCTCTGTTTAATGAATTATACTTGCTTACCCAAGGGGGTACATTGTGGACAGCTGCCACGGAGGATGATCCTGTGGGTCAATTTGGGGTGTTAGAATGTATTGATTACCGTTGGTATGAAAGTTTAGATGTCCGTTTATACGGCTCTTTTGGACTTCTGCAACTTTTCCCCCGTCTCGAAAAGTCCGTTATGGAAGCCTTTTCCCGTGCCATTCCCACGGCGGATGATACCCCCCGCATTATCGGTTATAACGGTGCTTCAGCCATTCGGAAGGCAAAGGGGGCAACTCCCCACGATTTGGGCGCACCCAATGAACATCCTTGGATAAAAAGCAACTATACCAGTTACCAAGATTGTAATTTGTGGAAGGATTTGGGTTCGGATTTTGTGCTGTTGGTATATCGGGATTATCTTTATACAGGCAAAAATGATCAGGATTTCCTCTGGGAATGTTGGGATAGTGTGGTGGAAACTTTGCACTATGTGAAGGGTTTTGACCTTGATAATGATGGTATTCCCGAAAATTCCGGCGCCCCTGATCAAACTTTTGATGACTGGCGTTTACAGGGTATTAGTGCCTATTGTGGTGGTTTGTGGATATGTGCGTTGGAAGCTGCGATCGCCATTGGTACTATATTATTAGATAATCCCCCCGTAAATCCTGCTTTGGAAAAGGAAAACGCTCAGGAAAATATCCAAGGTGCGATCGCCCTTTTCCGCCAATGGTTACATCAGTCAAGGGCAATTTACCATGATACCCTCTGGAATGGGGAATATTACAACCTAGACAGTAAGAGCGGTTCAGATGTAGTAATGGCAGATCAACTCTGTGGACAATATTACGCCCAATTGTTAAAGTTACCCGATGTGGTGGAAAAGGAATATGTCACCGCCACCCTCAACAAAATTTATGATGCTTGTTACCTCAAATTCCATAACGGCACCCTCGGTATTGCTAACGGGGTTAAACCCGATGGAAGCCCAGAAAAAGAAAATGATACCCACCCCCTCGAAATTTGGACAGGGATTAACTATGGCATCGTCGCTTTTATGATTCTTAATGGCATGAAGGAGGAGGGATTAAAAGTAGCGGAAACCGTGGTTAATCAGGTGTATAGCAATGGTTTACAATTCCGCACCCCCGAAGCGATTACGGCGGTTAATACTTTCCGCGCTAGTCATTACCTACGGGCGATGGCGATTTGGGCTATTTATCAGGCTTTGAGTTAAGGGATAAGGGCGATCGAATCGTTGATGGGTCTTGATCTAATTTAATTTACTTGGTAAACAGAATATGAAGTATGGATACCCACGGATTTAGAGAATATAGAGAATATGCTGACAAATTTTGTTCTTATTCTGAAAACTGTCAATTTTTCTGATCCTAACATTAAGACAACGGAAAACTTAAGCAGTATAAATGGTAATATAGCTTGTGTATACCTAGTATAAAATTTCCAAACAAAGATTTCTGAAAATTCAACGATTTACTAAATTAAGGGTTTATTAACTTGTTACTAGAATTAACCAAACTATATTATCTATTTTATGTGGTATGAGTGATTTAGATAAAGCATTACGTGAATTTGAAGCTGTTGAAGCTAATTTATCTAAGATTGAAAAATGTTGGAATATCTTGGACAAGCAAGTTGCCCGAGGAATTGTATTTGGGATTAATACAGTTTATGAAGATGCTTGCCGCTTTTATCGACATCTACTCAGTGGTTTACCACTAATTAATGGCTGGCAACCCACAACCCTTCCTTTAGAATTGGATGATATTGCTCAATCCCGCTCACATGCTTTGGAATTGAGAGAAGTTTCAATTGAAATAGAAGTAAGGCATAGAGTAGAAAGGCTTGGTAAAGAATTACGAAAATATAGATTTCTTTTTGATAAAAAACGACGGCAACTTGTTCAAAACATAATTATTCAGACTTGTAATGAAATCGATCATCTACTTGACCAACTTCAAGTGATTTTTCCTATTGACGAAACCAGCCTTGAATGCCGTAGGAAAATTGATCATCCATGCTGGCAGGAAATACGAGATAAAGTTCGACAGATTGATGTCTTACTGGGTAGTAGTATTTCACGTCCTCCACGTTGGAATGATATGGAACGGCATTTATATTATGCAGAAAGTCATGATTTGAGGGACATTGTTTGTATAGATTGGCCATCGGTGAAAGCAGGACTTACTCAGTCTCTATATTCTTCAAATGAGCCCATTCCAGTGCAGGTTGAAGATCTAGATGATTTAGTAGCGTCCAAACCGTCTGGTTCTGTTTTAACAAAGTTGAAATGGGAAAAATTATCTTATGAAGATTTTGAGCGTTTAGTTTTCAATCTAGTCTCTTCGGAACAAATTTATGAAAATCCTCAATGGTTGATGCATACTAATGCACCTGACCGAGGTCGTGATCTTTCAGTATACAAGGTTTATCAAGATAGATTAAGTGGAATATCTCGTAAGCGAGTTATTATTCAGTGTAGGCATTGGCTTAAAAGTAGTGTATCAAAAAATAATATTAGTGTACTGAAAGAGGAAGTAAAGCTTTGGGAACCACCAAGAATTGATATTTTAGTAATTGCCACTACAGGTCGCTTTACAGCCGATGCTGTCAGTCTTATAGAGAAGCATAATCAATCGGATTCTGCTATGGTGATAGAAATGTGGCCAGAAAGTAATCTTGAAAGAGTATTAGCTTCACATCCTGCACTTGTTGCTGAGTTTGGTTTGCGTTAATACTGAAGACTTATTATCCCTCTTTTATTAGTCTCCGAAACTAATGATATGATGGAAAAAGAATGAATCAAAAACAGTTCTATGCCATTTACAAAAAGAGCAGAGCAAGGAAAAAATAAACTTGTTAAAAAAGAAAAACATAACATTAATGAGCCAGATTTAGAATTGCAAAAAGATTCTCAATCAGTGATTGTCATTTGTCGTGATGAATATATGACTATAGGGGAGACAGCAGATTTTCTTAACGTTTCACCCAGTTATCTCAATCAAATATTAAAAAATCGGGAGCTTTCTTATATAAAAATTGGTAAGAGACGTAAAATCAAAACCAAAGATGTAGTACAGTATCAGCAAATCAGAGACAAAAAGCGTAATCGTTTATTGAACAGTTTTTCACAAGGGCTAAAAGAAGATGGATTATATGAATATGCTTAGTTAAAAATATTTTATTGATAACCAGAACCTTTGATATGAGTGCTTACAGATTCCTTTATTTGCTTCATTAAACTTGAATTTTGCAGAACATAAAGAGTTTCCTGTTCACGTTCCCAATCTTCTGCACTAATAACCACAAAATCGCCCCCACTACGGCGAGTTACTTTTAGAGGTACATAGTCACTGACGACTTGACTTGTTCCACAAAACTTTTAATGTTTGAGCGAAACTGATTTACGCTAACACTTTCCATAAAATAACTCCTTTTATGTATCGATAATCCGTACTTATTGTAACTTCTGAGCCAAAGAAATAACCTAAAATAAAAAAATACCTCTATATGCAAAAAGTAAATCTTTTTCTTCCTTCACAAAGCTATCTTAAGAAAATAAAAGCACTATTTGAATATCATTCCAGAAAAATTATACGTCTAATTCCCACCGCAAACATTGAACATATCGGAGCAACTTCTGTTCCTGGTTTACTGACAAAAGGAGATTTAGATTTACAAGTATCAGTGTCGGCTCAAGAATTTAATCAAGCAGTTATTGTCTTGAGTAAAGAATATTCTGATCATCAACTTGAAAACTGGACCACATCATTCGCTAGTTTTAAAGTTGAGGAACATTGTGAAATACCAGTGGGTATTCAGTTGGTAATTGAGTATTCAGAAAGCGATATTTTTGCTAAAAGCCGAGATTTGCTGATTGCACAGCCAGAAAAGATAACAGAATTTAATAAGCTCAAACAATTTTATGCAGATGAGGGCATCTGTAGCTATATGAAGCATAAAGCAGAATTTTTTGAGAAACTTCTAGCTACTTTGTAATAAGATGCGTTTAATATGAGACGGTTTTTTCATCTGACAAATTAAAAAAGATAAAATGTCAATAACATACTTTAATTTGGAATCATAAAAAAATATGACCGTTGCTTATCCCCGTAAATTGCGTAATACAATGTCCGCCCGAGACATTCTCAAAAGGGTAGTGGGCGATCGCCAAATTCACCTCATCACCCTCAATCGTTACCGTTATAATGAGCAAAGAAGTTGTAAAGACTTAACCAACCTCATCGAAACCCTCAACGGAAAACCGAAAGAATTAGTCCAAGATTTATCCCACCATGTAGCCGATGAAGCAAGACACGCCTACTGGTTAACCGATTTACTTATCGAATTAGATGCCGATATTGATACTCCCCCCGGTATGTCTTATATCAATGAATTTGAGCGATTAATTGATGAACCTGATAATATGGAAGATGCCGTAATAGATGCGATCGCCGCTATCAATGTCACCGAAAAAAGGGGCTGTGAATACTTTAGCGCCCATATCAAAGCCTTAAAAGAAGCTCCAGAAACCGAAGAAAACATCAAAATCAGAACTACTATCGAAAAGATTTTCCCCGAAGAAGCAGGTCATGTAAGATGGGGAAATCGTTGGTTAGGCAAAATTGCCGCCGAAAGTCCTCAAAAAAAAGCGAAAGTAGCACAAGCCAAACGTAAATATGCCGCCATCGAACACGCTGCCTATGAATGCGGAATGGATATTTTGGCAGGAGCGGAATTACGTCGTTTAAGTAACCTGCTTGAGATTAGTAAAACCATGCCTATCTGGGAACAAACCACCTACTTGATGGAGAAATTACCACAAACCATATTTGACCCCCAATTGCAACTTACCCGCATAGATGCCGCCCAAAGGGCATGGAAAAGAAGTCCTCAAGACTTTATGGACAAATTTATTCCCATGTTTTTCCAAGGCATTAAGAATAACTGATGTTAGGCAAAAAAATTAGTTGTTGGTTTGATATTAGGTTCGGATAAATGATTACAATAGAAAGTCCCCCAGAATTGGGGGATTTAGGGGGCATTGGCGGCGATCCTTAAAATGATACTATTCCTTATCCTTGTCCTCAGCATCCACTTCCACATCAGGGAGAAAATCAGGTTTTTGGGCATCTTCCCAACCCACAGGACGCTTGGAATTATACCAAGCAATAGAGCCGATGGTAACGGCGGCAATAAAACCAAGCACATAAACAGCTACGAAATAAACGGGAAATTCTCCTGCTACGGCGAAAAATAATAAATTATTCATAAAAATTATTAACTAAATTGGTTTGTTATACAATTTTAATGGTTATCGCCATGGATTAAGAAATTTCTGCCAAAAGACTCTCGGCGGCTGCCAACATATCCTCGGCAATGTCTTGGATGTCTTCTCGGTTTTCTAGGTAAGTAGATAGGGCGCTGTAGGGATCCAAATTTTTACCCACCCCCAACTCAGGGAGACGACGACGATTTTCGCTACTGACAAGATTTGCCCGTATGGTGTAAGTGTGTGCCGATGCCAAGGCTTGGGCAATCGCCTTATTTTTGATAGCTTCTAGTTGTTCTGATCGCACCCTATACATCAATCTTACCACCGCATCCTCAATGGGGTTAGAGGCGATCGCCTCTAAAATTTCTGCCAAAGGATCATCACTGTGACTCACATCCACCTCAATGGTACAAAAAGGACGGGCAGGAAGCACACAAAACTCCCACTCAACCCCTTTTTGTGGATCAATATCGATCAAAACATAACCCTTTTCCTCTTTTTCCTCCGAAAAATCTACCCGTTCAATACTACCCGGATAAACCACAGGAGGATTATTCCTCGGGTTCAAATTTTGATGACGATGAACATGGCCCAAAGCCACAAAATCTAATTCAGGACGAATCAACAAAGACAAAGGAATTTGAAAACCCTTGCCCACTGCCAAATAACGCTCTGCCCCTATCTGCGCCCTTTCTGCCATGAGATGAGCTAGTAAAATAGTTGGCATAGAAGCATCTAAACCCCTAATTTCCCCCTCCAAAGCCACCTCCACCTTTTGAATCAAAAGCTGATTAATTTGCTCCATGGACAAACCATGGGTTTCCTCCCGAGTAACCAACACCGAACGAGTTAGCCAAGGGAGGGTAATTACCTGTATATTACCGCTTTTTGTCGATATAACATGGGTTTCTAACCTTTCTCCCACCGTCACCTTGGGAACTCCTAAACTATGGTAAATAGATAAACTAGCACCCCCCACACCCTGGCTATATTGATCATGGTTTCCCACCAACAACACCGTAGGAATACCCACCTCCCCCAAACGGCGAAACTCCGAGGCAAAAGCCGACTGTAAATAAGGGGCGGGGGTACTGTCAGGAAAAGCATCACCACCAAATAAAACTAAATCCACCGATTCTTTAATCGCTCGATCAATACAAATCGATAAACTATGAATAAAATCTTCACAACGGGTATTTAATCCCGTTTCTGGATTAGTTTTACCATGGGTGAAACTACTGCCCAAATGAATATCGCTTAAATGTAATATTTTCATGAATTGCCAGTGTTGGTTCTCTTCTCGGTTAAATTCTGCCCCGTAGCATCATCGCCATTTCATTACGTACAGGGGATTTTTCGAGGGCTATTTCTTCAGTGATACGACCCTCTTGATAAAGATTAAACAAGGATTTATTCATGGTAATCATACCATCAAACTCTCCCTCATCCATCAACACCGTAATTTCATCATATTTATTACTCAAAATATAATCTTTGACGGTTTCAGTATTAATCAAAATGTCATGGTAGGCGGCACGTTTACCATCGGTGGTACGACATAAACCTTGGGCAATGATACTCACTAAGGATTCGGCGATCGCACTTCTAATGGCAGGTTGTTCCTCGGCTGTATATAAAGTGAAAATACGTTCCAAAGTTTTCACCGCGCTATTGGTGTGTAATGTACCCATCACCAAGTGACCTGTTTGGGCGGCCTTCAGGGCAGTATTCACCGTTTCCTTGTCCCTCATCTCACCCACGAGAATAATGTCAGGATCTTCCCGTAAAGAGGCCTTGAGGGCATTGTCAAACTTGAGAGTATTAACCCCTACCTCCCGTTGCTTAATCAAAGACTTACGACTTTTATGGACAAATTCAATGGGATCCTCAATGGTAATAATATGTTTATTTTGTTCGGCATTGATATAATCAATCATCGCCGCCAAGGTGGTGGATTTACCAGAACCCGTCGGCCCTGTAATCAAAACTAAACCCTTGTGAGCTTCACACACATCCTTGAAAATAGGGGGCAATTTTAATTGTTCGATGCTCAAAATCTTCAAGGGAATCAAACGCAATACCAACGCATGACCCCTTAAGGTGTCAAACACGTTAATCCTGACCCTTGCAAACTCATATTGAGTCGCCCCGTCAAACTCTAACTCCTTTTTAAATTTTTGGATGTCTTCAGGGCGCAAAATTTCCTGTAACCAACTCATGAAGGTATTATTATCAATTTCAGGATATTGATCTAGGGTAAGAATTTCCCCACGATCGCGCATACGCACCAATTCACCCACCCCCAAATGTACATCGGAGTATCCCTCATCATAGGCCATCTTGATCAATTCTTCTAAGGAAGGTTGCCCTGGCGCTCTGACCGCAGGAGGGGTAAGGGGTACATACTCAGACTTGGAAGGCATAGGAGGGTTTAAGGGCGATCGACCAATGGGCGCCCCTCGTTTTACTCCCGTGGGTTCAGGTGTGCTACGAGGTACTGTAGCCCCTCGAGGAGGAATACCCCCAGGAGTACGTGGGCTGGTACTACCATTACCCAAACCAACTCTACTATTACCCAAAGGAGGAACTTTACTAGAGGGATTAATTTGAGTTACGCTTTCCGAATCATCCTCATCATCCAAATCATCATCCAAGGAAAGAGGTTTTCTGTTACCAATATCAATCATATCCCTTTGTATATCGTTGGACGTACTACGGGATGGAAAAGGCATTTTTCCTAAACTAACTCGGGTTTGATCGTCTTCGTCTTCCTTAACTTTTGAGCTTTGATTGTTGTCGGGAGGTACGAGGGGAGGCAATGGTAAGGGTTTTTTTGGTCTATCTGCTGAATTGCTCATGGTTCACCGCCATTTATGATGGTTATATCAATTCTCATTATATTTATATAAAACCTCGATGTCTCAAATAGCGAGAAAATTCGTAATGAGTTGATTGCATCCGTCCATTGCGTTGATTGGCAAAGTCTCTCATCACATCATAGGTGGGGTGTGCCAAAATTATTAATAATGTTACGGAACCAATAATTTTTAGATATATATTCGACATAATTAGATTTCCTCAAGGATTTAATGATCGGAATCTGATAGCAGGGTCAGTCAATATTCACTCTCTATTTAACTGTGACGATCGCCCTTACAAAAAGTTTCCTAATATCTTGCTAATGTCCAGTGTCTGGGGGAAGATTGATAAATTTCGACTTGATGCCATTCTAGCTCATCAATCATCATTTTTACTTCGTCTATGGTCAGCGCCGCATGAAGGGAATCTTCAAATAATTGTTTTTGTCGAGGGCTATAATCCAAATTAGCTTGGGCTACTAAATCGATAATTTGTTGTCTCGATGAAGGGCGTAATAAGTCTCGAATAAAAACTTTGCCCTCTGGTTTTACTACTCGATCAATTTCTCGAAACAAATGGATGGGTTGGGGTATGTGATGGACTAGACTATTGGAGATGACCAAATCGAAAGAATTATCTGCAAAATTTAAGTTTTTACTATCAGCTAATTCTAATTTTATTTGTTCTTTTTTATTAGCTAAATCAACATTTTTTTGAGCAATTGTTAACATTGAAGGAGCTAAATCGATCGCCCTTATATGACACTCAGGAAGCAAATCAGAGAGGAGAATAGGTATTCTGGCAGTACCTGTACCAAGGTCTAAAATTAAACTATTTGAAGAGGCCAACTGACTAGCCCCAAGGGCAAAATCTTGATTAACTTCCCTAAAATCCATGGAATCATACTCGAGGGCTTCTTCTTCACTGTCCATTACTTCTGGTTCTAGGATGCGATCGATCATAAAATTGTTAGAGTTGTGAATAAATTGAATGAAAAGATCAGTATTTTTTTCGGTGTAAATTACTTGGTCAACAACAGTTAAATATTATTAAGGGTTGAACAATGTTCAACCCCTACGGGTTTGGATTTTTAACCATCCATCCATTCGGTGTGGAAAAATTCTCCACGGGGTTTATCGGTGCGCTCATAGGTATGCGCTCCAAAATAATCCCTTTGGGCTTGGGTTAAATTTTGAGGTAATCTTTCACTGCGATAACTATCAAAATAATCAAGAGAAGCGTTAAACGCAGGGGCAGGAATACCCATGGATGTCGCCATCATCAACACATCTCGCCATGCCTGTTGACGATCTAAGATACTTTGTTTAAACTCAGGGGCAAGAAGTAGATTAGCTAAATCAGGATTATCAGAAAAAGCCTTATTGATTTTGCCTAAAAATCCAGCCTTGATAATACAACCTCCTTTCCAGATTCGGGCTACTTCAGGGAGATTAATATTAAAGTTAAACTCCTCCGATGCCTTGGCAATTAATGCCATACCTTGGGCATAGGAACACATTTTAGAACAATATAGGGCATCCCGAATTTTGGGAATAAAACTCTCCACGTCTCCATTAAAGGCAGAGGTTACGGCTTTTAATTCTTGAGATGCTTTGATTCTTTGCTCCTTAAAACCTGAAATTACCCTAGCATTTACCGCCGCATAGATGGTGGGAATAGGTACAGCTAATTCTAATGAGCTTACCACAGTCCAGCGCCCCGTACCCTTTTGCCCTGCCGCATCTAGGATTAAATCAATGAGGTGTATTCCAGTGTCAGGATCTTTTTTGGGGAAGATATTGGCGGTAATATCGATGAGGAAGGAATCTAACTCCTCGGTTTTATTCCAGTCGCTAAATACTTCATGGAGTCTGTCATTGCTCAAACCTAAACCATTTTTGAGTAAATCATAGGCTTCGGCGATTAACTGCATATCACCATATTCGATGCCATTATGTACCATTTTCACATAATGCCCGGCGCCCCCCGGTCCTATATAAGTTACACAAGGCCCATCATCTACTTGGGCGGCGATTTTGGTGAGGATAGGTTCTAACTCTGCGTAAGCGGATTGAGTACCCCCCGGCATGAGAGAAGGGCCATTAAGCGCCCCTTCTTCTCCACCACTTACACCCATACCCATAAAGCCTAAACCTGTGGCTTCTAATTCTTGGGTACGTCTTTCGGTGTCATTATAAAGGGAGTTACCGCCATCAATGATCATGTCTCCTTCTTGGAGGAGGGGTTTTAATTGTTGAATGACGGCATCCACTGGGCCCCCTGCTTTTACCATCACCAAAATTTTGCGGGGGCGCTCGAGGATTTGCACAAATTCCTCTAGGGAATAGGCGGCTTTGATGTCTTTTCCTTTTGCCCTAGTAGCCATGAAATTTTCGGTTTTATCAGGGCTACGGTTATACACAGCAATGGGAAAACCCCTACTTTCTACATTAAGAGCTAGGTTTTCACCCATTACGGCTAGTCCAATTACTCCAAAGGTTCTTTTAGTCATAAAAAATGTGTATGCTTAATATCTATTACCCTTTCAGGTTAACTTGATATTCTGGTTTTGTTTACTAAGAGAATGTTAAAAAAACTCTGGCATAACATTTTTTGGTTAAGGCGGGGAATGGGCAATAGTAGGGTGGGCAATGCCCACCATTTCTGAATGTAATCTATAATAAAACTTCCCTATCTCCCCAATCTGGCAAGAGTTTGGTAAGATCTAAATTTCAATTAATGTTCGGAGATGTTGATTTTACTGTGATTAAACTGATTAAAACTCCCCAAGAAGACCAGTTGGTAATTGAGCATAATGGCGATGGTTTGAAGGGTACTATTTCTATCCCGGGGGATAAGTCGATTTCCCATCGTGCCTTGATGTTAGGGGCGATCGCCTCTGGACAAACCACCATCGAAGGATTATTATTAGGAGAAGATCCCCGCAGTACGGCAAAATGTTTTCAGGCCATGGGGGCAACCATATCAGAGTTAAACACAGAAAAAGTAATTGTCGAAGGCATTGGCACTCAAGGATTACAAGAACCCACGGACATCCTTGATGCGGGTAATTCGGGAACTACCATGCGCCTGATGTTGGGCTTGTTGGCATCCCAACCGGGTAAATTTTTCACGGTGACGGGGGATAATTCCCTACGCTCTCGCCCCATGTCTCGGGTGGTTAAACCTTTACAACAGATGGGGGCTTTAATCTACGGTAGAAAGGACAATCAAAACGCTCCCTTGGCGGTGGTTGGACAAAATTTAAAACCCATCCATTACCACTCCCCCATCGCCAGCGCTCAGGTAAAATCCTGTATTTTGTTGGCAGGGTTGATGAGTGAGGGGAAAACCACCGTTACCGAACCTGCTCTATCACGGGATCACAGCGAAAGGATGTTACGGGCTTTTGGGGCAAAATTGGACATTGACCCTGACACTAATAGCGTTACCATTGAAGGTAAAACTCCCCTCATCGGGCAAAAGGTAATTGTACCGGGGGATATAAGCTCGGCGGCTTTTTGGCTGGTGGCAGGGGCGATCGCACCTAATTCGGATTTATTGATTGAAAATGTGGGGGTAAACCCTACCCGTGTGGGCATTTTGGAGGCTTTGCAGATGATGGGGGCTGATATTACCCTCGAAAATCAACGGGAAGCGGCAGGAGAACCCGTGGCAGATTTACGGGTAAAATCGAGTAAATTAAAGGGTTGTACCATCGCAGGGGATATAATTCCCCGTCTCATTGATGAGGTGCCTATTTTGGCGGTGGCGGCTTGTTTTGCCGAAGGTACTACCAAAATTAAGGATGCAGAGGAGTTGAGGGTAAAAGAGAGCGATCGCCTTGCGGTGATGGCGTTAGAATTGGGTAAAATGGGGGCAAAAATTAGCGAATTTCCTGATGGTTTAGAAATTACTGGGGGAAATCCTCTCAGTGGTGCTGATGTAGATAGTTTTACCGACCATCGTATTGCTATGAGTTTGGCGATCGCCGCCTTGATGGCAAAAGGACAAACCACCATCCACCGCGCCGATGCGGCTTCCATTTCTTATCCCACCTTTGTGGACACCTTACAGGCATTAACCTAACTCGAGTTCGGGATAACATTTTTAGTCTTTACAAATAAAGGTGTCGGGTATCGGGTATCAGGTGTTAGGTTAAAGAATTTACAAAAAGTCTATGTTAGGGGTTGATGAAAAAGTGGGGTCATGAGGGAGAATTGACAATGAACAATGAACAATGAACAAACTATGACCTGCCACCTGCAACCTGCCGCCTGTACGGACGTAGCATGCTACGTCCCCTACCATACTGACAACCATTATCCCGAACTGAGGTTAAATAACCTCTCAATTAGGGATAATAAGAAGATGACAAAACCCCTCACTCTCATTCAAATCAGTGATGCGCACTTATTACCTGATTCCACACAATACCTGCGGGGAGAGAACCCTTGGTATAACTTACAAAGGGTATTAGAACAAGTGAAAAGCCATTCCCCAGATGGATTGTTGCTCACAGGAGACTTGGCAGACGGAGGAAGTGCGATCGCCTATAAAAACCTACAAAAAGCCATGGCAGAGTTTGATTGCCCTATTTATTGGTTACATGGCAACCACGATGATATTAATCAACTCAAATGTATTTTAACCCCATCCCAACCCTTGGGTTATCAAACCATTAACTTAGGTAGTTGGCGACTATTATTACTAGACTCAGTATTAATCAGTGCAAAATTTGGTGAGGGTTATCTGCCAGAAGTTCAACTGCAATGGTTAGAAAAAGAATTACAACAACACCCCCACAAACCCACCATCATCACCCTTCATCATCATCCTATCCCCACAGGTATCGATTGGGTAGATCAAATTGGAGTCAAAAACGGTACTGATTTAGTTCGTTTACTAGATTCATTTTCTCAGGTGCGCTTCGTCCTATTTGGGCATATTCACCACGCACTCCACCATCGCCATTCTCATATAGACTTTTTTGGTTGCCCTTCTACCTTCTCTCAAGTCATTCCTCCTAAACCTTCCCTTAATGATCATTTACCAGGTTTCCGTCTTATTCATTTATGGAATGATGGTCATTTTCATACCCAAGTTGAAAGGATTAATCAATAGCATTGACAAGTCTCACAGAATTGGAGGATTTAGCGGACAAAACCATAATCTTTTTAATAACTTATCACCTGAATTTGATATAAATGGTTTTATCTATTAATAACTTTGAGAGTAAAAGGATGTTGATTTCCGTCTGACTCCCCCACATAAATAGAATATTGCCCGGGCGCCCATACCCCACCCATTTGTGGTAATTTTCCTGCCCCCACATCCCCTAAAATACAGGTGCGATCGCCTCTATTTGGGCCTAAAATCAATAAAGTGGGTTTACCCTGACTAGCTTCAACCCGAAGATGAAGAGAATAATTTTGCTCACTTAGATTAATAACATGGTTAGGATTACCAGCAATATAACCGCAGTCACCACTATTAACACTACCGCCCATATTGCCACTAATTTCTCTATTAAGACTCTGTGCCATGGCAAAAGGAGCAAGGAAAGAGCCACAGAAAAGGAATACACATAGAGTATGTAATGCCGTCAAACCAGTATTCTCATATCTAAAAGGAAAGAGAAAAAATTTATAATTCATTTTAGTTCGTCTTTTTTTTTCCTGCTTTCTATCCTAGACTAGAAAGTAAGCTAAAATGTTCTCTATATTTACAATTCGATAAAATGGCTTCCAATTCCGCAACCAGACCCGAAAAATTAGATAAGATTGTTCAGAAATTTAAGCGTAGAGAAAATCCCAAGCAAAAATACGAGCAGTTGTTATGGTATGCCAAAAAATTAGAACCATTACCAGATACGGCTAAAACTGCGGAAAATAAAGTTTCTGGCTGTGTTTCCCAAGTGTACATTATTGCCAACACAAAAGATGGTCAAATTTTTTATCAGGGGGATTCTGATGCCCAATTGGTTAAAGGATTAGTGGCTTTTCTGATTGAATCTTTGAATGGTTTAACCCCCCAAGAAATTGTTACCATTGAGCCTGATTTCATTGAAGAAACTGGATTACAAGCAAGTTTAACTCCCTCCCGTGCCAATGGTTTTTTGAATATCTTTAAGAAAATGCAACAGTTGGCTCTTCTTTCTCTGGGTTAGAGATCAAAAATTCTTAAGCCAACGAAATGCCCTTTTCAATTCTGCACTTCCATTTTGTTGATACCAACGACCATGGGCAATAATAATACTCTCAGGATTCCACATCAACATCTGTTCTAAAGCCTTATTTAATCGGGCTTTATGACCAAAAAAGGTAAACCGCAGATCCAAGGGCATTTTTCCATCAGGGTCAGCATTTCCTGCCAATTTAAAGGGGATATGTAACCATTTCGAGACTTTGTGGAGTTCAAAATTTTCAATTAAATCTGTGAGAATAAGGGTTTTACTGAGGGGGTGGAAAAAAAGAACTTCCTCTAAAAAATTTCCTCGCAGATGATGTTGTTTTATTTCTTGTTGCCAAGGAACAGAATCTTCTAATTTTTTCTCGAACTTAATGGGTATATGATTCTGTTTCGCTCGTTTTTCTACTCCCCAAGATGCCCAACTAATAGCATCAGGATAAACTTTTGCCCAATAGGGAATATGGGTATAGTGTAGCTTATTTGGGGAGATTAAATGTCGAACTTGTCCTAGTTGATCAATTTCTTCTTTCAGATTATCGGTTAATAAAGTGGGTGAATGTATCCACAAATCATCGTTTTTTAGGCGAATAATAGTCATTCGGGTGGGAAAAGGCAGATAAATTCCTGCAAAAATGGACATTTGCACCACTGGAGCATCTACAATCCAAATATTATCGCCAACAGTTTTTAGTTGGTTGATAGGTTCGTACAAACTTATGGCATTAGAGTTGATCATAAGACAATTTTATATTTGTTGGATAGGTTTTTCTTGAATTAAATGACTTATTAAAATTTTCAGGAAGAAAAGGTTTAAAAACCACTCTAGTCCAAGGGTAGGAGTAAATAAATAGCAATTACCTAGTAACACTATGGTGTAACAACCCATTGCTACAGGACGTTGCAGGGTGAGGGGAGTTTTGAGAATAATTGTTGAAGCCATTAAAAGATATATAGAAACTGTAATCCAAAAAATAATATCGCCCCCACGAAATATCCACGCTACCAAGGCTATATGCACTAGATGCAGGGTGACAAAAGAAAAGTGTTGCCAAAACCCCTGACTGGGACGGTGATACCATTGTTTAGCTGTATTGGTGGCATTGGTGATTATACCCCCTACTAAATCTAAGGCGAGTAAACCTGCGAAAAGTATTTGTATGATATGCCAATCTATACCATTAATTAAACTGTAATAGGGCAGGGCGATCGCACTTAGCACCGCAGGAAAAAATTGCAACCATAATTCACCACTGGTAGCATTTTCCCCTGCTATTTGATCAATGATTTTTTTCCACCCTCCACGGGTTACTAAATTATTGTTATTCATCTTTACCTCACAACAGTTGTTATGTTTTATTTATAACAACTGTTGTGATAAAGTGTCAAGGAGTGACCAAAAAAATATAAATGTCTGATCAACGTCGTAAAGAAGTTAGCCAAGCCACATGGCAAGTCATAATTAGGGATGGTTTAGATAGAACCAGTTTACGGGCAATTGCCCAAGAATTGGGGTGTACCACAGGGGTAGTAACCCACTATTTTCGTAACAAGGAGGAATTAATTTTATTTGCTCTACAACAAGTTACAGAAGAATTAGAACAAACCATGAGGCAACAAGCCACAGGAAAAGAAGGCTTAGAAAAGATACATGGAATGTTATTGGCATTTTTACCCCTTGATGACCATCGCCAAAACTTAGTCCGTGTATGGGTTGCATTTTTAGGTTATGCCGTGGGTAGAGATTCTTTATTGGCTGAACATAAACATAGTGCCAAGCGTCTCCATGGCATAATCAAGCAAGAATTAGAGGAGTTAGAAGCTGAAAACATGATCAAAAAAAATCTTGATCTCGAGAGTGAAGTAAACAGCTTATTAGCTTTTGTCAATGGAATGAGTTTAGACTGTTTCATTCAGGCAAATCCTTTAACTCCTCCACTACAAGAGCAATATTTAAACCGTTACCTTAAAAGTATTTTTCTTGATTAATACTTTCTTTCCTTGGGTTCAAACATATTGATAACTACGGGCATATAATCGATTTTTACCCCTTCAGGGTGATGGTAAGCGAGGGTATGTTGCAAAAACTTTTGATCATCACGTTGGGGAAAGTCTTCTCGAGAATGGGCCCCTCGGCTTTCTTGCCGTCGGATGGCGGAGGTTAAAATCATTTCTCCCACTACCATGATATTTTTTAGCTCGAGAGCTTCAATTAATTCTGTATTCCAGTAAATTGATTTATCATCAAGAAAAATTTGATTATAAAGGGATTTAAGTTCTTGAATTTTATCTAATCCCTCTTGCATTACTTCTTGACGACGAAACACTCCACAATGTTCACTCATACAGTCTTGAAACTTTTGCCTTAAATCATTAATTCTCATATTGCCCCTTTGATTTAGTAAACAATCTATCCTTGCTTGGGCGGTTTCTAAATAGGGTATTTCATTGATGGTGGGCAACTCTCGATTTTGTACATAAGATGCGATCGCCCTTCCCGTTTTTCTACCATATACCACACACTCCAAAAGCGAATTACTACCCAAACGGTTGGCACCATGTACCGATACACAGGCACATTCCCCCGCCGCAAAAAAGCCCTCCACGAGGGTATTTCCATCCTGACGCACTCGCCCATCAGTATTAACAGGTATTCCCCCCATACAATAATGGGCAGTGGGGCGCACGGGCATGGGCTCATGCACCGCATCAATGCCCACCAACCGATGGGCTTCCTCCCAACAAAAAGGCACACGACTCATGATCTTTTCCTTGCCCATGTGAGTCAAATCGAGATGAATATAAGGCCCTCCTGCACTGCCATCGCTATGGATACCCCTACCGGCCCGAATCTCTTTCACAATTGCCCTAGAAGTGATGTCACGGGGTGCTAATTCCATCTGATTGGGGGCATACCTTGTCATAAATCTTTCCCCCTCACTGTTGCGTAAATAAGCCCCTTCTCCCCTCACGGCTTCCGAGATTAAAACCCCCACAGGATATAAGCCCGTAGGATGAAATTGGACAAATTCCATATCCTCTAACGGCAACTGGGCGATCGCACACATCCCCAAACCATCCCCCGTCGAAGCATAATCATTAGACGTAGTATTAAAAACCCGACCATAACCCCCCGTCGCAAACATCACAGCCTTTGCCCTAGCCACCTGCACATTACCATCATCAATATTAAACATCACCACCCCCTTAGCCTCCCGTTGCCCGTTTTCAGAAGCCTTCTCCTCCAAAATCAAATCCATCACATACCACTCATCATATATCTGCACCCCACAACGCCGTAAATTATTCACCAACTCATGTAAAATAGCATGACCAGTTTTATCCGCCGCATAACAAGTGCGCTTATGAGAATGTCCCCCGAAAGCCCGTTGGGCAATCTTGCCATCCTGCAAACGGGAAAATAACACCCCCAAATGTTCCAACTCAATAATTACCTCTGGCGCTTCCTTAGTCAAATATGCCACAGCATCCTGATCCGCCAAATAATCAGAACCCTTAACAGTATCAAAAGCGTGAGCTTTCCAATCATCATCAGGATCAACATTTTTCAGCGTTGCCGCAATGCCCCCCTGTGCCGCCACAGAATGGGAACGAATAGGGTGGGTTTTTGCCACCAAAGCCACATCTATATCTTGATTTTGCTTCTTTATTTCCAACGCTGCCCGACAACCAGCCAAACCACCACCAACGATAATTACATCATGCTGTAACATAACCAAACCTAAGTAAACATCACTATTTCTATGATGTAACAGTTATGGAAAAATGTACCATTTTGATTACAACTCTTTGTATTAATTTAACTCGAGTTCGGGATAACATTTTAGTCTTTACAAATAAAGGTGTCAGGTATCGGGTATCAGGTGTTAGGTTAAAGAATTTACAAAAAGTCTATGTTAGGGGTTGATGAAAAAGTGGGGTCATGAGGAAGAATTGACAATGAACAATGAACAAACTATGACCTGCAACCTGCCGCCTGTACGGACGTAGCATGCTACGTCCCCTACCATACTGACAACTATTATCCCCAACTGAGGTTAATTTAATTTTGAGATCAAGATTAAAAATCAAGTCGTCATCAATGACGGGTTTTTAAACCCAATTTTTTTGATAACATCAAAATTGAAAACCCAACACAAAAACTATGCTTCTCAATCAAACAGAAATCCAACAAAAACTGAATAACTTAGATCAATGGGCTATCAACGGCAAAAACATCACCAGAACCTTCCAATTTAGTGATTTTGTCAATGCCATTGACTTCGTTAATAAATTAGTCGGCCCAGCCGAATCCGCAGGACATCATCCCGACATATCAATCTCTTATAACAAAGTCACCATCAGCCTCACCAGCCATGATCAAGGAGGAATTACTCAAAAAGACTTTGACCTAGCCCAAGAAATTACAAATATATTTCAATCTTCCTAGTCAGGTGACTGCTCTTCCAATGTTCCCTTACTTTGGGCATCATTGAGGAAAATCCGAAAACAATCATCATCATTGATGATATAACTAAAAGCCCCTCTCATTAACTCTAAACTGAGGGGATCATTCCCAATATTATCCACAAAAACTAAACCAAGCATCAAAGATAAAAACTCCTCGGGATTATCCTCCTCATATCGAGCCGCCGCTGCCAAAGCAAACTCCTCCAAAATATCAGGATCATCCATAGTTCCCGTGGTGATCAAAGACTTACACATATAGCTTCCCATCAAATCCCCCACCTCACCAGCACTGACATTTGTTTCTGCCCTCACCTGAGCAAAAGGTGTCATCCACAGCAACGCACTAATGAATAAAGTCAAGTATTTCATTGCAATTTCTAATATTAATGATAATTAACCTCAGTTCGGGATAACAGTTGTCAGTATGGTTAGGTTACAGGTTGCAGGTTACAGGTTTAAAATACGACCAGCCTTTGTTAGTTCCTTGATGGAACTAAGTATCAGAAAATTAATTAACATTACAGTTTTTGTAAATTTCTTAACCTGATACCCGATACCTGGCACCTTTACAAGACTATAAATTTTATCCCGAACTCAGATTAATTAATCATACATTGAACTCCTAAAAAGAGTGACAAAAACCAAAAAAAGAGCCAAAAAGCCCAATATGTCATCAAATATTGGCAAATTGAAACCCAGATCTTGACATTCTCCCGTCACCAAATCAAAGATTATGGTGAGGGATTCTAACTTCAACCACCCAACTTATCAATCAAGTTTTCACTCAGTTGACAGAGGTTAATGTGTCCATTAGCGTTTACCAGTTCCAGACTGGAAGTTTGGGATTGCCCACCCCTACTTAATTCTCTCAATGCTTTAGCTAAGATATTAATTGCCCCCGCTTCGTCTCTATCCATTACACAACCACATTCGCAAACATGGGTTCTTTGAGATAGAGTTTTCTTAACTATGGCTTTACAATGAGGACATTCTTGACTCGTATATTGTGGATTTACACCATAGACAACTTTGCCCATCACTTTACCATAGTATTCTAACCAATCAAAGAAAGTTCTCCAAGAAGCATCATTTATACTCTTAGCTAAACAATGGTTTTTGACCATATTTTTAACAGTTAATTTCTCATAAGCTACGACATCGTTAGATGACACCACGCACCGAGCTAATTTGACAAGCCAGTCTTTACGTTGCCTTGATACTTTTAAGTGTTTTCTACCTAACTTCTTAATCGCTTTTTTACGAGAATTACTACCTTTTTTCTTTTTGCTAACTTTTCTTTGCAATCTTTTTAATTGCTTTTCAGACTTTCTTAAATGTCTTGGATTATTAACTTTAACACCGTTTGAATCTGTATAAAAGCTACTTAAACCGACATCTAAACCGATAGCATTCCCACTAGGTTTAATATCCTCTTGTCTTTCTTGGTCAATACAAAATTGACAATAGTATCCATCAGCACGACGAATAACTCTAACTCGTTTAATTTGATTAAGTTGGTAGAAATTGAGGTCAAAACCACCTCGCATTTTAAACCACCCTGCTTTAAATCCATCCCGAAAATTAATAGCAGTTCCATCTTTAGAAAGTTGCCATCCAGTCGTTTTGTACTCCACAGAACGACCTTTCTTAAATTTAGGATAACCTTTTTTCTTAAGAGATGGATTTTTACAGTTGTCATAAAACCGTTTAATAGAAGCCCAAGCCCTTTCTGCACTAGCTTGACGAGCCATAGAATTGAGTTTCTTTGCCCATTCAAACTCACTAGCTAATTCTTTACAAAGGCGAGATAAATCATACTGCCCAACCCCCTTATGGTCCATCCAATAGCGAATACAAGAATTACGCACGAAACTAGCAGTGCGAATCATCTCATCTAATTTTTGGTCTTGAGGTTGGTTTCCGTATAATTTAGCTTCGATAACTAGCATAACTTTATGGTGTTTACATTACCATAAGATTTATTTTAACACAAAGATTTTATCTTGTGTGGAATCCTAGGAATGTTTTTTTGCTGGTCGCTTTTCATGAGGGGCTGTGGGGCGAATTCACTTCGCCCCGATAGCAACGCCCCATCCCCCGTTAAATTCTGTGGGTTTTATTTTTGTTGTGAAGTTTAACGGGGGCATTCAAGCGACATTTTTAAGGTAAAAAACAAATACAAACTGGTTGTGATAATCTAAGGAAAATATAAAGTAAAGATTTTCTCAGCTTAAAGTATAAAAATCTATGTCTTGGTTTCATCCCATTTTAGCAACAGCAACGGAAACAGAAACAGCCGAACCATCTTTAGTTTTGGCTGGAGTATTGTTAAGTCTCGTGATCATCTATTTTGCCAGTAAAATAGGTGGAGAAATTTGTGCAAGAATCAACCTCCCCGCCGTATTAGGAGAATTAGTCGGCGGGGTTGTCATCGGAGTATCTGTCCTCAAACTTTTGGTATTTCCAGAAGGCGGCATGGAAGCCACCGACTCCCTTATTATTCAACTTTTGCAATCCACCGCTAATTTAACCCCCACAGGGACAGAATTAGTATTTGAGAGCATGAGTGAAGTTATCTCTGTCTTGGCAGAATTAGGCGTAATTATTCTCTTATTTGAAATTGGCTTAGAGTCAGACTTAAAAGAATTAATTAGGGTAGGCCCTTCGGCGGCCATTGTTGCAGTGGTAGGGGTTGTCGCTCCCTTTGTTATGGGTACTGCGGGATTAGTATTTCTTTTTGGTTTACCTGTTATTCCTTCGGTATTTGCAGGGGCAGCACTAACCGCTACCAGTATTGGGATTACAGCCAAGGTATTAGCAGAGTTGGGCAAATTAAGCTCCACAGAAGGACAAATTATTATCGGTGCGGCAGTACTCGATGATATTTTAGGAATTATTGTTTTGGCAGTGGTGGGTAGTCTTGTCAAAACAGGGGAAGTACAAATTAGCCAAATTATCATCCTGATTATCAGTGCGGGTGCTTTTTTGATAGGTACGATTCTTGTTGGTAGATTAATCTCTCCTTTCCTCATCAGTTTGGTCAATCAAATGAAAACAAGAGGACAAATTTTAATTACAGGTATTGTTTTTGCCTTTGTATTAGCTTATTTAGCAAATATTATTCAACTAGAAGGGATTTTAGGTGCTTTTGCCGCTGGATTGGTACTAGCAGAAACAGAAAAAAGAAAGGAATTAGAAGAACAAATTATTCCCGTAGCGGATTTGTTTGTGCCTGTTTTCTTCGTCTGTGTAGGGGCTAGAACTGATTTGGGAGTGTTAAACCCTGCCATTCCTAGTAACCGTGAGGGTTTAATTATTGCTTCATTTCTGATCGTGGTGGCAATTGTTGGTAAAGTGATTACTGGTTTTACAGTATGGGGTAAACCTAATATTAATAAACTCGCCATTGGTGTTGGTATGATACCTCGAGGAGAAGTTGGTTTAGTTTTTGCTGGAGTAGGTTCGGCAAGTGGGGCGTTATCCCCTGCTACTGATGCGGCAATTATTGTGATGGTAATAGCGACTACTTTTGTAGCTCCTCCTCTTTTAAAAGCCGTATTCAAAGATGAGACTCAAGAGGTAGTGGAATCGGAAGCAAACTAGAATCCTTTAAAATATAAAAGGTAAGAACTTAAGCAGAGGTGGGGATTATTCAGAGTAGGTAAATAAAAATGCTTGAAAAGTATAGTGATAAAAGATAAAGGGATTTTAAAATTTACTTTTTCGTACTTTTAAAAAACTTTAATTGAATCAATTTTGGGCATTTATAGATCAAAAAATATCACTTATTACTTATTACCTGTTACTTTACCCTAATTAGAAAAGTTGAGTAAGAATCAACCCTGCTTCTGTCTTAGGTTTTAATTATCTTTGGTTTTCTGCTATTTTCTATAATTTTGAGTTATTATCATAGGACTAGCAGTGAGTAAGGGTTATTAAGATAAATTTAGTTCGTATTTTATATATAAATTATTATGGCAAGTGAACAAAGTCGTTTACGCAATGAGTTTTTGAATACTCAGGTAATTACTCGAAGCACTGGTAAAAGGCTAGGGGTAATTAAGGAGGTGTTGGTAGATATTGATCGCCGAGAGGTGGTAGCTTTTGGTTTACGGGATAATATGCTGGCATTATCTGGCATCCCTAAGTATATGTATATTAATAGTGTGTCTCAAACAGGGGATGTGGTCTTGGTTGAGAGTGAGGATGCCATTGAAGATGTTGATATTGAGCTTTATAGTCAGTTAATTAACTGTGAAGTGGTAACGGAAACTGGTGAGCCTTTGGGTAAGGTGAGGGATTTTCAGTTTAATTTAGAAACTGGAGAGGTTGATTCTTTAACCATTGCTACCCTCGGTTATCCTCAAATTCCAGATCAGTTAATTAGTACCTATGAACTATCTGTGGATGAAATTGTTAGTAGTGGGCCAAATCGAATTATTGTATTTGAGGGAGCTGAGGAACGCATTACTCAAATTACAGTGGGAGTTTTGGAACGTTTAGGAATTGGTCGTCCTCCTTGGGAAAAAGATGATGATGATATGTATTATGCTCCTACGACTCCCCCAGAAAATCAATTGCCTACGGGAATGCCTGTGCGCCCTGTGGCACCACCGATTAAAACTCAACCTTCTGTGGCTCAGGATAACTGGCAGGAGGATGAGTGGGAAGAAGTGCGTCCTGTAGCTCCTCCTGTACGTCGTCAACGCTCTGCTCCTTTGTATGAGGAGGAAGAGTTTGAGGGAGATAATTGGGGTGAGGATAGAATTGAAAAACCTGCTCCAAGACGTTATGAATCTTCTAGCCGTGAGGTGGATAATTATAATGCGGAGTTGATGGAGGAGGATGTTTGGGATGATGAAGAATATCGCCCTCAAAAAGTCAATATTCCTCAAAAGCAAAAAATGCCTGAATACGAGGAAGAATATTAAGTTTAATTGGTCTTGGGATCAAATTTAATTTTTTGGCTGTTTGATAATCTCCCTATTTTGGGGGATTTTTTTTGGTGATAATCAGTGTCGGTGTTCAATTTATTTTTTTCATTAAACCCAAATTAATCAATGGCAATTAATAGGCTATGATATAAGATTGCTTACTAAATTGAAAATTTTATATTGAGGTAATTATATAATGGCTCAAATGTACTATGATAATGATGCCAACCTAGATTTATTTGCTAATAAAACCGTTGCTATTATCGGTTATGGTTCTCAGGGTCATGCCCACGCTCTTAATTTAAAGGAAAGTGGTGTTAATGTTGTGGTGGGTTTGTATGAAGGTAGTAAATCCACTGCTAAAGCTGAGGCGGAAGGATTAAAGGTTTATTCTGTTGCCGAGGCTTCTGCGATGGCTGACTGGATCATGATTTTGTTGCCTGATGAGGTTCAGCGCACTATTTATGAAAATGAGATTGCTCCTAATTTGAGTGCAGGAAATATTCTTTCTTTTGCCCATGGTTTCAATATCCATTTTGGTCAAATTGTACCTCCTGCAGATGTGGATGTGGTTATGATTGCACCCAAAGGTCCTGGACACCTTGTTAGACGTACTTATGAACAAGGTCAGGGTGTTCCTGCTTTGTTTGCAGTGTATCAGGATGCTAGTGGTAAGGCTCGTGATTTGGCGATGGCCTATGCGAAGGGCATTGGTGGTACCCGTGCTGGTATTTTAGAAACTAGCTTTAGGGAAGAAACTGAAACTGATTTATTCGGTGAACAGGCTGTATTATGTGGCGGCTTGTCTGAGTTGATTAAGGCTGGTTTTGAAACTTTGGTTTCTGCTGGTTATCAACCTGAAATTGCTTATTTTGAGTGTTTACATGAAGTTAAGTTAATTGTTGATTTGATTGTTGAGGGTGGTTTGGCTTCTATGCGTAGTAGTATTTCTAATACTGCTGAGTATGGAGATTATACCCGTGGTCCTCGTGTGGTAACTGATGCTACCCGTGCGGAAATGAAGAAAATTCTTAGCGAGATTCAATCTGGACAGTTTGCCCGTGAGTTTGTGTTGGAAAATCAGGCTGGTAAACCTGGATTTACTGCTATGCGTCGTCAAGAGGCTGAACAGCCTATTGAGGAAGTGGGTAAGGATTTACGTGCTATGTTTAGCTGGTTGAAAAAATAAGCGGTTTTTTTGATTTTTGCCCCTCTAGTAATAGAGGGGATTTTTTTTATTGGGATAATAGGGCTTCGACAAATTCAAAGCTGGAGAAGGGCCGTAAATCTTCGATGCCTTCCCCTGCACCGATAAAGCGGATGGGGAGGTTTAGTTGTTGGGAAACTGCGATCGCCACGCCCCCTTTAGCAGTACCATCTAATTTTGTCAATACCACCCCTGTTAAATCTGCAGCTTCAGAGAACACCTGAGCTTGACGCAGTCCATTTTGCCCAAGGGTTGCATCTAAAACGACCAAAGATTCTACATGGGCATCCACGGCTTTTTTATCGATGATAAGGCGAATCTTTGCCAACTCCTCCATTAAATTCTTTTTATTTTGCAGTCTTCCTGCGGTATCCACCAATAGTAAATCGGCGTTACGGGCGATCGCCGCACTAATGCCATCAAAAACCACCGCCGCAGGGTCAGTATTTTTACCGGGATTGGCAATGACAGGGGTATCAGTCCTTTCACCCCAAACCTTGACCTGTTCCACCGCTGCCGCCCGAAAAGTGTCCGCCGCCGCAATGACGCAACTATAACCCGAACTTTTGGCGAGGTGGGCGAGTTTACCGATGGTGGTGGTTTTTCCTGCTCCATTTACCCCCGTCAATAGCCAAATATTTAACTTACCTTCTTGGGGTTCAAAGGTTTTATCTTCGATATTTTCGAGGGGTTTATCTAATAAAGTTTGTAAAATTTGTTTCAAATAGGCGATCGCCTCCTCGGGGGGTAAAGCCTCCTCCCGCAATTTTTCCTGTAGAGTATTAATAATATATTCCGTCGCCTCAATACCCACATCTGCACTCAACAATAATGCCTCAATTTCCATCACCGCATCATCATTAAGCGGGCCTTGCCCCACCACAGATTTTAATTGATTAATTAAGTTTCGTCGGGTTTTTCCTAGGCCCTGCCTTAATTTTTTGAGCCACTCAAACTCCTCCATGCTGACATCATCCGCACTTCTACCCTGAGAAGCCAAAACCTGTGCCGACCACATAAAGTCTTCATCCAACTCCTCCTCGGTGGTATCGATAGCACTTTCCTTGAGAGTTTCGAGGCGATCGGACTTTTGCATCCAAGCAGGAACATTTTCCTCCATCTCAGGGGTTTCTTCCTCCTCTTCTGGCACTTCGGCAACCATTTCCCCTTGGGGAGTTTCCTCCCCCGACTCGGTTACAGTTTCTTCTTCCTGACCAGTGGCGGATTGTTCATCTTCCGTAACGGTTTGGGATTCCTCTGGTTCAGTTTCTACCCCTGCCTTTTGTTTCTGAATATTAGCAAAAGCAGTCTTTGCCCATTCCAAATATTGCTCTTGGGAAGCCGAACTTTCCCCCTCCTCTTGTTTTTCTTCCACCACCTCTTCTTGAGTTTCGGAGGCTGGGGGAGTATCTTGCTTTACTTGCTCTTTATCACTATCTTTATTGCGACGAAACCAATTAAACATATAGAATATAAATGCTATTTTAACGTTATCTTTTACTTTATCTTAATATTTGTAACTCCCCATGTCTAATTTACCCTACCTCAGAATCGGTACAGCCGTAATAGTTGATGATGAGGGACTGATTCTCATCGATAAACGAAGAAATAAAGGCAGTATGGCGAATAAATGGGAGTTTCCCGGAGGCAAGTTTGAAGACGGAGAAAATGCCCAAGAATGTATTATTAGGGAAATCAAGGAGGAGTTAGGGATTGATATTGAAGTGGGAAAGCATTTGATGAATGTTAAACATGATTATCCTCATCTTTCCCTTACTCTTATGGTTTATTATGCCCGTATTATTTCAGGAGAACCTCAGACCCTTGAATGTGCCGAAATTCGTTGGGTAAAACCAGAAGAATTATCTGATTTTGATTTTCCCGATGCTAATTATCAAATTATTGAGAAAATTCAGACTCAACAAATTAAGACAAGGGTGTAACTTGACACTCCTCTGCCTGAAGGCGAGAGGATTCTTCCTTCACTGACCTATCTTGCTATTACAGGACGAACCAGCAATAGTAGAGGACAAATCTCCAGAAGCGTTCGGACTTAAAATCCAGGTTCCAACGTGCCCCGTTGTACCCAAAGCTCTATTTAGAATGTTGATTGAGGCATTATGATCACGGTCTAACCTACATCCACAAGCACATACATGGGTTCTAGTGGATAAAGATTTTTTAACTATAGCCCCACAATTAGAGCATTGTTGAGACGTATGGGAAGGATTAACCGCAATAGTTACTCTTCCCATTTTTTGTCCAAAATACTCTAACCATTTTCTAAATTGATACCAACCTGCATCTTGAATAGATTTAGCCAAACAATGATTTTTAACTAAGTTCTTGATTCTTAAATCTTCATAGGCGACCAAATCGTTAGATTGGATTACGCAACGAGCTAACCTTTTAGCGTGTTCTTCACGTTGCCTACTTATTTTAAGATGTTGCCGACTTAATCTATTAATAGCTTTCTTACGGTTGGCAGAGCCTTTTACTTTGCGAGAAACAAGACGCTGATGTCTTTTTAACTTTTCTTCTCCTTTTTTGTAGAATCTGGGGTTAGGTTCAGTATTTCCATTAGAGTCTGTGTAAAACTCTTTAAGTCCTACATCTAACCCAACTGTTTTATTAGTAGGAGGTATCTCTTCTTTAACATCAACTGAGATACAAAATTGACAGTAATAGCCATCAGCCTTTCTAACTAAACGCACTCTTTTAATTTGATCATTGGAATAAAAAGCTAAATCCCATGTTCCTACCAATTTGAGTTTTCCAATACCTTTTTTATCAGTAAACTCAATATGTTTTGGGTCTAGTAACTTCCACCCAGAAGTCTTATATTCTACTGAGCGGCAGTTTTTTTTAAAGCGTGGGTAGCCTTTTTTACCTGATACTTTCTTTTTACAATTATCAAAAAATCTAGCGATAGCTGACCAACATCTTTCCACAGATGCCTGACAAGCATGAGAGTTTAAATCTTTAACAAAATCAAATTCAGCACGAAGTTGAGTATTGTATCTATAAAGTTCAGCACGACTTACCTTTTGACCATCCATCCAATAGCTCAGGCATTTATTGCGCACGAATTGAGCGGTTCTAATAGCTTCGTCTATAGATTGGTATTGACTTTGTTTACCTTTAATTTTGAACTCTAATACTATCATTTTTGACGCTGTACTTTTGTGCGTAATCTTAGTATAACAGAAAAATTGTATATTGCAAGAAAAGTCGTCCTAGAAGGACGGGGCTTGTATCCCATGATTTTTGGTCAATATTTAATTTGTAGAGTCACAGAAGCCCTCACCTCCTGCTCTCCTGCCACTACGGGGGTAGAAGCCATGTTAGAAGACAATGCCCTGTCTGCCATAGCTTCCATCATCACAGGACGAGGCATATTAGCACCATTAACATTAATGGTAATTACTTCTTGGGGAGTTAAACTTAATGCACCTAAAACAGCCTGTGCTTGTTGTTGAGCGTCTTCTGTTGCCTTAGCCAAGGCTCTTCTTTGGGCTTGGGTAATGGCGTTTTCGGTGGCAGTGAGACTTACATTATCAATGCGAGTTGCTCCTACATTAACGGTTCTATCTAATATTGTACCAACTCTGTCGATGGGAGTTTCAAAACTAACTAGATTAGTGGCCGTGTAGTTAACCAACTGACGACGATTATTATCGTAGGTGTAGTTTGGTCTGAGTTGAATCCCTCTAGTTTGTAGTTTTTGGACATTTTCAGAACGCAATACCTCAATGAGGGAGGTGGTGCGCTCGGCTACCTCTTGTTGAATTTCGGCCGCATTTTCTCCCTCTATTTCCACCCCCATTTGCACGGTGGCAAGGGTAGTAGGGATCATTTCTACCCCTTGCCCTGTAACGGTAATAGTTTTAATAATTTGTTCTTGGGCGATGGTAGGGGTTGCCCACATTAGAGTGGAAATGCCGAGGGGTAAGCAGAATTTGTGAATTAATTGAATAGACAACATCATTTTATAACTCAATGGAATTTTTTACTCCATTCCCCAGAGGGAATTAAGATTCCTTGATAATAGTCTATTTTTTGTTTGGTCATAAAATATGTCCATGCTTTATCGATGGGAGAATTATGATGATCATACACAGTTACTTTTTCCCGTTGATATTCATTTAGGTGAGATTCTCTATTTTCTTGATAACCTTCTAGTTGATCCAGTTTTGCTAAGGGTGAGGAATCGGCAAAGGTGAGTAAATATCCTTGTGCTTTGTTTTTACTTTTGATCATGGCAGGATAACCGAGGGAAAGGGAGTAAATATCTCCATAAGTCCAGCATTGTTGTTCCTTGATGGTTTTACCTGCACAGTATAAGTAATAGTTGATTTCTTGGGGTTTAAGAGTGCCGTAAACAAAAACTTTCATTGTTGATGAAATCAATATTGAGCAATATTTTTGTGATCAAATCATACAACAAGATCCGATGTTTAAGGTTTCTTAATATTCACATTTCGAAATGAAAAGAACTTTTGTGTATTCAGACTACACTTAGGTAAAATTAAAGTATAGATGGAAACTCGCTGAATATCTGCCTCGGCAGTTGATAAATTATGAATTTACCATTGCAATTGCCGTCGTATGTACAAAAAAATTTTGTCACCGTTAGCTCTGAAGTAAAGATATTCGAGGTTATTGAGTTGATGGGTTGTGGGCAAAAAAATCCATCAATTAATCTCAATGAAGGGGATGGCTTAATAAATTGTGCATTGGTTGAAAATAGTAATGGTTTAGTTGGATTGGTTAGTCCGAAGGATGTAGTTTCATGGGTAGCTCAAAAATTACCTTGGAAATCCGTTGCTGTATCTGAGGTGATGAGAAATAAGATTGTTACTTGTCGAGTTGATGAGTTGGAAAACGTTGGTCATTTAATTAATTTATTTTCTCAAGAAAAGATTGACATTTTACCTGTTGTTGATAATCAGCATAGGGGGATTGGTATAATTACATCCCATGGTTTGTTAGAGATTATAAACTCGAAAAAGTCGTTATGGTTAAAAAATAATGAGGATGATTTTTCGACTCCATCAAATTTTGATGTTGTCATGAAAAATAAAACTTTTGATGTTCAAAATAATCGTTGGCAGTTGGCAGTAGAGGGTGCGGGGGATGGTACTTGGGATTGGAATCCTCAAACTGATGAGGTTCATTTTTCTCGGCAATGGAAACGAATGTTAGGGTTTGAAGATGAGGAAATAGGCGATCGCCTCGAGGAATGGAGTGACAGAGTGCATCCTGATGACCTAGATTCTTGCTATCGAGATATTGAAAGGTATTTGAGGGGTGAAACGTATATTTACCAAAATGAGCATCGAATGCTCTGTAAAAATGGTCAATATAAATGGATTTTAGACCGAGGACAAGTAATAGAGAGAGATTCGGCAGGTCGCCCCACCCGATTTATCGGTACCCATAGCGATATTGACTATCGCAAAATTATTGAAATCGCTCTCAAGGAAAGTGAGGAAAAATATCGTCGCATCGTCGAAACTACCACCGAAGGGATTTGGATGATTGATCGAGAGGGTAAAACAAACTATGTTAACGCTCAAATGGCAGAAATGTTAGGTTATGACCCCGAGGAAATGTTGGGTAAACCTTTATTCTATTTTATGGATCAAGAAGCCCAACAATTAGCCCAAAAATATCTTAAAAAAAGGATCCAGGGAATTAAAGAGCAACATGATTTTCGCTTTACCCGTAAAGATGGTTCTGATTTATGGGCTATTGTTTCCACAACTCCCAGTATTAACGAAAAAGGGGAATATCTTGGTAGTTTAGCCATGATAACGGATATAAGCGATCGCCATCAGACGGAATTGGCACTTATCGAGTTTAAGCAAAGATTGGATCAGTTAGCCATACATATCCCCGGAATGATTTATCAGTATCGTCTTTATCCTGACGGTAGTAACCAGTTACCCTACGCTAGTGAAGGTATTAGACAAATCTATGGAGTTTCACCACAGGAAGTAATGAAGGATGCCACTCATCTATTAAAAACTATTCACCCAGAGGATTTACCTTTTGTTGTCCAATCTAGTCAAGAGTCGGCCGAAAACTTAACCCCTTGGTATTGTGAATATCGTATCTGTCATCAAGATGGTAGCATCATCTGGGTTTCTGCCCACTCCACCCCAACAAAACAGCCCGATGGTAGTATTATCTGGCATGGTTATATTTGTGATATTAGTGATCGCATCAAAATCCAACAGGAGCTAATCCACGCAAAAGAAACGGCAGAGGCGGCTACTAAGTCTAAAAGTGCATTTTTTGCCATGATGAGCCACGAAATTCGTACACCAATGAATGGGGTAATAGGTATGACAGGCCTATTGTTAGATACTAATTTAACCCCAGAACAAAAAAAACTGGTCGAGATAATCCGCAGTAGTGGTGATAGTTTATTAACCATAATTAATGATATTCTCGACTTTTCCAAGATAGAGTCAGGTAAGTTGGAGTTAGAAAAACAAGACTTTAATCTGCGAGAATGTGTTGACAGTGTTTTTGACCTATTAAAATATCAAGCTCAAAAGCAAGATCTCGATTTTTATTATTTTTATGACCCCGAACTACCGACAATGTTTGTGGGAGATATAAGCCGTATCCGTCAAGTGTTAGTAAATCTTTTGGGTAATGCCCTTAAATTTACTGAAAAAGGGGAGGTTAGTTTAACTATTAGTGGTACTAAGATCGAACAGCGTCAAAATAATAACAGTAAATATGAAATTAAATTTGCCGTTAAGGATAGTGGTATTGGTATTCCGAAACAAAAACAAGATAGACTATTCAAATCCTTTAGTCAGGTAGATTCTTCCACCAATCGTAAATACGGAGGTACAGGGTTAGGGTTGGCTATTAGTAAATTATTAACCGAGAAAATGGGTGGCAAAATCTGGGTTGAAAGTGAAGTAGGTATGGGTTCAACTTTTTACTTTACGATTAAAATTCCTACGGTCAAAAAGATACAGCCCACAGATAAACCGCAATTATTAACTAAATTAGAATCTCCCTCCCCTCGGAAAAATCTAAAAATCCTTTTGGCTGAAGATAATACTGTTAATCAAAAAGTAGCTTTGTTAAGTCTCAAAAAAATTGGCTATTTAGCCGATGTGGCATCCAACGGACTAGAGGTTATTGATGCCTTGCAACGTCAACATTATGATGTGATTTTGATGGATGTACAAATGCCAGAAATGGACGGTTTGACAGCTACTCGCTGGATTAGGAAAAACTATCCGAAAGATCAACAACCCCATATTATCGCCATGACCGCAGGGGCAATGGAGAACGATCGCACTTTATGCTTGGATGCAGGAATGAATGGTTATATTTCCAAACCTATTAATATAGATAGTTTGAAACAGGTATTATATTTGGGTTAGGTGTTGATGAAAAAGTACCCCATGAAGGCAATCATCAATCGTAACACCTAATAACACACCTTTTTTATAGAGCTTGGGCTCTTAGCCATGCCACAGGAAGATAAAGCATTTTATTCGGGGTAGGCACAAAGGCACGACGATTGAAAACATCATAATTATTTTTCTCAATCACATCGAGAATACCTTGGTACAACATTAAGGCAGTCCATACAGGCCAACGACCATCAGGATTTAAAGCACGGATACCCCTTTCTGCATCTACATAGTATTTTCTGGCTCGTTGGATTTCAAACTTCATAAGATTGTACCAACGATCATCAATGACCTTATTCAATAAATCTTCTTCGGTATAGTTGAATTGTGCCAAGTCTTCTAGGGGTAGATAAATCCGATTACGGTCAATATCTTCCCCCACGTCCCTCAAAATATTAGTGAGTTGGTTGGCAATACCAAGGGCGATCGCCTCTTCCTCTGGTATGATGATGGATTGACGATTCCAAGGGGCGCTTAAGTTGCGATCGTCAACTCCCAACACCGCAGAAGACATCAAGCCGACGGTACCAGCTACACGATAACAATATAAATTGAGTTCCTCAAAAGTATCATAGCGGTTACGGTATAAATCCATCCTTTGACCGGCTATCATATCCCTAAAGGGTTGAATATCCATGGGAAAGCGATTAAGGGTATCCACAAGGGCGACATCAGGATCATCAATGGGTTGTCCATCAAATACTGACTCCAATTGAGTTTCCCATAAATCGAGGGTTTCGGGAGTCGTAAACTTAGCTTGAGGGCCATCCACTAATTCATCGGTACGACGACACCAGACATATATAGCCCAAATTGCCTTTCTCTTTTCTTTGGGCATAAGCAAAGTACCAAGATAGAAAGTCTTGGAATACTTAGCCGTTACCTGACGACAATATTCATAAGACTCCTCAACGGAAGCTAGGGGGTGTTTTGGTTTTAATTTTTTAGGCAGTTGCAGCATTCATCCCTGCTGAAATAATTACTAGATTAAGTTTAAAAATAAAAATAATGACAATTTTCTAGTATTGTCTCACTTTCTGACAAATTTTAATTATTTATTTCTTTAGGAGTCTAACAAAATTATTCACCCTCAACAAGGCAGAGTTACTCAAACAAGGACATTAATAAACCGTTAATATCACATTTGAGTGATCGGTGGCACAAAAAGATCGTTATTTTACTCTCCAAATTTCCCCAGTGTGGGGAATGTAAATCATGGTTGTTGATCAATCTATTTTGCTATGCTCAAACCTCTGCTTGGGAAATTTAATAACATTAAACTCCGTTGAAATAAATAATAGATTATGGATTAACCTACGAGGGTAGGCTCACCTTTTGCCATACTTGGTTTTCTGACGGGTACTTTTTCCTTGGCGATCGCCTGAGCGGTCAATTTCCCAGACAATACAGCCCCCTCCATACTTCCCAAATACTCCTGCATGGTATAGCTACCCGAGAGGAAGAAATTAGAGATAGGAGTCGCTTGGCTAGGGCGATACGCCTGACGACCTGGAATGGCTTTATATACCGAGCGAGGGGTTTTGAGTACCTTGGCTTTGCGTACCTTGGCAACGTGGGGAATTTGGTCGGGGAAAAGTTTTGCCAACTCTTCCATGGTTGCCTCAATGATTGCCTCATCGGATTTTCCAATCCATTCCTCGGCAGGGGCAAGAACTAACTCCAACATGGAGCGATCGGGGTCATAATATTCTTTAGTAGTAACACTCATGTCCGCATAGACACTGAGCAAAGGAGAACGAGAAAAGAGGAGTTGATCTACATCGGTTAATTTGCGATCGAACCAAATTTGCACATTAATTACAGGTACTCCCTCAAGCCCTTCTAATTTTTGGAAGAAAGGCTCTTGTTTCCAAGGCTCGGGCATTAATAATTTCATGACATCGACAGACATCGCCGACACATAAGCATCAGCTTCGATTATTTCATCCTCAGCCCCATTTAAACCTCGGATTAAGAAATGTTTAACCGAGCCATCTTCATTTAAGACAATTTTTTTCAGGGGTGAACTGATGCGCACCTCTCCCCCTCTTTTGGTGACATAATCGACGATAGGCTGACACAAACGTTCTGGGGGCGCTCCATCAAGAAAAGCAATTTTTGAGCCGTAACGCTCTTGTAAAAACTTGTTTAAGGCGGTGAGGATAATGGTGGCGGATACCTCATCAGGGTTAATAAAAGTAAGAGCCTTGGATGCGGCAATAAAAATATCAGTATTTACTCTTTCATCAATGCCCTGAACCCTCAGCCATTCAATGAGGCTATATTTATCCATGTCTTCTACATATTTTTGACCACGGATAATGGCGGGGAATAAACCAATAGCGAAGCGAATCTTCTGACTCCAAGTCAACATATCATTGTTGCGGAGAATGGAAGTAATTACATTAAATGGGGAGGGAATATCAGGCACATCAAAACGGGAAAGAGTACCGGGTTTTTCGGGTTGGTTAAAAATGAGAGTGTGTTGTTTCCACTGTAAACGGTCTAAAATGCCTAACTCTCCCATGAGTTGTAACATATTGGGATAAGCACCAAAAAAGGCGTGTAAACCTGTTTCTAGCCAGTCGCCCTCTTCGTCTTTCCAAGCGGCTACTAAACCACCTAATACATCTCTACTTTCTAATAAAATAGGTTGATGTCCTAAATCTGTTAAGTATTTGGCACAGGATAAACCTGCTAGCCCTCCTCCTGCAATTGCTACTCGCATCTCTTTTTTTACTACTACTACTATTTCTCTATTTCATTTTAGTAGTATTTCTTGACATTTCGTAATATTTTTTTAACATTTGGGCAATTTTATGGAAAATAATACAAATATACTATGAAAGGTTCTTGAATAAAACAGTATTTAATTATTTATTGATTGTCAATTGTTCACTGTCCATCGATAATAGGTCAAGTTATCAAATTCTTTTCTAGGCGTGAATAAAGGTAAACAAAGGTCAATCGGTAATATCGCAGGAATCGTAGGTATTGCTACCTTCATCAGTAAAATAGTGGGTTTGGTGCGTGAGCAGGTGGTGGCGGCGGCTTTTGGGGTGGGTGCTGTGGCGAATGCTTATGCTTATGCCTATGTTATTCCGGGGTTTTTGTTAATTTTGTTGGGGGGGATAAATGGCCCTTTTCATAGTGCTTTGGTGAGTGTGTTGGCAAAGCGTGATCAAAAGGAGGCTGCACCCCTCATTGAAACGGTCACTACTTTGGTAACGGCTATTTTGTTGGTGGTTACGGTGGTTTTGATTGTTTTCGCTGGTCGTTTTATTGATTTAATTGCCCCTGGGTTGGATTCGGAGGTAAGGGCGATCGCCATTCAGCAGTTTCAGATTATGGCACCTCTAGCAGTTTTTGCGGGTTTGGTAGGTATTGGTTTTGGTAGCCTGAATGCTTCGGATCAGTATTGGTTGCCGAGTTTAAGTCCTCTTTTTTCTAGTCTGACTATCATCGTTGGGGTGGGGGGTTTATATTGGTTTTTAGGAGAGGAAATTAATGATCCTGAATATGTGAAACTGGGGGGCGTGGTGTTGGCTGTTACTACCCTATTGGGGGGGGTATGGCAATGGATAGCTCAACAAATAGCCCAGATGCGATCGGGGATTAGTGGTTTTCGATTGCGTTTTGACTGGGCAAGGGAGGGGTTAGATGATGTGATGAAGGTGATGATTCCTGCCACTCTTTCCTCGGGGATGTTACATATCAATGTTTACACAGACCTCTTTTTTGCGTCTTATTTGCCCAATGCGGCGGCGGCGATGCGTTATGCCAATTTTGTGGTTTTAACCCCCGTGGGCATCATTTCTAATGTGATTCTGGTGCCTTTTTTGCCTGTGTTTTCTCGTCTGACGGAACCTGATAAGTGGGATGAGTTGAAGTTAAAAATTCGTCAAAGTTTGGTATTAACTGGGTTAACGATGTTTCCTTTTAGTGCTATTTTCGTGGCACTATCTGAGCCTATTATTAGAATTATTTTTGAGAGGGGAGTATTCCGTGCCGATGCTTCTGCTCTTGTGGCGCCTGTGTTACTTGCCTATGGTTTGGGGATGTTTTTCTATTTGGCGAGGGATGTTTTAGTTCGGGTATTTTATGCGTTGGGGGATGGTAATACTCCTTTTAAGATTAGTATTTTGAATATTTTTCTTAATGCTTTCCTTGATTATATTTTGGTGAGAAGTTTTGAGGTGCAGGGTTTGGTGTTTGCCACCATTGGGGTGAATGTCATTTCGATGATTATTTTCATTTTTCTTCTCAATCGTCGTCTTAATGGTTTACCGCTATGGGAATGGGCAGGGGTTTTTAGTATTTTGGTAGTTGCTAGTGTGGTTTCTGGTATTGCCTGTCGGGCTATCCATGAGGGTTTAACTTATTTTTGGGGTGATGATGGTTTTGTTTTGCAATTTATTAATCTTTCTGTGGCTAGTGTAGGGGCGATCGCCCTTTTCCTTACTTTTGGCAAATTGTTAAAATTACCAGAGTTAGAACTTTTATTTAATAGAGTTTTAGCAAAACTTAAACGTTAAGCATAAGTCATGAAAAAAATAATTTATCACAAGGGGCTTAATACCTTTGCCCCATTCTTAAAATCATCTACTTCAGTGCTAAAAAAAATATTTAACCTACTATTAGTAACATTATTAATCTGGAATTTTAATTTTAATTCTGCTTTTGCAGATGTCACAGAAAATAGATCAATTACCCCTTATTTAGAACAGGTAAAAAACAATATTACAGAATTTACCCTTGATAATGGTTTAAAATTTATCCTTCTCGAAAACCACCAAGCACCAGTTATTTCCTTTGTTACCTATGTTGATGTAGGGGCGGTGGATGAACCTGAAGGACAAACAGGAGTCGCCCATTATTTAGAACATTTAGCCTTTAAAGGAACTTCCGAAATTGGTACTATTAACTATGAAGAAGAAAGACCTTTATTAGACCAATTAGCAGAACTTTTTGATCAAATTCAAGAGGCGAGAGCGGAAAATGATCAAGAAAAATTGGCTCAATTAGAAACCCAATTTAGGGAAGTCAATCAACAGGCCAGTGAATATATCAGACAAAATGAATTTGGGCAGATAGTAGAAATTGAGGGAGGGGTGGGTTTAAATGCCGCTACCTCCGCCGACTATACCGCCTATTTTTATAATTTTCCCTCCAATAAACTAGAGTTGTGGATGTATTTAGAATCCAATCGATTTTTAGATCCTGTCTTTCGGGAATTTTATGAAGAAAAAGACGTAATTTTAGAAGAGAGAAGACTACGCACTGATAATTCTCCCATCGGTAAAATGGTGGAGGAGTTTTTGTTAACCGCCTTTGTTTCCCATCCCTATCGTCGCCCTGTCATTGGCTTTGAGGAGGATATTCGTAATTTAACCACTGCCAATGTGCAGGACTTTTTTGATACCCATTATGGCGGTGAAAATATCACCATTGCCATGGTAGGAGATGTCAACCCCAGTGAGGCGAGACGAATGGCACAGGAATATTTTGGGCGTTTTCCTGATAGTGTCAAACCTTCTCCCTTGACTATCAATGAACCTGAGCAAAATGAAACTAGGGAGGTTGTAGTGCCTTATCCTTCCCAACCGTTGTATTTTGAGGGTTATCATATTCCTAGTTTAAATGACCCTGATTATGTGGTTTATGAAATTATGGGTTCAATTTTGAGTGATGGGCGTACTTCTCGTTTATATCAGTCTTTGGTAGAGGAGGAAAAGGTTGCTCTGAGTGTGGCAGGTTTTAGCGGTTTTCCGGGCAACAAGTATGAAAATTTAATGTTATTTTATGGTGTTTCTGCCCCTGGGCGATCGCTCGATGAACTAGCTATAGAATTAGATAAGGAGATCGAAAAGCTAAGGACTGAGTTAGTATCTAGTCAAGAGTTGGAAAGGGTAAAAACCCAAGCCACCGCTAGTTTATTACGTTCAGTTAGTTCTAATGCTGGTATGGCGAATTTGTTGGCACAATATCAAGGGAAAACAGGGGATTGGCGTAATCTCTTTACCCGCCTAGATGCGATTAATGGGGTAAGTGCTGAGGATATACAAAGACTAGCTCAACAAACTTTTATCCCTGAACATAAAACTGTTGGTAAGTTGGAAACCGTTAGTTAGACAAAAAAAACCAGATTATGGATTTTTGAGTATCTCATAATCTGGTTTGTTGTCTTTAAGGAGAAAACTTGATTATTGATGGTTTTTAGCCTGTAACAATATATTCTTTGACGCTACCCCGTTTTTTGCGTAGATGGGCGAGGGCTTGTTGTTCTAGTTGTCTTACCCTTTCTCGGCTGATGCCCATTCTTTGCCCAATTTTGGCAAGGGATAATTCTTTGCCATCATCTAGCCCAAATCGTAGTCTGACGACTTCCTGCTGTTGGGTGGTCAATTCGTCAAGAAGTTTGTGTAAGTCTTGACGCATTAATTCTTGGGTGATGTATTTGTCGGGGGATAACCCTTCATCTTCCAATAGTTCGGACAATTCAGTATCTTGATTGTCGCCGACTTTTACGTCTAGGGAGATGGGTTGACGGGCAATGCTGAAATATTCTCTGATTTGAGAGGGTTCTAAATCAAGGGCGTTGGCGATTTCGCTCTGGTTGGGGCTTCTACCTAATTTTTGGGATAATTCCCTTTGGGTTTTCTTGATTTTATTTAATTTTTCGGTAATATGAATTGGTAGGCGGATAGTTCTGGCTTGTTGTGCGATCGCCCTTGTAATGGCTTGACGAATCCACCAGTAAGCATAGGTAGAGAATTTGAAACCTTTGGTAGGGTCAAATTTTTCCACTCCTCTTTCTAAACCGAGGCTACCTTCTTGGATGAGATCGAGAAATTCCATATTTCTTTTTTGGTATTTCTTGGCAATGGCAACCACTAGGCGTAAATTCGCCTCGATCATTTTTTGTTTCGCTCGTTTTCCTTGGTGAATAAGTTTTTTCAATTCTGCAGGGGTTTTTTCCGCAGCCTGGGCCCACTCCTCTAAAGTCGGTTCACGGTCAAGGTTTTCGGCTAGTTCTTCTTTTTGGGCGTACAAAGACATCATGATTTGCACTTGTTTCCCAAAAACAATTTCTTGCTCATGACTCAAAAGGGGGACTTTTCCAATTTCTTGTAGATAGGTACGCACCATATCTACAGTATTAACTTTTTTCTTGTCCATTCCGTTTAGTTTGGCAGTGGGCATAGGGCTTATCTTCTCCTAACTTCAAGCGCAATTTTTTTGTGGTAGGATTGTTAATATGAAACAAATCCTTTGGTTTTCTGGGAGCTTCCAAGGAATCTCCAGAGAATCTCTATTTTTATATTACTGCTTATATAGACTTCAGTTTGTTAAAAAAAGTTCACTGTCGCAAATCTTTTTTTTCAATCCAGACATACTGAGGTTCTAAAAAACTTTACAAAAATATAACAATTTATTAACTACTACTTTATATAATGACTTATTTTGAGTTATTATTAAAGGTTTATCGGTTCAGTAATTACCGAACGTTTATTTTCGGTTCTCTTTTCTCTCCATATAGATCATTTTTCCCCTTCCTGAAACGAAAACAATCAGTTTATTTGTACTAAGTAGTTTAAAATAAATCGTAATTGGGGGGCTTGTGGTGATAGTATATTTAATTGAGAGAGTTAGTGAGGTGGTTGCAAGGTAGGCTTTCCTGTGAGCTTATCTTGAGGAAAGTCCGGACTCCCGAAAGATCAAACTTGCTGGGTAACGCCCAGTGCGTGTGAGCGTGAGGATAGTGCCACAGAAACATACCGCCTTTATGAGAATAAAGGTAAGGGTGCAAAGGTGCGGTAAGAGCGCACCAGCAGTATCGAGAGGTACTGGCTCGGTAAACCCCGGTTGGGAGCAAGGTCGGAGGAATAAAGGTTGATCTTTTCCCTATTCCGCTTCTGGTGTACCGCTGGAGGTGTTTGGTAACAAACATCCTAGATAGATAACTGCCCCTTATATTTTTTTGATATAGGGAACAGAATCCGGCTTACGTCTAACTCTCTTTTTTTTAACTTATTTGAAATATGAAAGTTACTTTATCTTCTTTACCGAGGGCGATGCGATCGCCATTACTCAAGCGATGACGATTACCCTTTGGTAAAGGAATGTGATTAACATAGGTACCGTTGGAACTTCCTGTATCCTCAAGAAAATAAGAGCCATTGTCCTGCCGAATATCAGCATGAATGCGGGAGACGATTTGAGAGTTGGGAAATCCTGAAACATCAATGTCAGGGGGAATTGTTTCGTTAGCTTTACCAATATGGATAACGGGTAAATCGACTGTTAATTCGATGGTTGTATTGGTTTGTACATGGAGCAAAGTTGCGGAGGGTACCTGTAACAAAGTTTCTTGTTTGGCGGGGGGATTGTCCACCGTGGTAGCCGCCCCTGCGGTGGGGGTTGGGGAGGAAGAGTAACTGGCTATTTCTGCCTCTAAATCTTCAGCGCTTAAACTATCAACTATTTCTGCCTCATGAACACCACTGAGACTAAAACCACATTCACCACAAAAAGTAGCATTTGGTGGTACATCAGCATTGCAGTTAGGGCATTTTGTCGCCGTCATATCACCACTACTGATGGGGGCGAAACAAAGTTCACAAACTGTCGCCCCGTCAGGGTTTTCATGTTGGCAATTAGAACAAGTAATCATAGTGATATATCACTTTAAGAAAAGTATTTTAATTATTGTAATGGAATTATATTTCTCCCATTTTAACCCCAATATTCCCTAGAATCTTCTATTATCTTTTTGAACAGATCCATTTTTGCTTAGGCATCTATGGCTCGGACAATACCATAACCATTGATATTGAGATATTTTTGGGCTGCCCTTTGAATGTCATCAACTGTTAAACTACGTAAACTATCTGTATAGTTAAAGGCTAAATCTAAATTTCCTAATTGAGAATAATAATAACCATAAAGATTGGTGCGATCGCTCGGTTTCTCACTATGAAAAATAAACTGATTTGCCACCAAGTTACAAACCCTTTTTAACTCAGATTCAGCAATGCCATTATCCTGAATATCCTTAATATGATCAACTATTTGCCCCTCCACCTGATCTAAATTATCTTTTGATAACTGACTACCAATATAAAACACACCCTGCACCTGATGAGTCATATTACTAGCCGAAATACCTTTTACCAATCTCTTGTCTTCCCTCAGACTACGAAATAGTCGAGATAACTTACCTTGCCCTAAAACCACCGCCAAAACATCAAGGGCAAGGGTATCCTCAAAACTCATTAAGCCGGGTACACGCCACATCATAATCATTCGAGATTGTTTGAGGGCAGAGTCCACATATTCCTCCCTAATGATTTCCTCAAAAGGAGACTCGGAAACAAAAGGAGTTTTTACCATTTCTTGCCCTCGGGAATAATGTTCCATGGTTTCGGCGACAATGGCGGTTAAATCTTCTACGGGTAGATTGCCCACTGCATTAACTGTCATAGATGCGGGTTGGTACCAATAGCGATGAAAATTGTACATTTCTTCTCTGCCCAAAGGTTCTATACTTGCTTGTGTACCCAGAATCGGACGACTGTAGGGCAGATTAGGGAAACAGATATTCATCGCCTTTTCAAAGGCTAAACGGCGAGGATTATCATTGGCACGGCGGATTTCTTCTAGGACAACTAATTTTTCCCTGACAAATTCTGCGTCGGGCAGACTACTATTTAAAACTAAGTCTAGCTGTAAAGGTGCTAAATCAGCAAAGTTTTCGGGGGAGCAGGTGACATAAAAATGGGTATATTCTTGACTGGTGGCGGCATTAGTGAGGGCGCCCCTAGATTCGACAATTTTTTCAAATTCCCCACACAGTAGTTTTTTGCTCCCTTTAAAGATCATGTGTTCTAAAAAGTGAGCCATGCCATTAATTTGGTTACTTTCCACGGCCGAACCAATGTTAAACCAAACATTAAAGTTAACTGCATCTACGGGCATTTGTTCTGCGATGATGGTTGCACCGTTAGATAATTTGGTAATAGTAGGAATATTACGTAGTGTTGGTTTAACTGCCGTTAAAGTCATCAGTATTATTTGAAACTAGGTTTTACTTTATCATTCTAGTGTATTCCACCAAAATAGGGATTGGAGCATTTTGATATAAAAAAACTGCCCCTTGTTAGAGACAGTTTTTTGTTGTTTCCCCAGTGGGGGTGATTACTTGAAAAAATTGTGATAACTGAGTGGATACAGTTTATTTGTAGTTAGCCCAACTCACGAGAGGTAAATTTCTCGATGGTGGCTTGAGTTTCATAGACAAAATTATGATTGTTATCCTTGATCTTGTTCATGCTAGGAAGAAGGTTGCGAGATTGGAGGCTCATGTGTAGCTGTAAATGAGCAACATAATCACTTACATCTTCCTTGGAAGAAGGGGGAATATTTGGTTTTAAGTTCATTGTTTCCTGCTTATAATATGGCTATGATTAGTAAACCTTATCATTTTTTTTTCGATCAGTCAAGTTTTGTTCGTCGTTTGCTATTGATAAGAATAGCTATAAAATTTACAATTAATTATTATTATTGATTATTATATTAAATAATATGAATAACCCCCATAATGTCCCTGATAAATATAAGAGTATGGATTGGTATGCGATCGCCTGTAAGGTGAGAGCTAAGTATGAAAAGTTAAAGGAAAATAATCATAATTTAGAAAAATCGTTGTTGGGTTATCAAAAGGAAATTGAAGTAAAGGAAAGGGTTATTTATGAACAAAATCAAGAGTTAGAAGTTTTCCAAGAAAATGTTAATAAACTTTACCATCAAATAGAGGAAGATAAGGCAAAAATTAGGGAGCAAAAGTTACTGATGGAAAAGTTAGCCCAGGAATTAAAGGATTCTCAAATTCAACGGGGTGCTTTGGAAAGGGAATGCTCTTTGTTACAGGAAAATTATAATCAGTTACAGTATCAGATAAAGGAAAAGGAGAAGGAGAATAAGGAATTAAATATTAGGTTACAAAGGCAGCAGAGATCTACTTTGGAGTATAAAGCGGCTTTGGATCAATATTTGGAGTCTCCTGTGGCACAAAAGCCCAAAATAATTCAATCTGATAAGACTACCATCAAGTCTTGGTCTGAGGTTACTAATCCTAAAAATAGTTCTGAGCAAACTAATATTAATCAATTGTCTAACTTTGCGATCGCCCCTGTACCTAATTTTGTTAATATTCCTTTAGTTAATGAAGATAAAAAGAAGGTAGAAAAAGAAGAAATAAAACCTTCTCAAGAGTTAGAAAAAAAAGAAGAAAAACCTCTTGACAATGAAATAAAAGAGGAAGAAATAAATGAAAAAAAGAAACAGGAAAATATCCAAAAAAAGATAAAAACTATTAATTTATTATCCGATATAAAACCATCTAAGGATGAATCCAATAAAAATAAGGAGGACCAAAAAATTATTATTGATTTACCTGATTTTTTTAAAAATAAGCGTGAGGAATAGTTTTTTGTGATTTTTATTCCTAGCTTTTTTGTTGTTTTACTAACCAGTTTTTTACGGCAAAGGTTGCCTGACAGTCATCTTCGTTATACATCAAAATATAACCTAAATAAGTGCGATCGCCCGTATTTAACCATTTATCATACCAAACCACACATTGATCTCCCCCTAAATTATTAGCATCATAATCAGGGGGGATGCGCCATTGAAAATTTAACCATTTACCCAAAGATTTCAAAGAATAACTTTCGATAGGTAAAAGATAATTTTGAGTGACAAATTTATGAACATCAATAAATCTTTTTAACAATGGCTGAATCAAACTATTAGGAGTTTTATAAATACTAGCTAATCTTTTAATAGTTTCCACCTCATATCCCGAAAAATGATAAATAAAACTATCAGGATAACCATTGATAAACTCAAGAAAACTTAACCATATATCTTTTTCTCCCTCCAAAGTTTCGGCTAAAAAACTATAATATTTTTTGATTTTTTGACTATTATCAACCAACAAAACCCCTAGTAAATAATCAGTTTGTCGATCTGGCTCTGCCTCTATATCAAAATAAAGCTCAATATTACTACTAGGAATTATATTAACAGTATCTCTTTTTAAAACAGGGCTATTAGATTTTAACGACTGAATTTGCTTAAAAAGAATCCCTCCCCCATCATGCTCAAATATTTGATTTAATTCAGCGAAAGATAAATCAATAAGTTTATCAAAACTCCCCACACCTTTTTGTTTTAGAATATCGTATTTTCGAGGAGTAATACCCGGTATTAAAGATGGATGATTTTGTCTTAGGGCAAGACTATGACACTCACTATACCACTCACACAAACCGCATTTTTGACGAGAAATAAACACCTCGGGGGCATCCTCATTCATAAATAATCTTTGACAATCATCAATCACTTCCTGCACCCTTGGCAACCAAATGCCCAAGTTGACGCTATATCTCTTAAAACTCCTGACAATAAAATCTGCATGGGTAGGCATCAATCCCTGATTGCTTCCCAATACCCATGCCTGAAAAGCTGCCACCAGTTTATATTCTGGTTTATGATTTTTGCCTAAATGAGTATTGACTGTTATGTAACTCCAATTTCCGAAACGAGAGGGAATATTTTGTTTTATTAGTAATGTGGGGCTGGTTTCAAAAACAAGATTGTGATATTTTCCCTCCATCTGATAGCTAAGTTGTCCATTATAAATACAATCAACCCCCTGATTCATCAAATCCAAGGTTGACTCGATGTAAGAGTTACTTGTCGTCGAAAAAATAGGATGCTCAATCTGCCAATTATTATGCTCTATAACCTTTTGAGTGTGGAGGATTCTTTCCTGCTTGAGTTTATTAACAAAATCTCTTTCTGGTGGTTTTTCACCCTCATAGTGAAAATTTAGAAAAGCCTTGCGTTTACACCTCTTATATTGAAGCAGAGTATCATCAGTTATGAGCATCAATAGTGATTTATAAGTTATGGATTAGTTATTCATTATTTTAATATCTTACTCACCAAAGCTTATAAAATAAAAATTCCCCTTGCTAAAACCTTGGAATGGTAATAAATGAGGGGAATCATGGTACAACGATAAAGATAAAACTATCTAAATTTCATCCCAACCAGTTACGCCAGAAGACATCATATAACTGGTTACACTGGCTTCAAAAAAGTTTGCCTTGGTGCTACCTTCTTTTTTGGTGTCAGAAAACTTCTCTAAATGAGTATAAGGACTCTTAGCATACTTGGCATCGGTGTAAAGAGGTTCTAAACCGATCGCCCTTAATCTAATATTAGCAAGATATTTGGTATAACGTTCAGTGCTAGATTCGGTAATACCGAGGATGTTGTTACCGACAATATGATTAGTCCAACGACATTCATGTTTCACTGCGGTATCAAACATTTCATAAATTTGGTCGAGGGAATAATTAAAAGTGTTCATCGCCTCGGGGATTAATCTTTGGTATAATCGAACGTGGCTTAATTCGTCACGGTTAATCATCTTGAAAATATCCGCTGAACCGGGCATTAACATCCTAGCGGCTAAATTGTAGAAGAAAATAAACCCGTTATAAAAATATAAACCCTCTAATAAATAATCACTTAAAAGGGCGATAAAATAGTTTTCTTTGGTAGGATTATCAATGTATTTTTGATAATAACCAGCGATAAATTCACAACGGGCAGAAAGCACTTTATCCGTACGCCAAAAATCATAAACTTGATCTCTTTTATCACTAGGGATAATGGTTTCAATCATGTATTGATAGGCGTGATTGTGCATCCCCTCCTGAGAAATTTGTTCTGCCATACAGAGGCTAATTTCTGGGGCTGTAATAGAACTTTTTAGGTGAGGAATATTACAAGTTTGTACAGAATCAAGGAAGGTTAAATAAGATAAAATACCTTCAAATGCACGTCTTTCTTCTGGGGTTAAATTCCAATAATCGGTAACGTCTTGGGTAATGTCTAGTTTTTGCGGGATCCAAAAATTTTCCCTCATTTGTTGATATAAACCAATGGCCCAAGAATAACGAACATCGTTGAGTTGCATAAGGTTGGTGGTATTGCCAAACCAAACACTACGATTTTCAATTCTATCGTCACCCCCCGGATTAAAAATTGGGGTGAGGGGCATTCTTTGATTATTATTCGGTGCGCTTGCTACCATAGATTAAAAATATATATTTTGATGATGGCGTGTGTAGATCTAAATTATAACAAAATATTAAGATGTTTCGGAAAGTTTTTTATTAGTTATTTTTTGCTTAGTTTTTCATTACGTGGATTTAAAAAAATAATTATTTTTCTATTTTATATACTTTAAAATATTGAAATTATTTTGATATTAATTATTAACTATGTTGTTTAACTTAGGTTTAAACAAGTTAGTAAATATCCCTTGTGAGGGGCTAAATAAGAAGGACAAAAAGAATAAAAAAGTCGCCACTAAAACTATGGCAGGACCAGAAGGAATATTATAATAAAAACTGATATACATTCCGCTAATACTAGAAACTACTCCCACGAGTACCCCCACTAACATTACTTGATGGAGTCTTGTTACTAATAAATAGGCGGTGGCAGAAGGGGTAATGAGCAAAGATAGGACGAGAATAACGCCCACTGCTTTTAAACTGGCAACTATGGTCAAGCCAATGAGGATCATTAGGCTAAAATCAAGCCAATATACGGGTAAACCCACAGATTGCGCCCCTAGTTTGTCGAAGGTGTAAAATAATAATTCTTTGTAGAACAAGATTACTATAAAGAGGATAAAAAGGGCGATCGCAATGGTATCCCGAACCTCAGTGACACTAACACTTAAAATGTTGCCAAAAAGAAAGTGATTGAGGTCAATTTTATTGTCTTTTTGGACAACGGTAATGAGGGTAATTCCCAAAGCAAAAAAGGCAGAAAAAACAATGCCCATGGCTGCATCTTCCTTGATTTGAGAGTTATTTCTAATCACATTTATTAAAATTGTACTCAATAATCCTGCGATAAATGCCCCTGTAAAAATATTCCAGTCAAAAATAAAGGCGATCGCCAAGCCGGGTAGTACAGAATGACTGATGGCATCCCCCAAAAGGGCTAACCGTTGCACCATCAAATAAGTACCCACCACGGCACAAATGATACCCACCACCACCGCCACAATTAACGAGCGTTGCATAAAACCGTATTGTAAAGGCTCAATCAAAAAATCCATCTTTGTAGAAAATAAAATGCAAAAAAAACTTTTGCCATTTATATAAAGTAATAATTTCAATTATATCTCTCTATGGTAAGGCTCTGATGTTGCTAAATGCCTTATAAAATTCATGAATTATTACCATGATAAATGTGATGGGCGATCGCCTTTGAAGCCCCCGCAGAGCCAATCCTTTCCAAACCATTCTCACGACAATCCGCCAAATATTGTTCATCTTCAACAATTTCCATAATTTCCCTTGCCCCCTGACTAAACATCAAATCCAAATCATCATATTCAGTAACCGTGCGAATATTAGGGCCTAAATAACGCATTTGAGCCTCCGCAAAACGATAAGTAAATTGAGGGCCATCCCCGATAATTTGTACTACGGGCTTACCCAAGCCTACCCCTTGCTCTACTGCAGTTCCGGCCATACCCAAAATTACATCACTTTTAATCAAAATTTCTGCAAAAGTGTTATAAAACAACTCAATTATAACATTTTTTTCTTTTATTTTTTTAGTTAAAATTAACTTATCAGGCTTTTCTTTCAAAGAAATATAATCTTTTTTTTCACCCTTTTTAAACTCATTAGGAAAATAAAAATTCCAACCTAACTTTTTAGCAATATCAGCCACATCACTATAAATAATATCCGTCACCAAAGCCCCACAAAAACGCCATGATTTTGACGACAAATGAATTAATCTTTCACAAACTTGAATTTGTAGCTCTAAATTATTAACTGCTTCAGGTAAACGACTACCCGGTAACAGTGCCACCATTAACACCTCAGAATCATTATTAATGGCATTACCCAAATAATCATAGCTCAAGCGGTCAGAATCAAATTTAAGAGCATCCATAATAGGATAACCATAACAAGTCACCTTTTTTATGCCCTGTTTTTGTAAATCCCTCGCCGTAAAATTATCCTTGGTAAAGACTCCTAAACAAAGAGAAGAGTTGAGCAAAAAACGACTGAATAAAGGTAAACCTAATTTACCTTCATAATAGCTAGAGTAAGCCACTAAAAAAATGACAAATTTTTTTCTAATCAAAAAACAGAATAAAAGAGGAACAATATCACCAATTGCCACAAATATATCATATTTATTTCTAAGTTTAAAAAAAGTGAAAATTTGTCTAAAAGTTAAACCTAACAATCCTGCCCCCAAATCCTTAATAAAATTCCCCGGATTCAGATAAAACATTCCCCCTGATGGCATGGTCAAAGTAGGAGCCACAATCCGAAAACCTCTGCGAAGATAACTTTTTCCTTGCCCCACAATAGGAAAAGCATCCACCATTAAATCAGAATCAATTTTGTTTAAAGCCTCGGCAATTAAACTACCATTCAAATCTTCTCCATGACCATTACTAATAAATAAAATTTTTTTCATAAATAGTATCTAACACCAATCTTTTATCAAAATCATGTATCACAACCAACTAATTAATAATTACCAAATTATCTCGATGAATTACCGTTTCTGCCCCTTCATAACCAAGTATGTCATTAATATTATGTGACTTTTTACCCTTAATTAACTGCAACTCATTACTACTATAATTAACAATACCCCTTGCTATTTTTAAATTATCCTGAGAATATAAATCTACCGCATCGGCACTATAAAAATCTCCCTCCACAGCAATAATTCCAGCGGACAAGAGAGATTTTCCCTGTTCAGAAATAGCTTTGAGGGCGCCATCATCCAGATATATTTTCCCTTTAGAAACCAAGCCATTGGCAATCCATCTCTTACGGGCATTTTCAGGACGGGGCTGGGGTTCAAATCTTGTCCCGATCGCCCTTCCTGCTAAAATTTTAATGATATTACTAGGCTTCTTACCATTGGTAATCACCGTGGTAACCCCTGCACCCGTAGCGATACGTGCCGCCGTAATTTTTGTCACCATTCCCCCTGTACCCCAACTCGTACCACTACCCCCCACACTAATATCTAAATTGGATAACTCATCACTAGCCACCAAATCAATAGGAGTCGCAGAAGGAACTAAACGAGGATCCGCAGAGTATAATTTATCAACATCGGTCAATAAAAACAACCAGTCTGCCCCCACCAAACTAGCTACCAAAGCCGAGAGGGTGTCATTATCACCAAATTTTAACTCATCCGTTGCCACCGTATCATTTTCATTAACCACAGGAATAACCCCCAAATCCAACAATGCCTGGAGGGTGTTATTCGCATTGACGTAACTACTTCTTTCCTTAAAATCGTGACGGGTAAGAAGAATTTGGGCAATGGGTTGTCCTAAATTGTTAAATAAGTCATCATAGATACGAATTAAACGTCCTTGTCCTACGGCGGCAATGGCTTGTTTTTGATGCAAAGTTTGAGGGCGTTTACTAATACCCAATCTGCCACAACCAACTCCTACGGCGCCCGAGGAAACAAGAATTACCTGATAACCTTGTTGTCTTAAGTTGGTTAGGGTTTCCACAAGGGTGGCAATGGTGGAGAGGGCCAGACTGCCTGTGTCGGGAACAGTTAAACTAGAAGTACCTATTTTGATAACGATAATTTGATTCATTAATCACCGAGGGTTGGGTGTTAGGTTTGAGGGTTTATTAACTACAAAATAATCCTACACGAATTATTGACTTTGAACCATTTTAATATGGGGTGTTTGTAGAAAAAACCCTAACACCCTTTGTCAATCTCATGACTTCACGTTTTGGGGCAACTGTTATTTATCCATCGCCTGTTGCATTACCCTTAGTTGCTGTAACCTTTGATTTTGTTGTTCAATTTGGATTGATAAAGAGTTACAAACTAAATCGCATAATTCAAAGACAAAAGGATTAGATATTTGATAGTAAACGTTAATTCCTTTTTGAGTGCGATTAACAATTCCTGCCCCTGCTAATATTTTAAGATGTTTAGATACATTGGCTTGTCCTAAGCCTGTGGTTTCAATAATTTGAGATACATTTTTTCTGCCTGTGCGCAAAGCGCATACTATATTTAAACGACTACTTTCAGATAAAACTTTGAAAAAATCAGCCACTAAATTTAATGCGGAAGGAGACATTTTCGCCATTAAACATTCTGAGGCGAGGGGAGTAATTTTGTCTGGTAAGGAAGAGGTTAATTTACTCATGTTTTTTCTTGTTAGTTCATTCTATAAGGGCTAAACTTTTATCTTAAAAGTGATAGATCGTTTTGAGCATGGCATTATGAAGTTTTTGCATTATCACAATACTATATTATTATACAGTAAATTAATAGCCCTAAGATAATGATAACAAATAGATTGTTAAGCCAGTCTCCCCATCGAACGTAGGGGGTTTGGGTTTGACGGCGGTATATTGTTCCTTGGTAGGTTTGATATTGATTGATGTCGGATAGCCAGATGGTGTTGCCATGGGGATCAACTATACCAGAATATCCTGTATTGGTTGCCCGTGCCATCCATCGGTCATTTTCAATGGCTCTCATGACATCTTGGGCATGGTGTTGGCTAGGCATGGCTTCGCTATAGTGAGCATTATTAGAAGAGGTGATCATAAATTCTCCTCCTCGGCGGGTTTGCTCTCGAAAATGCTCGGAGTAGGCTGATTCGTAACAAATACCGACAATGGCTTTACCGAAGGGGGTGATAAAGGTTTGATTTTTTTCCCCTGCGATTAGGTGGGCATCGAGGGGGGAAAGACGGTTGATGAAGTTACCGAGTATGTCGGCAAAGGGTATATATTCTCCGAGGGGTACTAGGTTAACTTTATCGTATTGTTGGGTCATGTTACCCTGAGCGTCGATGAGAAAGAGGCTATTGCTGAAGTTATTTTCTTTGACTCCAAAGGCACCCAAGACTATGGGGGTTTCTTCTCTGATGATGGCTGGATATAGTTTTGTTTTATCTTTTATGTCTTGATAATATAGGGGGATGGCTGTTTCCGGGGTGATTACTAAATCTGCTCCTGTTTGACTCAGTTTTTCGTAACTCTCGGTATAACGGGCGATCGCCCTTGACACCCCCGACTCATATAATTTGATAGTATTAGGTATATTGCCCTGAATAATACCCACTTGCAAACTATTTTGAGGATTATCTACGATGGGTTGAACATAGAGTAAATAACCACCAATATGGGCAAAAATAAGGAAAAAGATACTGCAAAAAGAAAATAAAAAACCTTTTTTTTGATTAGTAAATTTATAATTTTTTAATCGAATATTTTGGGAAAATATTTTTATACTTTCTGCAAATAAACCATTAACTAATATAATTAACGCAGTTAAAGTAGTAATTCCTGAAAATCTAAGTAACTGTAAAATATAAAGATTATAAGGACTTTGGGTATAGGAAATAGACGACCACCATAAAGGCGAAAAACTCCAAATTTTTTCTAATAAACACCAAAAAATAATCCCAATAGTCACTCGTATCCAAACATTATTTACATCTTTTTTATACCTATTTACATAGTTAAAAAGAAAGTAACAACTAACTCCCCAACTGACGACTAAAATAACCCCCCACAGGGTAATAAAAACCCAAGCAAATAAAGCGATTAAAATACTATTAAACCAACTCACCCCCATCCAAGTCATGGGATGAATACCCGTAATCCAAAATAGTGCTAAACCATGATAACCGCATCCCCAAGCTACACAAGAAAATACGGTTTTTCGTAAAGAATCCTTTTCTACTCCCATCCAAAGAGGTATTATACCTACCCAAGCAAAAAACCAATAATTTGTCGGGGCTACTGTTAAGCCCATTAAAATACCACCCAAAAAAGAAAATAAAATGCTCAAAACCTATTTTTAACTAATAACTTTATTTACTTTTATCCCTAACATTAAACAACCATAATATTTTAAAAATTATTCATTAATGTAATGAATACTGAGCAGGATTCAACCACCTTGAAACTTCTTTTTCCAATACATAAATATCTCGAGAAAGGCTTTGTTTTACCCATTGCCCAATGGCATCAAAAGGGGTAAAAACTTCTCCCACCTGCCAATCAATATCCTGCCCCAAGGGAGTAAGATGATTCCCCGGAAGAGTTAAAGTAGAAACTAAATTGGGAAATAGCTCTTTTAAAATTGGTTGTAGAGTTAAAGTTTGATCGATATTATCATTGTCAAACTTTATGAGCAGATTTCTACGGGTAGTGTAACTCTCTGTGATAATTTCCTGCGTTTTTTCTGGAGATGGGGTAAACTCAAACTGTAAATTAGGATCAATTTTCCAATTATTTTTGAGATTATCAGTAATAGTGGGAATAATTTGATCCATAAAAGGAATAGCTTTTTGTAAGGGATAATTATTAAAAGAAACCAGAATATTTCCTGCTCTTTCAACTTCAAATAAACTGCCGATTAAAAGATGAAGTTTACAACCCATACTATGACCCATACCATAAATGGGTAAATATTTAATATCTAATCCTGTATTATTATCTAATTTTTGTAAGAGATTTTCAAATTTATTTAAAACATATAAAGCAATGCTTTTATGGTCTAATGTATTAATAAAAGGAGTAGCAATGATTAAATAACCTTGGGATGCTAATTTTTCTAACAACCAACGATAGGTTAAATGAGGGGCAGTTGCTACAAAAGCACCACCGAGAAAATGGATGATACCAATAGGTTGTGAGGGTGCTAACACCCAGTTACCATTTCTTTCTTGCCATTCCATGGAAATATATTGTAATTTTTGTTATCTTTTGCACTTAGAACTATTATAATCACATTTAAAAGGGATTGTTTGCTAGATAATTAATAACTAACTCCCTTCTGTTTTATTATTTAATGAATGTTTTTTGTTATAACTGGAATCGCTTTATTTACTAATAATAATTTTATTTTTATTTATCCACTATTATTTTTTATATTTATTTTAAATGTTTTCTATTTTTATTCTTACTTATAACGAAGAAATAGATATTGCTGATTGTATCAAATCTGCTTCTGAATGTGATGATATTATTGTGGTGGATTCTTTTAGTAATGATAAAACCATTGAAATCGCTTCGCAATTTCCTGTCCGAATTTTTCAGCATGGTTTTGAATCCCATGGTAAACAAAGAAATTGGATGTTAGAAAATATTGAGACTAAATATGATTGGGTTTATTTATTGGAAGCTGATGAAAGATTTACCCCTGAATTGTTTGAGGAATGTTTGGAAGCGGTGAGCAGTGATGAATATGTGGGGTATTATGTGGCGGAAAAGATGATTTTTTTGGGTAGTTGGATCAAATACAGTAGTCAATATCCCCGTCATCAAATGCGTTTGTTTAGAAAGGAGAAAATTTCTTTTATTGATTTTGGTCATGCGGAGAGGGAAGTTTGTGATGGTCAAACGGGATATTTGAAAAATACTTATCCTCACTATACTTGTAGTAAGGGTTTAAGTCGTTGGTTAGAAAAGCATAATCGTTATTCCACCGATGAAGCCATTGAAAGTATTAAGCAACGGGGATTTAATAATAAAATTCGTTGGCGAGATTTATTTTTGGGGGAAACGGAGGTGATTCGTCGTCGGGCGTTAAAAGATTTATCTTTTCGGATGCCTTTTCGTCCTTTTTTTCGTTGGTTTTATATGTATTTTATTTTGAGGGGTTTTTTGGATGGTAAGGCTGGGTTTGCTTGGTGTGTTTTGCAGGGTTTTTATGAATATTTTATTATTTTGAAGGTTGAGGAGTTAAAGCGAAAGGGTTAATTGTTAATGATAATTTTTGCTCTTTGTTTACGAGGGATTTTGAGGGGTTTTTGTTCTGGTGGGGGGGGAATTTTTTTTCTGAATTTATGCTAATTTGGTTTAGAAATTCTGCTAGTCTATTATAAACAATGGGTTCTTTCTCGTTGTTTTTCATGATTAATAAATAGTCAAGCATATATTTACTTTGATAGGGGGTTATTTTTCCTATTTCCCAGAGATTAATTATTTGATTGAGTCCATACAGTCTTTGGACGGGAGATTCGGCTATGAGATAGTTAATGCAAATTTCAAAGGATTCTACATTAATTTTTTTTTGTTTATTTTTTTGCTGATAAAAATACCAACCAAACAGGGCAAAAGTACCACTACTGATTAATCCTTGGAAAATGATGGCACTTGCTAACCAATGACTATCGATTTCTGACCATATTTTAGCACTGATATAAAGGGCGATCGCACTTATACCACTTCCTGCCACAGCTAAAGTAAAACGACGATTATGGGCTTGGAAAAAACGGGATAATACCTGAAAAGAAGAAAAAGAAACCCCTTGATAATTATAGATGAAAAAGAGAAAGGCGATCGCCCCTAGACTAGCAAAAATTAAACCCCTATCACCCACAGCGAGGGTAAAACCAGCCACAAACCACCATAAACGCCCATAATTTTTTGAACCCCCGCCAGAAGCCAAAACACCATAACATCGACTTAAAAGCCGAGGAGAAAGATAAAAATTAGACCTTTTAATTTTCACCATAAAATCAATAACCGTGGAAACAATATCACACCCCTCAAAATAATAATCCTATCACCAATTAATAATCTGCTGATCTTTTCTCCACAAAAAAAGAGCAAATTTTGGTTCAGTACTTACTTTAATATAGAATGAAGTCCAGAAGCAAATAAATAAAACCAATAAAATTACTGAAAATGAACTCAGGAATTGACTTACAAGGAAGTTTTATAACCTCCCTCATCGACTTGGGATTGCCTCCAGAGTTAGCCAAAACCCTCTGGATACCATTACCCCTCGTTTTGATGATTATCGGTGCCACCGTGGGAGTATTAGTAACCGTATGGTTAGAAAGAAAAATCTCCGCTGCCGCCCAACAAAGGATAGGCCCTGAATACGCCGGTCCTCTGGGGGTATTACAACCTGTAGCAGACGGAATTAAATTAGTTTTTAAAGAAGACATTACCCCAGCCAAAGCAGACTCATTGCTATTCACCCTGGGCCCTGCCATCGTTGTGATACCCGTATTTTTATCATACTTAATCGTACCCTTTGGACAAAACCTCGTCATCACAGACTTAAACGTCGGTATTTTCATCTGGATTTCCCTCTCCAGTATCGCCCCCATCGGCTTATTAATGGCAGGTTACGCCTCCAACAATAAATACTCCCTTCTCGGTGGGTTAAGGGCGGCGGCACAATCCATCAGTTATGAAATACCCCTTGCCTTATCAGTCTTGGCGGTAGTTATGATGTCTAATAGTCTAAGTACCATTGACATTGTGCAACAACAATCAGGCTACGGCATTCTGGGGTGGAATGTATGGCGCCAACCTGTAGGCTTTATCATTTTTTGGATTGCCGCCTTAGCAGAATGTGAGCGTCTCCCCTTCGACTTACCCGAAGCAGAAGAAGAATTAGTCGCAGGGTATCAAACCGAATACACAGGTATGAAATTCGCCCTCTTTTATGTTGGTTCCTATGTTAACCTCGTATTATCCGCCCTCATTGTCGCTGTGCTTTATTTAGGAGGCTGGGATTTTCCCATCCCCATCCAGAATTTAGCCAGTTGGTTAGGTGTAAGCGAAACAACCCCCTGGTTACAGGTAATCACCGCCTCCCTCGGTATTTCCATGACAGTATTAAAAGCATACTTCTTAGTCTTTATTGCCGTATTATTACGTTGGACAGTGCCTAGGGTAAGAATTGATCAATTATTAGATTTAGGTTGGAAATTTTTATTACCCGTATCCCTCGTTAACCTACTCATTACCGCCGCCCTAAAGTTAACCTTTCCCATGGCCTTTGGAGGCTAATAATTAACTTAATCATCGTGGGCGGACAAATGTTCGCCCCTATCGGTAATGCAACCCAAAAATTTTTCACTATCCACCCCTGAAAAACTGGTGACATCATCATTATCTTTTTCCCATAACCATGGGGCTTCATCCTCCCATTGTCTCACCATTCGCCGAGCGACATCCGAGGATATTAATAGAGTTTCGGAATTACTAACCCATAGTTTCCACAGTTTTAATACCTTGATGAAATGGCTTTATCCCCTCATCAAATTGGGTATTGCCGAGGATTTGCGCGATCGCTTTTATAGCAATAATCCCCATTACTGTTGTTTAATAGCTATCATACCAGCATCATCCACCCAACCAGAGCAAATAGTGGGTACCATTGAAATATCCCTCAGAAACCCCTATGGATGGGGAAGCAAGAAAAAATATCCCTACATATCAAATCTTGCTGTCAAAAAGGAATTTCGTCGTCAAGGCATCGGTAGCCAACTATTACAAAAATGCGAAGAAATAGCTCAAAGTTGGGGATTTGAAAATCTCTTACTCCATGTTTTAGCCGAAAATAATGCAGGGCAACAAGTATATCTCAATAATGGTTACATCATCAAACAAGTAGAAACCGATTTATATAGCCTGTTTATCAAAAGCAAACGACGACTATTATTAGAAAAATCCCTCACCAACCAATCTTTATAACCATCTCAATCCCATAATTTTCCCTAGTCATATCATTCATCTCCCATGAATAATTATCCCCAGAGTCACATCTATAATGATTTAGATAAATTTGTTCAAGAAAAACCCCTCTTAATAGTTAATCCCAAAAAGAAAAATGGCTTAATTCTTATCAAAAAATATTATGCCGAATTTGCAGGGCCAGGGGCGATAGTTGGTGGTTTTTTTGACCAAGACTTGGTGGATGTTATTCCTGTGGGTAAACTATCCCTATTCATACCTAAAAATCCTTCTGAACAACAACGAGGATACCTGATTAGAAGACAATGGGTAAAACTCATTAAACAAATCACCGATAACCCCATTCCCAGAGAAAGGGCGCAGGTGATTCTCAATCAATTTGAACACTGGTTTGATAGTCAAACCACCCAAAAGTTATCGGATGAAGTATTTGCCCTCTTGGTGGGGGTGTTACCTGATACTATTAAAAAAGCAAGAGATTTAGTCAATCGTTTTTGAAGAATCAACTTTTAGATTAACCGTGATGAGTCAGTATAATATTGTCAAAACTCCCCTCAAAGTAGGTATTGTCGGCACAGGATATGCCGCCGCTAGACGGGCAGAAGCCTTTAACGCATCACCCCATACCCAATTAGTTGCTGTTAGTGGTAATACCCCTGAAAAAACCGCTACTTTTGGCAATACTCATCATGTAAAAACCGTATCTAGTTGGCAAGATTTAATCAACGACAAGGAAATTGATTTAATTTGTGTGTCTAATGTCAACTCTCTCCATGGGCAAATTATCAAGGAAGCCCTATTAGCAGATAAACACATTATTGTAGAATACCCCCTAACTATTAATAGTAGTGAAGCCCCTGAGTTGTTAAATTTAGCTAAGGCAAAAAGAAAACTACTCCATATTGAGCATATCGAACTTTTGGGGGGAGTTCATCAAGCTATTAAACAACATATCTCTAAAATTGGTAATCCCTTCCTTGCTAGTTATGAAACCATTTTATCTAAGCCCAAAGTAGGCACCCATTGGACTTACAATTATCACAATTATGGTTTTCCTTTGATTGCCGCCCTTTCTCGCTTCAATCGCTTTACGGATTTGTTTGGGGAGGTGGCAACTGTTAGTTGTAATGCTCGTTTTTGGGATGCCCCTGAAAGTGGTTATTTTTCGGCTTGTTGGTGTCAGGCACAATTGATGTTTAAAAACCAGATGGGGGTAAATATTACCTATGGCAAGGGGGATAAGTTTACCCATAGTGGTAGGGTGTTGACTATTTATGGCGATGAGGGGGTTTTGTTGTTTGAGGGGGAAAAGGGTAAATTAATTCAGGGGGATAAAATCATTGATGTGGAGGTGGGCAGTCGTCGAGGTTTGTTTGCCCAAGATACTGAGTTGGTTTTGGAACATTTATTAAATGATGCTCCTATTTATACAACGAATCGCCATAGTATTTATACTTTGCAGGTGGCAAATGCTGCCCTTGAGTCTTATAAGACGAAGCAAACTCAGCTAATGGACAATTAACAATTGATAATGGATAATTATTATCTTTTGCCTGTTGCCTGTTGCCCATTCCCCACCTAAACTAAAAATCATATCTAAATTAAATAATGCTAATTGTTCATCTTGCCAAAGTTTGAGATAATCTAGGGTGGACTTTAGTTATTGATTAGCCGATAAATGAGCGCAATTATTTCTCCTGATGTTAGTGTTGAACAGTTAAGATCTACTACTCCTGTTAGTTTGGGGGTAATGGCTTCGGGCAGTGGTAGCAATTTTGAGGCGATAGCCCATGGTATCATCAATGGAGAATTAAATGCTAAAATTCAAGTCCTCGTTTATAATAACCCTGATGCTAAAGTCAAGGAAAAAGCGGAAAAATTAGGTATCAAAGCGGTATTATTAAATCACCGAGATTTTAAAACCCGTGAAGAGTTGGATCAAGCCATTGTGGAAATATTCCAAAATCACGGGGTGCAATGGGTAGTGATGGCAGGATGGATGCGAATTATTACCAATGTATTGTTAAATGCTTTTCCTCGCAAAGTCATCAATATTCACCCTAGTTTATTACCTAGTTTTAAAGGCATCAACGCCGTTGAACAAGCCCTCAAGGCAAAGGTAAAAATTACGGGTTGTACCGTTCATTTAGTTGATTTGGCGGTGGACAGTGGCCCGATTCTCATTCAATCTGCCGTGCCTATCCTCGATGATGATACCCCCGAAACCCTACACAAACGGATTCAAGTCCAAGAACATCTTATCATGGTAAGGGCGATCGCCCTTCTGCCCCATCTTGAAAACCAGTAAACCATTATGCAAGAAACAAGACTAAATATTTTACTAACAAGCATCGGGAATCAAATCATCGACTTTTTTAGTAACCCTTGGCGCCGATTATCCCTCAACATCATTGCTTTTTTATTAGGTTTTTTTCTTGCCTCCACCACCGCCGCCATTGCTGGACAAGCGGGAAAATGGGATGTTACCTATGCCTTTTTCTTCCTAGTCTTTACCGAAGGCTCAAATATCATCATTTACAAAAATCGTAATCCCAATAAACCTCTCTGGCGTACCACCCTCAACGCCTTCAAAATCGGCTTTGCCTACTGTTTATACCTCGAAGGGTTCAAATTGGGATCATAAAAAATATATTGAATTATTTTTATTTTGTACTTATTTTCTGAAAATTTTTTGTTCAACAAAAAACACCCTATAAAAAGAAACTTTTTCCTGACTATTGACTCTACACTTAGTGTAAGATCAAGATATAGTGGTTTGAAACGATGAACATTTCATAAAATAAATGCAACTTTTTGAGCAGAAAAAAGATAATAATCAGAAAAAAGAGTCTGCCTCCACAAAAGATGAGGAAAACTCGATGCAAAAAGTAAGTAAAAATGGATTTATTAGCGTTCTTAAAAATCTTGATTTTTTAAACCTATGGCTGGGTCAAGTCTTTTCCCAATTAGCGGATAAAATATACCTTGTTTTAATGATTGCAATTATTAGTAATGACTTTCATCGGGAAGGTGAAGCCATTAGTGGATGGGTATCAGGGATTATGATAGCCTTTACAATTCCAGCAATTTTATTCGGTTCTTTGGCAGGAGTATATGTAGATCGTTGGCAAAAAAAACTGGTTTTAGTTATATCTAATTTAGGAAGGGGATTATTAGTTTTTATAATTCCTTTTTTTGTGTATCATCAAACTTTAGGAGCAGGTTGGTTTAACTTACCATGGGAATTTTGGTTATTACTCTTAATTACCTTTTTCGTTTCTACTCTCACCCAATTTTTTGCCCCTGCCGAACAATCTTCCATCCCTTTAATTGTCAAAAAGGGTAATTTGTTGGCAGCCAATTCCCTTTATACCACCACCATGATGGTGATGTTGATTATCGGTTTTGCCATCGGTAATCCACTTTTAGAGTTGGTTACTGCTTGGGGTGACAATTTTTCCTTTAACTATGGTAGGGAGTTATTGGTGGGTGGAGGATATACCATCGCAGGTTTAATCCTTCTTTTAGTTAATACTAGAGAAAGAGAACAAGATCGACAAACCGAAGAAAATCACGTCTGGGAAGATATTAAAGGCGGTTTAGCTTATCTCCAGCAAAATCATCGAGTACGTAATGCCTTGTTTCAATTAATTATTCTTTTTTCCATTTTTGCCGCCTTGGCAGTATTAGCTGTAAGCGTGGCAGAAAAGATACCGGGTATCGATGCGGAGGAATTTGGTTATCTCCTAGCCGCCGCAGGGGTTGGGATTGCCGTAGGGGCTGCTTTTGTCACCCAGCAAGGAAAGTTCCTTAGTCATGGTAAATTAAGTTTTTATGGATCTATGGGAATGGCGATCGCCCTTATGGGGTTATCATTTTCTACAGGTAGTTTGCCCTGGGCTTTATTAATGATAGCCATCGTGGGCGGATTTGCCGCCCTGGTGGGAGTACCAATGCAAACCACCATTCAGGCAGAAACTCCCCCAGATATGCGCGGTAAAGTATTTGGTTTACAAAACAATGCCGTCAATATTGCCCTTTCCTTACCCCTTGCCCTAGCAGGAATTGCCGAATCCATATTAGGTTTGCAATGGGTTTTAGTAATCTTAGCATTATCCTCGGTGGGAGGAGGCATCCTTACCTCTCTTCTCACTCTCCAAGATAACTAACAAGAATTTTTAAATGGGGAACTAAACATTAAGCAAATCAATCATAATTCACAGTTGGGGCATTACATTTCTTTAAGATTATCTCAACCCTCTATATTCTTGTGAAGAAGAGGATTTAGGTTATAGTTAAAGGATTTTTGTCTTAGCTTTTGCCACGAAAACGCAAAAATTTCACAATTATTCTGCCACACAATTATTATTATTTTCTCTCAATTATGATTAATACTATTAAAGGTTTATCTACAATAAAATTATCTACCAGTCAAATTATTTTAATGTTAGGTCTAAGTAGCTTAGGAATCTTAACAGGGGTAACCCCAGAATATCACACCCAATCAAACAGCTTTAAAATAAGTAATCAAGTCCTTGCCCAAAGTTTTTCTGACGCAGATTTAACTCGCTATGCTCAAGCTGCCATCGAAATAGAAAGATTAAGACGTTCTACTTTTGCCAATATCGAAAGTATTGTCGGACAAGAAAGAAGTAGTCAGTTAGCCTGTCATCAAAAAGATTCTATCAATGAGTTACCCAGTAATGCTCGTACCATGATGAATGATTTTTGCCAAAATTCAGAGGTGATTGTCAGACGAAATGGATTGACCATGAATCAATTTAACCAAATTACTCAGCAAGTTAGACAAGATAACGAATTGAGAAGTAGATTAAGAGATATTACCCGTCAATTATAAAATCATGGACTCCATTGGGGCTTTAAACCTCCAATGGGCAACTCTTGTAAGGATGCTTGAGGAGAATCGGCTCTAGGTAAATTTAATAACCATAAACGACTGGTTAAGATTAATTCTGCTGAGTCACTAAACAATTCTCCTGCAGGCATATCATCTAGCATATTATTCTCATCCATCATACTTTCTGTTACCAGTTGATCAAACAAAATACCAGAACCATCAGGGGATATACTAATTCTTATATCTTGATAATGGGGAAGTGCTAATAATGGAATGACATTCTCCGATTCAATGTCAATCCCCACAAAATAAGGTTTTTCCTGAAATTCGGTTTCGGTTTCTATTAATTCTGTTAAAAGGCAAAAAAGACTATTGCCATTAGGAGAAAATTCGCAATCAACTATTGAGCCTTCGATGGTTACTAATTCTTTTTCCACCCCCTGATTATTAACGTAAAACAATGAGCGAGTGTAACGTAATTCAGGATTATCTGTATTAAAGTTAATCATAGCGGCTCCTGTACCATCCCTAGTAAAGGTTAACACCTGTCCATATTGGGGTAAAAAGTTCAAGGATTCTACTTCTTCTTGTTGTCTTTGAATAGGTACGATGGAAATACCTTCTCCTTGGGCAATGGCGATCGCACTTCGATCTGGAGTTATAATAAAACTACCACCATCAGTATTGAGTTTTTGAGGAATTTTGCCCTCTTCAATTTTCCACAAATCAAAATCCGTGGGGTCATCTTTGCGTATTCTTTGCACAATAATAATATCACCATTTTCCCCTGCCAAATCAAAACGATTATTTAAATAGTTGTCTTTTCCTAAAATGGTCTTTAATTGTCCCGGAATTTTGGGATTACCATCATCAGATAAACCAGTGGTTACTTCATAAATAAATAAATCCCTAACACCATCTTGATTATTATTTCTTTCGGAAGCAGAAAAAATAATTTTTTCTGTATTAGGAGTAAACTTAAAGTCCACTACCGTTAAATTTTCAGGGGTTAAAATAGTTTGATTTTCTTTGGTTGTATTATTCAGGATTAATCTTCCTGTTTCTGCCCCTTCACTACCCACATAGGCAAAAGCCTTATCTCGACTCTGAAATTGTCCTACAAAAGGTTCTATTTCGGCTCCTAATTCTTCTCTGCCTCTAAATTGTTCTTGGGCATCTTTTAATGATAAACGATAACTTCTACCGTAGGGAATAACATTATTTAGAGTGTAAACTAATCTTTTTCCTGCCCAGCTAATTCTACCGGGTAAGGCAGGTTCAATTTCTAAATTATCTTCTACACTTTCTCGAGATACGGGGCGATCAAAGTCAAGGATAAAAGCGTTATCATTGGAGTTTATTTTACGACTATCCCAAGAAAATCTTTCTACATGGGGATTGGTACTAAATAAACAAATATCGTTAGGGCAAACTCTACTACCAATGACCAAAATTAGAATAATTATTGTACATATACTTATGGTAAATAAAGATATTTTATCGATGGTTTCTTGGTAAGTAACTTTTTTCATTTGCACTGTATAATTGCTTTCTAAAATCTTTTTTATTGTAACATTTCTGAATTAGTTTTAAATTCAGTTAAATAGTATTTAAAATCGATAATTTATCGAGCATAAAATCAAATAAGAAAAATATTTCTCCCCTGATAAGAATCAAAAAAACTAACTTTATCCAAATTAATACCTAAGTGTATTTGTTCTCCGATGGAAAATAAATCATCCCCAAAAATTCTGATCTGTAAATCTTGTTTAGGGGAAGAATTTAAGGTGACTCCCAAAAGAGTTTCGTTACCCAAAGACTCGATCATATTAATGGTACAAAATAAAGATTGATCGCTTTCTTGGGTGATATAAAAATGCTCTGGTCGAATGCCTAATTCTATTTTTTCATAGTTATAATTAGCCAATATCTCAAGATATTTTGGAGGCAATTTAATTTTAAAACTATGATGAATAATCATAGACTCTTGTTTTAGATAGTCCATTTCAATGAAGTTCATGGCAGGTGAGCCGATAAATTGAGCTACAAACTTATTGGCTGGTTGTCGATATACTTCTAAAGGTGTTGCTACCTGTTGAATTTCTCCATTATTCATAATGGCAATGCGATCGCCCATAGTCATAGCTTCGGTTTGATCATGGGTAACATAGATAGTAGTTACCTGTAATTGTTTTTGTAGTTTAACAATTTGACTACGGGTTTCTGTTCTTAGTTTAGCATCCAAATTAGAAAGAGGCTCATCCATCAAAAAGGCTTGGGGATTACGGGCAATGGCGCGCCCAAGGGCAACCCGTTGTTTTTGCCCTCCTGATAATTGTTTGGGCAATCTATCCAAAAGATGATCAATTTGTAACAACTGCGCCACTTGCAAAACTTTGGCTTGGATATTTTTTTCTTCTTGACTTAAATAACGTAAACGAGGGGGTAAGGCACGGCTGAGGTTTCCCAGAATTTTGGGGGGAGAAAATTTCTTTTTCTCAGGATTCATCCGCCGTAAACCAAAGGCGATATTATCATATACTCGCAGATGAGGATATAGGGCATAGTTTTGGAATACCATGGCAATATCCCTCGATTTTGGTGGTAAATTGTTGACAGTGCGATCGCCTATACAAATTTTACCCGCCGTAATCTCTTCTAAACCAGCAATTAATCTTAGTAGGGTACTCTTACCACATCCCGAGGGGCCCACCAAAACCATAAATTCCCCTTCCCTAATTTCTAAATTGATACCTTTAAGTACATGGGTATTATCCTCAAGGGAGGATTTTTTTTCTTCCACAGCCATGGGCATAGGAGTAGGGGAAACAACTGCCAAATTACTACTATCAGATAGTTTTATCTTCGAGCTAGAGTAACTTTTATAAAGGTTTTCGATAACTACTTGTGCCAAAATTTACTATGTACCCACAATAAGCATTTAACGTCAGATTATAACATTTTAAATAATGACCAATTAATTGGACACAAAAAAAGGTACAACAATATCGTTGCACCCTTAATATTGATTTTCTAAATGTTTAGCCAATGACACTAAAGGCAATGACAAAGCCTAATACAGCACCAAAAACGATAAGAGCGTAAAATTGTGCCCGTCCATTTTCTAAATACTTCAAGCCTTCACCACTGACGATGGTAAATAAACCAGTGAGGTTAACAGCACCATCTACCACCTTGTAATCAACCTCCATGATACCCCTAGCGATACGACGACAACCCTTGACAAAAACGCTGTCATAAATATCGTCAAAATACCACTTATTGAGGGAAAATTGGTATAAAGTGGGGAATTTAGAGGCGATCGCACTTGGGTCAATTTTCTTACGGCTATACATCAAAGAAGCCACGGTAATCCCAATCAAAGCAATACCAACAGAATTACCAGCCATGATCAGAAACTCAGTCAAATCAAAATGATGAGCAACTTCCGTCACCGCCTCATTAGGAGAAGCAATAAATTCCTCAAAACGATTATTCCAAGGCATACCCAAGAAACCCACCAACACAGAAGGAATCGCCAACATCATCAATGGAAAAGTCATGGTTAAAGGAGACTCATGGGGTTTGTCGCCGTGATGTCCTTCATCAGTGGGAATAACATTCGCCGCAGCTAATAACTCCTCTTGAATTTTATGATCCTTGCCTCTAAAGTCACCCTCAAAGGTCATAAAATACATACGGAACATATAAAAAGCAGTCAAACCAGCGGTTAACCAACCGATTAACCATAGAGCAGGATTTGCTTCAAAAGCTAAGCCTAAAATTTCATCCTTCGACCAAAATCCAGCAAAAGGAGGAATACCACAAATCGCCAAAGTACCAATCAAGAAACAACTAGAGGTAATGGGCATATATTTCCGTAAATTACCCATCAAGCGCATATCCTGTGCTAATACAGGCTCATGTCCTACCACTTCCTCCATACCATGGATTACAGAACCAGAACAGAGGAAAAGCATCGCTTTAAAATAAGCATGGGTCATGAGGTGAAATAAACCAGCACTATAAGCACCGATACCCATAGCCATCACCATATATCCTAACTGGGAAATAGTAGAATATGCCAAACCCTTTTTAATATCATTTTGAGTCAAGGCAATGGTCGCACCCAAGAGGGCAGTAAAACAACCCACCCAAGCCACTAAATCCATCGCCACAGGGATAGGCTCAAATACAGGATACATTCTAGCGATCAAAAATACCCCTGCCGCTACCATGGTAGCAGCATGAATCAAAGCAGAGATGGGGGTAGGGCCTTCCATGGCATCAGGGAGCCATACATGGAGCGGGAACTGGGCTGATTTTGCCACAGGACCCAAAAAGACCAAAATAGCAAGAAACGCCGCTAACCACCCAGCAAGTTGCCCTGAGACGACCGACTCATGAAGTCTGATGCCCATTTCGCCAAAGTCAAAGCTACCAGTGGCCCAGTATAAACCAAGCATCCCTAATAATAAACCGAAATCCCCCACACGGTTGGTGACAAAAGCCTTTTGACAAGCATCGGCGGCCGCTTTGCGATCGTACCAAAAGCCGATGAGTAGGTAAGAACACATCCCCACCAATTCCCAGAAGATATACACCTGCACAAGGTTGGGGCTAACTACTAAACCCAACATCGAAGCACTAAAGATACTCAAATAGGCATAAAAGCGCACATAGCTTTCATCATGCGCCATGTAACCATCGGTGTAAATCATCACCAATAATGCTACGGTGGTGACAATGACCAACATTAGGGAACTCAGGTGATCGATGGTGTAACCCATACTCAGGGAAAAGTCCCCCGCCGAAGCCCATTCAATCATTTGGGTATAAGGTTCGGCACCCTGCCACTGACTCCAAAAAAGAGCCACAGATAAGGCGAGACAGGCTCCCAATGTGGAGATAATAAAGATTGAATTTACTTGTCTTAGTTTATTGGTTGCTTGGTTAAAAGAGATTAAGCCAATACCCACTATCATTGCGGAGAGTAGGGGTAAAGTTGGCACTAACCAAGCATATTCATATAATTGTAAACTGTCCATGCGGATTATTTATTTGATTTATCCATAACGCTATCATTGTGACATATCATTACTGTCAATGATCAATTAAGATTTTATTTTGCCTTTAACCATATCTCAATTGCCCCATGATGATGGATTATTTAACCTGAGTTCGGGATAACATTTTCTAGTTAAGGCAGGCAATAGGGAATAGGGAATAGGCAATGGGCAATAAAATAATTGTCAATTGTCAATTGTCAATTCTTCACACCCTTATCCCGAATTGAGGTTAGATGCATTACAAGTCTCCTCTAAAAATCTGCTGAGTATTAAGGCTTAGTTCTGGAAAAATAGTAGATTTAATTACTTCATTGTCTCGAAATTGATTACTTTGATATTCTCCATTTTCTAAACTATAAATAGTTAGGGTGGGTTGTTTTGGGTTGCCAATAAATTTACGTCCTCCTAAACCTAAATAGTCAACTATCCAATATTCTTTGATGCCTAAGTTTTCATAAGCATCTAATTTTAAAGCATAATCATCACTCCAATTTCCACTCACGATTTCAATTATTAGTTGAATCGCATTTCCCGATAATAATGTTGATTGTTTTTCCCATAATGGTTCATTTTCAATAATGTTTTTATCTAAAATAATTCCATCTGGCTCATAACCTGAGAAGCGATCGCCCTTAATTAAACATTCTTTTGGGAAAAAATAAGGAAGTTTTAAGCGTCTTATTTCTAGGGTTAATTCTGTCATTAAAAACCCAGCTATTTGAGAATGTTTTCCTTTTGGTTTTGGCATTTGTACGATGGTTCCATTGTGTAATTCATAGTGGTATTCCGTTGATGCAGGATACCATTCTATAAATTCTTCAAATTCTAAATAATTGTCTGTAAATAATGCTTGTATCATACTTTTTTGCCCATATACTTTAACTATCCATGACCAATTGTAACCGTGGTTTAACCGTAAAATCGGAGGGAGTAACAACTTCAATTTTTCCTGCTTCGATACGCCAACAATGATCAGCAATAGAAATTAAATCACTGGCATCATGGGTAACAATCAACAGTGTCCAATGTTGTTTTAATTTTGCTAAAAGATTTACCAGTTGATCACGCATTACCCAGTCTAATCCTGCGGTGGGTTCGTCTAGGAGTAAAATATTTGGTTGGCGGATTAGTTGCACTGCAAGGGATAAGCGTCTTTGTTGTCCTCCACTAAGGGCGTGGGGTGGAACTTCATAACTGATATGTCCTAAACCGACTTCGGTGAGGGCTTCTTTTACTTTGATGGCACTTAATTCGGGATGTCCTAAACGTAATTCTTCTAATACGTTAGAGCCACAAAAATGTCTTTCGGGAAATTGGAACACTAATCCGCTTAGTTGTTGTAGTTCTACGGAAGTGATTTCTTCTTTTTTCCAGCAAATTTTTCCGCTGGTGTTTTCGGCTAATCCTGCTAATATTTCAAGGAGGGTGGTTTTTCCTGAGCCACTTTTGCCGACAATTAATCCTAGTGTTTGGGGTTCGAGGTTAAAACTAATGTTTTCAATGATGGGAATAGGACTCGCTGCGGGGTGATAACCAACATTTTTTAAGGAAAGCATAGTTTAGGCTAAAATCATAAGGAATATTCACCTTTAATGATAATTGCTAAAGGTATTATTCACATTGTTCCTTTAAGAGGCATCAGATTTATCATGCAAGATAAGAGTAACAAGTTGGTTTCTTCTTTATTTCGGGTTCGTCGTCGGGGGGCTTTTATTTTCTCTACGATCGCCCTTACGACTTTATCTTGGGGGTTTTCTATGGGGGTTGGTTTAGCGGCTGATCCTTTTAGGACTAATAATGCCCGTGATATTGGAGAAAAAACTGAACAGGCTTTTAAGGCTCTTTTTGAGGAGGGGAATTATCCCCGTGCTAAAAGGTTGTTGGATGAGGCGAAACAGTCGGAAACTAATGATCCTTTAGTACCTGCCCTACGGGCTTCTTTGGCTTATACCGAGGAGGATTGGAGTGGTATGGAATCCTATGCTAATGAGACGGTAAGGGTGGCAAGGGCGATCGCCACGGCCGATCCTTTGCGTAGTAGCCTATATTTGGCAGTGGGTAATTTTTTACAAGGCGCCCATAAATTCCAAACCAGTGGACCCATGGCGGCTATTGGTCAATTACAGTCAGTTTTTCGTTATTTTGAACAGGCGGAAAGAATTGATCGTAATGATCCTGAGTTAAATTTGATTAAGGGTTATTTTAATTTGATTTTGGCGGTGAATCTTCCTTTTTCTAGCCCTACCCAAGCTATTAATCAGTTACAGCAGTTTGCTAGTCCTCAGTATTTGGTACATCGGGGCATTGCGATCGCCTACAGGGATCTCAAAGACTTTGATCAAGCCCTCACCTTTGCCAATAAAGCAGTCCAAAGCACCCCCAATAACCCAGAAATTCATTACCTCCGTGGTCAAATTTTACGGGAAAAGGGGATGCGTGATAACAATGTTAATACCCTAGAAGAAGCCCTGAGAAGTTTTGATATTGCCATGGAAAAAATTGACCAAACGCCCGTGGAAGCCACTCAAGAACCCTTAAGGCGCGATCGCACCAGCACCATTGAAGCCCTAGCCAGATTTCGAGGATTTACCGAATAACTAGAGGATACTGTGACAGTTTAGAAAGTGTCACAAGGTGCTGATCACTTGAAACAAAATAAAGTTTAATTGTAGTTAAGTGAGGAGTTAAATATGAGGAACCTTTGGAGTCGAAACATGGAAAGACGCCCGAAGGTTTTTCTTTTTAACAAGGGTGCTTTACGAAAACCCTATTAATCCAGCACTATCAATCATCTCCCCAAAATAGTATCCTATGTTGTGGTTAGGATCACTTACCAGAAGTCATAAATATTCTCAGAGGAGCTTTCCGAAAAAAGCTCCCTGATCAAGGCTATCAATTATAAAGCGCCTAAATTTGACAATCCCAAGATTACACCAGCACCAATTAGATGACCTAAGCTAGTGGTCGCTAATAAAGCGGGGAATCCCATACCGCCAAAGAGATTAGGAGAAGGTAATTGAGGCCCTTCGCTAGGATATTTGATGGTGAATTTACCAATGGCGATCGCAACGATATTGCAAACAATCATGGTAAAAGCTACATTAGGACTCCATTCAATGGTGGTAGGAATTGCAGTAGCAATGATAGAAGTAAATTGAAACATTTAATACTTTCCCTGAAATATATAAAACGGTTTTCAAAGTCTTCATTTTAAACGCAACGGAAGAAAAACTCTCTTTTTTGTTGCAATACTTTGCAATTAATTGCTACTTTCTTCCTTTTTCGTTTGATGATTTGCCCATCTTTCCTCCGCAGTGTCCATCACCAACTCTCGTTTTTCTAAAAATTCCCCTGGATAGGTTTCCAAAACTTTGGTAGAAAGAGAAATGCGATTTTTGACCGTATCGATTTCCATCACCACCACTTTAATTTCTTCTCCTACCTTAAAAATATGACTCACTGAGTCGATATGTCCGCCACTAATTTGTTTAATGTGTAGCAATCCTGCCACGCCGCCAAAATCCACAAATACGCCGTAGGGTTGCAATTTTACCACCTTACCTTGTACCACCTGATGCTCTTGTAGTTGTGCCATGGCAGAAGATTTGGCAATATTTCTTTGGGTAAGAACAATTTTATTTTGTCCTCGATCCAACTGTAAAATATTAGCAGGAAGAGTTTGATCTACTAACTCTTCAAAGTTTTCTTTTTCGATGAGGTGCGATCGAGGAATAAAAGCCCGTAAACCATCAATCTGTCCAATGACACCACCACGATTTACCCCTGTTACCAGCATTTGTACCAGTTTGCCTTTTTCTTGGACTTCGGTTAAATTATCCCAAGCCTGATCAATATATAACTGACGACGGGAAAGTTTTACCTGTCCTTCAGAATCTTGTTCTTTGATAATCAAAAATTCAAACTCTTGGTCAAGGGGTAGAACTTCGCTCACATCACCAAAAGATTGCCATGCAGCTTCACTGAGGGGAACAAATCCGGGAGATTTACCGCCAATATCTACATAAACGCCACTGGGATCATGTTGAAATACTTTCCCTTTTACTATTTCTCCTTTATTAAAATGATAGTCATATTGTTCCTGCTCTAGGGCTTGAGCAAAATCATCCATGGAGAAATTAGCGGCGTTTTGCCCTTGGGAGGGATTAGAATTAGCGGTCATAATCAAAAATTAATTCAGTATCAAACAAATACCTTTAATTATAAAGGTTTCTGCCTCTGAATGAGGCAATATATTTGACAAAAATAGCTAAAATTCTGCATTCATGGGAGTACGAGGAAAAGGTATTACATCTCGGATGTTGTCGATACCTGTCATAAACTGTACTAATCTCTCGAATCCTAACCCAAATCCTGCATGGGGTACGGTGCCATATCTCCTTAGATCTAAATACCACCATAACTCTTGAGGATCGATATTCATTTCTTTAATTCTTGATTCTAAAATATCATACCGTTCCTCTCTTTGAGAGCCGCCGATGATTTCGCCAATGTTGGGGGCGAGGATGTCCATGGCGGCAACGGTTTTTTGATCCTCGTTTAGGCGCATATAAAATGCTTTGATGTCTTTGGGGTAGTTGGTAACGATGACTGGTTTTTTGAAATATTCCTCTGCCAAATATCTTTCATGTTCTGATTGTAGGTCAATGCCCCACTCTACGGGAAATTGGAAGGTGCGATCGCACTTTTCTAGTAAATTAATCGCTTCAGTGTAGGTAATCCGGGCAAATTCATTATTAATGATGTTCTCAGCATTTGCCAACACCGTATTATTGATCCGAAGATTAAAAAACTCCATATCTTCGGGACAATGATCTAAAACATATTTAAATACATATTTTAAAAATTCCTGCGCTAAATTTTGATCCCCCTCCAAATCACAAAAAGCCATTTCAGGCTCAATCATCCAAAATTCTGCTAAATGACGGGAAGTATTAGAATTTTCTGCTCGAAAAGTAGGACCAAAGGTATAGACATTCTCAAAAGACATGGCCATAATTTCTGCCTCTAGTTGCCCACTAACCGTAAGATAGGCTTTTTTACCGAAAAAATCCTCTGTATAATCAGTTTTTCCCTGATCATTACGGGGAATATTGTCCAAATTAAAATTAGTTACCGTGAATAATTCCCCCGCCCCTTCACAGTCACTGGCGGTAATAATGGGAGTATGCACCCACAAAAATCCTTTCTCTTGGAAAAATTGATGAACTGCCTGCGCACAGGCATTACGCACTCGCATCACCGCCCCAAGGGTATTGGTGCGCCCTCGTAGATGGGCAATGGTACGTAAAAATTCTAGGGAATGACGTTTCTTTTGTAGGGGATAGTCTTTTCCATCACATTCCCCATAGATGGTTATGGTTTGGGCGTGTAGTTCGATTTTTTGACCTTTTGCGGGGGATTCCACTAAAACTCCTTCTACTGCCAAAGATGCCCCTGTACTTAGTTTTTTAATGACATTGTTATAGTCAGGTAAATCTTGATTTAAAATAACCTGTAAATTTGCCAGGGATGAGCCGTCACTGACTTCGATAAAGGTAAATTCTTTTAATTCTCTTTTGGTGCGTACCCACCCCTGAATTTTCACTTTTTCTTCGGGCTTACCTTGACGTAAAATATTAATGATACGGTTATTCATTTTATTTGACAGTGAAGTATTCTAATTTTTTATTGCTAAAATATTTTAGCATATTTCATTGTTTATATTTTATATTTTTATCAATAACTATTGGCTTATTTACTGTTTATTTGTCAGTACAATAAATAGTTTTTATGTGTTTTTTAATTGTCTATATATTTTTACTAATCGGTGAGGATCAATCCTTAAATAATAACCCACAATTATTATTTGATTAATTAGGGTAGTTTTGACTACTCCCAATTTTTGCCACCTTCGGGCGGAGGTAACAACGGCAGCATCGGCAATTTTTATTTTGCCTATTTTTTGTAATTGTTTGATGAGGGCAAAATCTTCCATGATTGGCATTTCAGGAAATCCCCCTAGGGTTTCAAAGATTTCTTTTTTCATAAAAATTCCCTGATCTCCATAGGGCAATGAAAATAGGTGCGATCGCACTTTAACCATCATACAGACAAAATTAATTAGAGGAAGATGTTGATCAATTTTTAAATTAAAAGCTCCTGCCACAACACATTTTTGACTCAAAATATCTATGATGGCTTGACCATAATTATTAGGCAAAAGAGTATCTCCATGTAAAAAGAGTAAAATATCACCCCGTGCCAACTTAGCTCCCAAATTCATTTGATAACTACGACAAGCCACAGGGGATAAAACTACCCTCAAATTATGCCGCTCAAGAATATTTGTAGTTTCATCCTGACTACCACCATCTACAAAAATAATTTCCGTGTTTTCAAGGGATGTAAAAAAAGAAATATTTTGTTTTAAAAAATCTTCCTCATTAAAAACGGGAATGATAATACTAATTTTATTCAATAATGTTTGAAAATCCAAAAGACATTAATTACAGCTAATTTTAAATGTTTTTATATTAGCAACAATAACAATGTTTATTCGAGCCTAATATCATTTTGGTGGACATACCAATAACCAATTAACTTATAAATCAACTTTGCGGCTGTAAATTCGGACACTACAGAATCTTGGGTAGGGGCTAATTCCATCACATCACAACCGATTACCTGAAAACGGGCAAAAATTGCCCTCATAAATGCTAGAATTTGGTACCAGTCAAGACCCCCCGGTTCGGGAGTACCTACCCCCGGCATAAAACTAGGATCTAAACCATCCAAATCAATGGTAATAAATACTTTGTTGGTCTTGATTTTTGCGAGGGCATCATTAATCCAATTGGAATTATAATAAATATCCCTAGCCCATATCACAGGAACTTTTTTTTCCTTGATTAAATTTGCTTCCTCCTGACAAATCGCCCGAATACCGATGGGCAAAGTGGGTAAACCCAACTCTAATATCCTTCTCATTACACAGGCGTGATTATGAATTGAACCCTCAAACTCATATCGCATATCCCCATGGGCATCGATTTGGATGACGGTAAAAGGTTCATCCATACTGGCTAAGTATCCTTTAACTAATCCTGTGGTGATGGCGTGTTCTCCACCAATTCCGATCACAAATTTACCATCCTTGACTAGCTTTTGCACCGTTTCGCTGGTGACTAAAAGCATATCATCTGCGGTAAGGTCAGGGTTTTTTCTGGTGTCTGCGATGCGATCGCCCGTAAAAATTTTAGCCTTAAAACAAGTTTCTATCCCTAACTCCTCATCATAACATTCCAACTGATCAGAAGCCTCTAAAACCGCATCAGGGCCATATTCACAACCTTTACGATAAGTAGTCGTTACCTCATAGGGAATAGGTAAAATGACCACATCAGACTCTTGATAACTAGATATAACCTCTGACTCTAAAAACTGCTTCATTGCACTCTTTCAGGAAAAAATAAAAAAATAGACAACCATTAAAATTTGTCCGCCCTAGATTCTATCCTAAAACTGGGATCTTTTTTCCTTCCCTACAAAACAAAAGGTTTTTCTCGCCAATCCACTGTCCATCCCTGCTCGTTGAGATATTTTAATAACTTAGTTGTGGTGGGTAAATCTCGACAAAACCAATAATCAACACGACCATCTTTACTGGTATAAATGATTTCATATTGGTAGGCATGACCCAAAGTTTTTAGTAGTCCGGGATACTTATATAGTTCCCTTTTCATATCCTTTTCTGAATAAGTCACAATATCATTGCGTTGAAAATGAAAAGGAATTTTGACCAATCTTTTCGGGCGCTCCTTTATTTTCGGAGTTGGGGGAGGGATATTTTTTTTATTAAACTTAGGACGAAAAGAAAACATGGTAATCAAAAATAATGAAATCAAAGCCCCCATCTTCAAGTAAGGGGCCCTAAGACCGATCTTAATTTAAAATTCTCGAATGTGGGGTTTACCGTCAACAATTTCACCCACTAAAACAACATCAGCCACCCCTACGAATAAACCGTTTTCTAGCACTCCCGGAATGTTATTAATTTCTGCCTCCAGACTAGCAGGATTGGGTATATTATCAAACTTGACATCAATAACTAAGTTACCTTGATCCGTTACCACTGGACCTGCTTTTTTGATTCCCATTCTTAAATCGGGTTTTCCGCCCAAGTCTTCTAGTTTACGCATAACAGGAGTAACCGCCATGGGTATCACCTCCACAGGTAACAAGAAAGTAGAACCTAATTTATCAACCAACTTACCACCATCTACCACCACGATAAACTCTTGAGCAAGGCTATCAACTACTTTCTCCCTAGTATGAGCGGCACCACCCCCTTTGATCAAATTTTTCTGAGGATCAACTTCATCGGCACCATCAATGGCGACATCGATATGATCAATGGCATCAAGGGTAGTTAGAGGAATATTATATTTTTTTGCTAATACTTCTGCCTGAAAGGAAGTAGGTACACCGACAATGTTTTTAAGCTCACCACTAGCCAATCTTTCCCCGATATATTGAATTGCAAAAGCAGTAGTAGAACCCGTACCCAAACCGACGATAGAGTCAGATTTGACCCTTGCGGCGGCAGCTTTCCCTACTTCTTGTTTCATTAAAGTAACTGGATCTGTTGTCATGATGATTTTTTATCTTTGCTTATCTAAATAATTGATCATCAATTATCGGGGATTAACTATACATTAGGCAAATTTTTCTTTATTTTTACCCCCAACTTATCACATACTCATCAAAAATACGTGGTGCAAAATCCACACCTGAATCTTAAATTAGCCTTAAAGAGTTTATGTTAAGTTTAAGCTATAAGTTAGTAAAACGGAGTAATTTATGCCTTTTACCATTGATTCAGCTAGAAACATTTTTCCCGATACCCTGGCGGCAGATGCAGTTCCTGCAACTATTGCTCGATTCAATCAATTAAGCGCGGAGGATCAACTTGCCTTAATTTGGTTTGCATATTTAGAGATGGGAAAAACTATTACTATTGCGGCTCCAGGGGCGGCTAGTATGGTGCTAGCAGAGTCCACCCTTGAGGAAATCAAGAAGATGAATCCTCAAGAACAGTCTCAGGCGATGTGTGACTTAGCAAATCGTGCTGATACTCCTTTGTGTCGTACTTATGCGGTATGGTCTCCTAATATCAAGTTAGGTTTTTGGTATCAGTTAGGTAAATTTATGGAGGAGGGACTTGTTGCTCCTATTCCTGAAGGTTATAAGTTGTCGGCTAACGCTAATTCTGTGTTAAATACCATTAAAGGTTTAGAATCTGGTCAACAAATTACGGTATTACGTAATGCGGTCGTTGATATGGGTTATGATCTCACTAAACTTGATAGTTATACCCCTGTATCTGAACCCGTTGCACCTCCCAAGGATATGGCGAAAAGAACTAATGTATCTATTGAGGGTGTGACTAATCGGACTGTCCTTGATTATATGGACAATCTTAATGCTAATGATTTTGATACTTTGATCGAATTGTTTGCCCCTGATGGTGCGCTACAACCTCCTTTTAAACGTCCTATTGTTGGTAAGGAAAATGTTTTACGTTTCTTCAAGGAAGAGTGTCAAAATCTTAAGTTGTTACCTGATAGAGGGATTACTGAACCTGCGGATGATGGTTATACCCAAATTAAAGTTACTGGTAAGGTTCAAACTCCTTGGTTTGGTGGAAATGTAGGTATGAATATCGCTTGGCGTTTTCTCCTTAATCCTGATGGTAAAATCTTTTTCGTTGCGATCGATTTATTAGCGTCTCCCAAGGAATTATTAAATTTAATTCGTTAATTTTTGTCAATTAATTCATAAATCAATAAAAGAGTTTTCTGGTGGATTCAGAAACTCTTTTTTTTTGCTCTAGTTTTTTTCTGAGGCTACTTAAACACCTGCAACCTGTCACCCGAAACCTAATTATCAAGATATGAGTGCCAAAATACAGATAAGGACAGAGAATGATGATAATATTACAAAGGCGATCAGTTGATGATCTATGAAAGCTGATCCTGGGGCGATCGCCCTTGGTACAATTAAGATTATTTATATATTTAGTATGGCAAAAGTTCTAGTATCAGATTCTGTCGATGAGGCAGGTATTAAAATTCTCAGTCAAGTAGCCCAAGTTGACATCAAAACAGGATTGTCCGAAGACGAATTAACCGCCATCATTCCCGAATATGATGCTTTGATGATTCGCTCAGGCACAAAAGTTACGGAAAAGGTAATCCAAGCCGCCGATAACCTCAAAATTATTGGTAGAGCAGGGGTTGGGGTTGACAATGTCCATGTAGCATCCGCTACTCGCAAAGGGATTGTGGTAGTAAACTCCCCCGAGGGAAACACCATCGCTGCGGCTGAACACGCTTTGGCGATGATGCTATCTCTTTCCCGTCACATTCCCGATGCCAATCAGTCGGTAAAAGGGGGTAAATGGGATCGTAAAAGCTATATTGGTTCTGAGGTTTACAAAAAAACCCTTGGGGTAGTGGGTTTAGGAAAAATTGGCTCCCATGTGGCAAAAGTGGGTAAGGCAATGGGTATGAAAATTTTAGCCTATGATCCTTTCATTTCCCAAGAAAGAGCTAATCAATTAGGTTGTACCTTAGTAGATTTAGATATTCTTTTTAGTGAATCTGATTATATTACCCTCCACATTCCCAAAACCAAAGAAACCGCTAACCTAATCAATGCCCAATCCCTTGCCAAAATGAAGCCCCATGCCAGAATTATTAACTGTGCTAGGGGTGGTATCATTGATGAGGATGCCCTCTACGAAACCCTCAAGGAAGGTAAAATAGGCGGTGCCGCCCTTGATGTATTTGCATCGGAGCCTTTGGGGGAATCTAAATTAAGGGAATTGGGCAACAATATTATCTTAACCCCTCACCTAGGAGCTTCCACTGCTGAAGCTCAGGTAAACGTTGCCATTGACGTAGCCGAGCAGATTAGGGATGTATTACTCGGACTTCCTGCTCGTAGTGCGGTCAATATCCCCGGATTAAGCCCCGATGTGATGGAAAAACTACGTCCTTATATGCGTTTAGCAGAAACCCTTGGTAATTTAGTGGGACAGTTAGCGGGCGATCGCGTGGAGAGCTTAAATGTTAAACTACAAGGAGACTTAGCGGATAATAGCAGTCAACCTCTGGTTACTGCTTCTCTCAAAGGTTTACTTTCCAAAGCCCTACGGGAAAGAGTTAACTATGTTAATGCGGCCATCGAAGCTAAAGAAAGAGGTATCCACCTAGTGGAAACCAGAGACGCAACAATTAAAGATTATAGTAACTCCATTTACCTCGAAGCCGTAGGCACCAAAGGCACCCATGCCGTAACTGGGGCACTATTAAATGATGGCGAAATCCGTATTACCAGTATCAACGGTTTCCCCGTCAATGTTCCCCCCAATGCTTATATGCTGTTTACCCTACACCGTGATGTACCCGGTATTATCGGTAAAATAGGTTCTTTGTTGGGTAACTTTAACGTTAACATTGCCAGTATGCAAGTAGGACGTAAAATTGTCCGTGGTGATGCTGTAATGGTACTTAGTATCGATGATCCTTTACCTGAAGGTGTTTTACCCGAAATTCTCAAGGTAGGCGGTGTTACCGATGCTTATACTGTAAGTCTATAAACGAAGTCTACGCAAGGGGATTTTAACCCCTTGCCCCGGATACCTGACACCTTTACAAGACTATAAATTTTATCCCGAAATCAGATTATTTCAGGGTTAATAATTCATCATATTTCAAAGTATTTTCTACTAAGAATAAACGCTGTATTTTTTGCCAATTTAACCACTCTTGGCGTTGATTTGTATTTATTAACATATCTAAATTGGTCATTTTTTTCTGCCAATTTTTACCAAACATATTTTTTATTCTATTAATTAAAACGCTGTTATCTTGAATATTACCTAAGATCTCTTGTACTTGGACAATTAATTGTAAATAATCATCATAAGATTTGCCATAGCATTTACTTAGTAATTCCATTTGATAACGAGTTTTTTTGGCTTCTTTTCTTAGGTCATGGATACTTTCTTCATGATATTTTAATAAATTTTTCACTTCATCTAATGAATAATCTTCTTTGATAATAATTTTTTGATGATCATCTCTTTCAACGCCTACAAACCATCCCGATTGTAAAAGCATTTTACTAATTTGAGGCATTATTAAATAATTGGCAACTTCTTCTATGGGTTGATGGGCTATTAGGTTAAATTGGGGTTCTTTTAACCATTTTTTCAGGGATGATTTTATTTTTTGATATTCTTTTCCTTTTAGGGTGTTAATAATGTTTTGGTGACTATCTTTATTTTGTTTGTCTAAATGTTCTATGAATTGATCACATAATTTTTGTTCAGATTCATTCAAAAAGTGATAATAATATTTAATTAAGTTTTCTTTTAAAACATCATTATCTCTTTTTTTTCCTAGTATTCTCGCAATTTTACCGATCTTTTTTTCTTCAACTATTTTTGGTAGTTTCATGGCAGGGGAAAACCCGATTAAAACGCTTCTAAGTTTTCTTAATCCTACTCTCATCTGATGGACATATTCAGCATCTTCTCCTAATATTACTCCCTTTTCATTTTTATTAATTTTTTTTGTACTAAGGGCGATCGCACCATAGGAAAAATCAGCAAAAGTTGGGTTTTTGTTAAGATCAATATTCATAAAAAAAGCTCCTTATATAAGATTATTTTTGAACTTGAATTACTTGTAAACTACCCCCTGCATATAGTTTTTTATTAATAGGTTTAAAACCTTTATTTAATAACATTTGAGATAAATCAGTTTTTAATAATTGCCATGCAGTACCAGTTTCAAATAACCACATAAAAATAGTTAACCCTGGCAAAAAAATAGGATTATGGGGTTGATGTAAATCAATAAAAGTAAAAATACCTTGGGGTTTTAACACTCGATAAACCTCCTCAAAAATTTGCGTTAACTCTTCGGTGGTCATTTCGTGTAAAGCCACGCTGGTATGAACAAGATCAAATGTATTGGCATCAAAAGGCATCTCTTGAGCAAAACCTTCCACATATTCCGCATCGGGTACATTTTTTTTGGCTTGGGAAAGGGCAAGGGGTGATATATCTAACCCTGTCACCTCATGGGAATGTTTCACCAAAAATTGGGTAGTCTGCCCTTTGCCACAACATAAATCGAGTATTTTGGTATTCTCATTGATGGTAATATTTTCAAGAGCCAAATTGCGAAATTTTTTCTCTCCGCCAACGGGTAATGCCGCTAAACGAGAAATACTATCATACAACCATTGATATTTGTAACTGAGAGGGCGCAAAAAAGTTGCCATGTTTAACTAATTGATTTTGTAATATTTTGAATCGTTGGAGGTTATATTTTTCTCACAAATCACAATTTACTAGATACTTGCCGTAACACATCGGGGATAATGGTATCTTCAGAAAATTCTAAAACAGTTTCACTATAGCCAAGGTATCCCGAATTAGTAAAAAATAATAACATTCTCGAGAGGGCGAACCAAACTTCAGGTTCAAATTCCCAGTCGGCAGAGGGTGGAGAATAACCACTAATGGATTTTAGAGCCCAAAAATAATTATTTCTGACGATAGACGCATTTTTTTTGTACTCAGGAAGATCTTTTTTATTAATATAAAGGATATTATCTTGGAGGTAACTTTGCATTGTTTAATATTTTTTCTCAGCTATTTAACTATGGCAAATAGGAAAAATCTTATATGATTATATAGTCATAAATGATCTAATATATTTTTTACAATGAGTTTAGATTTTCGTAATGTAAATACTGTTTGGAGTTCTTTAATTGTTGAGACATTTGCCAGATTAGGATTAGAGAATGCAGTTATATGTCCAGGATCTCGTTCTACTCCTTTAACAATTGCCTTTGCTCAACATCCTAGCATAAAAACTATTCCCATTTTAGATGAGCGCTCGGCAAGTTTTTTTGCCTTGGGTATGGCTAAAAGTAGTCATAAGCCAGTGGTTTTGGTATGTACATCAGGCACTGCGGGGGCAAATTTTTATCCTGCGGTAATTGAGGCTAGGTATAGTCATATTCCTTTAATTATTTTAACAGGCGATCGCCCCCCAGAACTAAGAGAATGTCATGCAGGACAAACCATTAATCAAGTTAATTTATATGGTAACTATCCGAAATGGCAAACAGAATTATCATTGCCTTCCTTCAAACTAAAAAGATTATTTTATCTCAGACAAAATATAATTCATGGATGGGAAAAAGCCTCCCATTATGCAGGGGGAGTTGTTCATTTTAATATTCCTTTTCGAGAGCCTTTAGCACCTATCAAAAAAAATAGTTATAGCGAGGAAGAAAAAGCTAGTATTAGCAGTAAACTTTTCCCAGGAAAAATGAAACTATCTACTTTTAAAATTAACTATTTTGGCAACTATGAAAATGTATTTTCCCAATGGCAAAAATATCAAAAAGGCATTATTATCGCTGGGGTAGATTCCCCCGATGACTCTTTATTATATAGCCGTGCGATCGCCTTTTTGTCGGAAAAACTGAACTTTCCTGTCCTCAGTGAAGCCCTATCTCCAGTGAGAAACTATCAACACTATAACCCTAACCTAATTTCTACCTATGATATTATTTTACGAAATCCAGCATATCAAGAAGAACTCAGACCAGAAATAGTTATTTTAATAGGAGAATATCCTACCAGTAAAGAATTAAGAAAATGGCTCACAGAAAATAAAATTTCAACCTATATAATAACTCCCACTTGTGACAATTTAGATGCACTCCATAGCAATAGTCAACACATTAGAATTAGTGCCATAGAATTTGTCAAAAATATAGAACCAACTTTTATCAGTCAACAAAACAATAATTCCCAAAAATATCTTCAACAATGGCTTAAAATTGAGCAAAAAATAAAAAATAATTTAGATCATGTCATTAACAATCATGACGAATTATTTGAAGGAAAAATATCTTGGTTACTCTCCCACCATCTTCCTGCCCAAGTACCTATTTTTATTGCTAACAGTATGTCTGTTAGATATGCCGAATACTTTTGGCAAACCAATCAAGGGGAAAGAGAGGTTTACTTCAGTCGTGGCGCCAACGGCATTGATGGCACGTTATCCACTGCCCTAGGTATTAGTCAACAAAAACAACAAGCCGTATTACTGACGGGTGATTTGGCACTATTACACGACACCAACGGCTTTTTAATTAATCAACACCTATCGGGAAGTTTAACCATTGTATTGGTAAATAACAATGGGGGAGGAATTTTTGAAATGTTACCCATTGCTGAATTTGATCATATTTTTGAGGAATACTTTGCGACTCCCCAACAGATAGATTTTGAAAATTTAAGTAAAACCTATGGTATAGAATATAAGCAGATAGAAACTTGGCAACAGCTAACAGAAAATATACAACATCTTCCCAATCAAGGTATAAGACTTTTGGAAGTCAAAACCAATCGTAAATATGATTCATGGTGGTTAAAAAATAACTTGTCAATGCTTAGTCAGAATTAGATGATGACCAAAAAAAATGCTCTGTGGATAGAAGGCAATAGTCGTTGTGGCAAAACCACAGCTTTAGTTAATCAATTAGAAAAATGGATAGAAGAAGAAAAAACAAAACAGTCCATTCCTCTTATTAAACCCCCTTTAATCATATCTGCTAATCGAGAAGAAAGAACTAATTTACAAAAACTAATTTTTAGTCAGATTAAAGATTTAGATTGCACCATAGAAATTCAAACTGTTTCTGGTTTTATCATCAATGAAGTGGAGTTATTTTTTCCCCTTATAGCTAAGGAATTAAATCTTAAAAATCCTTTTCCTATTCGTTTATATCCTGAAACTGAGCAAGAATTAGCATCACAATTATGGCGAGATTCTCTTAGTGCTGAATTACTTTCTTTATTTGGGAATGAATCTACTTGTGTTCGTCGTTTATTAGATTTATTACAATTAGCTGGAATGGCAGGTATTCCTTTTGAAGATATTGGTAATCGGCTAAAAAATGGTCAAGTTTTTTTAGGAGATTCTTTTGATGATAATATTTGGAACACCATTGATGAACTATTATCCCAATGGCGTGTATGGTGTTTAGAAAAAGGCTTATTAAGTTATGGTATTATCTACGAAATATTTTGGCGTCATCTTTTTCCCCATCAAGATTATCAAAAGAGTTTGTTAAATAGATATGGTGCTGTTTTTGCTGATGATTTAGATAATTATCCCGCTGTTATGGGGGATATATTTAACTTTTTTATTACCCGTGAATATAACTGTATTTTTACTTATAATCATAAAGGAAAAGTTCGACTAGGATTAAACGCAGATCCCGATTATTTAGCAACTATTTCTAATCGTTGTCAAAGAGAATTATTAACATTTTCTCCTGTTGATAATCTATCTAGTAAATTAGAAAATTCTTTAAAACTATTAATTGAAGAAAATACCCTTGATAGGGATGATTTTGAAAACATTTTTTCCTTTAAAACTCGATCTAGGGCTCAGTTAATTAAAGAAGTATCTTTTTTTATTATTGATAAGATTCAACAAGGTATAATAAGTCCTGCGGATGTTGCCATCATTGCCCCCGGTTTAGATGAAGTTGCCCGTTTTAATTTCCTTCATTTTTTCCACGAATATAACATCCCTGTGGAGCCTTTACAGGAGAAACGCCCCCTGATTGCCTCCCCCCTCGTGCGATCGCATTTAACCCTATTAGGATTAATTTTCGGGGGCAATGGGCGATTAATTGAAAGGGATATGGTGGCGGAAATGTTGACGGTTTTATCTCCCAAATCGGACACTGAATTTGGTATACAACCCCATATTGATCCTGTGAGGGCAGGACTCCTCGCCGATTATTGTTATCATATTGATATAGAATCACCCCATCTCTTACCCATTGATTATATCCCTTCGGGCGATCGCCTCAACTACCAAACTTTTATCGCCTATAACCAAATCAAAAACTGGATAAATCAAACCAAACAAGAAGTCAAAGAAAAAAAACTGTCACCCTTAGCGATTATCGATAAAATCAATCAGCAATATTTCAACGACATCCAATCCCTTACCTACACCCAAATTAACAACCTACGAGAATTTAAACAAACCGCCTCCCACTTTTGGGCAATTCAAAATAGACTAGGCAAAGATAAACAAATTATCCCATCCCTCACAGAATTTATCATTCTCATACGCAAAGGTACCATTACCGCCAATCCCTATCCTGTTAACCCCCTACTAGAAAACAAAAAAAACAAAGGGATAACCCTTGCTACCATTTATCAATATCGCACCTCCCATCAAAGCCATCCTTGGCAATTTTGGCTCGATGCAGGTTCAACTCTTTGGAGTAAAGGAGGCGCTGCAGAATTATTTGCATCCTCCCTTTTCCTGCGAGGATGGGATGGAAAACCCCTCAGCTTAGAATATCAACAACAACAAGAAAAAGAAAGAATAGATCGAGTTATCCATGATTTATTATCCCGTGTTACCGATAAAATCTTTCTATGTCACAGTGACTTAGACATTAATGGTAATGAACAAATGGGCAGTCTGTTAAATCTCATTTACCTTGCCCCTACCATAGAACAAATCAGCAATTGAATAATAATTATAATTTGCGTTGTTACCCTTATCTTCAACAAACATTATTCACAATAACTACTCAAGGTAAAATATAACAAATAAAAATCACCCATAACATATATGCCATTAATCAAAGTTCAATCGTCCATAAACAACATTAACGACAATCAAGTACAAAACTTATTAACAACCCTATCGGCAAAACTAGCCAAACATTTGGGCAAACCAGAATCCTATGTAATGACAGCCTTTGAACAGAATATTAATATGACCTTTGCTGGTACTTTTGAGCCTGTCTGTTATGTAGAAATCAAAAGCATTGGCACCATGTCTCCAACCCAAACAAAAGCCATGAGTCAAGATTTTTGTGATGAAATTAATCAACAATTAGGAGTTGATTCTAATCGTATTTATATCGAATTTGCTGATGCCAAAGGTGCCATGTGGGGCTGGAATGGTTCTACTTTTTAGATAAATCATAATAATAATATCAAGTTCGGATAAATTGTTACAATGAAAGTCCCCCAGAATTGGGGGATTTAGGGGGCAAAACAGGATTACTTTTCATAACTGATTCGTCGAACTTGATATTAAGGGTGGGTATTGCCCACCTATGCTTATATTTTGAATAAAATCGCCTATCTATGAAGTATCGAAGGTTTGGTAAAACTAACTTAAATATCTCTGTTTTTTCTTTGGGATTAATGCGTTGCTGTTACTCAGAAAAACAATTATTTGATACTGTCAATAAAGCCCTTAATTTAGGTATTAATCATTTTGAAATGGCGAAGGCTTATGGAAAAAGTGAACAATTTTTTGGTAATTTTTTAAAACAATCTAACATTAATCGCCATGATATTATTATTACCACCAAATTAACCCCTCCTGATACACAAAAAGGAAACATAATTAATATTCAAGAATCCCTTGATAATTTACAAACAGAGTATATTGATTGTTTAGCAATTCATGGTATTAATACCGAAGATCATTGGCAACAACTATTAACTAAAGATAGTTATATTTATACTCTTTTAGAAGCTAAAAAACAGGGAAAAATTAAATATTTAGGCTTTTCTACTCATGGTAATTTAGACGTTATAAAAAAAACCATTGACACTAACTTATTTGATTTTGTGAATCTTCATTATTATTATTTCTTTCAACGAAATTATCCCATCATTGAATTAGCCAAAGAAAAAGACTTGGGGATATTTATTATCTCTCCAGCTGATAAAGGAGGGATGTTATACCAACCACCCCAAAAACTCAAACAAATGTGTCATCCCTTCACTCCCTTGGCATTAAATTATCGATTTTTATTAAATAATTCAGCCATTACCACCCTTAGCCTTGGTGCCGCTAATCCAGAAGAATTATTAACCCCTTTACAAGTAGCTGATCAAGATTTTCCTTTAACCAAAGAGGAAAAAGATACCCTCATCAAAATCGAAGACAGTTTAAAGCAAACTTTAGATACTCAAAAATGTTCCCAATGTTATCAATGTTTACCCTGTCCCGAAAATATTAATATCCCCGAGGTATTACGTCTGAGGAATTTGGGGGTGGGGTTGGACATGAACGATTTTGCCCGTTATCGTTATCAAATGTTTGAAAATGCAGGGCATTGGTTTTGGGGGAATAAGGGTGATAAATGTACTGATTGCGGTGAATGTCTCCCCAGATGCCCCGAAAAATTAGCTATTCCTGAATTATTAAGGGATACTCATGATCGTTTTCAGGGTAGCCAAGGGCGCCGATTATGGGAATGATATTTCACCTAGTTATTGGTTACATAGTTTTTTGCTTCTTCTGCCACGGCATCAGATTTATCTTGTGTTAGTTTTTGTAGAACATTTTGGGCTTTTTCTCCTCCTAATCTGCCCAAGGCTTGGGCGAGACGATGGCGTATTTGCCAATCATCGTTATCAGCAAAAGGAATAAGCAAATCAATGGCTCTAATATCTCCCAATTCTCCAAAGGCACTGATGGAAGCAGTTTGAAGTAGGGTATTCTCAGAATTGAGGGCTTTTTCGAGTAGGTCAAATCCACGGGTATCTCCCAATTCCCCAAGGGCGGCTACGATACTAAATTGAATTAACCAGTCATCGGTACTGTTGTAAACCTTTTCTAAATCGGGATAGGTATCCTTCATTTTTAGTCCTGCTAAAGCATCCGCTGCCGCTGCCCTGACATCAGATTCGGGATCGTTGTATAATCTATCTAGCAATAATTCTTTGCTTTTTGCTAGGTTAGCACCGCCGAGGGTGTCTAATTGGGAGACGGCGGCATATCTGACTCTGACATTTTTGTCGGTAATTACGGGGATAATTAACTCAAAAGCATCATCAGGGGATAACTGTCTTAGTTCGTTGATAGCTTTGATGCGATCGCCAAAATTCTCGGAATAAAGACGTTTTTTAACTGATTCTGGTGTGATAGTCATATTTCTTTGTTATGGTTAATGAATAAAAAAAGATAAATTAAAAAAATAATTAATTATCTAACGCCATGGCTTGAATAATATCCCCTTGGGTAACAATGCCCACCACATTGCCATTACCATCAACTACGGGCAAACGACCGATTTTTTTTTCGTGAAGGATTTGAGCCGCCCTTTTCACTGAATCATCAGATTTAATGGTAATGGCTTTATTGGTCATTACTTCTCCCACAGTTTGCCCCAAGGCTTTATGAATTTCTTTCTCGTAACGGTTGGGATTTTGCAGGTAAATAACACTATCCAAAATCATAATATAGGGGGGAGGTTCTACCCCCGTTTCTTGCCACATCAAATCAGTTTCAGAAATTACGCCCACTAATTTATTATTTTTGTCTACCACGGGTAAACCACTCAATTTTTTTTCTGCCAAAATGGTAATAGCTTCTTTGAGAGGAGTATCAGGATTCACCGTGATGGGTGAGGGTGTCATTATATCAGCGACGGTCTTATTCATTATTTTTTATATATAAAATATCTTATCTCCTTCGATTTTATCAAAATCAAGGGCTGGATCAGCCAAAACTGTCAAATTGTTAACAAAAACCCTTGCCCCCTGATACCTGACACCTTTCAAGGGGAGATGCCCAAAGCAGAGGGGTAGGGATTCAGGGGTTGAACCAAAAAAAAGATTCTAACCGTTTAGCTTCTTGTTGAGGATTTGGTTTGCCAATTTAGGCTCGGCACGTCCACCAGTTTTTTTCATCAATTGACCAACAAAAAAGCCTTGTAACTTGGTTTTTCCTGCCCTAAACTGTTCGAGTTTGTCGGGATTTTCCGCCAATACTTCATCAATGATTTTAGCTAACTCATCAGGATCTGAAATACTAACTAAGCCTTTACTCTCGACAATTTGCTTAGGAGAACCACCTTTTTCCAACAATTCGGGTAAGATTTCCTTAGCGATTTTACCGCTAATGGTACCATTTTCGATGAGGGTGATTAACTCCGCCAACATCTCAGGCTTGAGGGCAATTTTCGTAATATCTAAATCTAAATTACTGTTTAGATAGGCGGCGATGTCCTGAGTTACCCAGTTAGCAGCACCTTTGGCACTAGCGCCCCCAGATACTACGGCTTCAAAATACAGAGCTACATCTCGATCATCACATAATACCCTAGCATCATAGGCAGATAAGCCATACTCGCTTTCATAACGGCTACGTTTTTGGGCGGGAAGTTCGGGTAATTTTTGCTCTAAGGCTTTTAGTTGGGCATCGGTAATTTCGAGGGGGGGTAAATCGGGTTCGGGGAAATAACGGTAATCGCTAGAGCCTTCTTTTACCCTCATGCTGATGGTGCGCCCTGTCCCTTCTTCCCATAATCTGGTTTCTTGGATGATGGGTTCGCCATTTTCAATGGCCTCTATTTGTCTTTCAATCTCATATTCGATGGCTTTTTGGATGGCACTAAAGGAGTTCATATTTTTAATTTCTACCTTCACACCAAATTCTTGTTGCCCTTCAGGACGCACGGAAATGTTAACATCACAACGTAGGGAACCTTCTTGCATATTACCGTCACCAATGCCCAAATAACGGACGATACGGCGCAATTCTTGCACATATTCCGAGGCTTCTTGCCCACTGCGTAAGTCAGGTTCGGAAACGATTTCGAGCAGGGGAACACCCGTACGATTAAAGTCTACCAGAGAATGGGTCGAGCCTGAGAGGCGATCGCTCCCTGCGTGTACCAATTTACCTGCATCCTCTTCCATGTGTAGGCGAGTGATACCGATGGTTTTGCGGGTGGCCTCCTTGGTTTTAGGATCTACTAATTCAATCTCTAATTTACCATGTTCGACGATGGGAAGGTCAAACTGGGAAATTTGGTAGTTTTTGGGTAAATCGGGATAAAAATATTGTTTACGATCAAATTTACTATAACGGGCAATTTGTCCTTGTAAGGCTAAACCCATCTTGATAGCCGAGTTTAACACCTCTTCGTTTAACACAGGCAAAACCCCCGGATGCCCAAGACATACAGGGCAAACATTGGTATTAGGTGGGCTGTCAAATTCCGTCGAACAACTACAGAAAATTTTGCTCTTGGTATTGAGTTGACAATGGGTTTCTAAACCGATAATTGCTTCATATTTCGTTTTAGTAGCTGTTGCACTCATATATATATTTAAATAACTAATAATTCGCTCTTGATTGCTTTATTTTATCCTTTTTGGGACAATGGGCATAGTTAGGCGATAAGCAAAAAGGGAAGTCGTGAGGGTGAATTGATAATTGATAATTGATAGTTGATAATTGATAATGTAATTTGTATTCCTTCAGCTCCAAGCCATTCCCTAATTTCTATTGCAGGAAAAGAACAACGATGAGAAAATATAAGGCGTGACAATTCCCTGAAAAATTTAATAATGTCAGATTTAAAAACCCAACTAAAAGAACAAATTGCCGAGATTGACTGGAAAGATTTAATTCCCCATGCCCAAAGAGATGCCATTATCTTAGTTGATGATAACTTAGATCTTATTGAGGTGGGCAGTGCGATCGCCCTTAACGACACCAAAACCGTAGAAAACTGGATTAGCGAACAATTAATCCAAAAACCCAACGCCGAACAACTCAGCCACTGGAATAGTCAACCCACCACCCAATTTACCACCATTATTGTTCAACCCTTCGTTTTAATTAAAAATTGTACTTAATAAGGGAACAGGGAATAGGGAATGGTGATACTATGTTGAGTAGTAAGTCATTTTTATGAAGTTTAATTGTCCATTGTCCATTGTTAATTGTCCATTGATTTCCCCTTGTTCCAAACCACCAGAAGACGTTTAGCCCTTTACTACACCATCGTCACCGCCGTATTATTGATCATCTTTGCCATGGGGATTTATGGCTACGTCTATAAAACCCTCATTGATAGGATTGATGATACCCTTAAACACGTGGTGGAAATCGTTGAACCTTCCCTCGTTATTGATAATGTCAGTTTGGAGGAAGGGAGATATAAATTAAATGTCAACGCCAGTTTTCGTCAACATCCTGACACCACCAACAAGGTAGAAGATGATCACATTGATTTAGAATGGTTTAGTCCTAATGGCGAATTACTGTGGCAAACTTTAGAAGAGCCTTTACCTATTCCCCTTTCCTTCCATTCTGGGGGAAAAACCATCCGTATCTCCTCCGATTATCTCCTACGACAAATCACCAAACGAATTGAAGTGGGGCGCTATGTATTGGGTTATCTGCGGGTAAGTCATCCCCTTTTTGATGTTATCAAACCCATCCGTCAATTAATTACCGATTTAATTATTGGTGTACTATTGATGATTACCTCCGTAGGGGCGATCGGTTGGTTCTTATCAGGCATTGCCATTCAACCTGTAAAGGAATCCTATCAAAGTTTAAAACAGTTTACCGCCGATGCTTCCCACGAGTTGAGAAATCCCATCGCTACTATTAAAACTAATGTTCAAACTCTCCTAGCTTATCCTGAAATAGAACCCGAACAGAATAAAAAACAGTTGGAAATCGTTGAACGTTTAACCCAAAGGTTATCCAATTTAGTCAATGATTTATTATTTTTAGCCCGTAGTGATAGCGGTATTATTACCCCTGTTTTTCAACCTCTTCCCCTCGATTCTTTATTATTAGAAGTAGTAGAAGAACAAAGAATTATTGCCCAAGCTCAATCCATTAATTTATCTTTAGAAATTATTGATGATATTCCCGAATTAAATTCAAAAGATGTGGATCATAATGATGATTTATTTACCATAGAAGGGGATTGGGGACAATTATCAAGGTTATTTACTAATTTAATTAGTAATGGTATAATTCATGGTTTTTTAGACAGTAAAAATAAAAACAAGGCAATTCAAGTAATATTAAAAACCTTTAAAAAAATAGCAAAATATATTATCAAACTCAGATAAAAGATAATGGTATGGGTATAGAAAAAGAGAATATTCCCCATCTGTTTGATCGTTTTTATCGAGGAGATTCTGCCCGTAGTTATCGGGATAACAATAATAGTAATACAGGATTAGGCTTGGCGATCGCCCGTGCCATTGTCGAAAACCATAAAGGCAGTATCAAAGTAGAAAGTAACCTCAACGAAGGAACAACATTTATGGTAAACCTGCCTAATCATCATTAAAATTTAGGTGTTATGGTTCATCAACAACTCTTCTTGAGTCACCTGTAAATTTCTACCCTCATAAACATAAAAAGTTTCCACCACAACCCCTGCCCTTTCGAGGGGAATTTGAGCAACAGGAGTCAAACTATCAAAATATCCTGCCATCTCATCCATCAACTGCGTATCCTGTGCAAAAACCTCGATGGTAATATACAAACCATCTTGCCCCCTCAAATCATCCACAGGTTGCCATATACCAAAACCCCTGACATCATTACTAATACAAGTAAGAGGTATATCGATCATATCCTCATTTTGTGCCAATCCCATACCAATATACCCCCCTAAATAATAGGCATTGGTAAAAACAAAATCGCTGTTATTAATCCCTTCTCTAAATAAAGGAGAAGAATCAAATCTTTCCCCTAACTGTACTACATCAATTAATTCCGTAGAAGGATCATTTTCTGGGGTTAAAATACCCAAGGGAAATATAGGATTAGGACTTTGTAATGCCCCTGTAGTTACATGAATCAGAATAACCGTCAATAGGGTATAAATGGTTATGGCTGAAAAAGATAACCAATTTTCTATTTTTTTGGAAATTCCCTATCCCATGCACAAACATAATGACCAAATATAATCGTTAATCCCCAAAATCCGGGCATCGCCCAAGTAGGTAAAATTTGAGTAAATGCCCCCAAAATAGTAAAGCCAACAGTTAAAGGTAAAGAAACCCAAAGAATTAACTGATTGGGGTAGTGAGGGCGACTAAATATTTCAATCAAAAATGAACGAACAGTTACCCACCATAGGGGAATACCAAAACTAGGAAATAAATAACCAATCCCTGCCAAGAAGAAAACAATTAAATTAAGGATATTAATTTGTACATCCGAAGATGATTCAAAACGTCCTGAAAGTTGAAAACCAAAAGATACCCAGTCATGTTGCCAATTCCAATACCAAAGAGGAAAAAGAGTAAGTAAAAACAACAGCAAGGATAGTAAAAACCAAGAGGAAGTAAATACTTTTCGATAGGGTTTACTACTGAGACAAAAACCAACTAATCCCATTCCCAACAAAAAACCATGATATTTACTTAAACAAGTCAAACCCATTAAAATTCCTATAATGGCGAGACGATAACTAGGTTTATATTGCCAGTCAGAATTAAAAAATTCCTCACTAACGACGTATAGAGTTAGTGTCCAAAAAAAGATGAGTGGTACATCAGGCAGGGTAAGAATGCCGAAAGCAATTTGAAAAATGGGAATTAAAGAAGCAATGATAAGGGCAAAAAAACCCGCTGACTCGTTATAAAGTTTTTTGCCCGTCAGATAAATTAAGTATAAACTGGCAGTATGTAATATTAGAGTACCGATACGGATGGTAAATTGATTGACAATCCCTGTTATCCAAACCCCTATTCCCGTAGTGAAGGCAACGAGGAGAGGGTGATCAAAATAACTCCAGTCAAGGTTTTTGCTATAGAGATAGTAGTAGGCTTCGTCATAACCAGGGTTGAGGAAAAAGGCGATGACACTGCGGACAATCAAACCTAGTATCAAGATAAAATAGACTTGTTTCTGGATATTTTGTTTTTCTTTGGTGGTACTCATTGATCTTGAAAGAAGTCTGATAATGTTAGGATGGCTATATCTTGATAAGATATGTTGATTTGAAAATTAATTTTACTGTGAATGCGTCGGTTTAATCTATCAATTATGGATAGCTACATTTTGGGGGAATTAATTTTACCCTTCATTTTTTGTGTAGCCATGTTTTCTGCCGTAGGAGTTGCGATCGCAACTTTATCCGATTTATCCCATAGAATTATAGAATCTAACTTACCATTTATTTCGGCAATTGAAGTATTTATTCTCAAAATTCCCGAATATGTAGGTTATGCCCTTCCTTTTTCAGTTTTACTCACATCCCTACTTACCTATAGTCGCCTGAGTAAAGATAGCGAATTAATCGCCCTACAAAGTTGTGGTATTAGTTTATATCGACTAATCACCCCAATGATCATTTTTAGTATGATTATTACCCTTGTTACTTTTACCTTTAACGAACTAATCATACCTCAAGCCAACTACCGAGCCACTTCTATCCTCACAGGAGACGAAGGCAACAGTAGATATGCCATCAAGCAAGATATTTTTTATCCTCAATATCAGGAAGTAACTACCCCTAATGGAGAAGTAAAAAGAGAATTAAGAAGCATTTTTTATGCCCAAGAATTTAATGGGGAAGAAATGCAAAATATTACGGTGATTGAAACCGATAATAATCAACTTGAGAAAATTACAGTCTCAGAAACAGGTCATTGGGATAATGAGGATAATAAATGGGATTTTTCCAATGGTGCTATCTATCATATTAAAATGAACCTATCGCAAATTACCAGTAGTTTTTTTGGCGAGAAAAAAGTTCCCTTACCAAAAACTCCCCTAGAATTAGCCTCTAAAAGTCGAAGCCCTTATGAGATGAACATTCGTGAATCCCTCGAATATATCCGACTCTTAGAAGAAGTAGGTAATGAAAAAAACCTGCTGATGTATCAAGTACGCACGGCGCAAAAAGTTTCTTTTCCTTTTATTTGTGTTATTTTTGGTTTAATTGGTTCTACGGTAGGAGCAAAATTTAACAGTAATAATAAAGGTACCAGTTTTGGTCTAACAATTTTAATTGTTTTTGGTTATTATCTGACCAGCTTTATTATTGGTAGTTTGGGATTAATTAATGTCCTATCCCCCATCATGGCGGCGTGGATACCAAATTTTATCTGTCTTGGCATTGGAATTTACTTACTCGCCAAATCTTAAATAACTTCCCTGACATCGTCAATGTGTTTTTTGATTAATAAACAATTACGATCATCAGGATAACGTTCATATTTTAACTCATCAGCAACCTTCCCTAATATTTCAATCCCTCTTCCCCCTGTTTTCAAATCATCTGGTTGAGAAAGGGATTCTTGAAACGATATGAGATTAAAAGGATTACCATGATCCCAAATTTTGATTTCTAACCAGCAAGAATTGATTATAATCTCTATTTCAACGGTGGTATCGGGGGGCATATTTTTATGGGCATGACGCACCGCATTGGTGAAACCTTCTGCCAAAGCCAATTGACATTCTAGCCAAAGTCTTTGATTTACCGATTCAGGTTTTACCTGTTCATATTTTGCCAACACTTCCCCTAAACAGAGTAAGTCACTAGCCACAATAAAAGAAATTTGTTTAACAGCACTCAAAAGTAATTCAATCCTTTACTATTTACCCATTAATGACTCATTATCTATTACACTACAAAAGGCTGAAAGTTGTTTCATGATCCATCGTCAATCAAAATATAGTATTGCTACTGATGATGGTGGAGATTCAAATATAACAATAATAATTGAGTTGTCCACGTCAAAAAGTTAGCCTTTAATAATTATGTTTAGTATTCTGATAATGCTATTCTAGCTTAAATTTATTCTGTCCATACCATTCTTTATATTATGTTTACTTTACCTGAAACGAAGTTTTATTCTTGGAAAAAATACCAATGTGCCTATACTGAATATGGTTCGGATAATAATACACAATCTCTACCCTTGGTGTTGATTCATCCCATTGGGGTGGGTTTATCAGGAATATTTTGGCATCGTTTTCTCAAGGCAATTACTGCCTGTGATGGCAATTATAAGGTTTATAATCCTGATTTGTTGGGTTGTGGAGAGAGTGATTTACCGAGAATTGCTTATGATCCAAAAGATTGGGCAATGCAGTTAAATTTTTTCTTGGAAAATGTGGTAAAACAACCCTGTATTTTAGTTGTGCAAGGGGCTTCTTTTCCTATTTCTGTTTATATGGCGGCAGGGGATTTAAAATGTGATTTAATCAAGGGTTTAATTTTATCTGGCCCTCCTGCGTGGAATATTATGACCAATGGGGGAAATCTTAAAATTAGTGAGATTATTTGGAATTTATTTTTTGATTCTTTGATTGGTTCTTTGTTTTATAAGTATGCCCAAAGAAGACAGTTTATTGAGTCTTTTTCTATTAAGCAATTGTTTGCTAATGCTGAGGATGTGGATGATGAATGGTTAAGTATGTTGGAAAAGGGGGCAATGGATCCTAAAAATCGTTTTGCTGTGTTTTCTTTTTTGGCTGGTTTTTGGCGCAAAAATTACTCAAAACTATTACAAAAATTAGATCAGAAAATTTTACTTTTGATGGGTGATAGTGCGAGTAGTGTGAGTAAGGATGGGTTTAAGGAAAGTCCTGATCAAAGAATAGAATTATATGGTAAAAATATTGCTAATTTAGAGGGTAAAAAAATTAAAGGTCGGAATGTTTTGCCCTATGAATCAACGGAAGAATTTTTAGAAGAAGTAAGGCTTTTTGTTGATAATTTTTAGGTTTAGTTTTTTGTAGTTATTTTCAGGAATAAATTTTGATGGAACAAATTCAAGCAATTCGTGGTACTAGGGATATTTTGCCCGATGAGGTGGTTTATTGGCAGTTTTTGGAAAAGACGGCTTTTGATATTCTTTCTCGGGCTTGTTATCAGGAAATTAGAACTCCTGTTTTTGAGCAAACTTCTTTGTTTGAAAGGGGTATCGGCGAGGCTACGGATGTGGTTGGTAAGGAGATGTACACTTTTATGGATAGGGGCGATCGCACTTTAACCTTACGTCCAGAAGGTACAGCTGGAGCGGTACGAGCCTATATCCAGAATAAATTATCTGCAGGGGGTATTCAAAGATTGTGGTACACTGGCCCCATGTTTAGATACGAGCGCCCCCAGGCAGGAAGGCAGAGACAATTTCACCAAATCGGTTTAGAATTGTTGGGAGTAAAGGCGGCAAGGGCTGATGTGGAAGTAATTGCGATCGCCACTGACATTTTAAAGGCATTGGGTTTACAAAACCTCAGCTTACAGCTAAACTCCGTAGGCAGTGGGGAAGATCGCCAAAAATACCGTGATGCTTTGGTGGCATATCTCATACCCTACAAAGATGATTTAGACCAAGATTCCCAAGATCGCCTCGAACGCAATCCCCTACGTATTTTGGACAGCAAAGACAAGAAAACCCAAACCATTGCCGAAAATGCCCCTTCCATTTTGGACTATCTCGGCACAGAATCCAAAGCACACTTTGACCAAGTTTGTCAACTGTTGACGGATTTAAACATTCCCTATGACCTTAATCCCCGTCTGGTGAGAGGACTAGATTATTATACTGATACCGCCTTTGAAATACAATCCGCCGATTTAGGCGCCCAAGCCACCGTATGCGGTGGGGGTAGATATGACGGTTTAGTCTCTCAACTGGGGGGAGGAGAAGCCCCCGCCATTGGTTGGGCCATGGGTATGGAAAGATTAATCCTTTTGCTCAAGGAGTTACAACCCCTTTCCCTTTCTAGTCCTGATATTTACTTTGTTTCTCGGGGACAAAAAGCGGAAAATAAGGCGTTAGTTATGGCTCAAAATTTGAGACAAATGGGTTATAAAGTCGAACTGGATTTGACGGGTAGTAATTTTGGTAAACAGTTTAAAAGGGGCGATCGCACTGGTGCTAAAATTTGTTTAGTATTAGGGGATAGTGAAGTAGAAAACAACACCATTCAACTAAAATATCTTGAGACGGGCAAACAGGAAACCCTCTCCATGGATGAGATAAATCAAAGACTACAAAACCTTTAATGGTATTGGGGCAGGGGGCGAAACAACAATATTTTGCACCACCCCCCTACTCATCGTCAAAAGTGATTTGATCTGATTGGTAGGATAAAGGTTCAATATGAATTAGAATACGGGCAGGATAAAATTTTTCCTGCAATTTTTTCTCCACCTTTTCAGTAATCAAATGGGCTGTTTCTACGTCCTTGGGTTCTACAATCAAGTGCATTTCGATAAATACTTGTCTACCCAATAAACCCCTAGAGGCGATGTCATGACAGTTGATGACTCCCTCTACTTCCATAACGGTTTGATAAATCGATTCAGGGGCGATCGCCATTTGATCCACTAACCATGGTATATTGTTTCGTAAAACATCCCACCCACTCTTAAAAACCAAAAAGGCAACGGGGAAAGCTAACCATATATCAATGGTTTGTAAAGCGATGATATAACCTTGATTGGCCGCCCAAATAGCTATCAATCCCGCCAAAACAGTGATGGTTACCCACACATCCCCCATGGTATGACTAGCATCGGCAATGAGGATTTGACTGCCCAATCTTTTACCTACTCTACGCTCATACAAAGCCACAAAAATATTAATTCCCAAGACGAGAAATAATAGCCCCAATTCAACTACACTGATAGATACAGATTCAATCGGGTTGATGATACGGGCGATCGCACTAGAAACAATTTCAAAACAAGCAATACCCAAAAACACAGCAATTCCCAAAGCACCAAGAGCCTCAAACTTCTGATGTCCATAGGGATGATCTCGATCAGTCATGGGGGAAGCAAATTGATTCATAACCAAACCCAAAATATTATTTACCCCATCAGTGACACTGTGCAACGCATCAGCCTGTAAACTTAACGAGCCAGTCACCACCCCGATAATTCCTTTAATAGCCACCACTGTCATATTCAAAATCAGGGTAACTATTAATACTTTTCTAACCTTGCTCCTGATGTCTTTTACCATGACAAAAACTATGTTAATTGTTACTATTTTGTTTCATATATCTCTACCCCTCTGCCTTCAATGTCTTCCCCTATTGCCCATTCCCCACCTCAAACAAAGCACTTTTTAATCAAAGCCTAGTTAACTCGAGTTCGGGATAACATTTTTAGTCTTTACAAATAAAGGTGTCAGGTATCGGGTATCAGGTGTTAGGTTAAAGAATTTACAAAAAGTCTATGCTAGGGGTTGATGAAAAAGTGGGGTCATGAGGGAGAATTGACAATGAACAATGAACAAACTATGACCTGCAACCTGCCGCCTGAAACCTTTACGGACGTAGCATGCTACGTCCCCTACCATACTGACAACTATTATCCCGAACTGAGGTTAGTTATAATTGTTATGGGAAAGCCATATATTATTCAACTATATAATTGACGATGCGAAACTATAAAGTCACTATTCATAACCGCCAAAAAAATACTACTCAAACAGTGGTAGTACCCGAAGATCAGTATATTTTAAGGACCGCTGAAAATCAAGATGCCGATGCTCCCTTTTCTTGTCGCAACGGTGCTTGTACCACTTGTGCGGTAAGGGTTTTGGAAGGAGATATTTATCAACCTGAAGCCATGGGATTATCTCCTGACTTACAAAAACAAGGTTATGCCCTTTTATGTGTCAGTTATCCCCGCTCCGATTTAGTTGTGGAAACCCAAGATGAGGATGAGGTTTACGAATTACAATTTGGTCGTTATTTTGGTCGTGGTAAAGTGCGTTTTGGTTTCCCCATTGAGGATGATTAAGACAATCCAAGGCTTTTTGGTGATTGTCTTCATCGGTTTGATTCTTTCTGCTTGTGAAGCAAATATTCCCGTTGATAATCTTATTTTTGGACAACTACAACGGGTAGTCAGTGGGCAAACCTTGGAGGTGATGATCAACAATCAAGTTTATGGGGTAAGGTTGATTGGTTTTGATGTGCCAGAAAATCAGCAGGAAATGGCTAAAAAAAACATGGTGAACTTACTTACAAATCATGGTCAAAACCCTACTCATTTGGTTTCCCTTACCCTAAAAACAGATTTAACCTCAAAAGATTCCTTTGGTCGCCTTTGGGCTTATGTATGGTTAAATAATCTGTTTCTAAACAGAACTATGATTGAAGAAGGAAGGGCGATCGCCAATTTGACTTATACTGATGGTAAATATGATGACATGTTGATCAACGCCCAACATTACGCCCGAATTATGGGCAAGGGAGTTTGGGGAAATAATTAATCAGAGAAAGAAAACCTGCAACCTAATCATACTGATAAATCCCGCACTTAAGTTACTTAGGTTTCCGACGCAGACTGCTGATTGAGTAGAGGAGAAAAATACGCCACCAAAGCCCCTAAAATAAAACCAATCACATTACGGAACAAAGGTAGCCACTCAGTAGTACGAGTCACCACAGGCCCCATACCAAAAGCAATAAATAAAATCCCCCACAAAGGAGAAATAATTAACACCCATTGCCAAGCAAAAACCTGTCCCTCCTTACGAGGTAAAGCAGCCAAACCGAAAATAACACCCCCCACCACAGAAGTAATTAAAGTTAAAATCCATTGTTCTCGAGGCAATCCCGGCACCACCAAACAGCCCCCATCTTGTAAACAAGTTTTCACCGTATCCATTGCCGTCACAATAGAATTATTTTCGCCATTTTCACGGACATAATACATATTACCGAAACGAGTTTGTAGTTCAATCCAGAAAGTACGAGGTAATAAAGGATAGACATCATCTCCCACACTAAAAGCTAATAAATTACCACCTCTGCCATCTGCCACCAATAAAATACTCTGCTCATCCAAATTCCAAAACTTAATTACAGCCCTTCCGGGGGATTGGTCATACTGGGTTAAAACTCTCAACTTCCAGCCTGTTTCCTGCTCAAACTTTTCAAACTCTTCAATTAAAGATTGTTCCTGCAAATCAGGCAAATAATTTGCCAAATCCACCACGGGAGTAACTTCTGCAGGTAATAATTCAGGATTATTCACTGCATAGGCAGGTTGAGGATTAGAGAACCATGTTGTAATGGTTAGGAGACAAATGGTTAAGGATAAAAATATTTTAGTAAGAAGACGACTGTCCATAGTTTCTAACGAAAGATTACTTTTTGATAAGGGTTTTTTAAGGTTTGTTACAAATATTAACTTTAATTTTAACTTACCTTTGGTAGGTAAAAACATATTTATCAAAAAAACTATTGTCTTTTGTCTCTTGCCTATGTCCACCACGTGACTTCTCATTATCCTTCATTGATTGTAGAAAATAGGAAAAAGTATCATTTTCAGGTAAACTTCATAACAGTTCATTTCCATGTATCGACCTTGAAAACCAAAGCAAAATCAATCTACTGGCAATTAGTACCCTATATCCGCCCTCAACTAAAAACCATTCTCGGAGCATTTGTATGTACCATTGGTTTTACCATTTTTTGGCCTATTTTGGCTTGGTTAGCAGGAGAAATGGCAGAATATGTGGGACAAGGGGATTTAACCTCCATTATCTCCCTAGCAGGACTTGCAGCGGTAATATTTTTGGTTAGGGGTATTGTGCAATATGGGCAAGACACCTTGATGGCAAAAGCCGCTTTATATATTGCCCTTGACTTGCGTAAATTGGTTTATGGACATTTGCAAAAATTGAGTCTTAGCTATTTTGAATCAGCAAAAACAGGGGATTTGTCCTATCGCTTAACGGAAGATGTGGACAAAATAGGAGAGGTAATTAATAAAATATTCCAGCAATTTTTACCTAGTATTTTACAATTAATTGCGGTTTTAGGATATATGATTTATGTCAATTGGCAGTTAACAATTTCTACTTTAATTGTTGCTCCCTTGATGGCATTATTAATTGGTGCTTTTGGTTCTAGGCTATTGGAACTAACCAGAAAAAGTCAAAATCGTATTTCTAATTTATCTGCATTGATTACGGAGGTTTTTGGGGGTATTAGATTAGTACAGGCCTTTGCGGCAGAAGAATATGAAATAAATCGCTTTGGCATTGAGGCTGAAAATAATCGCAAAAGTAAATTTGCCGCCGAAAGAATTAAGGCTTTACAGTTTGTGGTGGTGGGTTTTTTGGAGGCGATGAGCGTCATTTTACTTTTCTTTCTTGGGGGGTGGCAAATTTCTCAAGGTAATATGACGGGTACAGATTTTGTCAGTTACATTGCGGCGGTGGCTTTGTTAATCGATCCTATTTCTATCACTACAAATAATTATAATGAGTTTAAACAGGGAGAGGCTTCGGTTGAGCGGATTTTTGAGTTGTTAAGTTTACAACCTTTGGTAATAGAAAAAAAAGAACCAATTATTATTGAAAAGGCTACAGGATTGGTGGAATATAAAAATGTTAGTTTTGCTTATAATGATGATAAATTAGTTTTAAATAATATTAATTTATCAGTCAAAAAAGGAGAAACCATCGCCCTTGTGGGTAGCTCTGGAGCAGGTAAAAGTACCATGGTAAATTTATTGCCTCGCTTTTATGATGTAACTTCGGGGGAGATTTTAATTGATGGTATTAATGTAAAAGATTTGACCATTAAAAGTCTGAGAAAACAAATTGGTATTGTTCCCCAAGAAACCAATTTATTTTCAGGAACCATTGCTGATAATATTGCTTTTGGGCAAACAGATTTTGATATTCAATTAGTAGAAAGAGCCGCCATGATTGCTAATGCAGATCATTTTGTGAAGGATTTAACCCAAGGTTATTATAGTTATGTGGGAGAAAGGGGCATTAGTTTATCAGGGGGACAAAGACAGCGCATTGCGATCGCACGGGCAATGTTTTTAGATCCTCCCATTCTGATTTTAGATGAAGCTACATCCGCCCTTGACTCTGAATCAGAAGCCCTTGTGCAAGAAGCCCTAGAAAGAATTATGCAAGAGCGCACGGTGTTTGTAATTGCCCATCGTCTCGCCACAGTCAGAAGGGCAGATCGCATTTTGGTATTAGAACAGGGTAAAATTATAGAATCAGGTACCCATGAGCAATTATTGGAACGAAATGGACGCTATGCCAGTTTCCATGCTCAACAATTTTATGATAACCAATAATTAATTTGGTTTTTGAAACCTGAAAATAATGGTGTATTAGCCAAAAAAATATCTGGATGATCAGGTTAATATAGTAATCATCATAAAAGCTATCAAAAATTTTTTATCAATTGATTATGGAAATTCCTTCCTCTCGTGTGAATCAGTCAGAAAATGAATTAGTTTCCTGCTCTCCCCATGAAGTGGATAATAACTTATTGACAGTATTTGAAGGAAAAATTTTGAGCTATGAAAAATCCCAGAGAATGGCAGATTTTTTTGGTTTGTTGGGAGATTCTAATCGTCTGAGAATTTTGTCAGTATTAGCTCAAGAGGAAATGTGTGTCTGTGACTTGGCGACAATGTTAAAAATGAGTGAGTCGGCAGTTTCCCATCAATTACGGACTTTAAAGTCCATGCGTTTAGTGGCTTATCATAAAAGGGGTAGAAGAGTTTATTATCGTCTTTTGGATCATCATGTCCTGGAATTATATCGCTCCGTAGCTGAACATTTGGATGAGATAGATTGTTAAAAAAAACTACCTAAATAGCCTTGGGAAAGTCCTTATTCTCTTTACTATAGAGCTTAGAAGGAATCGGTTTTTTTGGCTAGTAGAATTATCCCCATAACAAAGATCTTAATTCTGTTATAAGCTATAAAGGAATAACAAAATCATAAGGTATCCAACTATGAGTAACATACAAGATCAAATTCAAGAAGAGTTAAAACAAGCTAGGGAAGTATGTAGTACAGAGGGAGCTACTTCTGGTGATTGTGCTGCGGCATGGGATGCTGTGGAAGAATTACAGGCAGAGGCTTCTCACCAACAACAAGGAGAGAAAAAGAAAACTTCTTTAGAGCAATATTGTGATGATAATCCCGATGCGGCTGAGTGTCGTGTCTATGACGACTAATTGTCCTATTTGTTGTTTAATAAGAGCAGGGGGTGGGGTTATCCCACCTCTTTTTGCGGTGAGTATTTTAATTTTTTATTATGGAAGATACGTTATTAAGGGCTTTAGTTTGGACTAATTACAAGTTGTTTTTAGTTTTTTGTTTATTGTTTCCTCTCGGTTTATCTGTGTGGAGTTTGTTTGCCAAGATTCCTTCTATTCAACGATTATTATTAATTTTTTGGCGGGTGGCTAGTCTATTGGCGATCGCCATTTATTTGTTTATTCCTGTGTGGCAATTGGGATATTTGGCATGGTTTATCGGTCATATTTTAATTGTCATCAGTCTATGGTTTTGGGTGGACATTAATGATGAGATTCAAGATTTACCCAAAAGTCCTTTGCGTTTATTGCTCACTTCATGGCGTTGGGCAACTTCTATTTATGGTATCCTAGGGGCGATCGCCTTTACTCCCTTTTTACGATGTACTTTTTCAGAAGATGCAGCGGTGGAAAAGGTTTGTCGAGCATGGTTAGAAGCACCATGGCATTATAAAAGCTGGTTTCACCCCAACGCTACCACAGGATTTTTAGGTTTTTTGGGTATGTCAGGACTAATTATCTATGGTATCTATCTACTTTATTTCCTTGTTTTTCGTCTCATTAAACAAGGTAGAATCGCCATCGAACAATAGTGGGAGGTTTCAGATGTCAGGCATCAGGTTTCAGGTGTTAAATTCATTCATTGCCTCCTAAGTTATAACACCATTTCCCACCGTCGTTTTTTCACAAAACCCAAGTTATGAATAACCTACTGTTCAAAATTGAAGAATATAGCAAGGACAACCCCCAATTAGTGGTAGTTGTACAAGCACAAGACAACGGACAAAATCTGGAAATTATGACCTTTAGGGGCTTTTCTAGTAATCTAACAGGAGCCACGGAATATGACCCAGATTTGCCTGTATTATCATCTTCTGGGATAATTTTATCTGTTGACCTACTCCAAGCCCCCTATAACCCAGTCAACCCCCAATATATTCAACAAAATTTGACCCCTGCACAATTTGAAGCAAACTTTTTGTCCTAAAAATTAACCATGACAGAGACTATCACCCCTGTAAATGATTTAATCAAGGCTGTAGAAGAAGCCGATTCTGCCTCCAAATTGTTTTTAGCTGTTAGTAATTTGGCTAAAGTGCGATCGCCCCTAGCCATACCCACCCTGATAGAAGTATTAGGATATAACAACCCCGGTGCCGCCGTTGCCGCCACAGAAGGATTAATCGCTCTAGGAGAAACTGCCATTACCTCCCTCCTCGAAAATGTTGACGACTACAACTATGGGGCAAGAGCATGGGCTATCAGAGTATTTGCAGGAATTGGCGACCCCCGCGCCTTACAATTACTCTTAAAAGCCGCCAGTAGTGACTTCTCCCTCAGCGTCAGAAGAGCCGCCACCAAAGGTTTAGGTACCATTAAATGGCAACAAATTCCCTCTGACACATTATCCCAAACCCAACAACAAATATTAGATACCCTCCTCATCACTGCCCAGGATGGAGAATGGGTGGTACGTTATGCCACCGTAGTTTCCCTCGCCAATCTTTATCCAGCTGTCCATAATCTGGATCTGAAAAATATCATTGAAAAAACCCTCATCAGCTTAAGAGATAGTGACCCAGAAATCGCCATCACAACTCGCTCAAAATTGGCACTTCAAAATTTAGCAAAGGGATAATCATAACTCAAAGCAACTTTTATTATTATGACATTTTAATTTTTTTATTCGATAAATAACTATAATAAATCTAAATTCTGTGTTATCAAATATCAGCTAGTTTCGTGTAAACCCAATACAAAGGAACGAACTACAATGGAAATAAAAAGACTGTGGGAAACAATTAACTATTTTGAGATTTTTCCTTGGTTAAATTGTTTACAAAATATTTTTTCCTTTTCTCAAAATAATCACTTCAAACCAAATATAACTATGAATTTGATTTTAATAAATCCCTCCCAAAGCGAACTTTCATCCCATACCTTAAACTATCTAAATCAGCAAAAAACAAACCTAAAAATAATTAATAACACAGAACAAATAGAAGCATCAACATTAGAAAGAATTACCAATATAATTTGCTTTCCAGATAATGATAATAAACGTTTATTTGAGTTAATTAATAATACCCTAAAACCAGAAGAAACTTTGCTGTTTGATTTTCATAACCCCACCCAAGAAATCAAAAATTTATGGGGTACGGTGGATGATATTGTCATGGGGGGAGTAAGTCAAAGTAGCCTGAAAATTGGTAACCAAAAAGTAATCTTTAGTGGTATGGTTTCCACCGCTAACAATGGCGGTTTTGCTTCGGTAAGGACGAAAAACTTTCCTCAACCATGGGATTTATCAAATTATCAGGGTATTCGCTTAAAAGTACGAGGAGACGGAAAACGCTATAAATTTATTACCCGTTGCGAAGGGAAATGGGATGGTTTAAGCTATTGCCACTCTTTTGATACCGATGGTAACGATAACGTCATTGACATTAAATTCACTGATTTAATCCCTGTATTCAGAGCCAAAACTGTACCAGAAGCTGATAAATTTGATTCTAGCCAAATGTATTCTATGCAATTGATGCTCAGTAAATTTGAATATGATGGGGATTACAACCCCACTTTTGAAGCAGGTAGTTTCGCCCTAGAAATTGAGTCTATCACTGCCTATGGAGCAGAAAATGTACCGCAAATCATTCTGATGGGCAATCCTAGTCAATGGCAAGATATAAGCCTTAATGGTTCATTTTTGAGAACCTATGCCGAAGTACCCGAAGATTTAAATTTTGGCATTGCTTAATCAGGGGATAAAATATAGTTGAATAATGACTATTTGTCTAGTTGTCCTGATTTGGGGTTAACTCGGGTCTAATATGGGGTACCGCTCGATTATTCGGGGTTAACTCGGGTTTGATGTGGGGTACCGCCCGATTGTTCGGGGTTAATTCGGGTTTAATGTGAGGTACCGCCCGATTGTTCGGGGTACTATTATGATTTTCTTGGGGAATGGTCGGTTCTCCTCTTATTCCTTCAATTCTAAGTTGTCTGCCATCAGTGGAATTGATCTTGGAGATATTTTGAGCTTGGGTAGAATTAATATTGACTATAGCTATTCCTGCAATAGAAGCGGCGATCGCCATGTACCAATTTACAGACAATTTTTTAAGATTAAATTCAAACATTTTTTAATTGTATCGCTACAAACTTATGTTAACACAAACATTGAGCCTCCCCCTTCATGACGCACCAAGAGATCCACATCTAATTCCTGAGTGGGCTTTGGTAAATGAAGGTATGATAGAAAAGGCAAAAAATGAAGTAACAAAAACTGAAATGTCAAATTTTATTGTCGTTCCAGCACCAAATTATAGACTATTATAGAAATTTTTAAACTAAAAACAATACTTCAATAAACCATGGATAGAAAAAAATTAGTGGCGGTAATTACAGGAATTATCTCAGTATTATTGGGAGTAGTTTATTTAATTTTAGTGCAATTGTTGGACTCACGGGGTGCTATGGTTCCAGCGCCCATTACCCCAGATTTATCATCCCTTACTCAAACTATGATCGGATTTTTAGCTTAAAAAAAAGGGCGAAAAATCGCCCTAATAAGATTATCTAAATTGAGGTTGATGTTGAATCAGATTCAAAAATTCCTCACGGGTTTTGTCTTCGTCTTGGAACACTCCAATCATGGCACTGGTGACAGTCCAAGATCCCGGTTTTTGAACCCCACGCATGGACATACACATGTGACTGGCTTCCATTACCACAGCAACACCACGGGGATCGAGAATAGTTTGGACCGCTTCGGCAATCTGACGAGTAAGTCTTTCTTGTACTTGCAGACGACGGGAATACATTTCCACGATACGAGCAAGTTTACTTAATCCGACTACTTTTTGATTGGGGATATAAGCAACATGAGCTCGTCCCATGAAAGGTAACATGTGATGTTCACAGAGGCTGAAGAAATCAATATCTCTGACTAAGACCATTTCGTTATGACCTTCATCAAAAATCGCCCCATTAACGAGCTTTTCTAAAGATTGGCTGTAACCTTGGGTGAGAAACTGCATGGCTTCTGCTACCCTTTTGGGTGTTTTGAGCAATCCTTCCCGTTCTGGATCTTCTCCTAAACACTCTAACATTTGATGTACTGCATCCATCATTTTTTGTTTGTTTTCTTCTTTGATAGCCTGAATTTTGGCTTCTTTGCCGTCATGGGTGTTGCGATCGGGACGACTACCAACATTGTTGAATACTTCGGTAACGATGGATTGAGAGTTTAGAGAGTTTTCTTTAAGAGAGTCAGAACCGTTGGAAAATACTGTCATGATTAAAGTTATAAGATTACTTGTATGGTTTTATTTGGGTTAACTATTTTGAGCATAGTTAAACAAAGTTCGATAGTGATTTAAAGATCGGTTTTGATTTTATAATATAGCTCTTTAAATCTACGGGTTTATAGTTTACAGTGCGCCTAAACTGGGGGTAACAGTCAAGTTTTCGATTACTGATGACTGGGGTAGTAAGGCAGCATGAAGGATGGTTTCGGCAACGATTTCGGGAGTTAACATGGCAGAACGATTGAGATCTGCATTGACGGTGTCTGTGTCCCAGATGGGGGTATTTACGGCACCGGGGGATATGGTGGTAACTCTAATACCGTTGCTTCTTTCTTCCATGGCTAAGGATTGACTAAGGGTGACAAGAGCCGCTTTACTGACGGCATAGGTACCCCATTCGGGAAAGGGACTACTGGCGGCGATGGATGCCACGTTAATAATTGTTCCTTGTTGTTGTTCTCTCATGGTTGGTAATACTCCCATGATACATTGAAAGACGCTGGTTAAGTTCAGATTGAGAACTTTTTGCCAATCCTCTAGGGGGGTTTCCCTTAATAAGTTGGTGTAGGCAATTCCTGCGTTGTTCACTAATATATCGATGCCACCCCATTGCTCTACAATATGGGCGATCGCCCCTTGAACCTGTGATGTATTTTCAAGGTCAAAGGGATGAGTTTTTACTTGTACCCCATAATCGGCTGCTATTTTGGCGACTTCGTCTAGTTTTTGGGCAGAACGAGCGATAAGACATAGATCAATCCCTGCTTGAGCGAATTTGATGGCTACCGCTTTTCCGATCCCACTACTGGCGCCCGTGATGATAGCTCTTTTTTGATTGGGGGAATTTTCCATGATATTATTTAATCCTTGTACAACATTCGGGTTGAATGATGATCTTTCAGGTTAGCTCTATTACTTTCCCTGATTGCTTCATCGTTTTCACCCTCACCGACAGAAAACTGTCTTTATGAAGTTTTGTAACAAAATTCACTTTTAAATTATAACAGTTTCTGATCCCAGAAAACACGGAATCAATGGACAATGGACAATGGACAATTATTTTTTTTATTACCATTCCCGATTCCCTAAATTTAGCCTTCCAAGAATACGCCAATTTTGCGGAACTTGTCGTAACGTAGGTTTTTACGTTGTTCTGGGGTGAGGCTAGAGAGATATTCTAAGTTATCTAAAATGGCTTTTTTGAGAATATCGGCGGCCCCGAGGGGATCAGAATGGGCGCAGTTGGGGGGTTCTGGTAAAATTTGATCAACAATACCTAGGTGTAATAAGTCCTTGGCGGTAATTTTCAGGGCTAGGGCGGCTTGTTCAGATTTTTTGGCATCCTTCCACAAAATAGCGGCACAGGCTTCGGGACTGGCTACGGTATAAACAGAGTGTTCAAAAATCATTAATTTTTCGGCTACCCCAATACCTAAAGCACCCCCAGAACCTCCTTCACCGATGACGGTGGTAATGATGGGTACATCGAGACTGAACATTTCCCGTAGGTTATAGGCGATCGCCTCTCCTTGCCCCAATTTTTCTGCATCGACCCCAGCATAAGCTCCGGGGGTATCAATGAAAGTAATAATGGGCAGCGAAAAACGGTTGGCGTGTTCCATCAACCGCATTGCCTTACGGTATCCCCCAGGGGAAGCCATACCAAAATTACGAGCCACATTATCCTTGGTATCCCTTCCTTTTTGATGACCAATAATCATAACTCCTCGTCCATCGAGTCGGGCAATACCACCAATAAGGGCGGGATCATCGTTCCCACGGCGATCGCCATGTAACTCAAACCAATCATCGGTCATAGCTTGAACATAATCAAGGGTAGAAGGACGACGAGGATGACGGGCAATTTGTAACTTTTGGGAAGGGGTTAAACTACTAAAAATCTCTAACCTGAGTTGTTCTGCCTTGGACTCCAATTCGCTAACCTGTCCAGACACATCCACATTAGTTTCCTCTGCCAGTTCCCTAATTTGATCTATCCTTGCCTGTAATTCCACCAAAGGCTTTTCAAACTCTAACAGAAAAGTGCGCTTTTTTTCGGTTTTTACCATATCAGTATCTTAAAATTCTCTATCCTTATGATCTTAGGATATTCAGTATGTATTTATAAAAAGATTAATTATCAATTAACTAAATTGTCCATTGTCCATTGTCCATTGTCAATTGCCTTAGTTCATTGTTCATTGTCAATTTTCCTGAAACATACCATAGATCAAAAAAACAATACCGATATTAATACACACATCAGCAATGTTAAACACGGGAAAATTAATCAGACGAAAATCGAAAAAATCTACCACATAGCCAAAAATAAAACGATCAATACCATTACCGAAAGCCCCTGCTAAAATTAAACCATAACCCCATTGTTCAGGTTTTGGTAACTTTTCGAGCAAACCATAAACTATTAATACTAAACTCACAAACAGGGATAACCACCTTAACCAAAATGCCCCCCCGGTAAAGAAACTAAAGGCAGCCCCAGTATTTTGCACATAGGTAAGATGGAATACTCCTTCCCAAAGGGGAATGGTATCATTGACATTTTCAAAGGTAAGAATAGTCCAAACTTTGGTAAGTTGATCTATGACTAAGCCAACGATCACCACTAGCCAAAAATAAAAGTTTTTCCTCATGGTTTAGGGATTAATAAAAAAGAAAAAGTCTAATTACAAAAGCGATGATGGCAATTACGGGAATTAGGGTTAATTGGGAAAAGAAAGGGGAAACAGTATAAAGATTAATCCCATCGGTAAGATAATTAGGATCCAATTCATTACCAAATAAAGGGGTAATAAAAGTATAACCTACCAAATAAAGAATGCCACATAGGTGAACGACTAACAAACCAAAAAAGATGGCATAGACAAATACCTCTAATCTTCTTTTGCCCGGAATGGCTAAATAACCACATAACCATGCCCCCGGAATAAAACCTAAGATATAACCAAAGCTAGGTTGTTCTAAATATTCAAAACTACCCCCTTGATAAAATACAGGCAGTTTAAATAAACCCAATACTAAATAAGCAATCTGGGCGTAAGCTCCTGCATTTTTGCCCCCAAGGCAACCAGTGAGAAACACCCCCACCAGTTGATAGGTGACACCTAGGGAAGTAGGGTTTAAGTCTTCAAGGTTAGTACCTTGGGGAATTACAAAAAATACCTCTACGAATGTACCAAAAATTGTGAGCATTAAGCCTGTCAATGCCCACAAAAACTCATGAATAGGATTAATTTTGAGTTCGTTTTGGTCGTCTTTAGACAATGGATTCATTTTGATAGGGAACAGGGGCTTCTCCCCCTTCTAAGCCGAGGGATTCTAGCATGGCTTGGTCTTCTTGGGGAGATTGCCCGAGGGTGGTTAAATAATTACCGATTAACATAGCATTAATTCCTGAAATTAAACCTTTTTTTTGCCATTCTCCCATGACGGCTTCTCTTCCCCCTGCATAACGAAGGATTTGCTGAGGTAAGATAAAACGGAAAAGGGCGATCGCCTTTAGGGCTAGTAAGGGAGTGAGCTTGTTTTGTTCTCCTAGGGGTGTACCTTCTCGGGGATTAAGTAGATTAATAGGTACTGATTCCACTTCCAATTCCCGCAAAGAAAGGGCTAAATCAACCCTATCCTCCCAACTTTCACCCATACCCATAATGCCCCCTGTACAGGCTTGAATACCAACGGCTTTTAGGTTTTTCACCGTATCTACTCGATCTTGCCAAGTGTGGGTGGTAACGATTTTTTCATAAAAATTAGCCGATGCCTCAAGGTTATGATTGTAACGAGTTACCCCTGCCTCCTTGAGTTGTTGGGCTTGTTCTTGGGTAATCTCCCCGAGGGCGCAACAGGGTTTTACGTTGGTTTCCTCAATGATACGGCGCACGGTAGAGATAATTTGGGCAAACTCATTGGTTTTAGGGCTATTGTATTTTACCCCTCGCCCTTGGGATACTAAACAAAATCTTTTCGCCCCTGCTGCCTCTGCCGCTTTGGCGTATTCTAAAATTTCATCCTCGGTTTTTAAACCGTAAACGGGGGAGTCTTTTCCTTGGTGGTGTACTGATTGTGAGCAAAAACTACAGTTTTCCGAACAATTTCCCGATTTGACGTTAACGATACTACACAGGTCAACCACATTACCACAACAGGCCTGACGAATACGATCTGCATTTTCACACAAGAGCAGGATGTTTTCCTCTCCTTCAATGGTGGTGATTTTTAAGGCTTCTTCTCTGGTAATATGTTCACCGTCTATGATGCGATCGCTCAATTCCCTTAACCACACAGCAAGAGAATTATTACTATCGGTAGAAACATTGTTAACTTTTTGTTCTGGCTTACTGATGGTGTTTACCACAAATACCGTCCCCTCATAATATGTATATTATCTGACATTTCGATCTAACCTAGGGTCAGAAAATCTTGAAATAATCACCTCAGATTATACCCCAAAAAGTCGAGTACAGGAAACCGATCATAGGGTCAACTGTTTTGAAAATTGTTCACCAATTCTCGATTTTTGTTTCCCGAGACAAGCCTATAATATTTTAGTTATCGTCGGACAAATTTTTACTTTTTATTTAGTACGTTTGTACGTAAAATATAAATTCGGTTCATTGTTAAAAAATAAACTATAATTTAATTCTTAAGAAAAGATAACTAAAAAAGTCTAAGTTAGTAAGAAAGTAATCTAGTTAAAATATCACTTTAAAATTATTAACTATCAAAAATAAGTTTTTTTTACTGGTTTATAATAATTGTGTATCCTCTAATACAAATAACAAATAAGTATTAGATTTATTTCTGAGGGTAATAAAAAACGATAAAATTATTGTCTAAAAAACTATAAAAACTAATCAAAATACGCAAATATACCAATAAAAACAGAAATTTAAAGAAAAAAGGAACAAAACAGAAATTATCAGGTAGAATCATAACGAAATATTATGATTAAACTTTATTTTAAATAAATATTGGAGGTAAAGACTATTAATACTTTTATTCAGCCAAATCAGAGCGCTACATTTACTCAAGATTACAATCGTGTTGCCTTAGAAATTATCGGTAGAAATCCCCTCAAAGGTGAGGTGCGCATCAGTGGAGCAAAAAACTCTGCCCTCGCTATTTTGGCAGGTACTCTACTATGCAGCCAAGAATGTCGTCTTACCAATGTTCCCACCCTCAAAGATGTACAATTCATGGGGCAAGTATTAAGTGCATTAGGGGTAAAAATAGAGCAAAATCAAGATGTATGGGATATTGATCCCCGTCAACTCAAAGATGCTCAAGCCCCCTACGAATTAGTATCCCAACTTAGAGCCAGTTTCTTTGTCATTGGGCCTATTCTCACCCGTTTAGGGGTTGCCCATGTACCCTTACCGGGGGGCTGTGCCATCGGTTCTCGCCCCGTAGATCTTCACGTCAGAGGGCTTCAAGCTATGGGTGCTGATGTTCTCATTGAGCATGGAGTGGTAAATGCGTCCGTCAAGGGTAATAAAAAAAGACTTCAAGGCGCCAATATATTCCTCGACTATCCCAGCGTAGGAGCCACCGAAACCATCATGATGGCGGCCACCTTAGCAGAGGGTGAAACCATTATCCAAAATGCCGCCCAAGAGCCTGAGATTGTCGACTTAGCCAACTTCTGCAACAGCATGGGAGCAAAAATTAAGGGCGCTGGTACCAATACCATCACCATCGAAGGGGTTAAAAGTTTACACAGTACAGATTATGCCATTATTCCCGATCGCATCGAAGCAGGTACATTTTTAGTAGCAGGTGCCATTACCCACTCCCCCATCACCCTTACCGCCGTTAACCATGAGCATTTGATTCCCGTCATTGCCAAACTAGAGGAAATTGGCGTAAAAGTAGCCAGAGAATCAGAAACAAGCCTGAAAGTATTACCTGGAGAACTTCGTGGCACCGACATTGAAACCTCCCCCCATCCCGGTTTTCCTACAGATATGCAAGCTCAATTTATGGCACTGCTGACGGTAAGCGAGGGAAATAGTTTAATCACCGAAACAGTATTCGAGAATCGTTTACGCCATGTAGCCGAGTTGAAACGCATGGGGGCAGATATAAAAGTAAAAGGTAACTGTGCCATGGTAAGAGGAATTTACCGTTTATCGGGTGCCCCTGTAATGGCAACAGACTTGAGGGCTTCGGCAGCCCTAGTAATTGCTGCGCTTGCGGCGGATGGGACTACCATTGTTCAGGGATTACAACATTTAGATCGAGGTTATGAGAATATCGAACAAAAATTACGTTCTCTCGGTGCTAAAATTAATCGTATTCAGTATCAGAGTTAAAATTTTTTCTGCTCACATATAAATATCACTCCTAAGCGTTTAGCCTACAGCGTAATACTGAAAGCAAAACGCTTTAAATTTTTGTGTCGGTTAGCCATCATAACCATCAAGCACATACTCCTTACCATCAGACATCCCGAGGGATTCTATATTCAATTAATTTAATTGATTGCCAAAAAACGTCCTATTAGATACCCATGAAAAAGATATTACTTGTAGAGGATAGTAAAACTACTCGAGAAATAATTAGTAATTTACTAACCAAACAAGGATTATTAGTACACAGTGTAGCCAGTGGTGAAGATGCTTTAACTGTACTCAAAACGACTATTCCTGACTTGGTTATTTTAGATATAATTTTGCCAAAAATGAATGGCTACGAAGTTTGTCGTCATATCAAATCAACGGAAAAAACTCAAAATGTACCCGTGATTCTTTGTTCTTCAAAAAAAGAAGAATTTGATCGCTATTGGGGGATGAAACAGGGTGCAGATGATTATATTTGTAAACCATTCCAAGCTAGTGAACTTATGAAAATGATCGGTAAACTATTGAGAAAATAGTGCTATTAATCTATTTTGAAATGGGAATAGTACACTATAATTAATAGTTAGTTACACTTCTCCTAATATTTATATTTAATCCCCAAGTATCAACGAAGTTACAAAGTAATTTCATCTCAACAGCACTAAAATGGCAGAGAATCAAAACAATCCCCTATCCATTGACGAGTCCCCTTACTCTCTTCCCCTAGATTCTGACTTTACAGAAGATGTAGAAGCCTTAGAGGGTGAGTCTCACCTTCGTTTTTTTCTTCCTTCGGGGGATGAGTTTGCCCTCTCAGCGATGGGCATTCGAGAAATTATGCAACAAGAACCAAGTAATATTACTCCTGTGCCCAATGCTTCGCCCCTTTTGTTAGGAACTATTAACCTACGGGGAGAGATCATCTGGGTGGCAGATTTGGGGCAATTTTTAGGTTATCCTAATATGTTGAACACTGATCGGGGCGAGGTTCCCGTGATTGCAGTGGAGGAACAGGAAATAGTTTTAGGATTAGCGGTAAAATCTTTAGGAGCAATCCACTGGCTAGAAGTTGATAAACTACAAATACCTCAAAATGTTCCTGATCATATTGCTCCTTATGTTCAAGGGGAGTGGGTTGAAGGGAATAATCATCACATCAGAGTATTAGATCACATTGCGATTTTGCGCTCTGCTCGTTGGGTGGCGTAGCTGTTGAGCAATCATATCATAAGTACATTAAGTTTAAACCTAGAAAGCAACTGACGGAGAAGTACCGATGGCATCAGAAACTGATTATCAAAAAAGATACACCGAAGCACAAAATGCATATTTAGAGGGTAATTTGCTTGAGGCTCGTGATATTACCGATATTCTGGTTAATGATTATCCTGAAGACCCTGCTATTTTGTTGCTCAAGGGTCATATTTGTTTACAGCAGGATGATTATGATACTGCTAAAGTCAGTTACCAGCAGGTCTTGAAACTGAGCGATCGCCCCGAATTGATTAATTTAGCCAATCAAGGACTAGAACAAATCAACGGTGATGAAGAAAATATTTACCCGCCAGAATTAGAAGATCCCAACTTTGGCGATGAGGTGGAAGAATTTGACGAAGATGATCAAGGAGATGAATGGACAAATAGCCTTTCTTTACAAAATTTAGATTGGGATCCCGAGGATTTGGAAGAAGAGGAAATAGAGGATCCCACCCTACAACAAGATCCTACCTTTGAAAACAAGGATAAACCCTCTGGGGCTTATACCAATCCTTTCAATGCCGATTTAGACACCTTTGATGATGAGGATGATGTTACAGCGACCAATTTTGATTCCCTTTCTCAATCCTTTGGTTTTATCATTGATGAAGAAGATCAAGAGGATGATGAGTTTGAATTTGGTGTCACCAATATCAAAGACTTGAATGTAGATATTGATCCCTCCAATATTGATTATGACGATTTACCGGGGGATGATTTTGATCATGATGAAGAATCGGAACAGACTACGGGAGCGCCTACCTTTGTGGTATCTTCCCAAGATTCTGATTTGGTGGACTTAGAAGAAATGCTCACCAATACGGGGGGAGATTTCCTCGATGATTTGGGGGATGATGATTATGGCGACTATAGTTCTGCCCTAGAACCTTTAACCACCCCATCAGGTTCTTTTACTCAAAATAAAACCACTGGAGGATTTGAAGAAGAAACAGAGGAACCTTTGGCATTTGGGGAGGATGAAAAATTCTTTTTGGCACCTGATGATCTTGATGATATACCCGATATTTCGTCGGATAGTATTCCTTCTTCTATTTTCCCTCAACCTCAGCAGTTACAAGATAATGGTAAATTTGATGACGATGATGACAGCAGTAGTTTTAGTTTCAACACTTCGGATTTAAATAGTATTGATCTCGGTGGTGATGAAGGTATCGGCACCAGTGCCTCTTTTACTCCCTACACTTCCCCTTCATATCAAACCATGCCCTCTGATGTGGAAGTCCATCAGAGTAAGTTTAGTAAATATTACAATCTCTCTACTCTCAATAAGCAGTTATTCCATGGTGTAGTGACAGGGGTTGTTTCCTTTGTGGCAGTATTACTAATTAGTGGTTTTCAAGGGCGATCGCCCGAAACCCAAGGCCCTGGATTTGGTAGTAAAGTTATGCTGAGTTTATTAACGGCGATCGCCGCAGGGGGAACTACCGCAGGGGCTGGATTTGTCATGGCAAAACACGTAGAACGTTATACCAACGATCTGCAAAATCAATTTGATTCCATCTATCAAGGTAACTACGATGTGAAAACCACTGTTTATTCCCAAGACGAATTTGGAACCCTAGCCTCTAGTTTTAATCACATGGCAAAAATGATTAAAATGACCACCACCGAGGCGAAAAAACGGGCAGAAGATACCGAAAAAGCAAGGGAAGATTTCCAAAAACAAGTGGTAAAATTCCTCGATGACGTGGAGGGTGCTGCCAGGGGTGACTTGACAGTCCAGGCGGAGGTAACTTCCGATGTACTCGGGGCGGTGGCAGATGCTTTTAACTTAATTATCAAAAACGTTCGCACCATCGTAACTCAGGTAAAACAAGCAGCGATTCAGGTAAACAAAGGTAGTACCGATAGTGAAGTGTTTGCCCGTAGTCAGTCTAGTGATGCTCTTAGGATGGCAGAGGAACTGGCTGTAACCCTTAACTCGGTACAAATGATGACCGACTCTATCCAGAGGGTGGCAGAAAACGCCCGAGAAGCCGAGGAGGTGGCCCGTTCTTCTAGTGTAACCGCCCTCAAGGGGGGGGATGCGGTAGAGCGCACCGTATCGGGTATTTTACAAATTAGGGAAACGGTATCAGAAACTACTCGGAAGGTAAAAAGATTGGCAGAGGCATCCCAAAAGATTTCTACCATTGTGGCGGTAATTTCTAACATTGCTTCTCGTACTAACCTATTGGCGCTTAATGCCTCGGTACAGGCGGCAAGGGCGGGGGAAGCGGGTCGGGGTTTCTCCATCGTTGCGGCGGAGGTACGACAGTTGGCGGATAGGTCAGCTAAATCTTTGCAGGAAATTGAGCAAATTGTATTACAGATTCAAACGGAAACAGGATCGGTAATGACTGCTATGGAGGAGGGGTTGCAACAGGTAATGGACGTTACCCGCCGTTCTGAGGATGCAAAACGTTCCCTAGAGGATATTATTCAGGTGGCAAACCGTATTGATGCTTTGGTACGTTCTATTACGGCGGATACCGATGAGCAACGGGAAAACTCGAAAGGGGTGGCAAAGGTTATGCAAAATGTGGAGTTAACGGCTCAGGAAACCTCCCAAGAATCTCAACGGGTGGCAGGTTCTCTACAGAATTTAGTAACCATTGCTCGGGATTTAATTGCTTCTGTGGATATGTTTAAGGTTGAATAGTGACGGGTTATGGATGGAGAAAGACAGGTATTTTCTAATCAAAGGTTGTGGTTTTCTGATACCTATTATGGTTTATTTGGTTTACATCCTTCGGCTTCGGTGATGGAGATACGCCGAGCTTATCGGGAGTTGAGTAAACTTTATCATCCTGATACTACTTCTTTACCCCTTGAGGAGGCCAGATCAAAGTTTCAATCTTTGAATGAGGCCTATGGGGTATTGGCAAATCCTGAGAGGCGATCGCTCTATGACCTAAAAATAGGATATTCCCGTTGGAATGTCATTCAATCTCCCCTTGATTTTCATGGGGATGAATCGGAGGATGATTATAAAAGTTCTGCTTATTTAGATGCTAGTGATCGACCACTATCATCAGGGGAGTTGTTTGCTCTTTTTTTAATGGGCTTGACTCTTTTTGCTTGTCTGATTCTTGCTTTATCCCTCGCTTGGTTCAGGGGTTGAGGATTTTTTGATAAAATTGTCTTGCATTATATTTATGAATCACAATGCCTCAATTATCACCTACTAGCCCTCTCTATAATTACCCTTTACCTGCCATCGAAGATTGGTTGACAAGTATGGGGTGTGAACAAAACACCCAAGAGTTAAATCGTTGGTATCTTAAAAAAGATGATTGGGAAGCAGAAATTATTTTGGAAACTGAAGATCTCAATATCCATTATCTAAAGGCCGGCGCCGATGGTAGTGATATTAAGAGGGCTTTTCGCTATTCCCTTTCTCGTCAAGATATTGAGGATGCCGTCTTTTCTGGCCCTTAACTATACTTAGGGGCGATCGCCCCTTATTCTTCTGAGACCACAAAAACCCTAATTATCAATAATCCATTCTGAAGTGCGATCGCCCAAATCCAAAAAAATACTAACCGCCTTACCCAAACGAGGACGACTTTTCGCTTCCAAAATTCCCACCTGCACTTGATTAACTACCCCCCACTCTGTCAGATAAGTGGCAATTTGTTGTAAATGTTGATCATATTGTTCAGAAGAGAGGGGAAAAGAATTCTGCTCCAAATATTTCCACATTACCTGAAAATAGATGCGATCCTTAATTCTGAGAATTTGCACATCATAGGAGCAACCCCACTTATTGAATATTAACGCTTGTAACTCTTTTCCTGTCATATCCCTTTTAAATTAAATGTAATATTCGATTTTCTTATACCAAAAATTAGAAAAAATTATTAATACTTTATAATATTTAACATAAAGGTTTAATGATCAAGACCCATTACTGGGCTTTTTTCCCATAGAACAGGGAATAATAGTATTCAAAAAAGTTCATTTTTTGTAATAATTAGATAATAACTTGGATTTACCTCCTAAAAAAGCCTATTTGCGTTATTGGTCAAACCAAAGTTAAACATAATAAATTAGATAAATTTCAATATGACACAAATTCCTGCTAATTCTGATGTACCCGATATGGGGCGCCGTCAGTTCATGAATTTACTGACTTTCGGCACGATTACTGGTATTGCAGCGGGTGCTTTATACCCCGTTGTTAGTTATTTTATTCCTAAATCTGCAGGTGGTGCAGGTGGTGGTATCACGGCAAAAGATAAATTAGGTAACGATCTTTCCGCTAGTGAATTTACTGCTAATCGTCAACCGGGCGATCGCAGTTTAGCCCAAGGATTAAAAGGAGATCCCACCTACATCATCGTCAGTGAAGATCAACAAATCGCTTCCTACGGACTCAATGCCGTATGTACTCACCTAGGTTGTGTAGTACCTTGGAACGCTTCCGAGAACAAATTTATCTGTCCTTGCCACGGTTCTCAGTACAACAACGAAGGAAAAATGGTTCGTGGACCCGCTCCCCTTTCCCTTGCTCTTGTTCACGCCAATGTTAGCGATGATAAAGTTATTTTAACCGATTGGGAAGAAACCGACTTCCGTGATGGTTCCAATCCTTGGTGGGCTTAATATATCCTCCATACACCTTTAAAGGTAAACAATTTAACAAAAATTAAGTAATTGTAAATATCGATGAGAAATCATTTTCCTTTAGACAATATAGTCAAAAATATTAGTAGACTGGTATTAGTTGCGATCGTCTCTACCTGTTTCTTTCTCGCCAACGACATCCTCCTTCCCCAAGCCGCTAATGCTTATCCCTTTTGGGCCCAAGAAACCGCGCCCATGACCCCCAGAGAAGCCACAGGACGCATTGTATGTGCCAACTGTCACCTCGCCTCCAAACCTGCCGAAGTAGAAATTCCCCAGGCAGTATTACCTGACACCGTATTTGAAGCCGTAGTAAAAATTCCCTACGATCATTCACAACAACAGGTATTAGGAGATGGCTCTAAAGGTGGTTTGAACGTCGGTGCAGTCCTTATGTTACCCGATGGCTTCCAAATTGCCCCCGATGACCGCATTCCCGAAGAAATGAAAGAAAAAATCGGTGGCGTATACTATCAATCCTACCGTGAAGGCAAAGAAAACTGGGTATTAGTAGGGCCCATGCCCGGTGATCAGTACGAAGAAATCATATTCCCCGTACTATCTCCTGATCCTGCCAAAGATCCTAACATTCATTTTGGTAAATATTCCGTCCATCTAGGTGCCAACCGTGGCAGAGGACAAGTATATCCCACTGGTCAATTAAGCAATAATAACGCCTTCAAGGCATCCGTTGCTGGAGTAATTACTGACATTACCGAAGAAGAAGCAGGAGGACATTTAGTAACTATCACCACCGCAGAAGGTGAAACCAATACCGTTAAAATTCCTGCCGGTCCCGAATTAATTGTTAGTAATGGTCAAGAAGTTGGCGCAGGAGAATTCCTCACCAATGACCCCAACGTAGGTGGTTTTGGACAAAAAGATACCGAAGTAGTATTACAAAGCCCTGCTCGTATCGCTTGGTTATTGGTGTTTATTGCAGGTATCATGTTAGCTCAAATTCTTCTTGTGTTGAAGAAAAAACAAATCGAAAAAGTACAAGAAGCTGGTATGTATTTCTAAAAAGCCAACTTTTATTTTTAGCTATGGGGGTGGAAAATTCACCCCTTTTTTATTGCTTATATATCTTATATTTTGGCTTAAAACCTCAAAATAAAAAAACAAAGTCCTTTTTTAACAAGTATTGCAACTTTCTGTTAATATTTTAAATAAAGTATTATAAATACAAATGTGTTAAAGCAACGCTAAAATTTAACACAGTCAAAGGGTATTGCGGAAACACTAAATTTTGAAACTACCAACATAAGATTACGATTTTTCACGTTCAATCCCAATTTAGTTTTTTGTAAACCGGTAAATTTTTGAGCTTGATAGGGGCTACTATCAAAAAAAATTGTTGTTAAGTTGAGGAAAATTTATGGACGACATTAATCATAATAAACAGGGACATAATCCTCCAAACAAAAAGAAATTAATAGGAGAACTTTTATTAGAAGCAGCTTTGATTACAGAATCTCAGTTAGAGGTTGCCCTTGCTGATCAAAGCCATTGTTTCAAGTTAAAATTAGGAGAAATACTAGCTTTAAGAGGCTGGTTAAAATCTCAGACAGCTGATTTTTTAGTGGAAATAGAAAATAAAAAAGCGGCTAAAATTTATAAAAAAGAGTATCCCATTGGATATTATCTCAAGAAAGCAGGACTATTAAATAGTGAACAAATTGATGCTATTCTTCAGGAACAAAAACACCTAGGAATCAAATTTTGTGAAACAGCAGTTTTAAAGGGTTTTTTAAAAGAACAAACGGCGGAATATTTACTTAAGTTTCTTTTGGTAAAAGATAATAAAATTTCCCATAGTTTTATCAGTAAAGATACTAGCTCAGAAGCAACCATTTTATTAACAGATGAGGAATATATTACGGGTACTAAGAAGTTAAGGGTAAAAAGAATTAGAAAAGAAAAAGAAGAAGAAGAAAATGATCAAACCCTCGAAGATTTTTATAGTGCGCAAACAGAAATGGCTATAGTTGATCAAGAGGATATTATTGTTACTCCCCAAGAAATTATTATTATTTCCAATAGTGAGGCTAAGTGTTTTTACTATAATGATATTGCCTATAGTCCTATTTCCATTGATCTTTAACAAATTTATATAAATGCTTTCAATGGTCTATGTTACTGATGAGTTTCCTTAGAATAGGGCTTTTTTTGGTCTATTCAAGAGGTTCATATATAGATTTTCAAGTTTGGTAACGTTATGTTTGAGAGTATATTTTTCAAGGATTTTTTGCCTTGCTTTTTCTCCTAACAGAGGGGGTAATTCAGGATGATGTTGGAACATGGGTAATATGGTTTTTAATTGGGTGGTTACTCCTTGGGTACTGAGAATAATTCCTGCATTGGCTAATACTTCTCCATCTGCGCCCGCATCTGTGGCAACACAAGCCAAACCACAAGCCATCGCCTCCAACAAAGAAAGAGATAATCCTTCTACGAGGGAGGGTAAAATAAAGACATCGGCACCTCTAAGAATGTCGATACGTTTAGTTTCATCAACGATCGCCCCTAGCCAGATAATGCCATCATCTTCGTTATAATTAGGTCTAAGATTGGGGGTAAGGTGTCCGTCTCCCACTATCAGGAGACGACAATCATGTTTGAGAGGAGAAAGTTTCCAGGCCTTGAGTAAAGACTCAACATTTTTCTCCACCGCCACCCTACCTTGATAAACAAATAATCGATGGTCAGGAAACTGTTGTTTAAAATAAGATTTTCCCGGTTTGTATTTATCCGTGTCCACACCGTTGGGAATGATAGCTAATTTTTCGGGGGCAACCCCTAATTTAATCAATAAATTTCTTTGTAGTTGTGAGAATACAATGGTTTTATCATAACGGGCTAAACTGGGCGCATAGAGTTGATAGGTTAAATATTGGGTGCTAGATTTGATATTGCGCCAATGACTATCAAAAGGGGGATGAAAAGTGGAGACGAGGGGAATATTTAATTGTTGGCAAATTTCAGGTAATTTAAAATCGAGGGGAGATAAGGTTAGGGAGGCATGAACTAAATCTGGTTGTAATTCCTGGAGCGATCGAAGTAAAATTTGACTAGATTTAGGAGCAGGAATAGTATAAATTTGTGATTTATAAATAAAGGGTAAATTGACCTCCGCATTGTAAGGGTCAACCATAGAATCCTCATTTTCTTGACCAAAATGGAGAAAACTAACCTTGTAGCCTCGAGACAACAAAGCATTAGTAATTTCTCTGCTATATGTCACGTTTCCGCAAAAAGGTGATTTTTTCCCGAGCCAAGCAATGTGCATTCAATTAACTATTAACTTTTACTATACTTTATAAACGTTAGTTAACAATTATCCCCTTTATTGGTCAAATTAATACAGTGATTAGTTGAAAATAAAGGAGTTTTTGTAGTTAAAAGGACTATATTTACGCTCGGGAATGAATATTGAGTGATTATTATTCTTCTCGGTAAATTTTGGGGCAAGGAGCAAGATTTTTGATAGTTGAAGAAGTTACAGCCGTATCACAAATTTCCTGTAAACAAGGCTGACGGGAGCATTCTTCTTGGTTTAGGGGAGGGGGATTTTGTCCGAATACCATTTCACAACTAAAATCTTCAAAATTAGGAGTCATGGTAACGGGAATGCCAAAAGATTCGGTGAAAAATTTTTGGGTAGGTAGCTTACACATATTAATACACATTGCCACACAGCCACTATTTTCCAGATAGCGACATTTTTTGATATGTACCCCACTATTTTGGATAGTTTTTTGATTATTTTCTGTTTCAATTTCTACCTCCCTTAGCTCACATATCCCCACTAACCATGGAAATAATACCTTAGCAAACCAAGCGTTTGCCTCACATACCCATTTATTGGCGGGTACAAAGGTACGGGTAAGATATAATACTGGGGATGGTACAAGGGATTTTAAAATTACGGCGACTAAATCCTGTTGTTGTTGTGGATTACGTCCTTTCATAATTTTTTGGGATAAATCCACAAAACCATCATAACCTTTCAAGTTTGTTTTGGCACCCAAGGCTTTTTCCATCTTACGGCAAAAGAGGGCAATAAATAAACGGTCAATAATATTATCTTTATAAATGGTTTTCGTGGTAGTATTTTTTTCCCTTAGATTCATAAATCCCTGTTATTTGATTCTCTATAACCATTGTATAAATAAAGGTAAGATTTAGGTTGAACAATGTTCAACCCGTATCAGTTTTCGTTAAAACAAAAAGTATCTTTGCGCCATGGGTAACACAGAAGCAGGTTCGCAGGTCAAAAGTTCCCCGTCGGCTCTAACTTCGTAGGTTTCAGGATCCACATCTATTTTGGGGGTATAGGCGTTTAATTTCATGTCTGCTTTGGTGATGGTGCGGGTATTTTTGACTACAACGGTGGGTTTTTGTAAGCCTAATTTACTTTTGATGTCTAATTGTTGAGCGACTTGGGAAATGAAGGTTAAGGATGTAGAGGCGATCGCACCGCCAAAACTAGCAAACATGGGGCGAGAGTGGATAGGCTGAGGGGTAGGAATACTAGCATTAGCATCACCCATCTGGGCAAAGGCGATCACCCCTCCTTTGATCACCAATTCAGGTTTTACCCCAAAAAAAGCAGGTTTCCATAACACTAAATCCGCCAATTTACCCACCTCCACCGAACCCACATGATCCGCTACTCCATGGGTAATAGCAGGATTGATGGTATATTTCGCCACATATCTTTTGGCTCGAAAATTATCCGCAGGGGAATTGTCCGAAGAACTCAAAACTCCCCTTTGTACCTTCATTTTATGGGCAGTCTGCCAAGTACGAATAATCGTCTCCCCTACCCTACCCATCGCCTGAGAATCCGAGGCGATCATACTAAAAGCCCCCAAATCATGGAGAATATCCTCCGCCGCAATGGTTTCCCGACGAATACGAGACTCCGCAAAAGCTACATCCTCGGGAATATTTTTATCGAGATGATGGCACACCATCAGCATATCCAAATGTTCTTCAAGGGTATTCATGGTATAAGGACGAGTGGGATTGGTAGAAGAAGGCAAAACATTCATTTCCCCGCATACCCGAATAATATCAGGGGCATGACCACCTCCTGCTCCTTCGGTGTGATAGGTATGGATTGCCCTATTTTTGAAAGCGTTGATAGTTTCCTCCACAAAACCTGCCTCATTGAGAGTATCAGTATGGATTGCCACCGACACATCATATTTATCTGCTACCGATAGGCAAGTGTCGATAGTCCAGGGAGTTGTACCCCAATCCTCATGCAGTTTTAAACCGATCGCCCCTGCTTTGATTTGTTCAATTAACCCTGCTTCCTGACTACTGTTTCCTTTGCCCAAAAAACCCAAGTTCATGGCAAAGGCATCTGCCGATTCCAACATCCTCGCCATGTGCCACTCTCCAGGGGTGCAGGTGGTGGCATTGGTACCCGTCGCAGGGCCTGTGCCTCCGCCAATCATGGTGGTAATACCCGAGGCGAGGGCTGTTTCAATTTGTTGAGGACAGATAAAATGAATGTGGGTATCAATTCCCCCAGCGGTGAGAATCATCCCCTCCCCTGCAATGGCTTCGGTACCCGGACCAATAATTATATCTACATTAGGTTGAATATCGGGATTTCCTGCTTTGCCTATGGTGCATATTTTGCCGTCCTTGATACCTATGTCTGCTTTGACGATCCCCCACCAATCAAGAATTAGAGCATTGGTAATGACTGTGTCCACTGCCCCATCTGCCCTAGAAATGCCCGACTGCCCCATGCCATCACGAATGACTTTACCGCCCCCAAATTTTACCTCATCTCCATAGACGGTATAGTCTTCCTCTACTTCGATAAACAATTCTGTATCAGCTAACCTGAAGCGATCGCCTTTAGTAGGTCCATAGGTTTCGGCGTAAGCCCTTCTATCCATGTAATAGCTCATATTAATCGTTAGTAATAGTCAATTGTTGTTTTTAAGTTTATCTGTTATTACGCCCTTGTTTCATCTTTTATTAACATCCTCCGATAGTCCCATGACTAATTCCCGAAACATCATATTTAAACTATAATTTGATTGTAGTGATAGTTAAATATTCATCAGAGAAATAACGTTGATGTCGGTCACCCGATGGAGAGGTTTCGTTGGTTTTTCTGTGGTTATAAACTCATCAGCATTGACAGAAATAGCACTAGCTATCTGTAAAGCATCTAAAGCATTTAAACCATAGCTAATTGCTAAATCTTCTGCTAATTTAACAATAGTATTTAAGTCATTTGCCCATACATTACACATATCAAAAAAAGCATTATAAAAATTAGCTTTTTCAATCTGCTTATAATATTTTGCCTTGGTTAAAATTTCTAAACGCACAAAATTACTAGAACAAAAATAACGACTATTATCATCTAATATTAAGTTAGCTTGTGCGGAGACTAGATCATTTCCCCTAGAGGCAGCAATTAATACACCTGAGTCCAAATAGGAAAGAATGTACACGATTATTCTTTGCCTCTAATGTCATTCATTTCAGCTTCTATTTCATCCCAATCTAAAAGTTTTACACCAGATTTTTTAACGATTTCTTGTCTTAAAGCCCATAATTTTTTACCCCTTTTTGTTTTAGGCAGATAGTCTATTAGTTTATTATTATCTTGCTCACTATTTTCACTTAATTTATCAATTAAAGCCCAAACTTCAGCCTTCTTTTCGATATCTAAAGATTGCCATTTGGTTAATAATAATTGTTCCGTAATTATCATTTTATACCTCTATTTCTTTTTTATAAGGATATGATTAAATATATTTTGCTAATCCTATTATAAATAGTCATAATTTTGTTCAGTTTGGGAAAAATAAAAAGTTCAGAACAAATACCTGTGGTTTTTATTTATATGCTATTTACTAAATTAGAGGCATTATTAACCATTATCCTTAGTATTATTTGGTTTGCAGTATATCGGCACTACATCATTTGTGTGAAAAAATCGATAGTTTCCTTGAGGGCTTTTATAAAAGTATCTATTTCCTCAAAAGTATTGTAAAAATAAAGACTTGCCCTCGCACTGCCTGAAATTTCTAAATAACGGTGCAAAGGTTGGGTACAATGATGACCAGAACGAATGGCAATACCTTCATTATCAAGAAGTGTTGCTAAATCACTGGCATGGATACCATCCACATTAAAAGCCGCTAAACAAGCTCTTCCTTTGCCCTCTGGGGTGGGTTGATTGCCATAAATTCTCAGGTTAGGAATTTGGTCTAATTTTTCAAATAGATAGGCAGTTAATTGTTCTTCATATTGATGAATTTTATCCATACCAATATTACTCAAATAATCCACCGCCGCACCAAGGGCAATGGCTTCACCGATGGCAGGAGTACCTGCTTCAAATTTGTGGGGAAGTTCACCACAAGTAAAATGGTCGAGATATACTTCGCCTATCATTTCCCCTCCCCCAAGGAAAGGGGGCATTTCTAATAATAGTTCTTCTTTACCGTATAAAAATCCAATGCCTGTGGTGGCACACATTTTATGACCCGAACCCACTAACCAATCACAATCCATGGCTTGGACATCGATGGGAAGATGGGGAAGGCTTTGACAGGCATCGATTAACACTTTCGCCCCTTGCTTATGGGCGAGGTTGATAATTTCCTCTACGGGATTAATACATCCGAGGGTATTAGAAACATGAACTATGGATACTAATTTGGTTTTTTCGTTGAGGAAGGTTTTATATTGTTGTAGGTCAAATTCTTCGGTGTCAGTGAGTTCTACAAAACGGATTTTTGCTCCTGTTTTTTGGGCGATGATTTGCCAAGGAACAATGTTACTATGATGTTCCATGACACTTAAAATGATTTCATCATCTGGTTGAAGATTGCTTAAACCCCAAGTATAGGCAACGATGTTTATGGCTTCACTGGCGTTACGGGTATAGACGATTTCGTTGCGACTACGGGCATTGATAAATTTGGCGACTTTATCCCTTGCACCTTCATAGTCATCGGTTGCCCTACCGCTAAGACTGTGGGCGCCTCTATGGACATTGGCGTTGTTATACTCATAGTAATTTTTCAGGGCGTTGATAACGGCGGTGGGCTTTTGGGATGTGGCGGCATTATCAAAGTAAATTAAGGGCTTTCCGTTAATTTCTTGGTGGAGGATGGGAAAGTCTTTTCTGATGTTAGGATCGATCGCACTTACTTGAGTTACAGTCATAACAGGGTTATTTTTTTATAAAATTAGTGATCGCCATGGAGGTCAAGAATAATCATTATTTTAACATAGAGAGCCGTTAGCAATGGACCATTGACAATGGACAATTAACAATTATTTTTTGCTCAAACCTTTATGTTGATGTATTTTTGTTTTGCTAAGAAATGGAGGTGTTATGGTGGAAAGTTTTTATTTAGGTTTTGATTTTGGTACTTCGGGGGTAAGGGCGATCGCCCTTGATCAAGATCGTCAATGTACTGATACTATCAAGATAGAATCCTCCCATTACGAGCATTTTTCCCAGTGGGAGGAAGCACTGTGGCAAGTTTTTGCCCAATTACCCCTCAATATAAAACAAAATCTAAGGGCGATCGCCCTTTCGGGTACATCCAGCACGGTTTTGTTGTGCGACAAGGAAGGAAAACCCCTCACCAATCCCCTTTGGTATAACGATAATCGAGGAAAAAGTATCCTCCCCCAACTACGAGAATTTGTCCCCGAAAATCATCTTACCCTCAGCGCCACTTCTAGCCTTGCCAAACTTTATTGGTGGTATCAACAACCTATATTTAAAAAAGCCCATTATTTTCTCCATCAAGCGGATTATCTCGGTTTTTTATTACATGGAAAATTAGGCATCAGCGATTATCATAACGCCCTCAAATTAGGCTATGACGTGGAAAATTTAACCTATCCTCAATGGCTAAAAAATAAACCTTTTTCCCACCTTTTACCGATGGTGAAATATCCGGGAGAAACAGTTGCCTCCATAATGGTAAATATTAGTAAAAAATTTAATATCAATCCTCAGTGTGTCATTAAAACAGGTACCACAGACAGTATCGCTGCTTTTTTGGCTAGTGGTGTTAAAACAACGGGGGAAGGAGTAACTTCCTTGGGTTCAACCCTTGTCTTAAAACTTTTGAGTGATAAAAAAGTTGATGATAGTCGTTATGGCATTTATAGCCATCGTTTGGGCAATTTATGGTTAACTGGGGGCGCTTCTAATACGGGAGGTGCTGTTTTAAAACATTTTTTTTCTGCCCAACAATTGCAAGAGTTAACCAATCATATTAATCCTAATAAACTACTTAATTATCATTATTATCCATTAATAAATAAGGGCGATCGTTTTCCTATTAACAATCCCGAATTAAACCCAAAATTAGAGCCAAAACCTGATAAACCTCTGCTTTTTTTCCAAGGTATTTTAGAAGGTATTGCCGATATTGAGAATAAAGGTTATCAATTATTACAACAACTAGGGGCAAATGCCCTTACTAAAGTATATACTGCAGGAGGGGGTTCGGTAAATGAACCATGGCGACAGATAAGGCAATTAAAGTTACATGTGCCTGTGGTAAAATCTCTGCACACTGAAGCCTGTTATGGGGTTGCTCTTTTGGCGATGGGGCAAGATTAGCTTTACCTATGGCATAAAAAATACGCCATGGCAGTACATCTTCTCTTGATTTTAATCCCTTAGATTTAGAATAGTTGTCATCAAAAGTCAGAAAATAAATCAATTTTAGGGATGACGAAGATAATCGACATTAAGGAAAAATACTGTCAGCATGGTGAAGAAAAAATAAGAAATTAAGCCTGTTACTAAAACATCAGCAATGGAAATTAAGAGAGGCATAAAAGGAATCCAACCCAGACCAAAATTTATCAAAGTAAATCCAATAGTACTTACAAAAATCATCACAAAAAGAATTAGGAATAATAGAATATTTCTACCAAAAATTTTCCACCATTGTCCTTTGACTAAATTATAACTATATCCCAAAGATTCCATAACTTTTTGATTTCTTAAGACGATGGAATCAAGAGCAAAATATAAGACATTGGCTATATATATTCCCGGAATGAAGAAAAAGATAAAACCCACCAGTGATAAGAAAGTGATGATAATTGTCACCAGTATGGACGAAAGTAATTTTGATAAGGCAAAACTAAGGGCTTCACTTACTTGAATAGATTTGCCAAGAATATAGGCTTCTGTGATTTTCATAGTTGCCATGACACCTAAAATGCTCAAAATAGATGAGATGACAGAGTATGGAAAAAATAAGGGCGTTATATCTTCTGGACTTTCAATGGGCCCTATACCTATACCTAATAAAGCCACTGGGAGTTGAGTGATTAATACTAATGTGAAAAATTCAGAGAAATATTCTCGGCAAATTTTCCCAGCTATGTCCATATAATCCTTAACGGTGACGTGGGCTTCTTTTAGTTTGGCTTGATACATGATTATTTTTGATAATATTGATCCCAATTTTATAAAAAAAATAATATATATTCAAATAGTACATTTAATTTCAATTAATTTATTTTGAGTAAAAATACTAAACTAGGGGCGATAAATAGAAATAGCATTCCAATGCCTAAAAAGCCACCTCGATAAATATTGAAGTCATAGCTGATGCGTTTCCATGAATAATGAAAAACATATCTACCAAGTAAAAGATCGAAATTGACCATTAGAAATAACCATAATAAGCCAATTAAAAAAGCGTCTATTATCGTATTCGGTTTTATCCAAGGAAGAGTAAACCAAGTAATTAAAAATATCAGGAAACAACCACTAATTATTCCTAACTTTTTGGCTAAAGATTCTCCTATTTTTCGGCTCACAAATTTTACTCTAATAATGCCCTGTATTGTTTCTGCTAGGGCTATTAATAGCCATATAATTAGGGCTTTTATAATCATTTTTCGAGAAGATTTTTGACTATTATATGGGCTAATTCGGGGGTTGCCCCTAAAGGGTCTATAATTTCTAAGCTAAGGTCATTATATTCGGTTTTTATTTCTTCTATTCTAAAGGCGATCGCCCTTGTAATTTTACCGGGGAATAAAAAGTAAGGAAGCATCACAATCTTTTTTGCCCCTAATGTGACTAAATTAGTTATAACCTGATCATAAAAAGGATTCATTGACCAAAACGTCAGTGTCGCTGAACTATTTTTTGCCAACAAACTCGCCTCTGCTTGTCCTTCTTTTAACCTTGTACCATGGGCTATTAAGATTCTTTGATGATGAGGATATTTTTGATATTTTTCTTGTAATAAGCCTAACAATGAGCCTTCAGAACCTAAATGAGGTAATATTTTTATGTCTATACCAACATAAGCTATATTTTTAAGGGCGATCGCACCTTGTTCGGGTATATCATCCATAACATGAGTACCAGAAAAAAGAAAAAGAGGTAATATTTTGATTTGTTTATAACTCTGCCGATGACAAAAGTGGGCAAAATCGGTAATTTTTTGCGCCAAAGATTGTGAAGAAAGTTCCAGATAAGCAGTATCCAAGTAGCCGTTAACCCCTAGTGTCTTCAACTTCTCCCGAATCAAGTCAGCAAGACGATCCAGATATATTTTATATTGAGGATTTCTACTACCATGCACTACTAACAAGTAGCCTGTGTCATTATTCATTTAATAGTTTTGATAAAAGACTGGCAAAAGTTTATACTACCCTCAAATATTTTAACCTCAACTAGGATTAAGGTGATTGTATTTTTGTTTCTAAGATAATATAAAATTTTCAACCCAAGAGAAAATAATACTTTCCACTTATCTCCAATTTAGATTATTTAAGAATATTAAATATAATTATTCTGTGGTAACTTTGCCACGAAATACAAAATAATTATAGATATTATAAAAAAGCATAATTGGTATTAAAAAGCCAATGAATATTAACATAAATACCAATGAGCTAGGAGAAGCAGCGGCTTCATAGATAGTAATACTGGGGGGAATAATGTAGGGAAATACCACTAATGCCAAACCCACAAAAGTAAGTAAAAATATTAAGATAGTCAGGATAAACGGGATTTTTTCTTGCTTTTTATTAAGGCTAATAAGTAGCCAAATAATTAAACTTATCCCAATAATAGGAATGGTACTAAAAATGTAAATAAATGGTTGTTCAAACAATCGATTTCTAGCAAAAATAGAAAAAATTGGGGTCACAGCAGTAATGGCGATCGCACCTAATAAAGTAGTAATAGAAGCGATTTTAGCTGTTTTATAATGGGTGTCCTGTAAACTACCAGAAGTTTTCATAATTAGATAACAAGAGCCAATTAAAACATAACCTTGGATCAAAGTGAAAGCAATAATAATACTACGCCAGTTAAACCAATCCCAAGTGGAGCCAATAAAATGCCCTGTCTCATCCACATGAATTCCCTCAATTACCCCTGCAAGGGCAAAACCCTGCCCCAAAGTAGCCACGAAACTACCAATACCAAAAGCCACATTCCAGAAAAATTTACGCTCAGAATTTTCCCGAAATTCAAACGCCACCGTGCGAAAAACCAACCCAATTACCATAATCATAATCGGGATATAGAGAGAGCTTAAAATGGTGGCATAGGCAAGAGGAAAAGCACCAAATAAACTTCCCCCCATCAAAATTAGCCAAGTAGCATTAGCATCCCACACATTACTTAAACTGGTCATTAATATACTCCTCCTTTCCTCCGTAGAAGAAGTAAGGGAAAGAATACCCACCCCCAAATCAAAACCATCTAACATCACATACATAAACAAAAACAAAGCCAAAATAGCAAACCACACTAAAGGCAACAAATAATCTAATGATTCCATGATAAAAATTTCTTGAATTTACAATAAAAGCCACAGGTAAGAGGCAAAAGATAATTTTCTGCCTAAAACCTGACACCTGACACCTGAAACCTACCACCTAATTAATGGGGCGACTATTGGGAATATGTTTAGCAGGATTGACATCCAAAGGGGTTTCTACCTCCGTCGCATTGGGTAAAGGTAAATCAAAATTGGGTCCTTTGCGGATGATACGACTGCCAAAATAAAGGGCAGAAAAGAAAAGCAAAGTATAAATAGCCAAAAAGATAATCAAGGAAGTTAAGACATTTCCCGCAGGTAGATTGGACACTGCATCTGCCGTGCGAATTTGTCCATATACAACCCAAGGTTGTCTACCCACACAGCGCACTATCCAACCAGATTCTACCGCCAGATAACCCATAGGGGCGCTGAATATCCAAGCCCACATTAATAATTTTTGTTCCGTTAAACTTTCGGCGGTAAATTTACCCCTTAGCCATTGAATGATAGATACTACCATGATGCCCACAAACACGAAAGCAATGCCACTCATGAGGCGAAAGGCATAATATACCAAACCTACCATGGAGGGACGATCTTCTGGTTGCCATTCTTTTAAACCTAATACAGGCTCACTTAAACGAGGTTTAAACTCTAGGATATAGCTTAGGGCGTTTGGTACTTTAATTTCCCAATTGTTACTCTCTATTTTATTGTTGGGCGCTGCCAACAGACTCCAATCAGCTTTCTCTCCTGCGGGAATGGTATCCCACAACGCTTCCATGGCTGCTAACTTCGTGGGTTGGTAGTGGTATACCTGTTCGGCGCTTAGATGCCCTACATAGACTTGTAAAGGGGTAATGGCGATCGCAACGACCAACACAATTTTGAGAGAGCGAGTGAAAAAAGCCTGATGACGTTTTTTGAGCAAATACCAAGCACTAATACCGCCAATGACAAACAAAGAAGTTTCGAGGGTAGCTAAAAACATATGGGAAACACTTTTGATCATGAAAGGATTTAACATTCCCTCAAAATAATTGCTTACCACAAATTTCCCCTCCACAAATTCTCCTCCTGCGGGGGTTTGCATCCAAGAATTAGCGGTTAAAATCCAGAAAGTGGAAAGGTTTGCCCCAAATGCCACCAAAATCGTAGCAATGTAGTGGATGACAGGGTTTACCCTCTCCCAACCAAATAACATAATACCTAAAAAACCAGCCTCTAGCATAAATGCCATGGTTGCCTCAAAACCGAGAATACTACCGAAAAAATCTCCTACTGACTCCGAAAAAGGCGCCCAGTTAGTCCCAAACTGAAAAGCCATGGGAGAGCCAGAAGCAACGCCAATACCGAAGTTTAACACATACAATTTTGCCCAAAAACGAGCATGATAATAATAGTCTGGATTTTTAGTTTTTAGCCATAATCCCTCAACAATTACCAAATAAATTGCCATGCCTGTGGTTAATACTGGCCATAGCATATGAAATATTGCAGTGAATGCAAATTGCATCCTTGATAAAATTAATGTATCTGAAATAAAGTCCATGGGAAAAATATGTCGAAATTAGATTCTTTTTTATTCTAATCATTATTTTCTTTTGACTAACTGTCTTTTTTACTTCAAATGCAATACATTTTTTTTGTCCTATTTTAATTGATTTAATTACATAAATATGTTAAGGTAACATTCCCTACAAAATTTCTCAACCAACTACTAAGCAAAATCACGATTCTAGTTAATTTTAATGTGAGTTTGATTGAATCATAATTAAAAAAAATCTAGCATAATTTTTTTTTGAAAAAAGCTGAACTGCTCTTACAAATTGGTGTAATAATTACATTAATAATAGCTATATTTACGTTCAGCATTTATTTATAGAAATTAGGATAATTTATTAGTATGAAAAAAAACTCTGCGAATTAATTTTCTATTGTTATAAACCTAAGAAGTTCTTATTTAATTTAAACAGGCTTCGACTTTCATCTGCTTAATCCGTACTTAAGTTATTTTACTTATTATCAAATATTGTTTCATCAAAAATTTCATGAGTATCAAAAAAAATCAATCATTGCCATTAATTGGTTGGCGAGAATATTTAGCTTTGCCTCAATTGGAGGTTAAAAAAATTAAGGCAAAAATTGATACGGGTGCCAAAACTTCTGCCCTTCATGCTTTCAATGTCAAAGTTGTGGAAAAGGAAAACCAAAAAATAGTCGAGTTTGAAGTCCATCCCATTCAAAAAGATAATAAAACCTCTATTTTGACTACTGCACCATTATTGGAATATCGCACTGTTAAAAATTCGGGAGGGGTTGCTGAAACTCGACCAGTTATTGAGACTAAGATTATTTTAGGTGATATTTCATGGGCGATCGCCCTTACCCTGACAAATCGAGACTCCATGGGCTTTAGAATGTTATTGGGTAGAGATGCCGTCAAAAATCGCTTTTTAGTGGATACAGGTCATTCTTTCCTTTTTAGTTCTACTAAACACAATTAACCTTAGTTCAGAATAATGGTTATAAGTAGGCAAGAGATAGTAATTGTTTACTGTCAATTGTTCATTGCTACCCGCCTTAACTAGAAAATATGATCCCGAACTTCCGTTAAGTAATTTCACACCATATATATAGATGTAAAAAAATCCATGGAAAACATTAAACTACTATTTTTAGACATTGACGGCACCATCGCAGGGGAATCGAATCGAGTAAACCCTGAAGTAATAGAAGCCATCAAAAAAGTTCAAGCTAGGGGAGTAAAAGTTGGACTCGCCACGGGGAGAATGTACTGTTCGGCTTATCGTTTTCATCAAGAAATTGGGGCGGATTTACCCATCATCTCCTATAACGGGGCATGGATTCAAAACCCATTTAATGGGGAAATGATTTCCCATCGTCCCCTCGAGCATACCATTGCTTTGGAATTGGTAAATTATTTGCGATCGCACGATGTCGAAATTCACATTTATTTCAATGATCAATTATATGTAGATAAAGTAACCGAAAAAACAGACTCTTACATTGAAAGATCAGGCATTACCGTTAATGTAGTAGATAATTTGAGTAATTTATTAAGTCAATCCCCCACCAAACTATTGGCTTTGAGTCCTGATTCTGGATTGATTAGGTCATTATTAGACGACTTAAAGCAACGTTATCACCGTCATAATCTTTATCTAACCCAGTCTAATCCCATTTACCTCGAAGCCACCTCCGCCAATGTTCATAAAGGGGATGCCCTTAAGTATGTAACGGAAAAAATCCTCGGTTTATCAGCTTCTCAAGTAATGGCGATCGGAGATAATTTTAACGATTATACCATGATTGAATATGCTCAAATTGGTGTCGCCATGGGTGATGCCCCCGAACAATTAAAGGCGATCGCCACTTATACCACCGATAACGTAGAAAATAATGGAGTAGCAAAAATTATTTCTCAACTCGAAATTTAGAGAAAAAATGTGATTTTAACTACTAAAACCAAATACATAAAGAAAAGTAACAAAGCCTTGACTTTTGTCACTAAAAGTTAAGCTAGAGCTTAATTGTAGCAATTGTTAAGTAAATTTTAAATATTGTTAAGCAAATCCCACAACAGTAGCAAATACCCATTATCATCTTGGTTAATGTAGTAGTTTAAGTATTTGTCGAGAGAAGAATCACTCATGACAGTAACCCCTCAAAAAGAGGCAAAAGCTAAAGTAGTCGTCGACAAAGATCCAGTACCCACTTCTTTCGAGAAATGGGGTAAACCGGGACACTTTGATCGTACTTTAGCTAGAGGACCCAAAACCACCACTTGGATTTGGAATCTTCATGCCGATGCACACGATTTCGACACTCAGACCAGTGACCTTGAAGATATTTCTCGTAAAATCTTCAGTGCCCACTTCGGTCATTTAGCAGTAGTATTTGTATGGTTAAGTGGGATGTATTTCCACGGGGCCCGCTTCTCTAACTATGAAGCATGGCTATCCGATCCCATTAACATTAAACCCAGCGCCCAACAAGTTTGGTCCATTGTAGGACAAGACATCCTCAATGCCGACGTTGGCGGTGGTTTCCATGGTATTCAAATCACATCTGGCTTCTTCCAATTATGGAGAGCCTCTGGTTTTACCAATAGCTATCAGCTCTATGTAACCGCCATTGGTGGTTTAGTCATGGCTGGTTTAATGCTCTTTGCTGGTTGGTTCCACTACCACAAAGCAGCCCCTAAACTAGAATGGTTCCAAAATGTGGAATCCATGATGAACCACCACCTCGCAGGTTTACTAGGGTTAGGCTCTTTGGGTTGGGCAGGTCACCAAATCCACGTATCTTTACCTATCAACAAGTTATTGGATGCTGGTGTTGCCCCTGCGGATATTCCCTTACCCCATGAGTTCATTCTCGATTCCAGTAAAATGGTTGAGTTGTATCCCAGTTTTGCCGAAGGTTTAAAACCATTCTTTACCTTAAATTGGGGCGTTTACGCTGACTTTTTAACCTTTAAAGGTGGATTAAACCCTGTAACTGGTGGTCTTTGGTTATCCGATACCGCTCACCATCACTTGGCGATCGCAGTTCTCTTCATTATTGCTGGTCACATGTACCGCACTAATTGGGGTATCGGTCACAGCATGAAAGAAATTTTAGAAGGTCACAAAGGGCCATTCACTGGTGAAGGTCACAAAGGACTTTATGAAATTTTAACCACTTCATGGCACGCCCAATTAGCCATTAACTTAGCATTACTAGGTTCTTTAACCATCATCGTGGCGCAACACATGTACGCCATGCCTCCTTACCCCTACTTAGCTACCGATTACGGTACTCAGTTGTCCATCTTTACTCACCACATGTGGATTGGTGGATTCTTGATTGTAGGTGCTGGAGCTCACGCTTCCATCTTCATGGTTCGTGATTATGATCCTGCTAAAAATGTTAACAATCTCTTAGACAGAGTATTACGTCATAGAGACGCTATTATCTCTCACCTCAACTGGGTATGTATTTTCCTCGGCTTCCATAGCTTCGGTTTATACATTCACAACGATACCATGAGAGCTTTAGGTCGTCCTCAAGACATGTTCTCTGACAGCGCAATTCAGTTACAACCTGTATTCGCTCAGTGGATTCAAAACCTCCATTCCGTAGCCCCCGGTGGCACCGCTCCTTTCGCTTCTGGCCCTGCTAGTTATGCTTTTGGTGGCGATGTTGTGGCTGTGGGTGGCAAAGTGGCTATGATGCCCATTGCTTTGGGTACCGCTGATTTCATGGTTCACCATATCCATGCTTTCACCATTCACGTTACCGTATTAATCCTTCTCAAAGGTGTACTTTATGCCCGTAGCTCCAGACTTATCCCCGATAAAGCTGAGCTTGGCTTCCGTTTCCCCTGTGATGGACCCGGTCGTGGTGGTACTTGTCAAGTATCTGGATGGGATCATGTGTTCTTAGGTCTATTCTGGATGTACAACTCCCTATCTATTGTTATCTTCCACTTCAGCTGGAAAATGCAGTCTGATGTATGGGGTAGTGTGGCTCCCGATGGTACCGTATCTCACATCACTGGTGGTAACTTTGCCCAAAGTGCCATCACCATCAACGGTTGGTTAAGAGACTTCTTATGGGCGCAAGCCGCTAACGTAATTAACTCTTACGGTTCCGCTCTATCTGCTTACGGAATTATGTTCCTTGCAGGTCACTTCATCTTCGCCTTCAGCTTAATGTTCCTATTCAGTGGACGTGGCTACTGGCAAGAATTAATTGAATCCATTGTATGGGCTCATAACAAACTAAATTTAGCCCCTGCAATTCAACCCCGTGCTTTGAGCATCGTTCAAGGTCGTGCGGTTGGGGTAGCACACTATCTCTTAGGAGGTATCGTAACTACCTGGGCATTCTTCCTCTGTCGAATTCTCGCCGTTGGTTAAGAATGTAAACTTTCTCTACAATTGTGGGGAAAGGGACGGTTAAATACGTTATAAAATAACAAATGAAGCCGTTTTAAAAGTTAAATTATAGGTTGATAATGATTTAAATCGTTTTCAACAAGGTTAAAAAAAACACTTTAAAACTTGCCCGGACTTATCCTCATAGGCTCTGGGCAAGAGCAAAAAAACAAAATTGAGCAACGACAAAATAAAACGTTGACCCTCATTGTGTAACAGGAGACTTCCTAGAAAAAGCTATGGCAACTAAATTTCCCAAATTTAGCCAAGATTTAGCCCAAGATCCAACTACACGGCGGATATGGTACGGAATAGCTACCGCTCATGACTTTGAAACTCATGACGGTATGACCGAAGAGAATCTCTATCAAAAGATTTTTGCTTCTCATTTCGGTCATTTGGCGATTATCTTTCTCTGGACTTCCGGAACCGTATTCCATGTAGCATGGCAAGGCAATTTTGAGCAGTGGATCAAAGATCCTTTAAACGTACGTCCCATCGCCCATGCGATTTGGGATCCTCATTTCGGTCAAGGTGCGATCGATGCTTTCTCTCAAGCTGGTTCATCTAGTCCCGTAAACGTCGCTTACTCTGGTGTTTACCACTGGTTCTATACCATCGGTATGACCACAAACCAAGACTTGTACAGCGGTGCAGTAGGTCTTTTAATCCTCTCTGCTGTGTTCTTGTTTGCTGGTTGGTTGCACTTACAACCTAAGTTCCGTCCTAGCCTCTCTTGGTTTAAAAATGCTGAGTCTCGCCTAAACCACCACTTAGCTGGTTTATTCGGTGTGAGTTCTTTAGCATGGACTGGTCACTTGGTTCACGTCGCCATTCCTGAGTCCCGTGGTATCCATGTAGGTTGGGATAACTTCTTGAGTGTAAAACCTCACCCTGCTGGGTTAGCTCCTTTCTTTACTGGAAATTGGGGTGTTTATGCTCAAAACCCTGACACTGCTAACCATGCCTTCGGAACTGCTAACGGTGCCGGAACTGCAATCCTAACTTTCTTAGGTGGTTTCCATCCTCAAACCGAGTCTTTATGGTTGACTGACATTGCACACCATCACTTGGCGATCGCAGTTATCTTCATTATTGCTGGTCACATGTACCGCACTAACTGGGGAATCGGTCACAGCATCAAAGACATCTTAGCGGCTCACAATCCTCCTTCTGGAAGATTAGGTGCAGGACATAGAGGTTTATATGACACCGTCAACAACTCTTTACACTTCCAGTTAGGTTTAGCCCTAGCTTGTTTAGGGGTTGTGACTTCCTTGGTGGCTCAACATATGTACTCTCTACCCTCCTATGCTTTCATCGCTAAGGACTACACCACCCAAGCGGCTCTTTACACCCACCACCAGTACATCGCTGGATTCTTAATGGTTGGTGCTTTTGCCCACGGTGCAATCTTCTTTGTACGTGACTACGATCCCGAAGCTAACAAAGATAACGTTTTAGCTCGTATGCTAGAACACAAAGAGGCAATTATTTCCCACCTCAGCTGGGTATCCCTCTTCTTAGGTTTCCACACCCTCGGACTTTATGTTCATAACGATGTTGTGGTTGCTTTCGGTACTCCCGAAAAACAAATCTTGATTGAACCTGTGTTCGCTCAGTTCGTTCAAGCAGCTTCTGGTAAAGCGTTGTATGGTTTTGATACTTTGTTATCTAATCCTGATAGCCTTGCTTATACTGCTTATCCTAACTATGGTAATGTCTGGTTACCTGGTTGGTTAGATGCTGTTAACAACGGTACTAACTCCTTATTCCTCAGCATTGGTCCTGGTGACTTCTTAGTACACCATGCGATCGCCCTTGGTTTACATACCACCACCTTAATTTTGGTGAAAGGTGCTTTAGATGCTCGTGGTTCTAAATTAATGCCCGACAAAAAAGACTTCGGTTATTCCTTCCCTTGTGATGGTCCTGGTCGTGGCGGTACTTGTGACATCTCCGCATGGGATGCCTTCTACCTCGCTATGTTCTGGATGTTAAACACCCTTGGATGGTTAACCTTCTACTGGCATTGGAAACACCTCGGTGTATGGACTGGTAACGTTGCCCAGTTCAACGAAAACTCTACCTACCTCATGGGTTGGTTCAGAGATTATCTATGGGCGAACTCCGCTCAGTTAATCAACGGTTATAACCCCTATGGTGTTAATAACCTCTCCGTCTGGGCTTGGATGTTCTTATTCGGACACCTCGTTTGGGCAACTGGTTTCATGTTCCTCATCTCTTGGCGTGGATACTGGCAAGAGTTGATCGAAACCATCGTATGGGCGCACGAGCGCACTCCTCTAGCTAACTTAGTTCGCTGGAAAGACAAGCCCGTTGCATTGTCCATCGTACAAGCTCGTTTGGTTGGTTTAGCTCACTTCACCGTTGGCTATATCCTGACCTACGCAGCATTCTTAATTGCTTCTACGGCTGGTAAGTTCGGTTAAAACTCGAATCTATCCCTATAAGTGATTAAAATTTAGCCCTCTACTTCGGTAGGGGGTTTTTTCTTCAATTGACAATGAACAATTAATACCAAATCCGATTGGTAAAGTTTACTATTATCCACTGTGTAACCATTGACAATAAACAATTGTTATTATCTTTTGCCTGTTCCCGGTTCCCTGTTCCCCGCCCTAATTAGTATATTATTCAAACAGGATTCAGTATAACAATGGACAATTAATTTTTTGCTAAACAATCAACCATTGACTAGATGATCCTTCATTCTCAATTATCAATTATCAATTCTCCATTAAAAAAAAGACCCATTGCCATTGATTTATTTGCAGGGTGTGGGGGAATGTCTCTGGGTTTGGAAGCCTCTGGGTTTGACATTGTCGCTGGGGTAGAAATTGATCCTATCCATGCTTTGATTCATCATCTCAATTTTCCTTACACTAAAACCATATGCCAAGATATTAGTGAATTAAACACGACGATTTTAAAAGATATAATTCCGCAAAAAGAGCTTGACTTAGTGGCAGGGGGGCCTCCTTGTCAGGGATTTTCATTGATGGGTAAACGTCAACTAGATGATCCTCGTAACGCCCTTGTGTTTGAGTATTTGAGGGTAATTAAGGACTTACAACCGAAATATTTTATTTTTGAAAATGTACCGGGGATGTTGACAGGAAAGCATCAGCAATTTTTACAAGAGTTGATGGAGGAGTTTAATAGTATTGGTTATAGGGTAGCTAAACCTAGGGTGATGAATGCGAGTCTTTTTGGGGCGCCTCAGAAACGAAAACGATTGATTTTGTTGGGCAGTCGTCAGGATATGATTCCCCTTAATTATCCGATGGAAACAGGGGAATTTAATGATGTGCAAGGTGCGATCGCAGATTTAAACTCTATCCCTGCTTTTATAGGAGTAAATAAAGGTATTGAATCTGAAAAATTAGACTATTCAGGATTTAGAAAAAATTTTAGTTTAAAACCTCAAGGGATATATAGACTTTGTCATCAAAGGGAAAGAGATAATCTAATATATAACCATGTAGGTTCAAACCATAGCTCAAAATCAAAACAGCGTTTTCAATCGGTGTCGGCAGGGGAAATTGATAAAGTAAGTCGTTTTCTCAAACTTTCACCCACAGGATTATGTAACACTCTCAGGGCAGGTACAGGTAGGGATAAAGGGGCCCATACCGCCCCGCGCCCCATCCATTACCAACAACCCCGATGTATTACGGTTAGAGAAGGAGCAAGGTTACATACTTTTCCTGATTGGTTTTTATTTCACGAGACGATTTGGCATGGTTTTAGGGAAATTGGTAATGCGGTTATTCCTCTGTTAGCTAAAGCCTTGGGGGATGAAATTATCAAAAATTTAACCATCGATATTAATGAGTTAGAAATCAATAATTTAAATGGTTTTGAGCCGAATTTCATGACATATAACCTTAACCAAGCCTCAAAATATTGGTCTGTTTCTACCGACATTATCCCCAAACGAAAAAGAAGCATGAAGGTTAAGCAATAAGGAATATTAAAATTTTTTGTTGGTAAAAGTTAGATCACCTCAGAGCTTGTATAATTAATACTCTTGGAGTTTATTAGCTCGCCACAAAATTAAAGTTTTTACTTATTAAAAATAACTATGTTGAACAAGTTAAAGATTATTCCTCGGGGAATTAATCTAGTTTTAATTGCGATCGCAACGACCTTGTTAATTGTCTATCAAGGAGTTGCCATGGATCATACAGAATATGATACAGGTTACGAAGTATGGGGATCTGATCAATCTAACTCCGTAGTTGGTATCCAAACCGTCGGTACTGATGGCGGACTGATTTGGATTTGGGATAGTAAAGACATCGAGAAACAAATTGAATCTGGAGTCGAAGCCCAACCTCTGGGGTGTGACGGCAATAACCGACCAGGGGATGGCCCTTGTGATGTTAATGTCGTTTTTCCTCCCACCCTTGCCGAATATGACGAAAATGGAGCCACAGGACAAACCATTGGCGATTTACCTGGGTTTGGTCGTTTACACGGTATGATTACGGATCCGCAAAACAAATATCTCAATGTTAACCTCTTTACCCCTGGCGGTGGTTATGTGGGGATTATGGATGGTGAAACCAAAGAGGCGATCGCCCTTTTCCGTGTCACAGCTACCAACGGCAGTCCTGCAGAACGTTCAGTTCACATGTCATTCTGGAATAACGACGGTAGCGCCCTATTAGTTGCCAACCTCAACGGCAAACTATTAGAACGTATTGACATTACCAGAGATGACCAAGGCAAAATCACCAACGCCATCTATAATAAGTCCGCCTCCCTTGGGGTAGGGAAAGGAATGGAAGTCACCGATTCTGCCACCGTTTACCACGGCAAAAACGCCCATAACCATGAACTAATTGGCGAAATTACTGGTAGTTATGAACAAACAGCCATGGCAGATTTAACCCCTAATGGTAAATGTAAAGAAAACGGCTGTGGGGAAGCAGAGCAAAACGCCGAGCTTGGCGGTAGAACCAATAATTTAATTATCTGCCCCATCGTCTCAAGTTCTAACCATGCTTATATAACCCTTGCAGGAGGCGGCTTATTAGTTGCCAACACAGAACAAACTCCCATGAACATTGTGGGTGAATATGATAATCAAATCCTCAATGGTGCTGGTTGTGGAGGAGTAGAAGTCAACGGAAAAATGTGGCTCAATGCAGGAATTTCTGCCTCTGATGCCGGGGCAACCCAATCCACTTTTACTATCTATAATATTGATGACTCTGCTTTTGGAGAAACTGCCAATGCACCCAATACCCCCGCCCCAGAAGTCGTATATAAAGATGCCGATAATACCGCTACCAATGGCAATACCACAGGAGAAACAGCCAACAATAGCGGACAATTACCCGGAGTAACCAATCGCCGAGATAGCCATGGTTTGGCGAGAACCGTTGACGGGGTTTATATTCATAGTGTTGATAGAATCCAAAACACTATCGAAGTGTTTAACTCAGAAACTTTTGCTCATACGTCCTATGATTTAACATCAGAAAATGGACAAGGAAATGGTATTGGTTCCTGTGCCATGGTTTCTATTAATGATGATACCGAGTTACCCAAAAATGATCCTGCCCCTGATTTGATGGAAGAAAGCCCCGACGGTAAATATTTATATGTTGCCTTCCGTGGTGCTATTCCCGTATCCGTTGCCCATTCTTCCCAAGGCAGTTGTCCGGGGGTTGGGGTTGTAGCGTTGGAAAATAATGGTGCTTCTGGTCGTTTAGTTTCTGTGTTGCGTAGCTCTAACACTGAAGATACCGCCCAACTAGCATCAATTGCGGGAGGTCACAATTACCAAGGTTCTGAACATAGTGATTTACATGGTGTGACTATTCGGAAAAAATAATTACCATTGATAATTTTTTTATTTTTAGCTTGACAAGGGACTTCGGTTCCTTGTTTTTTAATCAGTGTATTTAAGTAATAGACGGATTTGCCAAGGCTGTTTCTAAAACCTTACAAGCACGAGATTGACAACTACCACAACGAAGAGATACGGAAGTTTGTTCTGATAGTTGATCTATGGACGATACCCCTTGTTTTACTGCTCTATGAATATCTTTCTCGGTTACGGCATTACAAATACAAACGTACATTGTGTCTTCCTGCTAATAATTAGCAATAACTTTCTTGTTAAATCCATTATTGCAAATAAATATCATTATGTCCATCATTTTTTGAAAAAAAATTGAGAAGAGGTAGAGCAGTTGAAGATGAATACTTGTGCCTCTTGCCTTTTACCTCTTGCCTATTACCTAATGATTACTTTTCTTTTTCAATTCCCGATACAATTTGTACATATCAGGAATGTGTTTGTAGAGGGCGGCTAATTTTAGATAAAGACTATGGGGCATGGAAGGAGTACCAGAAACCACATCTCCCGCTTTGACGTTGTTGGCGATGCCTGTTTGGGCGGTGGCGGTGGCACCATCTCCGATGATGGCTTGGTTGGCGACTCCCACTTGTCCTGCTAAAATTACTCTATTACCGATAGTTACTCCCCCTGCCAAGCCCACCTGTCCTGCTAAGGCACAGTTTTCGCCAATTTGGCTATTATGTCCTACATGGACGAGGTTATCTAGCTTGGTGTTTTTGCCGATTTTGGTGGTACCCACGGCGGGGCGATCTACTGTACTATTACAACCAATTTCCACTCCGTCTTCGAGGATGACGTATCCTGATTGTTGCATTTTGTACCATCCTTGGGGTATAGGTACAAACCCAAAGCCTTCTGCTCCAATTACTGCTCCACTGTGAATTACACAGTCTGAACCAATTTTAGTTCTCTCATGAATACTACAATTACTATGTAATTCGGTGCGATCGCCCACTACACATTCAGGATAAACTACTACATTAGGATGGATTACCACATCGTCCCCTAATTTAACACCTTCTGAGATTACCGCATTAGCACCAATGGATGGATTTTTGCCCATAATTACCCCATCAGCAATCACTGCTTGAGGATGGATTTTGCCTTGGGGTTTGTAAGGTTGATAAAAAAGCTCAATGGCTTGGGCAAAAGTGAGGCGAGGATAGGGGGATGATAGCCAAGCGATACCTCTTTCTGTAGCCTGTTCCTGTAAAGATTTATCTGATGGTAGAATAAGGGCGCTCGCGGATGTAGTGGCTACCATTTTGGCAAATTTATCACCCTCAATATAACTTATACTATGGGCGATCGCCTCGTGGATAGCAGTAATACAAACAATTTCAGGATCGAGATGAGGATTATCGTTTAAACTGTGATTTTCGGGGGATAATTGAGTAATAATATCACTAAATTTCATAAGCTATGGGTATTTCACTAGAAAAAGGACAAAGAATTTCATTAACTAAAGTAGCGCCAAGTTTAGTCGCTGGATTTATCGGATTAGGTTGGGATGTGAATACCACCGACACAGGGGGCGATTTTGACCTAGACGCATCAGTATTTTTGTTAGGAGATAATGAAAAAATTGTTTCTGATAAACATTTTATTTTTTACAATAACTTAGTTAGTCCAGATCCAGATCATTCTGTCAAACTTTTGGGTGATAATCGCACAGGAGAAGGAGATGGCGATGATGAGGGATTAATTGTGGATTTGAGAAAAATTCCCCCTGAAGTAAAAAAAATCGTCGTCACCGTGACTATTTACGAAGCCGATAAAAGAAAACAAAATTTTGGTCAGGTAAATAATGCTTATATTCGTTTAGTGGATGTACAAACCAAAGAGGAAGTTTTACGCTACGACTTGAGCGAAGATTTTTCTGTGGAAACTGCCGTTATTATGGCGGAACTATACCATCAGGAGGGCGATTGGCGTATTAACGCCGTGGGTTCTGGTTTCCAAGGCGGTTTACAAGCACTATTAGATCGATATAGTTAATAATGGATAATGGATAATTGATAATGGATAATTGATAATGGATAATTGAGAATGGATAAATAAGGCGTTAGTACAGATAAACGAAAATAAAAACCATTGCCCATTCCCTATTGCCCTAACATGAAAAATATTAAGAAATATTACTTTCTTTGTTAAGGACTGTTGCAATATAGAAAAATCTTTTAAAAGGGATGACATTATCCCTTACCTTCTTATATAGATAGAAGAAGCAATTTATTAAAAATATAAATTTTAGGAGCAAGAATACCGTGACAATTCGGGTAGCAGTAGTAGGCGGCGGACCTTCTGGATCTTCAGCGGCCGAAGTTTTGGCAAAAGCAGGTATTGAAACCTATTTATTTGAAAGAAAACTAGATAACGCTAAACCTTGTGGCGGTGCTATTCCTCTGTGTATGGTGGATGAGTTTGATTTACCTCCCGAAATCATTGATCGTCGAGTTCGTAAGATGAAGATGATTTCTCCTTCTAATATTGAGGTTAATATTGGTCAAACTCTCAAGGATAACGAATACATTGGGATGTGTCGCCGTGAAGTTTTGGATGGTTTTATGCGCGATCGCGCCGCCAAACTAGGGGCAAACCTCATCAACGGTACTGTATATCAATTAGATATTCCCGACAACGATAATGATCCCTACACCCTACATTATGCGGATCATTCCAATGGTACAGCCCAAGGGGAAATGAAAACCCTGAAAGTTGATCTCGTCATCGGTGCAGATGGTGCCAACTCTCGTATCGCCAAAGCCATTGATGCAGGGGATTACAACTATGCGATCGCCTTCCAGGAAAGAATTAAACTCCCCGAAGACAAGATGGCATACTACGAAGAGTTAGCAGAAATGTACGTGGGTAACGATGTATCCCCCGACTTTTACGCGTGGGTATTCCCTAAATATGATCACGTTGCCGTGGGTACTGGTACCATGAAAGTTAACAAGGCAATGATTAAAGACTTACAAGCAGGTATCCGTCAAAGAGCAGCCAAACGCCTAGAAGGTGGAGAAATCATCAAAGTAGAAGCCCACCCCATCCCCGAACATCCTCGCCCCCGCCGTGTCGTAGGCAGAGTAGCCCTTGTGGGTGATGCCGCAGGTACTGTGACTAAATCCTCTGGGGAAGGTATCTATTTCGCCGCCAAGAGTGCCAGAATGTGTGCTGAGGTAATCGTAGAAACCAGCAATAACGGTCAGAAAGTTCCCTCCGAGGCAGATTTAAAAACCTATCTCAAACGTTGGGATAAGCAATACGGTGCTACCTATTTGGTATTAGACATCTTACAAAGAGTTTTCTATCGTAGTGATGCCACCCGTGAAGCCTTCGTGGAAATGTGTGCCGACATCGATGTACAAAAAATTACCTTCGATAGCTATCTCTACAAAACTGTAGTACCGGCCAATCCTTTAACTCAACTCAAGATTACTGCCAAAACCATCGGTAGTCTCCTGCGTGGAAATGCGCTCGCACCATAGGAATTAACATACAATTATAACAAAAGTAGAGGTTGACAAAATCGCCTCTATTTTTTTTACAAAAATTTGTGTCAATAAATTCATGTTATTAACTAAAATACAGGACAAGATTAGCCAAATTAATCAACGATTAAAAGCTAAGACATGGTCAGATAAATCTATTGTGTATTACACTGGGCATACTCCTTATCAATGGAGTCCTAAAAGTCTTGATTCGGGCTTGGGAGGTGCAGATGCGAGGATAATTTATTTAAGTAGAGAGTGGGTAAAACTTGGTTATAGTGTGACTGTATTTATCAATTGTGGTGTTCATGAAGGTATTTATGATGGTGTAAATTATCAAAACTACACCAAATTTAATCCATTTGATCGGTTTGATACATTAATAATGTGGCAGTTTGCTTGGCGTTTATCTAAAAATACCAAAACAAATCGGTTGTGGCTCGATCTCGGTTCTGTACTGCTACCAGAAGAAGTAACTGCTGACAAATTAGAACATTATGACCGAATTTTTTGTAAAAACAGTTATCACCGAAGTTTGTTACCAGAGATTGAAGATTCTAAAATTGCCATAATTCCCAATGGTATTGATAAAAAATTTATAGGTTTAAAAGATAATTCTAAGGATTTGAATAAAATAATTTATGCCTCAAATTACATTAGAGGTTTAGAAAAAATGCTTGAATATGGTTGGCCTATTATTAAACGTGAAATTTCTTCTGCTCAACTTTTTATCTACTATGGCTGGAATGAAAAAACAGACTCTGAAACTAAAAATAAAATCACTAAATTAATGGAACAACCCGGTGTGAAAGAAATGGGTAAGGTTGGCAGAGGTATTCTGATGAAAGAAAAATCAACTTCTGCTATTAATTACTATGGATGCACATTTCAAGAATTAGATTGTAATACAGTGAGAGAATCAGCTTTGGTAGGTTGTGTACCTGTAACTACAAATTATGCAGGATTACAAGATAAAACATATTGTCTGAAAATTTCAGGAAATCCTCACCTTCAAGAAACTCAAGAAAATTTAGCTTATAAAATAGTTGAACTTCTCAAAAATCCTGAACAACTCCGACAAATTAGCCTAAAATTTAGTGAGTTAGTTAAGTATGAAACTTGGGAAAATGTTGCAAAACTATGGTTAGATGAAATTGAAAGTTAAGGAGTAAAATAAACTTATGGTTATGCCTAATTTTATTGTTATAGGTGCTGCAAAATCAGGAACTTCATCGTTGTATTATTATCTAAAACAACATCCTGAAATTTATATGCCAGCATCTCGAGATAATAAAGAGCCTGACTTTTTTACCTTAGAGGGAGAAAGTATACAAAGAATGGGGCCGAATGGTTTATTTACTATGAAAAATGCCATCACTGATTTAGACAGTTATCAACAATTATTTGCTGAGGTGAAAGATGAAAGGGCGATCGGAGAAGCATCAACTTCCTACATTTACAGCGAAAAAGCCTCTCAAAGAATTAAATACTATATGCCCAATGCAAAAATAATTGCTATTTTAAGAGATCCAGCCGAAAGAGCTTTTTCTCATTTTCTATTTTCTTTGAGTAATGGTCGTGAACCCATTCCTAACTTTGCAAAAACCTTAGCTCAAGAAGAAAAAAGAATTGCTAATAATTGGAGTTTTCAATGGCATCACAAACAAAGAGGTTTTTATTATGCTCAATTAAAGCGTTATTATGATATTTTCGATAGCAATCAAATTAGGGTTTATTTGTTTGAAGATATAAAGAATAAACCCTTAGAATTGACTCAAGATATTTTTGAATTTTTAGAAGTTGACCCCAGTTTTGAAGCCAATGTAAAAAAACGCCATAACCCCACTAGTGTTCCCAAAAATCAAACACTAAATACCCTTTTAAATCGTCCAAATCCTCTAAAAGACACCATTAAATATTTTTTACCTATCAATCTACGTAAAGGTATCGCAGATAACCTTAAAAAGAAAAATTTAGGTAAACCAGAATTATCAACCAAAATTCGTAAACAATTAATTGATGAATATAGAGAAGATATTTTACAACTTCAAGATTTAATTAATCGAGATTTATCAACATGGTTAGAAGTTTAAAAAATGAATAGTTTACCTCCGATTTATTTCTATCTTCCCGAAAAAGATTGGCTAGATGATATGCCAAATATACCTGATGTTTATTGGGAAGAATTTGGTAGAGGAATCTACTGTTGGACTCTGCAAACATATTTATATTTGAAAGCAGATGGTTTTCCTTGTAAATTAGTTAAAAACATACCTGATGAAGGAATCATAATTGCTCATAGAGATTCTTTTCCTTATGAATTAAGACCAAAAGAAAAACAACTACTAATTTGTATTAAACCAGACCGTAATCCTCATCCTTATGCTCAACTTCACATTGTGCAAAATCCTCAAGATGCTAAGGTTTTAAAAAATAGTTACTATATTCCTTTATGGCGACAGCCTGGATTGATTTCTCGTAAATTAGAAAGACATAATTTACTAGAAAATATTGCTTATTTTGGAATTAATTCTAATTTAGCACCTGAGTTAAAAGATCCTTCTTGGTCAAGAAAATTGGCTGAATTGGGTTTAAACTGGATTATAATGCCTCGAAACCGTTGGTATGATTATAGTGAAGTTGATGCTATTATTGCGGTGAGAAGTTTTGATCAACAGAGTTATATCGATAAACCAGCAACAAAACTTTATAATAGTTGGCACGCAGGAGTAATTCCTCTGTTGGGTCAAGAATCAGCTTTTCAGTCTGAACAAAAAACTGATTTAGACTACTTCGAAATAAGTTCGGTTGATGAGGCGATCGCAATCTTAAAACAGCTAAAAGATAATCCTAAATTATGTCAACAGGTTAGAAAAAATGGGCAAAAACGGGCTTCAGAAACTTCTCCTGGAAATATTGTTAAACAATGGCGTTATTTTCTGACTAATATTGTTATACTTAAGTACATTGATTGGTGCAATACTTCTCGAGGTCAAAAACAATTCTATTTGCAAAGTTGTTACTTAAAAATCAAATTAAATGCTCTGTTAGACAAATTTAAAGAATTATTTTATTAGAGTTAAAATGAACACAACAAATAAACTGGCAAATAAAGTAAGTAATTTAATTCATTTAAAAAAAAATGATTGGCTTGTAATTGCTACTTTATCATTTTTCTTGACAGTTACACTCTTCATTGCATTAAGTCTACAAAATATTGAATTTTTGGATATTCTTCTAATAGAAATATTGGTTATATTTGTATTCTGTGTCTTAATTCTAATACCCTTAGAAATATATCGTCGTATTGAAATCATACTTAATGAAAAATCTCAAGTAGATTCTCGAAAACGTGGCGACATATATAGACAAACTCAGGCATTATTTTCAGTTTTTTCCGTATTAAATCCTGAAATTCCGCTACCAACAATGAGTGGGTGGACAGTTAATCCAGATTTTGCGAAAACTATTATGAATAACATTTTGATATCAAAACCATCTTTGGTTTTGGAAATGGGAAGCGGGGTATCTACTATAATAGCCGCTTATAGCTTAAAAAAATTAAATCAGGGAAAAATCATTTCTTTAGAACATAAGAGTGACTTTGTCGCACAAAGCAGAAAACAAATTAATGATCATGGATTACAAAATTTTGCCGAAATTATTCATGCTCCTCTCAAAAAGTGGCATGAAAATCAACAAGAATGGCTTTGGTATGACATTTCAAAAATAGAGAGTATTCAGTCTATTGATATAGTCATTGTGGATGGTCCACCTCGTAAAATTCAAACAATGTCTCGGTATCCTGCTTTACCGATTTTATTTAACAAACTTACTAATAATTCAATTATTATTCTTGATGATTTTAAAAGGAAAGATTTAAACAAAATGGTAGATTTATGGTTAAAAAAGTTTTCTAATTTTCAACTAGAAGTTGTTAATACAAAAAGTGGCTGTTTGATTTTAAGAAAAATAGCAAAATAATATTTCCATATTTTTTTATAAAAATAGATTTATATGTTATGATAACTCGATATTTGTCGCAAATAAAATCATCTAAATTATTTCGAATATTTAAAATCCAATTTAGTAAATACTTTATTAGAAAAAAATTTTTCACAAACGATGAAGGTTTATCGCAATATAATTTTTATCTACCATACGAAAATAATAAGAAAGGGGTTTCAGCATTTATTAGAATGAAAAATGAAGAGCAAAAAATTTACTATTGTCTTAAGTCTATTATTGATGTTTTTGATGAAATTATTGTCATAGATAATCAAAGTTCTGATCATAGTCTTAAAATTGTGACTGATTTCAAACAAGAATATGACATAAATAATAAAATCAAGATCTTTAACTATCCTTTTCGAGTCGCTCGATGTGGAGATGAAAATGAATCCACTCCCGAAAATTCAATTCATTCTCGTGCTTATTATGATAATTATGCCCTTTCACAATGTTCCTTTAAATTTGCTTTTAGATGGGATGCAGATATGATTCTAAACAAAAACTTTCGCAGCGACTTTAAAACATTTTTACAATGGGTTAATCAAAAAGAATTAAAGGTATGGAAAGTTAAAGGGACAACAGTTTATAGGAATTTAAAGGGAGAATATTTTTTGGCAAATAGTCATACATATGGAGAAAGAAGACTTTATCCCTGTAGTTATCTTAATAGATATTTTAAAGGTAAAAAATCGAAAAATCAGTACAGTTCAACACTAAAAACATCTCTACATAGTGATTTGTATCCCGAAGTTGCATTTTTTGAGCTTAAGTTTGCTGATGAAGATGAATTTTCCCATTGGAGTATAACTGATTTTAAAAAACTGGGGCGTAAAAGAAAAACTAAAGAATGGGAAACTTTAAATTTAATCAAAACAGGAAATGTTTCAGGAAATGATAATTTAATTTTTTTACCTTCAACTTTTCTTATAGACCAAACCACTTAAATGATATGATAAGCTAAAAGTTTTTAGACAATTTTACAAATATATTTTTTATCATGTTATTTTTTTTATTTAAAGCATTCTTATTATGAGTTTGATAATCGAGCAAAGTTAAGCTTTTACTATTAAAGTTATTTATATTATCAATTATTATCAATTATTATCAATCAAATCATAGTCTATAGAATAATACTCTCGAATTTCCTGTTTAAGAGTTTCTTCCATATCAACAGCTGTAATTTTCTTAGAAGATAGATTACTTTGAGGTAATTTTAAATTCTTAGTACCTAAGATATTTACGATAGGTATTAAGTCTTCGAACAAAGTTTATTGCTTACATAAATAGTCTACCTTTATGTAGTCTTTATGACTATCAAAAAAATCTATGGTATTTTGGTTCGAGAATTTTAGTGACTTTATTTATTTTCCAAAAATTCTGAAAACTGATATTACCCGTATATTTATAGGGATTTTTTAATGTTTGCCGTGAACGATAATTATACCAACTAATCACTCTTGATATAGAATCCCTTATAATTCCCTACTTGAAAAATTTATCTAAACTAAATTCTTGATTCTCAAAAATACAACCACATCTATCATATACCTCTCGCATAGACATATGTTTACCTAAAGGACTTCTCACAATTTTAATGTCACCTATTTTACTTATTCCTGATGCTTTTATAGAAGAAGCACATTTAGGATTTGCGATAAAAATAAATTTGTTAATTCCTGTATGCTTAATTAGCATCTTAATTATTTCCTAAGTTTGTTTATCCCATTCATAAGGTTTATTTAACTCGCCAGCAATTCGATTAAATATCTCAAGCTGTTCTGATGATAACTCATCTTTCCAGCGTAAATCTAATTTTAATTGTAAACCCATATTTTCATAATAATTTCCTTGACGTTTTTGGACTTGATCTAGAAGTACGTTAGTTTCTTGATTTCTATACTTTAATATCAATGATCTAGTACCAGTATTCCCTGCTACTAGATGATGATCCTGTTTCCAATATTGAGCCATTTCTGGTATGAAATCAATTTGTAATAATTTACATAATTGTTGTAAAACTTCTTCATTTTGAGTAACAAATTTTTCATAGGAAACCACCATTTTACGTTCTGATGGAAATTGATCAAAAAAATCGTTAGTTGCTCGAATTCTTTTCGCCCATTGATGACTGAATTCAGTCGCAGTTAATCCAGGAGTAATTCTCAATTTAGAACTCATAACGGCTCTACCGTCACGAACCATATGAATCAAATAGTTTTCTATTTTTCCTGAAGTAAATTCTTGTGCTTGGTATCTTTCTTTTACCCAGTCAACTTCTTTACTCGAATCAATCAAGATGTTTTCATTAAGTTTACTAAAAATAGTGGAATAAGGGTTAAAAATATGTTCTTGATTAAAAATTTTCCTAATTTTCTTTTCTAAAACCAAAGGAACTAATGAGTTTAATCTAGTATTACCTAAAACGGAAGTGAGTTGGTTTAGTTCCTGTTCGTCAAATAATTGATTCCAAAATTCACAAGTGCCTTGACAAATACCACAAAGAGGTTTCCCTGTTTTATAGTAACGATATAATTTACTTAATTCCCCTAACGCAAAACAATCAGGATGACTGCCAAGAATTAGCATCAATAATGTTGAGCCAGTCCGCCCGCTTCCAATAATCGAGACAATTTTTTTTTCATGAATATTACAAATTTGTTTAACAGTTTAATTTTGAAACTAATTAAGAGATATATTATGTCTATCTAACTTTTTTAATTCCGTCAAATATTGTTTGTGCTGTTTTAGCTATAGAATATCCAGTGACAAATTTACGGTATCCTTTTTCAGCAATTTTTTCAATTCTATCTCTATCATCTAATAATTGATCCAGTTTTTCATGAATGTTATCAAGGTTAAAAGATATATAATCTTCACCATCAATTAAATCTGTATTTGGTAAAAGTTGTACATCATTGATAGAATCGTGGGAAAACATTAAAGACTTTGCATTAAGACTTTCCAAATGACGAAAACTCCCAGGTCCATGTCCGGGGGGACAAACTGAAATTAATACTCGTGACATATAGTTTTTGTAATTAGGATCTTTTGGAACAAATTTCGTGTCAATCAAATTGCTACCATGATAATCCTGTATTTTATTTAAAACAGCTTGTCTAATTTGACGACGATAGTTATCATTTTTACCCAAATTGACCCGATAAGATATGTCTATATCTCTGACCACAGATTTTGGAAATAGTTTAATAGGACCAAAATAATTATAAACTGGTGATTTTGGTCTAATTCCCATGGGATGAGTGGTGGGTAAAATAACGTTAAGGTCGGATAGGATTTTTTTGTGTGGTGCATTTTTAATTCTTGGTAGCTTTGTTCCTCTCAATCTACTAAAACCATCTATGGCACCATGAGCATGACCATCAAAAAGAATTTTAGTTTTCGGGAACGCCAAAAATTTATCATCAGTTCTCACAATAGTTGAGAGGATTCTTTTAAACTTATTAGTATCTTCTCCAGGATGAGTCGCATAAATAACCACATCATAGGAATCATGAGAAAAATCTAGGTAATCTAAAATATTAATTTCTCTGAATTTGATGAGTAGTCTTTTCCTTAAATAATTTAAGCAATAAACTACATAAGCAGTATTACAGGCATTATAATCTCTAACTAATAAGACTTTGATCATAATTGAAAATATCCATTGGTCAAAATGTATGTATTACTAAGTATATTAAATACAATGATTAATAAAATATCAATTAAATTAAAATATGTTGCATGTGACCAAAGGTATTTATACGGTAGCCAATGATGTTGTTTTTGATCAATTAGTGGCGTGGCTCAATAGTGTAGAAGTTAACGTCGGTTCACAAATTCCTGTCTATGTAATGGCTTATGACGATCGCACTTTAAGGGTAAAAGCAGAAATTGAGAAAAGAGAGAATGTTACTTTTATTGATGATAAGCAATTATTTAAGCCATGGGAAGATTTTTCTTATCGTGCATGGCAAGGACATCCTGATGCCTTAGAAATATGGAAATCAAAGGGTATAGAAGGGGTTAATCGTATTGGTATGAACCGAAGATATTGTGCTTTTGATGAAAAAAGCCCTGCAGATAAATTCGTTTATTTTGATGCTGATGTACTGGTACTCAACTCACTGGATAAAATCTTTCAAAAACTAGAGCAAAATGACTTTGTTGTCTATGATTTTCAATATAAAGATCCATCTCATATTTATAATATAAATTCAGCTAAATTACATGATATTTTTCCTAAAAAAAGAATTGAATCAGAAATTTTTTGTGCAGGGTTTTACGGAGGGAAAAAAGGCTTATTTAATCCAAAGCAAAGAGACTTTATCATAGAAAAATTAAATCAAGGAGATGGGGAAATTTTATACTATCAAGCACCTAATCAATCTTTATTAAACTATATGAAAATGAAATTAAATATACCAGTATATAATTTTGCCCTTGAATTACCACCCGAAGAAAAAACTGGAAATTCTGTAACATCATCTCATTTTGAATATAAAAATAATGTTTTATATGATAAAGGAGTTAGACTAACCTATCTACACTATATTGGAGTGCCTTCTAGTGTTTTTACGAGGGTATGTGCGGGGGAAAACCTTGATTTTCCTTATAGAGATATTTTCTTGCATTATCGTTATTTACATGAACCTGAAAAGATGCCAAAATTTGTGGGTAAACCAAAACCTTATAATCCTCCGCCAACTTTTATGGATAAAGTTTTGAGAAAGTTGGGGGTAAATACAAAAAAGGGATAAGTAATCTTTTGCTCTAACTCTTAGTTAGTTGTCGTGCTTCCTTAATCCAATGTTCTACAAGGGATATGGAAGGACAACAATCTTTTCTTTTGAGCATTGATACTTGTAAGCGTAAAATTTGACGGTGCAATTGTGGTGCGGAGACGGTGCTTAAATGCTTCAAAGATGGAATTCCTGCGTGTAGTAACAAACCGCAATATTTGCCCCCAATACTCTCGGCACAGGCTAAATTAGATAAAGCAACCAATTTATTTATTAGTTTGATATTTAATCCTATCTGGTTGGCTAGTAATTGTTTTTTGTTTGGGTTGGATGCTTTTTTAAGTAAGTCTATATTGGTATAAATTCCCTCTGATGCTAGTTGTTTTACTTCTAAGGGATGAATTCCCGGAAGATGGGCGATCGCAACGGAAAATGTCATGGTGAAAAATAAAAAAATGATGGTAATGATTCCATTATCCAAGCTAACAAATAACATCAATAAAACACTTAATTAAGCAAATTTTAACTTATCATTGAGTAAACTACCTTCGTCTTTTTTATAAGTAAACCCTGTGACTGCTTCATGGCTACTAAGAATAGATTTCCGTTGATTTTACAAAGGATTTGGTTGCACTGGACTCTAAAAACAAAGTTAGGTTTTTCTTTCGCCGCTTTGACATTTTTTATATCAATTATTTTTAGTTTGATTGTTGGTCAATGGGTTAGACACCAGGTGGAAGAAGATCAAACTTTTTTATTGCAACAAATTAATCGAGAATTATTAAACACATTTCAACAAGGGATGTTTGAGCGTTATAGAGACATCCAAAATATGACGGTGTTGTCGGAATTTCGCAGTGTGCAAAGAAATGATGAAGATCGACGATTACTAATTGATCAATTGCAGACAAACTATGATAATTATGCTTGGATTGGTTTTGCTAATAATGAAGGAATTGTTGAAGTTAGTAGTCAGAGAATTTTGGAGGGAGCTAATGTTGCCACTCGTCCTTGGTTTGTGGAGGGTTTGCAATCATCTTTTGTGGGAGATGTCCATGAAGCCAAATTATTAGCCCAAATTTTACCTCCTCCCGAGGATGGAGAAGTACTCAGATTTTTGGATATATCAGCTCCTGTGTATGATGAAAATGAGCAGTTAATCGGAGTTTTAGGAGCCCATTTAAGTTGGGAATGGGTTAAATCCATAGAGCGCACTCTGACTCGTACCATGGGGACTGATCAACAGATTCATATTCTGATTATTAATCGAGAGGGAGAAATTATCCTTAGTTCTCGTCAAAATAGAGCGAATAATCCAACTATTGACACTCAACCTTTTTTTGAGGAAACTGCTGAAAATGGCGAGTTAATTACCAAAAAAACTGATTTTAATAATAGTGAATATTTAGTAAGTTATGGAGTTGATCAAGGTTATTTAGACTATCCCGGATTGGGGTGGCGAGTGGTGGTAAAACAAGAAACTGCGATCGCCTTTAAACCCGCCTATAATTTACAAATACAAATTTTATTATGGGGTTTAATCTTAGCAGGTATCTCCTCCGTCATTGGTTGGAAAATAGCCGATAAAATTACCAGTCCCCTATTGCAATTAAGTAAACAAGCGAAAGATATTAGTAATGGCGATCGCAATACCTTAATCAAATCCTATCCGGGAGTAGATGCGATCGCAGTATTATCTACCAGTTTAGATGAATTAGTCCATACCCTCATCGAACAAGAAACAAGCCTGAAACAAATTAATCAAGAATTAGAACGCAAAGTTAAACATCGTACCAGAGAATTAAAACAAGCCAAGGAAGTAGCCGAAAAAGCCAATAGGGCAAAAAGTGAGTTTTTATCCAACATGAGTCATGAATTGAGAACACCTCTTAATGCCATTATTGGTTTTGCTCAATTGATGGAAGATGATCAAAGTTTAAGTGTTGAAAATAAAGAAAACTTAAAAATTATCATCCGCAGTGGAGAACATTTATTATCTCTCATTAATGATGTTTTAGATTTATCAAAAATTGAAGCAGGAAAAATAACCCTCAACGAAAACTCCTTTAATTTTCAAGATGTTCTCGCCTCCCTCAAATCCATGTTGCAAATGAAAGCAACAGAGAAAAACCTACGTTTAAATTTTGATCTCAACGATAATTTACCGAATCTGATTATTGCCGATGAAGGAAAATTAAGGCAAGTATTATTAAATCTTCTTAGCAACTCTTTAAAATTTACCAAACACGGAGGCGTTACCCTCCATGTAGAATTAACACATCCCCATACCCTTCACTTTCGGGTAGAAGATACGGGTATGGGTATTGCTCCTGATGAGCTAGGAAAACTATTTTCCAGTTTTTTTCAGTCCAAATCTGGCAGACAATCTCAGCAGGGTACAGGCTTAGGTTTAGTGATTTCCCAGAGATTTGTTCATTTGATGGGGGGACATATTGAAGTAGCTAGTAATCTTAATCAGGGAAGTATTTTTGATTTTACCATCAAGTTTAAACCCGTTGAATCTTCATTAAAAACTATTCAAGCCGTTGAAGAAAAACATCAACTATTACGTTTAGCCCCTGATCAATGGGTATATCGTATTTTGGTGGTAGATGATAACGAGATTAATCGTAAGTTGTTAACGAAGTTATTAATTCCCGTTGGTTTTCAAGTACGACAGGCAGAAGATGGTATAGAGGCGATCGCCCGTACTCAACATTGGTATCCCCACCTAATCTTAATGGATATTGGAATGCCTAATATGAACGGTTATGAAGCCACAAAAATCATTAAAAAGTGGAGTCATGAAAATAATCAAAAAATAATCATTATCGCCCTCACTGCCCATGCTTTGATGGAAGAAAGAGAGGAAATTTTGGCATCAGGTTGTGATGATGTTATTAGTAAGCCTTTTGCCCAAGATGTATTATTTGAAAAACTGAAACACTATCTGGAATTAGAATATGTTTACGAAACTCAAGAAGTAAATAGCTCCATCACCCTTATCAACAAAGAAACCTTTATTCAATCAGAAAACCCTAAAAGTATTCTCATCGCCGAAGACAATCGAGTTAATCAAAAATTATTAAGCAATCTGATTAAAAGAATTGGTTATGATGCAGATATTGCCAACAATGGAGCAGAAGTTATCGAGGCTTTGGAGAAAAAGTCCTATGACTTAATTTTTATGGATATGGAAATGCCTGTTTTAGACGGGGTAGAAACCACCAGAAAAATTCATCAACAATGGGCAGGACAAAAAATTCCCTCTATCGTGGCAATGACTGCCAATGATGATGATGATAGTCGGGGTAGGTGTTTTGATGTGGGAATGAGTGACTATCTCACGAAACCCGTTAACCTCAAAAAACTCAGTCAAATCATTGAAAAATACTGCCCTTCTTTTACCATTAATTCGTGAGGGTTGCTAAGACTTTAACCTCAAATTCATTTTCAAAAATTGGTTTTTTATAATCCAAATTCCATAACTCTAAGGCACAATCATCATTTTTGATCGCAGGAATTAGTTGTAAATGTAATTTTTTATATTCCGAGTCATATTTACACTCCAAATCATTGATAGCCCCTATCTGACGACGATCAAGGGCGATGGCAAGGCGTAATATGGCACTCATTTGTTTGATTATTTTGCGGTATTGATGGGGCAAAGAATAATAAGTTTCATGTTTACGTTTAGGCTTACTCTTGCGATGATAACGGGCAATTTGAGCAATTAATTCCACCTCAATTTCTGTGAATCCTAAAAACTCTCCATGACGAATCAAATAATAAGAATGCTTATGATGGGCAGCATGGGAAATATATAAACCGCAATTGTGCAGAATCGCCGCCGCCCAAAGATATTCCCTTTCCTTTTCTCCCCAATTATGTAACTCCCCTTGGATTTGATCAAAAATTTTCAGTGCAAATTGAGCAATTCTTTCCCCATGGGGCAAATCCACTTGATACTTATGGGCAATCTTCATCACGCTACGGGTGCGAACATTGGTTTGAAAAACAAGACGATTTTCAATGTAGCCATTTTGTAACATCCAATCAACAATAATCCCCTCCCGTAACGCCCTCTCACAGATAGTAATAGAATCAATTTCTAACATGGTCATGGCTTCTAACAAAATAGTTATTCCAGCCACAATAATTTCCGCCCTTCGATCAGACATTCCCGACAACGAAGCTCTTTCCTCATAGTTCATCTTAAGGAGTTTTTTGAGGATTTCCTCTATACTTTTCCTCGGTATTTCATAACCATTAAGGGGGTTTGGTTCATTGCCCTGAGTCTCCATGGCATGAATCACAGCAATGGTTTCAATGGTGCCAGATGTACCAACCAAGAAAGGTTTTTCTCCCTCTGCTAGGGCGTTTTTAAACTCATCCACAGGACGCTCCAACATACCCCTAATATAGGCTTGGAGACGGATAAATTCTTTTTCAGTAATGGGATCGGTGGTTACAAAATCTTGAGTCAGTCTTACGGCGCCAACCTTGGTACTACTAAGGTGTCGGGTTTCTTGGGGATCAGCAAGTACCATTTCTGTAGAACCACCACCAATATCAATCAGGCTATGGACTCTACCTCCAAAATCCATCCCTGATAATACCCCTAAATAAATCCTTCTAGCTTCTTCTGGTCCTGAAATTAAATCAACTTGGATGCCCAATTCTGTTTCAATACGGCTCAAAAACTCGATGCCGTTAGGTGCCTCTCTAGTGGCGCTGGTGGCAACGGCAATGATTTGATCTACTCTGAGGCTGTCGGCTAAGTCTTTGCATCGTTTTAGGGCAGATAACGACCTCTCCATGGCTTCTGGAGTCAGGTTGCCCGTTTCAGGATCACGATCGCCCAGTCTTACGGTATCTTTTTCTTTGGCAATAATTGAGAATGAGGGGATTCGAGCGTTAATTTCTACTACTACCATGTGAATGGAGTTTGTACCAATATCGATCGCCCCTAGGGTACAATCTTGGAGAGGACGAGAACTATGTAAGCTCTGATAAGCAATAGATGGGTTGTTAGTGGTGATCATCGTAAAATCGCTCAAAGATAGCAGTAGTGGTGTTTTTGTTCTTTAGGATAACTCTATCACAGATCAATGGATAATTAGTAATGGATAATTGATAATAAAATTTTTATCATCCTTAACCCCTACTCCTGATCACCCCATCAAAAAGTTGCTCATAAAGGGCGATCGCACCTTCAAAGGAATAATGAGTTTCCGCATATTTACGCCCTGCCCTACTCATCTGTGCCACAAGCTCAGGATTATGATAAAAATGCTCAATTTGCTTCGCCAAAGCCTCGGCATCTTCAGGGGGAATCACTACCCCCCCACCACTTTCTCGAATAGCCCCTGCCGCCGTACCAGATTCAGGCACCGAGCCAATAATCAGGCAACCACTAGCCAGTAATACAGGGATTTTAGAAGGTAAATTAAAATCAATGACATTACTTTTTTGTGTCACCATACCAATCTCCATCGCCCCCAGCATTTCGGGTAACTTTTCCCTTGGTTGAAAGGGTTTCAATAACACATTGTCACAACCCAATTCCTGACGATAACTTTCCAATCTTGCCAAGGCTTCCTCTTTACCCACAATCACCACCATTAAATTTTCTAAATGCTTCAACTTTTGGGCGGCTTCAATTAAAATTTCGATAGGTTGAGTCAGGGCAATATTACCAGAATAAATAACCACAAATTTTCCTTGTAAATTATTCTCCTTAATAAAATAACTATCGTCTTTTGCCACAGGTTTGATAAAATTCACATCAACCCAATTAGGAATCTTGACAATTTTGTTAATATCTACATTTTTTTGAGCTAAATTCTTCGTAAAACCATCAGCAATAACAGAAATTTTATCAGCTTTTTGATAAGCAAATTTTTCCAATAAAGTAAAGATTTTAATTAATTTTTTATTAGTTAATAAACCTACATGAACTGCCGCATCGGGTAATATATCCTGCAAATTGACAATCAAAGGAGAACCATATATTTTACTCAATAAATAAGCAGGAACAATCACAGGCAAACCCGGAATCGTAAGTAATATAATATCAGGTCGCCAAAATTTTAACCCTTGCCAAATGCTTAAAAAAGCAAAACTTAGCTCAAACATCGCTCTATTAATAAAACTTCTTTTTTGACTAGCCCACACATAAGAACGATAAATCTTAACCCCGTTTTTTTCTTCTTTACTATAAATTTTTCCTCGATATTCAGGATAAATTTGACTTTGAGGATACCAAGGCATTGCGGTTAAAACCCTGACATCATGACCATTTTTTGCTAAACCTTCTGCTAATTCTGTCATTAATGGAGCTATGCCAATGGGTTCGGGATGATAATTATAGGAATAAATTAAGATACGCATTATTTAAAATAGATATATTTTTTGTTAATAAATTATTTTATTGATTGTAATTATTAGTATAGTAAAGGGATAATTTTTTATATTGTTTTAAAAAATATTAGTTTTCCCAAAAATAAAAGTTTTGTTAATATTTAATAAGTAATAGATCATTTAAAATTACAATAAAGAATAAATTATAAAAGTCAATTTTAGCTAAATTTAGATGAAATGAAAAAGTTATCTCGTTTAATAGTTGGTTTTTCTCTGGCTTGTCTACTTATTATTCTTCCTGCCTGTGGAGATAATACCCCCTCAAGGTTTGAAGGGGCGCAACAAGAAAGCATAGATGCGGGAAGTCGTAACACCGCAGTATCGACAGATGCAGTGCAAGGTGCTAGTTTTAATCGCTTTTTCCCTGTGAGTGATGGGAATTATGAGCGAGTTTTTACCCAAGAAAAAGATGGTTTTGTGGAGGCTGTGTTAAAAGAGTCGGGGCAAAATGTGGCAACCTTGGGGGTTTTTGATACCATTAGTAATCCCTCGGCTAAGGATGATTTTAATGGTAGTCAGGGACAAATAGGGGGTTATCCTGTGGCACAAAAAGGCTCTAGGGCAACGGCTCTCTTAGTGGCAGATAGATTTCAGGTTACGGTGCGATCGACCGATGATAGTTTTACCGTTGCCGATAGGGAGGCTTGGTTGGCGAAATTTGATCTCAATGGTTTAGCAAGTTTAGATTAGGAGGATTTTAATTATGAGCAAATCTATTTATGAGTTGGTGGATAATTTACCTAAGCGTAATATTACCACCATGGTTTTAAATTCCCTTGATTTTGTGGTACCGGGGGAGTGGAAAAACCCGACTAATTTTGAGCAGATGATTCGGGATATTAGTCAGGAAACTGATGAGCAATGGATTCAGAAAATAGGCGATCGCGCCGTATGGTTATATAACGATAAAAATCAAGGCTACCAAAGAGCTTTATGGCTTTATCAAACGGTGGACAGTGCTGATTATGCCTTGGGTGCCGCCGCATTGGCAAACAAGGTAGGGGAAAAGATTGGTTTTTTGGGTTTCCTCAATAAGCTAACCCCTAGCAATCAAAAAGCCCAGGCCTTAGATTTAGCCATTAAATTGGTGGTGGAAGTAGTAGCTTTTTGCCAAATTAACGGTTTACCGGGGGATAGTATTGGCGATTTTGTCAAGGCTTTGAAGGAATACGAAGGGGAGGCATTGATGCGCATGGCGGCTTTGGTGTGTATCGATGGTTTGATTCCCTTTGGCCCTGATTTTATTTTGGCAGTAAAATCAACTTTAGATAATTTAAGTCCCAAAGAATTATCTGACAATGGGGCTTTTTCTAAGGTTAGTAAGTTTATCCCTGGGGGTAATCCTGCGGGGCAATTAGCCTTTGTTAACCGAAGTTTTGGGGCTGTAACTGGTTGGATGACTGGGTTTGTGGGCGATCGCAACTTAACCCAAGATAAAGTAATGAAAAACCTACAAAGTTTTGTGGAATTTTCTAACGATCAACTTGATTATGTCGCCGCTTTCCTTGATATGTCAACCAATTATTTTGAACACACTGGCACCCAATCCATTGCCAATCGGTTGATTCGACGCGCCATGCTCGAAGTGTAAAAAGCAATATGTAGGGTGGGCAACGCCCACCACAATCGTTAATATTGGGATCAGATAGTAGCAGTTTATTCAGCTTGTGGATATTACTGCTTAAAAATATTTTAATTACATAGTTGGTCAAAAAAATGAATACCACTAGAGTACGCACTGAATTAAAAAAATACATAGATAAATTATCTCCTGAACAGTTGACATTGGTAGCCAATTTTTTTGAAGATTTAGAAGCAGAAGAGAAGATCGATGCTACTGAAGAATTACTAAATATTCCAGAATTTGAATCTATTTTTGAAAAGGCAAACCAAGAAATCAAAGAAGGTAAAGTGAGAAACTGGAAAGAAATTAGGAATTAGGATATAATATTAATACTGATGTACTAATGCATTAGCAAAATAAGATAGAAAATAACATCTATACTAATTAAAGACGAGTAGATAAAATAACGAGAAAATCATGGCTACAAGTACCAGCGCACAAGGTTCAGATAGAGAAAAAGCCCTTAATCTAGTCCTCAGTCAAATTGAACGCAACTTCGGCAAAGGGGCAATCATGCGCCTCGGAGATGCGGCCAAAATGAAAGTAGAAACCATCTCTAGCGGTGCCTTAACCCTCGACTTGGCATTGGGTGGTGGTTTACCAAAAGGAAGAATTATCGAAATATATGGTCCTGAAAGTTCTGGTAAAACTACTCTAGCACTCCATGCGATCGCAGAAGTACAAAAAGCAGGGGGAGTAGCCGCTTTCGTAGATGCTGAACACGCCTTAGATCCCAACTATTCCAGCGCCTTGGGAGTAGATATAGATAATTTACTTGTAGCCCAACCCGATAACGGTGAATCAGCCTTAGAAATCGTTGATCAATTGGTGCGTAGTGCAGCCGTTGATTTAGTAGTAATTGACTCCGTCGCCGCCCTAGTACCCCGAGCAGAAATTGAAGGGGAAATGGGAGACTTACAGGTAGGTTTACAAGCCCGTTTGATGAGTAAAGCCCTAAGAAAAATTGCAGGAAATATCGGTAAATCAGGCTCTACCGTAATTTTCCTTAACCAATTACGTCAAAAAATCGGCATCAGTTATGGTAGTCCAGAAGTAACCACAGGAGGGACGGCATTAAAATTTTATGCCTCAGTGCGCCTAGATATTCGTCGTATCCAAACCCTCAAAAAAGGAAGTGATGGGGAATATGGTATCCGTGCCAAGGTGAAAGTTGCTAAAAATAAAGTGGCACCTCCCTTCCGCATTGCCGAATTTGACATCATTTTCGGTTCGGGAATTTCTCGCACTGGTTGCCTTCTCGATTTGGCAGAAAAAACCGATGTCGTCACCCGTAAAGGGGCATGGTATAGCTATGAGGGTGATAACATTGCCCAAGGTAGAGATAATGCTGTTAAATATTTAGAAGAAAATCCCGAGTTGGCCCAGATTGTTGAACAAAAGGTTAAAGAAAACCTAGAAATTAATAATGTTAGCTTTGGTGGTTCAAATAATGATGGGGATGATTTTGACAGTGAAGAGTAGGTAATACTAAGTCCTGATAAATTATTACAATAAAAGTCCCCCAGAATTGGGGGATTTAGGGGGCTATCATGACTGATTACTTGAACTTGATCTAACTACATTTTCCCCAATTATTTACAAATGATGATGGGGTTGTAATGTACAATATAACCTTGATCATCAAAGGTATAACAAGGAAATGGAAACAGTCAAAATCGGTATCATTGGCGGTAGTGGTTTATATAAAATGGAAGCCCTCGAGGATGTTAGAGAGGTAAGTTTGGATACCCCTTTTGGTAAACCCTCAGATAATATCATTGTCGGTACATTAGACGGCACTAGGGTAGCCTTTCTAGCACGTCATGGTAGAAATCATCACCTATTACCTACCGAATTACCTTTTCGGGCTAATATCCACGCCATGAAGCAATTAGGGGTGGAATATATCATTTCTGCTTCCGCCGTTGGGTCATTACAAGCAGAAATTAAACCCCTTGATTTGGTAATACCTGACCAATTTATCGATCGCACCTCGAAACGTATTGCCACCTTTTTCGGGGAGGGCATAGTCGCCCATGTAGGTTTTGGTAATCCCGTCTGTGGAAATTTGGCAGATACCCTCGCCCAAGCCATTAAAAACCTTGATTTTCCTGATATTGACCTCCACCAAGGGGGAACATATATCTGCATGGAAGGGCCAGCGTTTTCTACCATCGCTGAATCCAATTTGTATCGCAGTTGGGGTGCAAGTGTCATTGGTATGACTAATTTAACCGAAGCTAAACTGGCTAGAGAGGCGGAAATCGCTTACGCTACCCTTGCCCTGGTAACTGACTATGACTGTTGGAATCCTGACCATGATCATGTTACGGTGGAAACAGTGATTAATAACTTACATCAAAATGCTACTAATGCTCAAAAAATTATTAGGGAAACGGTGAAGTTAATTGTCGCTAATCCCTTTGAGTCGGAAGCTCATTCTGCTCTCAAAACTTCCATTTTTACGCCCCTGGATAAAGCCCCCGAGGAGACAAAACAAAAGTTATTACCTATTCTCAAGAAATACCTTAAGAATTAACAATTAAATTATCACAATAAAAGTCTCCCCTCTCCCCTTTCAAGGGCAGGGGTAATTCAAAGTAGGAAGACAAAAACGCTCAAATCTTTAGCAAAAAAAGCAATACAGCGTTTTGGGAATTTTAGAATTAAGAAGTAGTTAAAAATGTTTAGACTATCAATTTACAATCATAAATGATCGAAAACTATTGCCCATTGCCTATTGCCCATTGCCTATTGCCCATTGCCCATTGCCCATTGCCTATTGCCAACCCCAACCAGAAAATTTTAGAATGAATCACCCCTAGAATCTAAATTATGAAAATATTAAAGAATTTACTTTTTACCAAGCCTAAAACCAAAGGATTACCCCCCATGAAAAAAACTGCTCGGGGTATTGAAATCAAAAACGAGGCAGAAATTGCAATTATGCGACAATCTGCCAAAATTGTGGCAACGGTATTAAAGGAAATTCAGGAAATAACTCAAGCAGGAATGACAACGGCGGATTTGGATGAATATGCCGAAAAAAGAATCCGAGAAATGGGGGCAACTCCTAGCTTTAAGGGTTATCATGGTTTCCCTGCCTCTATTTGTGCTTGTGTTAATGAGGAGGTTGTCCATGGTATCCCTAGCCCAAAAAAGGTGATTAGGATGGGAGATATTCTCAAGATTGATACGGGGGCTTTTTATAACGGTTTTCATGGGGATTCCTGTATCACTTTTCCTGTGGGTAAGGTAAAGCGTAGTACCCGTAAGCTGTTGGAAGTAGCAGAAACGGCTATGTATAAAGGCATTGAGCAGGTAAAAGCTGGTAATTATTTAATGGACATTGCAGGGGCGGTGCAAGATTATGTGGAAAGTCATGGTTATACTGTGGTGGAGAATTTTGTGGGGCATGGGGTAGGAAGAAATCTCCATGAAGAGCCTTCGGTGTTTAATGTGCGCACCAATGATTTGCCTAATGTGGAGTTACAAGCAGGGATGACTTTGGCGATTGAGCCTATTATTAATGTTGGTTCTAAGCATACCAGATTAATGGGCGATCGATGGACGGTGGTAACAAGGGATAATCAGTTATCCGCCCAGTTTGAACATACTGTTTTGGTGACGGAGACAGGTTATGACATTTTAACCGATCGCACTTTAGTATAAAATTAAACAACCTTAGCAATATTATTTAACTCAGGCTTAACAATATCGTAAATCCTTGGTACTCGGATAATAGTTTGGTAAGGTTTCTCGGGGGATAATTCACTAGGAATAATTACACCATGAATCTCTTCGTTGGTGAGGGCTTGATCTAATTTATCCTTGTTTTCATAGGTTAATAATTCTAACCGTAAATAATGATGGGAGATAATTTCTTTTAATTTACTACTAATTTCTTTTAATTCTGTGGAGCTTTGATTTTCCGCCAAAACTCCAATTTTGAGAATCATGGATGAACGAATGGCGATTACATATAAAGCGATAGTTAAAAGAGTACCCACCAGCGCTTCGGTAAGGGCTACATCGGCACCACCTAAAATAACATATACCAATATGGCAACGGCTCCCAATATCCCCCGAATCACCAGGGCATAATAAGGATTGGGTTGAAATATGAGTAAAAGGGCAGAAATGGGCATTAATGCTGTAATTATGTAGATATATAAGTTTTCCATGATGGATAATTAGATTTCTATAGAAATTAGGAAACTAGGTTAGGTTTTTGCCCCCTAAATCCCCCAAGTTTGGGGGACTTTTTTTATAATTTTTTAGCAAAATCTGATGCAGAATAATCAATTAAGTTTTAATTGTCCATTGTCTATTGTTTATTGTCAATTGTTCAAATATCCTCGAGGGGTAATTAAAAAGCCCTGATATGCTTTGGTGGTACTATTTCCAATGATGACGGTGGTTAACATATCGATGTCATAGTTTAACATTTCTCTGAGGGTGGTAATGGTAATATGTTCATCATCCCTCGTAATACTACGGGCGATCGCCACGGGAGTATCCCCAGAACGGTATTTTAAAAAGATTTGTTGGGCAATAACTATTTGTTGGGTGCGAGTTTTGGAACGGGGATTATATAATGAGGTGACGAAATCTGCTTGGGCAGCAGCATTTAAGCGTTTTTCAATCACTTCCCAAGGGGTGAGTAAGTCACTCAGACTGATGGCACAAAAATCGTGCATCAACGGTGAACCCACTTTTGCAGCTCCTCCTTGCATTGCCGTAATCCCCGCAAAAACTTCCACAGAGGGAGTTTTTCCATTCCACCCCGTTTGAGCCAAAATTTCTAAAACAAGCCCCCCCATGCCAAAAATACCGCAGTCTCCTGATGAAACTACCGCTACCTTCAACCCCCATCGACTAAGGGCGATCGCCCTTATAGCCCGTTGTCTTTCTTGGGTGATGGGAAAAGACTCGATAATTTGCTCAGGACGAAAAAGAGGCTTAATCAAATCGAGATATAAACCATAACCAATCACCACATCCGCATCCTTTACCGCCGTTTTTGCCGCCGTCGTCATCTGGCTTAAACTACCTGTACCAGTACCCACCAAGTACAATTTACCGTGATGGGGGTTATATTCTAGGGCAGATTGTGCCACCGCCACAGTTACCGCACCCTTTACCCCCTCCCGTTTGACAATTTGCTTGGGTACAATTAATCGGGGGGTTTCTTCCTCCCCAAGGGTGGGTAAACTGGCCCCTTTGAGGGCGGCGGCTTCCGCCACGCTTGAGGTGCCGACTTCTTCTTTCACCACCGCCGAGGGATTAGGCACCCTTACCCCATCCAACTCCTGCGCCTCGAAAGTTTTTAACTCCAGTTGCCAATCTTGGGTTAGTTCTAAAATGCCCACTTCATCCCCTTTTATATCAATGGTACATATAAGGGCGATCGCTTTTATGTCCAAATTAAAACGCTCAAAAACCTCCCTGATGGCATATTCTATCAACTCCCTTGGGGTATTTCTTTCACAACCAATGCCCACCCATAAAACTCGGGGAAACCAACGCACTACCCCTTTAGTTTCTGCATCCTTTCTAAAATTTTCGATCTGTTTATTTATATTCTTTTCTATGCCAATATAAATCAATTCTTCACAGTGTTTATTATCATTATCAAAAACAAAAGAATGGTTATCTTGTAATGATTTTTGCCACAAAAAAGAGCCACTATTTTGAACAACTTTAACAGGATTTTTTCTCGCCAAACTAGCACTAACCCTCGTCCAATCTCCCTCACCCTTTACCCAACCAAAAATATGACCAAAAGTATCGATGGGAATGATACCTAAACTTTGAGAAGCACTGGTAACAATAGGTTGAGCATCTAACTGTAAAGCAACTAATTCCGTTAACTTGTCAGCAAAAGCCTGATGTCCTCCCAATAAACTAATTACATAATTTCCATCAGGATCAATGACAATAATAGCAGGATCATCTTTTTTGTTACCCAATAAAGAACTAACCAAACGTACCACAGCCCCCATGGTTAAACTGAAAATAATTGCCTTAGAATCTTGCCAAATATTTTCTAAATGTTCTTTTAAGGAACCATCATAATAATTATTAGTTAAATCATTATTAATTAACTTTTTTGGCAACCATAAATTACCACCAATTTCCTTGGCTAAAGGTTGTAATTTTTTAGCAGTATCATCAGTTACCGCAATTAAATGTAACGGCTGAAAAGGTGTAAATATATCTTTCAAAATTAAAATATCAGAAAATTAGCTTAAAAAATAAAGTAGGGTGAGCATTGCCCACCATTGTGTCACTAAATCCCTACCCCTCTGCTTTCAGCGGCTCCCCTTTCAAGGGGAGAGGGGAGAGGGGAACTTTTTGATCTACTTAACAAATTAGATGGAGTTATTATCAATTATCAATTATCAATTATCAATTATTTAAAGCGCTTGGGCGGTATCAGGAGAAGCTGCCATTTCCTCTAACTTCTCTTGTTGATCTTGGGCGATACAAGCCTGAATAACATCACTTATTTTACCCTCTAATACGGAGTTAAGATCAAAATTGCGATTTAAACGGTGATCCGTTGCTCGATTATCTTTATAATTATAGGTGCGGATTTTTTCTGATCTAGCACCCGTACCCACTTGAGATTTACGCATAGAACTTACGGAATCTTGTTGCTCTTTTAATTTCATCTCATAAAGTTTTGCCCGTAAAATCTGCATTGCCCTTTCACGGTTTTTAAGTTGCGATCGCTCTTCGGTACAGAAAATACGGATTCCTGTGGGTTTGTGGGTTAAATCCACCGCTGTTTCCACCTTGTTTACGTTTTGTCCTCCAGCACCCCCAGAACGAGCCGTGCTGATGTCTAAATCTTTGGGGTCAATTTGCACCTCCACCTCATCCACTTCGGGCATAATGGCGACGGTAGCGGTGGATGTGTGGACTCTTCCCCCTGCCTCGGTCAAGGGTACCCTTTGCACCCGATGCACCCCTGCCTCAAACTTTAATTGACTGTACACATTTTCCCCAGTGATTTCCAAAATCGCCTCTTTAAAACCACCCATTTCCGCAGGGGATTCGCTGAGTAATTTTACATTCCAATTGACAAGCTCTGCATAACGAGAATACATCCGTACCAAGTCACCCGCCCAGATACTAGCCTCATCTCCCCCTGTACCTGCTCTGATTTCTAACATGATATTCTTATCATCATTAGGATCTCGGGGTAATAGTAATACTTTTAGTTTATTTTCTAATTCCTCGATTTTGCTTTCTAATTCCTCGATTTCCATCCCTGCTAATTCTTTCATTTCAGGGTCACTATTGGACTCTTTGTAAATTTCTTTGGCGCCTTTTAATTCTTCTTGGGCTTCTTTCCATTGGGTATAAGTAATTACAGTTTCCTCAAGGGATGAGCGCATTTTAGCAATTTTCTGTAATTCAGTGGGATTGGTTGCTATATCTGGATCTCCTAGTTTTCTGGTCAACTCGTTAAAGGTTGTTTCAACGGAGTTTAGTTTATCTATTAAATATGATTCTGCCATCTTGATCTTTAAATATAATGTAATTAACTATAATCTCAGGAGCTATTTTAAAACCTAATTTTACAATTGAAGAAATGGGATAAACGTTGACAAATTGCTAGTTTATCAGTCCTCTCGATTTTGTAACAGGTTGAAAATTTATCTGCTTTTTTTACTTTATTGATCATTATAAACCACGGTGACATCTGCCATTATCATGGGGATAGGTTCTTATTTTTTGTTCTCTGATTTTTGCAGTCTAAAACAATAGTTAATTTAAGTCATAAATTCAGGATTTTGATGGCAACAGAAAGTGGTTAATTCTTGATAATATAAAAATGTTTTCTGAGCGATCGCTTTTAGTTAGTAGCTAAACTATAAGCTAATTATAATTAGTTTTCATCGGATTATAGTGGATAATAAATAAAGTTCAAAGAGATACAAAAACCTCATTTGTTTATCACTAACCACCAAAAAAAAATCCCTGTGATACAATAAAACCGTCTTTCAATTTACAAAACTTAAGATTTATCCTCATAAATATAATTAGCTCACAAATCCCATGGTAGTAGTAAACAGACTCGGAAAACTATGTGCGATCGCCCTTTTCTGTGCATTTTTGGGGGGGTGTATGGTGGAAAACCACAGCCAAGCCCAAGAAGAAAGAGGGGGACAAGGCAGACCATCTAACCCTTCTGTGGATGCGGTGAGGGTAAACAGAGAAGCCCTAGAAGAAGCCCAAGAATATATCGGTACTACTCAACCTGTGAGGGAGATTGTGGTGCGATCGCAGGCAGAGGGGCAATTATTGAGTTTAACCGTGGATGTAGGGGATACCATTACCCAAGGACAAACCATCGCCAGATTAGATGACAACATTTTGCGCTCCGCCCTTACTAGGGCCGAAGGGGAATTATCTTCATTACGTGCCGAAAGATTAAGCGCCGTGGCAGAAATTAATAACGCCCAATCCCAAGTAGAATCTGCCCGAGTCAGACTACAACAAGCCCAAGCCGATGTTAATCGATTTGAAGAATTAAACCGAGAAGGGGCGATCGCCCGTAGGGAATTAGAAGTCGCCCAAACCGAAGAAAGAACAGCCCTCCAAGAAGTATCCTCCGCCCAATCCCAAGTCAGAGTCAGAGAATCCGCCGTAAGTGCGATCGACGGGAGAATTCAAAGCCAAGAAGCCATCATCGCCGAAGCCAGACAGAGATTAAACCAAACCCAAATCACCGCAGGAAGTGCAGGAAGAGTCCTCGAAAGACTTACCGAACCGGGCAACTTAGTACAACCGGGGGGAGAAATCTTGCGCATTGGTGACTTTAGCCAAGTAAAAGTACAAATTTCCGTCTCAGAATTAGACCTGAGCGATTTTTCCGTAGGTCGTCCCGTCAATGTTAGCTTAGACGCATTTCCGACCCAAACCTTTAGCGGCATTGTTTCCACCATTTCTCCCTCCGCCGACGGTAGGCAAATTCCCGTAGAAATAACCCTCGATAACAACGGAGTATCCCTCAATGGTGGTTTACTCGCCCGAGTTTCCCTTGCTGATAATCGTACCCCTCCCATCGTCATTCCCCAAAATGCCCTCAACGTGGGTGGAGATGATGAGAATAACCCCACCGTATTTGTTTTAGATGATAGCAGTGGTGAACCCTCAGTAATTGCCCGTGCCATCGTTGTCGGTGAAAATCGTAACGGTAGAGTCGAAGTTACTCAAGGTTTAACCGAATCAGATCGTTTAATTGTCAGAAGCACTCAACCCCTAGAGAATGGACAAACCGTTAGCCTGAGTATGATTTCTGATGATTAGCAACTAGGTGTAAATTTTACTAATGAGATTTAATATGAGGTTATATCAGGTGTGGATAAAGCATTACAATGACAATTCCCCCAGAATTGGGGGATTTAGGGGGCAAAACAACGATACTTTTTACAACTGATTACTTGAACTTGATATTATTGTTGACCGCTCTTTAAATTTATCAATGTAAGATTATTCTTTAAAATTAGTATAAAACCCGAAGCGATGAAAATATTAGACGTACAAGATTTAGAAGTAACATTTTTTGACGATGATCATAACCCCTCCGTTGCCGTCAATAAAATCAACTTTGAGCTAGAGGCAGGAAAAACTCTGGGTATTGTCGGCGAATCAGGTTCTGGAAAATCCGTCACCTCCTTGGCTATCATGGGTTTAGTCGGCAGTAATGGTAAAACCGATGGGCAAATCTGGTATCAGGATAGTAGTGAATCATCCCCCATCGATTTACAAAGTTTGAGTGAAGAAGAAAGAAGGGAATACCGAGGGGGAAAAATCGCCATGATTTTCCAAGAGCCGATGAGTTCTCTAAATCCCTTGTATAATATCGGTTTTCAAATTATCGAGGCAATTTTACAACACCGTGAAATATCCGAAAGTGAAGCTAGGCGACAGGCGATCGCCGTTTTACAAGAAGTAAAATTATTACCTGATGATGAAACCCTAACCCAAGAATTTTACACCGAAACCCATAATGTCAATCCCTCGGAAAAAGAAGTTAATCAATACATTAATCAGAGAAAAAGGGAAATTCTCAAACGCTATCCCCACGAAATGAGTGGAGGACAATTGCAAAGGGTGATGATTGCCATGGCAATCTCCTGTAATCCTCGTATTCTCATCGCTGATGAACCCACTACCGCCCTTGATGTGACTGTACAAGCCACTATTTTAGAACTTTTAAAAGACTTGGCAAAAAGTCGTCAGATGTCCTTAATTTTCATTACCCATGATTTGGCAGTGGTTGCTAATATTGCCGATTCCTTGGCGGTGATGTATCAGGGTAGGATTTTGGAATATGGTAAGTTAGTGGATGTTTTATTTGATCCCCAATGTGATTATACAAAAGGTTTACTAGCCTGTCGTCCTAGTTTGGAAGAAGACCGAGAATATTTGCCTACCGTCGCCGCTTTGATGGCAAATGATGGAGAAATTCCCGAGGTGAATTTACCGCCCAAGGAAGTTAATTTAAATAAGCCTTTGATTGTGGTGGAAAATTTAATCGTTGGTTTTCGTAAACCGGGGATTTTTTCTTGGGGTATCAAACCTGCGGATTATTTTTGGGCGGTGGATGATGTTAGTTTTCAGGTATTTGCGGGGGAAACATTAGGATTAGTGGGGGAGTCGGGTTGTGGTAAATCGACTTTGGCAAGAACTTTGTTACGGTTGATTAATCCCATTTCGGGCAAAATTGATTTTATGGGTCAGGATTTGGCGCAATATAAAAAAAATGACCCTCGTTTGCGTAAGTTACGCCGAGAGTTACAGATTGTTTTTCAAAATCCTTATAACTCTCTCAATCCTCGCATGAGTATCGGTAAGACAATTATTGAACCCATGGAAATCCATAAAATGGCGGGAAATAGTCGCAAACGCAAGGAAAGAGTTGCTTATTTACTCGAAAGGGTGGGTTTGTCTCCTGATTGGTTTAATCGTTATCCCCATGAGTTGTCGGGAGGACAACGCCAGAGGGTATGTATTGCCAAGGCTTTGGCTCTTAATCCTCAGTTGATCATTTGTGATGAGTCGGTATCGGCTTTGGATGTTTCTATTCAAGCTCAAGTTTTAAATTTGCTCAAGGAGTTACAGCGAGATTTTGGTTTGACTTATATTTTTATTTCCCATGATTTGAGTGTGGTTAAGTATATGAGCGATCGCATCATGGTTATGAACAAGGGTAAAATAGAAGAAATTGCCACCACTGACCAAATTATTAACCATCCTCAACGGGATTACACCAAAAAGTTAATTGCTTCTATTCCTAAATTTCCCACCTTGGCTTAGGTTTTTGGTAACTTTGATTACCGACTGAGATGGATATTTTAAGGGGATGATCATGTTAAAATGTTTTCAGCAAAGCATGTTAGGATAAACCTAATTTTTAACTCGAGGGTTTAGGCTTTAGGGCAATTAATCCTAGTCGATTTCGGTCATCGATAAGGAGTAGAATCAAATTCTGAAAATTTACCTTTCATTAAAGTATTTCAATTAGATATTAAGTCAAACTATGACAACAAAAACTGATAGCAAGAACAATCTGTTTTCTTGGCAACTGGTATGCGCCTTTTTGGTGCTGTTTTTTGGGGGGGTAGGTTTTGCGGCTACTTCCATGTTGTTAAGATTACCCACTAATAATAGTTGTAATAACTTGGCTTTGTTGTTTAGTTCGGCAACCAATCGCCTCTATTGCGCACAGTTACGGGCAGACGATAACACGGTGGAGGGATATTTGGATGCCATTGGTTTAGTGTCTAATTTGGGTGATGATCATCCCCTGAGTAGTGAAGTTAATCGCTACATAACCGCCTGGTCCGATCGCATTTTGGCCATTGCAGAGGAAGAATATCATCAGGGTAATTTGGAAGAGGCGATCGCCATTGCCGAAAGAATACCTACCCGTGAGGCAAATGAAGAGTTAATCGCCCAAAAAATTGACAATTGGCGAAGGGTTTGGGAAGAAGGAGAGGCAGTAGTGGCAGACATCGAAGAAAAACTGCGCCGTGGACAATGGAATCAAGCCTTTTTGGCATCGGTTCAATTATTGGATATTGATAACGCCTATTGGAGTAGTAGTAAATATGATGAAATGGTACGAACTATTACCCTCGCCCAAGAAGAAAGTGCCGAATTAGACGATGCTTTTGCCGCCATTCGTCAAGGGGGCATTGATAATTTGATCAAAACCATTGAAATAGCTTCTCGGATTTCTGAATCGAGTTTTTCCTACGATCGCGCCATGGAATTGGCAGGGGATGCCGAAAGCCAAATTGTGGACTTGGTGAGGAATTTAATTGATGAGCGCAACTGGTCAGAAATTAGCAGAGTTGCCCGTAAAATCCCCAATAATAGCCCTCTACGTAATCGAGCTAATGATTGGTCTAGTTTGGCAAGTGCGGGGCGAAATGCTAATTTAAACACCATCTCAGGATTAAATTTGGCTCTCGCTCAGTTAGATAAAATTTCCTCAGATAGTGGCGTTTATGCCGAAAGTCGGGAATTGAGAAGACGTTGGAATTTACAAAAAGAGGATCTTGTTTATCTTACCGAAGCCAAAGATTTGGCTCGTCCGGGTAATATTAACAATTTACAACAGGCGATCGCCCGAGCAGAATTTATCAGTGACGAAAATCCCCTCTATTCCGAAGCCCAAAGAGAAATCAGACGGTGGACAAGGGAAATTCAAGTCAAAGAAGATCAACCCTACCTCAACCGAGCTAGGGAATTGGCATCTCGTAACACCGTTAGCGGTTGGCAAGAAGCCATCACCCAAGCCCAGATGATTGAGCCTAACAGGGCTTTGCACTCGGAGGCAAGAAATTTGATTGGTCAATGGAGAGCGAATATTCAAAGGGTAGAAGATCAACCAACCCTAGATAGAGCAATTGGTTTAGGAAACCAAGGTCGATACCAAGAAGCCATTAACGTCGCCAGTGGTATTGGTGCTAATCGGGCGCTACATTCTGACGCTCAAACTAGAATCAGGACATGGCGTAGGGAAATTACCGCCCGACAAAATTTTGACCAAGCTAGTCAAATCGCCCAAAACAGGGACGCACAATCTCTTTCCCGTGCCATTACCATCGCCCGAAGAATCCCCTCCTCCACCGATGTATCTGCCGAAGGAAGAAACGCCGTCAACAGTTGGTCGGAACAGCTTTTGGCCATTGCCAGACGTACGAACTCCCTACAAGAAGCCATTAATATTGCTGAGATGATTCCCTCTGGTACTTCGGCATACAATGCTGCCCGTCGAGATATTCAACAGTGGCGTAGTCGTTTAGCTCCACCCCCAAGCGCACCCCGTAATAATAATGCTGACCCTAATAATGTTACTCCCCGTAATAATGATTCGAGGTCAGAGCCTACCCCTGTTCCCGAAAATGAGTTTCCCCCAGAACCTACTTTAGAGCAAACCAGTTTTTAATGCGCGGTGATAACGGGGAAGAAACATTTTATGATAGTTCTGGGTATGTTTTATTTCTTTTGTTGTTATGACTATTTCTATCAAGAAACCGATTTTAATTTCTGGCGTTGGTCTTTCCTTCCTCATTTTTATTTGGCAAAGAATTGCCCAGTCTCTTCCTCATCTGGGGGAATATAGTTTCTGGGGTTTGATTTTGGTGAGTGGCTTTTTTTGGTTATTTAACCCTCGCTCAAAAAAAGATTATCCCTCCGTCGTTTTTCAGCCCATCACCCCAGAGGTTTTTGGTGAGGGTGTAGCTCAAGTTAAAAAATTCATTACTCTTTTTGTTCAGGAGTCGGCATCTTCGGACAATCTTTTTACTCAACGTCTCGAAACTATTGTTAAAGGCGATCGCACCACAATCCACATGGCGATCGTTAGTAATCATAAATTGAATAGTCAATTACTGAAAAATATTTTAGAACAAGAAACGAAACAAAAAGACTGTCAATTTAACACCTTTACCCCTTCTTCTCTCCATGGGGAAAAATTTGATCAGCTTCTGTTTAACCATGACTTAGTTTTATTTGTGGTACAAGGAGATTTGACTGAATCAGAGAAAGAAATTATTAAAAAATTAACTACTCAGCAACAAAAAACTATCCTTGTATTTAATCAATCAGATTATAATTTACCCGAAGAAAAAGAGTTAATTACAAATCAGCTAGAAACAAGAATAAAAGGTATTATTAATCCAGAAGATATTATAACTATCTCAACCAAAAACGAAACTATAAAAATCAAACAATATCAAGATCAAGAAAATTATCAAGAATGGGAAGAACAAATAAAACCTCACTGCGACAACCTCATCAATTATCTTGCTCAAACTCTTGAAAATAATCAACAAGATTTATTTTTAAATACCAGCTACAGACAATTATTAAAACTAAAAAAAGACATTCATCAACAAGTCAATATAATTAGAAAACAAAAGGCTTTGCCCATTATCGAAAAATATCAATGGGTTGCTGCTACTGCCATATTTGCTAATCCTGTCGCAAGTTTAGATCTTTTGGCAATCGGTGCTATCAATACTCAAATGATTGTGGATTTAGGGGCTATTTATCAACAAAAAATAAGTCTAAATCAAGCTAAACAAGTATCCTTAGAACTAGCTAAATTAATCATGAAATTAGGCATCGTAGAACTTTCTACTCAGGCGATCGCCACTATCCTAAAAACCAATACTATTACCTACATTGCAGGAGGAGTAATTCAGGGCATCAGTGCGGCTTATCTCACCCGAATTTGTAGCTTGAGCCTGATTGAATACTTAGAACAACAAGATATTTCTAACACAGAAAATAGCCCGAATTTTAACCTTAATATCATCAAAGAAAAAATTGAAAAAATATTTAAAGAAAATCAAAAACAAGCATTCTTAAATACTTTTATTAAACAAACTAGCGAAAAACTAGGATGGCAAAAAGCATAAGAAAATGGCTCAAAAAACCTTAGTAATATTCACTCGCTATCCCGAGAAAGGTAAAACAAAAACCCGTTTAATCCCTGCCATAGGAGCAAAAAAAGCCGCCCAAATTCAAAAATTAATGACTGAAAATATTGTTAAAATAGCAAGAGAATTAAAAGATGAAATTGAGATAAAAATATATTATGCAGGGGGAAATCAAACCCTAATGGAATCATGGTTAGGTGATCAATGGCAGTTTATTCCTCAACAGGGAAAAGACTTAGGGGAAAAAATGTTTTCCGCCATAGAATCTAACTTTAAAAGTACACAAAAGCCCGTAATAATCATTGGTATTGATTGTCAATCATTAACAGTTGATATTTTAGAAAAAGCATTTTTCGCCCTAGATAACCATAACTTAGTATTAGGAAAAGCAGAAGACGGAGGATATTATTTAATAGGTCTACAAAAACCAAGAAAAGAATTATTTGAAAATATAAAATGGGGAACTAAAACCGTTTATCAAGATACAATAAATATTGCCAAAAAGAGTAATTTATCCATATTTAATTTGCCTATTTTAGCCGATATAGATAGACCAGAAGATTTAGTTAATCTACCCGATAATATTAGAGAAATTCTTAATTGTTAATAGTTATGACAAATAATCCAATAATATTTTGTGGTGAATATCTCCTAGGGGTTGCATTTGATTAGCTTTGTGAGAATAAATTTTTCCCTCTCTTATATCATTCGCAGAAACTAGGGCAAAATCCCATCCTTCCTTGAGAGTTAATTGATTAATCTTAACTGTGAGAGGTAAGATAAACACATGGCGAGTAACTTTATTATCTTCATAAGAAGCAAATTTAGAAAAATTGACCACATCATAATCAATCTCTTCCTTTATCTCCCTTACCAAAGCCTCCTCTGGAGTTTCTCCCACCTCAAGATGTCCGCCAAATAATCCCCAACATCCCGGATAAACAATAGTGGGAATATTATCCCTCAATTGCAATAAATATCGATCATTTTGATGAATAATAGCAATGGCAACTTGAACCATACTTGTCAATTTAATTCTTAAATAGAATATTAGAAATGTATTTTCTGCAAAAGGAGAATTTATAAAATCTGAATGTACAGATATAATAAGGGTATCATGGCATTATTACCGTAAAAATTTACAGAAAAAAGCTAATAATGACTAACTCAAAAAATGTACTGGGAAAACCCCTCGAAACTTGTTGTCAATCCCCCATGACAGGCTTTTATCGTAACGGTTGCTGTGATACAGGGGCAGAAGATTTTGGTTTGCATACAGTCTGCGCTCAGGTGAGTGCGGAATTTTTAGAATATAGTAAAAACAAAGGTAATGATTTAATAACCCCCATGCCCATGTACAACTTTCCGGGGTTAAAACCGGGAGATAAATGGTGTTTGTGTGTATCCCGATGGCAAGAAGCCTTGGAGGCGGGGGTGGCACCACCGATTATTTTAGCATCTACCCATGAAAAAACCTTGCAATTTGTTCCTTTAGAAGTGTTACAAGAACATTCTATTTAATCATCTGAGAAAGTTTATTTTCTCTCCTCACCCATTACTTTATGAATATTATTGATTACCTGAGAATTAGTTTAATTGATAAGTGCAATTTTCGTTGTCAATATTGTATGCCTGAAGATCAGGAATTAAACTATCTTTTAGCACAGGATTTTTTAACAAAAGATGAGTTATTAATATTATTAAAAGAGGTATTTGTTCCCCTCGGCTTTAGCAAATTTAGACTGACGGGGGGGGAACCTTTATTACGTCCTGATTTGGTTGATATTGTTAGGGAAATTAATTCTTTACCTGCCACTAAGGATATATCTTTAACTACCAATGGATATTTATTGGCACATCAGGCTCAATCCTTGTATGATGCAGGGTTAAAGAGGATTAATATCAGTTTAGATTCTCTCCATAAAAACACTTTTGATCAAATTATTGGCAATCGTGGTAAAAGTCGATGGCGACAAACATGGTTAGGTATTGAGAAAGCGTATGAGGTAGGTTTTAATCCTTTAAAATTGAATGTAGTAATAATTCCGGGGGTAAATGATCATGAGATTTTGGATTTGGCTGAGTTGACTATTTATAAAAATTGGCACGTCAGATTTATTGAATTTATGCCCATTGGTAATGCTGAATTATTTAATCAAAAAGCATGGATTCCTTCGGCAGAAATTAGGGAAAAAATTAAAGAAAAATGGGGTTTGGAGGAGTCTCATGTGCGGGGAAATGGTCCTGCTGATGTGTTTAAAATTCCTCGGGCAAAAGGTACTCTTGGTTTTATTTCTCAGATGTCGGAGTGTTTTTGCGATCGCTGTAATCGGGTAAGATTATCCGCTGATGGGTGGTTACGTCCTTGTTTGTTGAATGAAACGGGACAAGTAAATTTAAAAGAGGCTTTGAGAAGGGGAGAAAATATTGATTTTGTGCGTCAAAAAGTCAGAGATTTATTATTATTAAAACCTGACATTAATTTTAAAGAAAGGGATGCTGGTACTAATCAAAGTATTTATAATCGTACCATGTCTCAAATAGGGGGTTAGTTATTCTTTTTCGATATTTTTGAGGTTCACTTGATTGAGGGATTCGTTGGTATTGGAGGACATGACTTGGGGTAATCTACCGTTGGTGACACTATATTTTTGTAATTTTTGAGATTGACTATGATTTGATTCTTCTATCTGATTCAGAAGTTGAGCCAGTTCGATTTGTTTTTCTAAAACGTCGGTGTAGGATACTAGATTGCTTAAACCATCGATAAGACGACGCATATTACGCCGAAATTGTGGATCTCCTGTTAGTTCATCTATATCAGAGGTGATTTTGGCGGTATTGGCAAAGGTAACTCTGGCGGAGTCGAGGGTTTGTTGGAGGGCGACGAGGTTGGTGGGATTGTTTAATTCTTGGGAAAGGGCGGTTAAGTTACTGGTAACTTGTTCTAGGTTGGTGATGGTTTTTTCTATGTCTTGCCCAAATCTGGCAACGTCAATATTATCAACGGTTTGATCTACTTTTGTTACCACATTATTGGCATTTCTAATCAGGGTAGTCACTTCTTGGCTGGTGTCGGCAAGGGTGACGATGGCGTTACTGAGGTTAGATTTATTACTGTCGATTAATTCGTTGGTATTTCGGGCTAGTTGATTGATTTCTCGGCTAGTTTGGCTAAAGTCGTTGGCTAATCTATCTATTTGGGTGGTGGCGCTATTGGCTGCGATGTTAAAGGATTCAGAGGTGGTAATGATGCTGTCGGCTACGGTAGAAAGTTTGTTGATGTCGTCTCCTGCATCTCTGGTAAAGGTGGATAATTCACTACTTAATTCGGCTACGTTTTCAGAGGCGATCGCAATGTTAACAATGGCATCATTAAGCTGATTAAGAAAAACAGGATCAGCAAATATATTACTAAGCCTTGTCATATTAGCAATTAAATCACCGCTAAACTCTCCGGGGATAGATTCACCACTACAAAGGAGTTGCTGTTGTTGTTGACACTCAGAGCTTCGAGGATCTATTTGTAGGGCTTCGGCGCTCAAAGAACTTCGAGGTTCAATGGTCACAATTACCTCCCCTAATAAACCTGATTGGGTAGTTTGAGCCATGGCACTGCGGGGTATTCTTAACCCTTGTTCAACTTGGGTAATAACCTCTACTCCCTCGTTTCTGGGAGTAATAGATTGAATCGTGCCAACTTCCACCCCTCGATATAAAACTCTTCCCCCTTCCCTCAAACCACCAACATTGTCAAATTCTAGGGTAATTTGGTATTGTTGTTGACGAAATTGGGTTCCTCTCAAAAACAAAATAGCTCCCCCAAATAGGGCAAATCCCAAAATTATAAATAGCCCTAAAGAGCCTTCCCTAACTAATCTTGAACGTGACATTGCTTCTCACCTCGTTAAACTACTTGAATTGGACCTTCTCTTTTTGCACTAAAAAATTGTCTGACTAATTCATTATCAGTAGTATCAATTTCCCCGACTGTACCTTGCCATTGAATTTTACCATTATACAAGAATATGAGGCGATCGCCCGTTCTTCTAATGGTGCTATCCTGATGACTTACCATAACATAGGTTTTACAAGCCTCACTAGATACCCTTAAATCTTTCACCAAATCCTCAATTACCGTTGAAGCGATGGGATCTAATCCTGCGGTTGGTTCATCATATAATATAATTTCAGGACGTTGTAAAGGATTTTCTGGGTTAAAAGTAACCGCTCGAGCAAAACTAACCCTTTTACGCATTCCCCCCGACAGTTCCGCAGGATACAAGTCTCCTTTACCGGGTAAACCCACCATCTCCAAACTTTGATCGACAATATCCTTAATTTTTTCCTCTGATAGGCGAGAATGTTGGTAAAGGAAAAAACCCACATTTTCCCTCACCGTCAAAGAATCAAACAGGGCGGCTTGTTGAAATACCATACTAATCGCCATGGAATTATCATGATCATCAATTAACCCCTCTCGTTTTTCCCCATTGATATATATTTCTCCCTCATCAGGAAGCATTAACCCAGAAATAATTCTTAAAACCGTTGATTTTCCCGTACCACTAGGACCAATAATTACCAAGGCATCACCCTGATAAATATCAAGATCAACTCCATCTAAAATTACATTTTTACCAAAAGACTTTTTTATTCCTCGTAGTTTAATAATCGGTTCTTTTTCTGTCATAGGAGTTGGGGAAATAGGAGGATGGGGGCAATAAGTTTAATTTTCCATTGTCCATTGTTAATTGTCAATTGCCCCGACATTCAGCTTCAATCCTGTTATGAATTTCTTTCCAGGCGTTGACTTCTTCTTGATTTTTAGAATCAATGGATTTTACTTGTCCTCTACTACCGTAAAATTCCTCATTTGTTCTTCTGGTAATATCCGAAGGGCTACAATTAGCAATGGGGTTAAAAGGCATGGCACTATCAGAATCATTAATTACCGTGCTGGTAGTATTATTGGGATTAGTATTAGAGGTGGAATTATTGCTATTTTCCGAGGTATTATTACTGGGGTTGGAAGGATTATCGGTGGTTTGTTCTTCTCTATCGTAGTCTGATCTTATATCGGCATTAATTCTCAAGTTTAAGCCATCAAGGGTATCACGATCGCACCCTACTAGGGCAAAGCTCAGGATAGATAAAATTAAAATAGTTTTTTTCATATATATTTAATTCATTGACAAGAACGAATACGCTTTAAAGTATATGTGTATCAACAAATAATATTAACACTTTACTTTTGATAATGTAGTCGGCAAGAAATGATGATAATTTCTTCATCTTCTACTTTATAAACTAGACGATGTTCTGAATTAATACGTCTTGACCAATATCCCGATAGATTTGCTTTTAAAGGCTCAGGTTTGCCAATCCATCAAAAGGATTTCGAAGAATATCTTTGATAAGTAAATTAGTTCTTTTTAACAATTTTTTGTCATTTTCTTGTAACCATAAATAATCTGACCAAGAAAGATTTGTAAAAGAAATTTTCATTAATCAATTAATTCTTTTGTAAATTTATTCCCTGATTCTGCTTGTTTAATAGACTCCATTAAATGTTGTGCATTGGCAGGATTTGATAATAAATAGATAGTTTCTTGCCAAGAATTAAATTCTTCCAAAGACATCATTATTACTTGTTTTCCTTGATCGTTACAAACAATGGTAGGTTCTATATCTGAAATTACTTGATCCATTAACTGATCTAATTCTTGTTTTGCTTGATTGCTAGTAACTACTTTCATTACATATAGTGGGTGCTTGATTTTAAAATTATTATGATAATTATTATTTTAAAGGAATTTCAATTATAGTTTCTTCACTTTTTCATCAGCCCCCATTTACAGATTGACTAAGTTTTGATTTGAGATTGAGCCAAATTAATAATCTTAAAGCATCATTAACTGATTTTTGATTAGGAAATGCTTGGGCAATATCTGGATCGAGTACGTTGAAGAACCCCATCGCATGGCGAGTGGGGATTCTAACAGCCGATTGCTCGACCATTCATCCACTCAAACAACGAAAGTTGCAGAGGGTTGGTAGGCTCAGAAGCTAACACCTCTGATATATCCCGATTTCTCGCATCTGTTGATTCAGATGTACCCGTAACTTCCTGACTGACCGCCAGTAGAGTATCCAAACCGATACCAAGTATTTTTATCCCCCGTTTAGCTAACGTAATACTAGCGTTAGTGTCAGCATCGGCGGGAGTACCACAATTCAGACATAAGAAACTTTCCTTATGTCTATTTTTTTTGTCCTTAAAGCCACAATGAGAGCAGGTTTGAGAACTATACTTAGGATCTACTTCCAGAAAAATCCGTCCAAACTTTTCAGCTACCTGACGGATTTTATCTTTCAGTTCTCCCCAAGAACAATCTCGAATCAAGCGATTTAAAGCTCTTTTAACGGATTGTCCGTTTTTTGTATAGTTACCATTTTCGTCCTGTTTAGGTTTACATTGCCTAACCATCCCCTGAATATTTAGGTCTTCCATTACTATTACGTCTGCAATGCGATTTAACTTGTGAGCAACCTTCCACTGGTAATCCTCCCGTTGATTTACTATTTTTTGATCTAACCGTGCCAATTCCCGAAAGGTTTGACGTTGATTATTTGAACCACGTTTTTTACGACTAGCTCTACGCTGTCTTAGGGTTTTTCTTTTTGCCAATCGCTTTTCATACTGAGGGTTAGGGATATTCTCACCATTGGATAGGGCTAGGAGTTTGTGAGGTCTAGCTCCACAATCACACCCCATTAATGATTTAACTTGACTTAAGTCTATCGGCTCTATGTCAGGAATAGTTTTATCCTCTAATCCTATGGCAACGTAAAACCCATCAGCTTTTTGTCTTACCGTTACACTCCTGATAGTAAACCCTTCCTTGATGGGGCGAGACAAAAACAATCTCATCCAACCGATAGACGGTAAATATATTTTGTTATTATCTATTTTTACTTGGTTTGGTGGGTAACTAAAACTCTTAAACTGATGTCTCTTTTTAAACTTGGGGTACCCCCTACCATCGAAGAAATTTTGAAAAGCCCTATCTAATCGTCTCAAGTTTTGCTGAAGTACCGTAGAATGAATGCTCTTGTACCACGGACGGAGCTTTTTAAGGGTAGGCAACTCGGAAGATTGTTGCTCATACGCACTTCTTTTTTTGCCTGATTTCTTGAATGGCTCTCCCAAGCTAGAGTTCTTGGAGATAGAACAGGCAAGAGGATAGCAGTGTGCTTTGGTTTTTAGGTCACAATATTCCCCTAGTTTGGGATATTTAACTTGCTCGTAGGCTTCTATTCTATCCCGAAGGCAGAAATTGTAGTGACTTCGGAGCATATTTATCCAATCTTTGATCACTTGTTGTTGTGAACCAGATGGCTTAATTTTGTATTTATGAGTTACGATCATAGTTACTTTTTGTTCTGAACCGTCAGAACATTTTTTTGATATTTTTTTATTATAGTAGTGGCTTAACTCAAACCGCTACTATTTTTATAGATGCTCTATCGGGCGTATCTTCTCTTGGTCGCAATTCATCCCCACCCTAAAGAGGGATGGGGTATTCTTGCTCCCATTTTGATAAACCATCACAAACTGTTCCCCGTTTCCCGCCCTAACGAGAAAATTTTAGGATGAATCACCCTTGGGGATTTTAAGGGGCGATGGTTACAGAGTTTTCTTGAGTATGACTTCTTGCCAAGTTACGAAGGACAGTTACTGCTCGATAATATTGGGGATCTGAGGATGTACCAATTAGAGAAGGATTATCCCTTAATCTGGATTGTTGCTGACGACTAATATTTTGTACCACGTTAGGGGCAATGCCATTGTCAGTGATACTTATTCCGCTAGGGGGATAATAACGGGAAATGGTCACAGCTAATCCTGAACCATCAGACAAGGAATGAACTGATTGTACAGTACCTTTACCAAAAGTATTAGTTCCGACCACCGTCGCTCGTTGATTTTCTTTCAATGCCCCTGCCAAAATTTCACTGGCACTAGCAGAGTTACCATCTACCAAAACCACAAGGGGAAGATCGGTAAGGGCAGAATTGTTGGCGTGAAAACGACGATGACCCCCCCGACGATCTACCACATCGACAATTTCTCCCTCTGCCATCCACATCCTAGCTATATCGACACTGGCAAACAATAATCCTCCGGGGTTACCTCGTAAGTCTAAAACAAATGCCGAGGCATTTTTTTCTTGGAGATTGGTAATGGCTTCTTCCATTTGCTTAGAAGCGTTGGAGCTAAATTCTTCTAGTTTGATGTAGCCTACATTTAAGTCTCCTTCTTGCCTCATGCTATAGTCCACGGCGGGAATTTGGATCTCGGCACGGGTGATAACGACCTCAAAGGTAGATTCTCCTTGACGGGCAATTTGTAAACGGACATCGGTTCCATTTTCTCCCTGCATTGCTTCTGAGGCTTGTTGCAAGTCCATTAAAGCTGTTGGTCTGCCATCGATGCGTATGATGCGATCGCCCCTTTTCAAACCAATTTCAGCGGCGGGGGATTGACGAATTGCTTCTACTACATATAAATCTTGGGTTCTTTGATCCACGGCCATACGAATACCAACCCCAGAAACCCGTCCTGATGTTTGATTGGTGAGGGCTTCAAATTGATCGGGTACGAGGAAACGAGTGTAGGGATCTCCTAAATCTTTTAAGGCGTTTTCAATGGCTTGATAGGCTTGTCTGTGATTACGATATTCTCGGCTGAGTAGTTCGTTTCTTTTTCTTTGCCAATCAACTTTATTGAAGTCTTCATCCACAAATTCTCGATTCACAATTTGCCAAACTTCATCCACAATAGCCTTGGGACTGTCTACCATTTCTGCATGGGTAGGAAGGGGTTGGAGAACAGGTAATAAAGTTCCCGTAGCCAGAACAAGAAAAAGGTTTCTCAAATTTTGGGATGCTGTAGTGATGGATTTTTTCATAAATCAGTGTGGATGGATATATTGTATCTCTCATCTTTATTTTTCAGTGTATCAAATTTGTTTTGGAATCGGATGTTACTGTTTAACCTTTTTTACAAGAGATACTAATTCACACTGATTTCTTGGATAATTTTTGCCCATGCCAAGGAGGGTTTTTCGGCTTGGGTAATAGGGCGCCCAATCACTAAATAATCTGCCCCGGAGGCGATCGCCTTTGCAGGGGTCATTACTCTTTGTTGATCTCCTTTGGTTGCCCACTCTGGACGAACTCCCGGACATACCAGGATAAAATCATCTCCACATACTTCTTTCAATTTTGCTACTTCTTGGGGAGAACATACTGCCCCATCCATTCCTGATTCTTTTGCTAATAAAGCATTGTTTAAAGCATATTCGGGTAGTTCGATGGGAACTTTGAGGTCAAAGGCTAGTTGACGGGGGTTAATGCTCGTTAAAACAGTAATAGCGAGAAGTTTTGGGCGACCCTGCCCCCCTTCTAAAACCACTTGTTTGGCTCCTTGAAGGGCATCCCGTCCTGCAGTGGCATGGATGGTGAGAAGATCAACATCATACTTTAACACTGACTTGGTGGCGTTTTTGACGGTGTTGGGAATGTCATGGAATTTGAGATCAAGAAATATTTTTTTACCTTCTCCTTTTAAAAAATTTAATACTTCTCCCCCAGTGGCAACAAACAATTCTAACCCTACTTTCCAAAAACTTACCTCTGGTAACTTATGTATAAGGGCGATCGCACTTTCTACATCAGGAACATCGAGGGGAACAATTATTTTATCAGCAGGATTTTCCATAAATACACCAATTGAGATTCACTGTAGTTTAGACTAAATGTAGAAAGGTAATGAGGAAAGGGAAGACATAAAAGGAAAATAGAGAGAAAACATAAAAATAAAATCTTTTCTCCATGAATAAATATAGCAGACTCCGCAATTTTCGTCATGATACCTATGAAATTTGAAGTTACACTAAATAATATATTTTGGTCAAAATCGGTTTATCCCTAACTTTTAAAGAACAATAGAGGCTTACAACCAGCTCCTTTCGTCCGAGCAAAAGATTCTTGAACTTTTATGGTGAAAGAATTATAAATTATTGGAGAGGTCTATCTTGTTGCCTCTTATTTTGACATCGAGAAAGCTAAAAAAGACTACAGCCATAAAATATCATGAATACAAAAACATTCAAAATCTCTCTAACTTTTGAAGACATCTTAAATTTAGCAAAACAACTGTCAAACTCTGAACAAAATATACTGATTAAAGAATTACAAAAAAATATAAAAAGTGATGAAGAAGAAAGTCTAATTGATGTGTGTGAAAGAATTGGTAGAAATGCTCAAGCTAGAGGATTAACGGAAGAAAAACTAACGGAATTACTTGCCGATGAATCCTAAACGAATTACTCTTGATACTAACATTTTAATTAGTGCAATATTAAATCCTGAAGGCACTGCTAGAAAAGCATTAGAAAAAGCCTATAGTCAGTTTACAATAGTTCAAAGTGAAGAAACTTATCAAGAATTAAAAACGAGAATTTATAAACGTAAATTTGATAAATATATCTCGAATACAGAAAGAAAAGACTTTTTAAATGCAGTTCAAAATAATAGTTTATTTATTAAAACAATATCTAAAATTTGTGATTGTAGAGATAGGAAAGATAATAAATTTTTAGAACTAGCAAAAGATGCTCAAGCCATTTATTTAATAACAGGTGACCAAGATCTTTTAACCCTAAAAAGTCTTAATCAATATCAAAATTTGATTATCACTGCCAGAGAATTTATAGAATTATATTAGAAAATAAATTGTCAAACTTTTCTAACAAATAAATAACTCGAGTTCGGGATAACATTTTTAGTCTTTACAAATAAAGGTGTCAGGTATCGGGTATCAGGTGTTAGGTTAAAGAATTTACAAAAAGTCTATGTTAGGGGTTGATGAAAAAGTGGGGTCATGAGGGAGAATTGACAATGAACAATGAACAAACTATGACCTGCCACCTGCAACCTGCCGCCTGTACGGACGTAGCATGCTACGTCCCCTACCATACTGACAACTATTATCCCGAACTGAGGTTAAATAGATAAAAAAATAAAGAAAATGAAGTGCGGAAAGTCGGTTAAAAGTTTTTTCTTCCCTCTTCATTTTCACACTCTTTAATTATTAAAGTTTATATATTACCGTAACTAGACAAAAGTACATTCTCCAGCCACTTCCAAACGGCGATATTCATCAATTCTCAAGAATTTATCACCCAACTTATCCGCCACATCAGGAGAAATCCAGCCCATTTGTTTACATACATGGATTGCTGCCGCATATTTTGCCCTTCTAGCACCATCCAATACTTTAATCGCCAATCCCATATCTTGACTAATATTACCGATACACTGTACCCCTTCGGCTCCAGATTTACTAACCAAAGCGCCTTCAGTGAGGGTCATAAATTCAGTATCAAAAGCCCCCTCTCCTGCTATTAATTGAGGATTATGGGTCATTGCTCTTAAAATTCTTTCCAAATCAATGCTACTACCACAGGCTAGTTTGGCGTAAAGGGTGGCAATCTGAGATAGGGGAAGGGCATAGGTAGGCACCCCACAATCATCTCTAGCGGCCATCAGTTCATCTGGAGGCATTGCCAAAAGTTCGGAAATTTTCTTTAAAATTAAACCCTGTACGGGATTAGAACGGTGAAAATAGTTTTCTAAACTCCAGTTACGTTGTTGACAAGCCGCCAACATTCCTGCGTGTTTCCCCGAACAATTGTGCTGAAGGGGGCTGTCTTTGCCTTCGGGAATAGGGCATTTAAGGGCGTTAGGATCAATATCTGCTTTCCAGAGAATATTAAAGACTTGTCTAGCTTGTTCTATGGTACCTTTATGGGAAGCACACATGATCGCCAAATCCTGATCGCTCAAATCAAATCTTTCTAATACTCCCGTACTGGTGACTGCCAAGGCCTGAAAAGGTTTGAGGGCAGAGCGGGTAAAGGCAACAGTTTCAGGATTTCCCGCTGCACAGAGGGTACGCCCTTTATCGTCAGCGACGGTAACTTCTACTTGGTGAATGGATTCGGGAATACCTTCTCGCAGGAGGTGTACTTCTAAAGGGGGATAAGGACTACGTTTTAATCTACTCATTTATTATTTTTCGTTGGTGTGTCGATTTTTGCTTAAATTAACCAAAATAGGATCGTACCACTCACCATCAAGGCGATGAGTAATAAACCGCTTTTTTCTAATCTTTTTAAAACTGGTTCTACTTGATAGTTGAATATCAATCGATCTCGATTATAAATTTCTAGGGGTTTTTCCCATACTTGTCCATCATACCAGCTTGATTCTTCGTAAACTATTTTTGTTTTTTTGAGGCGATCGCCTATATACTTCCATCCTAGATACAATCGTACCAAAACAAAGGCAACAAATAGACTAGACCCCAAAGCGCTAGCAATGAGAAAAGGAAAAATCTGCTCATCGGGGGGAAAACTAGCACCAGAAATGGGGGCGGTGATTAATAAACTTAAACTCCATACCCCTGATAGTTTGGAAAAAAACTTAACTTTGGGCAGAGTCACCCATTGAAAAAACCATGACTGGGCTAATTCTTGATATTCATTAACGGGTTGTTGTTCAACGGGTACAGGACAAAATGACATAATAATGAGTGATGGATAATGGATAATAAATAATTGATAATGAAAAATTAGTCATCAATCATCAATTGTAAATTATTCTTACCTTCAGCTGTTTCATCAGGGAGTTTATATGCCCTATGTATATTTGAATTACAAATAAAACAATTAGACTGTTTTCATTGTCTTAAAAATTTGCTGATCTACACTAAAATCAATCTCTTTTTTGTCTCTTCCTGTGGCTAAATAATCATTTTCAAAGGATTCTTTTAAGCCTGAAATAAGATCATATTTCGGTTGCCACGATAAATCTTTTTTGGCTTTGGTAATATCAGTAAAAAAGTGTTGCATACGAATGGGAAACGCTTTCCTATTGCCCACATCTACCTGATTGGGGTCATAATATCTAATATCAATTTGATTAGGATTTTTACCCATGGCAGAGGCACAGGCAAGGGCTAATCCTGTAAATGTAGTATAACGATCGCCTGATATATTGTATATTTGCCCTATGGCTTGGGAATTGCCCAAAACCCCTGCCATGGCAACTGCCAAATCTTCTACATGACCAAATTGGGTAATATATAAACCATGGTGAGGGATAGGAATGGGTAAATCCCTGACTAAACGATCAAAAAACCAGTTTTCCAGATCGTTATAATTTCCCGAGCCATAAATATAGACAGGGCGAATGGAGGTGAAGGGAATCCCTGACTCTTTGAGGTAGGCTTCGGTTTCAAACTTGCCTCGGTGGCGGCTTTCGGGGTTGAGAGGATCATCTTCTCGGTGGGGCATCTGATGGGATGGTAAGTAAACCCCCGCTGAACTTACATAGACAAAATGGGATACTTTACCGTTAAATAGATCCACAAGGGGTTTGGTATCGGATAGGGTGCGCCCGTTATTATCGAAAATAGCGTCAAATTTTTCCCCTTTTAATTTTTCTTCTAATTGTACCGCTGAAGTGCGATCGCCATGAATTTGTTGAATACCATCCACGGGAGAAGGATTATTACCTCGGTTAAATAAAACTACTTCATGCCCCTGATTTACTAAAATTTTGGTGAGGGAAACACCGATAAATCTAGTTCCCCCCATGATTAAAATACGCATACTATAAATTTCAACTCTACAACGCCTATTTTACAATGAAAGTCTCTCCTCTCCCCTGCTTGTTCCCCGTTCCCTGTTCTCCGCCATAATATTAATCTGAGTTCGGGATAAAATTTATAGTCTTGTAAAGGTGCCAGGTATCGGGTGTCAGGTATCAGGTTAAGAAATTTACAAAAACTGTAATGTTAATTAATTTTCTGATACTTAGTTCCATCAAGGAACTAACAAAGGCTGGTCGTATTTTAAACCTGTAACCTGCAAACTGCAACCTGTACGGACGTAGCATGCTACGTCCCCTACCATACTGACAACTGTTATCCCGAACTGAGGTTAATTAGTATATTATTGCAACAGGATTCAGTATTAGACAGAAAGACGAATTTTCGATCCTTCATTGGTTTTATATACCTCAATGCGAGATTGGAAAGCCTCTTTAAACTGTGGCATGTGGGTAACAGTGAGAATACAGGCAAAATCATCAGCAATGGCATTTAAGGCGGCTATGAGGCGATCGCACCCTGCATCATCCTGAGTACCAAAACCCTCATCTATGATCAGTAATTGTAAAGCAGTTCCCGACCTTTGAGCCAAAATACGAGAAAGGGCAAGACGAATAGAGAAATTAATGCGGAAACTTTCTCCTCCCGAATAGGTTTCATAAGATCGAGTTCCTTGAGCATCGGAGATGATAATATCAAGGGTATCTTTAAAATTGGAATCCGATTTTTTCGACTTAGTTACTTTTTCTTTTTGAGTCACAAATTGGATATGTAATTGATTATTAGTCAGACGACTGAGGATTTGATTTGCTTCTGCCTCTAGCTGAGGTAAAAGGTTTTCTATCATTAAGGCTTGAATACCATTTTTCCCAAAAGCCTTCTGCAATTCCGTATAAATACGATAGTTTTTTTCTATTTCTCTAATTTGTTTTGTAATGGATTGGATTTTTTTTTCGTCTTTACTCAAATCTGTTAAAGACTTTTCTATTCCTCCTTTTTCACTTAATAATTGATTAATTTTATTCCTTTTTTCATTAGCTTCTAATTGCAATTTATTTAACTCATTACTATAATCAAATAAACCAGATAACTTTTCTTGTAAACTTTTAACCTTCGTTTCTTTTTCTGCTATTTCTGCCCCATACTCCCCAATTTTTTCCTCATATTGAGTTAACTTATTGTTCAATATAGGCAACTGTTTTTTAGCATCTTCTAATTTAAGATATTGAAATTGGTAATTTTGTAAATCTTGAATTGTTTTCCTCACCTCTCCATGACGCTCATCACTATAATTAATCTCAGTGATATTTTTATCTATCTGAGTAATTTTCTGTTGCAATTCTGAATTATCCCTAAGACTTGTTAATTGTTGATTAAAATGCTCTAATTTTTGTTGTAAATTAACTTTATTTTCTGCCAATTTGGTTAATTTTGTTTCCGCTTCTTGCAATCGTTGATAATTAGTTTCTGCCCAACGATATTTATGATCATTTTCCCTCACTAAACTATAACTTTCTGGACTATATCCAAGGGCTTTAATTTTATTTCTAACTTGACTTAATTCTATTTTTAGATTAGGTAAATATTTCTGTTCATCAATTAACTTCATTAACTCCTCTTTTTCAGTGATAATTTCATCTAATTGATCATAAATATCATCCATATTATTAAGAGTATTTTCCAAATAGATATATTTTTTTTGTAAAATATCCTCCTCACTTAATTGATTTTTTAAACTCTGAATTTCTTGGGTTAACTCTCCTAAAGTGCGATCGCACTGTATAATATCAGACTCATACTGCCAAGCAGAATTTTCTAATCCCCTCAACTCCTCCAAACCATTACCAATAACATGATTAAGATGAACCTCATCCAAAGGAGACTCACACACAGGACAAAGAGCATTATTATCAACCTGTAAAGTTGCCAACTTTTGATTAATTTCCTCCACCCGTTGAGCAATACTAGATTTATAATCAACCAATCTTTGTTTTGCTAATAATTGATCAGCCTTTTTTTCCTCCACTCGAGTAAGATAATTTTTTTGATTATAGATAACCTTTAAGGCTTCTTTAGTTTGAAAATAATCCTGACGAATAGTAGGAATAGCCCTCACCTTTTCCTCCAAAGGTAACTCTTGTTTTTGCAATTGTTCCACTCGAGAAGATAACCTCGCCTCCTCCTTTTCCAACTCCTTAATTAATCGAGACTCTTCCTGTTGCAAAAGATTAAACTCATTTCTCACAGAATCCAAATGAGCTAATTGATCTCGATAATATCGACACTTTTCCACATCATCAATAATTTTTTCCCTCTCACTAATTACCTTTAACAAATCCTGCTCACTTTTTGCCAATTCTTCCAACTTAAAATTGGTTTCTCGAATACTTTGTTCTAAACTAGAAATTTCTTGTCGTAGGGTTTCTTCTAACTGGTTTTTTTCAGAAACAAACTGTTTATACAAACCAAAACTATGGGTTAAAACCTTATCCTCATCCAAACAACTTTGCAACAAATGATAATTATCAATAATCTCCCTTTCTTGACTTAAAATAGAACTTAAATCCTTAATCTCTTGAAGCAAAATTTCCTTTTCCTGAACACATTGACGAAGTTTATTTTTCATCTCCATCAACTGATTATTTTGCCAGGATAACTCCTTTTCTAAAGTATCCCTTTCCGTATTCAAAAGTTGAACTTGCTTTAAACTTTCTTCAACTTGATGATATTCTCCCTGATGATAAGTCAAATCCTGACTTAAATTTTGCAGTGCTAAATGATAACTTTCCTTCTCCTCCAGTTTACCCTCCAACAACTCCCATTGCCCCTGTAACCGAGTTTTTTCCTCCCCATATTTTTTTGCCGACTCTTTCGCCACATCAGCAATTTTGTCATAGTCATCCAACTTAAGCAGTTTCACTAAAATATCCTTACGTTGGGCAGCCCCATAACTCATAAATTTATCTGCCTGCCCTTGTTGTAAATAAGCAGAATTGGAAAAAGTATCGTAATCAACCTTCAAACAATCATTAATTCTTTCCTGAGTTTCCGTTACTCCCTTGCCTGAAATAGAATTGAACTGAAGATTATGAAGTACCTGAAAATCTAAAGTTGAACCTCCCTTTCTTTGCTTAGTACGAATAATGCGATAAATTTGTTCGCCATAACTAAACTCAAAATCAACCCTTGTATTTTTTTCCCCCAGATGAATCACATCCTCACTAGCTTTTGCCCTTGTTTTACCCCAAATTGCCCAGGTGATAGCTTCTAGCAAAGATGATTTTCCAGCACCATTAGCGCCACAGATACAAGCCGTGTGTAAGCCATCAAAATTTAAACTCGCCTGACGATAGCTAAGAAAGTTTTGTAATATCAATTTTTTGGGAATCATAAGAAGAGGGAAACTAATAAAACAGATAGTTAGATTATCCAGAATAAAAGAATCTTAGATAGAATACTTTTATACTCTTGAAAAATCTTTCTATATCGATATATAACACGAAAAACAAATCAGTATTTTCCCTAAGCCTTTATTCTCATTGTTTTATCCATCTTAAAGATTATTATTAGGGCTTCACCAATATCCATGACATTGATTAAATACAAAACTTTGTTAATTTTTCTCCTTGGTATAACCATGACGGGAGTTGCCTTTTTTCTCCATTACTTGTTGACTATACAAGAAACAAAACAGATGGAGCAAAAAATTTCCTCCCAATTAATTGCCACGGAAGCCAAAATACAAAATAAATTAGCTTTAGAAATAGATGGTTTACAAGGATTTGTTTCTGGATGGGAATTTCGGCGAGGTTATGATCGTTTAGAGTGGGAAAATGATATTTCTAATTATCTCAAAACTCGTTCGGGTTATCAAGCCATTGAGTGGGTGGACAAGGATTATTTTATTCGTTGGGTGGTGCCAGAAAAAGGCAATGAAAATGCGGTAGATTTATATCTTGCCTTTGAAGAGAAAAGAGCAAATGCCCTCAGTATAGCCACTCAGACGAAGTCTACTTACATCAGCCCTAAAGTTGATTTGGTACAGGGGGTTAAGGGTTTTATTGTTTATAATCCCATTTTTATTGATGATGAATTTGAGGGCTTAATTTTAGGGGTGTTTAATATTAATTCTTTCTTTTATCGTTTACTTAGAGATGAAAGTATTGCAGGTTATCAGGTATTTATTTATGATAATAATTCTTTAATTTATAGCACTACTTATACTGAAGAAAAGGATAATATATGGTGGCGTAGTTCCAGAGTTTTTACTTATCGAGGTATTCGATGGGAAATTGTTTTAATACCCAATGGTACTTTAATTAATGAAAGTAAATCTCCTTTACCTTTGGTGGTTTTGATTGCAGGATTGACGATTTCTTGGTTGCTGGTTTGGGGGGTTAATTCTTTGTTGGAAGTGAGTCAGAGAAATATTTTACTGGAAAAGGCAAGGAAGGAAGCGGAACAAGCAAATAATGCCAAAAGTCAATTTTTAGCGATGATGAGTCATGAAATTCGTACTCCTCTTAATGGTTTATTTGGTATTTTAAATCTCTTAAAAAGCACTCCTTTAAATAGTGAACAAAAAGATTTTATTCAAACCATTGAGGATAGTAGTAAAAGTTTATTATTAATTATTAATGATATTTTAGATTTTTCTAAAATTGAATCAGGTAAATTGGAGTTGGTGATAGAAGACTTTAACTTACAAAAGTGTATTAAAAATGTTATTGATTTGTTAAGTTTTCAAGCAAAAAGTCAAGGTTTGGACTTAAAATTATTTTGGGATTCTGATACCCCCATCAATTTACGGGGGGATGTGGGACGTTTGAGACAAGTTTTAATTAATTTGATTAGTAATGCTTTAAAGTTTACTGAGGAAGGAGAGGTGACGGTGACGGTTTCTAGTCGACGTTTGCAGGGTGTTTTGGATGGTACTTTGGAGGGGAATAAGGATTATTTAATTCATTTTGCAGTGAAAGATACAGGGATTGGCATTGCTAAGGAAAATCAGGATAAGTTATTTAACCCTTTTGTACAGGCGGATGGGGCGATAAATCGCCGTTATGGGGGTACTGGGTTGGGTTTGGTTATTAGTCGTCGTTTGGCTAGGTTGATGGGTGGTGATATTTGGTTTAAAAGTGAGTTGGGGGTGGGTTCTACTTTTTATTTTACTGTCAAGGTTGATAGTGCGCCCTGCGAAACAGATTCTGTAGGGATTGCCCCTAAATCGGTTTCTGGAGAGATAACACCTTGTCAAAACCATGATAAACAAGAAAGTCCTATTAATTACCCATTAGCGAAAACAGTGACCATCAATAACCACACTTCCCCAAGCCAAACCTTAGAAAATTCTCTCAAAATTCTGATTGCCGAAGATAACCCTGTGAATCAAAAGGTTGCTCTATTGTTATTAAAAAAATTAGGCTATTATCCTCACATCGCTATCAATGGTTTAGAAGTTTTGGATGCCGTCAAAAAAGATTGCTACGATGTTATTTTGATGGATATGCAAATGCCAGAAATGGATGGTTTAAGTGCTACTGAATGGATTAGGATTAATGTTGATAGCACTATGCAACCCTATATTATCGCCATGACAGCCAATGCGACGAAGGCGGATGAAAAACGTTGTTTTGAGGCGGGAATGGATGACTATATCAGTAAACCTTTTGAATTTCAAGTTCTCACGGAAAAATTAAATCTCCTAGAAATGGCAATCAGTCAAGTGTAAATAGGGAAAAATTGATCTTTTCTTGATTATAAATTGTTACAAAAAAGTTAATCTTGGCAATCTTTTTTCGGTTTGGAGTTAAGCTAATAGATGTAATGGAAGTTTATACTATTAAGTTAGCTAAAAAAATTCTATAAATAGGAATTTTAAATTCTGATAAACAATGTTTTTATGATCATTTGCTCAATCTTAATGATATACAATTAATCATAAAAATATTTATTATTGATGATTTATTTCCAAGAACTTCTATTAATTATCAAAAACAATTTGTTTTTTATCTCCTAACAAGGAATCAGGCTAAATGTTGCTATTTGACATCAATAATCTTACCTATTGGATATTTTTAGGAATCGGCGTATTTTTATTCTTATTGGTCATTATTTCAGGGGGAGGAGAAGATCAAGATATTGATACGGATGCCGATTTTGATTTGGATGCCGACGCTGATTTTGATGCGGATGCTGAGGCAGAAAGCAACTTTGATGCGGATATGGAGGCTGATGAAAGCCTTGAAGGAAATTTTTTGTTATTTTTATCGTGGTTTGGGGTTGGGAAAAGTCCTTTATTAATTCTTCTTGCCATTGATTTTTCTAGTTGGGGAGTTATTGGTTGGTTTCTCAATGTAACCATCGGCGGTGTTATGGGGGAAATTCCTCAAGGGTTAATTGCTTTGGCAATTTTCGTCGTCTCCCTTGCCATTAGTTTATGGATTGGCAGAATATTATCTAATCCCATTGGTAAAATTTTCGCTAATTTTGGGGAAGAAATAGATGGAGAACGTTTAATAGGTTGTACTGGTCATGTAATCTCTAGTAAACTTCCCTATGTAGTTGAGGGAAAAGTGGCACAGGCTGATGTCTTAGACAATGCCCGAAACCTTGTCACCGTTGAGGCAGCATTGCCTGACTGGGCGAAAGTTGTTCCCCATCGAGGACAAGAAATTTTAATAATTGATCGTCAACAACATTGCTACATTGCGATCGCCAAAGATACCTCAGATGAAGATAAATGGCTCAATTCTAATAATAATTAAAAACATTTTATTTAACAAAAAAAGAGGAAAAAAAGATGAACAACTTTTGGCTTTATTTTATCCAACAATTACCCACCATTGATGTTGATCAACTAGACTTAAATAATACCCAATCCTTACCAATTCAAAGGAGAAATCTCAACGAAACCAGCGCCACTATTCCTATCAACAGTAGCCCTGTCATGGGACAATTAAATGTCAACAATATCACCTTTTTTGGTGGTTTAATTGCCATTTTAGTGATTTTAGGCTTATTAGCAATTTGGGGTTATACCAGAGTCTATACCATCACTCCCAACAACGAGGCTTTTGTGCGTACGGGGGGAATTTTTACCAAGGATAAAAAAGTAATTCTCAATGGGGGTTGTATGGTAATCCCCGGATTCCATGAATTAACCCGAGTGCCATTGCGAGAGATTTCCATTGATGTAGTCAGGCAGGGTAACTTGGCGGTGCGCACCCGAGACTATTTACGGGCAAATATGCGAGTGACTTTCTACGTCTGTATTAGTGCCGATAAAGATGCAGTATTGACAGCGGCACAACGACTTTCAAAACAAGGTAAAATTTCTGAGGTAGATATAAAAGATGCACTAGAAAAACGGGCGGATGATGCCATTCGGGCGGCGGCGAAAAAGAAAAGCATAGCTGAAATTGACTCAGATAAATTAGGTTTTGCAGAGGAGGTATTAAACCTTATCCAGCAAGATTTGCGTAAGGTGGGGTTAACCTTGAATAACATTGCCATCTCAGAAATTGAGGAAAGCGATACCTATGACGAAAATAATTTCTTTGATGCCCAAGGGGTGAGGTTACGCACGGAAACCATCCAAAAATCCATCAAGCAAAAATTGGATGTGGAATTGGAAACCCAACGGGAAAAAAGAGAAATTGAACTTAATACTCAGGTAGCCATCGAGCAACAGGAATTAGCCGCTGAGAAACAAACTTTATCTATTGGCAAAGAGAAAGAGGAAGCTAAATTAACCAAGATGAAGGAGATTGAGTTTCTCAAAGCTCAACGGGAGAGAGAAATTCAGGAATCTCGAGATCAAGAACAAGCTAAGGTCGAGCGTAATAAAATTTTACAGCAACAGGCGGTAGAAGAGGAAAAAATTAAGCAACAATTGGCGGTACAACAGAGTCAGATTGAGGCCAATATTACTTTAGAAGAGCAAAATAAAAAGTTCCGGGTTGCTCAAACTATGCAAGAGCAAGAGGCGGAAGTTGCTCAAATTGAGCGTCAACGCACCGTAGAAGCCACTCGATTACTCGCTCAAATTGCCATTGCTGAAGCCGAACAAGAGTCACAAATCGCTCAACAACAGGCTTCCATTGCCATCGCTAATAAGGAAAAAGAAAGATTTGCCGCCGAGGCAAAACGGGCAGAAGCCGAAGAGGGAGTAAAAACAGCCCGAGAGGTGGAAAATGCCGAAAGGGAAAAACAACTATCTCTGATTGTCGCCGAAAGGGAAGCAGAGGAAAAACGTATTACCGATCAAAACGTGGTGGAAATCGATGTTTTCCGTCGTCGTCGTCAAGCGGAAATTGCCCGTCAGGCAGCGGAATTAGAAGCCGAGTCCATTCGTACCCTTGCCGATGCTCAAAAGTATAAATTGATAGCTGAAGCCCAAGGTAAAAAGGCGATTATTGATGCTGAAAACAGCCTCAGTGATGCTAATCGGACTGCGGAGATCATAAAGTTCATTTTCCCCGAAATAGCCCCTCAATTGCCTGATTTGTTAAGGGCGATCGCCCCTCAACCCGGTATATTAGGAGATGCGAGGATTTATTCTTTCCCTGGTGCTAATGGTAATAGTAATGGACAGAACAGCGGTAATGATATTAATAAATTATTATTTTCCACCAGTGGTTTATCATTAATTAATACCCTTATGGATGAAGGGAAATTAGGAAGTTTGATCGGTCAAATTAAGGGTTTATTAAACAGTAATAATCAAGGTAGTAATGGTAACTATAATAGTTATTCACAAACCAATGTTAGTACTGAAAGTAAATCAGTAGATGCGGGGGAAGATTACCCAGATTTTACCAGTGAAAATGTCGATGATACAGATGAAGAAATTGATTTTTCACCTTGGGTAGAAGATGAGGAAACAGCGATGGAAAATTAAAAAAGTACAGACACCATTCCCCGATGATTTGGTGATAGATTAATAATATGTTAGCAGGGAGTTTAAACTCCTTGCTTTTTATCTGGGTCTGTTTCATCATTTAATATTTATACTAAATCCTGTTTGAATAATATACTAATTAGGGCGGGGAACAGGGAACGGGGAACAGGCAAAAGATAACAATTGTTTATTGTCAATTGTTATACAGTGAATAATAGTAAACTTTACTAATCGGATTTGGTATTATACATAGATTTTTCTAAATAATAAAATAGAAAAATAAACAAAAAAATCATAACTTGTAATAATTTTTACTAGAAAAAAATCTTAAGTTAAAAAAAGGTTAAAAAACCGCCAAAAAGTTGAACCTAAAAAATGCTGGTGTTAGACTGAGTACAAATACTATATTCAAGGTATATTGCAATTATGGTTCAAACTCCCACACAAATGAATCAAGAGTCCTTAACTCTCGACTCAGAAGAACTAAAAAAATAGATGCCTATTGGAGAGCCTGTAACTACCTAGCCGTAGGTATGATCTATTTAAGATCAAATCCTCTATTAAAAGAACATCTCAAACCAGAAGACATCAAACATCGACTATTAGGACATTGGGGTTCTAGTCCGGGATTAAGTTTTGTATATGTCCACCTCAATCGTTTGATCAAAAAATATGATCTTAATATGATTTACTTGGCAGGGCCAGGGCATGGTGCGCCCGGTATTCTTGCTCCCGTCTATTTGGAGGGTACTTATTCCGAGATTTATCCTGATAAAAGTATGGATGAGGAAGGAATGCGCAAATTTTTTAAACAGTTTTCCTTTCCAGGGCATATCGGTAGCCATGTTACCCCTGAAACCCCCGGCTCAATCCATGAAGGAGGCGAATTAGGTTATAGCGTTTCCCATGCTTATGGTTCAGTATTAGATAACCCCGATCTGATTTCTGTGGTGATGGTAGGGGATGGGGAGTCGGAAACAGGCCCTCTGGCGACTTCTTGGCATTCCAACAAATTTATTAATCCTATCCGTGATGGAGCAGTGTTGCCCATTTTACACCTCAACGGTTACAAGATTGCTAACCCTACCATTTTGTCTCGTATTTCCCATGAGGAGTTAAATGCTTTGTTTGTGGGTTATGGTTATGAACCCTATTTTGTGGAAGGAAATGACCCCAAAATTATGCACGAGAAAATGGCGGCTACCCTTGAGGAGTGTATTACCAAAATTAAGAAAATTCAGGCAGAAGCAAGAAGCAGTGGGGTTGCCAAGCGTCCTCGTTGGCCGATGATCGTTTTTCGCTCCCCCAAGGGTTGGACTGGCCCTAAAAATGTTGATGGTCATAAGGTGGAGGACTTTTGGCGATCGCACCAGGTACCCATGGGAGAAATGCACAGTAATATGGAGCATTTACAACTCCTCGAAGAGTGGATGAAGAGTTATAAACCAGAGGAATTATTTGATGAAAACGGTACTCTAATCCCCGAATTACAAGCATTGGCACCCAAGGGCGATCGTCGCATGAGTGCCAACCCTATTGCCAACGGCGGTTTACTAAGAAAAGATCTCGACTTACCCGATTTCAAAGATTCTGAATATGCCCTGCCCATTCCTGCCCCTGGCAAAACTCGCTTTGAAAATACGAAGGCGATGGGGATCTTTTTACGGGATGTCATGGCTCGTAACATGAATACATTTAGGGTATTTGGCCCCGATGAAACCGCCTCTAACCGTCTCCACCCCATTTATGAAGTCTCCAAAAAGGTTTGGATGGCAGACTATCTACCCGAAGATGAAGACGGCGGACACCTTTCCCCCGATGGTAGGGTAATGGAAATGTTGAGCGAACACACCCTAGAGGGATGGTTAGAAACCTATTTATTGACAGGGCGCCATGGTTTGTTCCATACCTACGAAGCCTTTGCCCATGTCATCGATTCCATGTTTAACCAACACGCTAAATGGTTAGATATATGTAAAAATCACGTCCCTTGGCGATCGCCCGTATCCTCCCTAAATATCCTACTCTCGTCCACCGTCTGGAGACAAGACCATAACGGCTTTTCTCACCAAGATCCCGGTTTTGTAGATCTTGTCACCAACAAAAGCGCCGAAGTGACAAGGGTATACTTTCCCCCCGATGCCAACTGCTTATTAAGCGTCATCGACCACTGTTTGCGTAGTAAAGACTATGTCAATGTCATCGTTGCTGACAAACAAAGCCACCTACAATATCTCACCATCGATGAAGCCGTCAAACACTGCACCAAAGGCATTGGCATCTGGGATTGGGCGAGTAACGACCATGAAAAAGGCAAAGCCAACGAACCTGATGTGATTATGGCATCCTGTGGTGATGTGCCTACCATGGAATCCCTTGCCGCCACGGCTATTTTAAGGGAAGAATGTCCCGATTTAAAAGTGAGATTTGTTAATGTGGTGGACATCTTCAAATTGCAAGATGAAACCGAACACCCCCACGGTTTATCCCATCGAGATTTTGTGACTCTCTTTACCGAAGATAAACCCATTATTTTCAACTTCCATGGTTATCCTTGGTTAATTCATAAACTAGCTTATCGTCACCCTAATCCTGAGCGTCTCCATGTCAGAGGTTATAAAGAAGAGGGGAATATTAATACTCCCCTTGAGTTGGCTATTAATAACCAAATTGATCGTTTCAATTTAGTTATTGATGTAATTGATCGTGTGCCGAAATTAGGTTCTCGGGCAGGATACCTCAAAGAATTGATGAAAAATGAAATCATCGACAATCTTAATTATGCCCATACCCATGGTATTGATAAAGAGGAAATGCGTCATTGGCAATGGCCTTTTTAGCTTTTTTCTGATGTTATAACAGAATAATCCCCCTTACTTTAATAAGGGGGAACTCAATTTTAAATTATCGTAAAAAAACCACCTCCAAAAAAATAGGGGCGATCTTTTTTTGTTTAAACTAAACTATCAATTACCATGCCAGTACATAAAAGCATCATATAAAGAATAGAGTATTTAAACATCGATTTTGCTCGATCTTTATCTTCAGGTTTTTGTTGTAATTCCCATGCCTTAGCGATGAAAAAAGCACCAAGGGCGATCGCACTTATAAGATATACTAAACCAGAAGTTTGGAGAGGATAAATTAAAACAAAACTAAAGACAACCGTAATAATGGTATATACCCAAATTTGTTTTACCGTAGGAATTGCTCCCTCCACCACAGGCAACATCGGCACATTTACCTCTGCATAGTCATCACTAATCATCAACGCCAAAGCCCAAAAATGGGGAGGAGTCCACAAAAAGATGAGGGTAAAAATAGCCCATGCACTCCAACTCAAATCCCCCGTTACAGCAGCCCAACCCACAAGGGGAGGAATAGCCCCCGCAGCTCCACCAATGACAATATTTTGGCTGGTATGACGTTTTAACCAATGGGTATAAATCAGCATATAAAAAACAATGCCCGATAATGCTAATAAAGCCGAAAGCATATTTACCCAAAGGGCAAGGAGAGTAAAAGATGAAATACCTAGTAAAATACCAAAGATGAGGGCATGGGTAGGATGAACTTTTCCCGAAGGAATGGGGCGCTTGCGGGTACGCTTCATTTCATAATCAATATCTTGATCGTATATGCAATTAAAGGTTTGAGCCGAAGCCGCTGCTAATGTGCCTCCAAGAAGAGTAACGATGAGTAAAAAGGGATCAATATCTCCCCCAGAAGCGATAAACATGGAGGCGGCGGTGGTAATTAATAGTAGGGGGATAATTCTAGGTTTTGTAAGTAAATAATAGCTCTTAATTACTTCCCTAAGATTTTCATTACGAGGGTTTAAACTTGTTCCAATCATTATAATTTTCTTGTTAATCTGATGGTTAATTGATGGTGAAAATTGCCTTTCTTTTTAGTGAAAATGATTTGAAATAGATTCAATGAGAAAAAATAATCTTTGAAAATGAACAAAAAATAAGCAAGATAAAATAGGATAAAATTTCATTTTTGTTCATGATCAATTATCTATTTATTGATAACTAACTTCTCCGTCTCTACTTGCAAAAACACTGAAGGATACCAGACTTCCAAATAAAGCCGCTCCGATGGTATGATGGGCGATGGTTAATGGTTCTACTTGAAGATGAAGATAAAAGGTAGCTACGCCCAAGAGAATCTGACTCAAAAGTAAGAGACTAATCATTTTTGTCAGGTTTCTAAGTTTTACCGCCAAAGCTGGGGTACGCCAAGAAAGAATAATTACTAGGAGGGTGGCAATAGTTGGGGGAAAAACTCCGATAATGTGACTATTCATCACTAAGCAGAGTTGTTTTCCTACAAAGCATTGATGGGCTGCCCACTGACTAGCGACTAAACCTCCCAAAATGCACTGAATATATACTAGAATACTGGCTATTACACTAATGCCCTTGAGTTTGCCTACGGTGGCTGTACCTTGATAGGGGCTTAGTTTACTGCCAATAATAACTAGGGTGGCAAAAAATAATAGGGCTGTGCCTAAATGGGCGGTGACAATATCAAATCTGAGAAGTTGAGTGACGGTTAATCCCCCAAGAATGCCCTGAAAAACTATTAGGCAAAGGGCAAAGGTGGATGCCCATGGTAGCCAACGGGGAAGCACTGATTTTTTCCACCATGACAGCCCAGTAAGTGCGATGGCACTTAGACCAATCAATGAAGCATCAAGACGGTGGAACCACTCCAGAAATACTTGTAAATTCATCTGGTTGGTGGGTACTACTTTACCATAACAAAGGGGCCAATCAGGACAGGCTAAACCAGCATTCATTACTCTAGTTGCTGCCCCAATCGCCATTAAAAGTAAAGTTGCGATCGCCATTTTCCACACTAACCATAATACCCACTTGATTGGTTTACTAGGTTGTGAGGTATGGGGGATAGATGTATATAAAATAGATTCCGTCATACTAAACAAGGCAATTGATAACTGTACTTTTGATCCTAGCTTAAGATCAATCCCTTGAAAGTTGACCGACTTTTTATATTTTTCCCTGATTGTCTTTACAAAACTTTACAATTAGAACCATGGTAAGGTGTGGAGAATTAACAATTGACAATGGACAATTATTTTACTGCCTCTTGCCTTTTCCTAGCTGACAATTCTTATCCCAAACTGAAATTCATTACCCTTTTTGATTAATGGTTTCGGTCAATCTCTCAATAGCTTTGATTAGGTTTTCTTGGGCAACAACTTCAGGATTAGGCTCTTCTTCTGCCACCGCTTCTGCTTCTGCCTCAGCAATTTGTTGTTTACGCTCCAATTTACGTTTTAAAGATTCAAAAGAGCGAATAACCAAAAATAAACAAAAAGCAATCACCACAAAGTTAATCACCGCAGAAATAAATAAACCATACCTAACGGCGCCATAGCTTAACTCTTCTAATTTATCTACCCCTGCGGCTTGAATAGCAGGATTAAGGATGAGGGGAGTAATGACATCCTCTACTAGGGAGTTGATAATGCGCCCAAAAGCCGCACCAATAACCACCGCTACCGCCAAATCGATAACATTGCCCCGACTAATAAAGGCACGAAAATCGGCAATAAAACGTCCTATACCACTTTTGTTATTATTAGTTGTCATGATTGTTAAAATCTATTTGTTATCATTGTTTTTAATGAAAATAGCATAAAATACTTTAGACTCTAAAAATCAAAAAATATTGTTAAGAATTATATTCTTGTGACTAATTATGTAAATATAGTTGAAATTAATAATAATATTTATAGTTATTTTTACATAAGTTTGAAATTAGCGATAATTACCGATCAATCTTTGTTTTCTTAGATCTATTTTAATTAATTAAGTCTTTTGTAGTTACATTTATAATAAGATAAAATAAATTTTAGAAAAAAATATGAACTGGTGGCGTAAACTAAGAAAAAATCCTCTGGCAAAAATCGGGGCAATAATTTTAATTTTATTTTATGTAATGGTTATTTTTGCTGATTTTATTGCTCCCTATAACCCCTACACATCACAAACCGACGGATCTTTATTACCACCCACAAGAATTTATCTGCGCAATCAACAACAAGAATTTATTGGGCCCCATGTATATCCCACCACCCAAGGACCTACAGATTTAGTTACGGGCGATCGCCTTTTGGACGTAGATTGGCAAAACCCTTCCCCCATTCGCCTATTCGTAGAAGGAACCCCTTACCAATTTTTGCAAATAAGATTGCCCCTACCTCCTACCTTTGAAGAAAGAGAAATTTTTGGAGGATTTACCTTTAACAAACGTTTATTTGGTACCATCGGCGAAGGCAAAATAAACCTACTTGGCACTGATGAACAGGGAAGGGATCAATTTAGTCGAATTTTATTTGGAGGAAGAATTAGCTTATTTATTGGCTTGATTGGGATTACTATTTCCTTTCCTTTGGGAATGTTTATTGGCGGAATTGCAGGTTATTTTGGTGGTTGGATCGATAGTATATTAATGCGATTGGTAGAAGTATTAATGACCATCCCCGGTATCTATCTATTAGTTGCCCTTGCGGCCGTATTACCCCCAAGTCTTAGCAGCGCCCAAAGATTTTTATTAATCGTGTTAATTACCTCTTTCATCGGTTGGTCTGGTTTAGCAAGGGTAATCAGAGGACAAGTATTATCTATCAAAGAACAGGAATTTATACAATCAGCAAAGGCGATCGGGGCTGGTCCATTTTATATTATCATTCGTCATATACTGCCCCAAACTGCCACCTATATCGTCATCTCTGCTACCCTATCTATTCCTAGCTTTATTGTTGCTGAGTCCGTCTTAAGCCTCATTGGCTTAGGTATTCAACAACCTGATCCTAGTTGGGGAAACCTACTCTCCCTTGCCTCCAACGCTTCGATTATTGTCCTACAACCATGGTTAATTATTCCCCCTGCCCTACTCATCATTTTGACAGTATTATCTTTTAATCTCCTCGGGGATGGATTAAGGGACGCCCTCGATCCCCGTACTGTCAACAAATCTTGACATATAAGTGATCGTCAGGCATGGCAGCAATTTGGTAATAGTGTTGCTGTTTCTGTTATTAGGGCGATCGCCCATGAAATGGTAAAATATATTAATATTAATAACAGAGTTACATCTTTTGAACCGATTAATTTAACAAATTTTATCGATAAAAAAATGTTGGAAATATATGGAGAAAATAAATCTAGCTCCAAAACATATCCCATCAAAGAGTCTTCACAAAAGTATAAATTAAAATCCTCCTAATTAAAAATAAATTAGAAGGATGTAAACTTTGTATTTAGAAACTGAAAGTAGTTCTCAAAGTTCCAATGTAAATAGGATCATTAGCACCACTATTTTGATTGGGTGCAGTTAAGACAATTAAACCGGGGGTAATACTCACCTGATCGCTGATAGGATATTTATAAGATACCTCAATATGTAAAGGAGTATCCTTGGTAAAATCAACACCACCCGGTACACTTAAACCTGTTAAATGAGGTTCTGCACCCACAATGATAGCCCCTAAACTTCCCTCTTTGCCCAAGTCAGGAAAAGCTAAAGCAACGGCATAATTCCAAATTTCGGCGCTTCCTGTTTCGATTAGTCTAGCGTTGGTATAACCCCCCCAAGCACGGAGACTAAAATTGGGACTAATATCAAATTGACCTTGAATACCATAGGAATTACTGGATACAGGAATCCCATTAAGTCCTAACCCCTGTAAGTTTCCAAATCTGGTACCCGTACCGCCAAAGGAAAAAGCTGAACCTGCATCATTGGGATCATAACTATTAATATAGGTAAAGCCAAGTTTAAATCGGTTATTGGGCTTAAATACTAACTGCCCTAGGGCGGAGTAGTTACCATTAAATAAACCTCTTCCCTCGCTAGGATTATTACCCCCTCTGGCTAAATAACCAGCAGAAAGCTCAAAATTACTACCTAATTGTTGTCTAAATCCGACACCTTGCCCTCCTAAACCAAGGCGGTAAATGGGGTTTCTTTCACCAAAGCGAGATAAGGCCCCTCCTGCACCCCCTCCTGCTTCTAGTCCGGGGTTAAAGGTGTCAGCGTAGAAGTGATGTCCTCCCAAACTTGCCATGGTAAATACTCGTGTGCTGGGGGTGAGGGAGAAATAGTAATGGAGACGATCTAAGGTAAGATTATTGTCTGCCTGTCCATCATAGGCGAAACGTCCTTCATCGGTAAAGGTTTGGCTACCAAAGGAGTTTCCTAAGTTACCTCCGGTGAGACGGGTGAATAAAACATCGTTACCTGTAAAACTGGTGGACATTTGTAACCGTACTCTGGAGGTAAAGGTTGTTTGGGCTCTAAAGTCTTCTCTGATTCCCGTAAGAGGGTTGGTTACGTCTCCCCCAAAGGCATCAGCAAGGGTAAAAGATACTTCCCCAGCTAGTTTGGTGGTGGTGGAAAATTGATTATCTTCTAAGAAGGCAACTCTTCCTTCTAGGTTATCAACCCTTGCCCCGAGGGTTGCCAATTCGGTTTCAAACTCACCAATTAATCTTCTGAGGGCTTCTATATCTTCTTGGCTTACTCCTCCTGTGCCTATTAGTTGTTCGATGGATTGCATACAGGCGTTTAAACCTGCGGCAAATTCGTAACGACTTAAGGCTCTATTTCCTCTGAATGTGCGATCAGGATACCCGACAATACAGCCATAACGTTCAACTAAACTTCTGAGTGCTTCGTAAGCCCAATCGGTGGGGGATACATCACTTAATTGACTTACGGAGGTGATTTGTGCCATGGAGTCTTGACTATTAATCTCCATGAGGTTGACTTCCGCTAGGGCTGGACTTGTGGTTATTAGGGTACTGAGGGCTATCATTAATTTATAACCTGCGTACTGTGTTACAGATTTTTTGGCGATCGCCCCTAGACATAAATAATCCGCTTGTTTTAACATTGAAACCTCACAACATTTTATTAAGAATTGGTTAAGACAGACTTAGGAAGTGTAACGAATTCTTAAAGATGGTTTTTGTATTGATTAATACTAATAATTTTTCAAAATGCAAAAAAAGCATTAATATAATGTTTTTAGAGGATGTTAGTTTGTTTATTATGATCAATAAATATCGTTTATCGATATAAATATTGTTTTTTTGTGGTTAAATAAAATAAACAAAAAAGGCATTGTTACCCTAAGTAATACTTGTTTTAATCTCATTTAAGTAATATTATGCACAAAATATGATCTATTAATATACTTTCTATTTCTTTTTTGTTAGGGAAAATAAAAAAACAGACCTGTTAAACTCATATTTTTTAAAAGATTTAAATCTATGTCTGAAAATAAAAAACCCTCCTTTTTACCAAAACTTTTTAGACGGTTACAAAAAACTTTATCTTCATTTATAAATGCGATCGCAGAAACCATTACCAGTTCTGTTCATATTCCTGAAATAGCCATCGGACCTATTATTGGTTCTTTGATTACTTCTGCTACTACCCTCGTTATAGGATTTTTGACCATTTCTAATATATTTAGCGAACAATTTTTATATCGTCCTCTACAAATTCAGGATAATAATGCCAGTTATAGCCTACAACTAGAAACCTATCGCCAAACTATTCTCACTAATTATTTAAATCAAACTACTCAATTAACCTTAAATTATCCTCTTTGGCAATTACAGCAAAACTATAACCTTTTAAGGGCTAATACCCAAGCGGCTCTTAAGGAACTTGATGGGGAAAGAAAACGTTATATTATTATGTTTTTGGAAGATAATCATTTATTAACCTTTAATAATTATCATCGTTCTAGTAATGTTTTAGAAAATTCTAACTTAATGGAGGCTAAATTAAATAATTTAAATTTATCATTTACTAATTTTAAAAATAGTGATTTAACAAAAGCAAATTTTAATTACACTAATCTTCATCATGCTGATTTATCAGGAGCAAATTTAAGCCAAAGTAGTTTTATTAATACGGATATTACGGGGGCAAACTTAGAAAAAGCTGATGTCACTAATGCTGATTTTACTAATAGCTGCTATGACATTTTTACTAATTTTCCTGCTAACTTTGATCCTATTAAAGCAAAAATGAATTTGATTCAAACTTTCCATAAGTGTCCTACTATTGTCATTGATAAGGAAACTAAAAAGTAAAAAAATTATGCTTTTATCTGCCCTATTAGTTTGATTGATTATTGCCATTAGGATTAATTATTTAAATTATTTGTTCCTCACAACTGATAAAATATATGGATTTTATGATTCATTCAAAAATATTATTCTCCCTAAAAATCTATGGTTTTTTATGAATAACTCTCCAGCTTACCAGCAACATTTATTAATGGAAAATAATTTATTATCGGTACCATCAGGCTTATTAAAAGTAGATTCTTTGGAATTATCACATCAAGAAGATATATCTTTGCTACAAAAACTTTACAGGGCGGTTTCTAGTTGTCAATCGGATATATGGTTTTCCCTTGTGCTACCTACTTATCAAGAGGCAGATAACATTGAAATGATTGTTATGAAAATCTGCCAAGTTTTGGATACGGCTATTCCTTGCCGTTATGAAATAATTATAGTTGATGATGATAGCCCCGATCGCACCTGGGAAAAAGCATTAAAATTAAGTATAGACTATCCCCAAATCAGAGTGATGCGCCGCCAAAAAGAGCGCTCTTTATCTACCGCTGTCATCAGAGGATGGCAAAAAGCAAGGGGGGAAATTTTGGGAGTCATTGATGCGGATTTACAACATCCTCCCCAAATTTTGCTCGAACTTTTGGGATGTATTTGTGATGAGGCTGATTTAGCGGTAGCTAGTCGCAATGCTAAAGATGGTGGTGTTAGTGATTGGAGTTTTATTCGTCGTTGTTTATCTCGGGGCGCTCAAATATTGGGTTTGTTGATATTACCTAATACCATTGGCAAAGTATCTGATCCCATGAGTGGTTACTTTGTACTAAAGCGAAAGGCGATCGCCAATTGTGTATTATCCCCAGTGGGCTACAAAATTTTAATCGAAGTGATTGCCCGAGGTCATTTTCGTAATATATCCGAAGTGGGCTATGTTTTCCAAGAAAGAATAGAAGGAGAAAGTAAGGTTACATGGAAACAATACCGAGACTATATCCATCACCTATTAAGACTAAGACTCGCCCTATGGCCTTTTAATCGTTTTATTCGTTTTGGTATTGTCGGTTTTTCGGGGGTATTTGTAGATATGACCATATTATATCTACTGAGTGATTCGGCTACCCTACAATGGAATCTCACCCTGAGTAAAATCATAGCGGCAGAGGTTGCTATCATTAACAATTTTATCTGGAATGACCGTTGGACTTTTAAGGATTTTTCCCAACTACAAAAAGGAAGGTTTTACATCCTCAAAAGATTTTTGAAATTTAATCTTATTTGTTTGGCAGGGTTATTTATCAATGTGGTTATTCTCAATCTCATCGTTAATTTTCTGATTCCTAACCCTTATATTGCCAACTTAATGGCGATCGCCATTACCACCCTTTGGAATTTTTGGCTAAACTACAAATTAAATTGGGGTAATGGTAGTAAAACCAAACCACACCCATAACTACTCAGCCTGATGATTTTCATCTTTTTGATGATGTAAAGGAGAAGAAGGATAAATAGGATTTTCAATGGTAGAGGGTTGCCAATGGGTAGGAATAGCGGGGCGAGAAGGTTTTAAGCCCTGTAAAACTTCCTGTAAATTTAAAGACTCCAAAGGTTTTGACTCTCTTAATTTATGCCATACCGAGCGAGACATAAGCAGATTTTGCTCTATTCTTTCCGCCCCAATTTTTTCCAGATATTCTTCCCTTTCTGGTTGAAAATCCGCTGAAGATAATAACAAAGATTGCTCAGGAAATTTTTGAATTACTGAAGCCATTTGAGTCAAGAGTTTTGGATATAACCATGTATAGGCAGGATGCACCGTTAAATCAGCTTGATGGGGTTTCGCACCATTTTGGGAGATAGTTAACTGAAAATAACCAATGGCAGCTTTTCTCTGGGGCTCAAAAACATAAGCCCTCACCGTCTCTTCCTTACTCCATAAAGACTTAATCGCTTCAGAAACATAGTTAAAAAAGCTCGTTTTGAAATCCTCCACATGAAGATCAAAAACCTGTCTAATGGTAGGGGGTAAAGAAACACAATCTAACTGATAGAGTAACCGAGAATCAGCATTACTCACAGGCAAAAGGTTGGGTAAACTCGGCTCTTGTTCTCCTAATTTTGTTAAAATTTCTGGACTACATTCCCAATTAGTCATTTGGGCAAGGGGTTGAAAACCATTTTCTCGATATAATCCGAGGGTACTTTTTTCATTGATATTCACCTCTAGTATCCATGTTCTTGCTTCCCAAATTTTCTCGAAACAATAACGTAATAATTGAGAGCCAATGCTACAGTTACCGATTAGTAAATGACTCAAAGATGTATTATAATTGATTAACACCAGTTCCACCTTCCAAGTACTACGATTTTGATTGAAAGGTGCCACTTGAATTAAGCCCTGAATTTGTCCATCTTTTTCTGCCACATAGACATAAAAGTCTCGATTCCAACTCGAGGGCAACATTTTGGCAACCTGCAACAACCCATAACAACTTTGGTATTTTTGTACTTGTTCTAAGAGAGAAACAAAACGATAGTTATTTTCTAATGATAGTCTTTCTTGGAGCAAAGAGGCGATCGCACTTAGATCTCGATACTGTACCCCTCGAATCTTTAAACTGGATTTAGGTAATGTAGATGTATTCATAATATTATTTTTAGTTACTATATATTTGCTACTTAAAATCAACAGTGATCAAAATTAAAACTGCCTCACCGCTAAATGTTTTAATCAATCACTGAATAAGCTATTAGATACTAGCTTAACAGTTAATTATTGAGATCTTGTCCCTTGAAACTAATCTTTATCCCAAAAATTAAAAATAACACCCCATGATATTTTGTTTTTGTGTTGTACCCCAAACCTAAATTCCATTTAAGTCCTTAACATAACTATGCCTTTTCAAATTTTTTTCAACTAAAAAGATCACTTTTTGAAAATCAAGACTAAAATTAAACATTAAAATAAATATTTTTCAGGGAGGTTATGCCGATGAATAACATCAAACCCTTTAACAAAAACCAATCTTCAACCAATGTCATTGACATAGTCTCACTCGAACGACAGGAAAAAGAAGCGAAAAAAAATCTTAAAAAATATTGCCTTTATCGTAGCCTAGAAAATATTTTCAAAATAGGTATCAACGTAAGTATTATTTCCCTCTCCATTACCAGCGTCCAGAGACTAATACCCTATAATGAGATTCAGCAACATCAAATCAATCAAATTCAAGAAGAAATTAATAAAGTTTCTCCCAGAGTAGAAAGACTAGAAGAAAATTTCGGAGCAACATTCGATCCTCGATTGACAAAAAGAGTCATGAAAGAAAATACTTATAAAGTCGATCCAACCCTAAGACCTATTTTTTTCACCGAAACACAACAACCCTAAAAAAAGGGGTTATTAACCCCCCATCTTAGTTGATATTACGCTTTCTTTTCCTGCGTGTAGGGCATACATTCAAAAGGTTGCACTCCTATTTCAGGAACCTCATTTTCCTGAGCGCTAAAAATTCTGGCAAAACCTTCTGTTAAATAACTGGTCATTGCTTCTAACATTTTGAGAATTTGCATAGGATGATCCCTCCTAAGTTCATATATAAGGGGTTCGGGATGAGTATCATTCTTTCCCTATTCCTTATACTTTTATTATTAGTGATCATGGTGCAATTATGAGACCTTTGTAATATTTATTTGGGATTATTCGCATTACTTCATGAATCACATTTTCAGTAACTTCCATCTCATTCTCTAGTTCAAATTATGACTAACAAAATAGCGATTATTGGCGCAGGTATTTCAGGATTAACTTTAGCAACCACACTTCAGGAAAAGGGCATCGATGCTCAAGTTTTTGATAAGGGGCGCGGGGTAGGTGGCAGAATGTCCAGTCGTCGCACCGACTGGGGTTATATTGATCATGGAACCCAGTATTTTAGCCTTAGTAATAATCAATTAAAGGAATTTATTAAAATCTACGGTGATGTATTAAAACCTTGGCAGGGAAAATTTGCCAGTTGGGAAAATGGTGTTTTTGAGAAAGACGATTCTCCCAAAATCAAATATGTTCCAGATAAAGCAATGAATAATTTGTGTAAATTTTTGGGAGGGGATATTACTGTAAAGCTCAAAACGAGAATTTGTTCGATAGTTAAGGTTGATGATAGTTGGACTTTGAGGGATGAACAAAATCACTGTTATGGCGATTTTGATGGAGTAATAATTACCGCCCCTCCTTATCAAACCGCTAATTTGTTGCCTGATGATTGCCTTTTTAAGGCAGAAATTGCTCAGATAAAAATGTTTCCCTGTTTTTCATTAATGGTCATTCCCGAGACAAAAATTAATTTACCTTTTACGGGGGTTAAGTTTAAGCATCCTATACTGGGGTGGATTAGTGATAATGATACTAAACCCCATCGTGGTGATGGTGGTGCCATCGTTATTCAGTCTAATTTTACCTATGCTATGGCACATTTAGGAGATGATAGAGAAGCCATCGCAGGGGAGTTGTTGAGGGCAACGGAGCAGGTTTTAAATGTCAGGTTTTCTTCATTTAAATATTATTCTCTCCATTTGTGGCGTTATGCCCTTCCCCAACAATCTAGTGATAAAGGTTATTTTTATGATCCTCAGACGGGTTTGGGAGTATGTGGGGATTGGTGCTTATCTGGTAAAGTCGAAGGGGCTTTTCTTAGTGCAAGGGCGATCGCCCTTAAGATAAACTAAAGATAACACCTTAATATCACTTTAACTTTTACCTGTTATTAATGGTGTAGGGGTAAAATATTGGAGCATAAAAAAGTGGTATCATTACAACAACAAATAGCATTATCAGAACAAATCAAAGTAGGAGATAACATCAGGCTACAAAAAAAAACTAGCCAAGTAGCCCAAGATGTCCTCAGAATGGGAGCATTAGTAGAAGAATCATGCCGCTACAGCCATCGAGCCTTATTTGATCAAGACCTAGAAGCTGCGGAAAAAATAGTCATTCAAGACCAAGAAATAGATAAATACTATCGGCAAATTGAGCTAGATTGTTCCAATATTCTCACCCAACAAAGCCCCTCTCCCCAAAATTTACGCATTCTCAGTGCTTTTATGCAGTTAGTCAGGGATTTAGAGCGCATCGGTGACTATGCCCAAGATTTAGGAGAAATATCCCAAAAACTAATTCTTTACCCCCCCCATCCTTGCATGAAAGAAATAGCCACCATGTCCCAACAAGCCCAACTCATGCTCGCCAAAAGTATCGTTGCCCTCACCGAATTAGATGCCGATGCAGGGGAAAAAATTAAATTTCTCGACGATACCATTGATGATGCTTACGATCACCTCTACGCCCGATTAGCCTATCAGGAAAATGTTCCGGGTATTGTTGAACCCATTGTTTTGCTAATCCTCGTCATACGCTACCTCGAAAGAATGGCAGACCATGCCACCAATATAGCTCAAAGGGTTTCCTTCATCGTTAATGGTTATCGTAATTAGGCTTTTATTAATTATCCAGGTTATCAAGGTAGGCAAAAGGCAAGAGATACAAAACAATAAGAAAATCAAGCAATTGACAAAACGAGAAAAAGTGGGGTATGATCAGAGATTGTCACTAGAAATTATCCTAGGGCGAACTATATTTATATATACATAAAATAGTGTATAAAAAGCATACCTCATGCCAACTATTCAACAATTAATTCGGAGTGAAAGATCCTCCATCCAGAAAAAAACAAAATCTCCAGCATTAAAAGAATGTCCTCAGCGTCGTGGTGTTTGTACTAGGGTATATACCACCACCCCTAAAAAACCTAACTCTGCTCTTAGAAAAGTAGCAAGGGTTCGTTTAACCTCTGGGTTTGAAGTTACCGCTTACATTCCTGGGATTGGTCACAACCTCCAAGAACACTCTGTAGTATTGATCAGAGGTGGAAGGGTAAAAGATTTACCTGGAGTAAGATACCACATCGTTAGAGGAACACTGGATGCTACTGGTGTAAAAGACAGAAAACAAGGACGCTCTAAATACGGAGCAAAACGTCCTAAAGCATAAATGAAGTAAATAAATTTTAGGATATAGAAATGTCTCGTAGAAGTAAAGCTAAAGTGGTGGACGTTCCACCCGATGCAGTATATAACAGTCGTTTAGTCAGCATGACTATTCGTCGCATCATGAAAGATGGCAAAAAATCTTTAGCCGCTAGAATTCTTTATGATGCCATGGCCATTATCGGCGAAAGAACTGGTGCTGATCCCATGGAAACCTTTGAACAAGCCATTAAAAACTTAACTCCCTTAGTGGAAGTTAAAGCTAGAAGGGTAGGTGGTGCAACTTACCAAGTACCCATGGAAGTAAGACCTTCTCGTGGTAGCAGTCTCGCCCTTCGCTGGTTGATTCAGTTCTCCCGCAAAAGAAGCGGTAGAACTATGTCCATGAAACTCGCTAATGAAATCATGGATGCAGCCAATGAGACTGGTGGCGCTATCAAGAAAAGAGAAGAAACTCATAAAATGGCAGAAGCAAACAAAGCATTTGCTCATTACAGATACTAAATACAATTAATTGATTACTTTTGGCGACATAATCGATTTTATTGCTAAAAAATAAAAAGTTATGTTAAGAAAAGTGTAAAATTGTAAATAGTTTTTATTCAAGCTAAAAAATTCTAGTGCAGATTTCGACCATAGGAGGTAACTGTGACCCGTTCCATTCCCCTTGAAAAAGTGCGTAATATAGGTATTGCTGCCCATATTGATGCGGGAAAAACAACTACAACAGAAAGAATATTATTCTATTCCGGGATAGTTCACAAAATCGGGGAAGTTCATGATGGCAATGCCGTTACGGACTGGATGGAACAAGAACGGGAAAGAGGTATTACTATTACCGCAGCGGCGATCAGCACCGACTGGTTAGGGCATCATATCAATATTATTGATACCCCCGGTCACGTGGATTTTACCATCGAAGTAGAACGCTCTATGCGGGTACTAGATGGAGTAATTGCGGTGTTTTGCTCTGTGGGTGGGGTTCAGCCCCAGTCGGAGACGGTTTGGCGTCAGGCTAATCGTTATCATGTACCTCGTATTGCTTTTGTCAATAAGATGGATCGCACAGGAGCCAACTTTTTCCGTGTTTACGAACAGGTAAAGGAAAGACTCCAAGCCCCTGCGGTGGCGATTCAAATTCCCATCGGTAGTGAAGATCAATTTTCTGGCATCGTGGATTTGGTCAGAATGAAGGCTAAAATCTACGAGGATGATTTGGGTCAACAAATCAAGGAAGTTGATATTCCTGATGAGGTGGCAGAATTAGCACAGGAATATCGGGGTTACCTCATAGAGGCGATCGCCGAATCTAACGAATCCTTACTAGAAAAATATTTAGCCGAAGAGGAAATCACTGAAGCAGAAATAAAACAGGCTATTCGTCAAGGTACCCTCAAAGGTACTTTAATGCCTATGCTTTGTGGTTCCGCCTTCAAGAATAAAGGAGTTCAACTTTTACTAGATGCAGTGGTGGACTACCTTCCTGCCCCCAACGAAGTACCCGCCATCAAAGGTATTTTACCCGATGGAGAAGACGGAGAGCGTCATGCAGGGGATGAGGAACCCTTTTCTGCCCTTGCCTTTAAAATCGCTTCCGATCCTTTTGGTCGATTAACCTTCCTCAGAATATACTCTGGTGTCCTCAAAAAAGGTAGCTATGTTTACAACTCTACCAAGAACATCAAAGAACGTATCTCTCGGTTAATCATTCTCAAATCCAATGACAGGATCGAGGTAGAAGAATTGAGGGCAGGGGATTTAGGAGCGGCGATCGGCTTGAAAAATACCACCACAGGTGATACACTATGTGATGATAGTGAGCCGATTATTCTCGAATCTCTCTATGTACCTGAGCCTGTAATCTCAGTGGCGGTAGAACCTAAAACTCAGCAGGACATGGATAAATTATCCAAAGCCTTGCAATCCCTTTCTGATGAAGATCCCACCTTCAAAGTTAGTATTAACCCCGAAACTAACCAAACGGTAATCGCAGGAATGGGTGAGTTACATTTAGAAATTCTGGTGGATCGGATGTTACGGGAATTTAAGGTAGGTGCTAATGTGGGACAACCCCAAGTAGCTTACCGAGAAACGATCCGTAAAACCGTACAAACAGAGGGCAAATTTGTTCGTCAAAGCGGAGGTAAAGGGCAATACGGTCACGTGGTGATCGAGGTGGAACCCGGAGAAGAAGGAAGTGGCTTTGAATTTGTTTCCAAGATTACTGGGGGAGCAATTCCTAAAGAATATATTCCTTCTGTGCAACAGGGTATTAAAGAAGCCTGTGAATCTGGTATCATAGCTGGTTATCCTCTCATTGATGTAAAAGTCACTTTGATTGATGGTTCTTATCATGATGTGGATTCTTCCGAAATGGCGTTCAAAATTGCCGGGTCGATCGCAATTAGAGACGCAGTGAAGAAAGCTCAACCTGTTTTGTTAGAACCCATGATGAAAGTTGAGGTAGAAGTACCCGACAATTATGTCGGTGATATTATCGGGGATCTCAATTCTCGTCGAGGCATAATCGAAGGCATGGAAACCGAAAGCGCATTGGCGAAAGTCTCAGCTAAAGTTCCCCTAGAAACAATGTTCGGTTATGCTACAGATATTCGTTCTAAGACCCAAGGACGTGGTATATTTAGCATGGAATTCAGCAAATATGCTGAAGTTCCCGAAAATGTAGCTCAAGGTATAATTACCAAAAATACAGGAAACGTATAAATTTATTAATTAAATTAGGAAAAGACACAAAAAATGGCACGGGAAAAATTTGAAAGAACGAAACCTCACGTTAATATTGGTACTATCGGTCACGTTGACCACGGTAAAACTACTTTAACCGCAGCTATCACCTTAACTTTATCTGCGGCTGGTCAGGCTAAAGCTCGTAAATATGATGAAATCGATGCAGCCCCTGAAGAAAAAGCACGTGGTATCACTATCAACACCGCTCACGTAGAATACGAAACCCCCGGTCGTCACTACGCTCACGTAGACTGTCCCGGACACGCTGACTATGTTAAAAACATGATCACTGGTGCGGCTCAAATGGATGGAGCTATCTTAGTAGTATCTGCTGCTGATGGCCCTATGCCCCAAACCCGTGAACACATCCTCTTAGCTAGACAGGTTGGTGTACCTAACCTCGCTGTATTCTTAAACAAACAAGACCAAGTAGATGACGAAGAGTTATTAGAATTGGTTGAATTAGAAGTTCGTGAACTTTTAAGCGAATATGGTTTTGATGGTGACAATATTCCCATTATTTCCGGTTCTGCTCTAAAAGCTGTAGAACAAATGACCTCTAATCCTACTACTCAAAAAGGAGAAAATGAGTGGACCGATAAAATCTGGACTCTCATGGATGAAGTAGATAGCTACATCCCCACCCCTGAGCGTGACGTTGACAAGCCTTTCTTGATGGCTGTAGAAGACGTATTCTCCATCACTGGTCGTGGTACCGTTGCCACTGGTCGTATTGAGCGTGGAAGAGTAAAAGTTGGCGAAACCGTAGAATTAGTAGGTATTCGTGATACTCGTAGCACCACCGTAACTGGTGTAGAAATGTTCCAAAAAACCTTGGACGAAGGTATGGCTGGAGACAACGTAGGTTTACTACTTCGTGGTGTTCAAAAAGAAGACATCGAGCGTGGTATGGTATTGGCAAAGCCTTCCTCCATCACTCCTCACACCAAATTTGAGGCTGAAGTATATGTACTCAAAAAAGAAGAAGGTGGTCGTCACACTCCTTTCTTCCCTGGATACCGTCCTCAGTTCTACGTTCGTACTACTGACGTAACTGGAACCATCAGCGACTTCACCGCTGACGATGGTAGCGCTGCTGAAATGGTAATGCCTGGCGATCGCATCAAAATGACCGTTGAATTAATCAACCCCATTGCGATCGAGCAAGGAATGCGTTTTGCCATTCGTGAAGGTGGTCGTACCATCGGTGCTGGTGCTGTAGCCAAAATTTTACAGTAGGAAGCATTAAATAATAATTGGGGCGTTACTCAGATTAAGTTCTCTGTACGCCCTAATTTTATCCCTACTAACAAGATAATTCAGACTGATAAAAACTTTTATACATTATCAATTCTTAATTATCAATTTTCAATTAATTAGTACCTTGAAAAATTAATCCCAGTAAATAACTACAAAAATCATGGCAACTCTACAACAACAAAAAATTCGTATTCGCCTAAAAGCATTTGATCGCCGTTTACTCGATACCTCCTGTACCAAAATCGTTGAAACAGCAAATCGTACCAATGCTCAACCAGTAGGTCCTATCCCCCTCCCCACAAAACGTAAAATCTACTGTGTACTCAGATCTCCCCACGTTGACAAAGACTCCAGAGAACACTTTGAAACCCGTACCCATCGCAGAGTAATTGATATTTATCAACCTTCTTCTAAAACCATCGATGCTTTGATGAAACTAGATTTACCTGCTGGGGTTGATATTGAAGTTAAACTCTAATGTTCAGAAAAGTTACTTCTTTCTAACTAATTATGGTTCATCTTCTCAAGATGACCGCAAAAAATCGTATAATAGTAAATTGTGCTAATTTAGATAAAACCATGCCTAAAGTAAAAACTAAAAAGTCTGCTGCTAAACGTTTTCGCATTACTGGAAGCGGAAAGAAAATTATGCGCCGTAAAGCCAATAAAAATCACTTATTAGAACACAAAAGCGCAGAACAAAAGCGTCGTCGTCTCAGCAACATGACTTTGGTTCATGAAAGTGATGAAAAAGAAGTGCGTTTAATGCTTCCCTACGGCACTAACAGATAGGTAACTATTTTATCCATTTAATTTTGTAATTATTAATTCAATTGTAAAGACATGAGTAGAGTTAAAAGAGGTAACGTCGCCCGTAAAAGACGTAATAAAATTTTAAAGTTAGCTAAAGGTTATAGAGGCTCTCATTCTAAGCTATTCCGCATAGCTAATCAACAGGTGATGAAAGCATTACGTAATGCTTATCGTGACCGTCGTAAGAAAAAAAGAGATTTCCGTCGTCTTTGGATTACCCGTGTAAATGCGGCAGCCAGAATGCACGGTATTAGCTACAGTCAGTTAATTTACAAGTTAGATAAAGCTAATATTTCTCTCAATCGCAAAATGTTAGCTCTTTTGGCGGTTCAAGATATGGACGCATTCAAAAAAGTTGTAGAATTAGCTCTTCAAGCCTAGATTTATTCTATGGTATAAAATAAGGTGTTCTTTAGCTGTTATAAGGCTTAGGAACACTTTTTTTATGCTTGTGATAGTGTGAGGCTAAAAATTTGTTTAGAATTGATATTAGTAATACTTTAGATATAGAATTATGACCTTAACAGAATTACTACCTAAATTACACTACTTATCACAAAGTGAAAAGTTAATGGTTATCAAATTTTTAGTGCAAGAGTTAGAGTCCGAACTAGAAAATTTAACTTCTAGCGAGTCAATTTTTTTATCCTCCTCAGATTGGCAAAAAATTACAACCTTAATATGTAATCCCCCATCTCCTACTCAATCTTTACTATCGGCGATTGAACGATATAGTAAGGAGGTAACGAGTTAGTGACTTGGTCATTTTGTGAAGTGACAAATCCTAGCCTTAATCGCTCTTTGTTCGATTGTGGTATTTGTGAACTAAATGATTATTTACAAAGATATGCTAAACAAAATCATAAGAAAGGCATTGCAAAAACTTGGGTAATTGTTAATATTAATTTTCCAGAAATTCCCCTTGGTTATTATTCTTTAAGTATGGCAGAAGTCAAAAGAGATAGTTTATCCGATGAAATGAAAAAAGGTTTGCCTCGTTATCCTTTACCAGTCATCAAAATTGCTAAATTAGCAGTTGATCAAGATTCTCAGGGACAAGGGTTGGGAGAATTATTATTAGTAGATGTTTTTCAAAGAAGCCTTAAAATTTCTAAGGATATTGGAGTTATTGGTTTTTTAGTTGATGCCATCAATGAAAAGGCAAAGGAGTTTTATCTTAAGTATGGTTTTACGTCTTTGATTGATTCTCCTTTATCTTTATTTTTGCCGATGGGTTCTATTTCCAGTTTGTTTTAAAAAAAGGAAATTGCACCTCATACATTGACCATTTTCGATTATTTTTATTTATTATTTATGAATCCTAAAATTTCTCCCCGTCAATTGGCATTTTTTGCTTTACAAGACGTTTATGGAAATAAAGCCTATACTGATATTGCTTTAGAAAGAATTTTGAGTAAACATCAAGGCATTAGGGGGGTTGATAAGGGTTTAGTTTCGGAATTGGTGTATGGAATTGTCAGAAGAAAAAGAACTCTTGATAGTTTGGTAAATCAACTAGGAACAAAAAAAGCCAGTAGGCAACCTTTACCATTAAGAATTATTTTACATTTAGGTTTGTATCAATTAAGGTATCTGGATAAAATTCCTCCTTCGGCGGCGGTAAATACTAGCGTGGAGTTGGCAAAGGCTAATGGTTTAGGAAAGTTATCGGGGGTGGTTAATGGTATCTTACGTTCTTATATTAGAAAATCGGCAATAGAAGATCCTTTGGTTTTACCTTCGGAGTTGGTGCCTAAGTTGGGGGTTAAGTATAGTTTTCCCGATTGGATTGTGGAGATTTTTTTAAAGCAGTTGAATGTGAAGGAAACTAAAAAACTTTTGCAGTGGTACAACGAATCCCCTTGTTTGGATTTAAGGGTAAATACTTTGAAAACTAGCACTGAGGAGGTAAAAAATTTTTTGGATGCTGATGGTGTTAGCTGTGAATTTGTGCCTCATTTACCCCAAGCATTAAGGTTGTCTTCGGCGGGTAATGTGCGTAATTTGAAGGGTTTTGCAGATGGTTTATTTTCGGTGCAAGATAGTAGCGCTCAATTAGTGGGTCATTTTTTGGCTCCTGTGAGGGGGGAGACAGTTTTTGATGCTTGTGCTGCTCCTGGGGGAAAAACGACTCATATCGCCGAATTAATGGGGGATGAGGGAACTATTATTGCTTGTGATAATATTTCTTCTCGGTTAGAGAAGATTACGGAGAATGTGCAACGGCTAGGTTTGAAGTCTGTACAGGTGAGAGAGGGGGATAGTAGTGAATGGGAATTTTGTGAGGAAAAAGATAAGTGCGATCATGAAATGGCGCTTTGCGATCGCATCTTAATCGATGCCCCATGTTCTGGGCTAGGTACATTACATAAACGTCCTGATATTCGTTGGCAACAAAAACCAGAAAAAATTAAAGAATTAGCCAAGAAACAATTAGCTATTTTGAGTAACATGGCAAAAGGAGTCAAAAATAATGGTTGCTTAGTTTATGCGACTTGTACTCTCAATCCCATGGAAAATGAAGAGGTCATCGAAGCCTTTTTAGAATCTCATCCTGATTGGCATATTGTTACAGAAAGAAATAATTTAACCGCAAATTTTTCGATAACATTGAAGGGGGCAATAAAAATTTTCCCTCACCGTCATAATATGGATGGTTTTTTTATGATTAAACTAGCTAAGGGAGAAGCCGATGAATACAGCAAATAAAACAAAACTATTGATGAAAATTGTCATAGGTGCTGCTTGGATTGATGGCATTATTCATGAAGAAGAAAGGGAATATTTAAAAAAAATGGCTCAAGAAACTGAGCTAATTAATGACCCAGAAATTAAACGTTTATTATCAGAAATTAAGCCTATTTCTATTAATCAATGTTATGAATGGTTGGAACTTTATTTAGGTAAAACACATAGTAAAAAAGACTATCAAAAATTACTAGAGTCAGTTAGTGGTTTGGTTTATAGTGATGGCGATATTGATGTAGAAGAAGCAAAGTTATTACACTATTTACAAGACTTAGATCCTCAAAATCAAAGCCCCCAATCAATTTTTAAGGGGCTTTTAAATTCTGTAAAAAAAATGTATCACCAAGCTGTTAAGAATAGTGAAATTATTTAACAAATTAATATAAAATAAATCATTATCTACATTAACGCTGTTTTTCTAATAAACAATTACTAAATAAAGGAATGGCGGATAATATTTTGAGGTTTTCTGTCACCCAAACCAAAGATATGTCCTCTATTTGATTTTGATCATAAGTGACAATGGAATAGTTGTGGGCTTTGATACCATCAAATTCCTGAATCCGAGGGGTTGAGGCAGCGTTAAGATAAATGGTTCGGTGTTGATCTTGGTTTATAATAGTCCTTAGTCTTTGTTTCGTATGTCTAAGGCGATGGTGCATGTGTCCAAAGGTAACAAGGCTGATGGTTTTATCTAATTGACGGCTAAGGGCGATCGCACCTTGAAAATCAGGATCTCCAAAATCACCACCAATGGGATTCCAATCCTTACCACAAGTATCTTCAGGATTCCCACCCAAACCAAAAGGGCCATTATGACCAATAAAAATAAGATTAGATTGAGTAGTTAATTGACACTGAGAAAATATCCTTCGACTAGAATCCTCAAAACCATAAACCCCATAACGTTGCTCATAAAAATCTTTACACTTCCATTTTGAACCACCCCAACTAAATGGGCGACTCCCCACCACCGACAATTGTAAATCGGGAAAATCTAACTTACCATAACCCACATGAACATTCCCCAGTATATCTAACTGTTGTTGCACCCGATCCTCTTTGCTATGATCATAAGGAGACTTCTTCCTTCCCCATGCCGTCGCTGAATACCAAGCGTCATGATTACCCAACACCACCGCTTTAGGAATCCCTAACTTTGCCACTCGACGCACAACATCAATGGATTCATTACCAAAATCCCCCACAAACAAAACTAAATCAACACCTAAATAATCAAGAATTTCATCATCCACCCCATTCCACTGATCATGAACATCTCCAATTACAGCAACTTTTATCTTTTTATATACCATTAAACTAATATCTTTTTATTTACCTTTCTTAATATTGTTACCTAAAATTAACAAAAGTTACAGCCTAATTCTCAGGATAATAAAAATGTCTGAATGTGATAATATATCAAAGTAATAAAAGCTCAATATATTAATAAATTTTTACTATGTATGATAATCTTCCAGTAGTTTATATCTCTATTTTACTTGGGATATTAGCCATTGTTGCCGTGATTTTATTAAGACAAATTATAAAAACAAGAAAAGTAGAAAATCGATTTTCTAGCTTACAAAAAAAGCTAACAAAAGAAAGGGGAACAGCAAAAGAATACTACGAATTAGCTAGTATTTATCTTGATAAAAAATTATTTGTTCAAGCAGTACAGTTATTACAAAAAGCCTTAAAAGTAGCTGATGAAATAGAAGAAGAAAATAAAGCATTGATTTATAATGCTTTAGGTTTTGCCCATTTTTCCCAAGAACAATATGACATTGCTATTCGGAACTATAAAGAAGCAATCAAATTATATCCTGAATATACCATTGCTTTAAATAATTTAGGTAATGTCTATGAGAAAAAACAATTAACAACTCAAGCATTAGATACTTATAAAGAAGTTTTAAAAATTGACGAGAAAAACTCTATTGCCAAAAGAAGAGTAGAATCTTTAGAAAAAAGATTTGTTACCAAATAAATTATCATAAATTTTCTAGGGTGATAATTATCACCCTTTGCTATCTAAAAATAATTGAAAAAATACAATTCAAATATCAAACTATTTTGTATCAAGAGAAAAATTGACCTCTTTTTTATTAAAAGGGAGGTCATTGTTTATGGCATCAATTTCCTCCTGTTGAGCAAAATTAATTTCATCAATATAATGTTTTAAAATACTGCTCATACGTTGATTATAAAATCGGTGCATACTATAATTAGCAGTGGCAGGGAAGCCCCGACGACGTTTATGACTACCCCCTGCACCGGGATCATACATTTTTATCCCTTGACTAATAGCCCACTCAATGGGTTTATAATAGCAAGTCTCGAAGTGTAAACAATCATATTCCTCCAAGCTACCCCAATAACGTCCATAAAGATTGTCCCCCTTACGAACACAAAAAGACATCCCCACAGGATGATTTTCATTACCCTCTTCAAAGGCGACGACTAACATAAGACGATGGCTATAGGATGGATATAGTTGTTCAAAAAACTTTTTGGTTAAATATTTACTACCCCAATAAAACTTATTACAGGTACTACTATAAAACTGGTAAATATAAGGATATAAGTAATGGGGGATTTCTTTTCCTACCAGATTTTTCGTAACTAAACCTGCTTTTTGAACTAATTTTCTTTCCCGTTTAATATTTTTGCGCTGATTGGAATTAAATATTTTAAGATAGTCATCAAAGGTTGTAAAGTTGCGTCCTGCATAACAGTTTCCATCAGGATCACCCCATATATATCCATGGTGCATCCATGGTTCAAAACCAAATTTACCAATCATGGATTTCCATTGAGGATCAACAAAAAGAAAATTACACCCTGACAGCCTATTTTTAACACAAAAATGATCGATCGCACCGACCATCATTTCTGTAATCTCTTCCTCATTTTCGCCACTAGCAACCAAAAAACGATAACCTACCGCAGGGGTAAAAGGAGTCATACCAAGGAGTTTAGGATAATATTGTATTCCCAATCGATAAGCTAAATCCGCCCACTGATGATCAAAAACAAACTCCCCATAACTATGCCCTTTGATGTATAAAGGGGCCCCTGCCACTAACTTGTTATCATGCCACACTGTCAAATGGCAAGGTTGCCAACCAGTCAGAGGCTTCACACTTCCAGAAGTTTCTAAATTATTTAACCATTCCCATTCCAAAAAAGGAGTTGCCAAGGGTATTGCCATCTCATCCCACGCTGACTGAGGAATTTCTGCCATGTGCTGATGCCAACGGATAGTATAAGGGGGGGTTTTCTTTTTATTAAAAATTTTATCCATCATAACCTTGACACTAAAGTAATAGTTGATGTATTCTCACCCGACTTGACGAGAAATACAAGTGTATTAATTGTGATATTAAAACTACTTTTTATAGTGTAGTAGGTTATTCATTCCCATTGACGGTTAATTGTCCCCCACTGAGATAAAAATATTTACTTAATATTATTTGCATTTTGTAACAAAGGTTTGTTAATTTTTTGACCCCCACGGACTATTTAATATTTAAAATGGTGAGAAGATAAATTTTTATAATAAAACATGATTAAATTAGCTCAAAGAATTGCCCAAGTTAATCCCTCTATTACTTTAACTATTACCGCTCAGGCAAAGGCGATGAAGGCTCAAGGGTTGGATGTATGTAGTTTTAGTGCGGGGGAGCCTGATTTTGATACCCCCGAACATATAAAAGAAGCGGCAAAAAAAGCCCTCGATGAGGGTAAAACCAAATATGGGGCGGCGGTTGGTGAGCTACCGTTACGAGAGGCGATCGCCCATAAATTACAAACAGACAACAACCTCAATTATCAACCAGAAAATATCATCGTCACCAATGGGGGAAAACACTCTTTATATAACCTAATGATGGTATTAATTGAAGCAGGAGACGAGGTCATTATTCCTGCCCCCTATTGGTTGAGCTATCCTGAAATGGTGACTTTGGCAGGGGGAACATCGGTCATCGTTCCCACCACTGCCGAGAATCAGTACAAAATCACCCCAGACCAGTTAAAAGCAGCCATTACCTCAAAAACTAAGTTATTTGTCCTTAACAGCCCTTCTAACCCCACAGGGGCTGTGTATAGCCCCCAAGAAATTAAGGCTCTAGCCCAAATAATTATTGATCATGACATCCTCGTAGTATCCGACGAAATCTATGAAAAAATCCTCTATGATGACACTACCCATCTAAGTATCGGCTCGGTTAATGAGGAGATTTTTAAACGTACCATCACCAGTAATGGTTTTGCCAAAGCCTATTCCATGACAGGATGGCGTGTGGGTTATGTAGCCGCACCCACCGAGATTATCAAAGCCATGGTCAAAGTTCAGGGGCATAGTACCTCCAATGTTTGCACCTTTGCCCAATATGGTGCGATCGCCGCCCTCACCTCATCCCAAGACTGTGTCAAAACCATGTTAGACGCTTTTAGCCAAAGAAGAAAAATTATCTACGAAGCTATCAACAGCATACCCTCTATCAGCGCCCCCATGCCCCAAGGAGCATTTTATCTCTTTGTGGATATAAGTGCCACAGGATTAACCTCCCTCGACTTCTGCACAAAATTCCTCCAAGAAGAAAACGTCGCTACCATTCCCGGTATCGCCTTTGGGGAAGATAGATGTATTCGTTTTTCCTACGCCACCGACATGGCATCCATCAACAAAGGATTAGAAAAATTTAGCCAATTCGTTCAAAAACTAACCTAAAAATAATCTCACCTACTCCCCACAAATAATAGCAAACAAGGGGTTTAAACCCCTTGCCACCAAATGCCCCGTAGTTCCCCGTAGGGACGTACCATGATACGTCCCTACCTGACTGACAACCATTATTTACTTGCCTTGGGATCAAAAATTTCTAACTCAGATAACCTAAAAGTAATCAACTTATCCCAATTACCCCCCTCAAACAAAACAGCCGCCTTGCCATCAGAAACCCTTTGTACTAAACCCTGAAAATCATGATAAATATCATCAGGATTATTCACCTTAACCACGGAACCGGGTAAAATTATCATAATAATAAATCCTAAATCAACAACAAAAAAAGGTAACAGAAGCGGTTAAACCACTGTCACCCAAAACCTAACACCAAAACCTACCACCTAGTACACCTCAACGTGCCAACGATCTTCTTTCTTCATTTGCTTACGCATCTCATCCCAATTCATCCCTCTTTTCTCCGCTTCAGCGGTAAAGGTTTCAGAAATAGGAGGTTCCATACCCTTCAAACCACACATATAAACGTGGGTATTAGGTTTCTGGATCAACTCGAATAATTCGTCAGCATATTCGCTTACACGGCTTTGAACATACATTTTGCCACCATCTTCGGTTTTTTGTTCCCGACTGATAGCATAGGTTAGACGGAAGTTATCAGGATATTCCTGAGCCATTTTCTCTAATTCTTCTTTATAAAGAATATTTTGAGTGTAAGGAATACCAAAAACTAACCACGCTAAACCTTTAAACTGATAATCAGGATTTAACTCTCTTTCTTTGAACATACGCCATAAAAAGGCACGGAAAGGAGCAATTCCAGTACCAGTCGCTAACATAACGATGGTTGCATCTTCATCATCAGGTAAGAGCATCTCTTTACCTACAGGGCCAGTAATAGCTACATCAGCCCCTTCATCTAGGTTACAAAGATAGGTGGAGCATACACCTTGTATGGTTTCTCCCTCTTCGTTTTGGTACTCTAGTTGACGAACACACAAAGAAACTGTCTTGTCGTCTAGTTTGTCACCGTGACGGGTGGAGGCGATGGAGTAAAGGCGTAACTTATGGGGTTTACCTCTGTCATCTTCTCCAGGGGGAATGATACCAATACTTTGACCCTCTAAATAGTGTAAGTCACCACCAGAAAGATCAAATGTCAAATGGCGTACAGTACCACTACCGCCTTCGGCAACAAGTTCGTAATTTTCAATACATTTGCCCATAAAAGGATTTTTAGGACGATATATATTGACGGGTACTTTTACCTCTTTTTTTCCTTTTTGTCTTTAGCTTGAGTCATGGGTTGATTGTTCGTAGTTGTTTCAGAACTTGAACTTAGACTTTTAGCTTGAACAGGGGTATTAATACCGATGGGGGTAATGTTAACAATTTTCCCTCCAAGGCGATTAATCCGAGTCATTTCCTGATTCATCCGAGAATAGGGAACGGCGATAAAGCTGGTTCCACTCTGACGAATAGGATAGTCTAAATTATTACTTCCTTGTTGAGAAATTCCAACAACCTCAAAGAGGAAACGACGTTCTTCTATTGCAGGGTTGTTGGCAAAGGTTTTTACTGTATTAAATTTTTTCATTTGATTGTGATTACTAAACTCCTTACGCTGATTTCGCTTCTTTTTTCTTGGTTTCTTTTTCTGCTTTTTCTGCGGGGGCGTTTCCTGCTACGGGAGCAACTACTCCGATGGGGGAAATGTTAACGATCTTACCGCCTAAACGGTTGATACGATTCATTTCTTGATTCATGCGAGAATAAGGAACCGCTAGGAAAGAGTTTCCACTTTTGCGAATAGCATACTCTAAGTTGTTGTCACCCTGTTGGGAGATGCCAGAAACTTCAAACAAAAAACGACGTTCTTCAACGGCTGGATTTTTAGCAAAAGTTTTTACAACCTTGGTATTTCTCATATCTTTAATATACTCCTGATTGTTATTAAAGTAATCTAAAGTTTGTCTTAAATCGCTTACTATGTCAAGTTTTCACTACATAATGAGCAGTTATTTCTTGACATTTTTAGGCTTGTTTTAAATCTTACCAAAATTTGTGATCGTTGAATGTTGAGAGTTATCACGGGTTTGTTACCATTGATGGTCATGGATTGTTATAATGTTTCCTAAAATTCTGTCATCCAAAACTTAACAATAATTATGAACGTGTCCGGCTTTTTTCAATTTCTTTTAGGGTTCATTATCGGAATTATTTTGTTTGGTGGAGGCATTGCCGGAGGTGCTTATTATTTTTTGACAAGGGTTGCGGTGGATCCTGCGGATCCCATGGAAATGAATAGTAATAATCAAGAGGAACCACCCGAGGAGGAGTTGACGGTGGCGGAAGAGATTTCTGAACCCGAGCCCGAACCCGAACCTGAACCCGAACCTGAACCTGAACCTGAAGCGGAGGATTTACCCGAGGGGGCTTTTCGGGCTACGGTGACTTGGGATACGGGGTTAATTTTAAGGGCTGAACCGACGGAAAATTCTGAGCGAGTGGGGGGTGTTGCTTATAATCAAGAGTTAATCATCTTGGGTAGGAGTGATGATAATCTATGGCAACGGGTACGGGTTGCTAATACAGGACAGGAGGCATGGGTTAAGGCTGGAAATGTGAGTCGTATTGATTAATTTTGTGATGGTTTATGGACAATTGTTCGGTTTAAGGGACGCTAAGGGTTAAGATGGGGTAAAGAGATATAAGTCGTAATTAATGGTTTTATCTACAAGAAGTTTGTCCACCTCCCAAAAGTTGATTAATAATTGTCAGGTCAATGTGATTCGTTTACCTAGTGGTCTGAGGGTGGTTCATCAACAGGTGTCCACTAGCTCGGTGGTGGTGGCGGATGTGTGGGTAGATGCAGGGGTGACAAAGGAGCCTCGGGGTTGGTCTGGCATGGCTCATTTTTTGGAACACATGATCTTTAAGGGCAGTGTGAATGTGTTGCCGGGGGAGTTTGATTATGTGGTGGAAAATAAGGGGGGTTGTGCTAATGCGGCAACGAGCTATGATTATGCTCATTTCTTTTTGGTGACGGCAAGTCAGTATTTACAGGAGACTTTGCCTTATTTGGGTGAGATTTTGTTACAGGCTCAAATTCCTGATGAGGAGTTTTATTTGGAACGGGATGTGGTATTGGAGGAGTTGAGGGCGAGTAATGATGATTATGATTGGTTGGCTCTTCAATGTCTTTCTAGTTTGATTTATGAGTGTCATCCTTATGGTTGTTCGGTTTTGGGGGATGAGGGTTCTTTGTTGGAGAATACTCCTAATCAGATGCGTTGTTTTCATAAAACCCATTATCAACCTGAGCGGATGTCGGTGGTGTTAGTGGGTGATATTGGGGAACAAGAGGCGATCGCCCTTGTGGAGGATTCTTTTAGTAGTTTTGGGGTGCGTTCGGAATGTCCTCCTGTGAGTTTTGAGTGTGAACCTCCGATGATCAATGTTCGTCGTAAGCAGTTATTTTTTCCTCGTTTGGAACAGTCTCGTTTAATTATGGGTTGGAGTGGTCCGGGTATTGATAATCTGGAAGGGGCGATCGCCCTTGACCTTATATCGATGATTTTAACGGGGGGAAGAACATCCCGTTTAGTAAAAAATTTACGGGAAGAAAAACAATTAGTATTAGATATTAGTTGTGATTTTTCCCTGCAAAAAGATTCTAGTTTATTTACGATTTCTGCTTATCTATACCCTCAATACCTCAATGAAGTAGAAAATATTATCCGTCAAGAAATCTATAATTTACAAACATTACCTATTCGCCCCAAAGAACTAGAAAACTATCAAAGAAATTTACTACACGACTATATATTTTCCACAGAAACCCCTGAACAATTAGCAGGATTATATGGTTATTATCAAGTCTTAAAAGATGCGAAATTAGCACTTCAATATCCAGCAATACTCATGTCCTTGGGGGCAGAACAACTCAAATGTTATGCCTCTCAATATCTCTGTCCTGAATATTATGCCGTCTGTGAAGTTCATGGCGATCATTAGAGTCTGCTTTTTCAGCATCCCTAATTCGTATAAGATTTAGAAAAGAATAATCGAAATATTGATATGGAAGCCTTTGCCCGTAGCGCCCCCCAATGGACTTATCAAGCCACCCATGCCGTTAGTTTTTGTTGCCCCCGTTGTGGTGCATCACCCCGTCAAGCAACTAAAGTCTGGCTCAATCGTTATGCACCTGTAACCATGGAAAATCGTCAACGTAAATGGCAGGAATTTTATGCCTGTGAATGCGAACAGGTATGGTGGGCTTGGAGTTGCGATCGCCCGGCTCCAAACAATGCCACACCACCTAATCAGGAAAATAATTAAGGAGAGGGGGGAGACTCAGGAAGGGGAGGAATAGGAATAGAAGAAGGTAACTCTCCTCCACCAGTGCCATTGTCTTCGGGAATAAAATTATTCTCGGGGGTGAGATAGGGATTCACACCGGGGGTAGGGGTTTCACTCTCTGGGGGAATTTGAGAATCACCCGCCAAGGTAGCCAAAGCCACGCGATCGCCCCCCACTTCTTTTAACATATCCAAAATTTCTACCACCTGACTATAACGCACATCCTCAGCGGCATGAAGTACCATCAACCCAGAAGGATTGATAGTATTGTAATTTTGAATCGCACTATAAAGCTGAACCTGACTCACAGGCTGTTTTTCTAAATAAAGTTGTCCTTGATTATCAAGACTCACCACCAACATCTCTCGCATTTGTGCCGTGCCAGTGGTCGCTCGAGGCAAATTTAAACTGATCGCCTGTTGTCGGGAAAAACCCACCGCCGCCAAGATGAAAAATGTCAAAATACAAAAAATAACATCAATCATCGGCACAATTTCAATTCTTACCTCCTGTTGAGGATTTAAATCACCCCATAGTTTGAGGGGGCGAGGGGTATATTTTTGAGGAGAATTATCCTTATCCCTCTTTGATAATGGTATCTGTGCCATAAATATAAAAATTAAAAATAATAAAAATCCAATGGTCAATCAAATCCAATACTAACACCTACCCACCAATGACTGGATATTTACCCATTCATCAAAAAAAACTCATATCCTTGAATTATAAACCATCAAAATTTAATTGCCTGTGGCAAAATGTCCTAATCTTCCAGATTCCACTTTTGACGATAAATTAATTCCAAATCACTTCCTGCCTTACGGAATATTCTGACTTGATTAGCCCAAAAAGCCTGAAATAAACGATAAAAAACCACCGCAATAATTGCCACCACTAAACCCACCGCAGTGGAGATCAAAGATTCACCAATACCAAGGGTAACTCCACTGGTAGAAGCGGTACCCAAATCACTGAGAGAAATAGAACCAAGAGAACGAATTAACCCCAATACAGTACCCAATAAACCCAATAGAGGAGACAAAGCGATGACCCCCTCCAAAATTTTATCTCCCTTGCGCATTTGGGAAAGTTCATCCTCTGCCCCTGTTTCCAAGGCTAGGTGAAATACTTCGGGATCTGGGTTATCTAACTGTAAAGGAGTATTAAGGTATTTTCCAAGGGGATGATGACGATAACGGGAGGCTATTTCCCCCGCTTTGCCCCAGTTTGTGGTAGCCGCATCCATAATGGTATTTAAAATTTGTTCTTCCTTGACCAATACCTTTGACCAAAACCAAATTCGCTCTATAATGGTACCTAGGGCGAGGATTGATAAGAATAACAAAGGCCAAATGGAAAATCCACCCTTTTCGATCAGTTCTGCTAATGTCACCGTTAATATAGTTCCTTTTTTCCAAATAGATTAATATACTTGACTCAATTATTAATGATTTGTCATCGATTATCAATAATCACACATTTTTTTTGAAGTTGGGGACATTTTGGCAATATATTTAATTTTGCTGATGAATTTTAGCCGTACCAGTTGACTGCTTTATTTCCCATTAATCCTTCTCCGTTATCTTCCCAATAAAAATCTAAGAGATAGTATAGTTTAATGACTTCGGCTGGTTGGATTTCTTTGTTTTGTACTTTGTTTAAAAAGTTTTCCATAAACTCGACTATGAGGGATAATTCTTCTTTGGGGAGAGTTTCATCGAGTTGAGTTAAAGATCTTTTGGCATCGGAAATTATATCTTTTTTCTCACTGGGTAATGGGGTAGATTTTCTGAGGGGATCTCTTTCTACGGCGGCAAATCCTTGGGTTACGGCTTGACGAATTTCTTTTTTGTATTGGATTAAAGCTCTTTTTCTTTGTTTATTAATTCCTTCGGTGGAGGAGGCATATAAACTAGGAAGACGATTGAGGGCAAAGGTTGCTACTTCTACGGGGTTTATATATTTTTTAAGATTACGATTTACGGTTCTGTTATGAATCAATTGATATTCGATTTCTTCGTCAACCAATATTTCCATTACATTTTTATAAATATTTTTTTCTTCGGTCATGATCGTAGATAATTGTTTAAATTTATAGAACCAGTGCAGTTTTTCAGATTGATAAAATAGTGTTTATTTTGTCGGTTAAAATAAGGATAATTTATATTAAAAAGGACTTAAATGTAATTAATCACACGTTTTCCAATTATATCATTTTTCCTTGGTGGAGATGGTAGTCTTGATGGAAATGAATGGTTTTTGTGGATGAGGGTTTTCCATCTGTGCTGGGGAGGCTTGGGTTAATGGTCTATGGGAGATTGTTTTTTTTTCATTAGTTCGATGGAATAATACAATGAAGACAGTTATTTTGTGATCAATTTTTATTATATAAGTCAAAGATGGAATTTAAAATTAGTTCTAGTTCATTGTTAGATTGGAGTGGAGATATTCTTAGTTTAGGTTTTTTTGCTGATAAAACCGAGTTGACGGGGGATTTAGCCCAATTAAATGCAAAATTGGATGGGGTGATTGCTGAGTTAATCGAGGAGAATGATTTTAAGGGCAAGGCAAACACTACTGTTGTGGCAAGGGTTGGGGCAAAAAGTCCGATTCGTAAAGTTGTTTTGGTGGGTTTGGGTAAGCAGGAAGATTTTTGTTTAAATTCTGTTCGTATGGCGGCAGGGGCGATCGCCCGTACTACGGAGAAGGAAAAGGGTAAAACTTTAGGTATTGCCTTCGGCATCGCAGATTATGAGGGGGATGTGGTTGCTCAAATGATCGTGGAGGGGATTATTCTCGCTTTACACAAGGATAATCGTTTTAAGTCTGAGGAGCAAAACGATCTTAAACTGACTAATATTGAGTTGTTGGGTTTGGATGCTTCTGATGGAAGTATTGAGAAGGCGAAAAAAATCACTGATGGGGTAATTTTGGCCAGGGAGTTGGTAAATGCTCCTCCCAATGAAATCAATCCTGTTACTTTGACTCAGGTGGTGGAAGATTTGGCAACGGAATATAATCTGGAGTTGAAGATTTTGGAAAGGGAAGAGTGTGAAAAGTTGGGTATGGGCGCGTTTTTGGGTGTTGCCCAGGCCTCGGATATTCCTCCTAAATTTGTTCATCTTATCTATAAACCCCAAGGCACTGCCAGACGTAAGTTGGCCATTATTGGTAAGGGGTTAACCTTTGATTCTGGGGGTTTAAATCTCAAGGTGTCTGGTAGTGGTATTGAAACCATGAAGATGGATATGGGGGGGGCTGCGGCTACTTTTGGGGTGGCAAGGGCGATCGCCCAGTTACAGCCTGATGTGGAGGTGCATTTTATCAGTGCCATCACTGAAAACATGATTAGTGGAAAGGCGATGCACCCTGGGGATATTCTCAAGGCTTCTAATGGTAAAACCATTGAGGTGAATAATACGGATGCGGAGGGGCGCCTAACCCTCGCTGATGCGCTGGTATATGCTGATAAGTTGGGGGTAGATGCCATGGTGGATTTAGCAACCCTCACGGGGGCTTGTATTGTGGCATTAGGTAATGATATTGCAGGATTATGGACAAGGGATAATCGTCTTGCCCAAGATTTGCAGGTGGCTTCTGAGGGTGCAGGGGAAAAGTTCTGGCAAATGCCCATGGAAACTGATTATTTTGATATTATGAAAAGTGCGATCGCTGATATGAAAAATACTGGAAGCCGTGCAGGGGGTTCTATCACAGCGGCTCTGTTCCTCGAGCAGTTTGTGGAAAAAACTCCTTGGGTACATTTGGATGTGGCTGGTCCTGTGTGGGCTGAAAAACCTAATTCCATCAACAATGAAGGAGGTACGGGATTCGCAGTGCGTACTCTTGTTAATTGGGTATTGAATTAATATCTAACTTTTAATCCCCCAATTACTCTATTTTGGGGGATTTTGATTGCATAAAGGATTGGGTAGATTTTAATTATTGATAGTTAATTTTTCCTTGATTAAACCCTCTAAACTACCCCACTGAGTGGCAGTAAAATCGACAAAGTTAACATGGATATTTTCTGATAGATTAATCCCTTCCTCTAACATCAAATTCATTATCACTTCAGAGACAAATAAGCCTACTTCTTCTTCATTGGAGTGGTTAAGATTTATTAATACAGTTGCCTTTTCTTGTGTTGATATATGTTTTAAAAAATTGCTAAAAGTAGTAAATAATTTCTCTTCATCTATACTCCAATCGGTAAAAATTGCGTAGTTAGTGCGATCGGCCATAATAGTTATTAAATCCTCAAATAAGGGATTATTTACCATGTCTTGATTGTCGCAATTTAAGGTTATTTTTGCAGTTATCTTGGGCAATATTTTCTGCCATTGAGACTCTTCAATATTATCAATAAAACTAAAATTAAGGATATTTTCTAAATCTAAATCTTCCTCCATCATCAGATTCATGGCAATACCAGAAATTATTAAATTAGCGTCTTCTTCTGTGATGCTTGTGCGATCGATAATGAGAGTTATTATGTTCTCAGCATTAGTCTTCTTACCACTGGGAGCAGGATTTGATCCCCCCCAACCCCCCTTGATAAGGGGGGAGTCAGAGACGGGGTGATTTTCCTTAATAAGAGGGGAATCGGAGATGGGAGAATGTTGGGCTAAGGTGGAGATAAGATTATATAATTCTTCGGTTAAGGTTTCTTCGTCGGTTTGCCAATCTGGGAAAATTAGATAGTTAGTGTCGGTCAATGGTATAGATGTATTGTTCGCATTATTATTTTTCTGCAATTCTAGCCATTGATCATAGTGATCTCTTTTTAGTAATAATTCTGCAAATTTTTTCTCTAGTAAGTCAACGGAATGATATATATCAAAGGCTTTTTTGGCTCTCATTACCCCTTGTTTAGATATGTTTGCCCAATTCTCTTTATTTGCCAGTAATCGTAATAAACAAAATGCAAGACTGAGGGGGTTATTTCTTTCAAATTTCAAGCCACTGATGCCATGTTCTACAATTTCACTCGCCCCTCCTGTAGCGCTGGTAATAGTTGTTAAACCTGCTGCCATTCCTTCTACTTGGGAGATGCCAAAAGGTTCATCCCATACGGAGGGAAAGATGAAAACGTTTCTCTCTCTGTACAATTTTATTAAAGTTTCTCGTGATTGATAACCAATTAATTTAACTTTGTGTTCCATCCCATGATCTTGAATAAATTTTTCTAAATCTTTTTTAAACTCAGGAATAGGAGCAGAACCTGCTAAAATGCAATCAAAATCAAATCCTTCATGATGCAAAATTGCCAAGGATTCTATTAGGGTTTGAGGTCCTTTATAAGAAGAAACGATGCTAGCAAAAACAATTTTTAGTTTATCAAATTTAGGTAGGTGTTCTTGTGCAAAATCATCGACGTAAGCCCCCGGATAAATTACACTAATATCATCAAATTCATAACCTAAATTTAATGTATTCTCTTTGACATGGTAGCTACAAGTGCTTAGGTGATATAGAGGATTATTCGGCTTTTCATCTAAACTATATCCCGGTTGATTAAACGCTAAATGATTAATAACTGGTATTTTGTTTTCAAAAAATGGAAGGAAAATATTAGAACTTAAAAAATCAATATTACCAATTAAGGCAACGTCAGGTTGAAATTCTATAATAATTTCGTTAATATATCGACTATTATTATTAATAATTTTTTTTAATTGTTTTTGATCTTCAATTACTTTTGGAGGTAATTTTTTGTAGTCACCAAAAAGAATCAAATTTCTGTCAATGTAGGGTTCATTTTCTTTTATTTCTTGTAAATAAGAAGCATCAGAGGTTAACACTTTAACTTGATGTCCTCTTTCCCTTAAAATATTGGCAAAATCAGAAATATAACGTCCATAACCTCCTAATTCTTGGGGAGGATAAATATTGTTAATCACAAGAATTTTCTTGTTTATGAATAATCTGTCATTTAATTTATCAAAAACTTTTTTAGTTGAAAATGTAGTTTTAAAGTTGCTCGTAACCCAATTTAAAATAAATTCAATTCTATTTTCTAAGGTGTGAAATTGATGGCAAATTGACTGTCCTTGCTGTGCGATCTTTTGTGTTAATTCAGGATTTCTAATTAAATAATCTATTTTGGCTTTTAGATCATCAGGTTGATCTGGATCATAATAAACTAAATGTTCCCAATCTTTAAATAATTCCTGAGATTGTTCGCCAATAATTCGATCTTGTAATAGCAAAGCACCACAAGCCATAATCTCAAAAGGACGTACTGTAAAAGTCGGTGCCATAGACGGCAAATTTAAGCCAATACGATAGTTATTTAATTCGTCAACATAAGTTTGAACATTTTGCGATGGGGTTTGATTACTGTTGTATAAACTATTAGCAAATAAATCTACACCTTCATATTCTTGTAGTGCTTGAATTAATTTTCTTCGTTGTTGATAACACTCTTGAGATTGATAATAATTAGGTGCATTTCCTCGGAATATTGCCTGATTTTTTCTTTTTTGAAAAGGTTTATGGTTAACGAAATATTCACTGTCAATATAGAAAGGAAGATAAATAATTGGCAAGGAAATATTATATTTATTTTTAAGAAATTCGACATCGGGTTCATGGTTACACATTAAAGCATCTACACAAGGAATTGTGGTCAAAATAGCTTCTTCCATAGCCTGTTGCCATGATGGAGTATTTTGCATGGCGGGGGAAGAATAACACTCCTGCAGTAGTGCTATTTTTGTAATTTTGGCTTGATGCCATCTGTCTAACCATTTTTGAGTTTTATGCAAGGGTTGTGAGTGCCAGTCAAAACCACATAAAATCATTATGTCTCCATCAGGATTACCTAGATATTCAAATAAACCATCATCATTTAATGGTTCGTTATTTGCCCATGATGCAGAATTTGGTTTAAATACACGGTTTAATAAACCCAGTTTTTGTAAATTATTAATCCAGCCGTAGGAACATGACCAGCCATGATTACCATTTACTTGTAAGACTACGTCTATTTTGAGATGATTTTCTAATTCGTTAACATATTTTTCTCGTGTGGATATATTTAAAAATTCAATTTTCTCTTTTAATAGTTCTTGTTTTAAAATTTCTGTGTTTGGTTGGGCTAGGATTTTACTTAATTGGTTTTGTACCTGTGGGGATTGACTACACTTTAATCCTTCTCTAATTTGGGCAACTGCCCCTGCAATTTCTCCTTGAATAAATAGTTGATAAGCATTACTTAAAGCCCACAAAGCATAGTGTTCTAATGCTAAGGAAGAAGTTTGACGAGATATTGTGGAAGGTAAATAAGATTCAGCAATTTTGATAGTCCGACGAATATCTCTAATACTATTTCCCGATTTAATAAAAGTTGAAGAAGCAGAAAGGGAATGTAGACTATAAACAGCAAGGGGCTGAGGCTCAAACCAATATGAATAACAAGTGGCTATTCTTTGCCACATTTCCCAATCACTAGCATAACCAGCTTCAGGATTATAACCACCAATTTCTTCATAAACACTTCTTTTAACAACAATAGAAGCACATTGAATTCTTTGTCTAATGGCAATCATTTGTAACCAATTATCTAAAATTCCTGCTGTTTCTCTTTCTAAGTCAGAAATAGTTTGCTTTCCATTTTCTTTTTGTTCATAAATATGACGACAAAAAGCAGCTCCTATTTCTGGATTATTTTCTAAAGGCATTTGCAGTTTGTCATAAAAACCTTTCAAAATATAATCATCTTGGTGAAGAATATGTATCCAATGTCCAGTAGCTAGATTAATACAATTATTCCAGTTTTCTACTAAGCCTAAATTTTGGGAATTACGATAATATTTGATTCTGTGATCACTTACTTCTTTAACCAGATTTTTGATCGCCTCTCCATTCTCAGAACAATCATCGACAACATAAATTTCCATCATGTCAGCAGAGATATTTTGTTCTAAAACACTGTGAAGATTTCGTTTTAAATCTTCTAAGTCTGGATTATAAGTAGGTATAATAACAGACCAAAATGGTCGTTTCAAATCATGAGGTAAAGATTCAATTGGACTAACAATTAACGATTTGACTTTACTTTTAGAAAATCCTTGTTGAAGTTTAGGTTGACTATAATTCCAATGTTGAAGGGTTTGATTAATTGTTTGTCGAAGATGACTTGGTAAAAAATTATACTCAGAAGATTCACTCATTTTGGCGTACAGACGATAAAAATCGATATTTGATTCTCCTGATTGGGAATTACTACTTGACGTTTGTTTTGGGTGAATCCTAAAAGTAGATAAATATTCGGGAATAAATCCAATTTTATAATGACCCATAATTCTGAGCCACATTTCTAAGTCTATTAATTGACTAAAATCAGAGTCAAAATAACCTACTTTTTCAAAAACTTCTTTTCTAATTAAAACGGTAGTTGGTTCTCCTATTTTATTAATGGGATGTTGCAACAATTTAGGATCATTAATTAATTCTAAACCCCATTGAATATTGTTTAATTGTGACCAATAAGAATAAACGTCAGTACAGTAATTAATTATTGTCTGTAATTGTTCATTGTCTTTTGTTTCTAAATTTGAGCGCAAAAATCTAGGAGAAAATACTAAACCTATTTCTTGATCTTGTTCCGCTAAATAAACCATTTTTTCAACACAAGTTGTCTCTATCAAATCATCTTGAAATAAAAATTTAATATATTTACCTTGTGCTTTTTGAATGCAGTAGTTCCAATTATTAACAATACCTAACCTTTCATGTTCAAAAATATGATATTGAAATCTCGATTTTTCAGCGTAAGTTCTTGCTATTGCGATAGTATTATCAATAGAATTATCATCAGAAATAATAACTTCAATATTATCATAAGTCTGTTTTTCTAGGCTTTCTAATGCTTCTGCTAAAAATGCTTCTCCATTACATGTAGGAATACAAATAGAAACTTTTTTATTAATAGTTTCTGTCGTTAAAAATCTACCTAATATATTATCTTGTTCAAAATAGTTTTCCAATTCTTTTCTAGTAATTGGTGCTGACAATATTTGATAACAAAATAATAAAAAGGATAATTGATGAAAGGGTTTTAATTTATTTTCAAACACTAATTTAATTAGTTCTTTATATCTTAAAAAAAGATGATAAAATCCTCTAAACAATACATATTTAACTTCTATATCGTGTAAACTAGCCCATTCTTTGTCTATATACTTAACTTCATAAGATTGGGTGACAATTAAATTCCACGGGACACAATCTATAAAATCACCTGATAATGTGAGATTTTCGATAGAATTTTCTTCTGGGTTTTCATTAGTATTTTGTAATAAGAAATTATACCAAATTTGTAAACAATGTTTGAATTGGTCTATTTTATCAGGACTATTGCTTTTTAATGCACGGATAATATATTCTATTAAGTTAGTTCCTTTGGTAAATTCTTCATCATAATTACAAATATGCTGAATTCTGGTATCTTCTGACAACAAATCAGGATGAATTAAATCCCTTCTTACATATAATTGATCATCAGCTAACTTTAAGGAAACTTTATTCATGTATTTTAGTTTCCTGTTGGTGGTGTTATATTTTTCTACGACTAAATCAGAAGGAATTAATTTATCAATAGAGTTTTTATTATTACTGGCAATAACTAAGAAAGAGTTACTCATATCCGCTAATAAACCATTAGCCTCTAATTCTTTCATTACTAACAGTTCTTGTACATTATAATCTATTTTTCTATTGCTATAGTCTCTGCTGTTATTTCCCCCTAACCATTGATATATAAAAGGTTCTTTTTTTTCTTGACTATCTTGATATTTAAGATAATTTCTCTCGATTAAAATTGAATCTGGTATTTTATAATCAGGAAAAGGAAATAAAAATTCTGTAGATTCAAAACCTGCATTTTTAAGTAATATTTCTAATTCTTTTTTACCAAAAGTTCTAAATAGTGAACCGCTACTATAACCCTCTAATCCATCAAAATGAATACCTGTATGATCTTCTGAACACCCCAAGAAGTATTTTAAGCCTAGCTTATTGTCTATGGCGATAATTAGACAGCCATCTTCTTTTAAATGACTTTTTGCCATTTTTAAAGATTCAAGATAAGGGTTTTCATTGTCAATATACTTACCACTATATTCTAAAACTCCAATTAAAGTTACTAAATCAAATTTATGATCTATTTCTATGTCTTGAAAATTACTGCATACCACATTAACATTTTCTAAATCTCGACATCTTAATGAAGCTATTTTTGCTCTATTAAAACTTCCTTCTATGGCTAATACTTCTTTTAGGTTTTCTCCTAAATAACGGGTAATAGCTCCACATCCTGCACCAAGTTCTAAAACAGTATCAAATTTGTCTAGTAATAAGGGGCGTAAAAGATTAGAGCGTTTTGCGGTTAAATGATATTCTGATGACCAATCTCTGATTAAAGTTGCTAGTTGGGGAGATGTTGAGGATAAATCGTTAACTTGTTTCAGACAAGTCTCTAAATATTTTTCTTGTTCACTACCATCACTATATGCAAAGTTTTTGACCCCACCTTGCTTAGAAAGCCACACTGCACAATTATTATCTGTACTATATTTCAGTGTCAATTTAGTAGCAATATTATTTTGATTCATCAAAGAATTATTTTTTAGTAAAAACTTTATAGGAGAGCCTTAATATCTAGGTTACTTTATTTCGAAAAAAGAGAATATTAGTTTCGATTAAGTTTTATAACAAGAATAGGTTAAGAAAGCGATAGATTTTTAAGGAATCCAGTCCTCATCGAGGATTTGGTCAAGATATGCGATCGGCTTGTCAGGAAAAGTATTGAGAGGAAGTTGAGAATATTTACTGGCTAGTTTTCTCCCGTCTTCATAGCATAAATTAAACTGATCTCGAAGATAATTCTTAAGACTAGGGCTATCTATTAATAATCGATTAATTTGTTTGCGAAAATTAAAAATTTCTCTTTCCCAATGTCCTCTATTTCTCTCTCTTTCAAAATCCCAATAGTTTAATATTAACAAATGTTCAATTAATCTCATTAATAAACTTTCGAGTTTTCTTTTATCCCTTTTACTCAAATCTAATACTTCCCCAATCAAATTTTCCCAGTCGAGGGAATCTAAATCTCTATTCTCTAACTTTTTGACAGTTTCTAATACCCAGAGATTATAATCAGTATCATACAAGTTTTGAGGTTCAGTTTTTAATGGAGCTACCATATCTTTTCACTCTATTTTTTACCATCTAAATTATAGGTTATTTTTAGGGAGGTAAGGTGCGATTGCGCAGCGCTACTTCGTGATCGGGTTTTGGGAATGGGGTGGTGCGATTACGGAAGCCAATTTTCATCTAAGATTTGTGCGAGGGGTGCTATCGGTTTTATCTTTTTTCACCTCATTTAACCATATTTAGCATTTTACTTTTAAGTTTATAGTTAAACCTAGTAAATTTAATACTTTAAAAACAAGAGACATTTCTGGGTTAGAATTATTAAGAAAATCCTTAAATAGTTGGCTATCTAAGTGCTTTTGATTGACTATTACTACGTCTTCCAAAGCCGAGATAAACAATGAAACCCCTCCTTCTTCGAGTGCATCTTCTAAGTAACCGATCACAAATTCTTGATCCATTAAATCATCTCTAAAAGTTTCGTAAAAATTTTTCAACTTCATTTCGATAATCCTCCCATAATTGAATTGCCTTTTTTATATCGCTTTGTTGAGTGCTTTTATCGCCTCCAGCTAATAGAATTATAACCGTATCTTCATACCTACTAAAATAAACTCTGTAACCAGCTCCAAAATCGAGTCTTAATTCAAAAACTTTATTACCTACACTTTTCCAGTCACCTAAATTTCCTTGAGAAATTCTTTTTAATCGTAGTAGAATCTTCCTCCTCGTTTGTTGATCTTTAATTGAATAATACCATTTCTCAAACAAACTAATACCATCTTTATTTTCTAAAACCTTAATAATAAATTTGTCACTCATATAACAAAAGTTAGATTATTGATTATTTCTTTTCTTTATTCGTAAGACTATAAGTATTATTAAGAATAAACTTAATTGGCTCAGTACTTTTAATAATTTTATCAGGATTCAGACTAACTTACTTTAGCAGTAAGCTGTTTGGAGAGATCACGGGTGATCAAGTTTATGGGGGGGGTTCGATCTTTTTTGGGAATGGGTAGGGTGCGATCAATGTTTACAAATTGCTAATAAAATCATTAACACTGACTTGTGCCTGTTTTATAATACCGCTTAAAGTTCCAACTCTTAATTCTTTGTGAAGTGGAACAACACAAACTATTTCACCACCAGAAATTGACTTTTTTAACACAACATGACTACCAGTTTGCCTAGATTTAATAAAGCCCATTTTTTCTAAAGTTTTAACTGCTTTTTTTCCTGAAATGATTGGCAATTTAGGCATAACTCAATTCTTCATAGGTTACTTCCATTGTTGTTACCAATCTTGGTTGAGTTTCGACAAATGGGCATTCTTCCAAATATAATTTTGTTGCCTCTTTCAAATTATTAATGGCTTTTTCTATACTTTCGCCTTGGTCTATTGTACCCAACTCCACACACTCAGCGATATACATATCGTCCTCTTTATAGAGAATTACGGTCAATGTTTTTGTGTTCATATTAATCTTTTTGTTAATACTTTAGTGTCAGTTTAACATTATTTTGAGGGATGGAAGAGGTGCGATAGGTGTTTGAGAATGGGTAGGTTGCGATCAATGTTTGGAAAGGGGAAAGTTAGACTATAATAAAAGTCTAATTCCTTTGTCGAAATAAAGCATATACATAATGAAGTTTCAAGTGATATTTACCTTTGATGCCGAATATAATGGGTATGTTGCCGAAGTACCTCGATTGCCCGGTTGTGTCAGTCAAGGAAAAACCATGGACGAAGCGATCGCCAATATAAAAGAAGCTATTCAAGGATACTTATATGTACAAGAGAAACACCAAATTGACGAATTAAGAGAAGAAACAATCTCATTCATTGGGGAAGTTGTTGTCTAAATGGGAATTTTAGCTAATATTTCGGGCAAAAAAGCCGTTAAAATTTTTTGTAAGTTTGGTTATGTTGTGGACCATCAAACTGGTAGTCATATTATACTCTGGCATGATTCTAAACCAACTCTATCAGTACCTAATCATAAAGAACTCGCTCCTGGATTGTTAAGGAGTTTAATTCGTCAAGCTAATATTTCTGTTGATGATTTTTTGGCAAAGAAATAATTGTATTTGAGGAATGGAGGAGGTGCGATCGCGCAGCACCGCCTTATAATCGTGCCTTAGTTTTCTTGAATAAGAAGTTCAGAGTTTTAACCCCAATTCTTTGGTAGACTATAGCTGAACTATGATGATTAAGAGTAAACATTGCTCTACACAATTTTTGCACTCCTTCCCATTCTGTCTATTTTTTTATTGCTGGTAATTGCCAAACAATCTGCTAGTATTACCATGCCTATTGTTTATGGTATTACTGCCGTTAGTGCGGGAATCGTATGGCAAGTTAACCCAGAGATACTTGTGGCGACTTCATTACGGGGAATTGTCATCGCTCTCGAAATTCTTTATATTCTCTTCGGTGCCATGTTACTGCTGAATATTATCAGTCAAGCTGGTGCTTTGAGCGTTATTCGTAGTAGTTTATTAAACATTTCTCCAGATCGACGAGTGCAGGTGGTTATTGTTGCTTGGTTATTTGGCTCTTTCATTGAGGGAGCGGCTGGATTTGGTACTCCTGCGGTCATTTGTGTTCCCTTACTGGTTGCCATTGGTTTTCCGCCATTGGCTTCTGTGATGGTGACATTAATTATTCAAAGCACCCCCTCAACATTTGGGGCTGTAGGTACCCCAATCATTGTGGGGATTCGTCGTGGACTAGGAAATCCAGAAATAGTAACTAATTATTTACAAAGCTCTGGGCTAACTATGGAGGAATTTTTACAGGATATTACTTTAAAAGCGGCTTTGATTCATGGTGTTTTAGGTTTTTTCTTGCCTTTGGTCATTGTCATCATCCTAACGGTGAGCTTTAGTCCTCAACCTGATTGGCGTTCGGGGTTATCTGAATGGAAATTTTTGCTTTTTGCTGGGGCTGCTTTGGTTGTTCCCTATTTTCTGACGGCAATGTTTATCGGCCCTGAGTTTCCTAGTTTGGTGGGGGGAATGGTGGGATTATTGTTAGTGATTACTACGGTAAGGCGAGGTTGGTTTCCTATTCAACGACCTTGGGATTTTCCCGAAGCTAGTCACTGGTTGGACAGTTGGTCTAGCTCTGATTATGAGGTTCCAGAGATGAGGGTGCGATCGCTCCCTATTTGGTTGGCATGGTCTCCCTATGGGTTAGTGGCAGGATTACTCCTTTTATCACGTTTGGAGTTTTTACCTTTTAAGGACTGGTTACAAGGGTTTCGTCTGAGTTGGTTACAAGTGTTGGGAACAGAGGTTGAAATTATTTCTACTCCTCTCTATCTTCCTCCCACTTTATTTATGATAGTTGTAATCATAAGCATTGCTCTATTTCAATTATCCCTTTCTCGCTCCCAAAAAGCTCTTTCTATTGCTGGAAAACAATTATTATCGGCCGTGATTCCTTTGGTGGGAGCCGTTGCCATGGCCCAAGTATTTATCGGTACTGGCACCAATCAATTAGATTTACCTAGTATGCCTGTTTATTTGGCAGATCAGGCTTCTGATTTGTTTACTCAAACTTGGTCTTGGTTAGCTTCAATGGTAGGGTTAATCGGTGCGTTTATTGCTGGAAGTGTCACAGTAAGTAATTTAATGTTTTCTTTATTTCAATTTGGGGTGGCACAACAAACCAATTTTCCTCCTGATTTGATTCTTAGTTTACAAACCGTGGGAGCTTCTGCTGGTAATATGATCTGTGTTTCTAACATTGTTGCGGCAGCGGCAACTGTTGCGATGATTGGTCGGGAAGGGTTGTTAATTCGCAAGTTGCTCTTTCCTACAGTTTACTATACCCTAGGAGCTTCTTTGATTGGATATATTATGCTTCAAATTTTTGCCCATTAGGGTGGCAGGGGTGATTCAAAGTAGGAACACAAAAACGCTCAAACCTTTATCAATAAAAGAATACAGTGTTTTGGCAATTTTAGGATTAAAAAGTAGTTAAAAATATTTAGATTGTTCATTTATGGTCATAAATCATCAAAAACTGTTCCCTATTCCCAGTTCCCAGTTCCCTGCCCTAACCAGAAAATTTTACGATGAATCACCCCTGCATTAGGGTGGGGACATACATTTTATTCTTTTTTGGTGTCAGTGGGAGTCGTTATCATTAGTTATTGTGACAAGATGAGAGTGCGATCGCACTTAGCCAAAATGCCCAAGGAAACACGAAAACCCATATTTCGCCGTCGAACTATTTTACTAATTGCCACTATTTTTATAGTAGTTAAGTTATCAACTCTAATATTTAGTAATACTATAATTATCCCCCCTACATCACCCCTAAAACCCATAACAGTTTATGTAATAGATTATGGTCTTCACTCCAGATTGATATTACCCGATCGCCCCCCAACACTGGTACAGTATGCCTATGGAGATTGGGAATACTTTGCCCTACAAAACCGTAATCTGCTAACCACTCTCAAAGCCCTTCTAATTCCCACCCAAGGAACACTTAAGCGAGAAGAAATCAGCAATTTAGCCACTCTCAAAAAAACCGTGAACGCTCAACCCAGAATTAATCTTTTAGAGCTAGAGGTGTCAGAAGAAAAAATGCTCAAGTTACGCTCAAAACTAGAACAGCGTTTCGAGGAAAATATAGACACTAAGATCACTTATAATGCTGATCGTATCCAATTTGTCAAAGACGATCAAGAATACACCATATTGCATAACAGCAATCATCAAGTAGTAGAATGGTTACAAGCCATGGGATGTGAGGTAAAAGGAATTATTTTTTTGCCTAACTTTGAGCTTGTTTCCCACTCAAAAAATAAGGCCCTTAACCATACATAGCATCATAATATTTTTCATAATCACCACTAACAATATTTGCCACCCACCCAAGATTATTCACATACCAATCAATGGTTTCCTTAATACCCTGCTCAAAAGTATAACTAGGCTTCCATCCTAACTCCGTAGTAATTTTACTATTATCAATGGCATAACGGCGATCGTGTCCCGGTCTATCTTTTACAAATTCAATTAAATTTTCACTCTTTTCTAAAACACTAATAATTAAACGAATAATCTGCAAATTTGCTTTTTCATTATTACCCCCAATATTATATATTTCTCCCACTTTCCCCCTGTGTAAAACCGCATCAATGGCAAAACAATGATCCTTAACATGAAGCCAATCCCTAACCTGCATACCATCTCCATAAACAGGAATAGATTTATTTTTTAAACAATTATTAATAGTTAAAGGGATTAATTTTTCGGGAAATTGATATGCTCCATAATTATTACTACAACGGGTAATATTAATAGGAATTCCAAAAGTTTCATGGTAAGCCCTAACAATTAAATCAGCACTTGCCTTGGAAGCAGAATAAGGACTATTGGGTAACAATGGCATGGTTTCGGTAAACATCCCCGTTTTACCTAATGCCCCATAAACTTCATCCGTTGACACCTGCAAAAACTTAACTCCTTGCTTATATTCCTGACAGTATTTATCATCAGGATTTATTTTCCAATATTTTTTGGCTACATCTAATAAAACCTGTGTACCAATAATGTTAGTGGTTAAAAAAATATCTGGATCAACAATGCTTCTATCAACATGAGACTCCGCCGCAAAATTAATTATAGTATCAATGGAATAGGTTTTAAAAATTTCTTCGATGGTTTTTCTATCCCGAATATCGCCTTTTATAAAAGTATAGTTACTATCACTCTCAATACTTTTAAGATTGGCTAAATTTCCTGCATAGGTTAGTAAATCAAGATTAATGATTTGATAGTTAGGATAAAGTTTGATCATTTCCCTAACAAAATTACTACCGATAAATCCCGCACCGCCAGTCACTAAAATTTTTTTCATGGTTTATATTTATTGTATTTCTTGTAAATATCTTGTTAAAGCGTTTTTCCAATGAGGTAATTTTTGCAGTCCAATATTTTCTATATTTACGGTAGATAACCGAGAATTTAGTGGTCGTTGGGCTTTTGTTATATAATCTTGGGATGATATGGGTATGACTTCTATATTTGTTGAGAGTTGAGCAAAAATTTCTTGGGCAAATTGCCACCAGCTACAGTAACCTTCATTCACGCCATGGTAAGTACCATAATTATCTGTCTGAATTAACTTGCTGATAAACCTTGCTAAATCTTTAGTGTATGTTGGACTGCCAATTTGATCATTTACTACCTGTATTGTCTTTTTAGATTTGGCTAAACGAATCATGGTTTTAACAAAGTTGTTACCATTAATTCCGTACACCCAAGAAGTTCTGATAATAAAATGTCGTTGTATCAAGTTTCTGATAACTTCTTCTCCTTGGGCTTTTGTATAGCCATAATGGTTGAGAGGATTAATTGAATCAGTGATTAAATGAGGATTATTTCCTGAACCATCAAACACATAATCAGTGCTAATGTACACCAATTTAGCGTTTATTTCCTGTGCTATCTGAGCAATATTTTTTGTGCCTTCTACGTTTACTGAGTAACATATATCTTTTTCCTCCTCAGCTTGATCCACGGCAGTATAGGCGGCACAATGAATGATAATATCTGGATTTATGTCTGAAATACATTGCTTTGTTTGGGTTGGGTTGGTGATGTCAAAATCATTTTTTGTTGTGGCAATTATTTTGACTCCTATTTGAGATAAATCTTGGATTACATCATATCCTAGTTGTCCATTGCTTCCTGTCACTAATATTTTGATTTGAAAGTTAACATCACTATCTTTTAGTAAAGGGGCGGTCAAGTCTTTTTCTGATAAAATAGGATTTTCTATTTGCCAATTAATACCTAAATCTGGATCATTAAATTTTAAAGTGCGATCGCACTCAGGATTATAATATTCATCAACCTTATATTGAACTTCGGCATCATCGGTGAGAGTCAAAAAACCATGGGCAAAGCCCTTTGGTATTAATAACTGCTTTTTATTTTCCGCTGATAATTCCACCGATACCCATTTTTTAAAAGTAGGCGAACCCTTGCGCAAATCTACCGCCACATCAAGAATACTGCCCCTAGTACATCGGACTAACTTAGTCTGTGCCTTGGGATTCACTTGAAAATGTAAACCTCTCAAAGTGTCTTTTTGTAAAGACAGAGAATGATTATCCTGAACAAATTTGATATTAATACCTTTTTCTTTTAACTTTTGATCAGCGTAGGTTTCCATAAACCATCCTCGATTATCTTCAAATAACCTAGGTTTTATAATCAAAACACCTTCTATATTAGTTTTAATCAATTCCATATATATCTACTCCTGATTAATAAATAATTTTGCCCTCTGCTACCTTTTGTAAATGCTGACCATAAGGGGATTTTCCATACTTTATGGCTGATTTTAGTAGTGTATTTTGATCAATCCATTGATAATAATAGGCAATTTCCTCTGGGGCAGATATTTTTATACTTTGTCTTGCTTCAATCATTTGTACAAAATTTGTTGCTTCTACCAAACTGTCCATAGTACCTGTATCAAACCAAGCATAACCCCTACCCAATAATTTAACCTTTAGATTTCCATGGACAAGATACATATTATTAAGATCTGTAATTTCTAATTCTCCCCTTGATGATGGTGTTATTTGCCGAGCAAAATCAACCACTTTATGATCATAAAAATAAAGTCCTGTTACACAATAATTAGACTTAGGATTTTTTGGTTTTTCTTCGATAGAAATAACCTGATCATACTCATCAAACTCTACTACTCCAAAACGTTCAGGATCATTTACGTAATAGCCAAAAATCGTTGCTTGATTATTTTGAGCATTTTTTTTAGCTTGTTTTAAAATCTTTGTTAAGCCATTCCCATAATAAATATTATCCCCCAAAATCATCGCCACACTATCTTTATCTATAAACTTTTCACCGATAATAAAAGCCTGTGCTAGTCCATCGGGAGAAGGTTGGGGAGCATAAGATAAATTAATCCCAAATTGATTACCATCTCCGAGTAATTGTTTAAAATTAGGTAAATCCCTTGGTGTAGAAATAATTAATATATCTCTGATACCTGCAAGCATTAACACTGACAGAGGATAATAGATCATAGGTTTATCATATACTGGCAATAATTGCTTACTTGTCACCATGGTTAGGGGATAAAGTCTTGTACCAGAGCCACCTGCTAAAATGATTCCTTTCATAACCTGAGTATTATCGGTTTATTATTAGGTTAACTAATTCTGAGGAATTTCTCTTAAATATTTTGGAAAATATTAAGGAGACGTAGTATTTACTATATTCCTTGGGCAAAATATTTTCTATATCATTTAAAGAAATAAAAAAAGATGCTTAATAGAAAGATTATCAACCTAGAAGAAATTAATCAGCCAATTCAGGAAGCAAAACCAGAAATACAAATAATTATTGAACAGGTTTTACAATTAGAAAGAGAAAGATTATATCATAATAATAATCGTCATATTAATGATGATATAGTAAAAATAATTAAGCAGAATATTAAATGAAATTAATATCTTTACAACTAAATAATTTTAGGCAGTTTTATGGGGAAACTCCTATAATTTCTTTTAGTAACGGAGAAAATCACACAACTATTATTTATGGGAATAATGGAGCAGGAAAAACAACTATCTTAAATGCTTTTACTTGGGTTTTATATGAAAAATTTACCCCTGCTTTTTCCTCCCCTAATTTATTAGTCAATAAGAAAGCTATCAATGAGGTGGATAAGGGGGTTAATATTGAGTGCTCAGTAACCATCGTATTTGATCATAATCATATTCGTTATCAGGTAAAAAGGAAGTGTTTTGCTTGTAGAAATGTTCAGGATCAGATTGAGAGTAATAAGTCTATTTTAGCTATGATGGTAATGGGTGATGATGGTACTTGGAAATATCCTCAAGAAAAACCAGAAGATATTATCGAAAATATTTTGCCTAAAAGTTTACACCAATATTTCTTTTTTGATGGGGAACAAATTGAGCATATTTTTCGCTCTGGAGAAAGACAAAAAATAGCTGAAGATACAAAGGAGTTGATAGGAGTAAAGTTATTAGAAAGGGCGATTGTTCATCTTAAAAATGCTAAAAAAAGTTTACAAGATGAATTATTATCTTTGGGAGATGTGGAGGTGAAAAAAAGTATTAAGGTTAAAAAAGATTTGGAGAGGGAAAAGGAAGATAAAGAAAGTCAAAATCAATTAATTATTAGTCGGTTAAATAAACTGGCAGAAGATAAACAAAATATTTCTCATCAACTTTTGGCGATGAGTGGTGTTAAAAATCTGGAAACCCTCAGAAAAAAATTATTTGAAGATGAAAAATACTATCGTGGTTTATTAGTTAGTCATCGTCAAGCTATCCAACATATTATTTCTCGTCAAGGTTATTTAATTTATCTCTCAGGGGCGATCGCCCATTTTCATGGTATAGTAGATAAGCTAAAGGAAAAAGGACAACTGCCAAGCGGCATTAAAAAAGAATTTGTCAATCACCTATTAGAACACAAGCGCTGCATTTGTGGAACAGAATTAAAAGCAGGTCATCCACCATACCAAGAAGTAAAACAATGGATGAATAAGGCAGGAACAAGCCACATAGAAGAGCAAATAATTCGCCTAGATACTCAAATAAAAAATATCGAATCTTATCCTGAAAAAATATGGCAAGAAATTGATCAATACCAATATCAAATTGCCGAATATCGTGAAAAAATAAGTGAAATAGAATACGAAATTGATAAAATCAATGATCAATTAAGAATATACCCAGATCAAAATATCCAATCAGCCCAAAAAGAATTAGACAAAATCGAACAACATATAAGAAAGCTAACCCTAAATCAAGGAGAAACAAATTTACAAATAGAAACCATTAGTGAACAAATAAAAACCCTCGAAAAAACTATAAAAAAACAAGCCATAAAAGCAGAAAAATATCAATTAACCATCAAAAGAATTGACAGTGCCGAAGAATCAATAAAATGCCTAGAAGAAGTAAAAAAAAGATTAGAAAATCAATTTCGTCTTGCCCTCCAAAAAAGACTACAAGAAATATTTAACTCCATTTCCTTTACCCCCTATCAACCCCAACTCAACGAAAATTATGAGCTAAACCTAATCGAAAATACCTCTGGCATTCCCCTTGATGTGGCAGCCTCCACAGGAGAAAATCAAATTCTCAGTCTTTCTTTCATTGGTGCGATTATTGATATGGTCAAACAATGGTCACAGGAAAATAGCATTGTCAAACCCTCCGCCCATCAATTTCCCATCATTATGGATTCTCCCTTTGGCAGTTTAGACGAAATATATCGCACCCAAGTAGCCAAGGCAATTCCTCAATTAGCTAATCAACTGGTGGTATTAGTCACCAAAACCCAATGGAGAATAGAAGTAGAAAGAGAAATGAATGATTATATCAATCATCAATATGTATTAGTCTATCGCTCACCAAAACCAGAGTGTAAGGAAGATTATATAACCTTGCAAGGTAAACAATATCCCCTCGTCAAAAAAAGTAATAATCAATTTGAATATACCGAAATTATCGAAGTCTCTTCGTAGGTGACAAGTTCGGGAGAATTCTGGTAAATTAAAGGATTGTATCTGCAATTATGACAGCTAATAATCAGCCCTAAATAAACAATCTTACTAATTACCATGACAGCCACCATAAAAAACAAAATCGATGATAAAACCGTTGTCAAAGAATATTTTAATGCCACAGGATTTGAGCGTTGGCGTAATATATATGGCAATGGTACGGTCAATAAAGTACAACTAGATATTAGAAAAGGACATCAACAAACCATTGACAAGGTGGTCAAGTGGTTGAAGGATGATGGTAATCTTTCCCAACTATCTATTTGCGATGCTGGTTGTGGAGTTGGTAGTCTCACCATTCCCCTCGCCCAAGAAGGAGCAACTGTTTTCGCCAGTGATATATCTGCCAAAATGGTAGGGGAAGCGGCAGAAAAAATTAAGCAAGTGATGACTAATCCCACTAATGTGAGGTTAGCAGTGCAGGATTTGGAATCTATTAGGGGAGAATATGACACTGTTATTTGTTTGGATGTATTAATTCACTACCCCACTGAAGATGCGGCTCAAATGATTGGTCATTTGGCTTCTTTGGCAAAGTCTCGTTTGATTCTCAGTTTTGCACCCAAAACGGCATTTTTGACTGCCTTAAAAAAAATTGGCGAGTTTTTCCCTGGCCCTAGTAAAACCACGAGGGCATATCAGCACAAGGAGGCAGATATTATCAAAATTCTGGAGGACAATGGTTTTACCATCAAGCGTCGGGATATGACTAGCACTAGCTTTTATTATTCTCGTCTTTTGGAGGCGGTAAGATAGTTTTTTGGTAGTAGCAAAGAGTCATCCGTTATTATTTTGGTAACGGATGAATATATGTTTGATTAATGGAGTACCCTTCTACCATCAAGCCAAAGCTGTAGTATGATGGCGGCGGCTCGTTTATCAATCAAGCCTTTCTTTTGTCGAGAGTATTTTTTACTACTTCTCAATTGCTCTTCTGCTTCTACGGAGGTAAATCTCTCATCCACAAATTCCAAAGCTAATTGGAGAGTGTTTGCCAATCTTTGGGCATATTTCATGACTTGTTTTGCTTGAAAGCCGATTTCTCCTTCTTTGTTGTAGGGTAAACCTACCACCAAAATAGTGGCTTCTCTTTCTTTGATAATCTCTTGAAATTTGATCACATCGTCTTTAAATGAACTACGTTCGATGGTAGTTAATTCGGTGGCAACTAAACCTAAACCGTCGCATCCTGCCACTCCAATCCTTCTTAAACCTATATCTAAGCCTAAAGCAGATAATTTTTTCATGTTTGATAATTTCCAATCACACCATCAAATCAAATTTACCAAGCTATGGGTAAATACCAAGGTTTAGTTTACCTCATTAATCCAATGGTATGGATCAATTCCTCCCTAGATTTTGACGAATTACACGGCTAAATTGTTCTAGTACAATGGGTTTACTCAAATAATCGTTCATTCCTGCTTCCATACAGCGTTGTTTTTCTCCTTTGATTGTTCCTGCGGTTAGGGCTATAATGGGGGTTGGTTTTTGTTCTATTTCTCTAATGGCGATCGCAGCTTCATAACCACTCATCAAGGGCATTTGAATATCCATCAATACCAAATCAGGATGATACTTCCTAAATTTTTCTACCGCCTGTAGTCCATCCTTGGCAATAATTAACTGACCATGGGGAATAACTTTTTTTACTAAAACCTTAATCAAAGTCAAATTAACTCGATTATCTTCGGCAATGAGAATTGATAATGAATCAGTAATGACATCATTGTCGGATACTGAATTATCATCATTGACAGAGATAGAAGATAAAGACTCTTTCACCCTCAGATGAGCAAGACTAGAATATAACTGATCAATGGTAATCGGTTTATTGTACTGACTCTGAATATTTAACTGGGTACAAGCCAAATTAATATCTCGGTCATTTGCCACACTATGTAACAAAATAATTGGTAATTGATTAGGGCTTATGTTCAAAGACTGACGAATAACTTTAATTAAATCTAAACCATTACTATCAGGAAGACTATAATCAATAATTGCCCCCTGATAAGTATCAAGATTAGTATCAATTATTTTTCGGGCAGAGGCACTATCATGGACAATGTCAGAAGCTATATTTTTATTGAGCAACATTTGCTCGAGAATATGACAATTATTGATATTATCATCGACAATCAATAAACGCTCAATCATATCCAAGCCTTCATACTCCACCTTATTCCCCGCTAGGGTTTTAACTTGTAGGGTGAAAAAGAAACGACTTCCCCGATTAACTTCACTCTCTAGGTGTAGCTGACTATCCATTAAGGCTAATAACTTGTTGGAGATGGTTAACCCTAATCCTGTACCACCATATTTACGGGTAATAGATTCATCCTCTTGGGTAAAGGCTTTAAAAATTTTGCGCTGTTTTTCTGGAGAAATACCTGTCCCCGTATCCCTGACTGAAAACTCTAGGTTGAAAATGAGATGCTCTTTTTGGAGGGGTTGTAACTTTTCTGAGTAGGGAATGGTAATACTATCGTGAATGGTAATTTTTAGTTCTATTTCTCCTTTGTCAGTAAATTTAACAGCATTGCCTAACAGGTTAATGAGAATCTGCTTAACTCTAATTTCATCTAACCAAGCAAATCGGGGTAGTTGGGGGGAAATGTTTAAGAGAATTTCAATGTCTTTTTTGCCCACTTGAAGACGAATTATATCAATCACTTCGGTGGCAAGATTCCAAAGGTCTGTTTTTTGGTTAGAAAGTTCTAATCTTCCTGCTTCTATTTTGGAAAAGTCGAGAATATCATTGATTAAATCGAGGAGAACATTTCCCGATTGGTGAACAAGATTGAGGTATTTTTGTTGGGTAGGATCAAGATTTGTTTGTAATAGTAGCTCAGAAAAACCGATTACTCCATTAAGGGGGGTACGAATCTCATGACTCATGTTGGCTAAAAACTCGGATTTGGCACGACTAGCTAATTCTGCTTGTTTTTTGGCTTGGATCAGATTTTCTTCTAGGTTTTTGCGTTCAATGGCACTGGCGATGGTATCGGCAAAACTTTGTAGTAATGCGGTTTCTCCATCTGTCCATTTTCTCTCATGATGACAATCATTAAACCCAATAATGCCGATGAGTTTTTCTTCGTAAATGATGGGAATATAAATTAACGATTTTATATTTAGTTGTATTAATTGAGATTTGAAGGCTATATGATCATCAATTTCACTAACGCATGTTTGAAAGGTTTTATGGGCAAGAAGTGTTTGTGCGGCCGGGGCAAAGGCAGAGAGGGGAATATTTTTCAATGCTGGGTGGTTGATGATGGGGCTTTTGCCATTACTATGGTATTGATATTTATTGTGACAGACTGGCTCATTTTCTCGATATTCGATGACAAGATGATAGGCTTCATCGAGGGAAATGGCATCGCACAATATTTGTAGGGAAGTGGCGATCGCACTGTCAATATTATCATTAATGAGTAATTCTTTTGTAGCTTGGGAAATAGCAAAGAGCATTTTTTCTTTTTGCTGTAATTCTTTATTAGCTTTTTGAATTTTATTACGGGTTAATTTTTGACGAGTCACATCAAATATAACCCCTTCTAAATAAAGAAAATTACCATGTTTATCATAAACTCCTTTCCCTTTTTCAGAAACCCAAACCATTTTATTTTCCACGGTAACCATGGGATATTCCAACTCAAAGAAAGTTTTATTATTAATAGCCTTAGCAATTTTTTCCTCAATTTGTTTTCTATATTTAGGATGAGTTACTTGATTTAAACTCACATGACGATTGATAAAATCTTGGGGTTTATAACCTGTTAATCGTTCAATTTCATCACTAATAAAAAGCATCGTATAATTATCATCATCAAGACATTGATAGGCAACCCCAGACATATTCGCAATCAAGTTTTTAATTTGATTTTCACTTTCTGCAAGGGCAATTTTAGTTAATTGATTCTCGGTTATATCCGTAACAATGCCATCAATCCTAATGATTTTGCCATGATCATCCCTGATATATTTACCCTTATTGGAAATCCATTTTACCTTCCCTGTAGGGGTAACAATGCGAAACTCAGTATTATAATATCCCTGAGTCTCTAATTGTTGCAGAGTAACAGCCATTTGCTCTTTATCTTCGGGGTGAATTACCCTATGCCAATAGTTTATATCCTTCATCCATTCTTCCACGGGAATTTCGTATAAATCCTCCGCTGAAGGGGTGATGTATAATACCTCTTGATCAGGGTAAGTAACAGACCATACCACTTCACTTAAAGAACCTAAAATGTTTTGTAACTGTTCCTTGGTGGCTAATAACTCCTGTTGAGCGATTTGATATTCCGTCACATCAGTTTGAGTACCAAACCATAACCAGTTACCCTGTTCATCTTGTTGAGGTTTCGATTTGATGTGCATCCAGCGCACCTCACCGTTAATGATAAATCTTGCGGTATGGTCAAAATTGGTACGAGATGCGATCGCCTCTGCATTTTTTTGTAAAAATAAATCTCGATCATCAGGATGAATTATATCCACCGCCTTCTGAGAATCTTTTAATACCTCCTCCTCCTCCAACTGATTTAATTCTGCCCAAACTGGACTCACATAAATAAAACGAAAATCCTCCGTCAACTTATAAATACCAATGGGAATCAAAGAAACTAATTTATTAAATTCTTCAGTTTTCTTAAACAGTGCAACCTTATTTTTTTTGTCCTCATTTATATCTTGAAAATAACCATAAATACGAGAACATTTACCATGTTTAAAATCAGACTTAATAATGCCCTTTACCCAAATTTCCTTGCCCCTAGCCGTAACTAACTCCACCTCAAAACAAGAAGACTCTCCACTGACCATCGCTTTCTCAAAAGCCTGAACTACTTTCTCCCTGCTCTCCCCTTCCTTATAAAAATTTATAATATCTTCCAAAGTAGGCTCAAAATCTAAAGGTAATTGAAGAATAGATCTAGTCATTCTTGTCCATTTGATAGTACCATCAATTACATTCACTTCCCAACCACCAACCCTTGCCAAAGCGCTGGTTTGCTCCAAAAAATTCTTAGTAAAACTAAGCTCTAACTCAGTATTTTTAAAATCACTAATATCTTTAAAACTATCAGGGGAATTTTTCATTTAGTCCTCAGATCATCAGAATATTTTTTTTTGCCATATTTATCAACACTCATGTTTTTTTAAACTGTAATCATTGTAATATTGTCCTCTAAAATTATTCTACTTAAGTTTTTGATTTATTTGTTTATATCAAATTCAATCCATTAAACATCAATTCTTACTTATATTTCTTCTTGCAAGGATATATCATTAAGCGGATGAGTATAAAGTAAATATTCCTCAACAATTTCATTATTGATAATATGTTTTTGGATAATTTCCTCAATCACTTCTGGGGTAGCGTGACGATACCAAACCCCTTCAGGATAAACCAACATCAAAGGGCCATCACAACATATTCGTAAACAGTCGGCTTTAGTACGAAAGACGCAGGTATTTCTTTCGGAGTTGGGGGTGTCTAAACCTAATTCTTTGAGTCGGGTTTTCAGGTATTGCCAAGATTTGAGACTATCTTCTTTTGTACAACATTTCGGCTTTGCTTGGTCACAACAGAGGAAAATATGACGATTGATAGAGTTTAGATGTAATTTTTCGATGATGGGTTTAAAGTCTTGGGGCATTTTTTTTAGAAAGGAAAAAATAAATCATAAATTAATTATTAACTATTATCAATTGTTGAGGTGTTGATTTCACAAAGAATATGATAAATTAAGATTAGTGTTAATTTGAGGTTCGTTTCGGTAACAGTGTTTGATTCCAGTTTAGTAAGGCTATTCCTTCAACAGTATGGAAGTACTCATGTCCGTCGTCTCAGTTGCCCTAGTGTAAATTAAGATTTTGGAGTAAGTCTATGTCCATATATGTTGGGAATTTATCCTATGATGTTACAGAAGAAGATTTACAAACTGTCTTCTCTGATTATGGTCAGGTAAAACGTGTTTATTTACCTGTTGATCGTGAAACTAAAAGAATGCGTGGTTTCGGTTTTGTAGAAATGTCTAGTGATAGTGAAGAAGAAACTGCGATCGAAACTTTAGATGGTGCTCAGTGGATGGGCAGACAAATGAAGGTTAATAAAGCCAAACCTCGTGAAGAAGGCGGAAACCGTCGTGCTAGATTCTAAAGTATTTCTTTTACTTCACAAATCATATATATAATAATAGTCCCTCACTTTATTTAATAAGTTGAGGGATTTTTGCGTAGGAAAAAGTTTATAATAGAACCATCTAAATTTTTGTGTAGATTTCAACTTTTCAAAGATGAGATAAAAATCGGTCTTTTTTCATTACATCTTAATAGCAATGACTTGTTTTTGTTGTCAAGGGAGTTAGTTGTTTCCACTCTTTTTAGGTTTAATATATTGTTTAGATGAATCTTGCAGATTCTATAATTCCTGATGTATTTAAGCAAGAAGTTAAAAAACCGAATTAGTCTGACTCTAAAAGAACAGTTGGGATTATGTTTTGGGGTAACAATTTGTACTCTGGCGATTATTCTTAGCTGGGTGGTGGGAGAAAGGGCGAAAAATGAAGTGATGGAGTCTGACTGGTTGATGTTAGAGCAACTCAGCGATAGCTTGGTGTATTCTTTTGATCGGGGAATGTTTGAAAGATATATTGAGATTGATAATATTGCCAGTTTGGATGAGTTTCGGGATTCTTCATTAGATCTAAATTATCGTCGTTCTGTGTTGGAGAGGTTGCAGGATAACTATCCTAATTATGTCTGGATTGCTTTTGCAGGGGTAGATGGACAGGTGCAGGTGGCGACGGAGGGATTATTAGAAGGGGAGTCGGTTTTAGATCGCCCTTGGTTCGATAAGGCTTTGCTAAGTCCGTATGTGGGTAGTGTGAGGGAGGCTAATATTTTGGCTCAAGTGCTTCCGCCTCTGCCTGATGGTAAGCCTCTTAATGTCTTGGATGTGGCTTATCCTGTATATGACGAAGATGGTGAGGTGTTGGGTATTCTCATTGCCTATGTAAATTGGAATTGGATTCAAGAGGTTAAGGAGGCTTTATTGGCGAATATACCAGAGGATCAAGAAGTTGAATTTTTGATTACCAATGGTAATGGTTTAATTTTGTTTGATTCTGGGGGGCAGGAGGAGGGTAAAAATATAAATTATTTACTTAATGATTTACAGCAATCTCCTACGGGGTCTGAGATACGACCTTTTAATGGTGAAGATTATTTGATGGTCTATACTCAGGATCAGGGTTTTTTGAGTTATCCAGGGTTAGATTTTCATATTATTGTTAAGCAACCTGAAATGATTGCTTTTCAGGCCGCCAATGAGTTACGAAATGGAGTATTGGGTTGGGGATTTGGGGCTGCAGTGGTCTTTTCGGCGGTGGGTTGGGCGATCGCCCATTACTTTACCAAACCCCTTCTAAAGATAGCAGATCAGGCGAATCAAATCGAGCAGGGCGATCGCACCTTAGCCATTTTTAAAGAAAAACAATATCAAACCCTCGAAAAAAATCCCAGAAACGAGATCAAACTACTATCATCGAGTCTGGCAAAAGTCCTCAAAACCTTGATCAATCAAGAAAATAACCTCAAAAAAATTAACCAAGAACTAGAAAACAAAATCCAAGCCAGAACAGAAGAACTAAAAAGCGCCAAAGAAATCGCCGAAAGTGCCAACCGAGCAAAAAGCATTTTCTTATCCAACATGAGCCACGAACTGAGAACCCCCTTAAACGCTATTTTGGGCTTTTCTCAACTCATGCAAGATGATCCCCATTTAACCCCAGAATATCGAGAAGATTTGAACATAATTGTCCATAGTGGAGAACATTTATTATCATTAATTAACGAAGTATTAGAACTATCAAAAATTGAAGCAGGACAAATTACATTTAATAAAACCGCCTTCAAATTAGAAGACTTATTATATTCCCTAAAATCCATGTTGCAAATAAAAGCAACAGAGAAAAATATTCAATTAATTTTCGATATTGACCCTCATATACCCAACTTAATTATTACCGATGAAAGAAAACTAAGACAGATATTACTAAACCTCATCAGTAACTCCCTAAAATTTACCCAAGAAGGTAGTGTAAGCATTGCAGCCCGTCAAGGAGAAGATAATAAACTCATTTTTTCTGTCATCGATACGGGGTTTGGTATGACCCAAGAAGAATTAGAAAAATTATTTACCCCTTTTTTCCAAAGCGAATCGGGCATAAAATCCAAAGAAGGTACAGGACTAGGATTAACCATTTCTCGTCAATTTGTTAATTTAATGGGTGGTTCCATCCAAGCCGAAAGCGAAAAATATAAAGGTACAAAATTCACCTTTTCTATCAAATTTACACCCCTAGAAGATGCTACCGATGATAATCAAATAAACTCTAATCAGAAAAGGATAATTGGACTAGCCCATGGTACCCCCGAATACCGTATTTTAATAGTCGATGATCAAAAAGAAAATAGAGTTTTATTGCATAAACTGTTAGAACCTTTAGGGTTTAAAACCAACCAAGCTAATAATGGTCAAATGGCAGTAGAAATAGCCCAACAATGGCAGCCCCATTTAATTTTGATGGATATAGGAATGCCCGTGATGGATGGTTATCAAGCCACCAAATTGATTCGCCAAAACCATAGCCACATAAAACCCATTATCATCGCCGTCACCGCCCATGCCTTCATGGAAGAAAAAACCGTTATCTTAGAGTCAGGTTGTGATGATGTGATCAGTAAACCCTTTGTAACTCGCTTTTTGTTAGACAAATTACGACATTTTCTCCATCTCGAATATATCTATCAAGATGATCCCCTCAAAGATACCGTAGATAATACCATGTCATCTAGTTTGGCAACTAATCGCAACCTAACCATCTTAGTGGCAGAGGATAATCGAGTCAATCAAAAATTGATTGTGAATCTACTTGGTAAACTCGGCTATGAAATAGATGTAGCCAATAATGGGGTTGAAGTATTAGAAAAACTGACTGCACAAAAATATGACGTAATATTTATGGATGTAGAAATGCCCGAAATGGATGGAGTTACTGCCACGAAAAAAATTAGGGAAATTTATCCTCCATCCCAACAGCCCATTATCGTAGCGATGACAGCCCATGATGACAATGATAGTAGAGAAATGTTTGAAAACATCGGCATGAAATATTATCTACCCAAACCCATCAAACTCCCTGAATTAAAATCCATTTTGATGAGTGTCAGCGAAAAACAGTAACTTGAGTATTATGTCTAACTGAGGTTAACATCATCTGTCATGGTTTCAAGACATACAGGGGTTTGAAGCTAAACTTTAGGAGAGTATAATTAAGAGTTGGTCAGGAATAAATGGATAATGTCAAATTCGGTAAGTTATCAATGGGATAAATTTTTAACAGCTTGTTAGGAAAGGTAAATAATGAACAGTTGATAACTTATGGTAAGGATTATGATGTGATGGACAAATCCCATGACCAAATTAATTTTAGAGTAGAGAGTATTAAATATTTTTATGAGTGACAATATTCGGATCTTAATGTGCGCTCCAGATCATTATGATGTTGATTATGTGATTAACCCTTGGATGGAGGGAAACATCCATAAATCCAGTCAACAGAAAGCCGTTGAGCAATGGCAGAATTTGTATAATATCATTAAACAATATGCCACGGTGGATTTAGTTAAACCAGAAAAGGGTGTCCCTGATATGGTATTTACGGCTAATGCAGGACTCGTCTTGGGGGATAATGTGGTTTTAAGTCGTTTTTATCATCCCGAAAGACAGGGAGAAGAACCTTATTTCAAGGCTTGGTTTGAGCAAAATGGTTTTACTGTCTATGAGTTGCCCAAGGATTTACCCTTTGAGGGGGCAGGAGATGCCCTCTTTGATAGGGAAGGGCGTTGGTTATGGGCTGGGTATGGTTTCCGCTCGGAGTTGGATTCTCATCCTTATATCGCCCGTTGGTTGGATACGGAGGTTTTATCTCTTCGGTTGATTGATAATCGTTTTTACCATTTGGATACTTGTTTTTGTCCTCTGAGTAATGGTTATTTACTATATTATCCCGAGGCGTTTGATAGTTATTCTAATCGTTTGATTGAGATGCGAGTGCCAGAGGATAAACGCATTGTGGTAGAGGAACCTGATGCGGTGAATTTTGCTTGTAATGCGGTTAATGTTCATGATGTGGTAATCATGAATAAGATTAGTCAAGATTTGGAGCAACGCATCACGGAAAAGGGTTTTAAGGTTGTCCAAACTTCTTTGACGGAATTTTTGAAGGCAGGGGGTGCGGCGAAATGTCTGACTCTGCGCGTTACTGAACCTATTTTGGAGGATGTCCATGCCAATGATTATGTAGAAACGAGAGTAATCAAGATGGAGGGGCATCTTCTTGATAGTGGCATGATGAATCGTGCTTTAGATTTGATTGTCCATGAGGGGGGCAGTTTTAAGGTTCTTAATTTCAATCTGGGTATTGAGAGACAAAGCCCTTCTTGTGCGGAGGTACGCATTTCGGCACCTTCTAAGGATGTGATGGAGGATATTGTCAGTCAGTTAATTGATTTGGGGGCGGTTTCTCCTCCCGAGGTGGAATCGGATGCAAATTTGCAAACGGTGATTAAGGAAGGGGTTTCTCCTGATGATTTTTATGTAACCACTATTTATCCTACTCAGGTAAGGGTAAATGGTAATTGGGTTAAGGTGATTAATCAGCGCATGGACGGTGCCATTGTGGTAAGTGAGGAAAATAGTAATATCACTGCTAGTTGCAAGTTATTGCGCGATTTGGAAGTGGGTGAACAGGTGGTAGTAGGTGTGGAGGGTATTCGCACCATTAGGGCACCCCAATCCCGTGAACAACGCAACAAACCCCAAGAGTTTAGCTTTATGAGTGGTGGGGTATCTAGTGAGCGTCGGGTGGAGTTGTTGGTGGAACAAATCGCCTGGGAGATGCGCCATATCCGAGATCAAGGGGGTAAGGTTACGGTGGTGGCTGGTCCTGTGGTTATTCATACTGGGGGCGCTGAACATCTTTCCAAGTTGATTAAGGATGGTTATGTACAATGTTTGTTGGGGGGCAATGCGATCGCCGTTCACGACATGGAACAAGCTATGATGGGAACATCTTTAGGGGTGGACATGGGTAAAGGAATACCCGTCAGTGGCGGACATCGTCATCACCTCAAGGTTATCAATATGGTGCGCCGTGCTGGTAGTATTGCCCAAGCTGTAGAACAGGGTTTGATTACTAAGGGGGTAATGTATCAGTGCGTTAAAAATAATGTGCCTTTCTGTCTTGCAGGTTCCATTCGGGATGATGGTCCATTACCTGATACTGAAATGGATTTAATCAAGGCTCAGACGGAATATTCTCGCTTGGTACAGGGTTCTAATATGATTTTGATGCTCTCGACTATGTTACACTCCATTGGGGTCGGAAATATGACTCCTGCGGGGGTAAAAATGGTCTGTGTGGACATTAATCCTGCGGTGGTAACGAAACTGAGCGATCGAGGTTCGGTGGAATCTGTGGGTATTGTTACCGATGTGGGTTTATTCCTCAGTCTTTTGGTACAACAGTTGGACAAGTTGACGAACCGTTATCAGGTAGCGGAAACTGTTTAATACTAAATCCTGCTTCAATAATATACTAATTAGGGCGGGGAATAGGGAATGGGCAATAGGCAATAGTTTTCAATGATTTATGATTATAAATTGATAGTCTAAACATTTTTAACTATTTCTTAAGCCTGAAATTCCCAAAACGCTGTGTTCTATCACTGGCGAAGGTTATTGATAATTTGCCATAAGGTGGGCATTGCCCACCCTACATTAATCGGGTTTAACAATCATCACCGATACAAAGTGTAATGGTAATGGTTACTTTACGGATACGAATAGTAATGGTAATGTCAATTTTGGCTAAATCACCCTCTGCTTCTTCAATTTTATCCCCTAAAATTTTCAGATCTACTTCATCTAATTGACGCAAAGCTCTGATTTCTTCATCGGATAATTCTGCCCTTTCGCCCCAATTTTCGAGGGCTTGGTTAATATCTCCACTGCGCACAGCTTCTAAGAGCAGATTTTGTACTGCTTCGTTTTCTGTATCTAGTGTTACTTGTGTTATTTCTTGCTCTGGTTGAGGGGTGACGGGGCGAATTTGCTCTGGATTTACTGGTCTGGGGGGAACTGGTCTGATTTGTGCATTGGCTATTTCTAGGGGTACACTAGCGCCTATCATTAGGCTGGTGGCAATGGTTGCCAGTTGAAATATTTTTGTTTGAATGGTGGATTTTTTTTGATTTTGTAAAGACATATTGGCTCCTTTTTTTTCGCACATAAATGGGTTAAATTGTCAATATTTTTTTCTAATACTTTAAAATTTAGGCTAAAAATTTTATTTTCATTTACCTAATTTTTTAGTATCGGATCTTAAAATATTGATGTTGAGTAAAATCTATCAAGTTTAAATGTAATGAGTTTTGACAATATCAGATTTAAAATTGTAGATTTTTTACTTAAAGAAACTTAATTACTCCATTCATGTAATGATATTATTGATGAATGAAACTATTTTTAATTTCTTATGTTGGTTATGACATATAAGATTGTTAATATGTTCCCGATACAAAATATTAGGTGTTGTTGAAGATAAGGATTAAAGTAAATATTCGAGCAAAATCAAGGCTAAACTAACCAGAATTACTCCATAACAGGGTAACCAGTGTTTAAGATTTATGGGTTGAGTATCATAATTGTGATGGTTTTTTTTCGTTCCGTAACCCCTTAAGATCATGGCTTGATAAACTAATTCTGATTCTTCATAACTTCTAATTAATAAATTAGCGATTAAACTAGCAATGATCTTTAAATTTCTTCGGTTTAATTGATGGGCTTTAAAACCTTTTAGTTGCAGGGCTCTTTGCATGGTTAAAAGGCGATCGCCCATCTGCTCCAAATAACGATAAGTTAATAACATCATATCGTTAATAATAGGAGAAATCCCCAAAGATTGAAAAGTTTTTAAAGTAGTAATAAACGGGGCGCTACCAAAGAGAACTAAACTAATAGTCAAAATAGAAAGAAAACGCACCAAAATAGTTATAACAGTGAAAATACCTTCTAATTTTAAACTTAAAAAACCCCAATTAAAAATAATAGTTTCACCCACAATAAAAGGCAAAAATATAATCACCCCCAAGATAAAAAATCCGGGATAACGTAACCTAGAAAGTAAAAAAGTAATTGGTAATTGAGAGATTACAAAAAAAAAGATTGTAATTAAAATAATAATAGGTAATAAAAATAATTTTTCGATGAAAGAAAAAGCAAAAATTAAGCTCATAAAAGCGATAAATTTAGGTTTTTGCTCCCATCGATGAATTGGCGAATTTAAATAAGCGTATTTATCTAAAAATAATTTCATTCATTGTATATAAGAGAATTATTAATTATTAATTATTTCAGGTTTAACCTTTTCAAAGAAAGAAACAATCATAACGGTCAATATTCCTTCAATCACTGACTGGACACCATAACCTGTCAAAGAAGCTAAAATGGCGGCTCTTTCTAAGTCTGCATCAAAATCGGGTGAAATATTACTAAGGATGACAGAGACAAATAATAAAGCGGAGAGAAAAATGCCTAATCCTCCACACAGAAAAACTAGAAAACTTTTGGCTGTCAAAGACTGAAAAATTTTCCATTTTTTGAGATTCCATAAATAATAACTAATCAGGGCTGGTAAGCCCATAATGATAGCATTTATGCCGAGGGTAGATAACCCCCCATGTTGAAAAAATACAGCTTGAAAAAGTAAACCAATTAAGATACCAATAAATGAAAAATATCCTAATACAACACCCATTAAACCATTTAAAACAAGGTGAATGCTAAAGGGAGGAATGGGAATATGAATCAGGGATGAAACAAAAAAAACAGCGGTAAGTAAAGAGGCTTTGGGGATTTGCTCTTGATAGTTAGGGATTTTATTAATTTGTCGAAGGGAAAACCATGTTAATCCCCCAGTGATTGCATAACCAGAAATGGATACTGTGGGGGGTAATAAACCATCGGGAATGTGCATTACGAATACTTACTTAATTGGTGATAATCAAATTTTTTACATTTTTTTTGAACGAGAAAAAAATAGGGCTGTGCCTACAAATCCCCATACTCCTGAAACTGCCATTAATAGCCTTTGGGAGGTATTGGGAGAAGATGATTGTCTGGGGGTTGGGGATTGAGTTTCCGAGGTATTATTTTCAGTTGAGATTTCATTGCTATCATGGTCAGTATTTTCAGAGGCTACCGTTTCGCTGGTAGATTCCACGGGAATGTTAATAATACTACCATGACCTGCTGTTCTTACTCTAACTGTCCAGTTTCCTGTGATGGTTTTGTCGGGGGTGAAAGTAAAATTACCATTTTCGTCCGCTACTCCCTGTAAATAGGGTTCATCAGGGTTGTTGGGGGCATATACCACCACTTGGGCGTTACTCATGGGTTCTCCTGTATCATATTGGGCGATAAGGGCGATCGCATCTACTTTTTCATAATCAAGGACGACCCCATGGGCAAAGGTTTTCACGGGGGTTATCAATAATGAAATAATTAGTGCAGAAGTAAAGCAAAATAGTTTATTAACCATAAAATATGTATAGACAAGGTTTTCTATCTCTATAGTTGAATAGCTTTATTTTTTTTTCAATACCCCTCTAGGGCATAGATAGAAATTATTTTTTGCTGAATCGAGCCATAGGGAGATGACGGGATGAGGAGGTATACAATAGTTTATATCCTTTATAAAATCTTAATTATGTCTGCATTGAAAATAGGCGATCGCATTCCTAACTTTACCTTACCCTCCGCCACAGGAGAAACCGTTAACATAGAAGACTTTATCGGCAAAAAATCCCTTGTCATTTACTTCTACCCCAAAGACGACACCCCCGGATGTACCGCCGAATCATGTGCCTTTAGGGATAGTTACGAAGTATTTACCGATGCAGGGGCAGAAGTTATCGGCATTAGTGGGGATAGTCCTGAATCCCATCAAAAATTTGCCCAAAAATATAATTTACCCTTTATTTTGTTAAGTGATCAGGGAAATAAAGTCAGAAAATTGTTCGGTGTACCCTCCACCCTTTTTATCCTCCCCGGTAGAGTAACCTATGTCATCGATAAAGAAGGTATCGTAAAACATATTTTTGACTCCATGCTAGACTTCAAAGCCCATGTGGATGAAGCCATTAAGACTATCAAATCAATGTAATTAACTTGAGTTCGGGATAAAATTTTTAGTCTTTACAAATAAAGGTGTCAGGTATCGGGTATCAGGTGTTAGGTTAAAGAATTTACAAAAAGTCTATGTTAGGGGTTGATGAAAAAGTGGGGTCATGAGGAAGAATTGACAATGAACAATGAACAAACTATGACCTGCCACCTGCAACCTGCCGCCTGTATGGACGTAGCATGCTACGTCCCCTACCATACTGACAACCATTATCCCGAAATGAAATTAACTTTACGGTTTACCGAATTACTAACCTGCTCCAAGTCCAAAAACAATATGTTAGGTTGTTGTCCGAAATAAAAATATATAAGCAAACTATTTTATGCGTTCTACAAAAAAAATCACTTCTATTATTATGGCAACCACTTTAATGGGTGTTTTAGGGGCTTGTGCCACCCCCGAAGAAGAAGATACCCTCGGATTAGGAGGTGCCGAATCAGAAATTAATATTACAGAAGAACCCATGGATCATAGTATGATGGAGCATGATCATGGTATGGATCACGGTGCCATGAATCATGATATGCACCATGCCATGGAATTAGGAGAAGCCGATGAACAATATGAATTAAGGTTCATTGATGCGATGATTCCTCACCACCAAGGGGCATTAATCATGGCACAAGATGCGATCGAAAATTCCTCTCGAGAAGAAATCAACGCCTTGGCAACCCAAATCGTTGAAGCTCAACAAATAGAAATACTGGAAATGCAACAATGGCGGGAACAATGGTATCCCGAAGCTCCAGAAACTCCCACCGCATGGGATCCCCAAACCAATCAAACTGTGCCTATGACACCAGAGCAAATCAGCGCCATGCGTATGGATATGGATTTAGGTGTAGGGGATGAAGAATTTGATTTACGGTTTATTAATGCCATGATTCCCCATCACCAAGCAGCCATCATCATGGCGGAAGATGCCCTAGAAAAATCTGATAACCCTGAAATACAAGCACTAGCTCAAAATGTGATCATGACTCAACAAGCCGAAATAGATCAACTGGAACAGTGGCGCAATGAGTGGTACTAGATAACCCGAGTTCGGGATAAAATTCATAGTAACCTGTACGGACGTAGCATGCTACGTCCCCTACCACACTGACAGCTTTTATCCTGAACGGAGGTTATAATTATTCTAGCAATAGTTAGTAATTATAAATTTTGAGGAAAAGCGGTGCTACTATCAAAAGGTTTTGAAGTTGAAGTCTATACAGGGACACCACAAGGAGAAGTAGTGGGGCTTTCGAGTCAAATTGTCAGGGATTTACATGGCTTCGTTAGAGAACCAGATAGTCGTAATGTAGAATATACTACCGCTCCTTTGTGCAACTACGATCGCCTTTTATGCTCCCTATTACGTCCTCGCAGAGATTTAAGAAAATATTTAAAATCCCTAGGAGACTATACCATCATACCGGGTAGTACCCTCTCCCTAGGAGATAGTAGTCGCTTTTATCGCTCCGATCCCAAAAATCATTATCATGACTACATCGAAAAAACCTATCATACCAATATTGTCACCGCCAGTATCCACATCAACATCGGCATTGATGACATTGAAACCCTAATCCGAGCCTATCGTTTAATTAGACTAGAAGCTCCCTTAATTCTCGCCCTCAGTGCTTCTTCTCCCTTCCTCGATAACCAAGCCTCGGGTTATCATTCCACCCGTTGGCAACTGTTTCCCCACACCCCCCAAGATGTTCCCCTCTTCCACAATCATCGGCATTTTGTTCAATGGACAGAGGAGCAATTGGTTTTAGGTACCATGCAAAATGTACGACATTTATGGTGTTCCGTACGTCCTAACGGCGATAATCGCCCCTATAGTCTCAATCGTCTGGAGTTAAGGATTTGTGACTTGGTTTTAAATCCCATTCATCTCCTCGCCATTACAGCCCTCTTGGAGGCAAGAATTTGGCAGGTGTTAGAAAACAAAAATTTAGATCCCCTCCAACAGAGTGTTATCAACCACGGCAATTTGGAAAGGGAACTATTAGACATGGTGAGATACAATGAAAAGGCAGTGAGTGAGAATAGTTTGGATGCACAACTTTTCCACTGGCATGATGGTAGAAAAATAGTCGCCAGGGAATGGTTAGAGCAATTGTTAGAGGAACTATTACCCATAGCCAAGGCCAAAGGGTTTGGTTGTTTCCTCAGCCCTACCTATAAAATTCTTGAGCAGGGCAATCAAGCCCAACAATGGTTGAGTCAGTATGCACAAGGGATGCCTATTTCTGAGATTATCACCAAGGCAATTAAACTTACTTATCAAGAAGAAGTAGACTTAGAAGATAAGTTATGTGAGCAAATATTGGTCGCCTAATGATGGGGTAAAGAGGGTAAGTCACAGTAGCATGGAAACCAGATCTAGGTTAATATTAATTAGTTATTGCTATTGTGATGAAATCGAAATTTAGTTGAAGATATGGCGCTAATTGTCCAAAAATATGGTGGTAGTTCTGTAGGCTCTACGGAGAGAATAAAAGAAGTTAGTAAGCGGATTTGTGCAACCGTTAAAGAAGGTAATCAGGTTGTGGTAGTTGTTTCCGCTATGGGTAAGACTACGGATAGTTTGGTCAAGTTAGCGCAGGAAATTTCTAGTAATCCTTGTCGTCGAGAAATGGATATGTTGCTCTCTACGGGGGAACAGGTTTCCATCTCTTTGCTTAGTATGGCGTTGCAGGAAATGGGGCAACCTGCCATTTCTTTGACAGGGGCGCAGGTGGGTATTGTTACGGAAGCTCATCATAGCAAGGCGAGAATTTTAGAAATTAAAACCGAAAGGGTTAATAAGCATTTAGCGGAAGGAAAGGTCATCGTCGTGGCAGGTTTCCAAGGTATTAGTAACCTTGAGGAATTGGAGATTACAACCCTCGGTAGGGGTGGCTCTGATACTTCAGCGGTGGCTTTGGCTGTGGCTATTGGGGCGGATTGTTGCGAAATTTATACCGATGTGCCGGGTATTTTGACCACCGATCCGCGCATTGTGCCTGAAGCTCAATTATTGTCGGAGATTACCAGTGATGAGATGCTGGAGTTGGCGAGTTTGGGGGCGAAGGTTTTACATCCTCGGGCGGTGGAAATTGCTCGTAATTTTGGGATGCCTTTGGTGGTTAAATCTAGTTGGACGGATGATCCCGGTACGAGGGTAATTTCTCCCCCTAATCAGGGACGTTCTTTGATTGGTTTGGAAATTACTAAGGCGGTGGATGCGGTACAATTTGACTCGGATCAAGCCAAGATTGCCCTGTTGAGGGTGGCTGACCGCCCTGGGGTAGCAGCTAAGTTATTCGGGGAAATTGCCCGTCAGGATGTGGATGTGGACTTGATTATTCAGTCTATCCATGAGGGGAATAGTAATGATATTGCTTTTACGGTGGTTAAGGGAATGTTACCCCATGCCGAAGCCGTGGCAAATGCGATCGCCCCTGTACTAGATGAAAATGGTACCACGGATATTTTAGTGGAGCAAAAAATTGCTAAAATCGCCATCGCAGGGGCGGGAATGATTGGGCGCCCTGGTATTGCCGCACAGATGTTTAGGGCTTTGGCGGATGCAGGGGTGAATATTCAAATGATTTCTACCTCCGAGGTGAAGGTGAGTTGTATTGTTAATCAGGATGAGTGCGATCGGGCGATCGCCTCTTTGTGTAATACTTTTAATATCGATAGTTCTAATATCACCTACAGCGAAGAAAAAGCAGAACAAGGTCATCTCGTGCCTGTAAGGGGGGTTGCCCTCGATAAAAATCAAGCTCAAATCGCCATCCTCTATGTGCCAGATATACCCGGTATGGCAGGGAAAATCTTTACTACCCTCGCCGAGGAAAACATCAGCGTTGATATGATTATTCAATCCCAACGTTGTCGTTTAGTTGATGGTGTACCCATGCGCGACATTGCCTTTACTGTCGCCCAATCTGATGCCCATCAGGCCGCCGAAGCTATTAATAGATTACAAGATAGTCTCAAATTCCGCCAAGTGGCGATCGATGATAACATCGCCAAAGTAAGCATTGTCGGTTCTGGTATGGTAGGGCATCCCGGTATCGCCGCCCAATTTTTTGCCGCCCTTGCCCAAGAAAAAATTAACATCTCCATGATTACCACTTCAGAAATTAAAATTAGTTGTGTGGTATCCCAAGAACAAGGCATACAGGCCTTAAAAGCAGTCCATAAAGCCTTTAACCTTGGGGGAGAAGTCAAGACTGATATTCCCGCCGTTAGTTGGAAGTAGAAAGGCAGGGAATGGGCAATAGTTTATGGTTATAATACTAAATCCTGCTTCAATAATATACTAATTAGGGCGGGGAACAGGGAACAGGGAACAGGCAAAAGATAACAATTGTTTATTGTCAATTGTTACACAGTGGATAATAGTAAACTTTACTAATCGGATTTGGTATTACTGGTAATAGTTTGAGAGTTTTTATCTTCCTACTTTGAATCCCCTCTGCCTTCAAAGGGGAGAGGATTCGGTAATCCAGGCAATCTTGTTTACAACTGATTGCTCGAGCTTGATACTACATAATCATGTAATATATTAGATATAAGATTTTCATGGGAAATCCCCTTCTTAAGGGCGATCGCCTTTATTGCCCCTAAATCAAGAGAAGATAAATTTAAAGTAACCTGCTGATTTTCTGCCATCGTAGCCTTGGCGTAAGATTGAAGAGTTTTAACACGCCCCTCATCCTTTACTGATTGCCACTCTCCTTTTTCAAAAGAATCTAATATATTTTGTTCCTCCTCATCAAATCTATTCATAAACTCTTACCTCCTAAATATTGTTTTGTAGCTTTACGAGATGGAATGATAGTCTTCAAAAATATTTCTCTTTCCGTTTCCACATAAGGTACTAAAAAAGCATATTCTCCAATCTTAACCACAAGTAGCCTCTGATGAGGGTATTTATCCTTATTAGGATGTACATAGTCATCTAAAATAAAACCCTTCTCCATTGCCAATAATACTTCCTCAAAAGAGACTCCTCTATCTTTGACCAATAGCTTATTTTTCTCATAATTCCATCTAATTACCTTCATATTAATTGTTTAATACTGTGGCACTCATACATTAATTAATTCTCCAAGGCCTTGAGATAGTCTATGGCGGCTTGTAACTTCGACTCATAGGACATGGCAAACTGAGAAAACCAAAAACCCTCATCAGAATTAGGGTCAAGATTTTTCAGCCATAACTGGGCTTTTTTGGCTAATTCTTCTTTTTTTTGGGCTTCTGCCTTAGCTAATTCCTCTTTTCTTCTGGCTTCTGCTTTGGCTTTCCTTTGTTCTTCTAGTTCCTTCCTTTTTATTTCTTCAAAATCATCCGCTGAAATTTCTTTCTTAGGGATATGTTTTGTTTGTAACTGTTGAGTAAGAGATTCCAAGGCATTATCAACTCCCGAGGTTTTTGGGGGAGGATTATGAGTATTATTTTTTTTCTGTTTAAACTGACTCTCTATATCTGCCAACAAATCATCAGCTAAATTTTCGACTTTTGTTGCTGGTTTCGACTTTTGTTGATATTTATTGGTCAAACTGGCTAATACAGAATCAATGGGATCGTTTTCGGCTGGATGAGTCATGGTTTAACTCGCTTGGTAGGATTATTCTCTTTTCTTTTTATTATTATAGATAGCCCAAAAATAGGTCTGTAAATTTATGTGACAATATCTTAATTTGCAACCCTTTTTATGTCATAATTAAACAATGGATATATAATCTTTTATTTCAAAAAAAGCACAGATTTCCATTATTTTATATACACTTTCATGATAAACGAATATAACCATCAAAGTCAATAAAAAAACGATTTTTTTAACTATTCTTAACATAAAAAATAATCAAGTTATAATGAAACGAGATATTTATTAAAGTTCATTTTATGACTGGACTAGAGCAATATTATAGAATACTAAAAATTGAGTCGGGAGCTAGTGTTGAAGAAATAAAAAAAGCCTATCGACAATTGGCGAAAAAATGGCATCCTGATAATTTTAATGATAGTCCAGAAAAAGCAGAATTAGCAGAAGCGAAGTTTTTGGAAATTCATGAAGCCTATGAGATATTAAAAAACCATGGGGAAACTCAAAGGTTTGATGGGCAACATGATAGTGAAAAACAGAAACAAACATCAACTTTTGTCAGAAGAAATTTAGACACTAACGAAAAAAAAGCAGAGTTTTATTATCAGTTGGGGGTAGAAGAGGCGGAAAATGAACAATGGGAAGAAGCGGTAAGATATTTTTCCTATGCCATTAAGTTGGATGAGCGTTTTATTAATGCTTATTTTTACCGTGGGGCAATGTTGGATAAGCTGGGATTAAAGTTGCGGGCGGAGTCTGACTGGCAACAGGCAGAATTCCTCAAGAGTATTCAGGGTAATAGGGTAGAATTTTATGAGCAGAATAACAATCACAAAGGTAAAAAATCAATAAGTTATAGGCAAAGAGGAAAAAACTATGGAGTCTCGAAAAAAAGTAGTAGTAGTTTAAATGGATTGGTTATGGCAGGATTTGGCTTGGTTATCATTGCTTTGAGTCTAGCTTTAGTTAATCAAAATAGAAATGGTGGTAATAATAATCAGGGTTTTTTGCCATCATTAAATGGCACTATTTTTTTGTTGTCTGTTGATGGTTAAGTATTTGGTTACAGTTGAGAATCTGGAGTGAAGGGTGTACACTTTTAGAGTGGTGGGATAGTATTATTTTCCACTAATTTTTTTCAAGAGGGGATACTGGTTAAATGATAAAGGCTATTTTGCAAAGGTTAATTTTATTTGTTGTTTTAATTGTTTTTCTCACAGGCTGTGTACGTTATGATGTGGGCGTAAATTTTTCTCAGGCAAATAAAGGTACTATCATTCAACATATCAAATTAGGTGAACAGTTAACCAGTTTTAGTGAGGCGGAGGGTAATGCTTGGTTAAATGGTATCCAAAAACAGGCGCTGAAGTTGCATGGCAAGGTAAAAAGGTTATCTGCTGAGGAGTTGGTGGTGACTATCCCTTTTAATAATGGACAGGATTTGGTGAATAAGTTTAATCAGTTTTTTCTTTCTGGGGTTGATTCTAAGGTAAATCGTGATTTGACGCAAAATCAGGGGGATAGTTTACTGGATTTAGAGGCTAGTATGGATATTAAACAAAGTAATGGCATTTTTATTGAAAGAAATGTGTTACATTTTTCGGCGGATTTAACTCCTTTGGGGGTGGTTTCTGATGAGGGTAATATTATTATTTCTTCGGGGGATTTGATTAATTTACAGTTGAGTTTTAATTTTCCTTGGGGTGCAAAGTTAATTACTAATGATTTTCCTACTTGGACAAGGGGAGATGATAATCAGTATAATGTCAGTCTTAAGGCTGGACAAGTTAATGATGTGACTGCTATTTTCTGGGTACCTAATTATATCGGTTTGGGAGCAGGGGCGATCGCCCTTTTCACTTTATTAGGTTTTATTCTCAAATATCCTAAGTCTCTCAAGTCTCTTAAAAAAGTTAGTTAACTTGATTTTGGGATAATATTTTTTAGTTAAGGCAGGGAATAGGCAATGGGGAATATTTCCCATTATTTCTGAATAATGTTGTATTAAGTTTGGATCAATTTTTTACCATCAAACCATACTAATAGCTATTGTCTCGTACTAAGATGAATTATCCATGGTGAGCATTTTTTCTAAGTAACCATAGTCAATTTTCCCTTGAGGGTTACGAGGAATTTGATCTACTTTTAACCATAGTTTTGGTATTTTATAATGGCTAAGGTGCGATCGTAATTTAGCTTTAATATTATTAACTAAATACTCTGTGTCATAACCAGAAATTGCAACATATACCGCACAGATAATTTGACCCCAATAATGATCATTTTTACCGACAACAACAATATCCTTGACTAAACCTGTTTTGATAACAACATTCTCTATTTCACAAGGATAAACATTCTCACCCCCAGAGATAATTTTCTGACTATTACGCCCAACAATATGTAAAAAATTATCCTGATCAAAATAGCCTAAATCATCTGTAAGGAAATAATTAGAATTTTTATAATGGGGATAATATCCTTTGAATAAAGAATCACTTTTGATAATTATTTGACCAAATTTTGCTTGATTCTTTTTGATTACAATTTGACTATGGGGTAAAAGATGACCAGAGTTATTAATACCCTTAAAAAAATTTTCTGGCTTTAAGATAGTCACACCCGAAGCCGTTTCTGTCATGCCATAAGTTAAAGCAAGATTTATTTTTTGCCGATAACAATTTTGTAGCAACGTTTTGGGAGTGGCACTACCTCCCACTAACACTGTCTCAAATTTTTTTAACCAATCAGGGAAATTTTCCAATAAAAAATTCAACTGGGTAGGTACTAGAGAAATAAAAAAATTATCATAATTGTGATTTTGTATTTCTTTTTTTAGTAAGGAATAATCATAAATTGCAAGACTTCCCCCTGTTACAAATGTCCTCACAATCTGCATTAAACCACTGACATGATAAAGAGGAAGACAACAAAAAAAATTGATCTTTCTTCTTTGCCAAAACTGACTAAATCCTTTCGCTGAAGCATTAAGAGTTTCCCAGGTATGAATGGCAAATTTGATGTTTCCTGATGTTCCCCCTGTGGGTATCATAATTCCCTGATATGAATGATTATGAGGAGGGTTATAATATGTTTTTTCTAAGTGATCACTAAAAAGAAAGTCAGGTTTTACTAATTTATATACTTGCTGTAGTTCTTCTTGTTGCCAATGAGGGTTGAGTAAAAAAATAGATGATTTGGTGATAATGGAAGCAAAGAAGACACTAATAAATTGTTGAGGGTTATTAGTGGACAAAAATATAATTCTGTTTTGCTGATTTTCTCGTTTGATAATTTTATTGATATAGTATTTTATTTCTAAGGAAATATGTTGATTATTATAAGTGCAGTTATTTTCAAATATTTTTAGCTGGTCTAAGATCATCAAATTATTTTAAGATAACATAGTTTCTGAAACTATAATTTATGATCATTATCTTAATTTAGTATGCTTATTATCGATTTTTTTACTATTCTTAACATGAGAGCAAAATGGTGGGCAAAGCCCACCTCAAAAAGATTATTTCTTGACTAGGAAATAGATCTAACAGCATTAATATCTAACCCTTGTTTAGTCAACTCTTGAGTCAGGGCAAGATTGTTTTTAATTCTATCCACAAATAGAACCCCTGTCAGATGATCCATTTCATGCTGAATAACCCTTGCCATCCATCCAATGGCTTTTATTCTTTGCAATTTACCTTCCAAATTTTTGAATTCTACTTCAATTTTTGAGGGACGGGTAACATCAAAAAATACATTGGGAATACTCAGACAACCTTCCTCCAAGACACAAACATCTTTACTATATTTTTTGATTACAGGATTAATCATCACTAGGGGAGGATTTGTTTCATTATCAGGTTGAAGGTCAACCACAATCATTTGTTTATTGACTCCTACTTGGGGCGCCGCTAAACCGATGCCATTTTCTGCATACATAGTCTGAAGCATTTGCAGGGCTAAATCTTTGACTGATTGGTCTATTTTAGCGATACGTTTAGCATTTTGTCGAAGGACTTTATCTCCTAAGATATGTAATTTTAACGGTGCCTTTACTTTTTCTTTTTCTACTACTAATGTCATAGTCTCCTTTTTTGTTAATTGCACAAGTCTCTTTTCTTTGATCATAAAACATTCTGGTATGCGAGTTTTTTAAAATTGCTGCATAAATTTTTGATCAATATAATTTTTAAAAAACCAAAAAAAGCGAGATAACCAAGCAAAATCTCCCCAAATTGCCACGGCTTTTTTATCCCCTGTGCCAATTAAACTTAAATATAGGGATTGGGGATGATAGGGTTGGGGTTTTTGATATTTTAGTAACAATCGCCAATTGTTATATAAGGGCTTTCCTTGTTTGACGGCAAAAACTCCTGCTTTGGGACGAGGATAATTTTGTATTGTCGCTATATCTCCCGTGGCAAAAATATTATCATGGGAGAGGGTTTGAAGAGTGTTTTTGACGAGAATAAAGCCTTTTTTGTCCAAACTTAAATTGGTTTTTTGTAACCACGGGGCAGGGGAGGAGTTGGTAACTAAAAAATGATAATTTCCTCTGATTTCTTTGCTTTGAGCAGAAATAATTTTATGGGGTAAGATTTGGACTATTTCAGTATTTAAGTAAAGATTAATTTTTTTGTCTATTAAAAGATTATGAAAAATGTTACTAGCGGTTTGGTTATGCTGACTTAATATTTTGCTTCCTCTATTGATAATATTGATAGTGACTTTTTCTTGATCAATTATATTTATTAATTGTTGGCGCATATTGAGTGCTAATTCTACTCCTCCAGCACCTCCTCCAATAATATTTAAGGTAATATTTTCTTGGGGCTTTTGGCGACAGTTATCAAGAATATTGTGCCATTTTTCTAACAAAGTTGGTACTGGTTTGGCAGGGGTGGCATATTCTTTTGCTCCTTTGATGTTACTTTTATCGGGGGTACTACCGATGTCGATGGATAAAAAATCGTAGGGGATTATTTTTCCTGATGAGCAGGTAACTGTATTTTGAGTTGTGTTAATGTCAATTACTTGATCAATAATTAATTTAGTTTGGCTTTTTTTTGCTAATTTTTGTAGATCAATATGGGTCTGTTCAATGGTATAGTATCCCGCAATGTATCCGGGTAACATTCCCGAATAAGGGGTTTTTTCTACATCATTAATTAAGACAATTTTTACATTTTTTAATGGATTGTCGGCACACATTTTAAGGGCGATCGCATGGCTATGTCCACCACCAATTAGAACTAATTTTTGCATTAGGAATTATGGCAAATTTTAGGAATATTAATTATAAACTTTGTACCCTTATTTTCTTCACTTTCCACATGAATATCTCCCCCATGAATTTCCACTGCTTTTTTAACGATAGATAACCCCAAACCGTTTCCTTTAATGCCTCCGACATTATCAGCCCTTTCAAATAGTTGAAATAACTTATGTTTATAATTGTCAGGAATACCAATACCATAATCTTGGACAATGAGGAAAAAATGATCTCGATCGCACTGTAAAGTTAAATCAATCTTTCCTCCATCAGGAGAATATTTAATGGCATTGGAAATTAAATTATTGAGGATATGATGCAACATTTTTTTATCCAAATAAGCATCATAGGAAGAATGTTGACAGTTAAAATTAATGGTGTGTTTATCGGTCAAATTATTATGCTCATCCACCAAACTTTGTAAAAATTGAACTAAATCAAATTCATCTGGATATAGGGTAATTTTTCCCTCCTCTGCCTTACTAATCAATAACAAATCCTCCAAGGAATCATTCATTTCATCGATGGCACTTCTAATAAAATTAAAATATCTTTCTTTCTTATCTGTAGATAACTTATCTCCATAATCTTTGATTAATTCTGTATATCCCAAAATACTGGTAAGAGGCGCTCTTAAATCATGGGAAGCGGTGGCAAGGGCTTGGGTTTTAATCTTATTCAACTTTTCTTGCTTCAATAAGTTTGATTCCCTACGGTTATCCTCTGCAAACTTAGCTAAAGCGATGGTAATAGTGGTGGTAATATCAGCAATTTTGTATGGTTTGACCAAATATCCATAGGCAGGAATTTGTTGAGCCCTTTGTAAAGTTTCTGGATCTGCATAGGCACTTAAATACACAATGGGAATTTTGCATTCTTGATATATTTCGTGGGCTGCCGTAATACCATCCATAGATCCTTTAAGCATAATATCCATCAAAATCAAATCAGGTGAAGACTCCCTCGCCTTATTAATTGCCTTTTCTCCCGTACTAACAATACCAATCACTTCATATCCCAATTTTTTTAAATCTAGGGAGAGACTTTCGGCTGCGATCAACTCATCTTCAACTATCAGAATTCTGTGCATGACCCTTTGAGATGGTAACTTTTTCAAGATTGTCCTAATCAAAAAGACAATTTTTTATTCTTACCTAGATTATATTCTTTCACCGTGATCTTAATTTGATTTTAAATATTAATTTTTGATCATAAATTAATATTATTTGATGTTGGTACTATTTTATGATAATATGCTTTATATAATCAAAATCTGTGCAAAACGTAGTATAATTGTAACTATGTATATTACAAAAAGATGTTAATCAAAGCCATGAAAAATCAAACAATTCCAGCAGAATGATATATTTACTTATAGGGGAAATGATTTAACATTTCGGAATTATAAAAAATTATTTGTTACACCATGGTTGATACCCAATCTGTTTTAGAAGTTTTAAAACCAGTTCAAGATCCCGAATTACAAAAAAGTTTAGTGGAACTGAACATGATTCGCAACGTTAAGGTAGAGGGGGGAGATGTAAGTTTTACCCTTGTGCTAACTACCCCTTCTTGTCCTTTGAGGGAGTTTATTGTGGAGGACTGTGAAAAAGCTGTTAAAACCTTGTCAGGGGTAGAAAAGGTATTGGTGGAAGTGACGGCAGAAACACCTGCCCAAAAGCCTTTGCCCGATCGCACCTCCGTTGATAAAGTAAAGAATATTATTGCCATTTCCAGTGGTAAGGGAGGGGTAGGAAAAAGTACCGTGGCGGTGAATGTGGCGATCGCCCTTGCCAAAGCAGGATCAAAAGTTGGGCTATTAGATGCAGACATATATGGCCCTAATGCACCCACCATGCTAGGGTTATTAGATGCCCCCATCAACGTCACCAAATCGCCCACGGGGGATATTTTAGAACCCCTTTTTAATCATGGTATCAAGATGGTATCCATGGGCTTTTTAATCGATCCAGATCAGCCCGTAATGTGGCGTGGACCAATGTTAAACGGTATTATTCGCCAATTTTTATACCAAGTAAACTGGGGCGACTTAGACTATTTGATTGTGGATATGCCCCCCGGCACAGGAGATGCTCAATTAACCCTAGCCCAAGCAGTACCCCTAGCAGGTGCAGTAATTGTGACTACCCCCCAAACCGTATCCCTGCAAGATGCTCGTCGTGGTTTAAAAATGTTTGAGCAATTGGGAACCAATATCCTTGGCATCGTCGAGAATATGAGTTATTTTATCCCCCCCGACATAGAAAATCGTACCTACGACATTTTTGGCTCAGGGGGAGGAGAAAAAGCCTCCCAAGAATTACAAGTGCCTCTATTGGGTTGTATTCCCATTGAAATGTCTGTAAGAGAAGGAGGAGACAATGGTATTCCCGTTACCATAGCTTATCCCGAGTCGGAGTCTGCCAAAGCCTTGGAAAAAATTGCCCAACAAATAGCCGCCAAAGTATCCGTGATGGCTCTAGCATAAAATCCTACTTTGTTATTTTCACAAGGGGTTTAAACCCCTTACCTCCCTGATAACCTAAAAATTTAACCATCCAAAAACCTCCCCAAGGGTGAGGCTCAAATCTGACACAAAATTAGGCACGGGTAAAACATCATCATTCACATCAAAAGCCTTTACTTTGTCAGGAAAATAAGCAAAAATTGTCTTTTGTTCAGGATCAATTATCCACGCTAACTGACAACCTTCCTCAAGGCACCGTAGAATTTTTTTGATAATTAAACTCTGACTTTGTTCGGGAGATAATATTTCAATCATCCAATCAGGGGCAACATTTACCACATTACCAATATCCCCATTTTCATCCCTAGGAATATGCTCATAGGTTAACACTACTATATCAGGGATGATAGATTTTCCGCCAAAAGTACACCTTAATTCAGTAAACGCAAAACCAATTTTCTTCGGCTTAAGAATTGAATTAATAGTTGTAGCCAACTCGACTTGAATAATACTATGTTTTCCTTGGGGCATAGGTTTAGTCGTAATTTTATTATCAAAAAATTCCTGTGCTGGTTTAGTCTCTGGAAGTTCAAGAAAATCCTCTAAACTAACTGTTTTATTTTCAATGACAGTAACCATAGATTTTACCCTGTACAATATTTACCCTACAATTATTATAATTCTCCATATTGATAGAAGATAGCGGAAACTGCAATTCCAAAGGTACTAGCTAGTAACACTCGATTAAAATGGACATAGAAACATAACTCATCTCTGACGACTTCTATGATCCCATGAATACAAAAAATATAACCCTTCACCTTGTTATCCTCGCTTCCCTAAGTCTTTGGAATGTGTCACCCTGCCGAGGAATAAATTTGAAAGATCAAATTTCGCCACAATTTCTTGATAGTAAACGATCCCAAGATATTTTGATCGCCCAAAATCAAGAAAATGATCCCTTTGCCATTCCCCGAATGCTCAACACTCAGGGGATAAGATTATTTAACGAGGGAAAATATGAACAAGCCATAATGATGATAGAAAAAGCCCTCTCCATGACTAGAGAAATATTTGGAGATAAACACCTATACACCGCCACAATCATCAATAACTTAGGGTCAGTTTATCATCAAATAGGAGCCTACGATCGCGCCGAAAACCTATATCAAGAATCCTTAAACATCAGAAAAGAATTAGTAGAAGAAAATCATATTTCCCTTGCTCGCTCCTATAATAACCTTGCAACCTTATACTCAGACCAAGGAGATTATCAAAGAGCAAAGCCTTTATTTCAACAAGCCTTAAGCATATTCCAAGAAAACCAAGGTAATCAGCATCCTGAAACCCTTACCATAATTAATAATTTAGCGATTCTCCACCAAGAATTAGAAGACTATCAACAGGCAGAATCTTTTTTTTATATAGCCCTCGCTACTCGTATGGAAATTTTAGGCATTAATCACCCTGAAACCCTACAAACCCTCAATGATTTAGGTACTTTATATCGAATTCAAGGAAACTACGCAGATGCTGAAGAGATTATGCAACAGGCGTTGGAAATTGCGAGGGAATTATTTGATGAAACTGATTATCAACTTGCCATTGTTTTAAATAATTTAGCTTTATTACGTACAAATCAAAACTACTATCAAGAAGCAGAATCCCTTTATGAACAAGCCCTAAATATTACGAGACAAGTATTGGGGAATAACCATGATCGAACAGCCTCTTTATTAAATAATTTAGGTATGAACTATGTTTATCAGGGTAAATATCCCCCTGCCCAACAGGCACTGACAGAAGCAGTGACAATTCTTGAGCAGGTATTTGGTGAAAAACATCCGAGTGTTGGTGTTACCCTCAACAATTTAGGTTTGTTACATACCCGTCAGGGCAATTTTCAGGAAGCCGAATTAGTCCATACTAAATCTTTAGAGTTAAGCAGGGAAATTTTTGGTCATAGACACATTCAAACCCGTAATAGTTTACATAATTTGGCGGGATTATATTGGGCAGATAATCGTTTACCTCTTGCGGTGGATTATCTAACTCAGAGTATGGATATTGAGGAAGAGAAGATCAGTTATTTTCTCCATAATATTGGTGATGAATCCCGTAAACAAGCATATATGGAAAGTCTGTATATTTCCACAAATTGGGCGATGGATTTACATCTAAATTTTATGGCAGATGATCATCGGGCGAGAGAGTTAGCTATAAATACTATTTTAAGACGTAAAGGTCGTGTTTTGGATGTCGTCAGTAATATGATGGCGACTTTACAAAACTCAGAAAATCCCACCATTGAGGCTTTATTTGAAGATTTGGCACAAAGGAGGAGTGAATTGGCTTTGATGACTTTTCAGGGGGTAGGGGAAGGTAATCTGAGACTTTATCAGGAAAGGGTGAATCGGTTGGAGCTAGAAATTCGTAGTTTGGAAACGGATTTATCCAATCTTAGTGCGGAATTTGAAATGATTAATCAGGAGATTGATTGGCAAGGGGTACAGAAGAAAATTCCTGATGGGGCGCTTTTGTTGGAATATATGGTTTATACTCCTTTTGATGTGGAATCCCATGGCTGGAAGTCTACCCGTTATGGGGTGTATGTAATGGGTAATGATGGTTTACCCCAAGGGATTGATTTAGGGGAAACACAGGAGATTGACGAGTTGATTTCCCAGTGGCGAGATTATCTAGGCTGGGCAACTTTCCATGGGGATGAGGAGTTATTACGGCAGGAAATGTTGGCGGAGTTGGCCCCAAGGTTATATGAATTAATTTTTGAGCCTCTTTTGCCTTGGATGGAAGGGAATGAGCAGATTTTGATTGCTCCTGATAGTCAGTTAAATTTAATTCCTTTTGCGGCATTGCAGGATGGGGAGGGGCGTTATTTGTTGGAGGATTATTCTATTAGTTATCTCACCAGTGGTAGGGATTTGTTACGGTTGCAAAATCAATGGGAATCTCAATCTCCTGCGGTGATGGTGGGTAATCCTAGTTATGATTTACATTCCCCTGATGGGCTGATTTTTCGGGGAGGAAGTGGGCAACGTTCTTTTGATTTGCGAGGTTTGGCTGGTTGTTGTGAGGCTTTACCGGGTACGGCGGAGGAGGTAAGGGCGATCGCACCTTTGTTTGAAAATGTAAGGATATATGTGGAGGATGAAGCGTTAGCAAAGAATATTGTAAATGTCCAAGGGCCTGAAATATTACATCTGGCTACCCATGGTTTCTTTTTGCCTGATGTATCTATGGAGTTACCTGATAATCTGGGTTTTGGCAATGAGCAAACTCCTATAAGTGGCACAGAAAATCCCCTGTTACGCTCAGGATTAGCGTTTGCTGGATTTAACCCCGCTACCAATCAACTCGAAGGGGCGCTCACGGCTTTGGATATTTCTAGTTTGAATCTTTGGGGTACTCAATTGGTTACTCTATCTGCCTGTCAGACAGGGGTGGGGGAGGTGAGGAATGGTGAAGGGGTATATGGTTTACGAAGGGCTTTGGTATTGGCAGGGGCGCAAACCCAAGTGATGAGTCTTTGGAATGTGGATGATATGGCAACTAAACACTTGATGGTTAATTATTATCAACGTTTGAGTAATGGGGAAGGGCGATCACAGGCACTCCGTCAAGTACAATTAGAAATGTTGAATAGTCCTAACTATAATAGTCCTTATTATTGGTCTGCTTTTACTCTCTCAGGGAATTGGCATAATGTCCCATCGTCTTCTGAAATATAAAATCTCCAATAATTTTCCATACCTATACAAGAACAGAATAAGTTGCGATCGCCATTAAACTCTATTTATAAAGTAGTTCACTTAATTAAATTATCATATTGGGCATGAGTGCCAATCCAAAACCACAAAATACCATCTTTTACTTCAATTGCCAACGCCCGATGATTTTTTCCTACTCTCACAGACCAGTATTTATTAACTTTTTTAAAATGTAAAGAAGGATGTTGAGGATTAGTTTTTAATAATTGATAAGAAGCATTTGCTATTTGTTGAATATTTGTAGGTAATCTATCATAATATAACCAGAACTTACGGTTAGTATAGTGCATTATATTTCTTGATAATTTCCCGCTTCAAATTCTGCAAGGGCTTCAGATGCTAAATTATCAAGTTTACCATCGATAATGTCTTGTTCCAATTGTTGATCCCATTGCTGGTAATCTAATTCAATTAACCAATCTTTTAATTTTTTAAAATCTTCTTGAGAAAGATTTAATATAGCTTTTTCAATTTGTTCGATTGTCATAATTATTATTCAATTATTTTACTAATTGGAAACCCCTTCCATATATGAAAGGGGATTTTTACATTTTACTGATAATTTTCCATACCTACACAAGAACAAACTAAGTTGCGATCGCCCCAGGCATTATCAATACGCCCCACAGCACTCCAAAACTTATGTTCCTTCGTCCAACTATCAGGGTATGCCGCCTCCTCACGGGTATAAGGATGACTCCAATCAGAAGCAATCAAACTCAACGCAGTATGGGGAGAATTTTTCAGTAGATTATCCTCCATATCCATCTTACCATCCTCGATCGCCCTTATCTCATCACGAATAGAGATCATCGCCTCACAAAAACGATCTAATTCCGCCAACGACTCACTCTCCGTCGGTTCAATCATCATCGTACCATTCACAGGCCAAGACATAGTTGGGGCATGAAAACCATAATCAATGAGACGTTTTGCCACATCCTGCACCTCAATAGAAGCGGTTTTACGCAACGGGCGTAAATCGATAATACACTCATGCGCCACCAAACCAGACTTACCCGTAAACAAAATCGGATAATGAGGCGCCAAACGATGGGCAATATAATTCGCATTCAAAATCGCCACCTTAGTAGCCTCCGTCAAACCCTCACTACCCATCATGGCAATATACATCCAAGAAATAGGCAAAATACTGGCACTACCCCAAGGCGCCGCCGAAATCATCCCAATAGAATCAGCATTGATTCCCCCCTTATTAAGGGGGGTTAGGGGGGATCCTTCAGTAGCAGGTAAAAAAGGCACCAAATGAGGCATAACCCCAATGGGCCCCACCCCAGGACCACCCCCACCATGGGGAATACAAAAAGTTTTATGCAAATTCAGGTGACACACATCCGCACCAAAATCTCCCGGACGACATAACCCCACCTGCGCATTCATATTCGCACCATCAAGATATACCTGCCCACCATAGCTATGGACAATACCGCATATATCCTTAACTCCTTGTTCAAACACCCCATGGGTAGAAGGATAAGTAATCATCAACGCCGCCAAAGTATCCTGATATTTTTCCGCCTTAGCCTTCAAATCCTCAACATTAATATCCCCATCCGTGTCACACTTCACAGGTACCACCTTTAAACCACACATCACCGCACTAGCAGGATTCGTACCATGGGCAGACTCAGGAATCAGACAGATATTACGATGCCCTTCCCCACGACTATCATGGTATTTGCGAATCACCTGCAACCCCGCATATTCTCCCTGAGAACCAGCATTGGGCTGGAGAGATATTCCCGCAAACCCCGTTATTTCGCCCAGCCATGCCTCTAATTGGGCAAAAAGGACTTGATACCCCTTCGTCTGAGAAATAGGGGCAAAGGGATGGATTTGGTTAAACTCTGCCCAAGTTATAGGTAACATTTCCGCCGTAGCGTTTAATTTCATAGTACAAGAACCAAGGGCAATCATAGAAGTAGTAAGGGATAAATCCTTGCTTTCTAGGCGGTGTAAATATCTTAATAACTCCGTTTCCGAATGGTATTGATTAAAGACAGTTTCGGTGAGGTAAGAAGTTTTACGCAAAAAGCCACTAGGTAAATCAAACTTAGAAGTATTTAACTCCTCCACGGCAAAATCTACCTCCCCACTAGGGGCAAAAATTGACCAAATTTTTTCAACATCTTCCAAGGTAGTAGTTTCATCAAGGCTAATACCTATAACATTTTGACCGTAGCGGAAATTAATCCGTTGTGCCTCAGCCTTTTCTCGAATAACATCAACCAACTGATTATCGGCAAAATCAATAGTAACGGTGTCGAAAACAGCATGACTCCTTAACCCATAACCTAACCTTTCTAACCCTGCACCCAATACCTTGGTTAAATTATGGATAGTAGTAGCAATATTTTTAATGCCTTCTTGTCCATGATATACCGCATAGGTAGAAGCAATCACCGCCAATAACACCTGTGCCGTGCAAATATTACTGGTAGCCTTATCACGGCGAATATGTTGCTCTCTGGTTTGTAGTGCCAACCTTAAAGCAGGTTTACCATGGACATCCTTAGAAACCCCCACAATACGCCCCGGCACTTGTCTTTTATATTGATCTTTTGTGGCAAAATAAGCAGCGTGAGGACCACCATAACCCAATGGTACTCCAAAACGTTGGGTATTTCCCACCGCAATATCAGCATTTAATTCCCCAGGGGATTTTAACAAAGCCAAACTCATCAAATCACAGGCGAGGGTAACTAACCCTTTTTGACCATGAACTTGATCAATTATCCCTTGATAATCATAAATAGTCCCGTGGGTAGTAGGATATTGTAATAAAGCCCCGAAAATAGGAGTATTAAAATCAAAATCAGCAAAATTGGCAATAATTAACTCAATATCCAAATATCTGGCTCTAGTTTCTATTACCGCAATGGTTTGGGGATGGCAGTTAATATCTACAAAAAACTTATCAGATTTATTTTTACATACCCCATAACTCATGGTCATGGCTTCTGCGGCTGCCGTGCCTTCATCCAACAAAGAAGCATTGGCAATTTCCAAACCCGTTAAATCAATGATCATGGTTTGATAATTTAACAGCGCCTCTAACCTTCCTTGGGCGATTTCTGGCTGGTAGGGAGTATAGGCAGTGTACCAGTTAGGATTTTCGAGGATGTTACGCTGAATAACTGGGGGGGTAATACAATTACTGTAACCCATGCCGATATAGTTGGTGAATACCTCATTTTGCTGGGCAATTTCCTTCAACTGGGCAAGGGCTTTATTTTCTGAACTAGCAGAGGGTAATTTTAAAGACTGATTGAGGCGAATGGAAGGGGGAACAGCTTGATCGATTAATTCCTCTAAACTATCATAGCCTAGAGCATCTAGCATAATTTTGGCACTAGGTTCATTGATGCCAATGTGACGGTCTTTGAATTGATTATTTTGTCTTAAACTAAGAGGGGATTGAACGTGACTCAAGGTGTCATTCTCCATAGGTTGAGGATGACTGTTACCGAAATTGTCTAAGTCGAGCATGGTTGATGGTAGGGTGATTTACGTTTGAGTTACTTATTCCATATTAACGAAATCTTAACAATTCTTAAACTATCTGACATTTAAATAATTTCCAAATTGCCATACCTCCTACCATTTATTTTATAAAGTCGTTATTCCTTTTCATGGCAATAAAATCCTCCACCCTAAAATTGTTAGGCAAGTTATCTTAATTTTTAATTATTTACTATCATTCTATTTTTAACCAATTAATTAAATTTTTTCTGACCTGCTTTAGCCTTTCTTGTGAGATGCTTCCTAAACGTGCATTAATAATTGATGATTCGATAGTTACTAACCTTCCGAGTCGAATCACAGAATCAACTTTTAAGCCACTGATAATATAATCATCATCTGAAGTTTTAATAATGATGTCAAAGCCTTTTACTGTTTGATAAATACGAGAAGAAATTAATGCTAATAATACATCTTCGTTACCGTGAGGACTGTTGGCAACAACTAAAGCAGGGCGAAGTTTTCCTTCTTTTAAATTAGTCTGTGGAAAACGAATTAAAACTATATCTCCTGATTGTACCATTAATAAATTTCCTGAGCATCTTCTAAAGAATATTCAATATCATCATCTTCTGAAAAAAACTGACTCAAAGAAAATTTCTGCCATTCTTTTTCCTGCCAATCAGTGTATTCAGTGACATTTATATCATAATTCTTCGTAATTGATAATGTAAATTGTGCTATTTTCTCAACAATTTCATCAGGTAAATTATCAATTTGTTGGTGTAATTGTTCACGAATTGTTATTTCCATAGTTTAATAAATAGAGATTATAATTTAATAATTTAAGTGAGTCTTTATTGGGATTGGGCCTTGAAAAGATGAACAATTATCTATTGTATTTCTTTAACCTCAATTTGGGTTAAAGCTATTTAATTTTTTTTCTATGAAGTTATAAGATTTTTAGACTGCGAAAAAATAATACTGTTAGCTTATTCTAAACTCAGGCTAATTAAATTTACTCATAACTATTTATTCTCTTCTATATTGTTTTAATTTTCAATCTATATAAATTTCATTTGCAGCATGTTTTTTTAGAATTTTTTGGACTTTCTTCAATCTTTCTTTTAACAGTTCACTATTATTTATTTTAATCTTTTCTTCCAGATACTTTACTTCTAAATGAGCTAAATCGATTCTTAGTGTTTTTATCCAATTAGTCGAACCCAAGGTATGTTCTTCCCAATTTCTATCAATAAAGGGATTTTCATAATATTGAATGTCATCAAATATACTTATATCTATATTTTTTTTCTTTAAAAACTTTTCTAAATCATTTAGTAAATTTTGATCGCTCTCAGCAAATATTCTAAACAGATTTTCAATTCCATTCACTTTTTCTTTTATATCATCAATAAGATCTAAACAACCTTTTTTAACTTCAATTTTTATTTCTAAACCTGTACCCGAGAATCGATGATTAACAGTATTTAATTGTTGTATTTCATTCCAATATTTATGAATTTCATTAACAATCTCTTCTAACTTTTCTTGTTCAATATCAAAATTGGAATTTTCAAATTTAGATTCGTGTTCTTTTTTTATTTCTCTTAGCTTTTGGGCAGTATACTCTTCAACATCATTTGTTTCAACATGATGAGCATAGCAAAGGATAAGAAGATTATCATAACTCCTACGATATTCATCATCACTATGTGGATTATATCTTTCTCCACCTTCCAAAGCTGCTTCTATATGACACACTTGGGCAACGAATTGATTTTTGTGATTGATTAATGAATGTTCACATTGGGGAAATGCACATTGATTACCTGATTTAGCAAATAAAGCTCTTAATGTATCTATTTTTGGTGTCAATCGAGCCATATATTTAGCATACTCTTTATTTTCCTAACTTTTATGATAGCAACAAAAATCAGCAATAATAGAACATAGATAGACCAATACTATGATAACTTTCTATGACTAATATCCCTCCTTCCTTAACAGGAAACGAAATCAGAGCAAAATTTTTAAACTTTTTTGAGCAAAAACAACATAAAATATTACCTAGTGCTTCTTTAGTACCTGACGATCCTACGGTGCTTTTAACCATCGCAGGGATGTTACCATTTAAGCCTATATTCTTGGGGCAACAAACCCCAGAAGTGCCGAGGGCAACTACTTCCCAAAAATGTATCCGCACCAATGATATTGAAAATGTGGGACGCACTGCCAGACATCATACTTTTTTTGAGATGTTGGGTAATTTCAGTTTTGGGGATTACTTTAAATCTCAAGCCATCGCTTGGGGTTGGGAATTATCAACCGAAGTATTCAAGTTACCCCCCGAAAGAATTGTGGTTAGCGTGTTTCGTGAGGATGACGAAGCCTTTGCCATTTGGCGAGATGAGGTAGGTGTGCCTGAAAAAAGGATTATCCGCATGGGAGAGGAAGATAATTTCTGGAAATCTGGGGCTACTGGTCCTTGTGGCCCTTGTTCGGAGTTATACTATGATTTTAAGCCCGAATTGGGTGATGATCATATTGATTTGGAAGATGATAGTCGATTTATCGAGTTTTATAACTTGGTGTTTATGCAGTATAACCGAGATGCTGACGGTAATTTGACTCCCCTAGAAAAGAAAAACATTGATACGGGGATGGGTTTGGAAAGGATGGCGCAAATTTTGCAACAGGTGCCTAATAATTATGAAACTGATTTAATTTTCCCTATCATCAAGACTGCTGCTGAGTTGGCTGATATTGATTATCAAAGGGCGGATGAGAATACTAAGGTATCTTTGAAGGTAATTGGGGATCATGTGCGTTCTGTGGTACAAATGATCGCTGATGGTATTTCGGCTTCTAATATGGGGCGTGGTTATATTTTGCGTCGTCTTATTCGTCGGGTAGTGCGTCACGGGCGTTTGATTGGCATTGATGGCAATTTTATTAATGAGGTGGCGGAGACTGCCATTGAGTTGTTAGAAGGGGTTTATGTTAATACTCGAGAAAGGGAACAGGTTATCAAAACCGAGTTACAAAGGGAGGAGTCTGCTTTCTTGGCTACCCTAGAAAGGGGTGAGAAACTCTTGGCGGAGGTGATTAATAAGTTAAAGGTGGAAGCAAAAACGGAAATTTCTGGGGTGGATGCTTTTACTCTTTATGATACTTTTGGTTTTCCTTTGGAATTGACTCAAGAAATTGCGGAGGAGCAGGGTATAACCGTTGATGTGGCTGGATTTGAGGCAGAAATGGAAGCTCAGAGGGTGCGATCGCAATCTGCCCATGAAACCATCGATTTGACTGTGCAAGGAAGCATCGATAAATTAGCCGAACATATCCATCCTACGGAATTTTTGGGCTACCATGAGTATCAATTAATTAGCCATATTGAGGGGTTATTGGTGGAAGGTAAATCCGTAGAAAAGGCGGAATCGGGTACTAAGGTACAGTTAATTTTAAATAAAACTCCTTTTTATGCGGAATCTGGGGGGCAAATAGGCGATAAAGGCTACCTTGCAGGGGAGGATGTGTTAATCTCCATTAATGATGTGCAGAAGGAGTCGGGCTTTTTTGTCCATTATGGCACTGTAGAAAGGGGTGTGATTACCGTAGGGCAAAAGTTACGGGCAACTGTTGACAAAGCCTGTCGTAACCGTGTCAGGGCAAATCATACCGCTACTCACCTATTACAGTCGGCATTAAAAAAGGTGGTGGATAATTCCATCTCTCAGGCTGGTTCTTTGGTATCCTTTGATAAGTTACGTTTTGATTTCAATTCCCCTCAACCCATCACCAAATCTCAGTTACAACAAATTGAGGATTTGATTAATACTTGGATTGCCGAAGCCCATCCCGCTGATATTTCTGTTATGTCTTTAGAGGAGGCTAAGGGTAAAGGTGCGATCGCCATGTTTGGTGAAAAATACGGCTCTCAGGTGCGTGTCATCGACGTACCGGGGGTTTCCATGGAATTATGTGGGGGGACTCATGTAAATAATACCGCCGAAATAGGGCTATTTAAAATCATATCTGAGACGGGTATTTCTTCTGGAGTCAGACGCATCGAAGCAGTGGCAGGTGCATCGGTGTTGGAATATCTCAAAGTCAGGGATGAGGTGGTTAAGGAATTAGCCGATAAACTCAAAGCCAAACCCGAGGAAATTCCTGAACGTTTTGCCAACCTCCAAAGTGAGTTAAAAACCACCCAAAAAGAATTAGAAAACCTTAAGCAGGAGTTAGCTTTACTAAAATCTGATAGTTTAGTTAATGATGCGCAAAGCGTAGGCGAGTTTAAAATTCTTGTTGCTCACATGGGAGATTTGGATGCTAAATCCTTACAAACCGCAGGGGAAAAACTACAACAAAAACTAGGGAGTAGTGCTGTGGTATTGGCTTCCATCCCCGAGGAAGGAAAAGTAAGTTTAGTGGCTGCCTTTGGTGAAAAAGTTTATAAAGATAAAAAACTTCAGGCAGGGAAATTTATCGGACAAATCGCCAAAATCTGCGGAGGTGGAGGCGGAGGGCGCCCCAATCTTGCCCAAGCGGGGGGAAGGGATGCCACCAAGGTTGATGAGGCTTTGGCTACCGCTAAAACTCAATTAATTGAAGCGTTATCCTAATCTTAAAGGTGGGTATTTATTGCCCACCTTACTTTATGGATACAAGGTAAAGAAAACTTTTAACTAAATTCTTTTTTTGCCCAACTAAGATTTTCTTGCACTGTTTGCCAAGACTGTCCCTCGGAATATAATCTTAACAGTGGTTCGGTACCACTAAAACGAATTAATAACCAACTCTCATCCTCAAGACGATATTTATAACCATCGATTGCCAGACAATCTACTACTTTTTTTCCAGCAATTTCTTGTAGGGGTTTTGTCGCAAGGGTATTCTGTAATTGATTTTTTTGTTCCATACTAGCCAAAGTTAAGTCAATACGGTCATACTGAGAAGTAAAATTGACTTTTTCTTGCAAATCTGCGTACAACTCACCAATACCCTTACCAGATTTTACCATTGCCTCCAGAATATAAAGAGCCGACAAGAGGGCATCTCTTTCGGGAATATGGGTACTATAACCAACTCCTCCCGATTCTTCTCCACCTACTAAAACTTGGCTAGTCAACATTTTTTCGGCAATGTATTTATAACCAATGGGAGTTTCTGAGAGGGGAATATTATATAATTTCGCAACCTTGGGGATTAAATCTGAACCGCTCACGGTTTTTACTATTTCCCCTTCTAACCTTTTGGTTTGGGATAAATGTTCAATTAAAATAGGAATTAAAATTTGTGTACTACAATAATTACCCTCTCCATCTACCGCCGCAATGCGATCGCAATCTCCATCAAACACTAAACCCACTTGAAGGGCATTAAAATTAGTTTTCCCCCTTTCTTTGACCTCACGAAATAGATCGGCAATATAACGAGCTAGAGGCTCAGGAGGATGACCCCCAAACAGAGTATCTCTCTGGTTGTTAATTTCATAAATATCACATCCTAAAATGCGACTCAATCCTGTAGAAGCAGCCCCGTGCATCACATCCACCACCAAATCTAATGTCCCGGCCGAAATAGCCTCTACAATAGCAGACACATCCACCAAACTAGCTAACTGCCTTGTATAACTTTCCCAAGGGTCAAATTTGGCAATAGAACCACCCTGAGAAGATTTTGGTAACTCACTATCCAACAAAGCCTCTATCCTTGTGGTCACCTCTCCCGAAACCGAACCTCCAAAAGCCCCTTTGACTTTTAAACCCAGATATTTGGCAGGGTTATGACTAGCCGTTAATACCAAGGCCCCCAAAGCATTCTTTTCCTTTGCCGCCCAACTAAAAGCAGGGGTAGGGGCATAATCTTGTGCCAATAAAACATCATAGCCGTATTCCTGTAACGCTTGTGCGGCCACCAATGCAAAATCTTCTGCCAAAAAACGACGATCAAAACCCACAATCATTAACTTACTATCAGGTTTTTCTTGCTCTAAAACCTGCGCACAAAGGGGAGCCAACTTTGCCACCCTCTCCATAGTAAAATCAGCGGCAATCACTCCACGCCACCCATCCGTACCAAATTTAATCGGACTAGCTTGAAAAGGCATAAATATAATTTACGACGGAAACTTGATAGTGAATATGTATTGAAAAGTTAATTTCGGAGTCGAAATTTTCTAACACTTTTTTGGACGTAGCATGCTACGTCCTATACCACCAAAAGCAATTAAACTTTGGCAACCTCTTGAGATTCTGTATTCGCAACAGTACCAGTGATTTTCTCGTAGGTTTCACGCATTTTTAGACCTACTAAAACTTGGAATAAACCAGTACCATTGTTAGAACCGGGATAGTCTTTATGTTTTAATAACAACTCGGTCATTTCGCCATAATACTTAGTACCAGTACGGCTGAGATGACTTTCCACATAGATCATCTCTTCTAAATTATCGAATTGACCGTCAATTTCGAGAATAGAAACTTCATTACCCATGTAGTTATCAGGTCCATAGTACATTTTTAGACCAGGATAAGAACAGGTTAATTTACGTCCACAGGGGCGCCAATCAATGGTAGAACCTTCGTCAAATAAATAGGTAGGCTCAAAATGTTCGATACCTTCTTTTTCAATTAAACGAACTCGTAAGATTTTACCTTCTTTTTCTTCTATTAATTGGGTAGGCAATACTTGGATAACAATATCTGCGTATTGTTTCTGAGGTTCAATATAGGCGGTGAAGTCAGGTTTTCTAGCATTGATAGAAGCCACAACATCATCATAGGTATGACCTCTTTCAGCCATATCACGCTGAATTTTCCATTGAATTTTTACTTCTTCGCTGATGTCGAGGTAAACACTGAAGTCAACTAATTCTCTTACTCTCTCATCATAGAGAGGGTGCAAACCTTCGATTACAATAACCTTGTTAGGTTCAATTTTTTCGGGAGGGTCTAATTCTCCTGTTTCATGGTTATAAATAGGTTTATCAATAGCTTGACCATTTTTTAAGGCTTTAATTTGTTCGGCCATTAAGTCGAAGTTATTGGCTTTAGGATCTAAAGCGGTAACACCTGCTGCTTTTCTACCTTTACGATCTAAACTATGATAGTCATCAAGACAGATAACGGTCATAAATTCTTTACCGAATAAGTCTTCTAAACGACGTAAAAAAGTTGATTTACCGCAACCAGAATCTCCAGCTACTCCAATAATTACTACTTTATCTTGAGTCATTTTTTCCTCTATATGTGAAACTAAATATACTTTATATAAGTAATCTTGCTATTGATTGTTATCTTATCAGTCAATTGCACATTATTCTATATTTAAAGTGTCAAAAAGACGACCCCTATTATAATTTACCTTCCATGACCTTGGGCAGGTTCAAAGATGGGATACTCAACGAACATTGAACCGAGATGATTCCAATGCCAATCTGTAATAAGATATTGATTATCACCATGACACACTAAGCTATGAAATCAATTTCTATATTAGGATCTACAGGATCTATCGGTACTCAAACTTTAGATATTGTTAGGGAAAATCCTGAACAGTTTCGGGTAATTGGATTGGCGGCGGGTAGTAATTTGACTCTTTTGGCGCAACAAATTCAAGAATTTAGACCAGAAATTGTCGCTATTCGTAATGAGGATAATTTGCCTTCCCTAAAAGAATTATTAACGAATCTTGATTATCAACCGATTCTCGTGGGGGGGAGTGATGGTATTTGTGAGGTGGCAAGGTATGGAAGCGCTCAAAGTGTGGTCACGGGTATTGTGGGGTGTGCTGGTTTATTGCCTACCATTGCGGCTATTAAGGCAGGAAAGGATATTGCTTTAGCGAATAAGGAGACTTTAATTGCAGGGGGCCCGGTGGTATTGCCTCTGGTGGAAGAATATGGAGTAAAACTCCTACCTGCGGATTCTGAGCATTCAGCGATTTTTCAATGTTTGCAAGGTGTACCTGATGGGGGTTTGAGGAAAATTATTTTAACGGCTTCTGGTGGCTCTTTTCGTGATTTACCTGTGGAAAAATTAGCGTCAGTAACGGTTCAAGATGCCCTTAAACATCCTAATTGGTCCATGGGTCAAAAGATTACCATTGACTCTGCCACTTTGATGAATAAGGGATTGGAGGTGATTGAGGCTCATTATCTTTTTGGTATGGATTATGATGATATTGATATTGTTATCCATCCTCAAAGCATTATCCATTCGATGGTGGAATTGCAGGATACTTCGGTATTAGCACAGTTGGGATGGGCGGATATGCGTTTGCCTTTACTCTATGCGCTTTCTTATCCCGATCGCCTTTATACTAATTGGGAGTCATTGGATTTGGTGAAAGTAGGTAGTCTGACTTTCCGTGAGCCTGATCATCAGAAATATCCTTGTATGCAGTTGGCATATAATGCTGGTAGGGCTGGGGGTTGTTTACCTGCGGTGTTGAATGCTGCCAATGAACAGGCGGTGGCTCTTTTCCTTGAGGAAAAAATTGCCTTTCTCGATATTCCTCGTTTAATAGAGACTGTGTGCGATCGCTTCTCGAACCAAAATAAAACTCAACCCTCCTTAGATGATATAATTGAGGCGGATAAATGGGCGAGAAAAGAGGTCTTACAATGCCTCACCGTCTTGGCTTAAACAAACAACAAAAATATTATGGTATGGAATTTAGAACAAAAAATACTATTACAGGGTATTAATGAACCTGATGCCCTATCCTATATCAAAGCCACCCAATGGAAAAACGCCCATCAATTAGTGGGCATACCATCAGAATATATGGGGGATTCCTACCATGATATACCTTTGTTCGATCTGGTCAACGAGGCAGTCGAACATCTTGAAGGTATCACCACCAGCATTATCCTAAATCATCCCTATGCCGTCCTTGATGCCGCCCTAGAAGCCATGGACGCAGGGATAACACAAATTATCATCAACTCGGGAGGAATACCTCCCCTTGATTTATTTCGACTCAAACAAAAAGCCCAACAAAAGCAAGTAGAATTACTAGGTACTAACGGAGCGGGAATTTTAACCACTGATAAAGCTAGTTATGGAGTGTTGAACCCTCAGTTATACAACTTGGGCAATATTGGTATGATCAACTATGGAGATAGTAGAATCAGTTTTGAGTTAGCTTTGCTTTTCCAAGAAAACAATCATGGCACATCCATGGTGATTAATCTTGGCAATTGTCCTTTTCAAGAAATTAACTGGGAAATGTTGATTTCTACCCTAAATAATGATCCCAACACAGAAAAAATCATTATTGCCATCAATAATATACTTTCAATCAACTATGAAAAATTGGCTTATATTGTTGCCAACTGCGGAGAAAAACCTGTATTAATTTATAATTTAGATCCTGATAATCTCAACGCTATCATGAGAAAACCTCAACCAAGGATTATCACAGATCAGATACCTTTACACCTCAATCAAATTAAATCTCCCCAGGAAGTTTTGCAATATTGGCAAGAATCTGGTTTAAATATTATCTCTAATCCCCTCGACATTTTAAGTTAGTTAATTTTGTCAAATGTAGTTGGTGCTGAGTTTCCTAGGAGCGTTGATACTATATCATAAACTAGACAATCAAATTTTAGGTGAGATATAAATTATGACTACTCATTTTATTACTGCGGAAATTGATTTGAAAGAAAATCCTTTGAAGTTTAAGCAAGATGTTGAAGAAAAGTTGAGTCAAGAAGGTGAGCCTCTACGTTGGGCTGTTACTGAGGTTGACAAAAAAGCCGAAAAAGCCCGTGTAGAGGCGATCGTAACTAAGTAGTCTATTCTCGAAAGGTATTCACATTACCATCAGGACTAAAAATAACCCTTACTCTTACTGCTTCGGATTCACTTAGGGGAGAAATAATGGTTTCTCCTCGAAGGGGTAAGGGGGTTCTATCAATAAAAAACCCTGCGGTTTGTCCGATGGGAGAGATGCTACTTACGGAGCCTTCTGAGGTGATTATAAGGCGATACTCGATGCTTTGGGTAAGGTTTTCGGGAGGTTGCCAACGACTGGCAAAATAATTTCTGACCTTTTCTTGGGGAGATTGGCTCGGGGTAGGAGTATCATTTTCGGGGATGTCATTATTGTTATCGTTGTTTGCTTGAGGGTTTCTGGCCTGTAGGGGAGGAGTAGGAGGTAAATTAGGACGATTTGACCCCAATCTGGGTAGGGGCTGAGGGGCTGGTGCTAAGTCTGCGGGGGGTGGTGGTGATGAACCCCCAGAAGTAGGTGGGGGAGGGGTTGCGTTTCCCGAGGTGGGCGGAGGAGGAGCTGGTAATTCTAGCCCACTGCCATTATTTTCTAATGGGGGAGGGGGAAAGTCGGCAGGAGGTAGGGGAATATCTCCTGTGGGTGGTGGCAGGGGTTGTCTGCCTAATAGGTTATCGGGGACATCTGGCAAACTAATGGGAGGCAAGGAATCTCTATCAAGGGGGGTTGGGGGTTCTACTTCGGGAAATTCGGGGAATTCGGTTTCGGTGGCGGTTTCGATTTCTTCTACTTCTTCGGTTACGGTGGTACTGTTATACCACCAAAATCCACCTACCACCATAAGAGCGATCGCACTTACACCCACAATACTTTTAAAAGGGGCGAAGGGGGAATAAACTTTATTTTCACTGTCTCGGAAGTCAAGGTAAAAGTTTTCGAGGGCGTTGGTAAAATCCAAAAATTGGGTATGGGTTAATTTGATGGATTGGTGATCTTCAGTTTTAATCCGATGATACAGTTGACCGTTACTTACAATCAGAAAATCATCGTTTTGCTCCTCATTTACCTCTTCTTGCTCAAAATCGAGGTTTTCGAGGTATTTATCGAGGTATTGATTCATTTTTGCCCTCATTTTCTCTAATAAGGTGCGATCGCCCCTAAGCATAATCAAATCCTGACTAGGCATTCTCGGATCATCAAAACTCAACTCAAAGGTATAATCAGGAGCCAAATTTTGCCCCTTGAGAGGCAAAAAAGAAGGAGGATTATAGATATTGAGAGTACAAGTAGGGGGTGTATAACTTTTGTATAAAGATTCTTTACTCATGTTGAAATAATTGATAATTGATAATTGATAATTGAGAATGGATAATAGAAGAAAATTAACGGTTAATGATAATTATCACTATTGTCCATAGTTCCAAAAAGAATATAAGCAGAGATCCCGTTAAAATAATGAGATAATAGTATTTTAGAGAATTAATATATATTTTATTTTTATGGCAGATCAATCCATAGCAGAAGTAATAAAATTACCCCGTACCAGCGAATCAGAACACCTAAAAAAAATACGCCATACCACCTCCCACATTATGGCCATGGCAGTACAAAAATTATATCCTAACGCTCAAGTAACCATCGGCCCTTGGACAGAAACGGGATTTTATTATGACTTCGATTTGCCCGAACCCCTAACCGAAAAAGATCTTAAAACCATCAAAAAAGAAATGGTTAAGATTATCAAGAAAAAATTACCCGTTGTCAGGGAAGTCGTCACCAGAGAAGAAGCCCAAAAAAGAATCCAATCTATTAATGAACCCTATAAACTAGAAATCCTTGATAGCATCAAAGAAGATCCTATCACCATCTATCACCTAGCCGATGAATGGTGGGATTTGTGCGCGGGACCCCACCTCGAAACCACTGGAGAGATTAACCCGAAGGCGATCGCCCTTGAATCCATAGCAGGAGCCTATTGGCGAGGAGATGCCAACAACCAACAACTACAAAGACTATACGGCACCGCTTGGGAAACCCCCGAACAACTAGCCGAATATAAACGCCGTAAAGAAGAAGCCCTCAAACGAGATCACCGCAAACTGGGCAAAGAACTAGGCTTATTCATTTTCTCAGATCCCGTCGGGCCCGGCTTACCCCTCTGGACACCCAAAGGCACCCTCATTCGTTCCACCCTCGAAGACTTCCTCAAACAAGAGCAAGTAAAAAGAGGTTATTTACCCGTAGTCACCCCCCATATCGGTAGAGTTGATCTATTCAAAATTTCAGGACATTGGCAAAACTACAAAGAAGATATGTTTCCCATGATGGCGGATAACGCTGAAGAAATGGAGAAAGAAATCGGCTTTGTCATGAAACCCATGAACTGCCCCTTTCACATCCAAATTTATAAAAGTGAACTGCGCTCCTACCGTCAGTTACCCATGCGCCTAGCGGAATTTGGCACCGTTTACCGTTACGAACAATCAGGGGAACTAGGAGGACTAACTAGGGTAAGGGGCTTTACTGTGGATGACTCCCACCTATTCGTTACCCCAGATCAACTAGAATCAGAATTTTTCAGCGTAGTGGATCTCATTTTATCCGTGTTCAAGAGCCTTCAGTTGAAAAACTTTAAAGCTCGTCTGAGTTTTCGAGATCCTGAATCTGATAAATATATCGGTAGTCAAGAGGTATGGGATAAAGCCCAGAGCGCTATCCGTAACGCCGTGCAAAAGTTGGATATGGAATACTTTGAAGCCCCCGGAGAAGCCGCTTTTTATGGTCCTAAACTTGATTTTATCTTCCAAGATGCCCTCGAGCGAGAATGGCAATTGGGAACCGTACAGGTGGACTACAACCTACCCGAAAGATTTAACCTCGAATACATCGCCCCCGATGGCTCTCGTCAGCGCCCTGTCATGATTCACCGAGCGCCCTTCGGCTCCCTCGAGCGTCTCATCGGCATTTTAATCGAAGAATACGCTGGCGATTTCCCCTTGTGGTTAGCCCCCACCCAAGCCCGTTTGATGGCGGTTAACGATGACTTTTTACCCTTTGCCCAAGAAGTATGTCAAAAAATGCTCTTAGCAGGAATCCGCGCTGAGGTTGATAGTAGTGGGGAAAGATTGGGTAAGATGATTCGTAATGCAGAAAAAGAAAAAATCCCTGTTATGGCGGTAATCGGTGGTAATGAGGTAGAAAGTAATACTCTCAGTATCCGTACCCGTGCTAAGGGCGATTTAGGGGCTTTAGCTGTGGATGAGGTCATTTCTAAAATGGCTGAGGCAATCAAAAATCGTGATGCAGGAATAGAATAAATAATTGATAATAGGGAACGGGGAATGGGGAACAGTTTTCAATGGTTTATGGTTATAAATTGATAATATAAACGATCAAAAATCATTGCCCATTCCTTGTTGCCCACCCAAAGCATTTATCCACCATAACCAAATTTTTTATGATCAAATCCATTGCACATTTAGGCCCAAAGGGTACTTATTCGGAAGTTGCTACCTTGATTTATGCCCAAAATTTGGAGGCACAGACGGGTATAGAAACGGAGTTAGTACCTTATCCCAATATTGCCCAAACTCTCTTGGCGGTTGCCGACGGGAGGGCAGATGTGGCGGTGGTGCCTGTGGAAAATTCTATCCAAGGAATTGTATCCATGACATTGGATAGTTTGTGGGAGTTGGATGGTTTACAAATTCAGCAGGGCTTAACTCTGCCTGTGGTACATAATTTCCTGTCTCGGGGTAATTCCCTTGAGGGTATCAAAACGGTTTACTCCCATCCCCAGGCTCTTGCTCAGTGCCAAAAGTGGCTTGATCAACATACCCCAGATGCCAAATTGGTAGCGGCGAACTCTACCACTGAAGCCCTACAAGTGGTTAACCATGATCCCACAGCAGGGGCGATCGCATCTTTACGGGCAGCCCAACTCTACGATTTACCCATCAAGGAAGCCAATATTAATGACTATCCCGATAACTGTACCCGTTTCTGGGTAGTAAGTAAGGAGAAAAAAGAAGATGGTGATTATGTCTCCCTCGGTTTTTCCTTTGAAAAAAATAAACCGGGAGTATTAGTAAAACCCTTACAAATTTTTGCAGAACATAATATTAATTTGACTCGAATAGAGTCAAGACCTACAAAGCGTTCTTTAGGAGAATATCTATTTTTTATTGATTTACAGAAAAAAGAATCTAAAAAAGAGGTTAATTTGGCTTTGTCTGATTTATCTTCCCTTACTAAAACCCTAAAAATATTTGGTAACTATAACGTTTTAAATATCGATTACTCCCAATGTGAAAATCTACCTATTTAACCTCAGTTCGGGATTTGTTGGTATGTTACGGACATAGCATACTACATCCCCACAGGCAACTCAAATATATATTGGGTAATAAACATAATTATCAATTGTTCATTATCAATTATCAAAAGCCATCTATCGGACTTGAACCGATAACCTTATCATTACAAGTGATGTGCTCTACCAATTGAGCTAAGATGGCTGGTTTAGGATGCTAAATATACTCAAGTAACTTCGAGGATTACTTTTTTTATTTGCAAGATATATTATAACGAATGTAGTGGGGAGTTTGTCAAGAAAGAATCTAAACTAATTGAGATTGAATAGCCCAGCGAGATAACTCCGTACGGTTATGTAATCCTGTTTTATTAAGCATATTAGAAACATGACTTTCTACGGTGCGCTGACTTACTCCCAACTCAATGGATATTTCTCGATTTGACAAACCCTGAGAAACTAAGCTAACTACCTTTGTTTCTGTGGGGGTTAATTCCACCGATTTAGGTACTTGAATCCTTGCACCCATATCACCACGACTGGCACTGCTACCCATTAAACGGCGACTATAACTCAAAGTGGATTTTACTTGAGCCACTAATTCCTCTGGTTCAAAAGGTTTTACTAAGTAAACATCAGCCCCTGTATTTAAGCCCCTAATTTTATCTTTGGTTTGGGCTTTGGCGGATAAGAATATCACGGGTACTTGATTCCAAAGGGGGTTTTGACGTATTTCTTCCACGAAGCTATAACCATCCATTTCTGGCATCATCACGTCACAGATGATTAAGTCGGGAACATCTCTTTCCAAAAGATTAAGGGCTTCTCTTCCCTGACTAGCGGTTAAAACATGGTAGCCATTGAATTCAAGATAATCTTTAACCAAAAGAATGAGGTTAGGATCATCATCTATTAACAGAAGTTTATCGGTGTTGTTGTTTTGTTTTTCTTTCATTGTTTTATTAATTATCCAATGTTATGCAACTTCAACGGCGGCAGATTGTGGGGAGGCAATTAAGGCTAAGTCAATTAAATTATCTTCAAATGTCAAAATTTTAGCGGTAATACCTGGCCCGAAAAACTTAGTAATTTTATCTATTTTTTCTTCCCATATATCTTGACTAATTAAAGGGGTTTGAAATTGCAAAACAAGGGTATATTGCCCCTCAATTTCTATTTCTTTAATAGTTGTCAAAATAGGTCTTTCTTCGTCTGTGGGGCTTAGTCCTAGGCGCTCTAGGGCATCATCAAGGTGCGCTTCTTGTCCATAACGATAACGGGTGACATCTTTCCTTAGCTGATTTTGGGTGTCAGTGGCTTGGGTTTCTCGTAACTCAATTATTTCCTTGGAGGTTTCTACGGAAAAAGGAATGGGTTTTAGTTCAGCGGCTTTGAGGGCTAAACCACCCAAAAGAAGGGGAATCCCATAAAAGAATCCTGCTAGGTTAAGGGTTGAGTTGCCAATGGCGTAGGCGACAAAACCTACTACGGTAAGAATTGAGCCAACGGTTAAACCAACTAATGCTAAGGGGATTTTGCGCAACATAGGTTAATAAATACTTTGATGGAGGATGTGATATGACTACTAATTTTTCTAGTTTATTAGATAGGGGCTATTATACCTTATGGGCTTAACTTAATTTTAATGTATTTTTTTTGCTTTCAAGCTATATTACAACTATGTCTTGTGAACTCAAGATTTAGACAAAAAGGTTTGATGTCTCCCCAAGGAGGGGAGATGATATTGTTAACTATTTGGTGGGTTAATAGTTATGTCGACGGTTTGAATGTCCTGATTTAAGGGGGTTAAGGTTTGTCTGACTTGTTCACCATTGCCTACTACTAGGGTAACAAATTGATCGGGTTTTAAGTATTCTTGGGCGGCGCTAAATACTTGTTGGGCGGTGGTGTTGGTAACGGCTTGTTGGTAGTTAAAAATAAAGTCTTGGGGATAGTCGTAATATTCGTAAATCATCAAACGAGATAGGATTTGATTGGGGGTTTGAAATTGAAATACGAAGGAGTTGAGAATGGAGTTTTTGGCGTAGTCTAAGTCGTCTTGACTGATGATTTCGGTGCGTAGTTTTTGGATTTCTCCTTTTATGGCTTGGATAAATTGCCCACTACTTTCGGTGTTGGTTTGTCCTCCTGCGAGAAATAAACCGGGGTGATCATAGTTTGCTCTCCATACTCCATATACGGAATAGGCTAGTCCTTGGCGCGATCGCACTTCATTGTGTAATCTACCACCAAAACCATTTAAAACGCCGTTAATCACGGTTAAGGTAGGATAGTTAGGGTCATCTAATCTGCCGCCAATATGACCTAAGAGGATGTTACTTTGGGTTAATTGAGGTTGATCTACTAGATATAATCCAGAGGTGGTTACTTGGGTGGGGGTGGTAATTTCTTGATTGGGGCGAGGGGTGCTAACTTGCCAATCTCCAAAAGTTTGAGTGATCAAACTTTTCATTTGTTCGGGTTCAAAATCTCCCACGATGCCAAGAATTACATTCTCGGGACGAATATGTTGTCCATAAAAGTTGGTAATGTCTTCTCTGGTGATATTCTCAAGGGTGTTATGTTCTATGGTTCGCGCATAGGGACTATCATTTCCATAAACCAATTTACTAAATTCTCTTTGGACTATATTTCCCGGATTATCATTGCGACGGGCGATCGCACCTCGTAGATTATTTTTTTCAAAATCAATAAAATTCTGCTCAAAAACGGGGTTTCGTAATATGTCTCCAAAAAGATTAAATACTTCCTCTAAGTCATAACTGAGGGTGTTAAAGGTGGCATTTCCTGAATTAGTACCGATGGATGTTTCGATGGAGGCGGCTTTTTGTTCGAGGATATGATCAATTTCCCTTCGGGGATAGTTTTGGGTGCCTCCTGTGCGCATCAAATTCCCTGTGACGGTGGCTAATCCTACTTTATCATGAGGATCAAATTTATCCCCTGTTCTTAGAAGTGCATTGCCTGTAACGAGGGGCAGACGATGGTCTTCCATCAAATATATTACCATGCCATTATCAAGGGAAAGGCGATCGTATTCGGGAAGTTGAATATCTGGTAGGGGTGGGTATTGTATATCGCTATAATGGCTAACGGGTTGGGCTACGGCAACATTGCGAGTGATGATAGTCAAACTAACCGTTACAAGTGCTATGAGTAACCATTGAAAAGATTTTTTAAGTTTATTCATAATAAATTGGAGATTGTTTTTGCTGATGGGCAAAAAAATATTGATAACGTTTCCTATTCTATTGACTTCTCCACGGATTAAAATGACGTGGATTCTAAGCAGATGTCGCAACACAGGTTAAAACCTGTTCGCTGTGCTTACGATATGATTTAGCTAAATTGTTAACATCATACCGTTTGGGGAGAGTCAATGCTCCCCTACGCACCTTGGCTAAGTCTAAACCTAGCTGTGTGCTTACTTTTTTTAATATATTAATCGCTCCGTTGCAATCAGCATTGATGGTTTTACCATTAGAAATTCTGTACAATCCACGCTCTACTCTTTTTCCACTAAACTTATACTCCTTGGGTTTTTCACCATATTTTGGTAATAAGTCTCCGTCTAAAAAAGAGCTTTTGCTGGTGTAACTTTCTTCAGTTTCAGTAAACAGAATGCCTACTTCCCCTGCTAATTCCTTAATTCGATTTTTTAACCTCGCTGTGGGTAATTGGACAAAGTTTTGATTATTTCTTTTACCTAGATTAGCTTCAGTTTTAACTCCTTGCCCCCAACCAAATACTATATTGCCTATTTTATGAGCAAGGCAGTAATTGATTAAAAATCGAGCATACTTATTCACAGTATCCCTAATTTGACAATTCCGTTTGTGAATCACCTCGTCTAAATTTTCATCCCAATAAAACTCTGATTTACCTTCCTTATATTTAGCTACAAATTTATTATATTTTTGGTTAGTAAACTTTAGACGCTTACCACAAAGAATAAAACTTTTACCCTCAGTGCTAACTACTGTGAGAAGGTTCGACACTCCACTATCAATGCCCATAGCTTGAGAATAGTCTAGTCCTGTAGCTTTTTGCTCTGGAGACTTATATACAAATTCTGCCCACAATTTCCCATTACTAGGAATAATTCTAAGCTCGGCGATATTGTCTTTAGTTATTCCTTTCCCACAAGGAATACTTAACCTCCCTGTAATTAATTCATCTTTTTGACTTTTTGGAATAGAGATATAACAGTGCTTACCATCAGCCGTAAATCTTAGATTTTGACCTGTAAAAACCACTGGGTACATACCATTTTTGCGGTAAGTAGGTAGCTTTGGTTTATTTAATAACTCACCTTTAAACCACATAGGTAAAAGTTTGTTGTAGGCTTTGAATCCCTCCACCGATGATTTGATGGTTTGTTGAGCTTGGCTTCCTCCTATAGCTTGATAATGAGAGTTATTTTGAAGTTCCTTGCACAACTGGGGATAACTAACTTTTACTTTTGACAACTTTAAACTTGTTCGATACAAGTCGTTTTTGTCAAAAAAAGTCTTTACAAGACACTGTTCAAAATGAGCTTGTCTAACAACATAAACTGCCACGTTATACAACTTATTGGATTGTTCACAAGCAAATTTTAAATAAGCATGACACTCATCATCAATATTATTAGTTAATAGTGTTTTAACTGTTTTATAATACATACATAAATTATAACATCGTTTAAATATAAAATGGCAGTTAAAACTAAATATTTGGGAGTAAAGTTATCGGAGAAAAGATTTCTTAAACTGAAAAAATATGCTCAATTAAAAGATATGACTATGACCCAAATAATTGAGTCATATATTGATCGTATTAGCTTGGACAAGGTATAGGCATAAATTTATTCTGCAATGTTCGTTTTGCCACCCGTTAAAACAGGTGGCTATTTCTCACTCTTTGTTCTTGGTATCAATTATTTGTTGGCAATTCTCCTGTACCATTGCAAAATACGCAAGTCTCTTCTCTTTGTATTTCCCCTGTGCAGTCTCTAATATCTACATATCCTTTCCCTTCACAGTGGTTACAAGTAAATCTTTTTGGCGAGTTTTGTTGATTCATGATTGATTATTTAGCTAATTTGAAGAATTGTTTTTTCTTTGGAAGGATAGTTATTTTCTTTGATTAGTTTTTCTAAATTTATAATTCTTTTTTTGGGTAAAGGATGACTAGATAAAAAAGCAATTTCTGGATTAGTTTTTTCTTCTTTATTTAGACGAAGGAAAAAGTCTGTGGCTCCATTAATGTGACCATAGTATTGATATAGTAAATTAAGACCAAATAAATCAGCCTTTTTTTCTTGGTTTTGATTATATTGTGCATTAACTATTAAGTTTGTCAAGTCTGCTCCTGATTGTAATATTTCCGAGCCGCCCAAAAAATAATTAATTACCATTTTCATCAAGATTAGATTGCCAATACTTCTTAAATGATCTCGATGGGCAAAATGTCCTATTTCATGACCTAAAATCATTACCAATTCATTTTCTGATTCAATTTTTTCTAATAAACCCTGATAAATAACTATTTTATCTCCCGGAAGGGCGATCGCATTTACCACATCCTCTGAAACATAAATAACTTGATAATCTCTTTTTTCAGGAGTATCAAGAGGCAATTTTTGCTCTATTTTATCTAATAGCTTATTTAGTTGTATTTGAGTATTATTAATTTGATTTCCTTGTTCAAAATCACCTAATATTAATGCACCTATTTTTTGCTCAAAAGAAACAGGAATAAAATCAACTAAATGATTAGACAAAGCAAATAAACCATACAAAATTAGAGTGATCATAGTAGCAAACATAATCAATACTATGATGATTTGTTTATTATTAGTATCTAAATTGCGATCGTGTATAGGAGAAGAATAAGGCATATTTATTAATCACTTTTAACAGGGCGAAAAGGATTTAAAAAATTCATCAAAGGATAAAGACTGCGAGACTGTATCCACAACTTTCCATTACCACTAAAACGACAAACTAAACCCTCTCCCCCTAATATACCCGTACGCAAATTCTTAAAAGATAAACCACCCATGATCTCCACCTGATAATTAAGGGTATCCTCAAAAGCCACAATATATCCTGTATCTACCACATAGTTTCCTCGAACATCTACCTCCAAAATAGCACCATAGGAACTAAACCAGACATCACCCTGTCCAGTTGCTCGTAATAAAAACAAAGATTCGCCACTAAAAAAGCCCTTAAAACCTTGAAACTGTGTATCAATTTCCACATTAGAACCACAAGCCACAAAACCCGATGACTGTATCATCAAATTATTATTTCCTGTCAATAAATAATGGGCCACATCTCCCGGCTCCCCCGGAGATAAATATAATTCCCCTGCCTGATTTTGAGCAGTAAATTCACTCAAAAATAGTGACTCTCCCCCCAACATTCTGCCAATACTTTTACCTAATCCCCCTTTCATTTTCGACTTCATTTTAATACAAGAATCCATTGCTGCCATGGCTCCAGATTCCACCATTACCATTTGATTCGCCCGTAGGCTGAGTATCAAAAAAGCATAAGCAGGATTATGCTCAACTCGATAATTAATCTCTGATTTATTCAACATAATTTGATAATATTTTTTGGCTATTTTGATTACTTAATTTACTTATCTTGGTGGTAACTGAGGCCCAATGGTGACACCAAAATTTTTCGGGCTATGGGTTTGACAATATAATTTGCCTTTACCATAAAAGCGACAAACCAAACCCTCCCCTCCCAAAAATGAACCTAGTAAACTAGAACTAGCCTTAGTAATTTTAAAATCTAAAGTTTTTTCAAAGGCGACAATATGCCCTGTATCAACTACATACTCTCCATCCACATCAATTTCGTAAATACCCCCAAAAGAGGTGAGAATCACAGCACCATAACCGCTAATTTGTAGCCAAAAAATAGCCTCCCCCGAGAAAAAAGATTTAAGTCCCTGAAAACCCAAATCTATCTCTACCCCCGAAGCACAGGCCAAATAAGAGCCTGATTGCACTACCAACTCGTTGCCCGTCATTTCATAAACTACTATATCTCCCATGAGATGGGGAGCAAGATAAATTTCCCCGTTGGGTTGGTAGCAACGAAAAACACTCAAAAATAATGATTCTCCTGCCATCATTCTTTTTAAACCCCCGAGGATACCGCCTCCTTTGCCCTGTCTGAGGGTGGTACTGGCATTGATAAAGTCGCTCATGGCAATCATGCTCCCTGCCTCGGCGAGTAATTCTTCTTGGGCATCGAGAGTTATCTTGGCGATCGCACTGTCGGGCTGTTGTAATATTTCAATATTCATAAAAAAATCAAATTAACGAACCTTGGGACGTAAAAAACCAACCAAACCGGGAATACTACGGGATTGAAGGTAAATAGTACCCCTGCCCGTAATACGATTAACAAAACCTTCCCCAGAAGTCATAGAAGCCAATAAATTACCAGATAGGGCAATATTCATTTTTAGATCACCCTCATAGGCAACCAAATGGGTATTATCCACAATAAAATCCCCACTAACTTCCCTAGAAGTTAAACCACCATAACACCCAAATAAAACCTGCCCACTGCCTGTAAATTGGAGTTTAAATAAACCCTCCCCAGCAAACCAACTCGAAAAACCAGCCCAACGCACCCCCATTTTTGCTCCCGGAGTGTGGGCAATATAAGCCCCCGGTTGCATATAAAAAGGTTTTGAACTTAACTTTTTATGTTCAATATCCCCAATCATTGGCTGAGATAAAATAACCGTTTGAGGAATACCTGTATTATTTTGAAAAACATTAACAAATAATGATTCTCCGCCCAAAAACTTACGAATCAGAGCCGAAAAAAAACCTCCTGAAAATTCGGTTTTCATGGTTATTCCCGCATCCATACTAATCATTGCCCCTGCTTCTGCGGTAATTTTTTCCCTCGGTTGTAGGGTGACAAAAATAGTGGCAAAGGCAGGACGATAACGAATACTACACTCCACAAAATTCTCTCTCTTTTCTCGAAATTTGTTATTTAATGTAATTTATTTTTTTGGTGACAAATCAACTACATTACAAAACTTTTTATATTACAAAAGTAATCTACCTCTAAAAGTTATATTCTCGGTACAGTAAAACGAAACTCAGAGCCATAATTTAGGTTCGACTCCACCTTTATAGTTCCCCCGTTTTTAGTGACAAATTCCTTACACAATAGTAATCCTAGTCCTGTTCCCCTTTCTCCTTCAGTACCCGGTTTACTAGAACAAAATTCGATTTCAAACAAGTTTTCCACTTGTTCAGGAGTCATACCTACCCCCGTATCACGGATGACAACCTGCATTAAATGGTCATCTTCAATGCTCGAAGATACCGTAATTTTTTCCCCTGCATGACTAAATTTAATGGCATTATTGATTATATTTTGAATTACGGATTGTAACATAATCGGATCGGCATAGACATTTTCTCCCTTGATCACTTCATTAACTAAAGTGATGTTTTTGTGGGAAGCAGTGCCAGAGAGTAAAGAGACGACATCTTTAACCACATCATAAAGATGAATGGTTTTTGGGCGCCAAGGTAAATTGCCCATTTCTAACATCGACCATTGCAATAAATTTTCTAATAATTTAAAGGTGGCTTTTCCTGTGTCGTAGATGTCTGTGCTAATTTCCTTAATTTGTTCTGGGGATAAATCATCAATGTCATTATTTAAAATTTGGGCAAATCCCAACATGGAGTTAAAAGGGGATTTTAAATCATGGGCAATAATAGAAAAGAAACGATCTTTTCCCGCATTGATTCTTCTCAATTCCTTGGTGTAGTTTTGTAGTTTTTTAAACGATAGCCTCAACTCTAGTTGAGTAATAACTTGTTTTGCGAGGATTCTTAAAGCATTTTTTTGATCTTCATTGAGGGTTTTTGGTTTGGTATCAATGGCGCACAGAGTACCAAGGGCAAAACCATCGGGGTTGATGAGGGGGGCGCCTGCATAAAATCGAATACTGGGATTTTTGAGAACCAAGGGATTATCTGCAAAACGTTCGTCTTGGGTAGCATCTTCTACAATTAATAGTTCTTCTTCGAGGATGGCATGGGTACAAAATGCTACATCTCGGCTGGTTTCTCTGGCTTTTAAACCGATTTTGGCTTTAAACCATTGCCTTGTTTCATCCACCAAACTAACTAGGGCGATGGGAGTTTCACAAATAGACGATGCCAATTCTGCTATTTCGTCATATACTTCCTCAAATTCGGTATCTAGGATGTCATAGCTTAGGAGAGCGTTGATCCGCGCTTTTTCATTATCTGGTACTGGGGCGATTTTCATGACCAAAAAAATTGACTAATCAATAATGTTCTTTTCTTATTGTAAGTTTCTTTTTTTGATGATCAATGTTGATTTTTTGGGAAAAAATCATTGAGCAAGAGAATTTGATTATCATGTTACTGAGACGATTTTTAATGATCGTGGATTTTTTAAGGAATTTTTTAATATTACGAGGGTAAATATCCATGGGAATGGAAACTTTAGAATTTATTATTTATCCTGATGGTAGGGTAAAGGAAAAGGTTACTGGAATTGTAGGAAAGTCTTGTGAGGAGGTGACTAGGGCGATCGAGGAACAGTTGGGAGTAGTCATTTCCAGCCAAAAAACATCGGATTATTATCAGCAAAAATTAGAATCTGAAAATCAAATTCAGAATCAGAATTGGTAAACTTTTATATATAAATCTCATTTTTCCAATTTTTGTCCACTGTATCAAGAGAAATTTATGTCACATTTTAGTAGCATCAAGACACAAATACGCAATCTAACTTCTCTCAAATCTGCCTTAAATGACCTAAAAATTGACTGGAAGGAAGGTCCTTCCCCAGTTCGTGGTTATCAAGGACAAACTAGCCAAGCTGATTTGGTCATTGAACAGGAAAACGATTATGATATTGGTTTTAGCTGGAATGGTCAACATTATGAGTTAGTGGCTGATTTACAATACTGGCAACAGCCTTGGACTGTTGATGGTTTTTTACAGCGTGTAACTCAAAATTATGCTTTACATACTGTTTTGACTGAATCTAGTCAAAAAGGGTTCGCTGTGACGGAACAACAAAAAAATGAGGATGGTTCTATCCGTTTAGTGGTACAGCGTTGGAGTTAGTAATTTAGTTTTGTGGGTGGGTAATAATTTTTTGGTTGTTACCCACTGTTTTTTTGGTGGGGTTTGGGTGATGGGTTGCTGTTATTTTTAATGAGGTTTGTTATGTTTGATGAACAAAATATTCCAGAAACCACTGGTTTTGAACCTGAGTTGGGGGGGATTTGGCGTGATAATCCTGAAAGGACGGGTTTTGAGCCTGAGTTGGGAGGCCATGTTCGTCAAAAGGGGGTTTATGTGGATGAGGTGACTTGTATTGGTTGTAAAAACTGTGTTCATGTTGCCCCTAATACTTTTTATATTGAGGATAATTTTGGTCGTTCCCGAGTTTATAATCAGAATGGGGATGAGGAGGATATTGTTCAAGAGGCGATCGACACTTGCCCGGTGGACTGTATCCATTGGTTGGATTATACAGAAGTTAGGCAAAAGGAGGAGGAAAGAAAAAATCAAGAGGTGCGCCCCCTTGGTTATCCGCAAGTTTTTTATCCCAAAAAAAACAAGAAAAAGAAGTAGTTAGCTTTATTGGCTAGAGCCAGTAGTTTTTCAAATAAAAATAGGGAAACCATTGCCTATTGCCCATTCCCCATTCCCTGACTTGATTACCCCACTTTTTTCTTAAACGCTAATTAGTCATGATTTGAGGAAAATTGCCGTTCAAAAGTGCTATTTTCGTACTAAAATTCTGCAAAAGTGGGAATTATATATTAAATCATTAAGATTATGACTGAGTCGCAAAAAGTTGCTGTGGGAATTGTGGGTGCTTCTGGTTATGGTGGGGTGCAGTTGGTTAAGTTGCTGTCGGAGCATCCCGAGGTGGAGATTGTATATTTGGGGGGAGATAGCAGTGCTGGAAAAGATTATGCTGATTTGTATCCCCATTTGGGTCATTTGATCCAAAACAAAGTCGAGCCTATTGATTTAGATGTGATAGCTTCTCGTTGTGAGGTGGTATTTTTGGGCTTACCTAATGGTTTGGCTTGTAAGTTTGCTCCTAAGTTGATTGAGAGGGGGTGTAAGGTTTTGGATTTATCGGCGGATTATCGTTTTACAAGTCTTGAAACTTATACGGCGTGGTATCAGACAGAGAGGGATGACGGTGCGATCGCCTCTAGTGCAGTGTATGGCTTACCTGAGTTATATCGAGAACAAATTAAAAATAGTTCCCTCATCGGTTGTCCGGGTTGCTATCCTACGGCTAGTTTACTCGCTCTCTCCCCATTAATTAAACAGGGTTTAATTCTACCTGAAACCATCATTATCGATGCCAAATCGGGTACCTCTGGGGGAGGTAGACAGGGAAAAATTAATTTACTGTTGGCAGAAGCAGATAATTCCCTAGGTGCCTATGGAGTGGCGAAACATAGACATACCCCTGAGATAGAACAAATTTGCTCAGATTTAGCCCGTAGTGATGTCAAAGTCCAATTTACACCCCACTTAATTCCCATGGTAAGGGGCATCCTCTCTACGGTGTATGCTACTTTACGAGATCCCGGTTTGGTGAGGGAAGATCTGATTACCATTTATAATGCTTTTTATCGGTCATCTCCTTTTGTAAAAATTTTACCCAATGGTACTTATCCCCAAACTAAATGGGCTTGTGGTACTAATTTGGCATATATTGGCATAGAAGTTGATCCGCGCACGGGTAGAATTATTGTTATGTCTGCCATTGATAATTTGATCAAAGGACAAGCAGGACAAGCGGTTCAATGTCTTAATCTGATTATGGGTTGGGATGAGGATTTAGGTTTACCAAAGTTAGGATTTTACCCTTAAGGAAAATGGATGATTGATGATGAAAAACCATTGTCAATTTTCCATGTAGAAAACGCTCAATCAAATTTAATGTTAATTTCTATTCGTATTGATAATTTTGCTTTAGTTGATCATTTAGATTTAGAGTTAGGACGAGGATTGAATGTTTTAACGGGGGAAACGGGCGCGGGAAAGTCGATTATTTTGGATGCCATTGATGTGGTATTGGGCGGTAAGGCAAATAATCGTATGATTCGCCATGGGGAAGCTAAGGCGGTGGTGGAGGCGACTTTTTATAGTAATCCTAATTTGGAGGTGTGGTTAGAGGAACAGGATTTAGATTCTTTTCATGATGGCACGGTGGTATGTAGTCGGGATTTGACTTTTAAAAAAGGTACTTTTCGCTCTCGTAGTCGGGTTAATGGGGTGATAGTTAATAAACAGGTTATCATGGCTCTGCGCGATCGCCTCTTAGAAATTACCGTGCAGGGGGAAACGGGGGAGTTATTCGCCACTGCCACCCAAAGGGATTTATTAGATGCCTATGGAGGAAAAAACCTCCTCCAACAACGGGCATTAGTAAATGAAGCCTTTACCACCATGGAAAATGCCCATCAAGCGCTCATTGCCCGTCGTCAGTCGGAACAACAACGGCTACAAAGGTTAGATTTATTAAAGCATCAGATTAAGGAGTTGAATAGTATCCATCTACGGGATGCTGACGAGTTGGAACAGTTGGAAATAGAGAGCGATCGCCTCACCCACGTGGTAGAATTGCAACAACTAAGCTACCAAGCCTATAACCTTTTATATCAAAGCGAAACCGAAGAAAGTGCCACCGCTGATATTTTGGGCAAGGCAGAAGGGGTATTGATGGAAATGGTTAATTACGACAAGGAGTTAACCAGTATCTTGGAAATGGTACAAGCCGCCCTGAATCAAATTGTGGAGGCAGGACATCAAATTCATAGTTATGGATCGGGGCTAGAAGGAGATCCTGATAGATTGGAGGAGGTAGAGGAAAGGATTAGAACCTTAAAGCGTATTTGTCGTAAATATGGCCCTAGTTTGGCAGAAGTGATTAAATATCACCAAGGGTTAAAGGAAGAGTTAGTAAATTTAGAAAAAAATGAGCGCTCCATTGAAGAGTTAGAGACTGAATACGAACAAATCAAAACCAAAACCCTTGATTTATGTCAAAAATTAACCAATTTGCGCATCACCGCTGCTTCAAAATTAGAAAAACAACTCACCTCGGAGTTAAAACCTTTGGGTATGGAAAAGGTGTTATTTCAGTGTCGTTTAACCCCCACCAAGCCCACCACCACGGGCTGTGATCAGGTCGAATATTATTTTAGCCCCAACCCAGGGGAAGATTTACAACCCCTTGCCATGACTGCATCAGGGGGGGAAATGAGTCGTTTTCTTTTGGCTCTGAAATCTTGTTTTTCCGATACCCAAACCGATGCTAAAACCCTTATTTTTGATGAAATTGATGCGGGGGTTTCGGGAAAAGTAGCACAGGCGATCGCCCATAAACTACATAAATTAAGTAATCAGCATCAAGTGTTATGTGTTACCCATCAGCCCCTAGTAGCCGCCATGGCAGATAATCATTTTCGGGTATCTAAACACCTCATAAAATCAGCCTCCGAAGAGAAATCTGGCAAGGAAATTCGTACCATTGTCAAAATTACCCCTCTCCAAGATCAAAATTCTCGCCGAGACGAATTGGCTGAACTTACAGGAGGACATTCCGCCACCGAAGCCCTCGCTTTTGCTGATTCTTTATTGGCAAAAGCAAGTAAAGAAAAAAAATCTATACTTTCATCATAGTATTTTTTTTGATTATTTTTTCTTATTTGTACATAATTAATCTCTCTTTTTAGCCCATTATTTGCACTTTTTTAGTATTTATAATCTTATTTTGTTAACTTATAAAATAGCTTATATTTTATGAAAAATATTTTTTATAAGTGCTTTTGTCTGCAAACATAGATAGGTTTACTTAAGAGCATATAATGTATTTCAAAAAAATAAAACAAAAGTAAATTCTCTGAAAAAGATTCTTATTGACTATACCTATCAATTAATTATTATCATCTTAATTGCTGTGGAGATAATTTAGATTGCGTCGAACTTTTGTATGGTAAATTACCAATGACTATAATTTGATGATAGCTACTGTAACCCCTGTGATATGCGTAAAAATAGCATTTTTGATCATCTTTGACTATCCTAACAATTTATTATTTGCTCAAAAAATATTATCCACAAGACTATAGATTTTATCATCCCTTCCAGACAAATTTGATATTTGCTATTAGCAATTAGTCAAATCAGCAAAGTATAAAAAACTATGTTATAATGAGCGAGACTTGCATCAATATTTCAGTGCTAAATCATTAAAGTCAATTTAGGTTCATAAACTCTCTCAACAATATTTCTTAGTAAATGATCTTGCTTCAAGGGTATCAAATTCTAAAAAAAGTTTATGAAGGAAATCAGTCTTTGGTATATAGTGCTGTCAGGGAATTTGATCGTCAAAGGGTAATTATCAAGGTTCTCAAAAAAGATTATCCGACAATTTTAGAATTAGAAGAGTATGAGAAAGAATATAGCCTAATTAAATCGTTGCAATCTGAGAGAATTATTCAAGTTTATGACTTACAAAAATACGAAAATTCTCGAGCTTTAGTCTTAGAAGATTTTGGCGGAAAGTCTCTGAAATTTCTATTAAGGGAAAAGGTTTTTTCTATTTCAGAAATTTTAGATATAGCTTTAAAAACCGTCGAGGGATTACAAGTAATTCACCATAAAAATATTATTCATAAAGATCTTAACTCCGCTAATATCACTTATAATCGTGATTCTAAAGAGTTAAAAATTATTGATTTTAATATTGCTGTCCGTGTCACTAAAGAAAATTATTATCAAGAATCCTCGAATATATTGGAAGGAAGGTTAGACTATATTTCCCCCGAGCAAACAGGTAGAATTAGGGCAAATTTAGATTATCGCACCGACTTTTATTCTTTGGGAATTACTTTCTATGAATTATTGACTAATAAATTACCTTTTGAGGCGGAAGATAGTTTAGAATTAATCCATTCCCATATTAGTAAAAGTGCGATCGCCCCTAATCGTTTAAGCCCTGATATACCTGATATATTGAGCGACATTGTCATGAAATTGATAGAAAAAAATCCTGACAATCGTTATCAAAGTGCATGGGGTTTAAAATTTGACCTAGAAAAATGTCTTTATCAATGGCAAACAAAAGGTTTTATTACCCCTTTTAAACTAGGGGAAAAAGATATATCCGATAAATTTGCTATTCCTAGCAAACTGTACGGCAGAAACAAAATTGTTAGAGATTTATTAGAGCAATGGAATGATTTTAAAGAAAAAAATACCGTAGAAATGACCTTAATAAGTGGTTATTCAGGTAGTGGAAAATCATCCTTGGTGGAGGATATATTTGAAAACATAAATAACCAAGGTTATTATATTTCAGGAAAATTTGATCAAGTACAAAAAAATATTCCCTATAGTGCCTTTATTAGTGCCTTTCGTAAATTAGTAAAAAATAAGCTCAAAGAAAGTCAACAAAAACTAAATAACTGGAAGAACAGAATCTTAGAAAAAATCGGCAAAAACGGACAAATTATTATTGATGTCATTCCAGAAATTGAATTAATTATCGGTAAACAGCCCCCCGTACAACCCCTCAGTCCAGAAGAAGCACAAAATCGATTTAACCTTGTTTTTCAGCAATTTATGGATGCTTGTGTTTCAAAAGAAACTCCCCTCATTTTATTTTTGGATGACTTACAATGGGCAGATCAGGCGACTTTAAAACTGATGGAATTGATGATGAATGATAGTAGTCTTCAACATTTATTCCTCGTGGGAGCCTATCGTAATAATGAAGTAAGTCCTGATAGTGATTTAGTTATTACCATTAATAAATTAAAAGAGCATCATCACTTAATTAAAGAATATTATTTAGATAATTTAACCATAGAATATATTAATCAAATTTTAGTTGATACCTTAAAATGTGACTCCGATAAAATTGAAGAGTTAGGACAATTAATTTTTCAAAAAACAGGGGGTAATCCTTTCTTTTTACGCCAATTTTTACACATCCTATATAGTAAAGAATTAATTTCCTTTGATTATGAAAATTATGGTTGGCAATGGGATGTACAAAAAATTAGTCAACAAGACATTACCGATAATGTTATTGATCTCATTATTAATCAATACAATTACTTACCTCAAGTTAGCAAAAGTTTATTAAAAATAGCTAGTTGTATCGGTAATAGTTTTGATGTAGCTAGTCTATCTCTCATCAAAAACGAACCCTACGAAATCATTTATCAAAGGCTACAAATAGCGGTGAATAATGGGTTAATTTTATCTATTTCCCCAGGGGAAACCCCTGCCAAACAAGAGTATAAATTTTTGCATGATAAAGTACAACAGGCTGTATATAGCATTATCGAGGAAGAAAAAAAATCTGTCTTACACCTACGCATTGGCAGATTATTCCTCAAAAGATATGATAAGAAGCAAATTGAAGATCGATTATTTGAAATCGTCGGACATCTAAACATCGGCAGACATTTAATTAAAGGGAAAAAAAATCTTGAAACATTAATTAAACTCAACTTAAAGGTAGGTAAAAAAGCAATGGAAGCCAATGCCTACTATGCGGCACAAATATATTTGGACATTGCTTGGCATTTGTTAAATGATGATAGTTGGCAAAATCAATATGATTTAACTCTGAAAGTTGCTATTGCTAAGGCAGAGTTAACCTATCTGAGTGCGGATTTTGACACCATGGAAATCATTGCCCAACAGGTTTTGGATAATGCCCATAGTATTTTGGAAAAAGTGCCTGTATATAAAATTATTATTGGTGCTAATGCCACTCAGCGCAAGACTTTGGATGCTATTCGTATGGGTAAAGAGGCTTTGTCAATGTTGGGAGTGGATTTGCCTGAAAGTCCTAATCCTGATGTGGTGGGCTTGGAGTTACAAAAACTAGGTACTCAGTTGGAGGGTATTGAGGTAGAGGATTTAATCAATTTACCCGTGATGGAAAATGCCCAAGCAAAGGCAATCATGGATTTATTGGCGATTTTGTTCATTCCTTTTTTTCAGGGTATGCCAGAATTGATGCCTTTTATTGCTTCTATTATGGTGGGGTTATCTATTGGTCATGGTAATACTTCTACTTCGGCTTTGGGTTATGGGGTTTATGGTTTAGTTTTATCCAATTTTTTCGGGTTGGTGGAGACGGGTTTTCGTTTTGGTAGGTTAGCCATTGGGGTAATGGATAAATATCCTGATATTCAGGTGAGGGGGGTTACTCTCAATTTATATGCTGGTTGTATCCATCATCATCAAGCGCCTTCTCGTCAGGTGCTGTCCTTGTTAAGGATGAATTATGATACCAGTGTGGTTAATAAGGATTTGACAACGGCGGGTTGTATTTTGGTGTATGGTTTTACCAGTTTTTTCTCGGGAATTGAGTTGAAGGTGTTGGAGAGGGAGTTACCTGAGTTTGATCAAGTTTTGGGGGAGTTTAAACAGTTTTCTGCCAAAATTTATATTGATATTGTCTGGCAGACGGTACAAAATTTACGATTAAATCCTCCCGAGGTAGATTTGTTGGTGGGGGATGCCTATGATGAGAGGGTGATGATTCCTAAACATATTCAGGAATTAGAATTAACAGCGATCGCTCAGTTACATACTTATAAACTAATGTTAAGGTATTTAGTGGCTAAGTATGAGAAAGCCAGACAGTCCATTGGTGAGGTAAAACCCTACCTGATGACCATTTCAGGGATTATGTTTTTCGGGGTATATCATTTTTATGCTGCCCTTACCTACTGCGCCCTTTGGGATGAGGGTAAAAACCAAAGTGATAATCTCTTGGAGGAAATCGAATACCATCAAAATATTTTGGAAACATGGGCTAACAATGCACCAATGAATTATGGGGCGAAATGGCACCTAGTAGAAGCCGAAAAACAAAGACTTTTGGGTAACAAGTCCTCCGCCATCGACAATTACGACATAGCTATCGATTTAGCAGAACAACATAATTATATCAACATAAGGGCGATCGCCCTTGAACTAGCAGGAAAATTTTACCTTGACTGGGGCAAAAAGAAACTAGCCAAAGAATATTTACAAGAATCATTCTATAACTACGGTTTATGGGGTGCCAATGCCAAAATTGAACAACTAGAACAAAAATATCCCCAATTCCTTAGTTATGCCAACTTCGACATCGAGAGAGATAGTAAACCCACCGTCAACGATGGCAACAACAGCGATGACTTAGACTTAGCCACCGTCATGAAAGCCTCTCAGGCAATTTCAGGAGAAATAGTCCTTGATAACCTCCTGCAAACCCTCATGAAAATTTTATTAGAAAATGCAGGCGCCCAAAAAGGATGTTTATTACTATACCAGCCCAACCCTTCAGGGGAATTTGGTCAATTTACCATCGCCATCGACAGTAACGGAGAAATCGTCACCCTCTACCCGCACCGAGAAATCGGTGAAAGTGTGCCAGAATCTATTATTAATTACGTTGCCCGTACCCAAGAATATATCTGTCTCGACAACAGCGATTTGACAGGAGACTTTCTCAATGACACCTACATCAAAACCGTGCATCCCTCCTCCATTATCTGTTATCCCCTCATCAACCAAGGCAAACTTTTGGGAGTAGTTTATTTAGAAAACAATATCACCTCCGGGGCTTGTCAGATTGGCACTCGCCTAGAAATTTTACAACTTCTTTCTGGACAAGCCGCCATTGCCCTTACCAACGCCCAACTATACAAAGAAGGAAAACAACAGGAAAAACTACTACAACAATTCCTCGAAGCCATCCCTGTGGGCATTGGAGTTTTAGACAAAGAGGGCAAACCATACTATGCCAATAAAACAGCCCAACAAATCCTCGGAAAAGGAGTAGTAAGTGGCATCACCAAAAATCAAATTTCTAACATTTATAATACTTATGTTGTGGGCACCGATCAACCCTATCCCAACGATAAATTAGCCATTGTGCGCGCCCTGAAGGGAGAAATATCCACCAACGATGACGTAGAAATCCGTAACGGGGAAAAAAGAATCCCTATTGAATCATGGGGGGCACCCATTTATGGCGAAGGGGATGAAATACAATTTGCCATGATTGCCTTTCAGGATATTACCAAGCGCAAAAAAGCAGATCAAATCCTCAAAGAGTATAACGCCATTTTAGAAGCAGAAGTAAAACAAAGAACCATTGCCCTAGAAGAAGCCAACAAACAACTATCCCGTCTAGTCAATGTTGACGGCTTAACCCAAATTCCTAACCGCCGTTGTTTCGATGAATATCTGGAAAAAGAATGGCAAAGACACCTCAGAAAACAATACTCCATTTCTCTATTACTCATCGATATTGATTACTTTAAACTATACAACGATGAATATGGACACCAACAGGGGGATAACTGTTTAATACAAGTTGCCCAAGCCATCCAAAAAACCTTGCATCGTCCGGGAGATTTGGCTGCCCGTTACGGGGGAGAAGAATTTGTCGTCGTTTTGCCCGAAACATCCCCCCAAGGGGCATTAGTTGTTGGTCAAACCATTAGTAAGGCGGTGACATCTTTACAAATTGTTCACCAAGAATCCTTAGTGAGTGACTATGTCAGTTTGAGTATTGGTACTGCTACCATGATTCCCGATGGAATTTCCAACCAAGAAACCCTCATTTCCCGTGCTGATAATGCTTTATATCAAGCTAAAGAAAGGGGTAGAAATACAGTTATCCAGTTTTAGGTTACAAAAAATACTATCTCCTAAACATCCATTCTAAACCAATACTAACCTGAGAGTCTGCCTGTTGAATGGAATTTTGCCATTCTATCTGAGTAGATAAGCGCAAATTTCGATTGATGGCATAACCTGCCCCAATTTCGGTGATACCCACCTCATTACTACTACCTAAACCCAGAAAATTTTGGGTTACAAATACATCTGCCGCACCTTGGGGGGATAGGGCAAGGGCTAATCTTAATCCCACATTCAAGCCATCGGTACTATAGCCATTGGTAGTAATGGAGCGATAACCCACCACTGGGGCAATGTTAAAATAACCCCCCAATGGTAATATATAATAATTTAAATTGGCACTAACTGAGGTGCGATCGAGAGGATTTCCTTCGTCATCTTCCCCACTAAAAGAGGTGGCATATCTCGCACTAAAAGTGAGAGGGGTTTCGCCAATAAATACATCCTCTACCCCCACAGAAATACCTCCAATGCCATTGTTAGAGGGGAATTCACTATAACCAACCCTAAAGCGAGTGGGAAAACTAGGTTTATTTCTGATTTCATGCAACAAATCAGGGGTTTCCTCCAACCACTTTTGCCAAACAGGACTATTTTCTATCACTTCATCAGGCAAATTAAACTCTTGTGATCTATTTTCAAAATCAACATTTTGAGCAGATACAGTCTGACTTATAAAAGGATATGTGAAGGTTAGGAGAGTTAGAGTATATTTATTGAGCAAAAAGTTAATTATCATTTGAGCTTTTACAGCATAATATATTATGGCAACAAGAGACTATCTATATTCCTAGTCCAACATTGATTGTAACTCATTCACCGCACCATATTGGGCTTCTACTTTATGGTGAATCTGTCCGATTTCCCCTTGCAGATTTTCTGAGTGATTTTTGATATGATTCAATTGGTCTTGAATGGGATTTAATGCTTGTTCTAAAAAGTTAACCTTAGTTTGTATTTCCATCAAATGACTACAGAAGTTCTCTAAATTCTCTTGATCTGAATGTAGTTGTGTTTCTAACTGTTGATAATTTTGCTCCTGAGAATTAACGATTTCTTGTTGTTCTTGTTGCACTCTTTTTAGTTCATTTAATTTATCTGTAAACTGCTCAATTTTTTCCTCAATTTCTACTTTTTGAGATTCTACTTCTCCTAACAAGGGTTTGATATTGACGGTTTCGGCAAAGTCCAAATCAATGATTCCTTTACGACGACTAAAGACTTTTAAATATTCATTAAGCACTTTTTGCTGTTTCTTTAAATTGCGTCGTTGTCCTACCAAGGTTTCATTTAATAGTTTCATGGCTTCTTGAGCATCTGCCAATTCGGCTTCTAAAGCTAATTTATCAACCTCGTTGGCGGAAGCTATTTTATTTTGAATGTCCTTGACTTCGTCACTTTGTAGGGTTAATTCTTCTTCTTGCATATTGACGAAGTTAACAACTTTGGCGGTTTCTTCTTTTACCTCATTTACCTTATTTTCCAAGTCTCCTAGGGGCATACTCTCTAGGGATTGGATGTCAACTTGTTGCTCTTCGCCATCTTCTCCGAGGAGGGAAATTTCATCCTGTAAACGGGCGATACCGTCTCTGGTGAGGTTGAATTGATGGAGTAAATTTTCCTTGTCTTCAATTTGATTTTGGATATTTTCGAGGGTAAATTTCGCTTGGGCTAATTCTTCCCTTGCCATTAACAGTTGTTCTTGTTGTTGGTTGAAGCTATCTTTTTGGTGTTGTAATTCTTGTCTTTGTTGCTCTAAGCTATTTTTACTATATTCTAATTCTCGCCAATATTCGTCTAGGGTAGCTTGTTGATGATTTACCCCAGAGAGAATTTCTTGAAAACCGTTACTGAGGCTTTCTGCTTGGGGCATATTTTGGGTAATGACACCAGAAATAGATTCTAGTTTTTGACGGATTTCCCCTTGATCTATTTTATTACTGTTGAGGCGTTGTTGTTCACTTCCAAGTTGTTCCCAAGCGGCGGTTAGTTTATTTTTTTCTTCTTCTAGGAGGGCGAGTTTGGCTTCTTGTTCTTGTACTCTTTGCTGTTGAGCGTCCAATTCTGCTTGTCTTTTGGCAATTTCTTCCCCTTGAATTTGCAGGGAAACTTTCCATTCTTCTATTTCTTCTTCTTGGGATTTGGACTTTTCTAGGGTACGGGAAAAATGACGCAAATAGTTGACAATACGAGATCCAGCCAATTCTGGTGTGCCTTGCAATTGTTTATTGCCGTCTAGGTTGAGGATATAGAGAGCACCTTTTCCTGTTTGTTCATTAATTGCATCTGTGTTAATTATATCTTCTCCTGTGATTGCAGTCCAAGTTTGATCGGCTGCTTGGGAAGTCAATAATTTCAATTCTGTTTTGTAACCACCGACAAACCCTCTAGTTTGGGTTTTAACTTCTGCCAGATATAACACAAATCTCTATTCCTTTATAATTTTGTTTTGCGTGAGTGGTATCTATGCCCATATTAAATCATAATTCTGCGAGTTTGATTTTGGCAACTCGGAATTACCTTCAATGTCTTTCAATTTGATAATCATAGCAAATTTTTCCTGTTTTCACAAAGTCTGAAATTTGGTAAATTTGGTTTGTTGGGAGATTTTTATGGAAGGGGTAGTATGGATTTAATTTTGTGTCATCAAACGGCGGATTTTGATACTTTGGGCGCGGCGGTGGGTTTGAGTAAGATTCACCCTCGGGCGAAAATTGTCTTGACGGGGGGAGAGCATCCTTCGGTAAAGAGTTTTTTGGCTTTTCACCGTGATGAGTTGGCGATTGTGGATCGACGTACTATTCATCCCCAAGATATTCGCCGTATTTTTATTGTGGATACTCAAAGGGGCGATCGCATCGGGAAAGCGGTAGAATGGTTATGGTTGCCCAATGTAGAGTCCGTCACTATTTATGATCATCATCCTGAAAATGAACATAGTTTGACGGCTACTTTTAAGTATATCGAAAAAGTGGGTTCTAGTAGCACAATTATTTGTGAACTGTTACAAAAGGAAAATATTTCTCTCAATGTCATTGAGGCGACGGTGATGGCGTTGGGCATCCATGTGGATACGGGTTCTTTTACTTTTGAACAAACTTGTCAAAGGGATGTACAGGCTTTGGCTTGGTTAATGGGTTTTGGGGTGAATTTATCCATGGTGAGTGAATATGCCGAACCTAGTTTATCCCCTGAGTTACAGGATTTGTTACCCGATATTTTAAATCAGGTGGCGGTGGAATATGTCAACGAAAGTGCGATCGCCTTTATCCTTTTAGAAACCCCTAACTTTATTCCCGGTTTATCTAGTTTTGTGAGCAGAATCCAAGATTTAATCGAAGTGGATGTCTTAATTTTTGGTCATTCCTATCAGCAAAACAAAGGAAAACAAGGTAAATTAGCTGTTATTGGCAGGTCCGCCCTCGAATCTGTCAACCTCGCTCAAATATTCGCTACCTATGGAGGAGGAGGACACCACAGCGCCGCATCCTTTTCTACCCGTTGTGATGATCCCCAAGAAATCTTAGACCACCTCAAACAAGAAATCAAACAACAAATTCCCGCCCCTCTTACCGCCCTTGACTTAATGTCGTCTCCAGTGCGTACCATTCGCCCCCAAACCACCATCGAAAAAGCTCAACGTATCCTATTACGTTACGGTCATTCAGGCTTGTTTGTGGTGGATAAAGAGGGGGTATTGGTGGGGGTAATATCTCGCCGTGACATTGACATCGCCCTTCACCATGGTTTTGCCCATGCCCCTGTCAAGGGATATATGAGTAAAAACCTGCATACTATCAACCCCGACACCAGTTTATCCACCATAGAATCGATGATGGTAAATAACGACATTGGGCGCCTACCTGTACTGGATGATGGCGACTTGGTGGGTATTGTCACCCGCACCGACATTTTACGACAACTACACCAAACCCGCATCAGTAAACAACAAATTCCTCCCACCTCCCCCGTGATTTCTTGCTTACTTCCTTCTTTTCAAGAAAGACTACATCCACCAATATGGCAGTTGTTACAAAAAGCCGCCCAGTATGCCGAGGAAAAAGGATGGCATCTCTATCTGGTAGGAGGGGGAGTGAGGGATTTACTACTCACAGGGGATGATGACACCCTCAAATTAGAAGACATTGATTTAGTGGTGGATGGTTTTCATCGTAACACCACCACCGAGGCAGGGGTTGCCCTTGCCCAAGCCTTACAAACAAACTATCCCCAAGCCCGTTTGAGCATCCATGGAGACTTCCAAACCGCCGCCCTACTCTGGCATAAGGACGAGGAATTGGGTTCATTGTGGGTTGATATTGCAACCGCCAGAACTGAATTTTATCCCTATCCTGCCGCTAATCCCGAAGTGGAAGCTAGTTCCATCCGTCAAGATTTATATCGCCGAGATTTTTCTATCAATGCCCTGGCGGTACGTTTGACTAATCCCCACGTGGGAGAATTACTAGACTTTTTTGGGGGAGTGCGTGATGTGCGATCGCACCTTATCCGTGTACTACATCCCAATAGCTTTATCGAAGATCCTACCAGAATATTTCGAGGAGTGCGCTTTGCGGTGCGACTCAACTTTGACATCGAACCCCAAACCCTTGAATATATCGAATATGCTATCCATAGCGGTATTTTTGAAAAAGTATCCCTCGAAAAAGCCTCCATTCCTGCCCTCACCACTCGCCTTAAAGCCGAATTGAGTTACATTCTTCAGGCCGACTACTGGAAAAAAGCCCTCAAACTGTTACAACAATTAGGGGCGCTCGCTTGTATCCATCCTCAATGTAAAATTACTCCTCAGATATGGTGGCAAATCCGTTATTTAGACTGTTGGTTAAGATATTACAATTTGGAACAAGAAAACCAAAAAACTCCCTCTTGGTTACTGCGTTTAGAAATTATTTTAACCAGTTTAGAGTTACAACCAAGAATAAAAGTAGCTCAAAATTTACAACTTCCTAAAGATAGTATCGAAAGATTAACTCAGTTAGAAAATAACCAAGAAAAAATAGAAAAATACTTTGATAATAATCAAAAATTAAGTCAAAAAGTAGATTTTTTTGCCCATTATAAACCCCTTGATTTAATTTTAATTGCCGTCAAAAGTCCCAAAAAAATTAGATTTAATATATGGCGTTACTTATCAAATTGGAGTAAAATTAATTCTCCTATTGATGGCAACGATTTAAGACAGTTAGGCTATAAACCTAGTCCTCAATATCAAACTATTTTAAAAACTATTAAAGGGTTATTTTTAGATGGTAAAATTAATAATAAATCAGAAGCCCTCGAGTTCCTCAAAAAACAATATCCCTTATAAATTTATGGCATTGCTGATTTTGAGGATGAAACATTATTGAATTACAGTAAATGTATAGTATTAAAACTATTATTACTATTGCCCATTGCCCATTCCCTATTGCCAAACTAAACTAAAAATCATACCTTAATTCACCAACGCCAAATTTATCTATCAAAACATGGAATATTTAGAAATATTAGCATCAGCAACACAAGGAGGCAACAAAAAACCTCCCTCAGAATTACTACATCAAGCCCTTTTAAATGCCGAAAAAGAAAACCGTCAACAAAAAATAAAATATAACTTTGCACAACTTTGGGGAGATTGGCGTTTAACCTTCATCACAGGTACCAAAAGCAGTCAACAAAAAATGGGAGGATTGTTAGGTAAAGGCTTTTATTTACCTCCCCTCGCAAAAATCACTATCTCTTATCTTCCAGAAAATAACTCTTCTTTACAAGGTAGAGTAATCAATAAAGTAAGTGTCGGTTTAATTACTTTTATCGTCTCAGGCCCCATTAAATATATTGAAAAAAAGAATATTCTTGCCTTTGATTTTAATCATTTATCCATGGCAATTTTAGGTACCCAAGTATATCAGCAAGATATTAGAAATGGAGTCAAAAGTGAACCTGATTTTTATAACAATAATATTAGTAAACAAGCCTTTTTTAGTTACTTTTTAGTCACAGAAAAATTTATCGCCGCCAGGGGGAGAGGAGGAGGTTTAGCTTTATGGAAAAAAATTAATAAATAACCTCAGTTCGGGATAATAGTTGTCAGTATGGTAGGGGACGTAGCATGCTACGTCCGTACAGGCGGCAGATTGCAGGTGGCAGGTCATAGTTTGTTCATTGTCAATTCTCCCTCATGACCCCACTTTTTCATCAACCCCTAACATAGACTTTTTGTAAATTCTTTAACCTAACACCTGATACCCGATACCTGATACCTTTATTTGTAAAGACTAAAAATGTTATCCCGAACTCGAGTTAAATAACTTAGCAGTAGCTATTGCCTATTCCCCACCTCCACTAAAAATCATAAACGCCTATCAATCCCTTTCATCAAAAGGTGTCGTATCCCCAGACCAATTAAAATTACTAATACGGAAATTTACTGAACCAATTTCAAGAACGGGGTTATATCGTAATAAAATGCCATAAGCACGACGACTATATTCAACGATATAATCGGTACTAATAGCCTCATCGGTATCGAGGTTAACGAAGGTTTGGAAACCTGCCCTTACTGGTCCATATATCTGTTGATTTAATCCCACCGATAACACCCTAGTATCAGTAAAACGGTCAAAAAGGAAGGGAGAGTTACTATTAGCTAAACCTTGGCTATAGGTAACATTGAAGCCCGTATAATCAAAGGTGCGACGGGAAAAATTACCAAATTGTCCTTGTAATCCGACACTGGCGGTGAGAGAACCTTGGGCATCCCCATTACTATAATAGTTCCCAATGGCGGTTAGACCGTTGGTAACTGCCACAAAAGGGGTTACAGGTACGGGGGTATATCTTAACCCTTCGTTGGGGGTTGGTGGCAATGGATCACCCCTCCACAGGAAGATATTACCGTTGATCAATCCTGCTGCTTGGGCTCGGGTGAGATTGATTTGGTCATCGGTGCGATCGCCACTACCTAGTAAATCAATCCTATCAGTATCTGCCGTAATATTTTGAATCGAACCCTGATACACCAAACCATAACCACTATTACCCAAAGGAATATTGGGAGAAGTAATCACCGCACCGATACTACGCTCGACAGTTTGGAAGCCCAAAGAACCATTAAACAATCTTTCTCTACTGGTAAACTCTCCACTCAAAAGATAGGGATTAGCTAAATCCCCTAGTTTATGATTGAGACGAATATTCGCCCGAAGACGATCATTAAAGTTATCTAAATCTAAACCCGTGAGGTGAGTAGTGGAAATCAATTCTGTGCGTTCACTAAAATTAGCATCTAATTTGACCACCAAGCCAAAACTAGAAGGATTTGTTAAACCGCCGTTATCTTCGGGGTTGGGTATATTTTCATCTCGAATGGAATCGGGAAATAAAGCTCTTTGTACCAAAAATTGAGGGGTAATACTTAAAACAATATCATTCTCATCATATAGGTTAAAATCCCTCTCGATAAATAAACCTCCCAAATCTTCCCCGTCAAAACCCACCGAGAAAAAGAAAGGACGACGACGGCGGGAACTAAAGGTAAATTGACTGAAAAATAGGGGTAAAGAAAGGGTTTGATCTAATACTACCCTCGCATTATCGGCACTGAGATCATCCCGAAAGGGGCTAATATTGGTTAGGGTTGCCTGACTTGCCCTTACTTCTAAATCGGGAGGAGAAAAAGGATCATTGGTTACTCGGATATTAAAAGCTGTCCAATCCCTACCATCAAACTCCACTCGATCTGCTTCAAAGCGTAATCTTGTAATGGTGTCATCTTCTTCGGTAAGGGGGATACCGAACCTCGTCTGTAAGGCTTGTAAATCTTCATCACTGCCTAACAATAAATTGAGAGAACCGCTAGAGGTAACGGGAACAATGGTTTGGCTGGATCTAATTTGTCCAGAAAAGGGTTGTTGAGGAAAAATAAAAGAGCGATCGCCCACACTTACATCTTCATCGAGGGTAGGTTGGAAAATAGTACCCCTAGCATTTTCAATGGTACCTTCATTTTGCACAAAAAAGTACTCGAAGCGATCGCCCCTCAAAAGTTGTTCACCCCTTGCAAGGGAAACATCCCCCTGGGCCACCGCTACCCTAGTATTAAGATTAACGGAAACCTGATCCGCCGCCAAAACCCCATTGGCAAAACGAATCACCACATTTCCTCGGGCATTTACCACATTATCTTGATCTAAAAATTCCTGTTCATCGGCAACAATTTCCACCACATTCGCCAAATCATCACTGATAATAGTCCGATTTTCCTCTTGATTATCTTGACTCACTTCAAAGGAACTAGAATTTTTTTCAAAATCAAACTGATATTGTCCTCCGCCCCGTTGGCTAGTGATTAATGTGACCGTATTATTATCAATGATTTGAATTTCTGGAGCATCGTTTTTCTGTGCCGTGATGATCTGATTTTCGCACCCTTGTTCTGCAAAACAGTTTGTTATTTCTTTTTCCTGAGTGGGGGGAGATAGAGTGATAATTTCCTCTACCCCAACCAATAATTGATTTTCTGGGGAAAGGGATGATGATTCCGTAGAGTCTAAATTTTGAAAAGATAAATGATCGATGTTGTATTCCAAAGCCTCGGATCGATTATTGTCTAAACTATTCACCCTATCTTCGGTAGTGGCGATGGCATCCTCTTGCACAGATATGGTGTCAACCACCATCAACTCTTCTTGAAAATCAACATTGGCAGGAGAAAAGGCAATTAGGGAGCTAGTAAAAATCGGAATCATCTTAGTTAATTTTCCAGTAAATTTTTTTGCTAATGAGCCATTAGTATTGAACAATTTTTAATACTTTTAGCCCAAAATTTCAAGTCCATGGGAACTATTATTATATTTTTCTTTATGAGTCTTTGACGTGGGGAATGTGAGGATAGTTTTTTCTGCAAATAATCTTAACATTTCTTGGATAAGAAATAGGTCTAATGATAAGCTGAGTGTTGCACTAAAATTTTAAGATAAAAAAATATATATCTAATGAGCGATTTACCTCTTTTATTAAGGGTTGCAAGGGGAGAAAATGGCGATCGCCCTCCCGTATGGATGATGCGTCAAGCGGGACGTTATATGAAAGTATATAGAGATTTAAGAGATAAATATCCCAGTTTTCGGGAACGCTCAGAAAATCCAGACCTAGCCATTGAAATATCCCTACAACCTTGGAGGGCATTTCAACCTGACGGGGTAATTATGTTTTCCGACATCCTCACCCCGTTACCCGGCATGGGCATCCCCTTCGACATCGTCGAAAGCAAAGGGCCCATTATCGATCCCCCCATCCGTAGTTTAGAACAAATTGAAAAACTACATCCCCTCAATCCCGAGGAATCATTACCTTTTATTAAAACTATTTTAAAAACCCTTCGCTCAGAAGTGGGCAACAAATCCACCGTTTTGGGGTTTGTCGGTTCACCTTGGACTCTTGCTGCCTATGCCATCGAAGGAAAAAGCTCTAAAAATTATGCCGTCATCAAACGCATGGCATTTTCCGAGCCTGAAATGTTACACAAACTCCTTGGTAAGATAGCCGATGCGATCGCAGTTTATGTCCGTTATCAAATCGACTGCGGAGCCCAAGTAGTGCAACTATTCGACTCTTGGGCAGGACAACTCAGCCCCCAAGACTACGAAACCTTTGCCCTACCCTATCAACAAAGAGTAGTAAAACAAGTAAAAGAAACCCATCCCGACACCCCCTTAATTCTTTATATCAGTGGTAGTGCTGGTGTACTAGAAAGAATGGGACAATCAGGGGTTGATATTGTCAGCGTTGACTGGACAGTAGATATGGCAGAAGCCAGAGCCAGACTAGGAAAAGACATGAAAGTTCAAGGGAATATGGATCCCGGCACCCTCTTCGGCACCCCCGAATTTATCCAAGCCAGAATCCATGACACCGTCAAAAAAGCAGGAAATCAAGGACATATCATGAACCTTGGTCATGGCGTATTAGTCGGCACCCCCGAAGACAACGTTAGAGTCTTCTTTGAAACCGCCAAAAGCATCCGTTACTAATTTCAAAACATTAATGCCCTTCTCCCCTTTCAAGGGGAGATGCCGAAGACAGAGGGGTAGGCATTTAGGGGGCAAAAAAAGCCCCTCTCCCATAGGAGAGGGGTTGGGGTGAGGGAAAAAAACTACTTACCCATACCTAACTGTTGAGCCTTTTGATATACCTTACCCTCAGTCAAGAGAGAAGGAGCAATAACAACCTCAACCTGCTGCATTTCCTTAATATCTTTTGCTCCCAAAGTACCCATACTGGTTTTTAAAGCACCCAATAAATTGTGAGTACCATCATCCAACTTCGCAGGGCCAGTAAGAATTTCCTTGATAGTTCCAGTAGTACCTACATTAATACGAGTACCACGAGGTAACACAGGGCTAGGAGTTGCCATACCCCAATGGAAACCACGACCAGGCGCCTCGGCACTACGGGCAATGGGAGAACCAATCATCACCGCATCCGCACCACAGGCGATACACTTACAAATATCTCCTCCCGTAATAATACCACCATCAGCAATGATAGATACATATTTACCAGTTTCTCTATAAAAATCATCCCTAGCCGCCGCACAATCAGCCACTGCCGTCGCTTGGGGAATACCAACCCCCAACACACCACGGGAAGTACAAGCCGCCCCTGGCCCAATACCAACTAAAACTCCTGCAGCCCCTGCTTTCATCAAATTCATAGCCACCTCATAGGTAACACAGTTACCGAGGAATACAGGCATGGGCATTCTTTCACAAAAACCAGCTAAATCCAAAGGATCAATGGATTCAGGGGAAAGGTGGGCAGTAGATACTACTGTAGCTTGAATAAAGACGATGTCTGCACCTGCTTCGGCTACCGCATCACCATAATTTGCCGCTCCTGCAGGGGTTAAACTAACCGCCGCAATGCCTCCTTTTTCCTTGATTTCAGTAATTCTTTTTTTGATTAATTCAGGTTTTACAGGTTCGCTATACAATTCCTGCATTAAACCCACAAACTCAGACTTACCCACAGAAGCAATACGATCTAAGATGGGATTGGGGTCATCGTAACGGGTTTGGATGCCCTCAAGGTTAAGCACTCCCATGGATCCTAATTCGGAGAGTAAAACTGCCATTTTGACATCAACCACACCATCCATTGCACTAGCAATAATGGGGATTTCCCTTTCAATGCCCCCTAATTCTACTTTTGTATCTGCTAATATAGGGTCTAGGGTTCTCATGCCCGGTACTAAGGCTATTTCGTCTATACCATAAGCTCGACGAGCTGTTTTTCCACGACCAATTACGATTTCCACTTTATATTTATATTTTCTACTATAAGTTATTTGCCTAGATTATCAAATTTTGACATCTTTAGGCAAGATAAAACTCCGCTATAGTAGGGGTGATTCATTCTAAAATTTTTTGGTTAAGGCAGGGAATAGGCAATGGTTTTCAAAAAAACATTGTTAATGAGTAGTGGTAGATTGTAAAATTACTGCGGTTTCCACGTGGGTGGTTTGGGGGAAAAAGTCAGCAGGTTTTACCCTCTCGAGACGATAATCATTATTTTCGCACAACATTTTTAAATCTCGGGCAAGGGTAGCAGGATGACAACTGACATAAACAATTTTACGGGGTTTCATCTTTAATAAAGCCTCTATCACCTCTGGTTGACAACCCTTGCGGGGGGGATCCAAAATTACTACATCTGCATCGGTGGTTAACTCGGGAAAAATCACCTCGGATTTACCTTCCATAAACTTGACATTATCGATGTCATTGATAACGGCATTGTGATTGGCTAATTCTATGGCAATTTTATCAAACTCGATACCGATTACCTTCTGCACTTTTTTGGCAATGGGCAGGGTAAGGGTACCAATACCACAGTATAAATCAATTACCGTCTCATGACCCTGCAAATTTAGCTCATCAATCACCCATGTAAATAAAGATTCAGCGACATTGGTATTGACTTGGAAAAAACTTTCTGTGCGGAGGGTAAAAGTCAACCCTGCAAACTCTTCTTTAAGGTATAGTCTCCCTGCCAAAAGTTCTGTTTCTTCCCCAAAGATAACATTGGTAGGACGGGGATTATAATTTAATGTTACCCCTACCACATTGGCATAACGTTCTAACCATAGGGGGGCTTGTTGTGCCAATTTATAGTTACTGGGTTTGGTGATGACGATAGTAATGAGGATTTCCCCTGTGTTTTTACCAATGCGAAAACAAAGATGTCGGAGGATGCCTTTTTTGGTGTTTTCGTCGTAGATGGGAATACCTAACTCTTGCAAGTCTTGCTTAATTTCTGCCAGGAGGGGGTTAAGTCTTTCGTCTTGAATGGGGCATTGATTGAGGTTAATTATTTGGTGGCTACCTTCTCGATAATATCCTGCTTTGATGTTGCCGTTGTCGGACATTCCTAGGGGATAACTGGCTTTGTTGCGATAGGCTAAGTCTGTGTCTGCCAAAATCTCTTCTACTTCAAATTCTGTAAAACCACCGATACGATTCAGGGTTTCTTTTACTTGGTTGTGTTTTATTTCTAGTTGATGGCCATAGTCGATATGTTGCCATTTACAACCGCCACATTTATCGGCAACGATGCAACGGGGGCGAATGCGGTTGTCGGAAGGGTGGATAATTTTTTCTAGTCTTCCTTGGGCATATTTTTTCTTTACTTTTATTAGTTTAGCTAAGATGCGATCGCCCGTAACCGTATGGGGAACAAATATCACCTGAGAATCTATTTTGCCAACCCCATTACCATCACTGCTAACGTCTTGTATCTCAATCTCTACTAACTCACCTTGTCTAATCATTGAAGCTGTTTTTTACCATTACAATAGTTTGATCATATCAGATAAAAAGTAATGAGTAATGAGTAATGAGTAATATTAAGTTCGGATAAATCATAATCATAGAAGTCCCCCAGAATTGGGGGATTTAGGGGGCGAAAGAGCGATCTTTTTCATAACCGATTACTCGAACTTGATGTAACGGGATATTTGATGATCCAATCTTACATTTTACCTCATACCCGAAACCTAGCACCTTCGATTTCTGATACAATTGAACATTGTCAAATAGATAGTCAATTAGAATATGCGTTTATCTCAGATGTTATGGGTTACTTTACGAGAAGACCCTGCGGAGGCTGAAATTCCTAGTCATAAGCTATTGTTAAGGGCTGGTTTTATTCGCCGTATCGGAAGCGGTGTTTATGCTTATATGCCGTTGATGTGGCGTGTATTACAAAAAGTTTCCCAGATAGTCCGAGAAGAAATGAACGCAACGGGGGCGCTCGAGTGTTTGTTACCCCAAATTCAACCTGCGGATTTGTGGCAGGAGTCGGGGCGTTGGGATACCTACACCAAGGCGGAGGGGATTATGTTTTCTTTGGTGGATAGGCAAAAAAGGGAGTTGGGTTTAGGCCCTACCCATGAGGAAGTGATAACGGCGATCGCCCGTGATATGATCAAGTCATACCGTCAGTTACCCCAACATCTATACCAAATTCAAACCAAATTTAGGGATGAAATTCGCCCCCGTTTTGGCTTGATGCGTGGTCGAGAATTTATCATGAAGGATGGTTATTCGTTCCATACTAGCCCCGAATCCCTCAAGGAAACCTATGCAGATATGGATCGGGCTTACCGTAACATTTTAAGCCGTTGTGGGCTTAGTTTTCGGGCAGTAGAAGCCGATTCGGGAGCCATTGGTGGTTCAGGCTCCCAAGAATTTATGGTATTGGCGGACGCAGGGGAGGATGAAATTTTATACACCGAGGATGGTAAATATGCGGCTAACGTAGAAAAGGCGGTTTCTTTACCTGCGGATGTGGTGGCTTCTCCTTTTAGTAGTTTTGAAAAGAAAGAGACTCCTAACACTGAAACCATTGCCAAGGTAAGCGAATTTTTACAGTGTTCTCCCACTAATATTGTTAAAAATGTTTTATATCAAGGGGTTTACGATTCAGGAAAAACCGTCTTAATTTTAGTCAGTATTAGGGGGGATCAAGATGTTAATGAAGTTAAATTAAATAATGAATTGGTGAAACTCGCTCCTAATTATGATGCTAAAACCATTATTAGTTTAACTGTGCCTGATGAAAATGCTCAACAAAAATGGGCTAGTAAATCTTTACCTTTGGGTTATATCGCCCCTGATTTGGGAGATGATTACATTGCCCCTTCTGCACAGGTGGAGGGTAGTTTTTTACGTTTAGCCGATGAAACTGTCAAGGATTTAACCAACTTCGTTACGGGTAGCAATGAAACAGGTTATCACACCGTAGGCGGAAATTGGGGTAAGGAATTTACTTTACCTACGGTGGTAGATGTTCGTAAAGCGTCTGTGGGCGATCGCAGTTTACATGATCCTACACAATTGTTACAAACCGCCAGAGGTATTGAAGTAGGGCATATTTTCCAACTGGGTACCAAATACTCCCAAGCCATGGGCGCCACCTATACCAGTGAGGCAGGAAAAGAAGAGCCTTTCGTCATGGGATGTTATGGTATTGGTGTATCCCGTCTTGCCCAAGCAGCGGTAGAGCAATCCTATGATAAAGATGGTATCATCTGGCCAAGGGCGATCGCACCCTATCAAGCCATAGTCATCATTCCCAACATCAGCGACGAACAACAGGTAAAAGTCGCCGAACAGTTATATAATGACCTCAATAGTGCTGGTATCGATACCCTTTTAGATGATCGTAACGAGAGGGCAGGGGTAAAATTTAAAGATGCTGATTTAGTGGGTATCCCCTATCGAGTAGTTACGGGGCGCTCGTTAAAAGATGGCAAAGTAGAATTCGTCAAACGTGCCACCAAAGAAGCGCAAGACATTCCTATCGAAGATGTGGTGCAAACTATCCTTAACGATTAGGTTTTATATTTCCTGCCTTGCAGGGCGAAAAAGAAAATAAAGAGGGACGTAGCATAATACGTCCCTAATATTTTTAGCCCACCCAAAAATTTTATCCCGAACTCAGGTTAACTAACCTTCACTTTCTCCACAATAGCTTTTACTAACCCATCAAGGGTATATTCTTGGGCTTCAATATCCACCCTACCCAATATTTCTTGGCAGGTAGCAGAAGTTTGAGGGCCAATAGAGGCGATCGCACTATGATTAAATAAAGAAAGAGTATCATGGGGAAAATGTGTATTTACCATGGTATAAAAATTACGTACAGTCTTAGAACTTGCAAAAGTAATAATATCGATAATTCTTTCTTCTAGGGCGTGTAAAATACTTTTATCCATCTCCTTGGGGCAACCTGACTGATAGGCCGCCACTTCCGTTATCAGCGCCCCTTTTTGGGTTAACTCTTGCACGAGAATTTCTCTCCCCCCAGTTTCTACCCGAGGGAAGAGAATTCTTTTGTCCCCCAACGACTCCGGGAAATTTTCCGCCATGGAGTCGGCGATAAAATCAGGGGGAATGAAGTCTGCTTGTAGATTATACTCTCTCAAAACTTGGGCGGTTTTTTTTCCTACCACCGCAATTTTTATTCCCTTTAAATCTGTTTGGTTTTTTCCTGCTTTTTCCAATCTCTGCCAAAAATAGTTTACCCCGTTGGCACTGGTGAGAATTATCCATTCAAAATTATTGATATGGGCGATCGCCCCATCCAAATCATCCCAACTAGAAGGAGGAGTGATTTCTAGCGCTGGCAACTCAAACACCGTCGCCCCTTTTTCCTCCAGCATTTTCCGAAACTGACTAGAAGAAGAGATGGCACGGGTAACTAAAATAGTTTGCCCTGCTAAAGGATAATTATCTGTATATATAGGCATTCTAAGGACAGTTGATATAAAACCTTTAATAGATTGTCAACCGTCCTCGCTCAACTGTCAACTATTTATATCCGTAGTTGAATTATCATTAAGTTTTTTGAACCGTTGGGCAATCAATAACAAAACATAAATCAGTAAAATATAAATGAGGGCAAGGAAAGGAATGAGCATGGAAAAACCTCCGAAAATAAGAGTGACAAAAAACCAAAAATCGAACACTTTTAACCAACGAGGGTCAAAATGTTCAGGAATAAAACACAATTGAGCATGGAGTATATCTAGGCAGACAGCTTTAAACTTGCACCACAAAGCATTGCAATCCATCACCGTAGTTGCACTGATATACTATAATAAAAAGTCCGTTAACCTTTGCCGTAAACTCAGCTTAAATCTTTTACAGGTAGATAATTCCGCCACCACCCAAAAGTAACCAAAATAACCGTTACTATTCCCAAAAACTCTTGGACAAAAAATATCTAAGGGCTGTTGAAAATTTATAGGTAGCAAAAGCAGCATGAGACACAGAAGAAACAACCAGAATCAACCTAGGACAAGGTCAAACCATGTATCCTCACACTCATATATTACTTATTTAAAACCCTGTTCACTAAAAGTCGAGGCTCTCAACTATAATCAAGCTACGCCTAAAGCCAATAAATATTCACGACAAATTTTAGCGTGAGAGTTTTTAACTTCGAGAAAGTTATTTATTCCCTACTAATAGCATAGCATAGATTTTCAAAAATTAGAAAAAAAAAATATTTTTTTTCCTGAGCCATAACCCTTGTCAAATATGGAATTGAATCCTTTTCTTTTCCTTCAAAGTATGAGAAGATGAAGAGTTACCGTGTCAGTAAGCAAACCATAGCTTAAAATAGTAATAAGATATGTGAACTTTCGTAAACTATTTTTGCTAATACAACTCATCAATGACAACTGTAACCTCTCTATTCCAGCCCGTTGACCAAGATTTACACCTCCTAATCGATAATTTGACCAAATTAGTAGGTGCTCAACATCCCATATTAGGAGCGGCAGCAGAGCATTTATTCAGTGCAGGGGGCAAAAGAATCCGCCCGGCGATTGTATTACTCGTCTCTCGTGCCACCATGGAAAAAGAAGATATAACTTCTCGCCATCGGCGTTTGGCAGAAATAACAGAAATGATCCATACTGCCAGTTTAGTTCATGACGATGTAGTTGATGATGCAGAATTAAGAAGACAAGTTCCCACCGTAAACAGTTTATTTGGTAATCGTATTGCGGTTTTGGCAGGAGATTTCCTGTTTGCCCAATCATCTTGGTATTTGGCAAATTTGGATAATTTACAAGTAGTAAAACTGTTATCGGAAGTCATTAGGGATTTTGCCGAGGGAGAAATTCAACAGGGTTTGAGTTGTTTTGATACCGATGTATCCCTAGAAAAATATTTACAGAAGAGTTATTTTAAAACGGCTTCCCTCATTGCCAATAGTGCCAAAGCTGCCGCTGTACTAAGCGATAGTAGTGCAGAAACTGCTGAAAAAATTTATAGCTATGGTAAAAATTTAGGATTAGCTTTCCAAATTGTGGACGATATTTTAGATTTTACTTCTCCTACCGAGGTTTTAGGCAAACCCGCAGGTTCGGATTTAGCTAGTGGAAATTTAACTGCCCCTGTTATATTTGCCATGGAAGAGAATCCTTCTTTAAAAATGTTCATTGAAAGGGAATTTAGTGAAGAAGGAGATTTAGAACAGGCTCTTAAATTGGTTTATGATAGTCAGGGTATCGAAAAATCTCGAGCGATGGCTTCCCATCACAGTAAGTTGGCTTTGCAGGAGTTAGATTGTTTATCTCCTTCTCCTTCTACTCAGGCTTTAATAGAGTTGACTGATTATCTTTTAAGCAGAATTAAATAGGCTACCCTGAACAATTAAGGTTATTTTAAAAACTTTTCTTGTAGGGTTAAGGTAATAATTGAACGGAGGAAAAAAAGAGCAAATAATCCTGTTAAACCAAATAAAATTACTGCCCATTGACTATAAATGGTTGAAACCAACAAAATAGCATTTAAAAGAGAAAAGCCCATTAATGAAGCGTAAAGAATCGTTTTTAGTGCTAAATAAATATTTTTAAACATCCTTTCGCTTTCTAAGGAACGCACCTTAATTTGTAATTCTCCACCGTCTAATTTTGCTTGAAAATCTTGCATAAAATCTTCTAGGGGAGAGGGTTTATTGAGTTTTTCTTGAATAAATATTTTTGTCTGATTAAAAATTGTCAATATTATATTGCCCCGATTACCAGAACTGACGATATTTTTAATAAAGGGTTGACTAGCAGCCATTAAGTTATATTCTGGGTCTAAATTTCGAGCAATGCCATCAAGGGTAGTTAAGGCCTTGACTATAAATGTCATTTGAGGGGGTAGACGGAAGGGTTGTTGTTCAAACATCACATATATTTCCGTGCTAATTTCTTGGAAAGCGTTGACATCAACGGGTTTATCTCTGAATTTTTCGAGGAGGAAACTAATTAGTCTTTTTACTGCTGTCATGTCGGCGACACGCTCGATTAAACCCATATAAATCAGCATATCCAAGACTTTATCGGTGTCTTTACGCAATATTGCGAAAAAGGTTTGGATCATTTGTTCTTGGGCTAATCCTTTTACTTCTGCCATGGTGCCGAAGTCGTAGAAAATAATTGCACCGTCATCCCTTACTGCCATATTACCTGGATGGGGGTCAGTTTGAAAGAATCCGTCTTCTAATAGTTGCTTGAGATAACTACAGATACCTGTTTCTATGAGGGATTTTAGGGGGATGGCTTTTTGTTGCAGGGCTTGTTTATCGTTAATTTTTATCCCGGGCAGATATTCGAGGGTTAAAATTTTGGCGGTGGTATATGCCCAATATACTTTGGGGGCAACTACTTTAGGGTAGTTTTGAAAGTTATTACGAAAACGCTCGGCATTTTTTCCTTCGTGGATATAGTCTATTTCTGAGAATAAAAGTTCAAAAAATTCTTGATAAATTAAGTTTAATTCGTATTTTTTTAATCCAGGAATAATTTTATTTCCGAGGGTAATAATTTGTTTTAAGACTTTAAAATCAAGGTTAAATAATTTATCTAAACCTTTTCTTTGTACTTTGATTACTACTTCTTCTCCTGTTCGTAGTTTTGCCCAATGTACTTGTCCTAAACTTGCTGCAGCGATGGGGATGGGTTCAAATTCCTGATATATACTATATACTGATGTATTTAATTCTGTCTCTATAAGGGCGATCGCCTCTTCAGAAGCAAAAGCAGGAACCTGATCTTGTAACTGACTAAATGCCTCGATATATTCAATGGGAATTAAATCAGGACGGGTGGATAAAGCCTGACCAATTTTGATAAAAGTAGGACCTAATTCCACCAATTTTGCTACTAACCATTTTGCCCTTTTATGTCGTTGAAAAGAGCTTGTTTTTCTCAAACAAAAATCAAAAAAAAGATAAAAAAGAAACTGAAAGGCAACATTAAATATATGCCATTGTCTTTTTAAGGGTGAATAATTCTCACGCTCCCATGATATATTAGGCTCAATAAACTTCATGCAACTCTTGCGGGAAAGTTATGGTAAAAGTGTTGATATAGTCCTCAGAATTAGGAGATAAGATACTAGAAACCTCAATAGTACCATTTAAATTCTCTACCAATGACTTCACTAAAGCAAGTCCTAATCCTGTACCGCTATTGGTGACATTTTCAATTTTACTACCTTGATAAAAGGGATGAAAAATATTATTTTGCTCATCTGGACTAATTTCGGCTCCCATATTAGACACTTCCAAAATAAAGTGATCTTGTTCTCGTTCAATAATTAAATAAATAGTAGTGTTGGGGCTAGAAAATTTAATTCCATTAAAAATTAACTCCTTTAAAATTAGATCTACACTATTTAAATCCGTTAACAAGAAGTCTAATTGAGAATTGATACTCAACTCAATATCATTATCACTCAAATCATCCTTAAAATGATCCTGAATATCTTGTAAAAAGGAAGGAAGATAAATTTTTTGAGGGCTGGTTTTCATCTCCTTTGATCTTAATTTTTGTATTGCCAAAAGATTGTCTACCAGATTAATTTCCTTTTCGCATTCTTGTTCTAATATATTAATATATAACTCTAAAGATTCCTCTTCATTTCTTATTTTGAGCATTTTTATACCCGTTTTTAAATTAGACAAAGGTGTTTTCAGGGCATCGCTCATACTAGCAATAAATTCGTCTTTTACTTTATTAGATTGCCTCAATTCTTCGAGGTGAAATCGCAGTTTATTAGATAATTTTGCCTGAACATCAAGACTTAATTTTAACTGACTAGTACGCTCATCTACCAAAGATTGAATTTTACTAACGGTTTGTTGATTAATAATTTCTGTACTAACTTGTTTGCCAATCCATTTAAAAGCCTCTATTTCTGAACAACTCCATTTTTTAGGAGTATAATTTTGTAAAATCAAATAACCTAAAATACCCGGCTGATATTTACTTTTTTGTTTTTTTAAATAAAGAGGTATAAATAATAAAGAATGAAGTTGGTGTAAATCAAAAATTTCGCTCCAATCTTCTCCCCGATGTAAGAGATTAATTTTTGCTTGAGAACTTAATTTGAGTAAATCAGGAGCCATACCCCAAGCATGGGAAATAAGAGGGGAGTGGGACAATTGAGTATATTTTCCCTCATAATCAGGATTATAGTGATTATTTTTATGACAATCAAAGACTTTTTCAATTGTCGCCGAGGGTATCTGTTGATTATCGTAATGGAATTTAATAATCTGATGATACTTGAATCGAACAATCGACAGTCTATCTAACTGGAGAACTTCAGCAGTTTTTATGAGATCCTGATCAAAAATAGCGTCCATTAAATTAGTATAATTAGCAATTAATGGTTATTCACCATCATAGTTGTTTGTCGTTACTTATGACAAACAACTATAACAGTCATCTACAGTTTTCCCTTCAAGGAGATTTTTGTATCTAGTTAGAAGATAATTGAGGTTTTCCCGTATCAAAGTTTTTGGGTTTATTATTTCTGCCCCGAGGTACAGGTTTTATACGAGGACAAGCATAGGGAATTACTTTCTGTATTTTCAGGGTATCTCCTTCTCGGCGACAAATTAATTTATAGACATAGCCACTCCAGAGTTTCTTGTTTTTTAACCAATCATAAGTATTATTAAAGGTGTATTTAAATTTTTTAATAAAGCCTGTTTCTCTGGCTTGTTGACGCACTTCTTTTAAGCCCATGGAACGTTGGACTGTTAAGTTCTTTTGTACTGTCCATACTCCTGTAAATTCCCATGTTTCCCAGCCTCTTTCATTGGTTGGCATATCCAAATCCCAAGCGACAATCTGAAAAGCAACTAATTTATTGTCTTTCATTTTGGGATAACCCCTGAACCAATGAGCCCCTAAAACTCCTTCCCGATTGTAGGCTAACCATTTCAGTCTGGCATCTTTAAAACTGGCTTCTAAGACACAACCATCGGGCAAAATCAGATTGTGACAACCATCCTCCTCGGCTGGGGGTACTAATATACCATGTACCTCGGCGATCGCCTGATGACAACCATTACCTGCTAAAATTTTATAACGTTTACGATCTGGAGAAAAGTTTTTCTCTTTGTTATGAATAGCTTTTTCGCTGATTTCGTGATTAGAAGCTGAATTTTCTTTTAGCTTAATATGAGGTAAGGGTTTATGGGAGGAATCTTCCTTCTTTTTGGCATCTTCAATTGCCTTAGAAGAAGGGCAACAAAGACGACAGGGAATGCCATCATTTTCTAAAGCCATAGAAAAAGAATCCATCTTTTGCCATCCCTCCATTTCTGGTTTGCAATGGCGACATTCACTACTGTGAATTTTATTGCTAGGGGATAAATAGTAAATTTTTTCTTGAGAGTTGGGGGAGTTTTCTAATGCCATTGACTTTTATGGGGAAAATAGTCTTGTCAAAAAGTTATCACATTTTTGTATTTTTTCTTTTTTCAATTCTTATTTTTTAATATTGGTAAATGTTGCCCACGGAAAATTTCTTCACTAGCTTCCCCTAAACTTTCCATTATCTCTCCCACTTCACGACTAATGGTGATTCCCAATAAAATCGGAGGAGTCAATAAACCCATACCAATCTCGAGAAGAAAAGAATTGTCTTTTTTATCTTTGTTATTCATAATTAATATTTTATTACTCAGAACGTTTTACAATTATTCTACGATGAACGACTATCTGACGATGTATCATTGTTAAAGTTAGTATCTTCAATCATAACCAATGTTTACAACAAGACAAAATTAATTAGTAATTAAATTTCATCATTTGAAATCTGCTGCTTTAAATATTTTTACTATTTATTACGAATAAAACTCATGAATTTTGGTCAATCTATAGGATTTTTAGTTTTTTTAATTTCCCTTTATGTAGTTTGGCAAATTAGGCAACTAATCTTATTAATTTTTATGGCAATGATTTTTGCTGTTGCCTTTAATAGATTAGTAAGATTTCTCTTGAGTTTTAACTTTAGTCGTAAATATGCCACTTTATTTGTTTCTGTATTAAGTTTAATTATAATTAATATTTTAGTGGTGGTAATTCTTCCTCCTTTTGTGGAACAATTTCAGTTACTAATCAATAGCTTACCAAGGGTGTGGGAAGCCATTAATCCTACTTTAGAAGAATTTTATTCTAATTATTTAGAAGGAACCTTTTTTATTCCGAGTTTTAATGATATTATCAGTAACTATTCAAGTTTAGGTAGTGATTTAGTAAATAACTTTTTAGTGGTTTTTTCTAATGTGGTGGCAGTCACATTACAAATCTTATTTGTTGTGTTTTTAACAGTCGTTTTTTTACTTAATCCTCGTCGCTACCGTCATTATTGCCTCAAACTTTTTCCTTCTTTTTATCGTCGTCGTGCTGCGGAAATTTTTGATAAAAGCGAAGTTGCTATCGTGAGTTGGCTCAATGGTATTTTAATTAATTGTTTATTTATTGGTAGCTTAAGTGGTATTGGTTTATTGGTATTTCAGGTAAAGTTGGTATTAGTTCATGCACTTTTAGCTGGTTTGTTAAATTTTATTCCCAACATAGGCCCTGCCATTAGTGTCGTTTTTCCTGTAATGATTGCTTTGCTTGATTCTCCGTGGAAAATTGTCGCCATTTTAATTTGGTATTTTATTATTCAAAATATAGAGAGTTACTGGCTGACTCCCAAGGTGATGGCACATAAGGTTTCTTTGTTACCCGCTGTAACCCTTTTTGCCCAAATCTTTTTTGCCCAAGCCTTTGGGGTAATTGGTTTATTACTTGCTTTGCCTTTGACTGTGGTGGTTAAAACTTGGGTAGATGAGTTACTTTTTAAGGATATTTTGGATCGATGGGTATAAAATCAATTATTCCAAGTTTTCTAACTTAATACGAGGATCAACTACTTTTAATAATAGATCAGCCATCAAATTACCCACAATTAACATTGTTGCCCCCATCATTAAACTAGCCATAACTAAATATAAATCTTGGGCTTGAACTGCTTGTAGAATTAATCTACCCAATCCTGGCCAATTAAAGAAAAATTCGGCAATAAATGCTCCACTCAACAAACTTGCAAATTCAAAACCTAATAAGGTGATGAGGGGATTAATGGCATTGCGTAAGGCATGAACGTATAAAACTCTATTTTCAGGGAGTCCTTTTGCTCTTGCGGTTTGGATATAATCTTGTCTGAGTACATCTAATAATTGTCCTCTGGTTAATCGTTGTAAACCTGCAAAGCTGGTAATACTTAGGGCGATGGTGGGTAATATCATGTGCCAGACAATGTCTAAAACCCTACCGAGGGGGGATAATTGATTATGATTGATGCTTGTCATACCACCTACGGGAAATAGGGGGGATAAATTTTGAGCTACGACTAATAAAATTAGGGCGGTGATGAAACTGGGAAATCCTTGTCCAAAATAACTAACTACCCTTAATGTTTTGTCAATAGTTTTATTTTGATTTACGGCACTAATAATCCCAAGGGGAAGGGCGATCGCCCATGTTACTATAATAGATGAAATAGCTAAGAGTAGAGTAGCGGGAATACGCTCAAGAATAAGAGAAGAAACCGAGCGAGAATAGACAAAACTTTCCCCAAAATCAAACCTCGTAATGACTTGGCGAAACCATAATAAATATTGTTGTAGAGGTGGTTTATCTAATCCAAAACGAATCTGTAAATCTTCAATGGTTTCTGGTGAAATAGTCGGGTTTTGGCGTAAATTATCAAGATAGTCTCCCGGTGCTAACTGAATGATGACAAAACTAAGCATCGAAGCTAACAAAAGAGTTAGTAAGCCTTGGGATAATCTTTTAATAACATAGATTACGTTGTCATTGAAGAAAAAACTTTTCACAGGTGGTATTGTGTCAGGGAAAACTTAGATTAATCACATTTAGGTTAACACTTCTACTCCATGACAGGCAACAGTCATCATTCTAGTTGGTTTTTGTGACTCAGAAAATTTATTTTTTTGGATACAGTTGATACACTTAAGAATATGATCGTTACAATAAAAAAATCGCACTATTCTATTTCCATTAATTTTCCAAGAACAATTACAAATTAATCCATATAACCTACCATAAATAAACACTATGGCACTGACAAGCAATAAAAAAATAACCCTTAATGAAAAAACAATATCCTACATCATACTTTTATTTTTATGCTTAATCTATCTCCCTTTAATATGGCATTGGTATGATGGTTGGCTAAACAAAACCATTGGCATTGAGCATGAATATTTTAGTCATGGGGTGATTGGCATCCCCTTTGCCTTTTATTTATGTTGGTTGGATCGCAAAAAATGGCATAATTTACCTGATTTATTTCGTCCAGAAGGTTTTTTTCCCCTTACCATGGGTGGTATTTTTTACCTCTCAGGGGTGCCAGAGTTTGTTAACCTTTCCTTTCCCCTCGTATTACTGGGAATATGTTATTTCTTGAAAGGTAAGGCAGGTTTGAAATTATTTTGGTTTCCTTTTGTATTAATTATTCTTGCTACTCCTAACTCTATCCCATATCTGATTACACCCTATACCCTTTGGTTACAAAGATTTATTGCTAGTCTTTCAGGATTTTTACTATTTCATCTCGGTTTTGATGTCAGTGTCAATGGGATTTATATTTCTGTAAATGGTCGTTTGGTAGAAGTTGCTCCTTATTGTGCTGGTTTAAAGATGCTT